>NZ_BDCD01000014.1 GCF_001613325.1 Nocardia yamanashiensis NBRC 100130 | reverse complement strand
GCCGCCGCCTCCGCCGAGGCCCGCGGCCTTGGTGTCGGGATCGCCGCCGGCGGGTTTGCCGTCGGCGGCGCCGGTTCCGGTGCCCGCGGCGGACTGGAGACCGGATTCCAGGAGGCCCTTGGCCTGTTCCAGAATGGGCTGCCCGACGTTCTCGGCGAGCGACTTCGCGACCTCGGCCGGGTTCGTGCCGCCGGACTGGCCCATGAGCTGGCCGATGATGCCGTTGAGTTGCGCGGTGGGAGCCGCGAGTTCGCCGCGGGTGGTGTTCACGACGGTGATGGCCGCGGCCAGATGTTCGGTGGCCGAGGCGATCAGCGCGGTCTGCGCGGGCGGGGTCAGGATGACCGGGGCGAGGGCGGTGGCCTGCGCGACGAACGACTGCACGATCGCGGTGAGCTCGATATTGCCGCGCTGCACGATGGCGGCGGCCTGCTCGGTGAGGGCGGAGAGGTCGAATCCGCGCTGGGTGGTTTCCTCGCCGTGGCGCTGCGCCTGCTGACCGGCGGACTGGGCGCCCTGCGAGGCCTGGCCCTGCCAGAGGCTTTCGACGGATTTGAGCGCGCCGGTGCCCACCGACACCGCGGACTCGATGAATTTGGAACCCTGACCGAGCAGGGTCGCCGGGTTGAACGAACCCAGCACGCCGGTGCCGAAGCTGTTGAGCAGCTGCTGGAACGGCTGGAACAGCACGTCCATCCCGGGGATGGCGGGGAGGGCGAGGCCCTGCATGAGGTCGCCGACCGGATCGGCTGGCAGGGCCGGGAGCGCGGCCTGGCTGAGCGCCGTCTGTGCGGCGGCGAGGGCGGCGGGTGCGTTGTTCAGCGCGGACTGGGCGTCGTTCAGCGCCGAGTGCGCGCCGCCGAGGACGCCCTGGGCATCGGTCAGCGCCTGCTGGGCTCCGGTGAGCACGCCGTGCGCGCCATCGAACGCGGGGGACAGGCCACCGGAAACCGAGGCCGCGACGGTCTCCTCGCCGCGGCCACCGCCGGACAGGCCGTGCGGAATACCGCCGGAGAGTGGGGTGGGCTGCTCGAATTCCTTGCGGGACAAGGCGAATGCGGGCGGTTCGAACGCCGCCATGTCATCGGGGAGCTGGCCCAGGGGCAGGTTCGGGAACAGGCCCGGGGCATCGAGGACGAGGGTCTGCGCGGAGGCGGGCGCGGTCGCGGCCGGGGCCGCGCCGATTACGCCGGAGTCGCCGAGGCTCATGCGAGCTCCCCGAGGCCGCCCGCCGCGGCGCCGAGCCCGGCCGCGAAATCGCCGTCGGTGCTCTCGTAGGCCCCGGCCGAGCCGAACGCCGCCTGCCCGATCTTGGCGAAGCGGCCGGAGAGCGCGTTGATGTCCTTGTCGTGCAGCAGCTCGGCCACCGCGAAACTGGCCAGGAAGTCCGCGCCGATCAAACCGAAGACCGGGGTCATGGCCGCCACGTGCGATACCGTGTCCAGGCCGCCCGCGCCCGCGATGTCCGCGGCCACGCCGTCCTGTGCGACGGCGAAGGTGCGGACCGCCGTGGTGTCGACCGACAGATCGGCCATGAGTGCCCCCCAAATCGTCGTGGACATGCGAACAGCGAATATATCCCACTGGGCGTCTACGACGGCGTGCCGAGTGCACCACACTCCGTGGCCGGACCGTTCTTGCAAATTAGAACAAGTTCTATATTCTTCATCACATGAAGGTCGCAGTCACCGGCGCCGCCGGCTTCCTTGGCACCAATTTGCTTCGCCTGCTTACCGATCGGGGCCACGAGGTCACCGCCATCGATCGCGTGCAGGGCGCGGCGCAGCCCGGTGTCACCTGGGTCAGCGGCGATGTGCTGGACCCGCAGTCCATGCGCAAGACCCTGGACGGCGCCGAGGTGGTCTACCACCTGGTCGCGCTGATCACCCTGGCTCACAAGAACGATCTGGCCTGGCGGGTGAACACCGAGGGCGTGCGCGTGGTCGCCGAGGCCGCCAAGGCGGTCGGCGTGCGGCGCATGGTGCACACCAGCTCGATTCACGCGTTCAACCAGTACAGCTGCGGCGGCCGGATCAACGAGCGCTCGCCGCGTTCCATCGATCCGGATCTGCCGGTGTACGACCGCTCCAAGTGGCAGGGCGAGATCGAGCTGCGCAAGGTCATCGAGACCGGCCTGGACGCGGTGATCTGCAACCCGACCGGTGTGTACGGCCCGGTCGACAACACCGACTCGCGCATCAATGTCACCCTGCGCGACGCCGGCCGCGGCCGGGTGCCGGTCATGATCTCCGGCGGCTTCGACCTGGTCGACGTGCGCGATGTGGCGCAGGGTCTGGTGCTGGCCGGCGAGCGCGGCAAGACCGGCGAGAACTACCTGCTGGGCGGGCATTTCACCGAGATGCTGGCGGCCACCCGCTTGGCCGCGACCATCAACGGCAAGCTCAAGCCCGCCTTCGCGATTCCGGCCAAGGTCATCGACGCGCTCATGCCGGTGCTCGAGCCCGCGGCCAAGGCGCTGGGTTCGGACCGCATCTCCAAGGCGTCCATGGGCGCGCTGCTGTCCGCGCCGATCGTCGAACACGACAAGGCCACCGCCGAACTCGGTTACCGGCCGCGCCCGGCCGAGGAGACCATCCGCGACCTGATGGCCTTCTACAACGGTGCGACCATCACGCCCGACACGCAGAAGATCGCTTGACAGTTCGATAGAACAAATGTTCGACTTGGGCGGTGCGATGGCAAAGCCAGACCCTGGACGCCGATGACGGCGCGCTGCCCGGGCTCGAACGTGCCGGCTTCGTACGCAGCGTACAGACGCCCGAATTCGAGGGCATCACCTTTCACGAGGTGTTGTGCAAGAGCGCGCTGAACAAGATGCCCGACGGGGGTTCACTGCCGTTCAACTGGACCGTGAACCCCATGCGGGGCTGTTCGCACGCCTGCCGCTACTGCTTCGCCCGCCCCTCGCACGAGTATCTGGATCTCGGCGCGGGCGCCGACTTCGACTCGCAGATCGTGGTCAAGACCAATGTGGTGCCGATCCTGCGCAAGGAACTGCACAAGCGCTCCTGGCGGCGGGAAACCGTTGCGCTGGGCACGAATACCGATCCCTATCAGCGCGCCGAGGGCCGCTACCGGCTGATGCCGGGGATCATCAGCGCCCTCGCCGAATCCGGCACCGGCTTCTCCATTCTCACCAAGGGCACGCTCATGCGGCGGGACCTGCCGCTGCTCACCCAGGCCGCCCGGCAGGTGCCGGTGCATCTGGCCGTCTCGCTCGCCATGCTCGATCCGGAACTGCAGCGCAGTCTCGAGCCCGGGACGCCCTCGCCGCGCGCTCGCCTGGAAATGATCCGCGCGCTCGCCGATGCCGGTTTCGCGGTGAATGTCATGGTGGCACCGGTCATTCCGCTGCTCACCGATTCCAGCTCGCAGCTCGATGAACTCTTCGGGGCCATCGCCGAGGCCGGTGGCGCGAGCGTGGTCGCGTTTCCCATGCACCTGCGCGGTTCCACCCGCGGCTGGTTCCTCAATTGGCTCGCCGAAGCCCACCCGGCGCTGCTGCGACGCTACCGGCAACTGTATGGTCGGGGAACTTCGGTCACCCCGGAGTATTCTGCGTGGCTACGCGGCCGGATCGAGCCGCTGCTGGAGAAACACCGCTTGAACCGCGAACGGCCGAACGAGCCCGAGGTTCGTTCCGCCGCATCGCACCCTGACGACCGGCAGCTGGCGCTTTTCGCCTGAAACCGGCCGAGATTCCTGCTCCACCCGCTAACTTCGCAGGCGTGTCGCGAATAAGGCGGAGTAGTTTGGCGTTGGTACCTCACACTGACGAGGAAGTGATGCAGGCGCATGGTTTCGCAGCGTGACCACTCGGTGGCGGCCCACGAAAACGGCGGCCCCACCGAGAAATTGGAAAGGGTCGTAATTCGCTTTGCGGGGGATTCCGGTGACGGCATGCAGCTCACCGGTGACCGCTTCACCCACGAGGCCGCCGCATTCGGCAACGATCTTGCCACCCAACCGAATTTCCCCGCCGAGATCCGAGCGCCCCAGGGCACCCTGCCGGGCGTCTCGTCGTTCCAGATCCAGATCGCCGACTACGACATCCTCACCGCCGGTGACCAGCCCGATGTGCTGGTGGCGATGAATCCCGCGGCGCTCAAGGCGAATCTGGAGGATCTGGCGCGCGGGGCCATGGTGATCGTGAATACCGACGAATTCACCAAACGCAATCTGGCCAAGGTCGGCTATACCGGTGATCCGCTCACCGATGAGACGCTGACCGATTTCGTGGTGCACCGGGTGCCCATGACCTCGCTGACCCTCGGGGCAACCGAACCGACCGGTGTGGGCAAAAAGGACGGGCAGCGCGCCAAGAATATGTTCGCGCTGGGATTGCTGTCCTGGATGTACGGGCGGCCGATCGGCGGCACCGAACAGTTCATGCGGGAAAAATTCGCCTCGAAACCGGATGTCGCCGAAGCGAATATCCTCGCATTCCGGGCGGGATGGAATTACGGCGAAACCACCGAGGCATTCGCCACCACCTACGAGATCGCGCCGGCGACGCTGCCCGCGGGCACCTATCGGCAGATCACCGGCAATACCGCGCTGGCCTACGGCATTGTGACAGCGGGTCAATTGTCCGGATTGCCGGTCTTTTTGGGGACGTATCCGATCACGCCCGCCTCCGACATCCTGCACGAGCTGAGCAAACACAAGAACTTCGGCGTCACCACCTTCCAAGCCGAGGACGAGATCGCCGGCATCGGCGCGGCGCTGGGCGCGGCGCTGGGCGGCGCGCTCGGCGTGACCAGCACCTCCGGGCCGGGGCTGGCGCTCAAGAGCGAGACCATCGGCCTGGCGGTGATGACCGAACTGCCGCTGCTCATCGTGGACGTGCAGCGCGGCGGCCCGTCCACCGGGCTGCCCACCAAGACCGAACAGGCCGATCTGCTGCAGGCGCTCTACGGGCGCAATGGCGAATCGCCGGTGGCGGTGCTCGCGCCGCGGTCGCCCGCCGACTGTTTCGACACCGCCGTGGAGGCGGCGCGCATCGCGCTCACCTACCGCACCCCGGTGCTGCTGCTGTCGGACGGCGCCATCGCCAATGGTTCGGAGCCGTGGGCGATTCCGCAGGTCGCCGACCTCGCGCCGATCGACCCGGCCTTCGAACCCGATGGCGCGGACACCGATTCGTTCCAGCCCTACGCCCGCGACCCGGAAACCCTGGCCCGGCCGCTCGCCGTGCCCGGCACCAAGGGCCGCGCGCATCGCATCGGCGGGCTCGAAAAGGCCGACGGCAGCGGCAATATCTCCTACGAACCGGCCAATCACGAACTCATGGTGCGGCTGCGGCAAGCCAAGATCGACGGCATCGCGGTGCCGGATCTCGAGGTCGACGATCCGGACGGGCGCGCCGAACTGCTGCTCATCGGGTGGGGCAGCTCCTACGGCCCGATCGGCGAGGCCTGCCGGCGGGCGCGGCGGCGCGGCGTTCCCGTCGCGCAGGCGCACCTGCGGCATCTGAACCCGTTCCCGCCCAATCTCGGTGCGATCCTGGGCCGCTATCGCACCATCGTCTGTCCCGAGATGAACGGCGGCCAGCTCGCCATGCTGCTGCGCGCCCGCTACCTGGTGGACGTGCAGCCGTGGACCAAGGTCGCCGGCACCGCCTTCTCCGCCCAGGAACTGGTCGGCGTCATCGACGCCGCCCTGGACGGCGATATCGCGGAAATGGAACAGACCAAAGCCTTCACCGCTCGTGCGCGGGCCACCTACCGCACCTCAGGGGGTAAGCAGCCATGACCATTCTCGAAAACCCGCTCGTGGGCACCGATCTCGGGCTGACCGGGCTGTCCGGCGTGCCCACCGCCGACCGGCCGCAGAAAGCCAAGGACTACACCTCCGATCAGGAGGTGCGCTGGTGCCCCGGGTGCGGTGACTACGTCATTCTCGCCACCGTGCGCGGGTTCCTCGCCGAACTCGGGCTCGAGCGCGAGAACCTCATGTTCGTCTCCGGCATCGGATGCTCGAGCCGGTTCCCGTACTACCTGGAGGCGTACGGGATCCACTCGATCCACGGGCGCGCGCCGGCCATCGCGACCGGAATGGCGGTGACGCGGCCGGACCTGTCGGTTTGGGTGGTGACCGGGGACGGCGACGCGTTGTCCATCGGCGGCAACCACCTCATCCACGCGCTGCGCCGCAATGTGAACATGACGATCCTGTTGTTCAACAACCGGATCTACGGGCTCACCAAGGGCCAGTACTCGCCGACCTCGGAAACCGGCAAGGTCACCAAGTCCACGCCCATGGGTTCGGTGGACCATCCGTTCAATACGCTCTCGATCGCGCTCGGGGCCGAGGCCACCTTCGCGGGGCGCGCCCTGGATTCCGATCGCGCGGGCCTGACCGAGGTGCTGCGCGCCGCCGCCGAACATCGCGGCACCTCGTTCGTGGAGATCCTGCAGGACTGCCCGATCTTCAACGACGGCTCCTTCGACGCGCTGCGCCGCGAGAACGCCGAATCGCATCTCATCCGGCTGCGGCACGGGCAGCCCATCCGGTTCGGCGCCGAGCACGAATTCGCGGTGGTGCGTAGCGGTTTCGGGCTGCGGGTGGCCCGCGCCGACAGTGTCGCGGACGCCGATATCGTCGTCCACGACGCCTACAGCGACGATCCGGAATACGCCTACGCGCTGTCCCGGCTCTCCGATCAGGACCTCTCGCACGTGGTGACCGGCGTGTTCCGCAGCGTCAGCCGGCCCACCTACGACGACGGGGTGCGCGGGCAGCTGGAGGCGGCGGCGGAAGCGAAACCGGTGCACGGGAACTCGCTGCAGGACCTGCTCACCGGCAGCGAAACCTGGACGGTCGGCTGAGTTTTCGGGTTCAGCCGCGGACGAAGGCGTTCACCAGGCGATCGTAGAGCGCGGTGAAACGCTGGCGGGACGCCTTCTGCCCCTCGGTCAGGCCCTCCGACAGCGCGGGGTCGTACATGATCACGTGCACGTCCTCATCCGGCGGCGCGGGCATGAAATCGATGATCATATTGCCCGCTTCGCCGCTGTTCGGCGTGCCCAGATCCTCCAGCACCAGGGCCCGCACCTCGGTGGCGGCGGCGCTGAGCACGTCGGCGGGGACGGTGCCGCTGAACTCGGTGCCCTCCGGGGTGCGTTTCACCGCCTTGCCGTCGGCCGTCACCTCGAGCACGGGGCGCAGATCGGTGCGGGTCTGCCAGCCGGTGGGCATGGTGGTGAGCGTGAACAGCGTGGTCGCCACGGCGGCGTCGATCGGCGCGGCCCGCACCGGGGCGGGCGCCGGGGCCGGATCGTCGGCGGCGGCGAAACCGCCTGTGCCGGTGAGTATCACGGCCGTCGCCAGCAGTGCCGTGGTGGCGCGGCGCGCCCTGCCGAATCCCGTTGTCCCGCCCTGCTTCAGCATTGCTTCCCTCCGAATCCCTGTGGGGCGTCTGCCCGCCAGGGATTCTGCCCCGAGCGCATCCGCAGATCACGGGCGGCGCGCCGAACGGGCGGTGGCGGTGCGGGCGATCACGAGCAGCAGCACGCCGCACATCGCGACCAGCAGCCAGACCGGATGGGTGGCGCGGGGCAGGCCGTCGGGTGCGGTCCCGGCGACCAGGCCACCGGCGATGGCGATGCCCAGTGCGGCACCGAACTGGCGTGCGGTGGAGGTGACGGCCCCGGCCACGCCCGCCCGGGCCGGTGGGAGCGCGCCCACCGCGGTATTGGTGATGGGCGCGTTGGCGAAACCGACGCCGATGCCCAAGGCGAGGTAGGCGAACAGCAGCAGGGCGAAACTGGAATCGGCGTGCAGGGTGAGCAGGCACGCACCGCCGAGCGCCAGGAAAATCCCCGCGGCGGTGAGCGGTAGCCGCGGCCCGTACCGACCGACCAGGACGCCGGACAGCGGTGCGCAGACCGTCGCGCCCACTGCCATCGGCAGGACCGCGAGCCCGGCGGCCAGCGGCGTCAGACCCCGAACCTGTTGCAGATACAACGTATTCGCCAGCAGCGCCGCGTTCAGTGCCACGAATACCGCGATCGCGCCCAGTACCGCGCCGCTGAACACGGGACTGCGGAACAGGCGCGGATCCATCAGCGGCTCGGGCCGATTCGTCTCGACGCGCACGAATCCCGCACCGGCCGCGACGATTCCGGCATATCCGGCGAGCATCCAGGCGGAGGTCCAGCCGGCGTGCGGTCCCTCGATGAGCACGCCCACCGCGAGCCCGGCCGTCACCGTCAGCAGCGCCTGCCCCGGCAGGTCCAGCCGCTGCGGCCGATCGGCCCGCGACTCCGGTACGAACAGCACGCTCAGCGCCAGCGTGACCAGGACGATCGGGACGTTCACCCAGAACAGCGCCCGCCAGTCCGAGACCGCCAGCAGGGCGCCGCCGATCACCGGGCCCGCCGCCATGCTCACCCCGAACACCGCGGCCCACACCCCGATGGCGCGCGCCCGCTGCGCCGGATCCGGTATCGCGTTCACCACGATCGCCAAGGCCACCGGGCTCAGCATCGAAGCGCCCACGCCCTGAAACGCGCGCGCCGCCACCAGCAGCTCCGAGGTCGGCGCCAGCGCACACAGCAGCGAGGCCGCGCCGAACACCGTCAATCCGATCCGGAAGACCCGCCGCCGCCCGAACCGGTCCGCCAGCGCGCCCGAGGAGATCAGCAGGCTCGCGAACACCAGCGTGTACGCGTCGATCGTCCATTCCAGCCCGCGGGTGCCGGCGCCCAGCCCGGCGCCGATCGCGGGCAATCCCACATTCACGATCGTGGTGTCCAGGCCGACCACGAACATGCTCAGGCAGCACACCCCGAGCACGAGCGCGCGCCCGCGCCCGCTCAGTTCCGTCCGAGCCGTCGCCACCGTCTCGCTCATCGATTCCACCTCTCTCCGAAATCCGTTCGAACGAGCGAATTCTCGGAGCCGCGCCGTACCGGTAGACAGTGAATTTGCGGAAACCGCAAAATGGACCCGTGGACGACGACATCGACGAGATCCTCGGCACCATCGGCCCGCGGCTGCGCGCGCTGCGCCGTGACCGTGCCCTGACCCTCGAATCGCTCTCCGCCGCCACGGGTATCTCGGTCAGCACGCTGTCCCGGCTGGAGTCCGGGCTCCGCCGCCCCACCCTCGAACTGCTCATTCCCCTGGCTCGGGCGCACCGCGTGGCCCTCGATCAGCTCATCGCCGCCCCGGCCACCGGCGATCCGCGCGTCCACCTGGAACCTTTGCGTAAACGGCGGGGCAGCGTCTTGATCCCGCTCACCCAGTACCCCGGCCGCGTGCAGGTCTTCAAAGAGGTGCTGTCCCCGCGCACTCCGCAGCTGGTTTCGCACGCCGGTTACGAGTGGCTCTACGTGCTCGCGGGCGAACTGCGCCTGCTGCTCGGGGAGACCGAATTCCATTTGGGCCCGGGCGAAGTCGCCGAATTCGACACCAACGAGCCGCACTGGTTCGGGCCCGCGGGCAAGGCCAGTGTGGAGATCCTGCACATGTTCGGCCCGCACGGGGAACGCGCCGTCGTGCGCACGCAGGCGGGCCCGGTGGCGGCCACGAAGTGACTGAACCGGACCGGTCGTTCGGTCACGGTCGCCGGTCGCGGCGCACACTGGAAGCATGGATCCGGTCGTAGCCCTGCGTGAGATCGCGTTCTACAAAGATCGTGCCCGAGAGGAGGCGCGGCGGGTGATGGCCTATCGCAATGCCGCCGATATCGTGGAGCGGCTCGATCCGGCCGAGCGGGAGCGGCTCGGGGCGTCGAACGGCTGGCAGGCGCTGCGCGGGATCGGGCCCAAGACCGCGGAGGTCATCGCACAGGCGTGGGCTGGGCGGGAACCCGATGTGCTGGTGCAGTTGCGGGCCGCCGCGGGGGACCTGGGCGGCGGGGGCTTGCGGTCGGCGCTGAAGGGCGACCTGCACGTCCATTCGAACTGGTCGGACGGTTCCGCTCCGATTGCCGAGATGATGGGGGCGGCCCGGGAACTGGGGCACGAGTACTGCGCGCTGACCGATCATTCGCCGCGCTTGACCGTCGCCAACGGCTTGTCGCCGGACCGGTTGCGCGAACAGCTCGCGGTCATCGACGGGCTGCGGGAACAGTTCGCGCCCATGCGGATTCTCACCGGCATCGAGGTGGACATCCTCGACGACGGGTCACTGGATCAGGAGCCGGAGCTGCTCGAGCGGCTGGACATCGTGGTGGCCAGCGTGCACTCGAAGCTGAAGATGGATGCGGCGGCCATGACCCGGCGGATGGTGGCGGCGGTATCGAACCCGCAGGTGGATGTGCTTGGGCACTGCACCGGACGGCTGGTGGAGGGGAACCGCGGCACCCGGCCGGAATCGCAGTTCGACGCCGAGCAGGTGTTCACCGCCTGCCGCGAGTACGGGACCGCGGTGGAGATCAATTCGCGGCCGGAGCGGCGGGATCCGCCGGCGCGCTTGCTGAAGCTGGCCCTGGACATCGGGTGCGACTTCGCCATCGACACCGACGCGCACGCTCCCGGCCAGCTCGACTTCCTCGGTTACGGTGCGCAGCGCGCCCTCGACAACGGCGTGCCCGCCGACCGCATCGTCAATACCTGGCCGGTGGACGAGCTGCTGGCCTGGACCACGTCCTGACCGGGATCGCCCGGGCGGCAACGGTTTCCGGCTAGCCGATCGCCTTGGGCAGCAGTCCGATGGTCACCAGGATGCCCGCGATGACGACGGCCCCGTAGTGCCCCGTCGTGCGCGAGTAGTCGAACACCGCGGCGACGACCAGCACCGTGATGACCAGGAACAGCAGGTGCTTGATGGGATAACCCTTGACCACCTACCGATTCTAGATCACCGATTCCCCTGTGCCACAGTCGAACTCGGCCCTGTGGCAGGGGAGGGCCGACGGAAGGGCAGGCCAAGGGCCGCGGGGTCAGGAGCGCGGTTTCGGCCGGGCGAAACGGCGCATGATGGGCAGGTCCACCCAGTGGTAGAGCACCGCCGCGATGGCCGTGGCCACGACCAGGCTCAGCGCGGCGAATCCGGCCCAGCCGAGGATGCCGAACTGCCTGCCGCCGATCAGATACCGCGTGATCACCACCATGACCGGGAACTGGATCAGGTAGAAGGCGAAGGACACATTGCCCAGCCACACCATGCGCGGATGCGAATTGAGACCACGTATTCCGGCCAGGTCGCGGGCTGCGAGGGTCGCCACCACCGCCGTCATCGGGACCAGCAGCAGCACCGACATCTTGTAGTTGACCGGCACCACCCAGGTGCCCGCGTACGCCACCACCAGCGTCAGCAGCGGCCAGGCCATATTGGTATTGCGCCAGCGTCCTTCGAGCACCAGGCGCGCGGCCAGCACGCCCAGGAAGAACTCCGGCAGCCGCGACAGCGGGAAGGTGTAGCTGAGCCAATACGACAGCGAGACCGGGATATTCGGCTGCACGAACCAGGCCGGGGAGGCGTGCAGTTCGTAATAGGGCGAGTTGTCGCCCGGAACCAGCCGCGGCGCAAAGGCATTCGCGATGCCCTTCGGCCCGTCCACCCACAGGAAGTACGAGGTGTGCAGGGCGATGATGCCGAGCATGAGCAGGCCCATGGCCAGCAGCAGGCGGCGGGTCGGAATCCGCATGATCAATGGCAGCACCAGCGGGAAGCTCAGGTAGAACAGCATTTCCGCGACCAGCGACCAGGACGGCACGTTCAGCCCGCCCACCGTCGTCGACTTCGGCCACCAGGTGTGCACCAGCAGCAGGTTCGGCACCCACACCACCAGCCGCGACAGCGGCACGCTCGCCACCACGATGAACGCGGCGGCGGCCAGCAGATGCGTCGGATAGATCTTCAGTACCCGGCGGCGGTAGAAACCGCGCACCGACATGCCCGGCCGGAACGACCAGTAGATGATGAATCCGGACAGCACGAAGAAGAAGGTGACGCCGGCCGCGCCGAGCTGCATCGGAATCCATTGGTGGATATGGCGGAACAGCTCCGACTTCTGGAACGGATACACCGGCAGGAACACCAGCGCGTGCAGGACGAACACCGCGAACGCCGCCCACCAGCGGGCCCCGGTCAGCGACGGCAGCGCCGGGCGGCTCGCAGCGGGCGCGGGAGCGGACGGCTGCGGCGCGGCCGAGCCGATAACGGGGGCGACCGGAGCGGCCACATCGGGAGTGAAGGTCATCGGCCGTACCGTTCGTTCAGAGCTTTCGCGATCACCGCGTCACCCGCGGGGGAGGGGTGGAAGGGCAGGCCGTCGATCTTGCCGCCCGGCGAGAACACCCCGTTCACCCACGGTTCCGCGGTGCACAGTCCGTGCCCGGCGGTCAGGGCGCGGGCATCGAGGAATTCGAGGTTCAGGCGCTGCGCCGCGTCGCGCTGCGCGGCGTCGATCCGGTTCAAGGCATCGACGATGGTCCGCCCGCGCGGCTGCACGAACGGGACGAAACCGAAGAAGTCCAGGCACACCGAGTCCGCGTTGGCCGGCACCACCTCCGGGTAGCCGACCAGCACGATGCGCGCATTGGGCGCGTAATAGCGGATGTAGGTCACCACATTGCGGATCCGGTCGGCGTACGCGGCGCCGGAGATGGCGACCGCATCCGGCATGCGCCCGGTGCTGACCGCCTCGACGCCGCACCCGTCCTCCAGGTCGAACACGCAGTCCCGCATGGCATCCCAGAGTCGGGTTTTGCTGCCGCCCCAATGGTCGTTGAGCCCGAACTGAATGGTCACCAGCTTGGTGCGCGGCCCGAACGCGCCCGCCTGATCCGCCTCGCGGGCCTCCATCGCGAGGGTGTAACCGGGGCCGGTGTCGATGGACGCGCCCACACAGGAGCGGTCGGTGACCTGGTCGGTGCCCTGGATGCCCATCAGCCTGCTCAATTGGGCGGGCCAGGCGGTGTCGCCGCGCAGACAGGTCTGCTCGGCGGCCAGCGGATTCCAGTCGTTGGCGGTGAACGAATCACCCAGCACGACAAGTTCTTTGCCCGCGACGGGATCGGCCGCCGCGCTGACGCCCCCGGACATGCCCCCGGACATGGTGGCCGCGACCGCGACCGCCGCGGCGGCGACGCCGAGCGCCCGTCCGCCTCGGGTGTGGAGCCTCATCTAACCTCGAATCGAATATTGAACGGCGAGCGTTTCACTTCGCGGGGAGTGTACATAGCGCGCACCGGGCGCGGGGGCGGTTCCGCGCAAGCCGCCAATATTCGGGTTTCGGGCGAATCGGGGACGGAAAAGCAACGGCCCCGATCCGATCGGACCGGGGCCGTGCGGGGGTCTGCGGCTCAGCGCAGCGCGGGCGGATTGTTCAGATCGCGCGCGTTGTAGGTATCGCAGGATTTGACCTGACCGGTCTTGTATCCGGTGAGGAACCATTTCTGCCGCTGCTCGGACGAACCGTGCGTCCAGCCTTCCGGATTCACCCGCCCGGTCGCCGCCTTCTGGATGCGATCGTCGCCGACCGCCGAAGCCGCGGAGAGCGCGTCGCGAATATCGTTCTCCGACAAGGGCTTCAGGAACGGGGTATTGCTGCCCGGCGCCGGGAGCTTGTCGGCGTAGGAGGCCCACACCCCGGCATAGCAATCGGCCTGCAACTCGGTGCGCACCGCGCCGGACTCCGGACCCTGGGGATCGCGCTGGGCGCGATTGATATCGCCGAGCAGGTTCTGGATGTGATGGCCGAACTCGTGCGCCACCACGTACTCCTGGGCCAGGGGGCCGCCACTCGCGCCGAACCGGTCCTTGAGCTCCTGGAAGAAGCTGGTGTCGAAATAGGCGGTCTGGTCTGCGGGGCAGTAGAACGGGCCCACCGCGGAGGTGGCCCGGCCGCACCCGGTGCTCACCGCGCCGGAGAACAGCACCACCTTCGGGTCCACGTATTTGCGATTGGTCTGCTTGGGCAGCTCGGTCGCCCAGACGTTGTCCAGGCTCTGCACGGTCAGGATGACCCGGCAGTCCACGTACTTGTTGGCGTCCGCGCCGGTCTTGCAATGGTCGGGGGTCGTCGTGCCCTGCTGCGCCGAATTGCCGTCCGCGCCGGTGAACTGGCCGAGAATCGAACCGGGATCGCCGCCGAGCAGCAAGGAGACCACGAGTGCCACCAGACCGAGCGCACCGCCCCCGAGTACCAACCCGCCGCCCATACCCGGTCCGCCACTGCCGCCACTGACCCGGTCCGGGTCGATCTGCAGGCCCTCGTTGAAGGTCATGGGTACCACTCTGACATGGGGGAGTGGATATCGGTTTCCACTCGGGGAACGTGTCTCACTACGATGGGTTCCGCATCCGCAATCCATCGAAAGGAATACCGTGCTGCGCACCCACTTGGCTGGTTCGCTGCGAAGCGAGCACGCCGGTCAGACCGTCACCCTCACCGGCTGGGTGGCTCGTCGGCGAGACCACGGTGGCGTCATCTTCATCGATTTGCGTGATGCGTCCGGTGTTTCGCAGGCCGTTTTCCGTGAGGGCGTCCCCGCCGAGCAGGCGCACAAGCTGCGCAACGAGTTCGTCGTGAAGGTCACCGGCGTGGTGGAGAACCGCCCGGCCGGTTCGGAAAACCCGAACCTGCCGACCGGCGCCATCGAGGTCAATGTGACCGAGCTCGAGGTGCTCAACGAGGCCGCGCCGCTGCCGTTCCAGCTCGATGACGAGCCGGGTGAGGAAGCGCGCCTGAAGTACCGCTACCTGGACCTGCGCCGCGAGGGCCCCGCGCACGCCATCCGGCTGCGGTCCAAGGTCAACGCGGCCGCCCGCGAGGTGCTGGCCAAGCACGCGTTCGTCGAGGTCGAGACCCCGACCATGACCCGCTCCACCCCCGAAGGCGCGCGCGACTTCCTGGTGCCGGCGCGGCTGCAGCCGGGCAAGTTCTACGCCCTGCCGCAGTCGCCGCAGCTGTTCAAGCAGCTGTTGATGGTCGGCGGCATCGAGCGCTACTACCAGATCGCGCGCTGCTACCGCGACGAGGACTTCCGCGCCGACCGCCAGCCCGAGTTCACCCAGCTCGACATCGAGATGAGCTTCGTCGAGCAGGAAGATGTGATCCTGCTGGCCGAGGACATCCTGGCCGCGCTGTGGAAGCTGGTCGGGTACGAGATCTCGACGCCGATCCCGCACATGACCTACGCCGATGCCATGCGGCGCTTCGGTTCCGACAAGCCGGACCTGCGGTTCGGGGTCGAGATCACCGAAATGATGGAGTACTTCAAGGACACCCCGTTCCGGGTGTTCCAGTCCCCGTACGTCGGCGCGGTCGTCATGCCCGGCGGCGCCTCGCAGCCGCGCCGCCAGCTCGACGCCTGGCAGGACTGGGCCAAGCAGCGCGGCGCCAAGGGCCTGGCCTACATCCTGTTCAACGAGGACGGCACCCTCGGCGGCCCGGTCGCCAAGAACCTGTCCGACGCCGAACGCGAAGGGCTGGCCAAGCAGGTCGGCGCGAACCCGGGCGACTGCGTGTTCTTCGCCGCCGGTGACGTCAAGTCCAGCCGGGCCATCCTGGGCGCGGCGCGCGGTGAGATCGCCCGCAAGTGCGGCCTCATCGACGAGAACGACTGGGCCTTCGTCTGGATCGTGGACGCGCCCATGTTCGAACCGGCCGCCGACGCCACCGCGAGCGGCGATGTGGCGCTGGGCCATTCGGCCTGGACCGCGGTGCACCACGCGTTCACCTCGCCCAAGCCCGAACACCTCGACGACTTCGACACCGATCCGGGCTCGGCGCTGGCCTACGCCTACGACATCGTCTGCAACGGCAATGAGATCGGCGGCGGTTCCATCCGTATCCATCGCCGGGACGTGCAGGAACGCGTGTTCAAGGTGATGGGCATCGGCGAGGAAGAAGCGCAGGACAAGTTCGGCTTCCTGCTCGACGCCTTCTCCTTCGGCGCTCCGCCCATGGGCGGCATCGCCTTCGGCTGGGACCGCATCACCGCGCTGCTGGCCGGAGTGGATTCCATCCGCGAGGTCATCGCCTTCCCGAAGTCCGGCGGCGGCGTCGACCCGCTCACCGACGCGCCCACCCCGATCACCCCGCAGCAGCGCACCGAGGCCGGCCTGAACGCCAAGCTGGACGAGAACGGCGTGCCGCTGCCGGTGGAAAAGAAGTAGCCCGAGCGGTTTTCGACGCGCCCGGTCGCCGCGCCCTCCGGAGTGCCGGTGGCCGGGCGCGTTTCGCGTATCGCGGCGACGCGCAGGCGCTGCGCGCGGAGACCCCTCGTCCGGCTCCGCGCGGTTAGGCTGCACCCCGCCGCCGTCGATCGGCAGCGGTGGACCGCCGAACGCGAGGGGCACAGGTGCTGCACATTCGGGTGATCTGCCCGTCCGATTCGACCGAGGCCGTGCTCGCGGCGCTGCGCGCCGAGGCCGGGGCGACGCTGGTGACGGTGCAGCGCGGGGCGGCGGTGGAACCGGCGGGGGATCTCATCGAGGCCGAGATCGCGCGGGAATCCGGCAATGACGTGCTGCGAATGCTCAAGCGCCACAATGTGGAACGCACCGGCGGCATCGTGATCGAACCGCCGGGCACCGTCTTGTCGGCGGCGGCGCAACGCGCGGTGGAGGCCGCGCCCGGCGATCCCTCCGATGCGGTGGTGTGGGAGGGCCTGGTCGCGCAGACGCACGAGGAATCGACGCTCAATCCGACATTCCTGGCGTTCATCACCATCGCGTGCCTGCTGGCCGTGGTCGGCGTGGCCACCGATTCGCCGGTCACCATCGTCGGCGCGATGGTGGTGGGCCCGGAGTTCGGGCCGCTCGCCGCCATCGCGGTCGCCCTGGTGCGCAGGAACTTCCGCCTGGCCCGGCGATCCGCGCTGGCGCTGCTGGTGGGCTTCCCGTTCGCCATGGCCGTCGCCGCGCTGGCCTCGCTGCTGTTCGAACGCCTCGGGTGGATCACCGTGAACAGCATCGACGACATCCACAATGTGGATTTCATCTACGAGGTCGGGCCGTTCTCGCTGGTGGTCGCGCTGCTCGCCGGAGCGGCGGGCATGCTGTCGCTGGTCACCGCCAAATCGGCGGCGCTGGTGGGCGTTTTCATCTCCGTCACCACCATTCCCGCGGCCGGGTTCGCGGCGGTGGCGGCCACCATCGGCGAATGGCACAAGGCGTTCATGTCCATCGGGCAGCTGGGGGTGAACATGGCCGGGATCGTGGTCGCGGGCATCATCGTGCTGCAACTGCGGCCCCGGCACGGGAGCGAGGGCGGGCCGCTGCTGCGCTTGCGGCGCTGGTGGGCCGACGCCAACGACTGAGCGCCGCAAGCGGTTCCGTCAGTAGTGCGCGACCAGGCCGCCGGTGAGGGTGCGGTAGGCGTAAGTGATGGCCATGGCCGTCACCGGACCGGCGACCAGCAGGCCGAGGCCGCACAGCAGCGCGCCGATCGCGGTGATCACCATGACGGCCAGCGCCAGCAGCGCGATCTGGGCCGGATTGCGGATGACCAGCTGTGCGCTGGACTTGATGGCGGTGAGCGGATCCTGGTCCTGATCGATCACGAAATGCAGTGCGAACATGCACAATACGCCGACGATCACCACCGGGAACACACACAGCAGCGAGGCGATCAGCGCCGCCACGAAGACGATGAGCGCGGTGATCAGCACATTGCCGGCGTTCACGAAACCGAAGAAGGCCGGGAAATCCGGTGGGGTGCCGTCGGTTTCGTAGAGCGCGCCGCGGATCATGGCGGCCTGCAGCAGCCACACCACCAGCGAGGCCACCGCGAACAGCAGCAGCACCGCCGACAGCGACTCCACCTGCACCAGGTTCACCAGCAGCGTGACCACCAGCCAGGCGATCAGGCCGATGAGCACCATGCCGACCCAGGGCAGCGGATTCAGGCGGAAGCGGTTCCAGCCGTAGTAGATCGCGTGACCGACATCGAGGCTGGGGCGTTGCTGGACCGGCGCCGGCGGTGGGGTCGTACCGGGTGCGCCGGGCTGATAACCACCCTGCTGAGGTATGTCCGATTGGTCCGATCCAATCGGGACTGTCGCGGGCGGAACCGTGCCCTGGCCACCGTATCCCGGCGCCGCCGCGCCCGGCGGATGCGAACCGGATGGTTGCTGGGAAACCGGATAACCACCGCTCGCCGCGCCCGAATGCGGGGGCATGGACGGCGGGGGTTCCACCTGCTCGCTGCCGTACTGCGCCGCGCCCGGACCTTCGAACTGCGGGTATCCGGCCAGACCGGGCATTTCGTGCCGGCCGTGCCCGGGGCCTTGCGCGCCGGCGCCGGAATGCGGTGCGGGCTCGGGGTTTTGGTGCTGTCCCGGAGCGCCCGGATACTGCCTGCCACCGCGCTCCGCGGGTGGTTCGCCGGAGGGATCCCGTGGTGCTGAGGGCGGCGTGCCAGTCATGGTCACAAGCCTTTCACATTTCCCGGTTTACGGTGTGGCGCACGGCAGTTGAAGATGAGACAACTAGACGGTCCTGGTTGTGTCAAGCAACCAGCGCCGCGTGGGCAAACCCTTCACAAAGACACGCCGGACGACGCGCGAAAGGTTGCGCAACCGCTCGCTGAAAGTGACCTGATGCGAGTAACTTGGGATCCGATGACCGCACTATTGGCCGAACGCGCCGCCGAAGTCGTGTCCGCGGCACAACAGTTGCTCACAAAGCGAATGGGTGCTCCGGTAAAGCTGAGCGATCCGATCGAACTCAGCGGCAGTGGTAGGACGACGGTGCTACGCGTCCGCGTTGCAGAGAATGCCTTTTCACTTCCACGCACCTTGATAGTCAAGCAGGTGCGCGGCGCTGCGAAGGATCGACGCACCGGAGGCATGGCACCCGGAGTCGCCAGCATCGACTCCGCTTTCCTCCGGGAAGCGGTGTCCTACCAATTCACCACCGCACTGGGACGTGACCATCGACCCGGCGCCTACCTATTGGGCTACAGCCTGCCCGAACGCCTGCTCATCCTGAGCGACCTCGGTGAGAACACCTCACTCACCGCGGTGCTGCAGGCTGGGGTCGAGCCCGCCGGGCGCAATGCCCTGATGGCATTCGCGCAGGCGCTGGGTCGCATGCACGCCGCCACCGTCGGCCGTGAAGCCGACTTCGTCGCCCTGCTACGCCGGGTCGATGTGGTGCACCGCGTCGACGGCATCGCCCAGCAGGCCGAATCCGCCGTGGCCGAAGTGCCGATCATGCTGCAGCGGGAAATGGGCATCGAGGTGCCCGGGGAGATCGCCGAGCGCATCGTGCGCGGTAACCGGCTGTTCTCGGCCGGCCGCTACCGCGCGTTCAGTCCGTCCGACCTGTGCCCCGACAATGTCATCCTCAACGATGAAGGCGCGCGGTTCCTCGATTACGAGTGGGGCGGCTTCCGGGACGCCACCCTCGATATCGCCTACGCGCTGGTGTCCTTCCCCGGCTGCCTCTGCGATTTCGAGCTCTCCCGCGAACGCGCCCGGCAGATGGTCGAAGCCTGGCGTTCGGAAGTGGTCGCGGTCTGGCCCGCGCTCGCCGACGACGAGGTGCTGGCCGAACGCATTCTGGAAGCCCGGCTCATCTGGGTGTGGCTGTCCACCTTCTGGTTCCTGCCCGCCGATCACACGCGCATCGCCGCGGCCCGCGAACACGGACTGTCGATTCCGCGCTCGGCCGCGCTGATCAACCGCTGGGCCGCGCTCGCCGAGGACGCCCGCTGCACCGGCGACGACACCCTGGGCGATTTCGCCGAGCACGTGTCGGCCACCCTGGAGGAGCACTGGGAGGAGTGACTCCCGCCCGCCGCCGGGGTGACCAGCGGCGATCGAGACGACGAAGGCCGGGACCACCGCAGCGGTCCCGGCCTTTCTCGATGGTTCAGACCATCGGCGTGGTGCGCGGCTCGATGCGGCCGCCGCGGCGGACCGCGAACGAAGCGGCGTGGCGCACACCGGTATTCGGATCGGCGACATCGGTGAGGTAGTACCAGTCCATCTGCGCCTGCTCGGCATCGACGTGCAGCACGCCGTAGCCGTGCGAATCCAGTTCGGCGTAGCGGATGTGGCGGTTCACGCCGGTGATGGCGGTTTCCGCGGCCACCGCGCCGGTGCGCGGCGGCACCTTCATCATGTCGCCCATGGACTGCGAGGTCACCGACGGCACCACGAACTCCACGCCCGCGGTCTGCCCGGCCGGATAGACGCCGGCGTCCACCGGCACGTCCGAGGCCCAGGAGGTGTGGATGTCACCGGTCAGGAAGACCACGTCCGCGACATTCGAATCGGTGATGGCGCGCAACAATTTCCGGCGATCGGCGGCGTAGCCGTCCCATTGATCGGCATTGGCGATGATGCCCTCGCGCGGCAGCCCCAGCAGCTGGGTCAGCGCCGCGGAGGCGTCCGGATCCAGCGGCGGGAACTCCAGCGGCGCGATCATGACCGGATTGCCGACCAGCTTCCAGGTCACCGGGGCCGAGGTCAAACCGGCGGTGAGCCAATTCATCTGGTCGACGCCGGTAATGGTGCGATCCGGATTGTCGACCTGCGGCCAGCCCGGGCCCGCTTTCACTTCCTGGCTGCGGTAGCTGCGCAGGTCCAGCATGGACAGCTCGGCCAGGGTGCCGAACCGCAGGCGCCGGTAGATGCGCTTGTCCGCGCCCGCGCGGATCGGCATCCACTCCAGGTACGCCTGGAGCGCGGCGGCCTTGCGGGTCTGCCAATCGCCCTCGGTGGCGGGCTGATGGTTGTTCGCGCCGCCCGACCAGGCGTTATCGGCGGTTTCGTGGTCGTCCCAGGTGCAGATGAAGGGCAGCCGGGTGTGCAGGTCGGCCAGATCCGGGTCGGTCTTGTACTGCGCGTGCCGGATTCGGTAATCGGCGAGGGACACGATTTCGTGTTCGGGTTCGTGCCAGCGCACCGCGCCGTTGCGGCCGCCGTATTCGCCGCGCGGGTATTCGTAGAGGTAATCGCCCAGATGCACGATGGCGTCGAGATCGGCGCGCGCCGCCAGGTGCCGGTAGGCGCTGAAATATCCGGCCTCCCAGTTCGCGCAGGACACCACGCCGAGACGGACGCGTTCGGGAGTCGCGGAATCGGCGGGCGCGGTGTGGGTGCGGCCCACGGGCGAGGTCTGGCCCGCCGCGGTGAATCGGTACCAGTAGCCGGTCCCGGCGCGCAGGCCAGACACGTCCACCTTGACGGTGTGGTCGGAATCGGCGGCAGCCGTGGCATTGCCGGAGGCCGCGATATTCGCGAAGGATTCGTCGGCCGCGACCTCCCAGCGCACCGGCACCGCCGCGCCCTGGCCCGAACCCGGCGTGGCGTCCTCCGACGGCGTGACGCGGGTCCAGATGATCACGCTGCCCGGGAGTGGATCGCCCGAGGCGATGCCGTGCCGGAAGACCGGTGGATTCTCCGCCGCGGCCCGGCCGGAAGTGCTGATCAGGGTCGCTGCGGCAGCCGCGGTTCCGCCCTTGAGGACGGTGCGGCGCGAGGTGACGATCTCACGGAATGGCACGACGACGATCTCAGCCCATCGGCACCCGGTAGGCAAACTGGACAGATGAACAGTTGATAACAAGGCGTGTCGGTGTAAACACGCGGGCGCGGCACGGCGATCTTGGTCATGTGTACGGCTATCGGGAGATGTGCGACCGGTTCGAACGCAGTCACCTCGGGTTGCCCCCGATCCCGGAGCGCTTCGTGCCCGAACTGCGCCGGCTCGGTGAATGGGCATACGCGACACGGGATATCGACCCGGTGGGCATGTACATGTTCGGGACGTATCTCGACGAGGCGGTCACGGACCGGCCGGGCGACTATGTCGCCGTGTCACATGCCGGGCACGGCAGCAACTCCTATGCCATCACCTATCAGGCCGTGCTGGGGTCGGTCGCGTTGTACGCGCAGGCCGGATACGGCGGTATCTACAGCAACCCGGTGGGTGACGCTTTCCGGGTGCGCCGCATGTTCAATGCCTGCGCCCAGCTCGTCGACGCGGCCGAAGCCGCGCCGGTCTGTCCCCGATATCGGCTGATCGTCTGTTTCAGCGACTTCCGCGGCCACAGCTGCGAGTGGCGGACCGTGCACGGCGGCGCCGACTGCCCGGCCGTGCCCGCCGCCGACGTGCTCCCGGCCCGCTGGTCGGCACCCGAAGTCGATCCGATGGTGGTGCTCGGCGCGGCCGCCCGCGCCCTGCGCGCACACCGACCATGCGCCGGGAGCGGCCGCGACAACGAATCTGTCGTGCCCGGGCGGTAGCGTCGCCCGGGTGAGTGACGGTTTGTTCGATGCACCGGGCGCGGAGGCGGTGCCCGAGGAGTTCGCGGCGAGTGTGCCGAGGGGTGACGACCGGTTCGCGCCGTTGGCGGTGCGTATGCGACCGCGGACCCTCGACGAAGTGGTCGGCCAGCAGCATCTGCTCGGCCCGACCTCGCCGCTACGCCGTTTGATCGAGGGTTCGGGCGCGGCGTCGGTGCTGCTGTTCGGCCCGCCCGGCACCGGCAAGACGACGCTCGCCTCGCTGCTCTCGCAGGCGACCGGCCGCCGTTTCGAAGCGCTGTCCGCACTCTCGGCCGGCGTGAAAGAGGTGCGCGCGGTCATCGACATCGCGCGTCGCCGCCTCACTCATGGCGAGCAGACCGTGCTGTTCATCGACGAGGTGCACCGCTTCTCCAAGACCCAGCAGGACGCCCTGCTGGCCGCGGTCGAGAACCGCATCGTGCTGCTGGTGGCCGCCACCACCGAGAACCCGTCCTTCTCGGTGGTCTCCCCGCTGCTCTCGCGTTCCCTTGTGCTGCAACTACAGTCGCTCACCGAATCCGACATCCGCACCGTCCTGACCCGCGCCGCCGCCGACCCGCGCGGCCTGGGCGGCGATTACGAGATCACCGACGAGGCCTACGACCACATCATCCGCATCGCCGGCGGCGACGCCCGTCGCGCCCTCACCGCCCTGGAAGCCTCCGCCGAATCCGCCCTGGACGGCAAGGTCGGCGTCGAGGTCGTCGAGGCCAGCGTCGACAAGGCCGCGGTCCGCTACGACCGCGCCGGCGACCAGCACTACGACGTCATCAGCGCCTTCATCAAATCCCTGCGCGGCTCCGACGTCGACGCCGCCGTCCACTACCTGGCCCGCATGCTCAGCGCCGGCGAGGATCCCCGATTCATCGCCCGCCGCTTGATGATCCAAGCCAGCGAAGAAGTAGGCATGGCCGACCCCATGGCCCTGCAAACCGCCGTAGCCGCCGCCCAAGTAGTCCAACTGGTCGGCCTCCCCGAAGCCCAACTGGCCCTCACCCAAGCCACCATCCACATCGCCACCGCCCCGAAATCCGGCGCGGTCGTCAAAGCCATCGGCGCCGCCATGTCCGACATCTCCGCCGGCAAAGCAGGCGCCGTCCCCCCACACCTCCGCGACGGCCACTACCAGGGCGCCGCCGCCCTCGGCAACGCCCAAGGCTACAAATACCCCCACGACCACCCCGACGGCGTCCTCACCCAGCAATACCCACCAGACGAACTGGTCGGCACCGACTACTACCACCCCACCGACCACGGCTACGAACGCGAAGTCGGCCCACGCGTGACGAAACTCCGCCGCATCGTTCGCGGGCACTAGCAAACGTTCTGCGTGTCATGCCGGTGAGTCCCCGCGAACCACTCTGTTCAGGCGACACTGGTACTTAGGCTGATCGCGTCGATCCGCGGTCCGCTCGGCAGAACGGAGGGATTCGGTGACGGCCATGGCTGATCGACCGCAAATGCTGGTCAGTGAGTTCGAGGAGCTCGCGAGGCATCAGGGCGAGATGGTTCGGCTCGAGTTCCTCTACGGGAAGCTGGGGGTGAAGGCGGTGCCTGACGGCGATCACAAGGAGGTCGTCCGCTGGCTCGCTCGGCAGCTGCTGCGGCTGAGGGACGATCTCTGGCTGTACACCGAAGTCGACCTCAAAGTTGATACCTACCGCAAGGGCCGGGCTCGAGCGGATGCCGTTCTGGCCCCGGATGACTCGTTCTCCGGTCAAGGCGATTGGGCGGATCCGGAGTCGGCGTTGATGGTTGTCGAAGTCACGTCCTATGACTCCGATACCGATCGGCGAGATCGCCTGGAGAAGCCGAGGGCCTACGCCGAATCGGGAATACCGATCTACTTGCTGATTGATCGCGACAGCTGCGAAACCTTCGTCTACAGCGCCCCATTGAACGGCGTCTACTCCTCCACGGTGCGTATGCCCTACGGGAGCCGGGTCGAATTGCCTGCTCCCGTCGGTGTGACACTCGAAACCGAACCGCTGAAAAACTGGGTCCGCTGAGCTCGCTGGCCGCTACAGGCCGTTCTCGCGGGCGATCTTCTCGATCTCGGCGGGGGTGCCGGCCATGATGACGCGGACGTGGGCGGTTACCAGTTCGACAGGCCAGTTCCACCAGGCGGCGGCCAGTAGGCGTGCGACATCCTCGTCGGAGTAGCGCTGTTTGACCGGCTGGGCCGGGTTGCCGCCGACGATGGTGTAGGGCGGGACGTCGGTGGTGACCACCGCGCCGGTGGCGATGATCGCGCCGTCGCCGATCTGCACGCCGGGCATGATCAGGGTGTTGTAGCCGAACCAGACGTCGTTGCCGATGACGGTGTCGCCCTTGGAGGGGATGGAGGTGATGATGTCCATGGTTTCCTCGGCCCAGGTGCCGCCGAAGACGGTGAAGGGGAAGGTGGAGACGCCGGCGGTGGGGTGGTTGGCGCCGGCCATGATGAAGCGGGTGCCGGTGGCGATCGCGCAGTATTTGCCGATGATCAGCTTCTCGGGGCCGAAGGCGTAGAGGACGTTGTTGGTCTCGAATTCGGTCGGCGCCACCGGGTCGTCGAAGTAGGTGTAGTCGCCGACTTCGATATTCGGCGAGGTGACGTGCGGTTTCAGGAATACGGTGCGATGGGCGTGGGGGAGCGGGAAGGGCGCCAGTGGGTCCGGGATCACAGTCACCCCGGCGATGCTAGCCATCGCCCGGTGGTGGGTGGAAAGTCCCTGCACCGGGACCGGTAGGCTGGATACCTGTGCAGACCCACGAGATTCGACGGCGCTTCCTGGAGCATTTCGTACGAGCCGGACACACCGAGGTACCGAGTGCTTCGCTGATCCTGGCCGACCCCAACCTGCTGTTCGTCAATGCGGGCATGGTCCAGTTCGTGCCGTACTTCCTCGGTCAGCAGACCCCGCCCTTCGCGACCGCGACCAGCGTCCAGAAGTGCGTGCGCACCGGCGATATCGAGAATGTCGGCGTCACCACCCGCCACAACACCTTCTTCCAGATGGCGGGCAACTTCAGCTTCGGCGACTACTTCAAACAGGGCGCCATCGAGCGCGCCTGGTCGTTGCTCACCAATAGCGTCGAGGACGGCGGCTACGGCTTCGACCCCGAACGCCTGTGGGTCACCGTCTACCTGGACGACGACGAGGCCGAGCAGATCTGGCTGAAGCTGGGCGTGCCGCCCGAGCGCATCCAGCGCCGCGGCATGGCCGACAACTACTGGTCGATGGGCATCCCCGGACCGTGCGGCCCCTGCTCGGAGATCTACTTCGACCGCGGCCCGGCCTATGGCAAGGAAGGCGGCCCGGAGGCCGACGAGGATCGCTACCTCGAAATCTGGAACCTCGTGTTCATGCAGAACGAGCGCGGCGAGGGCCGGGGCAAGGACGACTTCGAGATCCTGGGCCCGCTGCCCAAGAAGAACATCGACACCGGCATGGGCGTCGAGCGCGTCGCGTTCCTCCTCCAGGGCGTCGACAATGTGTACGAGACCGACCTGCTGCGCCCCATCATCAGCAAGGCCGAGGAACTGACCGGCCGCAGCTACGGCGTCGAGCACGCCGACGACGTGCGCTTCCGGGTCATCGCCGACCACGCCCGCACCGGCGCGATGTTGATCGCCGACGGCGTGAACCCCGGCAATGACGGCCGCGGCTACGTGCTGCGCCGCCTGCTGCGCCGCATCGTGCGCTCGGCCCGCCTGCTCGGCGCGGACAAGCCGGTCATGGGCGAGTTCATGAAGGTCGTCAGCGATCTCATGGCCCCCTCGTACCCGGAGCTGGCCACCGATTTCAAGCGCATCGAAACCGTCGCCGTCGGCGAGGAGAGCGCCTTCCTGCGCACCCTGGCCACCGGTTCCAAGCTGTTCGACGATGCCGTCAACGAGGTGAAGGCGCACGGCGGCAAGACCATCGGCGGCAGCGAGGCGTTCGCGCTGCACGACACCTACGGCTTCCCCATCGACCTGACCCTGGAGATGGCCGCCGAGGCGGGCCTCGAGGTCGACGAGTCCGGCTTCCGCGCGCTCATGGCCGAGCAGCGCAGCCGCGCCAAGGAGGACGCGCACGCCCGCAAGCACGCGCACGCGGACCTGACCGTCTACAAGGAATTCGTCGATCGCGGCGCCACCGAGTTCACCGGTTTCGACGAACTGTCCACCGAGGCAACGGTTCTCGCGCTGATCAAGGACGGCGTGCGGGTCCCGGTCGCCGAGGCCGGCACCGATGTCGAGGTCATCCTGGACCGCACCCCGCTCTACGCGGAGTCCGGCGGCCAGATCGCCGACCGCGGCGCCATCACCTCCTCGCACGGCGCGAAGCTGCGCGTCAACGATGTGCAGAAGATCGCCAAGACGGTGTGGGTGCACAAGACCACCGTCGAGGCCGGTCAGCTCACCGAGGGCGACACCGTGCTGGCGGGCGTGGATCCGGGCTGGCGTCGCGGCGCCACCCAGGGCCACTCCGGCACCCACATGGTGCACGCCGCGCTGCGACAGGTGCTGGGCCCCAACGCCGTTCAGGCCGGTTCGCTCAACAAGCCCGGCTACCTGCGCTTCGACTTCAACTGGCAGGGCGCGCTGAGCGAGACCCAGAAGAACGAGATCGAAGCCATCTCCAACGACGCGGTGGCCGACGACTTCCAGGTCAACACCTTCATCACCGACCTGCCGTCCGCCAAGAAGATGGGCGCCATGGCCCTGTTCGGCGAGAACTACGGCGACGAGGTCCGCGTGGTCGAGATCGGCGGCCCGTTCTCGATGGAACTGTGCGGCGGCACCCACGTGCAGCACTCCTCGCAGATCGGCCCGATCACCCTGCTGGGCGAATCCTCGGTCGGTTCCGGCATCCGCCGCGTCGAGGCGTTCGTCGGCCTGGACTCCTACAAGTACCTCGCCAAGGAGCGCGCGCTGCTGGCCGGCGTCGCCTCCTCGCTGAAGATCCCGAGCGAGGACGTCCCGGCGCGGGTCGAGCAACTCGTCGAACGCCTGAAGGTTGCCGAAAAAGAGCTGGAGCGCACCAAGATGGCCGCCGTGCTGTCGAGCGCGGGCACTTTCGTGGAGAACGCGCAGCGCGTCGGCAAGGTGCTGCTGGTCGCCGCCGCCGCGCCGGAGGGCGTGGGCGCGGGCGATCTGCGCACCCTGGTCATGGATATCAAGGGCCGCTTCGGTTCCGAACCCGCCGTGGTGGTGCTGCTCGGCAATGCCGACGGCAAGGTGCCGTTCGTGGTGTCGGTGTCCAAGGCCGCGCAGGATCTCGGCTTCAAGGCCGGTGACCTGGTGGGCGCGTTCGGTCCGTCGATCGCGGGCCGCGGCGGCGGCAAGCCGGAGCTGGCGCAGGGCGCGGGCTCCGATCCGTCGGGCATCGAAGCCGGTCTAGCGGCCGTGCGGGCGCGGGTGGCCGAGCTCGCCGGGTGATGAACCCTTCCGAACCGTCGGACAGCGCGGGCGTTTTCGAAGGCGCCCGCAAACCCGCCGAGCCGGACGCGCGGTTCGTCACCGATCGTCCGTCGCCGGCCGAGGATCCCGGTCGCGGCCGGCGCCTCGGCATCGATGTGGGCACCGTGCGCGTCGGTGTCGCCTCCAGTGATCCGGACGGCGTGCTCGCCACCCCGGTGGAGACGGTGCCGCGCGCCAAAAAGGTCGCACCGGGCACCCTCGCGCCCGATTTGGCCCGCATCGCCGACTTGGTACGCGAATATGAGGCCGTGGAAGTGATCGTCGGCCTGCCGCGCACATTGCGCGGAGAGAGCGGCTCTTCGGCTAAGCTGGCGGCCACCTTCGCGGGACGTTTGCGGGCATTGATCGATCCGGTGCCGGTGCGACTTTCCGACGAACGTTTGACTACGGTGTCTGCTGCACGTGCATTGCGAGACAGCGGAGTTCGCGCTCGCGGGCAGCGGCAGGTCATCGATCAGGCGGCCGCCGTGTCGATCCTGCAAGGATGGTTGGACGAACGGAGTGCGCAATTGAAGCCGCGCGGTGATGGTGATAGTGCATGACCGATCGCTGGACCCGAGCCGAGGAACGCTACCGTCAGAACGCTGAACGGCGTTACCGCCGTGACGATCTGGACTGGTCCGAGGCCGACGACTACGAGGACGACACCACCGTCATCCCTCGCTACGAGGACGATGACGAGGAGGACTTCCACGGCTACGACGACGAGCACGGCTACGTCGACGAACCACCCCTGGAACCCGAGCCGCGCCGCCGGGCCGCGCCGCAACGCGCCGACGCCGGTCGCCGTCCGGCCGCGCGCGGCAGTGGCGGCCGGGGCTCCTCGTCGCGTGCGGGCGGCTCGCGCAAGCGTTCCCGGGTGGCCTCGCGCAAGGCGGCCGAACGCAAACGGCGGCGGCGCAATCTGTGGATCATCTCCGGCGTCTTCGCCGTGATGTTCCTGGGCGCGGCCGGTTTCGCGGCGTGGAAGTTCATCGGCGGGTTCGCCCCCGCCGCCGACTACGACGCCGGTTCGGCCGGTCCGATCGCGGTGATCCAGGTGAAGTCCGGCGACACCGCCACCGAGATCTCCAAGACCATGGCCGACAAGGGCATCGTGGCCAGCAGCGCCGCGTTCTACGAAGCGGCCGTACGGAATTCGAACATGAACTCCGTACAGCCCGGCTATTACGCGATTCCCAGCCACAGCCCGGCCGCCGAAGCCGTCACCGCCTTGGTGGGCAAGGGTTCCCGGGTCGGCAATGTGGTGATCTCCGAGGGCCGGCAGCTGCACGACTCCAGCGATGTGCACACCGGGGCGCGCAAGGACGGCATCTACCGCAAGATCGCCGAGGCCAGCTGCGTCGGCGCCGGTACCGCCGCCAAATGCGTGACCTACGAGCAGCTGGACGCGGCGGGCACCAATACCGATCCGGCGACCCTGGGCGTGCCGTCCTGGGCGCTCGACCGGGTGAAGGCGGTGCCGGATCGCAGCCGTCAGCTCGAGGGCCTGATCCGCGCGGGCACCCTGGATTTCGATCCCAGCGGCAATGCCGAGCAGATCCTCAAGCAGCTGGTCACCGACAGCGCCGCCAGCTACGAGGCCACCGGCCTGGTGCAATCCGGCGGCGCCAACGGCCTCAAGCCCTACGACACGCTGATCGGCGCGTCGCTGGTGGAACGGGAAGCCCTGCCGCAGGACATGTCCAAGGTGGCGCGGGTCATCGTGAACCGGCTCGCGGTGGACCAGCCGCTGCAGTTCGACTCCACCGTCAACTACACCCTCGACAAGACCGAGGTCGCCACCACCGACGCCGACCGGGCGCGCAAGACCCCGTGGAACACCTACGCCATGGCCGGTCTGCCCGCCACACCCATCTCCGCGCCGTCGCTGGATGCCTTGCGCGCCATGGAGAATCCCCTCGCCGGGCCGTGGCTGTACTTCGTGACCATCGACAAGCAGGGCACCACGTTGTTCACCGAGGACTACAACGAGCACCTGCGCAATATCAAGAAGGCCGAGCAGAGTGGAATTCTCGACAGTGGGCGGTGAGGTGCGCCGGGCCGCCGTGCTGGGCAGCCCGATCTCGCATTCCCGATCGCCGCAGCTGCATCTGGCGGCGTATCGGGCGCTGGGCCTGGACTGGACCTACGAGCGCATCGAATGCACCGGCGAGCAACTGCCCGGACTGGTCGACGGTCTCGGCTCGGAATGGGTCGGGCTGTCGGTGACCATGCCTGGCAAGGTCGCGGCGCTCGCCTACGCCGACGAGCGCACCGACCGGGCCGAACTGGTGGAATCGGCGAATACGCTGGTGCGCACCGATTCCGGATGGCGCGCCGACTGCACCGACGTGGACGGGGTGCGCGGCGCGTTGCAGGGCGCGGGCGTCGAGGAGATCGAACGCGCCATGGTGCTGGGTGCGGGCGGGACGGCGCGGCCGGCGCTGCTGGCGCTGGCCGAGCTCGGCGCGCACACCGTGACCATCGTGGCGCGGGACAAGGGCCGGGCCGCCGACACCCTGGAATTGGCTGAGCGCCTGGGGCTTTCGGCCGAGGTCATCGACTTCGATCCCGACGGCCTGACCTTCGTGTGCAGCGAGGTGGACGCGGTGGTCAGCACCGTTCCCGCCGAAGCCGCCGCGGCCGTGGCGGATTCGATCGCGCTGGCGCCGGTGGTGCTCGACGCCATCTACAATCCATGGCCCACGCCGCTCGCGGAAGCCGTTGCGCGCGCGGGACATACCGTGGTCAGCGGCTTGCAGATGCTGTTGAACCAGGCGTACGGCCAGGTCGAACTGTTCACCGGCAAACCCGCGCCGCGCGCGGAAATGGCTGCCGCACTGGCGGAATAGTCTCACCATCGAAAGCCGGGGCGGGGCCGACCTGTCCCGGCTCTGTGTCCTCAGGACACCGGTTGCGGTTCGAAGGCAGTGCGGAAGGTGAACGCCTCGGGTGCGGGGCCGTTCTCGCGCAAGCGATTCCAGCGCTCCATACCCTCCTCGACGGTGGGGATGTGCCCGGCGGGCACCCACCACAGCACCGCGTTCGGCCCGCTGCCCGGCAGGAACCATTCGCGGCGGCGGCGCAGGAAATCCATATGGCCGCTGCGGTACACGTAGTCGAACAGCGCTTCGCGCGACTCCCACACGCTCAGGGTCACCACCAGATCGGCATGCGCCGGATCGGGGCGGATCGACATGGCATTGTTCGCTTCGCCGTCGGTGAGCCGCCAGACGAAACCGGGGGAGCGGTCGGCCAGGCCGTTGATCTCGTCGAGCGCGGCGAAGAAGTCCGCGACCCGCGGATCGCCTTCCGGTGCGATCAGGCGGGCGACATTGAGCTGTGCGAGGTGCATGTCAGGACTATAACTAATCATCTTTGTTTTTAGAAAAGCTGACGCAGCAACGGCCCGGGGCGGCATCCATGTGCGCCTGCCAGCCCGCCTCGGCCGCCGGACCGGTCAGCAGGGCGAGGTTCATACCGCACACCAGCGGCGGGAAATCCTCGGCCAGGCGATGAAAAGGGCAGTTGCGCAGGCGGATCACCGCACCGTCGGCATACGGTTCGTAGCCGCGCTCGCGCAGCACCTCGAGGAGATCCCGGCCCGCGAGCGACGGGCTCTGCGCGGCAGCGGCTTTCGCGATCGCCGAGTCCATGCCCGCATGCTCGACGGCCTCGGCGAGGACCGACGCCACGGTGGCGTAGTCGCGGGCGGGGAGGGTGACGGCGAATTCCGCGGCGGCGCGCCGATAGAACTTGGCGGGTCGCCCGGCCCCCGGTCCGGTCTTGCCTTCCGGTCGCCGGAAGACCGCGTCGAGGAGTCCGGCCTCGGCCAATTTATCGAGATGGAAGGCCGCCAGCGGTCGCTTGATCTCCGCCGCCGCGGCCGCCTCGTCCCGGCCGACCTCGTGATCGGCGGCGGCCACGTAGTCGTAGAGTCGCCGGCGGATCGGATCCTGCAGCAGCGCGACGGCTTCGATGCTCACCGCCTATTTCTACCTGCGCAGGAAGCGCCCGGACGAAACGGATACAGTTTCTGGAACGGGTTTCAGTTCGACCGCGCGGCCGCGCAGGTTAAGGTGATCAACATGAATGCGTGGGTATTGCGCGCCGTAGCTCTGGGGGCGCTGACCATTGTGCTGCGAACCGTGCTCGGTTTCGCCATGGTGTATTGGCCGACCTCAGGTTCCTGGATGCGGATGCTGGGCCTGATCGTGCTGGTCGGGGCCGTGCTCGCCTGGGGCGTGCTGGACGGCCGCGCCGATCGGCGGGCCAATCCGGATCCGGAGCGCGGTGCCGATCTGACCATGCGCTGGCTCAAGGCCGCCGTGGCCGGTGGGCTGGGCGCCGGGCTGGTGGCGTGGCTGCTGGACTTCGTGCCCAAGTTCGATCTCGGCGATCAGGGGCTGCTGTTCGAGCTCACCTCGTCGGCGTCGTTCATCATCCTGCTGATCTTCGTGCCCGCCATGATCGGCGTGGCGCTGGGCCGTTTCCTGGTCGGTCGCGAGAGCAAGAACGCGCCCGGGAAGCCGGACGCCGAGGTCAGCCTGAACAAGGAACCGGCCGGAGTCTGAGCCGCCCTCGAACGGCGAAGCGCCCGTGACCGGTTCGGTCACGGGCGCTTCCTTCGTCATGGGTCAGAGCAGGATTCCGGTGCCGCCCGGGCTCTGCTCGCGCGCGATGGTCGAATAGGCGGCGGCCAGCAGCGACGGATCCGGGCCTTCGAGCCGGCCCGGCTTGGCCAGGCCGTCCAGGACCACGAACCGCACCACGCCGGAGCGGGTCTTCTTGTCGGTCTGCATGGATTCCAGCAGCTGCGGCAGGGCGTCGGCATCGTAAGTGGTGGGCAGCCCGATGCTTTCGAGCACGGTCCGGTGCCGTTCGGCGGTGGCGTCGTCGAGGCGTCCGGCGAGCCGGCCGAGTTCGGCCGCGAACACCAGGCCGACCGATACGGCCGCGCCGTGCCGCCACCGGTACCGCTCCCGCCGCTCGATGGCATGGCCGAGGGTGTGCCCGTAGTTCAGGATCTCCCGCAGATCCGATTCCTTCAGATCCGCCGCCACCACATCGGCCTTGACCTGGATGGCCCGCCGGATCAGCTCCGGCAGCACCTCTCCGGCCGGGTCCAGGGCGGCCTGCGGATCCTGCTCCACCAGGTCCAGGATCACCGGATCGGCGATGAACCCCGCCTTGATGATCTCGGCCATTCCGGCCACGATCTCGTTGCGCGGCACCGTCTCCAGGGTCGCCAGGTCCACCATCACCGCGGCCGGCTCATGGAAGCAGCCGACCAGGTTCTTCCCCGCCTCGGTATTGATCCCGGTCTTCCCGCCGACGGCGGCATCCACCATGGCCAGCAGCGTGGTCGGCACATGAATGATGCTCACCCCGCGCATCCAGGTGGCAGCGACGAACCCGGCCAGGTCGGTGGCCGCACCACCACCGAGGCTGATGATGACATCCTTGCGGGTGAGCCCGATCCGCCCGAGCACCTCCCAGCAGAACCCCGCGACCTGCAGATCCTTACCGGCCTCCGCATCCGGAATCTCCACCCGGTGCGCATCGATCCCCTGCTCGACCAGCGCCTTCCGCACCACCTCGGCGGTCTCCGCCAACGGCGGCTGATAGAAGATCGCGACCGTCCGCACCCCGGACCGCCCCGTCACCTCACCGACCAGATCCCCCAGCAGCCCGCGCCCGATGATCACCGGATACGGATCGGCCGTCCGAACCTCGATACGAGTCGGCTCACTCATCAGCTCTCCTCCAAGGATGGTCCCGCACCCGAGCGGGACAGTCGAACACGTTGCGTGCGAGCGGATTCCGAAACCTCGGCCGCCCGATCGGTCAGAAGATGCGTGCTGCCCGCTCCAGGGCGCGTGCTGCGCGCTCCAGGACGAGTGCTGCCCGCTCCGGGACGCGGGCTGCCCGCCGGGACCGGATGCCGATCCGGATGCGGTCCGCCTCGGGTCGACGCCCGACTTGCGGTAGATATTGCCGCAGACTCCGGCGCGGGATGTGCGGGCCGGTGGCAGACGACGATCACGTGGTTGCCGTGTTCGCGACACGCCGAATATGAATTCGATTGTGTGCGCTGATCACTCGGACCTGCTGACGGTGGCCGGAGGTCGTTCATGCCGGTGCCTCGCCCGAGGTGGGTGCGGTCGCCGTTGCCGTCGGAGTGGAGTTGCCGGTCGTGTCGGGCTGCCTGGCGCGGGCACGGGCTCGGCGGGCGCGGGCCCGTCGGGATCGGCCTGCGCCGGGGGCAGCTGCCGCGCCGGGGCCGGAATCCGCTTGGGCGGCATCGGAATCGGGGCGACCCGGTCCGGTGGGGGCGGAATCGCGCTGGCCCGAACCGGACGCGCCGGTGGTCTCGGTGGCCGAGTGCGCAGCGGTGCGGTTCGTGCCGGCGTTGGTCGTCCGCTGGTCGTCGGGGGCGCCTGCCGCCCTTGCGGCGCGGCGGCGGCGAGCCGAGCGCCCGCCGCCGGTCGAGCGTGCTCGGCCGCCCGTGTCACCGGTCGGCGTGGTACCCGCATTCACCCCGCCGGACGGCGTGGCACCGGCATTCATCCCGCCGGACGGTGTGGCACCGGCATTCGCGCCGCCGGACGGCGTGGCGGTCGGCGACGCATCGGACGATGCTGCGGCGGACGAGGTATCGGATCGTGTTGTCGCCGAGCCGAAGTCGGTGCCGGTCGCGGGCTTCGTTGTGCCCGAGCCCGATCCGGTGGCACCGGGGCTCGTGGTCACCGCGGGCGCGTCGGAATTGCGGCGGCCGCGACGGCGGGAGCGGCGGCTGCGGCGGGAACGCTTGGCTCCTTCGGCGGCGGGGGACTCGGCGCTGTCGTCGGTGGCTTCGGCGGTGGAATCCGGAATCGATACCGCCGCGGTCGAATTCGCGGGGGCGGCCTGGTCGCCACGGCCGCGGCCCCGGCGGCGCCGGCGGCGGGAGCGGGAACCGGCGGAGCCGTTGGGGATGGGGGCGGGTTCGGTGGCCGGGTCGTCCAGGCGGACGGTGGGTTCGACGCCGAGTTTGGCCAGGATCATGCGGACCACGCGGCCGGGGCTGCGGCCGTCGGTGCGGACCCGGATCGACGCCACCTCGCGGTACAGCGGGCGGCGGATCTTCATCAGTTCGCGGTACTTCTTCGCCGGGTCGTCGCCATTGAGCAGGGGGCGGTTGGTGCTGGCGCCGGTGCGGCGAAGTCCTTCGCCCACACTGATTTCCAGGTAGATGACGGTGCGCCCGCGCAGCACTTCGCGAGTGGCGGCCGACAGCACGGAACCGCCGCCGAGCGAGATGACGCCCTGACGATTCAGCACCGCCGCGCGCACCACTTCTTCCTCGATGCGGCGGAATTCGGGTTCCCCGTCCTCCGCGAAGATCTCGGGGATGGTGCGCCCGGTCTCCTCTTCGATACCCGCATCGGTGTCATAGAGATCGAGCCCCAGTTCCCGCGCGAGCTTGCGCCCGATGGTGGACTTGCCCGCACCGGGCGGGCCGACCAGCACCACGCTCGACGGCAGTCCCTCACAAGGCTCGCGACCCGCGCTGGACGCCTCGCCCTGAGTGCCCGCGGAGGCGGCTGTCGCGGGGGCGGAAGCACCCGCCTGCGGGCCTGCGGAGTCGGCCGTTGCAGGATCGGAAGCACCCGCTGTGCTCGCGGCGTCCCTCGATAGGGCGGCGTCGTCGGATTGACCCGATTCGGCATCGGTGGCCGGGGCCGGCTGTCCGGTCTCGGCGCGCTGATCGGTTCCGGGCGAACGCCGTTCGGCGTCGCCCGGATTCGGGTCGTTCTCGGGACTCACCGTGACGCGTTGCCCGACGGAACGTGCGGGCGCGCGTTGATTCGCTTCAGGTAGGCGTTGATGTTGTCGACGGTCTCGGGCAGCGAATCGCCGCCGAACTTCTCCAGCACCGCCTGCGCCACGACCAGCGCCACCATGGCCTCGGCGACCACACCGGCGGCCGGCACCGCGCACACATCGGAACGCTGGTGAATGGCGACGGCCTCGTCACCGGTGGACATGTCGACGGTGGCCAGCGCGCGCGGCACGGTCGAGATCGGCTTCATGGCCGCGCGCACCCGCAGCGCCTCGCCATTGGTCATGCCGCCTTCCAGCCCGCCCGCGCGGTTGGTGGAACGCAGCACGCCGTCCGGACCCGGCTTCATCTCGTCGTGCGCCTGGCTGCCGCGGCGGCGCGCGGTCTCGAACCCGTCGCCCACCTCGACGCCCTTGATGGCCTGAATGCCCATGAGCGCCGCCGCGAGCCGCGAATCCAGCCGCGCCTCACCGGAAGTGAACGAACCCAGCCCGATCGGCAGGCCCTCGATCACGACCTCGACCACGCCACCGAGAGTGTCGCCGTCCTTCTTGGCCGCCTCGATCTCGGCGATCATGGCCGCTTCGCCGTCCTTGTCGAAACAGCGCACCGGCGACTCGTCGATGGCGGCCAGATCGCCCGCGCTCGGCACCACGCCGGAGGTGTTGGCGGCGGTGCCGATCGACACCACGTGCGAGATGACCTCGACGCCCAGCGCCTGCTTCAGGAAGTTCTTGGCGACGGTGCCCGCCGCGACCCGCGCCGCGGTCTCGCGCGCACTGGCCCGCTCGAGCACATTGCGCGCATCGTCGAAGCCGTACTTGAGCATGCCCGAGTAATCGGCATGGCCGGGGCGCGGCCGCGTCAGCGGAGCGTTGCGCGCCAGATCCGCCAGTTCGGCCTCGTCCACCGGATCGGCCGACATGACCTGAGTCCACTTGGGCCACTCGGAGTTCGCCACCTCGATGGCGACCGGTCCGCCCATGGTGCGCCCGTGCCGCACGCCACCCACCAGGGTGACCACATCGGCCTCGAACTTCATCCGGGCGCCACGCCCGTATCCGAGCCGGCGGCGCGCCAGCTGCTCGGCGACATCGGCAGAGGTCACCTCGACACCGGCCACCATCCCCTCGAGGATGGTGACGAGAGCAGGGCCATGGGATTCACCGGCAGTTATCCAACGCAACACGGGTTACATCTTTCCATGTAGATGAGGCCACTCGGACACGTGGTCCGGCGCATGCCGCTGTCACGACGCCAGCGCCAGCGCCAGCAGACTCGCCACACACATCCCGGGACCGTGCGGAAGGGTACCCCCGCGGTGCCCGCCGGCACCGGAACCCGGAGGTCGCGACCTGCTCACGACCTCCGAATCAGCTTCCGCACCGGCACATACGCACAGTCCGGCGTCCGAGTTCACCGTCGCGTCCCGGATGGGCCCCGTCGGCGTCACCGAAATCACGTCCGCCAGGTGCCCGGCACACCGCGTGCCCGGCGATAGCGAGGAATTGTCGGAGGCCCGCACATATCGCACCATCAGCACCACCACGCCCGCGATGGCGGTGAGCGCCGGTGCCCCCAGCGCGGCTCGCACCCAGCACTGCGCGCCGCCGAGCGCCGTCACCGCACCGAGCCCCACCGCGAGCTTGACGTCTCCCGCGCCCAGCGCATGCGGCGCGGCCAGATGCACCATCAGATACGGCACGGTCAACAGGAGCGCGCCTGCGAGCGCGACGCCGAGACGCCCGGACCCGGAGGCGTACGCCAGCACGACTGCGGCGCCAGAAACCGTGAGCACGTTCGGAAGCCGCCGCTCGCGTAGATCTGCACGGATCAGCACCACACACCACCCGATCAGCGCCACGGCAGCCGGACTGCGTCGGAGGATTGCCGATCCGCTGGCGAGAGTCGCCGATCTGCCGCCGGGTGCCGGGTAGAACCCAGCCGCCTCGGCAAGACCGTGCGCCACTCGGCCACCGGACCAGGCGGACGGACCGAGTGCGGCGAGGACATCGAGGGTGACGGTGGCGGGGTGCATGCCATTCACGGTGTCGCACTCCGGCATTCGACATGCCGGTCGCAATCGATTTGTGGATGACCGCATCGGTTGTGGACAACCACCGTTCCGGCGGGCGCGTCGGCATGCTGGGTGTCGGTGTTGTGGCGTGTCGGCGGTAGCTTTGACGCATGGCTGATCACGAGTCGGTGCCCGCACGTCCGAATTACGCGCTGCGGCGGGCCGCGTTGCGGGACCTGCTGGTGGAGAACCGGGTCGACGCCCTGCTGGTCACGGATCTGATCAATATCCGGTACCTGACCGGTTTCACCGGGTCGAACGCCGCGCTGCTGGTGTACGCCTGGGACTCCAGCGAGGACCGCACCATCATCTGCACCGACGGCCGCTACATCACCCAGGTCGGCGAACAGGTCCCCGACCTGCGCGCGGAGATCAACCGCGCCAGCGCCCGCCGGGTGATGGAGATCGCCGGCGAATGGCAGACCGGCCGCGTCGGTTTCGAGAGCCATATCGTCACCGTCGAACAGCACCAGGGCTTGCGGGCCCTCGGCACCGGCCTGGACCTGGTCCCGATCTCCGGCCTGGTCGAACAGCTGCGCATGGTCAAGGACGCCTACGAGGTCGGTCGCCTGGCCGCCGCCTGCGCTGCCGCCGACGCCGCCCTGGCCACCCTGCTGGAACGCGGCGGCATCCGCCCCGGCCGCACCGAACGCCAGGTGGCCCGGGAGCTGGAATGGCTGATGTTCGAGCACGGCGCGGACGCGGTCTCCTTCGAGACCATCGTGGCCGCGGGCCCGAATTCGGCTGTCCCGCATCATCGCCCGACCGGCGCGGTGCTCGCGCAGGGCGATTTCGTGAAGCTGGACTTCGGCGCCACCGTCGACGGCTACCACTCCGATATGACCCGCACCTACGTGCTCGGCGAGCCCTCGGACTGGCAGCGGGAGGTATACGACCTGGTCTACGCGGCGCAGCGGGCCGGCCGCGAGGCGCTGGCTCCCGGCGTATCGACCAGGGCGGTGGACGCCGCCTCCCGCTCGGTGATCGAGGCCGCGGGCCATGGCGAGCTGTTCGTGCACGGTCTGGGACATGGCGTCGGCCTGCAGATCCACGAAGCGCCCGGAATCGCCAAAACCGGCACGGGTACACTGCTGGATGGCGTGGCGGTGACCGTCGAGCCAGGTGTGTATTTCCCCGGCCGCGGCGGAGTCCGGATCGAGGATACGCTCGTGGTTCGCAAGGGGGGCCCGGAACTGCTCACCCGCACCAGCAAAGACCTGACCGTCGTCGACTGACGCGCGGTCGACCGACTAGAGGAGATCCGAGGACAGTGGCGGACACCAGCGACTTCAAGAACGGCCTCGTGCTGAAGATCGACAATCAGCTCCAGCAGATCGTCGAGTTCCAGCACGTGAAGCCGGGTAAGGGTCCCGCCTTTGTGCGCACCAAGCTGAAGAACGTGGTCTCGGGCAAGGTCGTCGACAAGACCTTCAACGCCGGCGTCAAGGTGGAGACCGCGACCGTCGACCGTCGTGACATGACCTACCTGTACCACGACGGCTCGGACTACATCTTCATGGATGGCGACACCTACGACCAGATCCACCTGAGCGAGCAGCTGCTCGGCCGCAATGCCGGCTTCCTGCTGGAGAACATGGGCGTGCAGATCGCCATGCACGAGGGCGAGGCGCTGTTCGTCGAGCTCCCGGTCGCCATCGACGTCATCGTCACCCACACCGAGCCGGGCCTGCAGGGCGACCGCTCCTCGGCCGGCACCAAGCCCGCCACCGTGGAGACCGGCGCCGAGGTCCAGGTGCCGCTGTTCATCAACCAGGGTGACAAGCTGCGCATCGACACCCGTGACGGCTCCTACATCAGCCGCGTCAACTCCTGACGCGCGGATAATGGTGACCGTGGCAGACCAGCCAGTGGACAAGAAGTCGAGTTTCAAGAAACTCGGTGCGCGGCACAAGGCGCGTCGCCGGGCCGTGGACCTGCTCTTCGAGGCCGAGGCCCGCGATATCGACCCCGCGGACCTGCTCTCCGAACGCGTCGCGCTGGCCGTGAACGACGATTCGGTGGCCCCGGTCAACCCCTACACCCGGGTCCTGGTCGAAGGTGTGGCCGACGATCTGGACCGGGTGGACGCCACCATCGAGGGATACCTGCAGGATTGGGCCCTGTCCCGGCTGCCCGCCGTGGACCGCGCCATTCTGCGGGTGGCGGTGTGGGAGTTGTTCCACGCCGGTGACGTCCCGCCCGTGGTGGCCGTCGACGAGGCGGTGGAGCTCGCCAAGGAGCTGTCCACCGACGATTCGCCGTCGTTCATCAACGGCGTGCTGGGTCAGGTCGTGCAGGTGGCGCCGCAGGTGCGCGCCGCCGCCGCGGCCACCCGGGCCACACCGTCCTCGGACGACAAGTAAGAAGGAGCAGCGCAGGGTGCGCAAGTACCTGGTAATGGCCATGCGCACCCCGCGCTTCGACTCCGCCGTCGTCACTCCGCACCAGGAGTGGCTGGAGCAGGTCCGTTCGCGCGGACAGCTGGTGGAAACCGGCAAATTCACCGACGGCACCGGTGGGGCATACGTGATCACCGCCGAATCCCTCGATGCCGCACGCGAACTCGTGCACACCGACCCGATTCACACCACGGGCGCTTCGGAACTCACCGTCTACGAGTGGGAAATCACCGGCTGACAGCCGCCGCGAGCGTCCGTGCTGCGGGTCGGAGACCGGCCGTGCAGCTGAATGGCCGCGGACCCTCGGGACTGGATGGGCAGAATGCTGCTGCTCCGCGAGACTGCGGGGACAGGATGCGTTGCTCCGCTGGACGGCCGGCTCAGGATGCCGTTCCTCCGTTGTGTTCTCGGGCCCCTGACTCCAATTCCGCGAGGCGATGCGCGATACCGGCGCGTCCGGTGAGGCCGAGCTTGCGCAGAATCCGGCCGAGGTGGTCCTCGACCGTGCGTGGGCTCAAGAAGAGCCGCCCCGCGATGTCCTTGTTGCTGAAGCCGCGCGCCGCGAGTTCGGCGACTTCGCGTTCCCGTTCGGTGAGCGCCGCGTCCCCGCTGACCGAGCGCCGGCCCGCCAGGCGGCGTTGCGCGGCAGTCGCTTCCGTCAGCAGTTCGTGCGCGCCCGCCGCGATCAGTTCGGCGCGGGCGGCCGCGATCCGGGCGGTGGCCAGGCCGAAATCTCCCTGCTGCCCGGACAATTGCGCGGCCAGAAGTAGCGCCTGCGCGCGCTGCACCGGCATGTCCGCCACTCCGTAGGCGTCGATGGCGGTACGCGCCGCCGCCAGCGCGAGGTCGAAATCGCCTCGCGCCGCCGCGTATTCGGCACGCGCATGGGCGGCGGCGGCCAGCTGCGCGGGCAGCCCCGAGCCCCGCGCCGCGTCTTCCGCCCGCTCCACCAGCCCGCTCGCCTCCTCGATCCGGCCCTGCGCGATCGCCTCCCGTGCCCGCACCGCCAGCTCGGTGGGCCGCATCGGATGCTGGGTATCGGGCTGCGCCCCAATCGGATTCGGCGCCTCGCACCCGGTCTTGTCGGCATACTCGTCCAGCGCGGCCTCGACCACCCCGCGCCACCACCGCATGACCGGTCGCGGCATGGCATCGATCGCCCGCCACCGTTCCAGCAGCGCCTCGCGTGGCGCGGTATGCGCCAGCACCCGCAGCTCCAGTGCCCCCGCCAGCGGCGGAATATCGTGATACCCGAACAGTTCCGCGGTCTCGGCAGCGTCCTCGGCCGCGGCCAGCGCCTCCGCGAACCGTCCCAGCTTGGCCAGCGAATAAGCCTGCACGGTAAGCAATTCCGGCAGAATGAAATTGCACCCCCGCCGCCGGCTCACCCGAACAGCTCGCTCGATATGCGCCACCCCGGTCCGCTGATCATCGAGAAAGTAACTCATCCACCCCAGCGCCGCCGCCGCATGCACCGCATCGAGCAATTCCGTCTCCGACAGCCGTCCGAATTCCCGCTCTGCCACCCGATATTCGGCTTGCGCCCCCGCTATGTCCCCGCCGGTTAGTAGCCCCATGCTCCGCAAAGTCGTAGCCGCTGCCCGAATCGCCGGATCCCGCACCGCCCCTGACTCGAACAGCGCCGCCACCCGGGCAGCCCCCTCGGCCTCCCGATTGTCCTGCATCTCCAGAATCGCCAACTCCAGATGCACCCCCGCACTGTGCGCCCCGAATGCCACCGCAGCGGCGACAGCCGAATCGTCTTCGGCGCCGAGGATTTCGGTGGTCTCGCCCCAGTCCGATCGTTGCGGTCGCGCGGCGAGGAAACGTTCCTGCGGGTTGGTGATCGGGGCTTCCGCATGGAGGACAGCAGGAGCCTCGCTGTTCCCGGGAGGACGGCTCAGTGCGCCGGTCGAACTCTCCGGAGAGCTGCCGCTATCGGCCCGATCACGCGAAATGTGTTGCTCGGCAAGTGGCTCGGAGCATCCGTCCGGTCGACCGGCGATGACCTGCGTGGGCCCGATGAGAGGCGCGGCCACGGCGGCGAGCAGAGCGCGTGCTCGGTCCGCGCGGCCGAGGACCCGTTCGCAACGTGCTTGCAGCAGTATCGCTTCGAGCTGGTTCGGTCCCGCTCGGGTTGCGAGGGCTTCGAGTATTTCGCGTGCGTCCGCCGCGGATCCCGACAGCAGCAGCGCGCGCCCGAGGAGTAGTTGCGCCGCGCCGTCGCTGCTCTCGGGCGGGTCGGCGGCGGCGCGGAGGGCTGCCGCCGCCCAGCGGGCGCTGGTGGCGGGGACGGTGGCAAGGGTTTGTTCGGCGGCTTGGAGGAGTTCGGCGGCGGCGAGATCGTCACGGCCGCACAGGGAGTGCTCGAGGTGGCGGGCGCGGTCGAGAAGCGGGGCGCCGGCGGTGCGCAGGAAATCGGCGGCGCGGCGGTGGGCTTCGGCGCGGGCGGCGGGGCCGGTGAGGCCGTAGGCGGCGGTGCGGATCAAGGGATGGCGGAAGGTGATCCGGCGATCCCCGAGGGTGAGCCAGCCGCGGCGGACCAGTTCGTCGATGGCGGCGGTCACGGTGTGCCGGTCGGATTCGGCAGTGGCGCAAAGCAATTCGATATCGGAGGTGGGGCCGCAGACGGCGGCAGCCTGGATTGCTCGTCGTTCGGCTTCGGGGAGCTGTGTCAGTTCCGCCCTGATGGTCCGGTCCAGGGCCGCAGGTTCGGCGGCGAGGTCGACCGAATCGGCTTCGTGCGCAATGGCATCGAGCTCGGCGGGGGAGTGGTCGGCGAGGAGTTGCAGGTAGAGCGGATTTCCGTGCGATGCGATGAGCAATCGCCGACGCCGGACCACGCCCAGGTCGGGAAGCAGCTCGGCCGTATCGGCATCCGACAGCGGCGGTACGACGAGATGGGCGGCCGCCCGCCCGCCGGAGCGCAGCGCGGGACCGAGCGCCGCCGGGAACTGGCCCTCACGGTAGGCCAGCACCAATCGGGCGGACGCCGATTCCTGTTGCCGGATGAGCGCCGCCAGCACGCGCAGCGACGCGGAATCGGCCCAGTGCACATCATCGACGATCAGAACTGTCGGTTCCGTCTCCAGCCGACCGCGCACCATCCGCGCGATCGCCCGTGGATCGCCATCCCGTGCGAAAGGCGCTGGCGCGAGCGGCGATTCCCACCTCGGCTCCGCCCGCTCTCCGGTGGCGCTCGGCCCGTGCGCTATCCCGCCGACTGGACCGTCCAACCGCTCGAGCAGATCCTCGACCAGCCCCAACGGCGCACCCTGCTCGAACTCTGTCGCCGCCACGGTGACGACCCGCCGCGTCGCACACCTGCGCGCGAATTCCGCCAGCAGCCGCGTCTTCCCAATTCCCGCGGGCCCCTCGACGAGCACCACCCCGCCCCCTGACCCGGTGCACGCCGCATCGAGGCTGGTGAGCTGATGGTCGCGGCCGACGAACGCCTCGATCGCGCACTCCTTTCCGTGCGGACGGTCGCTCGGGAGCATATCGGTGTCCCTTTCGCCCGGTATTCAGGGATATCCCGTGGTTTCCCGGATGCTCCCCACGCCCCGGCACGGTTTGGTGGTGAGGCATTTCAGACCGAAGACAGCGAAAGGGAGTTTTGTGACATCGATGCAGGTGAAGGCGGACCGCCCCAGGAAGCTCCGCCGGCTGCTCCCCGTGCTCGCCGCCGCGGCGCTCGCCCTGGCCGGCTGCTCGGCCATCGAGAAGGGCACGCAGGCGGTCAAGGACGCGAGCAAGTCCGACACCGGCCGCGCCAAGGTCGGCGACTGCATCAATGTCATCAAGGGCTCGATGTTCGACTCCAAGACCGAACCCGTCGACTGCGGTTCCCCGAAGGCCGTCTACCAGGTCGCGAAGGTCTTCGACAGCAAGGCCGACTGCGCCGCCGACTACACCTCCTACGAGGAGACCCTCAACGGCGGCACCACCGCCTTCCTCTGCCTGGCCCCGAACTTCAAGCAGGACAGCTGCTATCACGAGTCCATGCTCACCGGCTACCAGTTCGCCGAATGCGCCTCCAGTGAGGCCAGCTTCCGCGTCCTCACCCGCGTGGACGGTCAGGCCGACGAAAACCTCTGCGGCCCCGACACCGACAGCGTGATCACCCTCGCCGACCGCCCCACCACCTTCTGCCTGGGCAAACCGCAAGCCTGACGCACCGGCCGGACGTCGTCGCGACGGCGTCCGGCCCCCGGTGCCTAGGGGCGCAGCACGATGGTGCCCAGTGCCGCCCGCTCGCCCAGCCGGCGATGCGCCTCGGCCGCCTGCTCGAGCGGCAGTCGCAGGTCGGACAGCACGGTGATCCCACCGGTCGCCGCCCGTTCCAGCACCGCGCCCCGCGCCGCCGCGACCCCCGCGAGCCAGGCCGGACCGGCGCAGCCCACCAGCGTCAGGCCGCGGCCGATCACATCCATGGCGCTGAGCTGCGCGGGCGCCCCCGACAGCCAGCCGTAGCTGAGCATGCGCCCGCGCAGGGGCGTCATGAGATCCAGTAGCGCCGAAGCGGATTCGCCGCCGATCGAATCGAACACCACATCCACGGTCGTGCCCGCCAGTACTTCGGCGAGCCGCTGCGGCCAGTCGGCGGCGCGGTGGTCGATCACCTCGTCGGCCCCCAATTCCCGTGCCCGGTCGCCCTTTTCCGGCCCGCCCGCGGTGGCGATGACCCGCGCGGCCCCGAACTCCTTGGCCAGCTGCACCAGGTACCCGCCGATCCCGGTCGCCCCGGCTTCGACGAGCACCGTTTCGGTACCGGTCAGCGCGGCGCGTTCCAGCAATGGCAGAGCCACCGAGCCGCTCATGCTCACCGCGGCGGCATCCTCGGGCGAAACTGCCTGCGGCACCGCGACGATACCGTCCACCGGCACGCACACCAGTTCGGCATAGGTCCCGAAGGTGTTGCTGCCCAGCATGACTCGCTGCCCGATCCACGCCGAATCCACGCCCGCACCGATTTCGGCCACGATGCCCACCGCCTGCGTGCCGAAAACGAACGGCTTGTCCAAAGGAATCGGAAACGCCCCGGACCGCAGCATCGTCTCGGGATACAACACCGGGATCGCCTCGCTGCGAACCAGCACCTCACCGGCTCCCGGCCGCGGTGCGGGCACCTCACCGGGCACCAGCACATCGGGCCCACCGGTCGCGGTCAATAGGATTGCACGCATAGAAACCTCATAAGTTGACTAACGGTCAAGTTGTGCTCGCCAACATATTGACCGTCGGTCATGTTGTCAATGAAAGTGGTGCCATGGACCGCCCCAAGGAACGCGCCGACGCGGCCCGCAATCGCCAGGCAATCCTGCTGGCAACCCGCGCCCTGCTCGTCGAACACGGCGCCGAGGCGGTCACCATGGACCGCATCGCCGCCGCCGCGGGAGTCGCGAAGGGCACCCTGTTCAGCCGCTTCGGCAGCCGCGCCGGCCTCCTGCACGAACTCATCGCCGAAGGCGCGTTCGGCCTGATGGCCGCCATCGAATCCGGCCCACCCCCACTCGGCCCCGGCGCCCCCGCCGCCGACCGCCTACTCGCCTACTTCGACGCCATGACCCGCCTCATCGCCGACGACGTCGAACTGGTCGTCGCCTACCAGGCCATCCCCCCGCACCCTCGCCGCGACGAACTCCACGCCTTCTGGGCCACCCACATCGGCACCCTCCTCCGCGAAGCCCGCCCCGACCTCGACGCCGACACCGTAGGCGCCCTCCTGCTCGCCCCCCTCGGCGGCGAACTGGTACCCCGCATGGTCCGCGCGGGACAGAAGGAGCAGCTATTCGACGGAGTCCGCCAACTCGTGGAATCGGTCCTGCGACAACCGGGTTAACGGGTAGGTCGCCGTCCAGGATCCGCTGACAAGCCGCCGCGTTGTGTGCCGGTGGGTCGCGGATGTCAGTGCGCGGCTGCGTCGTCGTATGCCGTGCGTGCCGAAAGTACTTCTTCGATATGGGTTTCGGCCCAGGCTTTGATGGCCTGCATCACCGGCAGCAGGCTGCGGCCCAGTGGGGTCAGGTCGTAGTCCACCCGGACCGGCACGGTGGCGGTGACGGTTCGGGTGACGAGGCCGTCGCGTTCGAGGGTGCGGAGGGTTTGGGTGAGCATTTTCTGGCTGACGCCGGCGATGCGGCGGGACAGGTCGCCGTAGCGTTGGGGGCCGTCGGCGAGGGCGTTGAGCAGGAGGCTGACCCACTTGTCGCTGATGCGGTCGAGGAGGTGACGGGCCGGGCACTCGCGGAGGTAGGCGTCGTAGGCATTGCGGGCGTCGAGGCGCTGCTGGGCGGCGGTCTTGGTGGCCATGGCTCTCCTCGTCGTGCGATACGCACTCCGAAGTGCGTACTTCCCGCCGGAGAGTAGCACTCCCTAGGTTCGTTCGAGTAGTCGAAAGAATCCGTCGCGGAGGAGAATTCACGTGCGTGCCGTCATCATCCGGACCTTCGGTGGGCCCGAGGTCTTGGAGATCACCGAAGTCCCAGTTCCCGATCCCGGCCCGGGTCAGCTCCGGATTCGCGTCACCGCAGCCGCCGTCAACCCCGTCGATCTACACACCCGCTCCGGCGGACTGACCGCCGCCGGCCTGCTCCCCGCTCGCGACGTGATCGGCATCGGGTGGGACGTGGCGGGCATCGTCGATGCGATCGGCCCCGCGCTGCTCGACCCCGTCAGCGAGATTGGCGCGGTCGGTGAGATTGGCGCGGTCGGTGAGGGCAGCAGGGTCGGCGAGGCCCCAGCAGGCGGCGAGGCCCCAGCAGGCGGTGAGATCCCAGCAGGCGGTGAGATACCGGCGGGCGGCAAAACCTGGGCGGGTGGCGAAACCCGCACGGGCGGGACGGGATTCGCGGGTGATGAACCCACGATCGGCGGAACGGGATTCGCGGTTGGTGATGAGGTGATCGGCCTGTCGGACCGCCTCGATGTGCCGCTCGGTACCCAGGCCGAATATGTCGTGCTGGATGCCGCCGCTGTCGCACGGGCGCCACGGTCGGTCACCGCGCAGCAGGCCGCGACCATCCCGCTCAATGCCCTCACCGCCGCCCAGTCGCTGGATCTGCTCGCGCTCGAACCCGGTCGGTCGGTACTGATTACCGGCGCGGCGGGTGCGGTCGGCGGGTTCGCGGTCGAGCTCGCGGCGGCGCGCGGGCTGCGGGTGGTCGCGACCGCCGGTGCGGCGGACGAGGAGTCGGTGCGGTCGCTCGGGGCCGAATTCTTCGTGCCCCGCGGTGCGCGATTGGGTGAGGCGGTGCGCGCGCTGGTGCCGGGCGGCGTGGACGGAGCCGTGGACGCGGCGGTACTGGGTGCCGAGGCACTCGATGCGGTCCGCAATCGTGGTGCGTTCTCGGCAGTGGTCGGTGGCGCAGAACCGGTCGGATTGCGCGGAATCCGGGTGGCGAACACCTGGATTCGCGCCGACGCCACCCAGCTCGCCGACCTAGTCCACCTGGTCGACACCGGCGCGCTCACACCGCGCGTCGCCGACATCCTGCCCCTGGACCGGGTCGCCGACGCGCACAAGCGCGTCGCGGAAGGCGGGATGCGTGGCCGGATCGTTCTGGTGCCGTGAGCGAGTCAAGGGAGCGAGTGCCGTGACAAGTGCAGCGGGCGAGTGCCGTGTACAAGTGCAGTGAACTTGCGCCGGGAGTGCGCGCTGAGAAGGAGTCCCAGGAACGAACGCCGTGAACGAGCCATGGGAGCGAGTGCCGGGGAACCGGCCGCGCGCTTCTAGGCGATGCCGCTTCCCGGTTTCAGGCTTTCACGTCGGATGTAGCAGCCGGTTCTCGGTTTCGGTTGTCCACATCGGATGGTGCAGCCAGTTCCCGGTTTCAGCTGTCCAGTTCGGATGCTGGTGCGTTGGGTGGAGCGAAGGCCCAGACTGCTGCGGGGCGGCCGGTTGCCTTGACGCGGAGGCGGTCTCCGGTGCGGTCGAGGCCGGGGATTGCGGCGAGGGTGCGGTTGAGGTTGCCGGGGTCGGGGCGGGTGCCGTGCAGGGCGGTGCTGAGTTCTACCGCGCGGGTGGCGGGGAATTGGTCGCCGATGAGGGGGCGGGTGAAACCGAGGTCTTTCCAGAGCATTTCGGCGAGCCGGGTGCGGGCAGCGGTGACGATCTGGTTGTGGTCGAAGGCCAGGTGGGGGAGTTGGTCGAAGGGGATCCAGCTGGCGTCGCCGGGCTGGGTCACCACCGCCCACATGGCGATGGACAGGGTGGGGCCGCGCGGGTCGCGGTGCGGTTCGTCGAAGGTGGCGACCTGGCCGACCGCCGCGATGGCGTTCTCCGGCACGCCGAGTTTGGTGTGCACGGCGCGCCGGGCGGCGGCGGCCAGGCGTTCGCCGCGGTGGAGCAGGACGCCGGGCAGGGCGAGGTCGCCGGCGAACGGCTCCCATTGCCGGGGGGCGATGCCGACGGTGACGGTCGGGTCGTCGCCCCCGTAGCGCAGGGCGATCACATCGATGGACACGGCGGATTGTTGCTCCACAAGTAGTCGATCATGCCGTAGCCCGGGTCCGGATGGTGCGATCGGCCCGGTCCGGGCCGTGTCCGGTGAGCACCACCGGCACCCCCAGTGCATCTTCCAGGTAGGCCGGCACATCGTCCGGGAGATCCGCCAGCACCGGCGTCGCCCCGGCCAGCATGCCGGTGAGGCGCGCCTGGTGTTCCAGATCCCGCCACGGCCCGCACGCCAGCCGATCCACATAGCCGTCAGCGGTGAGATAGCCGACGGCCGTGCGGATTTCGCCGGGCGCAGCGACCGGCTCGGCAACGCGTTCGCTGGATCCCGCTCGGCCGGAGCGATTTCCGCAGCAGCCAGGCCGTGCCGGACGATCCAGGCCTGCCCCGTCGGTCCGTGGCGGACTCGCGTTCGCCGCTCCCGTGCCGACCATGTCGAGGTGATTGACCGCCAGTCCGTCGATCCCGCCGCACGCCTCGATCGCGTAGCGCAGCAGGATCGGGTCCAGGTGGCCCACCCGGAACGCTCCCTGGTATTCGCCGGTTCCATTGTGCCGCTCGGGAATTGCGAGCTCGGTGTCCTCGGTCGGGAACGGTCCTGCTCCGTGGCGGGTGAAGTAGGCCCGGGTGACGCCGAGGACGTAAGCGGGTGCGCCGATTCGCGCGAGCATGGCGCGCGCATTGCGCGGTTCGACGGTCGACCAGGTGGTGTAGGGGTGCAGCCCGCGCCATTCGTCCAGGAGCGCCCCCTGCGCGCCCTCGAACACCAGCCGGCCGTCGGTCGCGATCCGCCCGAGCTGATCGCCGGGCAGGATCGCGACCGCCCGCGCGAACTCGGTGTACACCTCGACCAGATCATCGATCGAATCGTGCCGGTGCCCGCTGCCCGCGAGCAGTGGCCGATAGTGCTCGGCGAGCGCGATCAGCTTGCGCCGCAGCACATCCGGGTGGCGGCAGTCGGCGACCCGTGGTGCGTCGTGTTCGAGTGCGTAGCTCGCCGTCTCTCCGATCCCGATACCGCACGAACCGTGCCGGGAAGCACCCCTCGCGTCCTCCCGGCAACGGTTGGCGGCCCCGTGGATGGGGGTGGTCAGCAGCGCCCGCTCGTCCACGGACAGCAGGGACAGCGGATCGGCGACGCCGAGCGCCGCCAGGGCGCGCGCCTCGGCGGCCAGGGCGATGGGCTCGACCAGCATGTGCCGCGACAGCAGCGTCGGCACCCCGGAGAACGTCCCGGACCCGAACTGCCGGAAGGTGTGATGCCGCCCGCCCGCGACCACATTGTGGGCCGCCTGCGCGCCGCCGTTGAATCGCACCACCGCGGCCACGTCCAGGCCCGCTTCGGGTGAGCACAACCAATCCACGGTCGCGCCCTTGCCCGCATCGCCGAAGCCCAGATCCACCACGATGAGGTGGCGGTCGCCGAACTCGTTGTCGCCGAGCATGCTGTATCCCTTCAAGATTCGCACGGGGGAGCGGATGTCGCCGCGTACCTAGTTCCCGAAATCGACGTCGTCGTCCACGTCCGCTGCGGCGGGCAACGCACCGGTGCTGCGGGTCCGCCGCGCCGCCCCGATGGGTGCGAGCGCCTTGCCGACCGCATCGGCTTCGCTGGTGGACCCGATATCGCGCAGATCCGCCAGCCCGGCCCCGAGATCGATCCGGTCCTCCCCGATGCCGATGGTCAGTGCGATGAGCTCGCACACCGCCGCCGGATCGTCGAGCCGCAGGAACCGTTCCCCGAGCAGCCCCTGCCAATGCTCGGCGATCTCCGGATCCCCGTAGTAGCTGGACTGATTGGGCAGGATGTAGTGCACGTGCCAGCGGTCGCCCAGTTCCCGGTACACCGATTCGACCGAAACATCCTGGCGCACATCGTCTCCGATGACGTCGCGAATGTGCCGGGCGCTCAGCCGCGGCTTGTTCAGTTCGTCGCCGACCAGGAACAGATATCCCTTGCGCCCGCGCTTGTCCCAGGCATCGGTGGCGGTGTGCCGGGCCATGAAATACGCGGCCAGCTCATAACTTTCGGACTTCTGCCCGCCCCCGCCGCCTTCCAGGAGGATCAGCCGCAGCTGCTCGTCCATCCGATTGTCGGATTCGAACTGCCCGACCTGCAACGGCACCCGGTCGCTGTCGGCATCGCCGATACCGCCGAACAGGATCTGCGGATCGTCGGCATAACCCTTGCGCCGCAACAGCCCGTGCAGCTTGCCCAGCTTCTCCTGCATGATCCGCGGCACCGCGCCCATCGACCCGGTGACGTCGAACAGCACCGCGATGGGCAGTGAATTCCCGTGGTCGTCGGAGTCGCGCGATTCCCGCATCGTCACCCCCTTGGGGTCGAGCGAGGGGTGCGCCTTCCACTTCTCCCACGGCACCGATCGCATATCGGCGGTGTAGCCGAAATCGTCGAGGCCGCGGGCGGCGCGGAAGGTGCGGGCGGCGTCGTAGGCGCTGTCGTCCCAATTGCCGTAACCCATTGCTATCACTGTCCTTTCGGGAGCTCGAAGGGCCGGAAGCGGCGCTGTCCGTAGAGCCGGTCGAGCAGGTCGTCGAATTCACCGAGCAGGTCCGCGGCCTCGGGCCGCAGGCTCGGATCGGATTGGGTGCAGCCCGCCGCGAAGGTGCGCATAGCCGCGGGCGCGCGGTCGCCGAGCATGGTGAGCAGCAGGCGATGCGCCTGGTACACGTCGGTGGCGGGGGAGACCGCGGTGCGGATCTCCGGTGGATAGTCGAGGGAGCCGAGCGTGGCGGCGGCGGGCCGGCCGGGGCGGGTCGCGAATGACCAGCCGGCCAGGACGACACCGTGCAGGCGCGGATGGATCAGCACGTTGGCCGGGCTGACGGCGGTGTGCACCCACCCCGCGAGCTGGGCTCCGGCGAGGCAGCGCAGCAGGCGGCGATGCATCCAGGCGTAGTCGCGCGGGTCCAGGCCATCGGGGTAGGCGGCTCGGATCTCCTCCAGGGTCACGAATTCCGTGGTGAGCGCGCCCAGCACATTGACCGTGCGCGGCTCGCCCGAATCCGCGTCGTGGTGATCGACGGTGTCCACCAGTTCGGGGAAGTACGGCAGCAGCCAGCCGTGCTCCCGGCCGACTTCCGCGATGTCCCGCAGGGCATTTCGCTCCCCGGCCAGCAGCCGGTTGGCCGCCGCCCGGCGCGGGATCTTGACGATCAGCCCGGCCCCGCTGCGGTACAGATCAGCGACGGACCCGCGGGCGTGCAGCCCGCCGACCGGATAGACCCCGCGAGTGCCTGTCACCCGCAGCGCGCCGCTCTCGGCTCGCGTCCACTGCCGGTACAGCTCGGCGAGCCGCGCGAACGCCGTCCGCGCCAGCTCCGCTTCGTCCGCGCTCACCCGATCCGGATGCACCACCGCCGCGAGCCGGTGATAGCGCCGCCGTCCGCGCTGCTGGGTTTCGGAATCGCTTGCGGCAGTGCCGAAGAGGTCTTCGGGTCGCCGGGCTTCCCGGATCGCTCGTGCCGTGTCTCGTACCGCCGTCATGGGTTTTAGGCTAGATGACTAAAAGCATCTCGGCTAGGGGTTTCGACCTACTTTTTGTTTTTGTGACGAAAACGCCCGGACGGCTCCGGAGCGGCTCGCGGTGTTGCACGCACCGGGCTAGTGTGAGAGAAATCTTGCCGTTCACTCTCAACAAGGAGGTCGGGATGGTGGCAGGCGAGCCGCGCACGGACAACGGGCAGCACTTGCGAGAACTGCTGGCGCAGGGCTGCACCCCGGAGCAGGCCTGGGAGTTCTACGACGCCCTGCCGCCGGTGCGGGTCGAGGACATCACCACCGGGCGCTGGCGCGGCGACGAACTCGACACCGGCCACCCCTGGAAGGGAGTGCTCGTCGAATCCGGCTGGTACGGCAAGCAATTCGATGATGCCGACAGCGTGCAGCCGCTGCTCTTCGAAGGCCCGGACGGCCGCGTGTTCCCCGTCGATCCGCGGCGGGTGCCGCTGTTCCTGGCGGGCAAGGTGCCGGTACCGGCCATCCGCCCGATCCGCCGCTCGCTCGGCGTCCTGCGCCCGCTGCTGGCGACCCGCACCCCGCGCGCCCGGCTGCGGAATCTGGAGTTCCGTGGAAAGTCCAGCGCCGCAATGATCTACGACCACCTGCCGATCATCGATATCTTCCGCGCTGTCGATGCCGACACCCTGCTGGGCGTGATGGATATGCGCGGCCTGCCCGATCCGTACTTCTTCGTGCTCTATCGAGACCGCTAGGTCTTCCCTGCGAACTCGGCTCGGGGACACCGGAATCGGCCTACCATCGAAACAGACGGCGGTAGTCGATTCCGGGAGGGGATCCGATGGAACGCACGACCTGTCTCGTCGCCGGGGGTGGTCCGGCCGGAATGATCGCGGGATTACTGCTCGCCCGTGCCGGAGTGGACGTCACGGTGCTGGAGAAACACGGCGACTTCCTGCGGGATTTCCGCGGTGACACCGTGCACCCCACCACCCTGGAACTACTCGACGAACTCGGCCTGACCGAGGACTTCGCGAAACTGCCACAGCGGCGGCTCAATACGGTGCAGCTGCCGATCGGCGGGCGCATGCAGACCCTCGCCACCTTCGACCACATACCCGGCCGTTACCGGTACGTCGCCCTGGTCCCGCAATGGGATTTGCTCGACCTGCTGGTCCGCGCCGCCGACGCCGAACCGGGCTTCCGGCTGCGCATGCACACCGAGGCCGTGGACCTGCTGCGCGAGGCAGGCCGGGTGACCGGCGTCCGATATCGCACCGAGGACGGCCGCTCCGGCGAGATCCACGCCGACCTCACCCTGGCCTGCGACGGCCGCGGTTCCGTGCTGCGTCAGGCCGCGGGCCTGGGTTCGCGGCACTGGGCCACCCCCTTCGACGTGTGGTGGTTCCGCATCCCGCGCCACGACACCGACCCGGCGGGCGCCGTCCCGGTCCTCACCGCCGGCCGGTTCGCCGTCATGCTGGATCGCGGCGACTACTGGCAGTGCGCGACCCTGCTCGCCAAAGGCGCCGACGCCGCACTGCGGCAAGGCCGTCCGGTCGGCGAGATCGTGTCCGGCATGGCCGAGGTGGCCCCCTGGCTGGCCGACCGCGTCGACGCCGTCCGCGGCTGGGACGAGGTCAAACTCCTCGACGTCAAACTCGACCGCCTGGATCGCTGGTACACCGACGGCCTGCTCTGCCTCGGCGACGCCGCCCACGCCATGTCCCCGGTCGGCGGCGTCGGCATCAACCTGGCCGTGCAGGACGCCGTGGCCGCCGCCCGCCTGCTGGCCCCGAAACTCCTGGCGCGCAATGTCACTCCCGCCGACCTGGCCAGGGTGCAGCGCCGCCGTACCCCGCCCACCGCGGTCATCCAGGGCCTGCAGCGCATCGCGCACGCCCGCGTCATCGCCCCCGCGCTGGCCGGCCGGCTCGATGTGTCCAACGCGCCGGGGACCCCGCTACCCATCCGGGTCTTCCGGCGCATCCCGCTGCTCCGCAGCCTGCCGCCGTTCCTCGTCGCCCGCGGCATCCGCCCCGAACACGCCCCGGACTTCGCCCGCCGCCCGGCCGGTCCACCGGCGGACCGCAACCCCTGACGGCCAACCGGCGGCGCGGCGTTCGAACCCCTCGTCAGCGAACGCCGCGTGGCCGGAACTGGATACTGATGCGCGGACCCACCGCCCGGCGCGTCTTCGGCACCGCGTGCTCCCAGGTGCGCTGGCAGGACCCGCCCATCACGATGAGATCGCCATGGCCCAGCGCGAATCGGATACTCGCGCCCCCGCCGCGCGGCCGCAGCAGCAGGGACCGTGCGGCGCCCACCGAGACGATCGCGACCATGGTGTCCTCGGTCCCGCCCCTGCCGAAATTGTCGCCGTGCCAGGCCACGCTGTCGTTGCCGTCGCGGTAGTAGCACAGGCCGGCCGTGGTGAACGGCTCGCCCAACTCCTCGAAGTAGTGCTCGCTCAACGCTTCTCGCGCCTGAGTCAGCACCAGATCCGGCAATTCCCGCCCCTGCTCGTAGAAACACAGCAGCCGCGGCACATCCACCACCCGGTCGTACATGGCCCGCCGGTCCGCGCGCCACGGCACCTCCGCCGCCAGCCGCTCGAACAGTACATCGGCCCCGCTCAACCAGCCGGGCAGCACATCGATCCAGGCCCCGTCTCCGAGTACCGTGCGCCGCAACCCGTCCAGCGGGCCCAGCTCGACCTCTCCGAACCCATCGAGCAACGATCCCTGCAATGGTGTCGACATGCCGGCGAATCTACCATGCTATCGAACAGGTGTTCGTATATCGGCGGGCTGCCCGGTGCTGCCGGGCCCGCTGCGCGCGAGTCGGCTGCTGTTGCGTGCAATGAGGTGATATGGGCGTACCATCAATCCTTTCCCGTTCGCCGACGACGCAGGAGTGGCCGGTCATATGCCCCGTTTGGTCGATCACGAGCAGCGCCGTCGCGAGATCACGACGGTCGCGCGGCGAGTCATCGCCGGTGGCGGATTGGATGCCGCGACCTTCCAGTACGTCGCCGCCGAGGCCGGCATCTCGGTGCGGCTCATTCAGTACTACTTCGGCAACAAGCGCGAACTCATGCTGGCCACCTTGCAGGCGGTGGTGGTGGACGCGGGGCAGCGCTTCGAACAGCGCATCGCGGCGTTGGGCCCGGAGTCCGATCCGCGTGCGGTGATTCGCGCTTTCGCGTCAGTGCTGCTGCCGATGGACGATCAGGCCCGCGAGGACGCGCTGGTGCTGTCGGCTTTCCATGCCGCCGCGCTGTACGGCTCGACGGTGGGCACGGAAGACACGGCGGGACCGGGGATTTGGCTGATGGGTGCGTTCGCGGACCAGCTGAAGCGGCATCGCGCCGGCGGAGAAGACGATGAATCTCCGCGCGCGGACGTGGATTCCGATGCCGAACTGCTCGTGTTCTCGCTCTCGGGCATCACCCAGGCGGTGCTGACCCGGCATAAAACGCCCGAACAGGCGGCCGAGTTGTTCGACCGCTTGCTCGATCGGCTGCTCTGAACCTCAGCGCGCGTGCGCGCGGACGAAATCGACCACCACATCGGTGAATTCGTCGTTCGCGTCACTGGCCGCGGTGTGCGCGGCGGCGCCGATCTCGGCGTATTCGGCATGCGGCGCGAGCGCGCGGAAGGCGTCGACGCCCTCTTGGCTGACCACATCGGAGAGCGCGCCGCGCACCAGCAGCGTCGGAATGCTCAGATCGCGCGCGGCGTCCTCGAGCGGCTGGGTGTGCAGATCCAGGGCCTCGCCCTCGCCCTTGCTCGAGCCCGACAGCATGGCCGGATCCCAGTGCCAGTACCAGCGGCCGTCCTCGCGCAGCCGCAGATTGCGTTGCAGCCCTTCGGGATTGCGCGGCCGGCGGCGATGCGGCAGGTAGGCGGCCACCGCGTCGGCGGCTTCCTCGAGGCTGGCGAAGCCCTCGGCATTGCTGCCCAGGAAGTTGATCACCCGTTCCACGCCGGCGTGCTCCGGTCGCGGCACCACGTCGACCAGCACCAGCCCGGTCATGAGCGCGTGCTTGGGATGCGCGCTGGCGAGCAGCCCGGTGAGCCCGCCCATGCTGGCCCCCACCACGATCCCGGGCTTGCCGAGCTGTTCCAGCACCGCGATCAGGTCCTCGACCATGGCCGCCCGGGTGTAGTCCCCGCTCGGCGCCCAGTCGCTGTCACCGTGCCCGCGCGCGTCCAGGAGCACCGCGTGCATCCCGGCCTTGGCCAGCGCCAGCCCGGAATCCTTCCAGGAATGGCGGGTCTGGCCGCCGCCGTGCAGGAACACCACCAGCGGCCCGTCCTGGGGTCCCCAGCTGTCGCCCGCGATGGTGATGTCGCCATAGCCGCGGAAGGTGACGCGGGCTGGCTCGGTGAAGTCGGCTTCGTTGCTCACCCCTCGAGCATCGCACATTGCGATTTACGGTGTATGAAACCCTGCCGCCAAGTGGGATTCGAACCCGCCGGCGCCCGCGAATTCCAGGGTCCGCACGGGGTAGGGTATCGCGATGCCTTCCTCGCGATAACGCCGGTGCAGGCTCTTGATGAATTCGCTGACCAGCAGATATTGGTCCTCATAATGCCGGGTGCGGAGCACGACGCGGAACTGGATGCCCGAATCGCCGAAGGTATGGAAGCGCACCCGCGGATCCGCGCCCGCGAAACCCACATCGAGTTCCTTCATCACCCGCCGGGCCACGTCCATGGTGACCTGCTCGACGTAATCCAGGTCGCTGGTGTACCCGGTACTCACCTCCACCACGACCGCCATGTCCTGATCGGGCCGGTGGAAGTTGGTGAGAATCGATTCGGCGAATTTGCGATTCGGCACGATGATGAAATTGCCCGGAATGTCCTGGATCGTGGTGGTTCGCCAGTTCACGTCGCTGACCCAGCCCGTCTCGCCGCCTTCGAGTTTCACGAAGTCACCGGGCTGCACCGTCTTCGAGGCCAGGATGTGCACGCCCGCGAACAGATTGGCGAGGGTGCCCTCCAGCGCGAGCGCGATGGCCAGCGCGCCGATACCCAGTGCACCGAGCAGCGGCGTGATCTCCACGCCCACCGTGTCCAGGGTGATCAGCAGCCCGAGCACGAACACGATCACCTTGGTGATGGTGGAGAACAGGCTCACCGACCCGGAGATGCCGGTGACCCGCTTGGCCACCGAGCTGACGATCTCCGCCGCCAGCCGCGCCACCGCATAGGTGATGGCCAGTAGCAGCGCGGCTTCCAGGATCTGCTTGACCGTGATCGGGGAGAACGGCAGCCCGGTCGGCAAGGCCAGGGCGAGGGTCAGCCCGGCCAGCGACGCGACCGGGACGGCCAGATCGCGGGCCAGGCCGAAGCCCATGCGGTGCACCGAGCGCTCGTTCCCCGCCGTCTTGGCGGCGATCCGGTCGACGAGCCGGCGGGCGAACAATCCGGCCATCGGCCCGATCACGACGAGTGCGGCGGCTATGGCCCAGACCAGCGGTTTGCTCATGGCGACGACTCCCAGCCTCGGAGGGCGGTGGATCCGGACAATCCAAGACAAAGCAATCGGACTGGATCATAACCCTCTGTTTGCTGACTGTTTGCCGAGGCGGTCGCTCAGGCGGTCGGCGCGGGTTCGGGTTCGGCGAACCGCTCGTGAATCTCCTTGGGGCCGAACGGCCAGGTCTTCTCCACCCGCGCCCAGACCAGGAAGGACACCAGGCCGATGCCGACCCATGCCAGGGACCATTCGATCGGGTGCACACCGGGATTCGCCTTGTCCGCGTACCCGTAGATGACCGCCCAGCCGATGGCCGCCACCACCGCGGGCAGCGGATACAGCAGCATCTTGTACGGCCGCGCCAGGTTCGGCTGCCGCCGCCGCAGCACCACCAGCGCCGCGATCTGCGCGAAGGCCTGCACGATCACCATGACCGTGGTCAGCAGCGAGATGAGCACCGCCAGCGGCGGATGGGTGGCCGAGGTGCCGATGTGCCGGGCGAAGACGAACCCGGCCGCGGTCACCACGCCCATCACGATCAGCCCGAGCACCGGGAACTCGTGCTTGGGATGCAGCCGCCCGAAGGACCGGAAGAACACCCCGTCGCGCGCCGCGTCGAACGGCACCCGCGAACCGCCCAGCAGTCCGGCGAACACCGAGGCGAACGCGGTCACCAGGATCAGCACGGTGACGACCTGCGCGGCTCCCTTGCCGATGGTCGTCTCGAGCACCGCCGAGGCCACCGACTGCGAGGCCACATTGCCCGGGTCGAGGAGGTCGTGCCAGTCGATCACGCCCAGCACGCCGATCTGCATGCACAGGTAGATGCCCATGACCGCGACGATCGCCGTCACGATGGAGCGGGGCAGCACCCGGCCCGGATCCTTCAGTTCCGCACCGAGATACGCGGAGGTGTTGTATCCGAGGTAGTCGTAGATGCCGATGGTCAGCCCGGAGGCGAAGCCCAGCCAGAAGGTATTGCTGCCCAGATCGATGGCGTTCGCGGGCCAGTCGAAGGCCATGCTCGCGTCGAAGTGGGTGAAGGCCGCCAGGATGACCGCCGCTACCGAAATGATCATGACCGCCCACATCACGACGGTGATCCGCCCGATGCTCTCGACCTTGCGCCACAACAGCAGCACCACCAGCGCCACCACCGCGAGCCCGACGATATCGCCCTGCCCGGTGGTCATGGACGGCCACAGATAGGTCAGGTACTGCACCAGGCCCTGCACTCCGGTCGACATGATCAGCGGAATGAAAAGTATTGCGGTCCAGACGAAAAGGAACGGCATGAGCCGTCCGCTGCGGTACTGGAACGCCTCGCGCAGGTACACGTAGGTGCCGCCCGCCCCGGGCATGGCGGCCCCGAGTTCGGCCCAGATGAGCCCGTCGGCCAGGGCGAGGATGGCGCCGGCGACGAAGCCGAGCACGGCGTGCGGTCCGCCGAACGCGGCGACCATGAGGGGAATCGTGACGAACGGCCCGATGCCGACCATCTGACTCATATTGATGGTGGTGGCCTGGAACAGGCCGATCTTCCTGGGGAGCGTGCTGGGGCCGGTCATGGCTTCCTCCGGTGGCGCAATGGGGGAGGGCGTATGGGTTTTGTAAAGTTAAATTCCTTTACTATTCCAGTCAAGGGGTCGGGCCGATTGTTTACAGTCGGCTCGACGGCGGAACGGGATCGGAGGGTCGTGGACGAAGTGCCTTGGAACAGGCAGCGTTTGCGCAGCAACAATGAATGGCTGCTGCTCGAACAGCTGCGCGCGGGCGGACCGGCATCCCGTGCGCAACTCGCGCGCGACACCGGCCTGTCCAAGCCGACCGTGTCCAGTGCACTGGCGGCATTGGAAGAACACGGCCTGGTCCGGGAGATGGGTACCGTCGCACCGGAACGCGGGCGCACCGCCGTGCTCTACGAACCCGATCCCACCGCCGGCTATGTGCTCGGCATCGATGTGGGCCGGGCGCGCCTGCGTGCCGCGGTCGCCGACATGTCGGGAAAAGTGCTGTCCCGCACAGACGTTCCCAATCGCGCCCGCAATGCCACAGCCCTGGCCCAGGTCGCCGTCGAGGCCGCCCGCGCAACCCTCGGCGACGCGGGCATTCCCGTCGACCGCGTCGTGCACGCCGCCCTGGGCAGCCCTGGCGTCTTCGATCCGCAGGACGGCCGCGTCCACTACGCCGTCAATCTCCCCGGCTGGGGCCGCGCCGGGGTGCTCGACGAGATCCGCGACCGCCTCGGCGGCCCCGACCTCTCCATCCACAACGACGCCAACCTGGCGGCCCTGGGGGAGTACGCCTTCGGCGGCGGCCAGGGCAGCCGCCTGTTCGTCTACGTCCTCATCGGTACCGGTCTCGGCGTCGGAATCGTCTCGCGCGGAGAGCTTTTCACCGGCGCCCACGGCGCGGCGGGCGAAGTCGGCTTCCTCCCCGCCGCTTTCGGCGACACCGATGCGGTCGCGCCGCGGCGCGGCGCGCTCGAGGAAGCCGTCTCCGCCGACGCCGTGGTCCGGGCCGCGCGCGAGCGCGGCATGACCGGCCGCCTCACTGCGAAGGCCGTCTTCGATGCGGCCCGCCGCGGCGATCCGATCGCGACGGAAGTGGTCCGCGCGGAAGGCGAACGGATCGCCTTGGTCGTCGCCGCGGTGACCGCCGTCCTCGATCCGGACCTGATCATCGTCGGCGGCGGCGTCGGCCGCAGCGCCGACCTCCTCCTCGACCAAGTCCGCGCGACCCTGCAACGCACTACGCCGCTCCGCCCGACCGTCGCCGCCAGCCACCTGGGCGACGACGCGGTCCTGCTCGGCGCGGTCGCCACCGCCCTCAAGATCGCCCGGCCCCTGGTCTTCGACCGCCGGACCCCGAACGGCCAGTGACCGCCGGCCCGCTCATGGTCGCGGTTGCCCGACTGCCGGATCCTGCCTGGCCGGTGACCGCCGGCCCGTAGGCGGTCGCGCTGTCCGCCCGCCCCTCCCTCGTCCTGCGGCCGGCTCTACGCGGCGACGCTGTCACGTCGAGAGCGGGTGTCGTGCTAGCCGGTGTCGGGTGTTGCGGTGGCTGCGGGCGTGAACCTGGCCACAGCCCTGGCCCCTTCGCATAGCTGCCAGGTAGCCGGTTACCGCCGGTAGGGCGGATTCCTGCTGGTCGCGGTGGGGGGGCGGGCGCGGCGGCGGGCCGGTTGCGGAGGGGGTGCGGCGGCGGGGCGGTGTGGCGGCGCTGCTAGGGTGACCACTCGAAAGACATCCTTTAACGGACCGTCCAGTGAGGCGGGGAAGGAGGTCGGCATGGCCGTGCCCGAAGACCGGGCCGCCAAGTCGAGCGCTGCCGAGCATTCGCAGCGGCACGATCCCGAGCGGGTCCTGTCCGGACGCGAACTGTTGTCGGACCCGGATGTCGGCCGCACCATCGCCCGGATGGCCCACCAGATCATCGAGAAGACCGCTCTCGATTCCTCGGATCCGGCTGTGCCGCGCGTTGTCCTGGTCGGAATCCCCACGCGTGGAACGACTCTCGCCAATCGATTGGCGCTCAAGATCGAGGAATTCGCCGGGGTGCGCCCCGCCGTCGGTTCCCTCGACATCACTCTTTACCGCGATGACCTGCGCAGCAAGCCGCATCGCCCGCTCGAGCGCACTTCGGTGCCCGAGGGCGGGATCGAGGACGCGCTGGTGGTGCTGGTCGACGATGTGCTTTTCTCCGGCCGCACGGTCCGCTCCGCCCTCGACGGGCTGCGCGACCTGGGACGGCCCCGCGCCGTGCAGCTCGCGGTGCTCATCGACCGCGGGCATCGGGAACTGCCGATCCGCGCGGACTATGTCGGAAAGAACGTGCCCACCTCGCGCACCGAGGACATCTCGGTGCTGCTGCGCGAGCACGACGGTCGTGATGGTGTGTATCTGCGTCAGGAGGGCGAACTGTGAGGCATCTGCTGTCGGTCACCGATCTGGACCGCGACACTGCCACCGGTTTGCTGGACGACGCCGAACGGTTCGAGCAGGCGCTGCTCGGCCGCGAGGTCAAGAAGCTGCCGACGCTGCGCGGGCGCACCGTCATGACGGTGTTCTTCGAGAACTCCACCCGCACCCGGGTCTCCTTCGAGGTCGCCGGTAAGTGGATGAGCGCCGACGTCATCAATGTGAGCGCGTCGAGTTCCTCCGTCTCCAAGGGCGAGTCGCTGCGCGATACCGCGCTCACCCTGCACGCGGCCGGCGCGGACGCGCTCATCGTGCGGCACCCGGCTTCCGGCGCGGCGCACCAGATCGCGCGCTGGTTCCACGAGATGAACGACGGCGCAAGCGGTTACGCGGGCCCCGGCCCGGCCATCATCAATGCCGGTGACGGCATGCACGAGCACCCGACCCAGGCGCTCCTGGACGCGCTGACCCTGCGCCAGCGCCTCGGCGACCTGGACGGCAAGCGCGTCGTACTGGTCGGCGACATCCTGCACAGCCGCGTCGCGCGCTCGAATGCCTTCCTGCTCAGCACCCTTGGTGCGGAAGTAGTGCTGGTCGCCCCGCGCACGCTACTGCCGGTCGGCGTCGAAGCCTGGCCGGTGCGGGTCTCGAACTCCCTCGACGCCGAACTCCCGGGCGCCGACGCGGTCATGATGCTGCGCGTGCAGGCCGAGCGCATGAACGGCGGCTTCTTCCCGTCGGCGCGCGAGTACTCGATCAACTACGGCCTGAACGAGCGTCGCCTGAAGATGCTCGACGAGCACGCGGTGGTGCTGCACCCCGGCCCCATGCTGCGCGGCATGGAGATCGCCCCGGCGGTCGCCGATTCGCCCAAAGCCGCTGTGCTGCAACAGGTCAACAATGGCGTCCACATGCGCATGGCGGTGCTCTTCCGCCTGCTGGCCGGAACCGACGAGGTGGTGGCGTGACCGGGTCAGGCCCGCAGACGGCAGCCTGCGTAACCACGGAGGGCCCCCGGGCACGCCGAGAGGAGACAGCATGAGCAAGATCCTGATCCAGAACGTCCTTCTGTACGGCGAGGGCGACCCGGTCGACGTGCTGCTGGCCGACGGCGAGATCCGCGAGATCGGCAGCGGGATCGCCGCGACCGATGCGGAGGTCATCGACGCCACCGGCCAGGTGCTGCTGCCGGGCTTCATCGACCTGCACACGCACCTGCGCGAGCCGGGCCGTGAGGACACCGAGACCATCGAATCCGGTTCCGCCGCAGCCGCTCTCGGCGGCTACACCGGTGTATTCGCCATGGCCAACACCAACCCGGTCGCCGACTCGGTGGTCGTCACCGATCACGTGTGGCGGCGCGGCCAGGAGGTCGGCCTGGTCGACGTGTACCCGGTCGGTGCGGTCACCGTGGGCCTCGAGGGCAAGCAGCTCGCCGAAATGGGCACCATGGCGGCGGGTGTCGGCAATGTGCGCATGTTCTCCGACGACGGCATGTGCGTCTACGACCCGCTGATCATGCGCCGCGCCCTCGAATACGCGAACACCCTGGGCGTGCTCATCGCCCAGCACGCCGAGGAACCGCGCCTCACCAAGGGCGCGGTGGCGCACGAGGGTCCGAACGCCGCCCGCCTGGGCCTGGCCGGCTGGCCGCGCGCCGCCGAGGAATCCATCGTGGCCCGCGACGCCCTGCTGGCGCGCGACGCGGGGGCGCGCGTGCACATCTGCCACGCCTCCACCGCCGGCACCGTCGAACTCCTGAAATGGGCCAAGTCCCAGGGGATTTCGATCACCGCCGAGGTGACCCCGCACCACCTGCTCCTGGATGATTCGCGCCTGGAGACCTACGACGCGGTCAACCGCGTCAACCCGCCGCTGCGCGAATCCTCCGACGTGGCCGCCCTGCGCCAGGCCCTGGCCGAGGGCGTCATCGACTGCGTCGCCACCGATCACGCCCCGCACGCCGAACAGGACAAGTGCTGCGAGTTCGCGGCCGCTCGCCCCGGCATGCTGGGCCTGGAGACCGCGCTCTCGATCATCGTGCAGACCATGGTCAATCCCGGTCTGCTCGACTGGCGCGGCGTCGCCCGGGTGATGAGCGAGAACCCGGCGCGCATCGTCGGACTCGACGATCAGGGCCGCCCGCTGGCTGTGGGCGAACCCGCCAACCTGACCCTGATCGATCCGAATGCCGAGTGGACGGTCGAGGCCAAGGAATTGGCCTCGATCTCCACCAACACCCCCTACCAGTCGATGACCCTGCCCGCGAAGGTGACCGCCACCTTCCTGCGCGGCCGGATCACCGCCCGGGACGGGGTGGCCGCCGCGCCGCGCGGTGGCGACGAGGTCTTCGCCGGTGGAGACCGGCGGGTGGGGAACCGAGGAGGTCCGTAATGGAGCGCACGCTGTGGGTGGTCGGGATGTTCGCGCTGTTCGCGCTGAGCATCTGGGGCATGTACCGGGCCTGGACCGGACGCGCCCGACGCCAGGCTTCCGCGATCGGTGAACTGCCCGCGGTGCCCGGCGACTGCGGGGCGCAGCTGCTGGAGCCGACCACCGGGATGTATCTCGGCAGCACCCTGGCCCCCAGCTGGATTCAGCGAATCACGGTGGGCGACCTGGGTTTCCGGGCCACAGCGGAACTCACCCGCTTCGAGCGCGGCATTCTGCTCGAGCGGGACGGGACGGGGCCGATCTGGATTCCGGAGGAATCCATTACGGCGGTCCGCGCCGAGCGCGGACATGCGGGCAAGGTGATGACGGCAGACGGTGTGCTGGTCATTCGCTGGAAATTGCCGACGGGAACCGAGGTGGATACCGGTTTCCGCGGAGACGACAAGACGGTGTACCCGGCCTGGACGGGTGCGATGACGGGAGACGAGGCAGAGGCATGAGCGGCGATACCGCAGTGATGGTGCTCGAGGACGGCCGGGTTTTCCGCGGTTCGACCTTCGGCGCCGTCGGACAGACATTGGGTGAAGCGGTTTTCTGCACGGCCATGACCGGCTACCAGGAAACCCTCACCGATCCGAGTTACGACCGGCAGATCGTGGTGGCCACGGCCCCGCAGATCGGCAATACCGGCTGGAACGACGAGGACGACGAATCCTCGAAGATCTGGGTCGCCGGATACGCCGTGCGCGACCCCTCGCGCCGCGTGTCCAACTGGCGCGCCAACCGCAGCCTGCAGGACGAGCTGGAGAACCAGAGCGTCGTCGGCATCGCGGGCATCGACACCCGCGCGCTGGTGCGGCACCTGCGCAACTACGGCTCCATGAAGGCGGGCATCTTCTCCGGCGAGGCCCTCGCCGACTACGAGGAGCTGCTGGGCCGGGTCACCGGCCAGCCCTCCATGCTGGGCGCGGACCTCGCGGGTGAGGTCTCCACGGACGAGATGTACACCATCGAACCTGTTGGCGAGCACCGCTTCACGGTCGTCGCGGTGGACCTGGGCATCAAGTCCAACACCCCGCGCATGTTCGCCCAGCGCGGCATGCGGGTGCACGTGGTGCCCTCCAATGTGACCCTGGACCAGATCAAGGAACTGAACCCCAACGGCGTGTTCCTGTCCAACGGCCCGGGCGACCCGGCCACCGCCGACGCGCAGGTGGCTCTGACCCAGGGCATCCTGGGCGAGAACCTGCCGCTGTTCGGCATCTGCTTCGGCAACCAGATCCTGGGCCGGGCGCTCGGGCGCGGCACCTACAAGATGAAGTTCGGCCACCGCGGCATCAATGTGCCGGTCATCGAACATCATTCGGGCCGCATCTCCATCACCGCGCAGAACCACGGCTTCGCCCTCGAGGGTGAGCGCGGCGAGGTGTTCGACACCCCCTTCGGCAAGGCCGAGGTCAGCCATGTCTGCGCCAACGACGGTGTCGTCGAGGGCGTGCAGCTGGTGAACGGCCGCGCCTTCTCCGTGCAGTACCACCCCGAGGCCGCGGCCGGCCCCCACGACGCCGCGTACCTGTTCGATCGCTTTGCCATGCTGATGGAAGGAGCCTGATGCCACGCCGTACCGACCTCAATCACATCCTGGTGATCGGCTCGGGCCCGATCGTCATCGGCCAGGCTTGTGAGTTCGACTATTCGGGAACCCAGGCGTGTCGCGTCCTGCGGTCGGAGGGCCTGCGCGTATCGCTGGTCAACTCCAACCCGGCCACCATCATGACCGACCCGGAGTTCGCGGACTCGACCTATGTCGAGCCCATCACCCCGGAGTTCGTGGAGAAGGTCATCGCCAAGGAGCGCCCGGACGCCATCCTGGCGACCCTGGGCGGTCAGACCGCGCTCAATACCGCTGTCGCGCTGCACGAGAACGGTGTGCTGGAGAAGTACAACGTCGAGCTGATCGGCGCCGACTTCGAGGCCATCCAGCGCGGTGAGGACCGGCAGAAGTTCAAGGACATCGTCGCCAAGGTCGGCGGCGAGAGCGCGCGCTCCAAGGTCTGCTACACCATGGCCGAAGTTCGGGAAACCGTTGCGGAACTGGGCTTCCCGGTCGTCGTGCGGCCCTCGTTCACCATGGGCGGCCTGGGCTCGGGCATGGCCTACAACCACGAGGATCTCGATCGCATCGCCGGCGGCGGCCTCGCGGCCTCGCCGACCGCGAACGTGCTCATCGAGGAATCCATCCTGGGCTGGAAGGAATTCGAGCTCGAGCTCATGCGCGACGGCAAGGACAATGTCGTCATCGTCTGCTCGATCGAGAACGTGGACCCGATGGGCGTGCACACCGGTGACTCGGTCACCGTCGCCCCGGCCATGACCCTCACCGATCGCGAATACCAGAAGATGCGCGATCTCGGCATCGCCATCCTGCGCGAGGTCGGCGTCGACACCGGCGGCTGCAATATCCAGTTCGCGGTGGACCCGAAGGACGGTCGCCTGATCGTCATCGAGATGAACCCGCGCGTGTCGCGGTCCTCGGCATTGGCCTCCAAGGCAACGGGTTTCCCGATCGCCAAGATCGCCGCCAAGCTGGCCATCGGCTACACCCTCGACGAGATCGTCAACGACATCACCGGCGAGACCCCGGCCTGCTTCGAGCCCACCCTCGACTACGTCGTGGTCAAGGCCCCGCGCTTCGCGTTCGAGAAGTTCCCGGGCGCAGACACCACGCTGACCACCACCATGAAGTCGGTCGGCGAGGCGATGTCCATGGGCCGCAACTTCTCCGAGGCGCTCGGCAAGGTGCTGCGCTCGCTCGAGACCAAGGCGACGGGCTTCTGGACGCTGCCCGACGGCGAGTGGACCGACGTGCAGGCCGTCCTGGACGATCTGAAGGTGCCCACCGAAGGCCGCATCTACCAGGTGGAGCGGGCGCTGCGCCTGGGCGCGAGCATCGAGGACACCGCCGCCGCCTCGGGCATCGACCCGTGGTTCGTGGCCGAGGTCGCCGCCCTGGTGGAGCTGCGTCAGGAGATCATCGACGCGCCGGTGCTGGACGAGACGCTGCTGCGCACCGCCAAGCACTACGGCCTCTCCGATCGCCAGATCGCTTCGCTGCGACCGGAACTCGCGGGCGAGGGCGGCGTGCGGGAGCTGCGCCACCGGCTCGGCATCCGCCCGGTGTTCAAGACCGTCGACACCTGCGCCGCCGAATTCGAGGCCAAGACCCCGTACCACTACTCGGCCTACGAGCTTGATCCCGCCGCGGAATCCGAAGTGGCGCCGCAGCGCGAGCGCGAGAAGGTCATCATCCTGGGCTCCGGCCCGAACCGCATCGGCCAGGGCATCGAGTTCGACTACTCGTGTGTGCATGCGGCGCAGACGCTTTCGGCCGCCGGGTTCGAGACCATCATGGTCAACTGCAATCCGGAGACCGTGTCGACCGACTACGACACCGCCGATCGCCTCTACTTCGAGCCGCTCACCTTCGAGGACGTGCTCGAGGTGTACCACGCCGAAACCGAGTCCGGCACCGTCGCGGGCGTCATCTGCCAGCTCGGCGGCCAGACCCCGCTCGGTTTGGCGCAGCGCCTGACCGATGCGGGCGTGCCGGTGGTCGGCACCTCGGCGGCGGCCATCGACCTGGCCGAGGATCGCGGCGAATTCGGCGATGTGCTGGTCGCGGCGGGTCTTCCGGCCCCCAAGTACGGCACCGCCACCACCTTCCCGCAGGCCAAGAAGATCGCCAACGAGATCGGCTACCCGGTCCTGGTGCGTCCTTCCTACGTGCTCGGCGGGCGCGGCATGGAGATCGTCTACGACGAGCAGTCCCTCGAGGACTACATCTCCCGCGCCACCGAGATCACCCCGGACCATCCGGTGCTGGTGGACCGGTTCCTGGAAGACGCCATCGAGATCGACGTCGACGCGCTCTGCGACGGCGAAGAGGTGTACCTGGGCGGCGTCATGGAACACATCGAGGAAGCCGGTATCCACTCCGGCGACTCGGCGTGCGCCCTGCCCCCGATCACTCTGGGCCGCAGCGATATCGAGGCCGTGCGCCGCTCCACCGCCGCGCTCGCCAAGGGCATCGGCGTCAAGGGGCTGCTGAACGTGCAGTACGCGCTCAAGGACGACGTGCTCTACGTCCTCGAGGCCAACCCGCGCGCCAGCCGCACCGTGCCGTTCGTGTCCAAGGCCACCGCGGTCTCCCTCGCCAAGGCCGCCGCGCGCATCGCACTCGGCGCCACCATCGCCGAACTCCGCAAGGAGGGCCTGCTTTTGGCCGAGGGCGACGGCGGCTACGCCCCGTTCGACGCGCCGGTCGCGGTCAAGGAGGCGGTGCTGCCCTTCCACCGCTTCCGCCGCCCGGACGGCAGCGGCATCGACTCGCTGCTGTCGCCGGAGATGAAGTCCACCGGCGAGGTCATGGGCATCGACGCCGATTTCGGCACCGCCTTCGCCAAGAGCCAGGCCGCCGCCTACGGTTCGCTGCCGACCGAGGGCACCGCCTTCGTCTCGATCGCCAACCGCGACAAGCGCGCCATGGTGTTCCCGGTCAAGCGCCTGCACGACTTGGGCTTCCGCATCCTGGCCACCGACGGCACGGCGGAGATGCTGCGCCGCAACGGCATTCCGTGCGAGCGGGTGCGCAAGCACTCCGAGGACGGGGCCACGGCGGATCAGCCGAGCATCGTGGACATGATCAAGGACGGCGACGTCGACATCGTGTTCAACACCCCGTACGGCAATAACGGCCCGCGCGTGGACGGTTACGAGATCCGCACCGCCGCGGTGGGCGCGAACATCCCGTGCATCACCACCGTGCAGGGTGCGGCGGCGGCGGTGCAGGGCATCGAGGCCACCATCAACGGCGGCATCGGCGTGCGGTCCCTGCAGGAACTCCACGCCACCCTGCGAGGCTGAGCATGACGAGTTTCGGTGTGCGGCTGCGGGAAGCGATGCGTGCGCACGGTCCGCTGTGCGTGGGCATCGACCCGCATCCGCCGCTGCTGCGGGCCTGGGGACTGTCCGAGGACGTGACCGGGCTCAAGGCATTCGCCGACGCCTGCGTCGAAGCCTTCGCCGGCCGCGTCGCCCTGGTCAAGCCGCAGGTCGCGTTCTTCGAGACCTACGGCTCCGGCGGGCTCATGGTCCTGGAGGAGGCCATCGGCGAACTGCGGGAGGCGGGCACCCTGGTGCTCGCCGACGCCAAGCGCGGCGATATCGGCTCCACCATGGACGCCTACGCCCACGCCTGGCTCGGTGACGGCCCGCTCGGCTCCGACGCGGTGACGGTGTCGCCGTACCTCGGATTCGGTTCCCTCGCACCGGCGCTGAACCTCGCGAAGGCCAATGGCCGTGGCGTGTTCGTCCTCGCCGCCACCTCCAATCCGGAAGCGGCGGAACTGCAACGCATCACCGGCCCCGACGGCCGCAGCATCGCCCAGCGCATGGTGGACGACGCCGCGGCCGCCAACGCCGGAGCCGAATTCGGTTCCGTCGGCGTGGTGGTCGGCGCGACCCTCACCGAGGCCCCGGACCTGTCCGCCCTCAACGGCCCGATCCTGATGCCGGGTGTCGGCGCACAGGGCGGGGGAGCGGACGACATCCGCAAGCTCGTCCCCGCGAGCGATCTCGGCGCGGTGCTGCCGAACGTCTCCCGCGAGGTGCTCAAGGCCGGACCGTCGGTCACCGCCCTCCAGGAGAAGGTGGCCGAACTGGCCGCCGAATTCGCCTTCCTGCAGGGCTGAATCGGTGTCGGCGGTATCGAATACGGCCGCCCGCCACCGCAAACGATCGCGCGGCAACGCCGCCGCGCACAGTGGAACCGCCTCGGACGCTCAGTGCGGCCGGGGCGGTTCCCGTTCCCGGGCGGCGTGTGGCCGGGCCCGCGCGAAATGCCCGCCCCGCCGATGAATCTCGCGGGGGCGGCGTCGGGTTCGTACGGCTCCGATACAGTGGTGATATGTCTACCGCGCTGCCGCCCAATGGAATCCGTCACGCACTGGTTCTCGGAGGGGGTGGCGCGGTCGGCCTGAGCTGGATGGCCGGGCTGGTCGGCGCGCTGCGGGAGGCGGGGATCGACCTGGCCGCGGCGGACCGGATCGTCGGCACCTCCGCGGGGTCGATCATCGGGGCGATTCTCGCCGACGGCGGCGATATCGGCCGGGTGCTGCAACCGCCGTCGGCGGACAGCCCGAAGATCAACTTCAGTATGGCCGCGTTCTCCGAGGTGCTCGGGATTCTCATGACGCCCGGAATCGGCGCGTCGGAAGCCTGGCGGCGAGCCGGTGCGCGCGCCCTGGAAATGGGCCTGGGCGATCCGGAGGAGCACGTCGCCCGGATGGCCGGGCTGATCGGCACCACCGAATGGCCGGACAAGGACCTCGTCGTCACCGTGATCGACGTGACCGAGGGCAAATTCCGCGCCGCCACCAAGGCCGACGGCATTCCCCTCGAGCGCGCCATCGCCGCCAGCACCTGCGCGCCGGGCGTCTTCCCACCCATCCCGATCGACGGCCACCACTACATGGACGGCGGCCTGCGCTCGCCGATCAACGCCGACCTGGCCGCCGGCGCGGAGGTCATCGTGATCGTCGAACCCCTGGCGCACCTGTTCCCGCGCGCCCCCAAGGACACCGAACTCGGCAGCGGCACAGTGTTTTCCATCGCACCCGAGGCGGACGCCATCGGCCCCAACGTGTTCGACCCGGCCCAGCTGCTGCCCGCCTATGAAGCCGGCGTGCGCCAGGGCCACGAACTCGCCCCGCGCCTGAAGGACCTCTGGCCGGCCGCCTGACCGGTCCGGAACCCGCTACACGGCAGCGGGTCTCACCATGCGGCTGATTACGCTGCACACCGAACCCCGGTGAAAGGTGTGACCCGATGTCCGACAACGAACTCGGCCTGCTCTCGTACGGCCAAACTCGTGTTCTGGTGGACGATTTCGCCACCAGCTTCCGCTTCTACCGCGATGTGCTCGGCCTGTCGCTCAAGGACGACCCGGCCGATGCCCCGCGCGCCGAAGACGGTCCCTACGCGTGCTTCGCGATCCAGGGCAACGACCTCGCGCTGTTCACCCGCGCCTACCAGGACGCCGCCATCGGCGCCCCGCACCGTGAGCGCGACGGCGTCGACGGCGTGGTGATCGTGCTGCGGGTCGCCGATGTGGACGCCGCCGCGCAGACCGCCGTCGCCCGCGGGGCCGAATTGGTGAGCGAACCCGCAGATCAGCCCGCCTGGGGCATGCGCGTGGCGCACCTGCGCGCCCCCGAGGGCACCCTGATCGAGTTCTGCCACTACGACGACTGACGGACTGTTCGCTCTGCGCGAAATCCGGGCCGCGCCGATTCCGGCCGCCGGGCCCGCTCAGCGCCGATTTCCGGCCGGTGGGGTCCGGTTTCGTCCAGGGAACTACACGCGTGTGTTTTCGTCGCTCCAGGAGCCTTCCAGGCGGCATTTCGTGTGGTCCAGGGGCTAGCCGTACGACCGTTTCGGTACTCGCCGGTCGCCCGCTGTGATGCGCGACACGCGGGGTCGTTTTTGCGCGACACGCCGATGAATCCAAGAAAAATCCAGGTCGCGTGATTACAGCTCGGTCACGGTTTCCGCACCGGCCGATCCGCACCTCTTCGAACCTGGGTTCGAACGTGAAAAACCCCTGGCCGCAAGGCTATTCGCGGCCCCCGGAGTAGGATCGGCGCAGCCGGTCGGAGGTGGCCCACCAGGTTGCCCGTTCGGCCGGGTCGTGCCCGGAATCACGCGCTGACCTGGGGGGTGGGTTCGCAATCGACAAGCGTCGTGGGTACGGTCGCTGAGACCACCGGGTTACCGGAGGTAGATCAAGCAATGAACGATGAGACGGAGGAACCGTGGCCCTTCCCCAGCTGACTGACGAGCAGCGCGCCGCTGCTTTGGAGAAGGCGGCTGCCGCTCGCCGCGCTCGGGCGGAGCTCAAGGAGCGCTTGAAGCGTGGCGGTACCGATCTGAAGACGGTCCTTGCCGATGCCGAGAAGGACGAAGTTCTCGGCAAGATGAAGGTGTCGGCTCTGCTCGAGGCTCTGCCGAAGGTGGGCAAGGTCAAGGCGGCCGAAATCATGAGCGAACTGGAGATCGCTCCCACTCGCCGCCTGCGCGGACTGGGTGACCGGCAGCGTAAGGCGCTGCTGGCCCGGTTCGACTTCAGCGCCGAATAATCCGAGGGTGGTCGAACACACTCGGAAGGGTCGACTGGTAGTCCTGGTCGGCCCCTCGGCCGTCGGTAAGTCCACCGTCGTGCGCTGCGTGCGCGAACGACTGCCCGAATTGGTATTCAGTGTGTCGGCCACCACCCGGGCTCCCCGGCCCGGGGAGGTCGACGGACGGGACTACCGCTTCGTCACCCGGGAGCAATTCGACGCCATGATCGAGGCGGACGAATTGCTCGAGTGGGCCGATATCCACGGTGGACTACAGCGGTCGGGCACCCCGGCCGCACCTGTGCGGGAAGCGCTCGCGTCCGGACACCCGGTCTTGATCGAGGTGGATCTGGAAGGCGCGCGCTCGATCCGCAAAGCCATGCCGGAGGGCCTGCTGGTCTTCCTGGCCCCGCCCAGCTGGGATGAGCTGGTGTCCCGCCTGACCGCACGCGGGACCGAATCGCCCGAGGTCATCGAGCGTCGACTGCAGACCGCTCGCACCGAATTGGCAGCTTGTGACGAGTTCGACATCGTCATCGTGAACGACGAGGTGACCAGCGCCTGCGAGCAGTTGGTATCGTTGTTCGTTAGCTCGAATTCGGGTTCTTGACCCGCATCCCATTCCGAACAACCCCGCAGGAGCCTTCCTAGTGAGTACGGACATCAAGACCGCGCCCGCCTACGACACTCCGGTCGGCCTCACCAACCCGCCGATCGACGAACTGCTGGAGCGGACTTCGTCCAAGTACGCGCTGGTCATCTACGCGGCCAAGCGGGCCCGGCAGATCAACGATTACTACAACCAGCTCGGCGACGGGATTCTCGAATACGTCGGTCCGCTGGTCGAGCCGGGTCTGCAGGAGAAGCCGCTGTCGGTGGCCATGCGCGAGATCCACGCCGACCTGCTCGAGCACTCCGAAGGCGAGTAGTTCCGCGGTGACCCGGATCGTCGTCGGAGTCGGCGGCGGAATCGCCGCTTACAAGAGCTGCAACCTCGTGCGCCGGTTTACCGAAACCGGGCACGAGGTTCGTGTCATTCCCACCGAGTCGGCGTTGAATTTCGTCGGCAAGGCCACCTTCGAAGCGCTTTCGGGGCATCCCGTGCACACCGGCGTGTTCGCCGATGTGCCGGAGGTGCCGCATGTGCGCCTCGGCCAGGAGGCCGATCTGGTCGTCATCGCGCCCGCCACCGCGGACCTCATGGCCCGCGCCGCGCAGGGCCGCGCCGACGATCTGCTGACCGCTACCTTGCTGACCGCGCGATGTCCCGTGCTGTTCGCCCCGGCCATGCACACCGAGATGTGGGAGCATCCGGCCACCCGGGCGAATGTCGCGACGCTGCGGGCACACGGCGCGGTCGTGATGGAACCCGCATCGGGACGACTGACCGGTACCGACACCGGACCGGGCCGCCTGCCCGAGCCGGAGGAGATCTTCGGTCTGGCCCGCCTGCTGCTGGAACGCGCCGACGCGCTGCCGCGCGACCTCGAGGGCCGCCGCATCGTGGTCTCGGCCGGCGGCACCCGCGAACTCCTCGACCCCGTGCGCTTCCTGGGCAATCGCAGCTCCGGCAAACAGGGCTACGCGCTCGCCCGCCTGGCCGCCCAGCGCGGCGCCACGGTGACGCTGATCGCGGGCAATACCGCCGGACTGGAACCGCCCGCGGCCGTCGAGGTGGTCAATGTGACCACCGCCGAACAGCTCAAGGTCGCGGTCGACAAGCACGCCCTGGGCGCGGACGCGGTCATCATGGCCGCGGCGGTGGCCGATTTCCGCCCGGTGAACGTGGCCGCGGCTAAAATCAAAAAGGGTGCGGGAGAACCGGATTCGATCGCACTCACCAAGACTCCGGACATTCTGGCCGGTCTGGTGCAAGCCCGTCGCGACGGGCAGCTACCGGGCACCGCGATCGTCGGCTTCGCCGCCGAGACCGGGGACGAGCACGCGGACGTGCTCACCCACGCCCGGGCCAAACTGGCCCGCAAAGGCTGCGACCTGTTGGTGGTCAATGCCGTCGGCGAAGGCAAAGCCTTCGAAGTCGACACCAATGATGGCTGGCTGCTCGGCGCCGACGGCACCGAGATCGCCCTGGACCACGGTTCCAAGGCATTGCTGGCCAGTCGAGTGCTCGATGCACTCGGTCCCTTGCTCCGCTGAAGCCTCGGCATCGCAGGGTTCGGACACGCCGGGAAAACCATCCCGGCAACTGTCTGAGTCACAATCTGTTCGGCACGGTGGGCGGCTCGCCCCTGTGACGAACATATTGGAATAGTCTGAGACAAAGGGTTGTGCGGTCGCGCCGAGGCGCTACTGTCGCAGGCCGATACGAGAAACCCGTTGAGGGAGAGGGAACAACTGTGCGCACGTCTGGCAGCCGCCTATTCACCAGTGAGTCCGTGACCGAGGGTCATCCGGACAAAATCTGTGATGCCATCAGCGATTCCATCCTCGACGCGTTGCTCGCGGCCGATCCGCGCAGCCGTGTCGCCGTGGAGACGCTGGTGACCACCGGCCAGGTGCACGTGGCCGGCGAGGTCACCACTTCGGCCTACGCCGACATCCCGACCATCGTTCGCGAGAAGGTCCTGGAGATCGGATACGACTCCTCGGCAAAGGGTTTCGACGGCGCGTCCTGCGGCGTGAACGTGGCCATCGGCGCGCAGTCGCCGGATATCGCCCAGGGCGTCGATCATTCGCACGAGGCCCGCGTGGGCGGCGAGGACGACGACATCGCGCGTCAGGGCGCCGGTGACCAGGGCCTGATGTTCGGTTACGCCACCGTCGAGACCCCCGAGCTGATGCCGCTGCCGATCTCCTTGGCGCACAAGCTGTCTCGCCGCCTGACCGAGGTCCGCAAGTCCGGTGTGCTGCCGTACCTGCGCCCGGACGGCAAGACCCAGGTCACCATCGAATACGACGGCTCGATCCCGAAGCGGCTCGACACCGTGGTCATCTCGACCCAGCACGCCGCCGATATCGATCTCGACAACCTGCTCACCCCGGACATCCGCGAGAAGGTCGTCGACTCGGTGCTGGCCGAGCTGAAGCTCCCCAATCCCCTCGACACCTCGAACGTGCGCCTGCTGGTCAACCCGACCGGCAAGTTCGTGCTCGGTGGCCCGATGGGTGACGCCGGCCTGACCGGCCGCAAGATCATCGTCGACACCTACGGCGGCATGGCCCGCCACGGCGGCGGCGCCTTCTCCGGCAAGGATCCGTCGAAGGTGGACCGCTCGGCCGCCTACGCCATGCGCTGGGTCGCCAAGAACGTCGTCGCCGCCGGCCTGGCCGAGCGCACCGAGGTCCAGGTCGCCTACGCCATCGGCAAGGCGGCTCCGGTCGGCCTGTTCGTCGAGACCTTCGGCACCGAGCAGATCGACCCGGCCAAGATCTCCGCCGCCATCGCCGAGGTCTTCGACCTGCGTCCCGGCGCCATCATCCGCGATCTGGATCTGCTGCGTCCCATCTACGCCCCGACCGCCGCGTACGGCCACTTCGGCCGCACCGACGTCGATCTGCCCTGGGAGCGCACCGACCGCGCGGACAAGCTGCGTGCGGCCGCCGGGCTGTAATTGACCCACACCGAATCCTCGACGGCGGGAGCGGAAACCCTCTGGGACTCCGCTCCCGCCGTCGTCGGTACGGTCACCCCCCACCCGGCGCGCCCCATCGCCCGGGTGCTGCCATTGCTCGAACCCGCCCACCTGGACCGGGATTTCGACTACCTGGTCCCCGCCGAGTTCGACGAGATCGCCCAGCCCGGCGTCCGCGTCCGAGTCCGCTTCTCCGGCCGCTTGGTGGACGGCTACCTCCTCGAACGCCTCGAAAAGTCCCCCCACACCGGCAAACTCATCCGCCTCGACCGCGTGGTCTCCGCCGAACGCGTCCTCACCCCGGAGATCCTCCGCCTCGTCACCGCGGTGGCCGCCCGTTACGCCGGCACCCGGGCCGACGTCCTCCGCCTGGCCATCCCCCCACGCCACGCCAAAGTCGAAGCTGAAGGCATCGACCAGCCCCCCAAACCCGCGAAGCGCACCCGCGCCGCCAAGAAGCGCGCCTCCACGCCCGACACGCTCGCGCGGATCGATTCCGATTCCCCCGATCCGGCCGCGCCCGACCAGGATTCGCGGCTACGGGCAGCGCCGGTCGACCTCGCCTCGATCGATTCGTCCGAGAGCAGGGACGCCGGCGCCGGAGCTGAGCATGCGGCCACCGGAGCCACCGTGCCGGACGAGGCACTGGTACCCGCCGCGAGCCCCAGCACGGCAGAGGTTCGGTCGCCGCTCGAATCTCAGGAGTCGACGCCAGGGCCTGAAATCGTTGACGGCGAGCAGGATTCATCGACAGCCGTCGCACCCGCCACCGCGTTGCAGCCCGGCTCGGACGCCGAGCGCGACGCGTCCCCTGCGCCGGTGGCGACGTCGGGACCGGTGGCATCCGGCGGGTCGACAGAGGACGGTCAGGGCGAATCTTCGGTGGACGAGTCGGCCGGCGTGCGTGATGCCGTTGCCGCGCAGCCTGTTTCCGAGCTGTATCCCGCGTGGGGACGGTATCAGCACGGGCATTCGTTCCTGGAGGCGCTGGAGCGGGGGCGGGGGCCGCGGGCGGCTTGGCAGGCGTTGCCGGGGGAGGATTGGGCGCGGCGGCTGGCGGAGCTGGCGGCGGTGACGGTGCGGAGCGGGCGCAGTGTGGTGATCACGGTGCCGGATCAGCGGGATCTGGATCGGGTGCTGACGGAATGTGTTGCGCTGGTGGGGGAGTCGGCGGTGGGGCTGGCCGCCGGGCTGGGGCCTTCGGCGCGGTATCGGCGGTGGTTGTCGGTGTTGCGGGGGACGGCTCGGGTGGTGGTGGGGACGCGCAGCGCGGTGTTCGCGCCCGCGCAACAGCTCGGGCTCATCGTCATCTGGGACGACGGGGACGACACGTTCGCCGAACCGCGCGCGCCGTATCCGCATGCGCGCGAGGTCGCCATGCTGCGGGCGCACGAGACGGGGGCGGCGTTCGTCGCGGCCGGGTTCGCGCGCACGGCGGAAGTGCAGGCGATCGTCGAATCCGGTTGGGCGCACGACCTGCTGGCCGACCGTGCCGAGTTGCGCGCCGCCACGCCGCGGATCACCGCGCCCGGCGACAGCGACGCGGCCTTGGAACGCGACCCGATCGCCAAGGCGATCCGGATTCCGGGCGCGGCCTTCCTGGCGGCCCGGCAGGCGCTGAACGAAGGGCTGCCGGTGCTGGTGCAGGTGCCGCGGCGCGGATACATCCCCGCACTCGCGTGCTCCAAATGCCGGACGCCCGCCCGCTGCCGGCACTGCAACGGCCCACTGGCCTTGCCGGACAACACGACTCAGGCCGCCGGCGGTAGATCATCCGGTCGCCGTGCCCCCACCCGGGGCGCGGCGGAGGCCGTCCGGCGCGGCTTCGAAGAGGCAGGCAGGCGCGGCAATGCGGACCCGGCCGCCCCGGCGCTGGACGGCACCGTCGGCGTCGCGCCCGAACCCGCGGTCCCGGCCCGTGCCGAGGCGGCGCAGCGCAGGTCCATGGGAGTTGCCGCCGGCGTGGGCCGGGGCGCCGGGGATGTCGCGCACAGCCCCCAATGCCGCTGGTGCGGCATCACCGAGGCGGCCTTCCGGTGCGGGCACTGCGGTTCCCGAGCCCTGCGGGCCGTCGTGATCGGCGCGGCCCGCACGGCCGAAGAACTGGGCCGGGCATTCCCCGGCGTACCGGTGCGCGGCTCGGGCGGGTCCGCGATCCTGGACACCGTGCCGCCCGGCCCGCAGGTCGTGGTGGCGACCATCGGCGCGGAACCCCCGGTGGCGGGCGGCTACTCGGTGGCCCTGCTGCTGGACGGCTGGGCCCTGCTCGGCCGCGCCGACCTGCGCGCCGCCGAGGACGCCCTGCGCCGCTGGATGTCGGCCGCCGCCCTGGTGCGCCCCAAGGGCCGCGTCTTCGTCATGGCCGATGCCGGCCTGGCGACGGTACAGGCCCTGGTGCGATGGGATCCGGTGGGACACGCGCGATTCGAACTGGAGGGGCGAACCGAGGTGCGCTTCCCGCCCGCGGTGCGTTTCGCCGCCATCGACGGCACCACCGAATCCATCGCCGAATTGCTCGGCGAGGCAAAGCTTCCCGACTTCGTGGAAGTCCTCGGCCCCGTACCCCTGCCCCCCGGCGCTCGAAAACCCTTCTCCTCCGGCGATTCCCCCGCCGAGGTGGAGCGCATGATCCTGCGCGTGGACAAGTCCGAGGGCGCCGCCCTCTCCCGCGCCCTCACCGCCGCCCAAGCGGTCCGCAGCACCCACCGCTCCGACGCCCCCCTGCGAGTGCAGATCGACCCCATCGACATCGGCTGACGATTCCGGGGCGATCGTCCGCCAGTGTGGGCCGCTGTGCGGAACTCAGCGGAAAGCACCGATGACGCGCTGCGCCCATTCGGCGTAGCTGGTCGCCGGTCGTCCCAGTACCCGTTCGATGTCGCCGCTGACCTGCTGCTCTTCAGTGGTGGGCGTGCCGAGGATGTCGAGGGTGTGGTCCGCGACCGACTCGGGCATGAAGCGCAGCATGTTGCCGCGCGCCTGTTCGCGGGTCAGGTCGAGGAAGCGGAGCGGTTCGCCGAGTGCGGCTTCCAGTGCGGCCGCCTGTTCGCGCGGGGTGATCACGGCGGGACCGGTGAGGGTGTAGACCTGTTCGTCGTGCCCGTCCTCGCGCAGAGCGGCCGCGGCGACGGCGGCGATATCGGCGGGATCGACGAGCGGCAGGCCGGTGTCACCGAACGGTGCGGCGATCGTGCGCTCGGCCCGGACGGGTTCGATCCAGGCGAAGGAATTGGAGAAGAAGCCGCCCGGCCGCACCACGGTCCATTCCAGATCCGAAGCCGCCAGGGCCTTTTCGAACTCCAGGGTGCGGGCGTACCCGTCGCTGCCGGCCCGGGTCACCGCGCCCTGCGAGGAAACGAACACCACACGCCGAATCCCTGCCTGCGCAACGGTTTCCAGCAACTCCGCCGGGGCGGGACCGGTCACCAGTTGCGGTCCGGTGATCAGCAGGAAGAGCGCCTCCGCTCCCGTCACCGCCGCACCGAGGCTGTCCAGATCGCCGATATCACCCCGGCGATGTTCCACGCCCGCGGGCAGATCCACCGGCTTCTCGCCCCGCGACACCGCGACCACCTTCTCACCCGCCGCGGCGAGGTCCCGCACCAGCGCGCTGCCGATATTGCCGGTCGCACCCGTTACCACGATCATCTGTCCCACTCCTGAGTTAGTTGGCTGACTAAGAAGAACCATAGAGCCCTCGACCGGGCATTGTCTATAGTGAGTCGTATGACTAACTCAGGCTCTGGCGTGGCGACCCCGAAAGCTGGTAAACGCGAGCGCCTGGCCGCGGCCGCCGCCCAGGTGTTCTACGAACGGGGAGTGGAGAAGACGACCATCGCCGATATCGCCCGCGTGGCGGACGTGCCGGTCGGCAATGTCTACTACTACTTCAAGACCAAGGACCAGCTGATCCAGGCCGCCATCGGCGCGCACGCGCGCACCCTGGAAGAGATCATCGCCACCCTCGAACGGGTGGACTCACCGGCGGAGCGGCTCAAGGCGCTGGTGCGCGGCTGGGTCGATCAGCGCGATCAAGCCGCCCAATTCGGCTGCCCCTCGGGGACTTTGGCCACCGAACTGGACAAGCGCGACGACGGCCTGGAACAGGAACTGGCCATCGTGATGCGCGGCCTGGTCGATTGGGTGCAGACCCAGTTCGCCGCCATGGGCCGCGCGGACGCCCGCGAACTGGCGGTCGCGCTGGTGGCGTCGTATCAGGGAATCTCCCTGCTCACCAACACCTTTCGCGATCCGGACATGATGGCCGCCGAAGGCCGCCGCCTCGAAGCCTGGATCGACACCCTGGCCTGAACCTCAGAGCTGCACGGCCCGTGCGGCATTCGCGCTCCAGCGCCCGTCCGTCCGGGTGATCCGCACCGGATGATCGAAGGTGGCGCTGATGTGCTCGGTGGTCACCACCTCCTGCACCGGCCCGGAAACCACCGCCTGCCCCTCGCGCAGCAGCAGCGCGTGCGTGGTCCCCGGCGGCAGCTCCTCCAGATGATGCGTCACCAGCACCGACGCCAATTCCGGATGCGCGTGCTGCAACCGGTCCACCCGCTCCAGCAACTGTTCGCGCCCGGCCAGATCCAGCCCCGTCGCGGGCTCGTCGAGCAGCAGCAACCGCGGGCTCGGCATGAGCGCCCGCGCGATCAGCGCCCGCCCGCGCTGCCCCTGGGAAAGGATGGGCCACTGCGCGTTTCGCCGATGCGCCAGCCCCAGCAGCTCGATGAGCCGATCCGCCTCGGCCAATTGCGCGGCGCTCGGCTCCCAGCGCGGCACCAGCTCGGCGGTATTCGTCAGCCCGGTCAGCACCACCTCGTGCACGGTGAGCGGACTGCGCGGCGCGTGCCGCGGATCCACATGCCCGATGGCCGTGCGCAACTCCCGCATATCGACCCGCCCCAGCCGCTTGCCGAGCACCTCGACACTGCCGCTGGTCGGATGCTCGAACGCGCCCAGCATGCGCAGCAGTGTGGTCTTGCCCGCCCCGTTCGGGCCCAGCAGCGCCCAGTGCTCGCCCGGGTACACCCGCAGTGAAACATCCTGCAGGATGGGCTTTCCGTCGCGCACGACGGTGACCGAGCCGACCTGGAGCACGGGGGAGTTCGTCATCGCTCCACCGTAGCAAACTCCTCAGACAAGTTGAGGAGTGCCGGTTATTTCACCGGATCGCCGGACGGCCGCTGTGTAGGGTGGCCGGTATGGCGATCGAGGCGGTGCTCTTCGACTACTCCGGCACGTTGTTCCGCTTGGAGGAAGCGGAATTCCACAATGCCGCGCTCACCGACAACGACGGCCGGCCCCTGGACACCCACGAGGTCACCGAGATCATGCAGGCCATGACCGCTCCGGTCGGGCAGTTGGTCCAGCTCGACGCGGACGGCCAATACGCTTGGGAGCGCAGGGATCTCAGCCCCGAACTGCATCGCACCGCGTACCTGCAGGTGCTCGAGCGCTCCGGCGTCCCCGCCACCGCGGCGCGGCAACTCTACGAGCGCCTGCTCGATCCGCTGGCCTGGACGCCCTACCCCGACACCGGCGATGTACTGCGCGCCCTGCACGAGGGCGGCCGCGCGGTCGCGGTGGTCAGCAATATCGCCTTCGATCTGCGCCCGGCCTTCGCCAGCCGCGGGTGGGACCGCTATGTCGACTACTTCGCACTGTCCTTCGAAGTCGGTGCGATGAAACCGGACCCGCGCATCTTCCAGGCCGCGCTCGACAAGCTCGGCATCGCGCCCGCGAAAGCGCTCATGGTCGGCGACAGCATGGAGGCCGATGGCGGCGCGACTGCGCTCGGCTGCGAGTTCGCCCTGGTCGAGCCCCTGGAAACGGTCGACCGCCCCAATGCCCTGCGTGACCTGCTGTTCGCGCGCGGCTTGCCCAACTAACAGTCCCGACTGATCGGTTCGTGTCCCAGTTCACTCTTGTCATGGATAGATTGCCGATATATCGTCGATAGCAGCAAATGCAACGACGAGCCTTCGAAGGAGGCATCACCATGGAACACATGGACAACATCGAACGGGGCCGCGGCCCCTGGCGGCGACCGCGTGCCGAAGAGTCGCAGGGCCCCGAACATCCGCGCTTCCGCCGTGGCCGTGGACCGCAGGGTCCGCGCGAACACGGCCGTCACGGTCACGGCCGTGGCTTCGGTCCGGACTTCGGACCCGGTTTCGGTCCCGGCGGATTCGGCGGCCCGGGCCAGCCGTTCGGCCGGGGACGCGGTCGCGGTGGCCGCGGCCGGCGTGGCGATGTGCGCGCGGCGATCCTGCTGCTCCTGCAGGAACGCCCCATGCACGGCTACGAACTGATCCAGCAGATTCGCGAGCGCAGCCAGGACGTCTGGCGGCCCAGCCCTGGGTCCATCTACCCCGCGCTGTCCCAGCTCGAGGACGAGGGCCTGGTCATCATCGAGAAGGTGGCCGGTCGCAAGACCGCCAAGCTCACCGAGGCGGGCACCACCTACCTCGAGGAGAACCGCACCGAACTCGGCGATCCCTGGCAGGACGTCAAGGACGGCGTCGGCGATCAGGCGCTCGACCTGCGCGGTCTGATCGGCCAGCTGATGGGCGCGGCCGCTCAGGTCGCCGCCGTCGGCAACAAGGAACAGGCCGAGAAGGCCGCCGAGGTGCTCACCGAGGCGCGCCGGGCGCTCTACCGGATCCTGGCCGAAGACGACACACCCGAAAAGTAGTGGGACGCGAATACGCCACCCCGCCGGGCGATTCGGCAAACTTCCAGGGATGATTCATGACATGGGACAACAGGGCCCCGTGGCGAATTGTGACATGGGACAAGGGAGTCGGGCGAAACGGACGCGAGTGCGTCGGTTCGCACCGGCGGGGGTTATGGCAATGGCGGCCGTCATCGGGGCCGCCGCACTACCGAGCGGTTCGGGCCCGGCGGGCGCCGAACCGGGCGCGATCGCCGGAGCGTCGGTGGTCACCGTGCCACTGCATCAGGGCCCGGTGCAAACCGATCACCTGGGCGCCTCGAAATATCTGAAGGACCATCCGGACGCGGCGCCCCAGGGCGCCAACGACTTCGGCTGCAAGCCCAGTGCCGAACATCCGCGCCCGGTCGTGCTGGCGCACGGCACCGACTCCTCGGCCTATTCCGACTGGGCGGCACTCAGCCCGCAACTGAAGGACGCCGGCTTCTGCGTCTTCGCCCTCAACTACGGCGGCAAGGCCGGTAAGACCAGCTACGGCACCGAGGACATCTGGGCCAGTTCGGCTCAGGTCGGCGAGTTCGTCGACCAGGTGCTCGCCGCTACCGGCGCGGCGCAGGTCGATATCGTCGGTTTCTCCCAGGGCGCCAGCGTGACTCGCTACTGGATCAACAAACTGGGCGGCGCGCCCAAGGTCGGCCAATGGGTCGGCGTGGCCTCGCCCAGCTACGGCGGCGTCATGTACGGCCTGGTGCCGGTGGCCTACGCGGCGCCGTTCATCTTCACCGTCGTGGAGATCGCGACCTCGACCGCCGCCATCCAGCAGGCCGCCGATTCGCCCTACATCAAGGCGCTGAACGCCGGCGGCGACACCGTGCCGGGTGTGCGTTACACCACGCTCGGCAGCCGGGTGGACGAGATGATCCAGCCGTTCGACAACATCGCGCTCAAGGGCGCGGGGGCGACCAATCTGGTGCTGCAGAATCTCTGCCCGGACGATCTGACCGGTCATTTCCACATGGTCTACGACCCGTTCGTGCTGCGGACCGTCGTCAACACCCTCGATCCGGAGCACGCGGTGGCCCCGGTCTGCACGCCCGTGCAGCTCGGCACCGGCATCAAAGAAGTGGTGGAAGCCGCGCACTCCTGATCGGCGCGGCCCGCGATGTCCGTAAAATGAGACGACCGTATTCATTCATGACCGGGAGTCGCCCGTGACCATCCAGCCTGTCCGCCTGTTCGGCGATCCGATCCTGCGCGCTCGCGCGGCGGAGGTCGAGACCTTCGACAAGGAGGTGCGCCAGCTGGTAGCCGACCTCACCGACACCATGTACGAGACCGGTGGGGTCGGGATGGCGGCGCCGCAGATCGGGGTCGGGCTACGGGTGTTCGTGTACGACACCGGGGACGCGGCCGGGCATCTGGTGAATCCGGTGTTCGAGGTGCTGGGGGAGGAGACCCAGACCGGGCCGGAGGGCTGCCTGTCGATTCCCGGTGTGCGCGAGGACGTTACGCGGCCGAACGCGGTGCTCGCGCGCGGCGTGGACGTGGACGGCAAGCCGGTCGAGTTCCGGGCCGAGGGGCTGCTGGCGCGCTGCGTGCAGCACGAGACCGATCACCTGGACGGGATCCTGTTCCTGCAGCGGCTCGATCCGGCCACCCGCAAGGAGGCGATGCGGACGCTGCGTGAATCCTCCTGGTTCACCGCGGGAGTCACCACGCTGCCCGCCTCCGAGATCAGTGGCCGGCGCAAGGCCGCGGCGCAGGAACGGGGTCGCTGATGCGTCTGGTTTTCGCGGGCACGCCCGAACCGGCGGTGCCCTCGCTGCGGCGGCTCATCGAATCCGCCAATCACGATGTGGTCGCCGTGGTGACCCGGCCGGATGCGGTCTCCGGGCGGGGCCGCAAGGTGACCCGGTCGCCGATCGGCCTGCTGGCGGACGAGCACGGTATCCCCGTGCTCACCCCGCGCCGGCCGTCGGAGCCCGAATTCATCGCCCAGCTCACCGAATTGGCGCCCGACTGCTGCCCGGTGGTCGCCTACGGCGCGCTGCTGCCCGAATCGGTGCTGGCGATTCCGAAGCACGGCTGGATCAACCTGCACTTCTCGCTGCTGCCCGCCTGGCGCGGCGCGGCCCCCGTGCAGTCGGCCATCCTCGCCGGTGACGAGATCACCGGGGCGGCGACCTTCCTGATCGAGAAGGGCCTCGACACCGGCCCCGTCTACGGCACCATGACCGAGACCATCAAGGTCACCGACACCGCGGGCGTCCTGCTGGATCGCCTCGCCCACAGCGGCGCGGTCCTGCTCGAATCCACCCTCGACGGTATCGAAGCCGGTGCGCTGCAAGCGGTCCCGCAATCCACCGAAGGCATCTCCTACGCCCCCAAGGTGGAGGTCGAGGCCGCCCACATCCGCTGGGACCAGCCCGCCCTCGCCATCTCGCGCCGCATCCGCGCCGTCACCCCCGCCCCCGGCGCCTGGACCGAATTCGACGGCAAACGCCTCAAACTCGCCCCCGTCGAAATGCTCGAGGAAACCCTCCCCACCGGCACCGTCGACGTCCGCAAAACCGGCGTCTACCTCGGCACCGCCACCACCGCGGTCCGCCTCACCGAAGTCCAGCCCCCCGGCAAACGCATGATGCCCGCCCTCGACTGGGCGCGCGGCGCCCGCCTGCAACCGGGCGCGGTGTTCGAGTGAACCGCCCGGAACTCGAAACCCACCGACGATCAGTCGTGGTGTTCGAGTGAGCCGCCCCGACCGGGGGCAACCAATTGACCAGCGACGTATCGGCGGCCGCGCGGCGCTCGGTGATCTCACCGGGCGCACCCGCGGAGAACCGCGCCGCACCCCCTCCGGCGGTTCCCGCCGCGAGGACGAATCCCGTGATCGAGCGAGCCGCCAGGCGGCCGCCCCGAGTGGAAAGGCGCTGCGGTGACCCAAGATCGACGTGAGCCCACGGATCCGGCCGACCACCGGAACAACACCGGCGACACCCCGAACCCCCGCCCCCGCAAGGGCTTCGGCGGCGTCCGCCCCGCCGCCGCGACCAGCAAGGGCGACCCCATCGCCCGCGATACCGACCGCCGCAGCTCCGCACCGCGTGGTGACGACCGCCGCGGTTTCGCGCCGCGTGGTGATGATCGGCGTGAGTCTGGTGCGCGCGGCGACGATCGTCGTGGCTTCGCGGCAGGCGGTGATGATCGCCGGGGTTCCGCACAGCGTGGTGACGACCGCCGGGGCTCCGCGCCGCGCGGTGATGACCGCCGCGGCTCCGCGCCGCGCGGTGATGACCGCGGCGACTTCGCATCTCGTGGCGGCCGTGACTTCGCCGGCTCTGGTTCCGGTGAGCGAAACTCCGGGAATCGTGGAGGCTTCGGCGGCTCGGCCGACGATCGGCGCGGTGGTGGGGATCGTGGGGGATATGCGCCCCGCGAGGGCAATCGGTCCGGCGGGGGTTTCGGGCGGTCCGAAGCTCGGCGCAGTGGCGACCGGCCAGGCGCCGGTGGCGGCTCGGACCGTCGCGGGGACGGGAACTGGGGTCGCCGTGACCGGGACGAACAGTCCGGCGGGCGTGGGGGTTTCGACCGCGGCGATTCCGGTGTCGACCAGCGTGGCGGCCGCGGTAACGACCAGCGTGGCGGTCGCGGTGGCGACCGTGAAGCGACCGGTAATGACCGGAATCCTGATGCCCGCAAGGGGTTCGGGGCGCGTGGCGGGGACCGGAAGGCCGGTGCCGTGGGTACTGGACGGGGCGGCCGCGATCGTGATGACCGGCAAGGGTTCGTTTCGCGTGGGGATCGGCGGGGCAGCGATGAGCCTCGCGGCGCCGGAGGAAAGCAGGGTGGCCGGGGGACCGGCGGGGCTCGGCAGCAGGAGCAGGGCGGCGATCCGGTGCGGACCGTGGCGCGGGATGTGCTGCGGGCGGTGCGGGAGCGGGACGCGTATGCGAATCTCGTGCTACCGGGGTTGCTGCGGGAGCGACGGATCAGTGGGCGGGATGCGGCGCTGGCCACCGAGTTGACCTATGGGGCTTGCCGGTCGCAAGGCCTGCTGGATGCGGTGATCGAGGCGGGGGCGGGACGGCCGGTCGCGGAGATCGACGGGAACCTGCTGGATGTGTTGCGACTGGGCACATACCAGCTGCTGCGGACGCGGATCGGAGCGCACGCGGCCGTCGACACCTCGGTGGCGTTGGTCCGGGCCGAAGCGGGCGTGGGCAAGGCCGGGTTCGTGAACGCGGTCCTGCGGCGCGTCTCGGAGAAGACCGAAGCGGAATGGGTCGAACAGCTCGCGCCGCGGGATCCCTTGGGGCACTTGGCGTTCGAATACGCGCATCCGGAGTGGATCGCGCAAGCGTTCGCGGATGCGCTGGGGGAGCGGGCCGCGGAGTTGAAGGACGTGCTCGAGGCCGATGACGCGCGGCCCGCGGTGCATCTGGTGGCGCGGCCCGGTGAGATCAGCGCCGAGGAACTCGCTCTGGTGACCGGTGGCGAGGAAGGCCGCTGGTCGCCGTACGCGGTGTATCTCGACGGCGGCGACCCGGGCAAGCTGGAACCGGTGCGGGAAGGCATGGCGGCCGTTCAGGACGAAGGCAGTCAGCTTGTCGCACTGGCCGTTACGCGCGCACCCCTGCAAGGCGCGGACGGCGGCCGCTGGCTCGACCTGTGCGCCGGCCCCGGCGGCAAGACGGCCCTGCTGGGTTCGCTAGCCGATATCGACGGCTTCCACGTGGACGCCATCGAACCGGCCGAGCACCGCGCGGACCTGGTGCGCCAGGCCACCAAAGGCATGCCGGTCGACGTGCACGTCACCGACGGCCGCGACAGCGGCCTGCCCCCCGGCTTCGACCGCATCCTGGTCGACGCCCCCTGCACCGGCCTGGGCGCCCTGCGCCGCCGCCCGGAAGCCCGCTGGCGCCGCCAGCCCTCCGACGTCCGCGACCTGGTCACCCTGCAGCGCGAATTGCTCGATGCCGCATGGAATCTGGTCCGCCCCGGCGGCGTGGTCGTCTACTCGACCTGCTCCCCGCACCTCCCGGAAACCGTCTCGGTGGTAGCCGACATGGTCCGCCGCACCGGCGCCGAACAACTCGACACCCGCGACCTGGTCCCCGGCGTCCCCGACCTCGGCGACGGCCCCGGCGCCCAACTCTGGCCGCACCGCCACGGCACCGACGCCATGTTCCTGGCGGCCCTGCGCAAGCCCCTCGAAGCCGAATAACCAAGGCGGAGATACCGGCCCGTGCCCGGTCCCCTCGAGGGCCGGGCACGGTGCCGTTCGTGGCGCTATCGCAGCTCGAGCCTCATGTTCACCGAGTCGAGTCCTGCCGCGAACCCGTCCGGTTCGACACCGGTCGCCTGAAATCCCATGCGCTCGAAAAACGGCCGGGAATGCTGGCTGGTCACGAGCAAGAGGTGCGAGGCAGTGCCGTCCGCGCGAATCCGGCGCAGCCGTTCCCGGAACAGGTACGACCCGATGCCCGAGCGATGGCGGGACCGTTCGACCATGCCCCAGCACAGCGAGGCGCTCCCGTCGGCCCGCACCACCCAGCCACCGCAGCCGACGACCTCGCCGCCAGCCTCGACGACGTAATAGGCGCACCGTGGATCCTCGAGGAAGGCGGCGAACTCCGCGATCTCGTCCGGCGCGAAGAACTCGGGCGTATTGCCTTCGATCAGTCGAAGGCAATACGCCTTGTCCGCGGCGCGATAGTCCCGGATCCGGAGGGCGGGCTCCTGTGATCCCGCGGCACGATCTGCCATGCATCCGAACCTACCCGGCCGCTTCGGCAGCCCGGCTAGAAGGGCCAGCCGGTATCGCGCCCGCGTTCGAGCAGCGGAATCAGGTCGAATCCCTTGTCGCTCAATCCACCGAAGGTGTGGCGGTTCGCCCCGCCGGCCCCGTGACCGTGCTGGTAGCCGGCCAGATTCCAGGTGTACAGCGGCACGGACGCCGGAACGGCCGAACCCGGGTCGCCGCCGACGGCCGTCTGCTCGTCGGTGAGAACGATGACTCGGTCGTGCCGGTCGAACGTATCCCGCACCGACCGTGCGGTCGAGGTCCCGCCGCCGATGAAGAAGCCGTCGCTCTGCCACCGGCCGACCGCCCGCAGCAGGGACTCGCCGGGCTGCAGCGGAAAGCGCAGCGTGTGGTTGGAGTAGGAGATCAGATCGGCATGCGCGCAGCGGCGTGCCAGCGCGAGCCCGAACACCACGGCCGCATCCCAGCGCTTCAGCGTGCCATCCTTGGAGAACCCCGTGCGCATCGAACCGGAGGTGTCCACCAGGATCAGGGTGCGCCCAGCGAGTTCCGGGATGGCGGCGACCGCGGCGTCCAGCGCCTGCTCGAGCGGGTAGCTCCAGCGCAGTGACGGCGCCGCCCGGTAGGCCGACAGGAATCGCATCGGCAATTGCCGGGACGTGGCGACCTGCTCCGGATCCGCCAGGCGCGCGGCGACTTTCGCCGCGGCCTCGTCCCCGACGCCCGCCTGGTCGAAGTTGCGCAGATTCCGCAGCAGGGCGGCGTATCCCATGGACGGGATGATCGACTCCCAGAGTTCCTTGGTCCAGCGGCCGTTCACCAGCGACGGGATCGCCTCCCAGGTGACGCCCGCCGTCGAGAGATGCGCGGCGAGCTCATCGGAGCGAGCCATGCCACGGATCGTCTCCGCGTCGTGCGCCCGCAGAGATGCGTTGGCCCGCAGCACCTTCAGTGACTCCGGGACACCCTCGGCCACACCGATACGCTGCTCGATCGCATGCTTGAACAACGCCGACTGCCGATCGCTCCGCGGCTGCGCATGCGTCAGCTGAATGACGTCGGCGAACCGCACACCACGAGAATCGCTGTCCCACTTGAGATACGACTTCTCGTTGTACAACCGCGCGGCCGCATCGGCGACACCGCGCTTCACCGGCTTCGGCAGCTGCTTGCCGTAGCGCCCGATCCAATAGGAAAGGAACTCCCCGGGCTCGTCGGCACGCTGCAGCACCGTGTTCACGATGCCGCGGCTCCCGGCCTGCCCGGCCTCGACACTCGCCTTCGCGGCCTCGGCGGCCAGCACCAGCGCTGCCGACCGCATGTTCGCCTCCAGCCGCAGCCAGCGCGCGAACCGGGTCAGCCACTCGAGATCGGTCGGCGCGACCTCGCGAACGAGCGCCACGAACCGCGAATCACGCTGTCCCGCAGCCTCGTAGAAGGTGTTCTCGCCAACCATGTTCGTGACGGCGAGCAGAAAAAGTTCGGACTTCGCGTCCCGTGCGTAACCGGCCCCGCCCTCGTGCGTGGCGCCGGTCGCGCTGGAATCGGTCCGGATCGGCCCCTGCGCGACCGCGCGGACGCCGCTGGTATTGAACTTCGCCATGGCAGTCCCCCCTTTGTTTTTCGTAGCGAGAGAGCACATGGCCGGAGCGTTCGCGGGAGTCCTGAGAAATAGTCGGTGAGGGAATTTTGCCAACTGCTCTACCAGCTGAGCTACGGAAGCAGAGCCCCCTGCGGGATTCGAACCCGCGACCGGTTGATTAACAGTGAAGTATCCCCCACCTGCGCACCAGGACTCGATGCGAGGATGGAATCGCCCGGGCGTCCGGGCGTTTCACGCTCTGAAGTTGTGCTCCCGAGAAATAGCCGTCCAGGGTACGGAATCTCATCGCAAATGTGAAGTAACCCTGGACTTCCGCACCGGAAGTAGTGCCGACAGTATCGGACGACCGATCAGTCTCTCAAACGATTTACGGCCGCGATTCCGGCATCGAGACGTCCGGTACGTTGCGGGCCAGTTCGTCCAGCCAGGCGGCTGCCGAGGCGTCGCTGGGGGCGCGCCAGTCGCCGCGGGGGGAGAGGGAGCCGCCGGAGCCGACTTTGGGGGCGTTGGGGAGGGTGGAGCGTTTGAATTGGCTGGTTTGGATGAAGCGGCGGAGGAATTCGGCCAGCCAGTGTTTGATGGTGGGGAGGTCGTATTCGTGTTGCTGGTCGGGGGTGACCAGGTCGGGCCAGGAGCCGCGGGTGCGGTCGGACCAGGCGTGGTGGGCCAGATAGGCGATGCGGCTGGGGCGTTCGCCGAAGCGGAGCAGGTGGTAGAGGTGGAAGTCCTGGAGTTCGTAGGGGCCCACGGTGGCTTCGGAACTCTGGATGGGGGCGGTGCTGTCGCCGGGGATGAGCTCGGGGGAGATCTCGGTGGCGAGCACGGATTCCAGGACGCGGGAGGCTTTCTCGCCGAGGCCGTCGGTGTCGATGGTCCAGGCCACCAGGTATTTGATGAGGGTTTTGGGGACCGAGGCGTTCACGCTGTAGTGCGCCATGTGGTCGCCGACGCCGAAAGTGCACCAGCCGAGCGCCAGTTCGCTGAGGTCGCCGGTGCCGATCACCAGGGCATTGTGCATATTGGCCAGGCGGAACAGGTGCGAGGTGCGTTCGCCGGCCTGGACGTTCTCGTAGGTGACGTCGTATTGCGGAATGCCCTCGGCGGCAGGGTGTTTCAGGTCCCGCAGCATCTGGGTGGCGGACGGGCGGATATCGATTTCGTGCGGCGTGGCCCCGACCGCGACCATGAGTTCGCGCGCGTCGGCGAGGGTGCGTTCGCCGGTGCCGAAACCGGGCATGGTGTAGGCGAGCACATTCGCGCGCGGAAGCCCCAGGCGGTCCATGGTTTTGGCGGCGACGATGAGCGCGACCGTGGAATCGAGACCACCGGACACGCCGATCACGACATGCTTGGACCCGGTGGCCTGCAACCGGGTGGCCAGCCCCTCGACCTGAATGCTGTGCACCTCGGCGCAGCGCTCGTTGCGGCTGATCGGATCGGCGGGAACATAAGGGAAGCGCGGGATTTCGCGCTCCAGCGCCACCGGTCCGGACGGAATCGGCAATTCCAGTTCGATGCGCCGGAATCGCGCCAGCCGCTCCCGATGATCGTGCACATTGTCGGCGAAACTGGTCATCCGCAGCCGATCCGCCGCCAGCCGTTGCAGATCCAGATCGGCCGTCACCAGCTGCGGATGATCGGCGAACCGTTCCCCCTCGGCCAGCAGATTCCCGTTCTCACAGATCACCGCCTGCCCGTCCCACGCCATATCGGTGGTCGACTCACCGTGTCCCGCCGCCGAATACAGGTAGGCGGCCAGATAGCGCGCGGAATGCCCCGTGCACAGCGTCCGCCGATAGTCCGCCTTGCCGACCACGATATTGCTGGCCGACAGATTCACCAGCACGTTCGCCCCGGCCAGCGCCGCGAATCCACTGGGCGGCAACGGCACCCACCCATCCTCGCAGATCTCCAGATGCGCCACGAACCCGGGCAGATTGGCGGCGGTGAACAGCAGATCGTCCCCGAACGGCACCCGCTGTCCGGCGATCTCGATCTGATCGTCGAGTGCTTCGCGCGCCGCCGCGAACTGCCGCTTCTCGTAGAACTCGCGATAGTTCGGCAGATAGCTCTTGGGTGCCGCCCCGAGCACCCGCCCGCCCGCGATCACGATGCCGCAGTTGAACAACCGCCCCTGCGCGCGCACCGGCGCCCCCACCACCAGCACGGTGCCGATCTCCGTGCTCTCGGCCACTATCCGCCGCAAGCCGTCCTCGATCGCGGCGTCCAGGGCATCCTGCTGGAACAGATCGTCAGCCGTATAACTGGACAATCCGAGTTCGGGGAACACCGTGAACACCGACCCCGCCTCGGCCGCGCGCCGCGCCAGCTGGATGGTCTGCTCGGTATTGAACGCCGGATCGGCCACCCGCACCGGCGGCACCGCCACCGCGACCCGCGCGAACCCATGGCGATAGAGCGACTCGAACGGTAGTTGCTGGGACAACACCGACCCCTTTGCGTTCCGGCGAGGTGATCATGGTTGTGCGCAATCTACGATACCGACCGCCCCGACCGCATCGTCGGCGCCGCCGGACCGTCCCGGCGGACTCACTCGCGCGCCGATTGCTCCCGCAGCCGCGCAAGGGTTTTCGCCAGAATCCGCGAGACGTGCATCTGCGAGATCCCCATCTGCTGCGCGATCTGGGTCTGCGTCATGGATTCGAAGAATCGCATGGTCAGAATCCGCCGCTCGCGTTCGGGCAGCCCGGCCAGCAGCGGCCGGATCGCCACATACTCCTCGACCCGATCGAACTGCGATTCCTCCTCACCGAGCGTATCCAGCAGCGACGCCTCGGTATCCCGCCCCACCGACACCGCGTCGATGGAACTGGGCTGGTACGCATTCCCGGCGATGACCGCCTGCGTCACCTCGTCGGCGTCGATGCCGAGCTGGGCCGCGATCTCCTTGGCCGTCGGCGAGCGCCCCAGCTGCTGTGACAGCGCGTCGATGGCCGCGCCGATGCGCAGATGAGTTTCCTTGACCCGGCGCGGGACTCGCATGGCCCAGGTGTTGTCCCGGAAGTACCGCCGGACCTCGCCCATGATGGTCGGCACCGCGAACGACAGGAAGTTGGACCCGCGCCCGATATCGAACCGGTCCACCGCGTGCACCAGCCCGACCCGCGCCACCTGGGTGAGATCGTCGAACGGCTCACCGCGCCCGCTGAACTTGCGCGCGATGTGATCGGCCAGCGGAATGCAGCGATGGATCAGCTGCGAGCGCAGCGCCGCCCGCCGCGCCGAATTCGGTTCCGCCGCCGCCAGTTCCTCGAACAGCAGCGCCACATCGTCGTAGCCGGAGACGCTGCGCGCGACCTCCTCGGCTTCCTCGGTGTCGATGGTCTCCTCGGCGGCGTCCTCGTCGCCGTTCTCTTCGCCATTGCCGTTGCCGGCCTCGGCGGCCGGGCTCTCGCCGCCGGTCCGATCGGGCTGCGGCGCCGCGTCTTCCGCGCCGCCGTTCACGCGCGCGTCGGCCTCCCGATCCTCGGACGGGTCGGGCTGGGGGGTATCCGGTGAGGTGAACACGATGTCCTCGTCGGTCACTACGCCTTCCCCCGGCCCCGCCGGAATTCCACTGTCGTCGGATATCCGGCGCGCGCCGGATCGAACTCACCTTGGGTGGCGGTCACTTCGTCGGACAGCGTGCGCAGCACATGCCAGCCGAAACTGCGCTGATCCGGTAGGCCTTCGGCGCTCGCGATCCCGCTGACCTGGACCAGTAGTTCGGTATCGCCGACGGTGAACCGGCACTGCAGCGTGGAGCCCGGGACGGCCAGCGCGATGAGCGTGGAGGCCGCCTCGTCGACGGCGAGCCGGATATCGGCCACCTCGTCGAGGGTGAAATCGCTGAGCAGCACCAAGGTTTCGGCGAGTCCGCGCACGATGGGCAACTGGGAGACGGATGCGGCGACACCGATCTCGACCGGGGTGGCGCGCAATCCTTGTTCCGCCGAAATATTGATCACCCTGAGAAGGCTACCCATTCCACTGCCTGGCAATCAGCGCATTCGCGGTGTTCGCCTCCGTGCCGCGTGTGCTATCGGGGCCGATACACTTCGGCCTGTGTGCACCTCATCCTCCCCGTTCACCCGGCCCGCGCCGATGATCGCCCCGTCCATCCTGTCCGCGGATTTCGCGCACCTCGCCGATGAGGTGCGGGCCATCGCGGGGGCCGACTGGGTGCATGTCGATGTGATGGACAACCACTTCGTGCCGAACCTGACCCTGGGCCTGCCGGTGGTCGAAAGCCTGTTGAAGGTCACCGACATTCCCCTCGACTGCCATCTGATGATCGAGAACCCGGAGCGCTGGGCGCCGGCGTACGCGGAGGCGGGCGCCTACAACGTCACCTTCCACGCCGAGGCGACCGACAATCCGATCGCGGTGGCGCGCGATATCCGCGCCGCGGGCGGCAAGGCCGGGCTCTCGGTCAAGCCGGGCACCCCGATCGAGCCGTATCTGGAGATCCTGCGCGAGTTCGACACGCTGCTGGTGATGAGCGTCGAACCCGGTTTCGGCGGGCAGTCCTTCATTCCCGAGGTGCTGCAGAAGGCGCGCGTGGTCCGCAATCTGGTGGACTCCGGTGCGCTGCGCCTGGTGGTGGAGATCGACGGCGGCATCAAGATGGACACCATCGAGCAGGCGGCCGAGGCGGGCGTGGACTGCTTCGTCGCGGGCTCGGCCGTGTACGGCACCCCGGATCCGGCCGCGACGGTGGAAGCCTTGCGGCAGAAGGTGATCGCGGCCGAGGCCGCCACCGCCGAGTAACCCGGCCCGCCGTCAGCGCCCGAGCAGGGCCTCGACCACCGATTCCAGCGGCGGCACCGCGGACACGGCCTCGGGCGACTGGATCCAGGTGCGGTATCCGGTCCGCTCGTCGTCGGCGGAGGGGAGCACGACCTGCGCGCCGGTGCAGGCGACGGTGGCGTATAGCCGGAACAGGGCGGCGGACACGGATGTGCTGAGCGTGTCCGCGCGGGCCGGGCCGGTGATGAAGGTCCAGCGCCGGGCCCGGGGATGATGTACGACGGGCCCGGCCAGTTCGGCTTGCGCCAGCCGCTGCTGGACGCGCTCGCCGAGTTCGGCCGGCATGGTGATGGCGCCGTAACGGCTGCCTATGTCGAGCAGGATGTGGCGTGAGGCTGGATCTATCGATGCCGGCAGATGAAATTCGCGTCGATACTGGACACAGCGAACTTCGAGTGTCGAATCGAGAAGCGTGGTCACGCTGCACTCCCAATTGTGTTGTGGTCCACCTGGATCCGGCCCGATCGGGCCCAACCTTCCTGCGCGGAACGACTGGGGAAGTTGAACGGTAGGAATCAGCTGCATAACAATCTTGCGACCATTTTCGCCGATGCGCAAGATTTTGGTGTAGGCGAGTCGGAATTGGGTACAACTGCACGATTGCGCACCTGTCGGTCAATTCGCCGAGTCGAGAAATTCCGACATTTCAATCGGGCGATCCGAGTAATTCGGACAATCTTGCGTCCGCCGGTTCGGTTCTCGCATTATTGCGCTCCCAATGGTTCCGAACGCTCCAGTGAACAAGGCCGCATGTCGCCTACGACCGGGCGTCGTTAGGCTGGTGGGGACAGCCGCCGCGCCGGGGAATACCGCCGCCGGTACGCGCTGTTGGCGCAAGCGGCGGGCCCGGTGGTCGGGCCGTGACGACGGAGAGGTTGGGCATGTTCACTGGCATCGTGGAGGAGCTGGGCGAGATCGTCGCCTCCGAGCAGCTGGCCGACGCGGCGCGGCTCACCATTCGCGGGCCGATCGTCACCTCCGATGCCATTCACGGCGCTTCCATCGCGGTGAACGGCGTCTGCCTGACCGTGGTGGACGAAAAGGTCGAGGGCGACACCTTCACCGTCGACGTCATGGCCGAGACCCTGAACCGTTCCAGCATCGGCGGACTCGGCGTCGGCTCCCGGGTGAACCTGGAGCGCGCGGCCGCCGTCAACTCCCGTCTCGGCGGGCACATCGTGCAGGGTCACGTCGACGGCACCGGCACCATCCTGTCCCGCACCCCCTCGGAGAACTGGGAGGTCGTGCGAATCTCCCTGCCCGACAACCTCGCCCGCTATGTGGTCGAGAAGGGCTCCATCACCATCGACGGCATCTCGCTCACCGTGTCCGGCCTGGGCATCGCCGCGGAAGCGGCCGCCGACGGCAGCAAGGACTGGCTCGAGGTTTCCCTCATCCCCACCACCCGCGCGCTCACCACGCTGGGCACCGCGCCGGTCGGCACCACCGTGAACCTGGAGGTGGACGTCATCGCCAAGTACGTCGAACGGCTCACCCAGCGCGGCTGATCCGCGCTCGCGCCGGAGGCGGCGCAAAACGGGCAGGGCCACTGCCTTACTGTAAGTGGGCACCTAATTCGAGATGGAGCACAACAGACGTGACCAGGTTCGACACCATCGAGCGCGCAGTCGCCGACATCGCGGCCGGTAAGGCCGTCGTCGTTGTCGACGACGAGGGCCGGGAGAACGAGGGCGACCTCATCTTCGCGGCGGAGAAGGCGACTCCCGAGCTCGTGGCCTTCATGATCCGCTACACCTCCGGTTACATCTGTGTGCCGCTCACCGGCGCCGACTGCGACCGCCTGGGCCTGCCGCCCATGTACGCGGTCAATCAGGACCGGCACGGCACCGCCTACACCGTCGCCGTCGACGCCCGCGAGGGCATCAGCACCGGCATCTCGGCCGCCGACCGCGCCACCACCATGCGCGTGCTGGCCGATCCGAACGCCAAGTCCGACGATCTGACCCGCCCGGGCCACGTGGTTCCCTTGCGCGCCAAGGACGGTGGCGTGCTGCGCCGCCCCGGCCACACCGAGGCCGCGGTCGACCTATCCCGGATGGCCGGGCTCAGCCCCGCCGGCGTCATCTGCGAGATCGTGTCGCAGAAGAACGAGGGCGATATGGCGCGCACCGAGGAGCTGCGCGTCTTCGCCGACGAGCACGACCTCGCGCTGATTTCGATCGCCGACATCATCAAGTGGCGGCGCCGCCACGAGAAGCACGTCGAGCGCGTCGCCGAGGCCAAGATCCCGACCGAGTACGGCGACTTCCGGGCCATCGGCTACAAGTCCGAGTACGACGACTCCGAGCACGTCGCCCTGGTCATGGGCGATCTCGCGGGCCCCAGCGGCAAGGGCGAGAACGTGCTGGTGCGCGTGCATTCCGAATGCCTCACCGGTGACGTGTTCGGTTCGCTGCGCTGCGATTGCGGCCCGCAGCTGAACGCCGCGCTCAAGCTGGTGGCCGACGAGGGCCGCGGCGTGGTGCTCTACATGCGCGGGCACGAGGGCCGCGGCATCGGGCTCATGCACAAGCTGCAGGCCTACCAGCTCCAGGACGTCGAGAACCTGGACACCGTGGACGCCAATACCGCCCAGAACCTGCCTGCCGACGCCCGCGACTACGGCACCGGCGCACAGATTCTCGCGGACCTGGGCATCACCTCGATGCGCCTGCTGACCAACAATCCCGACAAGCGCGCGGGCATCGAGGGTTATGGGCTGAGCATCAGCGAGCGGGTGCCGATGCCGGTGCACGCCAATCACCACAATCTGAACTACCTGCGCACCAAGCGGGATCGCATGGGCCACGACCTGGTCGGCCTGGACGATCTCGACCTGGGCGAGACCGCGCACTGACACGCACACCGACGATTACCGGGAAGGGCGGAAACCGATGAGCGGTACCGGCGTACCGACATTCGAGCTCGCCGATGCCAAGGACCTGAAACTGGCCCTTGTCTCCTCGCGCTGGCACACCGAGATCTGCGACGCGCTGCTGGCCAACGCGGAGAAGACCGCGCGCGAGGCGGGCGTCGCCGATATCACCGTGGTCCGCGTCGCGGGCGCCATGGAGCTGCCGGTGGTGGCCCAGGCGCTGGCCCGCACCCATGACGCCGTGGTCGCCATGGGCGTCGTGATCCGCGGGGAGACACCGCATTTCGAGTACGTGTGCGATTCGGTGACCGCCGGCCTGACCCGGGTCTCCCTCGACGAGGGCACCCCTGTCACCAATGCCGTGCTCACCGTCAACACCGAACAGCAGGCTCTCGATCGCGCCGGCCTGCCCGGTTCGGTGGAGAACAAGGGCGAGCAGGCCGCTGCGGCCGCACTGGACGCCGCCCTGACCCTGCGCGAGCTGCGTCAGCTCGCCTGACCATGCCAGTCGTCCGGATCTGGAAGCGGGGCGGCGGTTCCGAGGAACCGCCCCGCGACCCTGCCGCCGAACCGAAGGCCGGTAACCCCGAAATGCCAACCGCCAAGCCGGAATCCGCCGCCCCGAACCCCGCGCCGCCGGAATCCGCGAGCACCGGCGAATGGGACCTGGAGATCCGCCCGCACCAGTCGGTGCTGACCGCCCGGATCGTGGCGGCCGTACTGGCCGTGGGATTCACCCTCGCCGGCGTGTTCCTGCGCGTCGGCTCCACCGGCGTGAACTTCCGGATCTCCGATCAGATCGCCATGGCGGTCTTCGGCTTCCTGCTGGGCGGCGCCGTGCTGCTGCTCACCCGCCCGCGCGTGCGCGTCGGCGCGCAGGGCGTCCAGGTCCGGAATATCGTCGGCGACAACCTCTTCCGCTGGCCCGATATCCGCGGCATCTCCTTCCCGGACAAGAAGTCCTGGGCACGCCTGGAATTGGTGCACGAGGAGTACGTCCCCCTCCTGGCCATCCGCCGCAACGACAAGCTCCGCGCCGCCGAGGCCATGGACCGCTTCCGCGAACTCGGCGCGAAATACACCGGCCACGAATAGGCCCCTCTTCCAGCGGGGAGGAATCGATCGGCCCGGAATCAGGACCGATCGAGCGCGATCAGCCGGGCCCGATCCAGCATGATCGGTTCATGCTCGACTACGACGCCGAAGCCGCGAACTACGACCGCACCCGAGGCGGCGAGGAACGCGCCGAAGCCGCGGCCGCGGCGGTGCGTACCCTCTTGCCCCGCAACACGCGGACGGTGGTGGACGTGGCGTGCGGAACCGGAATCGTCAGCGCCCGGCTGCACGCACCGAACCGCACCGTGCTCGGGGTGGATCTCTCTGCGGGCATGCTGGCGTACGCGCGCCCGCGTCTGCGGGGCGCCGCGGTCCGCGCGGACGCGACGCGATTACCGCTGGCCGACAGCACGATCGATGCGGTGATCTTCATGTGGCTGCTGCATCTGGTGGATGCCGAGACCGCCGACCGGGCGGTGGCCGAGGCGGCGCGGGTATTGCGACCCGGCGGCGTGGTGGTGGCGACCGTCGACAAGAACCTCGCCATGTACGCGGTCCCGAGCGATCTGTCCGCCGTGCTCGAACCGGCGCAGCGCGCCGCGCTGCCCGAGAACACCGACGCGTGGGCCGCGTTCACCGCTTCCGGCCATCGCAACGGCCTCGACAGCGATGGGGAAACCAGCTATGTCGGGCACGGCCAAGGCTGGTCGCCGCGGCAACTGCTGCGGAAGATCCCGCAGTTCGACTGGTACCGGGGTTTGGATAACGCTGCCGCCGAAGACCTTTCGGCCAGGGTCGCGGCGTTGCCCGAACCGGATCGGGCTCGTCCCGATCCGGTGTACCGCATCGCCCGCCTGCGCAAGGCGGGCTGAACGGAACTAGTGGTTGTCGCCGAGTACCGCGCCTTCCCGGCGTGGGTCCGCGCCGCCGACCCAGCCGTTCGGTTCCCGGGCCAGGGCGGACAGGCCGCTGGATTGCGGTGTGACGGAGACGGTGTGGCCTAGTTTTCGCAGGGCTTGGACGAGGGCGTCGTGGTCGCCGTTGTCGGTGGGGTCGATGGCGGGGTGTTCGCCGCCGACATTGGTGGTGGGGGAGTTGCCGGCGCCGAAGGAGACCATGGAGACGGCCTGCTGGGGGTTGAGGCCCCAATCGAGCATGGCCACCAGGGTTTTGACGACGAATTGGATGATCACCGCGCCGCCGGGGGAGCCGGTGACGTAGGCGAGCTGGCCGCGGGCGCCGTCGCCGGAGCGGTCGAAGACCATGGTGGGGGCCATGGAGCTGCGGGGGCGTTTACCGGCGTCGATGCGGTTGGCTACCGGCAGGCCGTCCTTGCCGAGGGGTTCGGCGGCGAAGTCGGTGAGCTGGTTGTTGAGGACGAAGCCGTCGACGACGTGGAAGGAGCCGAAGGCGGATTCGACCGTCGTGGTCATGGACGCGGCATTGCCGTAGCTGTCGACCACGGAGATGTGGCTGGTGCCGTGCTCGGGCGGTTGCGGGCCGGTGCCGAGCGGGACCGGGCCGAAGTCGCCGGGCTGGGCGGTGCCCATACTGCGGTTGGGGTCGATCAGGGCCGAACGGGTTTTGAGATAGTTCGGGTCCAGCAGCGTCTGGGGTGAATTGCCCGGCAGCGGAATGAAATCCGAATCGGCGACGTATTTGTCGCGGTCGGCGTAGGCGAGGCGCTCGGCCTCCGAGATCAGGTGCACCGCTTGGGCTTTGGGCTTACCGCCATTGCGCGCGGTGTTCGAGTCACCGGCCACGTCGTCCGGCGGCAGCGCGGACAGGTCGAAATTGGCGAGAATGCCCAGGGTCGCCGCGACCGCGATACCGCCCGAGGACGGATTGGGCATACCGCAGATCTCATGGGTGCGATACGGCGCGCACACCGCGGTGCGCTTCTTCGCCTGATAGTTCGACAGATCCGCGAGCGACACCAGACCGGGGGTGCGCCCGCCCGCCGTGGTGGCGACGGCGTCGACGATATCGGCGGCGATGGCCCCGGTATAGAAGGCATTCGCCCCGTCGGTCGCGATGGCCCCCAGCGTCTTGGCCATGGCCGGATTGCTCAGCGTCGTCCCCGCCGTCTTCGCGGTTCCGTCCGCCTGCAGGAAATACGCCTTGGCGTTCTCGTCTCGCGCCAGGTCGGCGGCGGACTCGGCGATCTGCCCGGCCAGCCGCGGACTGATCTGGAATCCCTGATCCGCGAGGGAGATCGCGGGCCCGAACAGATCCTTCCACGCCTGCCTACCGTGTTCGCGATGCGCGAGCTCTAGCAGCCGCAGCGCCCCCGGCACCCCGATGGACCGTCCGCTGGCGCGCGCATTCGGTTGCGGCGCAGTGCGATCGGCGTCGCTGACCCAGCGCAGGTAGTCGTTGTTCGCCGCCGCCGGCGCGGTCTCGCGGCCGTCGTAGGCGTCCAGGGTCTTGGAATTCGCGTCGTAGTACAGCAGGAACGCCCCGCCCCCGATCCCCGACGCCTGCGGCTCCACCAACCCCAGCACCGTCTGCGCCACGATCAGCGCGTCCGCCGCCGTCCCGCCGTCGCGCAGCACCCGGCAGGCCGCTTCGGTGGCGAGCGGATTGGCCGTGGAGACCGCGAAATTGGCGGTGTGCACCGGTTTCATCCCGGTGCGATAGCCCGAGGCGATCTCGGGCCGCTGACTCAGGTTCGTGGTGGTGGGACCGCCGCCGGTGGCCCGGGCCGAGATGGGCGTGCCGTTCGGGGCGGTCACGCAGGAACCCTGCGCGGTATCCGAACCCGACGAGCACGCCGTGGCCAATCCGAGCAGGAGCAGCAGGGCAGCGGCAGCGCCGCCCCAGGTCCGCGGTCGCGAGCGCCTCATGATCGGACTCTAGCCCCGTCGCGACGCGCGGGCGGGAGTTTGTCACCCCCGAGCGGGGTGATGTCCGGATTCCGCCGGTCCGGAACCGGTACCGATGTCCGGGCTTCGAGACAGCTATCTCGCACCATGGAATTTCAAGCGTGCTTGATGTGCTTCTTCGTCGCGAATGTGGTTCTTACGGAGCGCCGATGTGATCCACAGCAAACGGCAAGGTAGTGTCGAATCGCCTCAAAACACGATTGCGGAGGAATAACCGGCGTATGACCGAGACCCGGACAACTGCCACCAGCCTCAATGCCGAGGATGCTGGCTACCACAAGGCCCTCAAGCCGCGGCAGCTCCAGATGATCGCCATCGGCGGCGCCATCGGCACCGGCCTTTTCCTGGGCGCGGGCGGCCGCCTCGCCAGCGCCGGACCGGCGTTGTTCCTGGTCTACCTGATCTGCGGCATCTTCGTCTTCTTCATCCTGCGCGCGCTCGGCGAACTGGTGCTGCACCGCCCGTCCTCGGGCTCCTTCGTCTCCTACGCGCGCGAATTCTTCGGTGAGAAGGCCGCATTCGTGGCCGGCTGGATGTACTTCCTGAACTGGTCCATGACCGGCATCGTCGACACCACCGCCGTCGCCACCTATCTGCACTACTGGGGCCCGTTCCAGCCGGTGGCGCAATGGATCCTGGCGCTGGGCGCGCTGGTCATCGTGCTCGGCATCAACCTGGCCTCGGTGAAATGGTTCGGCGAGATGGAGTTCTGGGCCGCCATGATCAAGGTCCTCGCCTTGCTCACCTTCCTGGTGGTCGGCACCGTGTTCTTCGCGGGCCGCTTCACCGTGGACGGCCAGGAGACCGGCTTCCGCATGGTCAGCGATGCGGGCGGCTGGTTCCCGACCGGCGTCCTGCCGCTCATCACCGTCACCTCGGGCGTCGTGTTCGCCTATGCCGCAGTCGAAATGGTCGGCATCGCGGCCGGCGAGACCGAGAACCCGGCCAAGATCATGCCGCGCGCCATCAACTCGGTCATCGTGCGGATCGCGGTCTTCTACTGCGGTTCGGTGATCCTGCTGGCGCTGCTGCTGCCCTACACCGCCTACAAGGCCGGGGAGAGCCCGTTCGTCACCTTCTTCTCCAAACTCGGTGTGGCGCACATGGGTTCGATCATGAACTTCGTGGTGCTGACCGCCGCGCTGTCCAGCTTGAACGCCGGCCTGTACTCCACCGGCCGCATCCTGCGCTCGATGGCCATGAACGGCAGCGCCCCCAAATTCACCGCGCGCATGTCCAGGGCCGGTGTGCCCTACGGCGGCATCCTGCTCACCAGCGGTATCGCCCTGTTCGGCATCTGGCTCAACTACATCGTGCCGGAGCAGGCGTTCGAGATCGTGCTGAACGTGGCGTCGCTGGGCATCCTGGCGTCCTGGGCGACCATCGTGCTGTGCCAGCTCAAGCTCTGGTACTGGTGGAAGCAGGGGCAGGCGCAGCGTCCGGCGTTCCGCATGTGGGGCGCGCCCTACACCGGAATCGCCACCCTGGTCTTCCTTTTCGCGGTGCTGATCCTGATGGCGTTCGACAAGCCGGTCGGCACCTGGACCGTGGGCAGTCTGGTGATCATCGTGCCCGCCTTGGCGATCGGCTGGCTGGTGGCCCGCAAGCGGGTGCTGGCCATAGCCAAGATGCGTGAGGGCTACACCGGAGAGTTCCCGGTGATCCCGCCGATCCCCATGGACGACAAGTAGATTTCTGCGGTCGCAGAGTGAGGGGTTTCACTGTTTGCGGCCCCGGCTATGGACTGTGGTCATGGCCATAACTTGGCCGCGGAGATTGTTCGCGCTCCATTCATCTGGTTAGCGTCAGGGCGATGCGTTCGCAGGGGGCGCATCGCATTTGACGCTCGATGAGGAGTGCTGTGAGTTCGCACGCGGCTGTGGTCGACGAGATCGATATCTCGCCGGCCGATGCGGGAAACGGTGTTCCTGCTTCGATTTCCGAGCGAATTTCCGGCCTGGTCCGGATGCTTCGCCGTGATAGTGCCGAGATGGGGCTGCCCGCGCAGGTGCGGGAAACTCGGTACGCGGCTTTGGCCGCAATGGGATTCGCGATACTGCACGGCCTGCTGGCCGTGACCGACGGCCTGGGCGAAATGGCGGGGAGCCTGGGACATTTCGCGGCCGCGCTGGTGACCGGCGGGGTGGCACTGCTTTTCGGGGTGCGCTCGCGCTGGGTGTGGGTGGCGGCGCTGGGATTGGCCAGCCTGCAAGCGTTTCTGGGGGTGTTCACGCTGGTATCGGCCGAAATGCCCTCGGGGGTCGGACCTTTCACGGTGCTGATCGGCGTGATGGCCTCGGGCACCGTGCTGGCGTTGCTGCTGCGCAAGGACTGCTACCGCTGGTTCGTGGCGGCGTGACACGGTTGCCGCCCAGGCTCTGAAAAGCCTGGGCGGCAACCGTTTCCGTCACTTCAGGCTGCGGCCCAGCGCTTTACCGGCGGCGCGGCCGGAGAAGATGCAGCCGCCCAGGAAGGTGCCCTCCAGGGCGTTGTAGCCGTGTACGCCGCCACCGCCGAAACCGGCCACCTCGCCGGCGGCGTACAGGCCGGGGAACGGGGTGCCGTCGGGGCGCATGACCTGCGAATCCAGGTTGGTCTGCAAGCCGCCCAGGGTCTTGCGGGTCAGGATGTTCAACCGCACCGCGATCAGCGGGCCGTGCGCGGGATCGAGAATCCGGTGCGGGGTGGCGACCCGGCCCAGTTTGTCGCCCAGGTAGCGGCGCGCGTTGCCGATCGCCATCAGCTGCGCGTCCTTGCTGAACTTGTGCTCGGCATCGCGATCGCGCGCCACGATCTGGCGTTCGATCTCGGCCGGATCCAGATGCGGCCCGCGCGCGATCTTGTTCATGCCCGCTACCAGTTCGGCGAGATTGTCGGCGACCACGAAATCCACGCCGTGCTTCTTGAACGCCTCCACCGGGCCGGGCGCGCCCTTGGCCACGCGGCTGCGCAGGGTGAGTTTCAGGTCCTTGCCGGTGATATCGGGATTCTGCTCCGAACCCGAGAGCGCGAATTCCTTCTCGATGATCGACTGGGTGAGAATGAACCACGAGTAGTCGTAGCCGGTCGACAGGATCGCCTTCATGGTCGAATTGGTGTCGAAGCCGGGGAAATTCGGCGCTTGCAGCCGTTTGCCATTGGCGTCGAACCACAGCGACGACGGACCCGGAATGATGCGGATGGCATGGTCGGGCCAGACCGGATCCCAGTTGTGGATGCCTTCGGTGTAGTGCCACATGCGATCCCGGTTCACGATGCGCCCGCCGGCCGCCTCGGTGATGCCCAGCATGCGCCCGTCCACGTGCGCGGGCACGCCGGAGATCATGTGCTCGGGGCAGGGGCCGAGCCGGTCCACCGGCCAGTTGCGGCGAATCAGTTCGTGATTGTGGCCGATGCCGCCGGAGGTCACGATGACGGCCTGGGCGCCGAACTCGAACTCGCCCACCACTTCCCGTGACGAGGCCACCCCACGCTCGGCGTCGCTGGCTTCCAGGATGCTGCCGCGCACGCCGGTGACGGCGTCATCGGTGACGACCAGTTCGTCCACCCGATGCCGGAACGTGAATCCGACCTGACCGCGCCGCTCGGCCTCGAGCACCGGCTCCAGGAAGACTCGCACCACCTCCGGCCCGGTGCCCCAGGTCAGGTGGAAGCGCGGCACCGAATTGCCGTGCCCGTCCGCGCTCGCCCCGCCGCGTTCGGCCCAGCCCACCAGCGGCGTCACCCGCAGGCCGAGATCGTGGAGGTACTGCCGCTTCTCGGTGGCCGCGAATTCGACGTAGGCGCGCGCCCACTGCCGGGCCCAGTGGTCCTCGTCCTCGCGGTCGAAGCCGGCCGAGCCGTACCAATCCTGCAGAGCCAGCTCGAGGGAGTCCTTCACACCGAGCCGCCGCTGTTCCGGACTGTCCACGAAGAACAGCCCGCCCAGCGACCAGAACGCCTGGCCGCCCAGGTTCGCGCGGTTCTCCTGATCCAGCACCAGTACCCGGCGACCCGCCTTGACCAGCTCGTGAGTGGCGACGAGACCGGCCAGACCGGCGCCGACGACGATGACATCCGGATTCTCGATCATGCCCATTTCCTAGGTGTGTAGTGGTTCGATACACGACTGTATCGAACTTTTCTGTCGGTGGGACATGGCATGGTGCCAGTGTGTCGATTTCTCGCACCGCGACCATGACGGTCGCCGCGGCGCGCCGCACCGCGCTCGCCGCCCAGGGGTTCGCCGCCGCCCGCCCCAGCGCGCCGCCGAACCGGCGCACCGTGCTCAAGGTCCTCGACAGCACCCGGCTGCTCCAGCTGGATTCGGTGTCGGCGGTGGTGCGCGCGCACTACGCGCCGGTCTTCAGCCGCATCGGGGCCTACGATCGGGCGCTGCTGGACGAGGCGGCCTGGAGCGACAGCGCGCGCCGCCCGCGCAAGCTCATCGAGTACTGGGCGCACGAGGCCGCGCTGCTGCCGGTCGAGGACTGGCCGCTCATGCGCTGGCGGATGGCGGAGTACCGGCACGGGCGCTGGAACGGGATGCGGCAAGTGCTGGAACGCAATCCGAGCCTGAGCGACGAGGTGAAGGGCGTGCTGGCCGAGTTCGGGCCCAGCACCGCCGGCGAGGTGGAGAAACACCTGGAGCTGGATCGGCCGCGCGCCAAGGACCATTGGGGCTGGAACTACAGCGACACCAAGGTGGTGTGCGAGGCCCTGTTCGCCGCCGGTGAGGTGACCGTGCCCAAACGGGTTGGCTTCCAACGGCATTACGCCCTGACCGAGCATGTCATCCCCGCCGAGGTGCGCGCCCGCGAGCTGGACGAGGCGGACGCGATCCGCGAGCTGGTGCGCCGCGCCGCCGCCGCGCACGGCATCGGCACTGAAACCGACCTGCGCGACTACTACCGCCTCAAGGGCAAGCAGACCGAACCCGCCATCGCCGAGCTGCTGGATTCCGGTGAGCTGGAACAGGTCCGGGTGGACGGCTGGGACAAACCCGCCTACCTGCACGCCACCGCCCGCACCCCGCGCCGGGTGCGCGGCGCCGCCCTGCTGTGCCCCTTCGACCCGCTCATCTTCTTCCGCGCCCGCACCGAGCGGCTGTTCGACTTCCACTACCGCATCGAGATCTACACGCCGGAACACAAACGGGTACACGGCTATTACGTCTTCCCGTTCCTGCTGGACGGTGAACTCGTCGCCCGCGTGGACCTGCGGGCCGAGCGGGCGACCGGGCGGCTGCTGGTGCCGGGCGCGTTCGCCGAGCCCGGCCGCGACACCACCCGCGTCGCGGCCGAACTCGCCCGAGCCCTGCGCGAGATGGCCGACTGGCTGGAACTCGACACCGTCGAGGTGGGCGAGCGCGGCGATCTCGCGGCGGCGCTGGGGCGCGAGCTGGACTCGCGCCTGAGCGCCTGAAGCGACTAGAACGGCCCTTCGGTCCAGGAATTGAACACGACGCCCTGTTTGCCGTCGCCGGTGCATTCGATGGTCATCGGCATCATCGGCCGCGGTGAGTCGCCCACGATGTAGAACGGCGTCTGCTGTCCGTTGCCGACCTTGCGGGTGCCCAGGCACTGCACCACCGCCGCGTACCAGTGCCCGTCGTCCGGGCAGGTGTAGGTGACGGTGTCCAGGGTGCGGTCCATCCGGCAGGCCGCGCCCGCCGCGGCCTGCGCGGACGGCGCCGCGACGGCGACCAGCGCGGCCGCGCCGATACCGAAGGCGGATCCGAGCGCGACCGATCGGCGGCGCAAATGAAGAGGGGTTATCAATGGTGCTCCGTTCGTATGCGGACGGGTGGTCCAAAGACAGTTCGTCCATATAGTGACCGCGCCCGGCGCCGTGACGCGGTAATTACGCGCCGATCGGTCCCGTGGCGTGGCGTGTCGCGACCGGCCACGCGCCCAACGACTCCCGAGCCTGGCGCGTCGTGCATGCTTGCGTGCAATGCAATTCCGCGCAGCGTGCGGAAATCGGCGTGTGCGCGGTCCGTCATCGTGGGTCACGCCCCCTCGGCATTCCGGCGTGCCCGTCGGCATTCCGGCGTGCTTTTGGCCGGGATCTCACGTGCCGCAGTGAGATTCCTGCCAACAGCACGCCGGAATGACGGATTGGGCTGCGCCGGAACAGGCATGCCGGAGTCGGTAATGCCAGGGTCGGGGAGGCCTGTGGGATGGCCGGGTGCCGCGCCGCCCGCGGCCGGTACTAGGCGCTCGCGACTCGGCGGTCAGGCCAGGACGGGTGCGCTCACAGCTTCGCGCGCGTGGCCGGCGCACACCACCGTGGTCGCGTCATGCACGAGGTAATCGCCGTACACGAAGAAGGTCCCGTTCTCCGCGGCGGCGGACGCGGGCATGGTCACCCCCACGAGCGCGGCGGCGGCCATCATCAAGGCGGACCAGATCGCGAGCGACCGGCGGCGGCGACGAAGGCGGATCATGGGGCTCCCATCTCTGTTCACTGATCTTGTGGATACGTTCGTCGCCGCAGGCCCCGCGGATGCGAAGTGACGGCGTGGCGCGTGCGCCCGGACGTGTCGCACCGACCGGCCGGGGTGGTCCGGCGGCCGAGTGCGAACCGGCCCGACGGTCCTGTCGGACCGGGTCGTTAACCTGTTCGAGTGGCAGATCCCGCGACGTACCGGCCCGCGCCGGGCACCATTCCCGTCGAACCCGGTGTGTACAAGTTCCGGGACAAGCACGGCCGGGTCATCTACGTCGGTAAGGCGAAAAGCCTGCGGAGCCGGTTGAACTCGTACTTCGCGGATGTGGCGGGGCTGCATCCGCGGACGCGGCAGATGGTGACCACCGCCGCGAGCGTGGAGTGGACCGTGGTGTCCACGGAAGTCGAAGCGCTGCAGCTGGAATACAACTGGATCAAGGAATTCGATCCGCGCTTCAATGTGCGCTACCGCGACGACAAGTCGTATCCGGTGCTGGCGGTGAGCCTCGACGAGGAATACCCGCGCGTCTTCGTCTACCGGGGCGCGCGCAAGAAGGGCGTCCGGTACTTCGGCCCCTATGCGCACGCCTGGGCGATTCGCGAGACCTTGGATCTGCTGCTGCGCGTGTTCCCGGTGCGCACCTGTTCGGCGGGAGTCTTCAAGCGGCACAACCAGATCGGGCGGCCGTGCCTGCTCGGCTACATCGACAAGTGCTCCGCGCCGTGCGTGGGCCGGGTGAACGCGGCCGAGCACCGGCAGATCGTGGACGACTTCTGCGACTTCCTCGCCGGTAAGACCGACCGGCTGGTCAAGCAGCTCGAGAAGCGCATGCTCGACGCCTCCGACGAACTCGACTTCGAACTGGCCGCTCGCCTGCGCGACGATGTGCAGGCGCTCAAGCGGGCGCTGGAGAAGCAGGCCGTGGTGCTGGGCACCGGGACCGACGCCGACGTCATCGCCTTCGCCCTCGACGACCTCGAGGTGGCGGTGCAGGTGTTCCACGTGCGCGACGGCCGGGTGCGCGGGCAGCGCGGCTGGGTGGTCGACAAATCCGGCGACGCCATCGACACCCTGGAGTCCGGCGGCGAACTGCCCGCGCTGGTCGAGCAGTTCCTCACCCAGTTCTACGGCGAGCAGACCACGGTCGCCGCCCAGTCCGGCGACGAACAGCCCGGCGCCGTGGTGCCGCGCGAGGTGCTGGTCCCGGCCCTGCCCGCGGCCGCCGAACAGGTCCAGGACTGGCTGTCGAACCTGCGCGGCTCGGCGGTTCAGCTGCGGGTGCCGCAGCGCGGCGACAAGAAGGCCCTGGCCGAAACCGTGCAGCGCAATGCCCTCGAAGCGCTTCAGCAGCACAAGCTCAAGCGCGCCGGCGACCTGACCGCCCGCTCGGCCGCGCTGCAGGAACTCCAGGACGCTCTCGACCTCGACAGCGCCCCGCTGCGCATCGAGTGCGTGGACATCAGCCATGTGCAGGGCACCGATGTGGTGGCCTCGCTGGTGGTGTTCGAGGACGGCCTGGCCCGCAAGTCCGAATACCGGCACTACGCCATCAAGGAGGCCGCGGGCGAGGGCCGCTCCGACGACGTCGCCAGCATCGCCGAGGTCACCCGCCGCCGCTTCGCCAAGCTACGCCGCGACCTGGACGCCGCCGAGGCCGCCGACCTCGAATCCGATTCGGCGGCAACAGAATCCGGCCTCCCCGGTATCGACCCCAAGACCGGCAAGCCGCGCCGTTTCGCCTACCCGCCCAACCTGTACGTGGTCGACGGCGGCGCCCCGCAGGTCAATGCCGCCGCCGAGGTCCTGGACGAACTCGGCATCACCGACGTCGCCGTCATCGGCCTGGCCAAGCGCCTGGAAGAGGTCTGGGTCCCCAATGAAGCCGATCCGGTGATCATGCCGCGCACCAGCGAGGCGCTGTACCTGTTGCAGCGCGTGCGTGACGAGGCGCACCGCTTCGCCATCACCTTCCATCGCAGCAAGCGCTCGCGGCGTATGACCGAATCGGCCCTCGATGCCGTCCCCGGTCTGGGCCAGGCCCGGAAAACCGCTCTGGTCACGCATTTCGGGTCCGTGGCCAAGCTCAAGCAGGCTACGGTGGAGCAGATCACCGAGGTCCCCGGCATCGGCGTGGCGACGGCCAACGCGGTGCTCGCGGCACTACGCGGCGAGTAGCCGGCGCTTCGAAACCGAGCAGTTCCGTCCACGCCCGGTAGAGTGCGACACGCCGAGCAAACATTTCGCGACACGCCGTGTGTGCAGGTGAAGCGCAACAATCACATCTGTATCACTGATAACTCGTGAGCCTGCCGGGTAAACCGGCATCGGTGCAGGATGATCGAGGAAAGCCCCAGACACGAACCCCCGGTAGGACATGACGCGCGTCGAAGCCAGCAGCAGTGCGGTCGAGAACTCCAATGCGACCGATATCGGTGATCCCCAGCAGGTCGTCATCGTGACCGGATTGTCCGGCGCCGGTCGCGGCACCGCCGCCAAGGTGCTCGAGGACCTCGGGTACTACGTGGCCGACAATCTGCCCCCCGAACTCATCGGCCGCATGGTCGAGCTGGGGGAGAGCGCCGACCCGCCCATTCGCAAACTGGCCCTGGTGATGGATGTGCGCAGCCGCTTCTTCACCGGCAATCTCTCCGCGGTCACCGCACAACTGCGCAACTCGGGTGTGAGCACCCGGATCCTGTTCCTGGAAGCCAGCGATGACGTCCTGATCCGCCGCTTCGGTTTCGCGCGGCGACGGCATCCGCTGCAGAGCGAGAGCGCCGACGGCACCCTCACCGCGGGCATCGCCGCGGAACGCGAGCGGCTGTCCTCGGTGAAGACGGCCGCCGATCTCGTGATCGACACGACGGCGCTGTCCATTCATCAGTTACACCGCAAGTTGGAGGAGGCATACGGGGGCGCCGCGCCGACCGCGCTCCAATTAACGATCCAGTCGTTCGGTTTCAAGTACGGAGTACCACTCGACGCCGACATGGTGTTGGATTTGCGTTTTCTGCCCAATCCGCATTGGGTGCCCGAACTCCGCGAACAGACCGGACAGGATGCCCCGGTGAGCGAGTACGTGCTGTCGCGGCCGGGTGCACAGGATTACCTGGGCACCGCGCGGCACCTCGTCGATCTCACCACCGAGGGCTACCGCCAAGAGGGGAAGCGATACATGACCGTGGCAGTGGGTTGCACGGGTGGCAAACACCGCAGCGTGGCCATAGCGGAAGCATTGGGTGAGGAACTAGGCACCGGCGCGGACAACGGTTCGCGCGATGTGGTGCGCGTGGTACACCGGGATCTGGGGCGAGAATGAGTGGGCGCGAAACCAACCCGGCGATCGTCGCGCTGGGCGGCGGGCACGGCCTGTACGCCACGCTGACCGCCATCCGGCGGCTGACCCGCAAGATCACGGCGGTGGTGACGGTCGCCGACGACGGCGGCTCCTCCGGACGGCTACGCGCCGAACTGGGCATCCTGCCGCCCGGTGACCTACGGATGGCCCTGGCCGCGCTGGCCGAGGAATCCGACGGCATCTGGGCGCGCACGCTGCAGCACCGTTTCGGCGGCACCGGCGCGCTCGCGGGCCATTCCGTCGGCAATCTGATCCTGGCCGGACTGACCGAGGAACTCGGTGATCCGGTGGCCGCGCTCGACGAGGCCGGCAAGATCCTGCGCATCACCGGACGGGTGCTGCCGATGTCGCCCATCGCCCTCACCATCGAGGCGGATGTGGCTGGGCTGGAAGGGGATCCGCGCGTCAGCCGCTGCATCCGCGGTCAGGTCGCGGTCGCCACCACGCCCGGAAAAGTACGTCGCGTGCGATTGATTCCCTCGGACCCGCCCGCGAGCCCGGAGGCCACCTCGGCCATCGAGCACGCGGACGTGGTGGTGCTGGGTCCGGGGAGCTGGTTCACCAGCGTCATCCCGCACGTGCTCGTGCCCGAATTGCACGAAGCTCTGCTTCACACTCGGGCGCGGAAAGTGCTGGTGCTCAACCTCGCTGCGGAACCGGGCGAAACGGCCGGATTCTCCGCCGAACGGCACCTGCATGTATTGTCCCAGCACGCACCGGATTTCACGGTGGATCATGTTTTGGTCGATTCCGGTTCCGTACCCGAGGGTAGGGAACGCGAACATGTGGCAAGAGCTGCCGAACAGCTGCGAGCACGAGTAACCTTCGCTGATGTCGCCGAGGCGGGGACGGACCGGCACCACCCCGGAAAGCTTGCCGCCGCACTGGATCAGGTGATCCGGCAACCTCGGCCGGAATTGGCAGGGCTTCGAGTCGAAGGACGGCATATGGGCCAGAGTGTGCGGTCCGGGTTGGGTGGAAAGGAGCGCGTCTCGTGGCGATGACAGCGGAAGTGAAGGACGAGCTGAGCCGGCTCACCGTGTCTCAGGTGAGCTCGCGCAAGGCCGAATTGTCCGCGCTACTGCGGTTCGCCGGTGGATTGCACATCGTCGGCGGTCGCGTGATCGTCGAGGCCGAGGTGGACATGGGTTCCATCGCGCGCCGGCTGCGCCGCGAGATATTCGAGCTGTACGGCTACGGCTCGGACGTGCATGTACTAGGCGCGGGCGGACTCCGGAAAACCTCCCGGTACGTAGTAAGGGTTTCCAAGGAAGGCGAGGCGCTGGCGCGCCAGACCGGGTTGCTCGATGTGCGCGGTCGTCCCGTGCGCGGTCTACCCGCGCAGGTGGTCGGCGGCAGCATCGGGGATGCGGAAGCGGCTTGGCGCGGAGCGTTTCTCGCGCACGGCTCGCTCACCGAACCCGGCCGCTCGTCGGCGCTCGAGGTGAGCTGCCCCGGTCCCGAGGCGGCGCTCGCGCTCGTCGGCGCGGCCCGGCGCATGGGCATCTCGGCCAAAGCGCGCGAAGTACGCGGCACCGACCGCGTCGTGGTGCGCGACGGTGAGGCCATCGGCGCCCTGCTCACCCGCATGGGTGCGCAGGACACCCGCCTGACGTGGGAGGAACGGCGCATGCGCCGCGAAGTCCGCGCCACGGCGAACCGCCTGGCCAACTTCGACGACGCGAACCTGCGCCGATCCGCCCGGGCCGCGGTCGCCGCCGCCGCCCGCGTGGAACGCGCGCTGGAGATCCTCGCCGACGATGTACCCGACCATTTGGCCGCGGCCGGCAAGCTGCGCGTCCTGCACCGGCAGGCGTCACTGGAGGAACTCGGCCAGCTGGCCGACCCGCCGATGACCAAAGACGCTGTGGCAGGGCGGATTCGACGCTTGTTGTCGATGGCCGACCGGCGGGCCAAGGAATTGGGCATCCCCGACACCGAATCCGCCGTGACAGCGGAGTTGCTGGAAGAAGCCTGAACCGCCGCGAACCCCCGCGCATTCGATGCCGGGGGTTCGCTGCTGTCAGTAATAAATCGGTCCGGTCGGTTTGTGCTGCGGGCGATTTCGACACGCCGGACGAACCCGGCCGATAACCGCCGAGACCATTTCGTGACATACCTAGCACACTGGTGACACCTGCGTGTCGGTGATGTTTCCAGGCAGCGCTAGGGTAGTTGGAGCAACGGAAACGATCCGCTTGAAAGCTGAGGAGCGATAACGTGACTGTCCGGGTAGGCATCAACGGCTTCGGTCGTATCGGACGTAACTTCTTCAGGGCGGTCGAAGCGCAGAAAGCGCTCGGCCAGACTGACATCGAAATCGTCGCGGTCAACGACCTCACCGACAACCAGACCCTCGCCACCCTGCTCAAGTACGACTCGATCCTCGGCCGCCTGCCGCAGGACGTCTCGCTCGACGGCGACGACACCATCGTGGTCGGCGACCAGCGGATCAAGGCGCTCTCCATCAAGGAGGGCCCGGCGGCCCTGCCGTGGGGCGACCTGGGCGTCGACGTCGTCGTCGAATCCACCGGCATCTTCACCGACTCGTCGAAGGCCAAGGGCCACCTGGCCGCGGGCGCCAAGAAGGTCATCATCTCCGCGCCGGCCTCCGGCGAGGACATCACCATCGTGATGGGCGTCAACGACGACAAGTACGACGGTTCGCAGAACATCATCTCGAACGCGTCCTGCACCACCAACTGTCTCGGCCCGATCGCCAAGGTGCTCAACGACTCCTTCGGCATCGAGCGTGGTCTGATGACCACCGTGCACGCGTACACCCAGGACCAGAACCTGCAGGACGCCCCGCACAAGGATCTGCGCCGCGCCCGCGCCGCCGCCCTGAACATCGTGCCCACCGGCACCGGCGCCGCCAAGGCCATCGGCCTGGTGCTGCCCGAGCTGCTCGGCAAGCTCAACGGCTACGCCCTGCGCGTGCCGGTTCCGACCGGTTCGCTCACCGACCTCACCGTGGATCTGGCCAAGGCCGCCACCGTGGACGAGATCAACGCCGCCATGAAGGCCGCCGCCGAGGGCCCGATGAAGGGCATCCTGAAGTACAACGTCGATCCGATCGTCTCCTCCGACATCGTGACCGACCCGCACTCCTCCATCTACGACGCGCCGCTGACCCAGGTCATCGACAACCAGGTGAAGGTCGCCTCGTGGTACGACAACGAGTGGGGCTACTCCAACCGCCTGGTCGACCTCACCGGTCTCGTCGGTAAGTCGCTGTAAACCTATGGCGATCAAGACTCTCCAGGATCTGCTGAACGAGGGCGTCGAGGGCCGGGGCGTGCTGGTGCGCTCCGACCTGAACGTGCCGCTCGACAACGGCGTCATCACCGACCCGGGCCGCATCATCGCGTCCGCGCCGACCATCAAGGCCCTCGCCGAGGCGGGCGCCAAGGTTGTCGTGACCGCGCACCTGGGCCGCCCCAAGGGTGAGCCGGACCCGAAGTTCTCCCTCGCCCCGGTCGCGCAGCGGCTGGCCGACGAACTGGGCCGCAATGTCCAGCTTGCCGGTGACGTGGTCGGCCAGGACGCGCTCGCGCGCTCCGAAGGTCTCACCGACGGCGATGTGCTGCTGCTCGAGAACATCCGCTTCGATCCGCGCGAAACCTCCAAGGACGAGGCCGACCGCAAGAAGCTGGCCGCCGCCCTGGTCGAGCTGGTCGGCGACGACGGCGCTTTCGTGTCCGACGGCTTCGGCGTCGTGCACCGCAAGCAGGCGTCGGTCTACGACGTGGCCAAGCTGCTGCCGCATTACGCGGGCGGCCTGGTCGCGGCCGAGACCGAGGTGCTCAAGAAGCTGACCGAGGACACCGACCGCCCGTACGCGGTCGTGCTCGGCGGCTCCAAGGTGTCGGACAAGCTGGCCGTCATCGAAGCACTCGCCCCCAAGGTCGACACCCTGGTGATCGGCGGCGGCATGTGCTTCACCTTCCTTGCCGCACAGGGCCTTTCGGTGGGTACCTCGCTGCTGCAGGAAGAGATGATCGACACCTGCAAGAAGCTCCTGGACACCTACGCCGACGTCATCCACCTGCCGCGCGATATCGTCGTCGCGGACAAGTTCGCGGCCGACGCGGACTCGAAGGTGGTGGACGCCAACGAGATTCCGGACGGCTGGATGGGCCTGGACATCGGCCCCGAGTCCACCGACCGGTTCGCGGCGCTGCTGACCGAGGCCAAGACGGTGTTCTGGAACGGCCCCATGGGCGTGTTCGAGTTCGAGAAGTTCTCCGCGGGCACCCGCGGCGTCGCCGAGGCCATCGCCACGGCTACTTCGAAGGGCGCGTTCACCGTGGTCGGCGGCGGCGATTCCGCTGCGGCCGTGCGCATTCTGGGTCTCCCGGACGAGGGTTTCTCGCATATCTCCACCGGCGGCGGCGCGTCGCTGGAATACCTGGAGGGCAAGGAACTCCCGGGCATCGCGGTGCTGGAGGACTGAACCATGGCGCGTAAACCCCTCATCGCCGGCAACTGGAAGATGAACCTCAATCACCTCGAGGCCATCGCCCTGGTGCAGAAGATCGCCTTCGCGCTGCCGGAGAAGTACTTCGACAAGGTCGACGTGACGGTCATCCCGCCGTTCACCGACCTGCGCAGCGTGCAGACGCTCGTCGAAGGTGACCGCCTGCTGATCACCTATGGCGCGCAGGATGTCTCGACTCACAAGGAAGGCGCGTACACCGGCGAGATCAGCGGTTCCATGCTGGCCAAGCTGGGCTGCTCGTTCGTCGTGGTCGGCCACTCCGAGCGGCGGCAGTACCACAACGAGACCGATTCCATCGTGCTGGAGAAGGCCAAGCGGGCGCTCGAGTACGGCATCACGCCGATCGTGTGCATCGGCGAGGGCCTGGGCATCCGCGAATCCAAGACCCACGTGGAATACAACCTGGAGCAGCTGCGCGGTTCGCTCAAGGGCCTGACGGCGGAGGAAATCTCCAAGATCGTCATCGCCTACGAGCCGGTCTGGGCCATCGGCACCGGTAAGGTCGCCACCCCGGCCGACGCGCAGGAAGTCTGCGGCGCCATCCGCAAGGAGCTCGCCGAACTGGCGAATCCCGAAGTGGCGGCGGGCGTCCGGGTGCTCTACGGCGGTTCGGTGAACGCCAAGAACGTCGGCGAGCTGGTCGGTCAGACCGATATCGACGGCGCTCTGGTCGGCGGCGCGTCGCTCAAGGGCGACGAATTCGCCACCCTGTCGGCGATCGCCGCGGGCGGTCCGCTGCCGTAAGGCAATACGGGTTTCGAGGGCCGGGCATCATCGGATGCCCGGCCCTCGTTCGTTTCCGGCGCTGCTTCCCATATGTTCGCGCTGATTGCAATCACGCTGATTTCCACGCTGCGGGAACGCGTTTGCCCCGGGGGCGCTCGCCTCCGCACAGTCACCGGATGACCACCCGCCGCCCCACGCCCGCCCCGGCCGCGCCGATCTCGCTTCGGCCGTTGCTGTTCACCGTCTACGTCCCGGCCACCGCCTACGGTGTCGGGATGGGGGCCGCCGCACCGGTCATGACCTTGACGGCCCTGGACCTGGGCGCCTCCCCGGCGGTCGCCGGATTCACCGTCGCACTGGTCGGTCTCGGGCAGGTGCTCGGCGATATTCCCGCCGGGCAGGTGGTGGCCCGCCTCGGCGAACGACTTTCGATCATCGCGGCCAGCACCGCGGGCGTGCTCGGCGTGCTGCTGTGCCTGCTCGCGCCGACGGTGCCGGTGCTGTGCGCGGGCCTGGTGATCGCCGGATTGTCCAATGCCATCTGGGGATTGGCGCGCATGAGCTACCTGGCGGAGGTGGTGCCGTTCGAACAGCGCGCACGAGCCATGGCACTGTTCGGCGGGGCCATGCGGCTGGGCTTCTTCCTCGGACCGTTCCTGGGGGCCGCCGCCATCCTCGGGGCCGGGCCGCGCGGCGGCTTCCTGGTGCAGGCGGTGGCCATCGCGCTCGCCGGGTACCTGATGGCGCGGCTGCCCGACCCGGAAACCGCTGCGAGCCAGGGCGATCGGACCCCGGCCGCCTCCCTGCTCGCCATCGGCCGCACCCATTACGGCCTGCTGTTCACCCTCGGCGCGGGTTCGCTGCTGATGGGCGCGGCCCGCTCGTCGCGGGAAGTGGTGCTGCCGCTGTGGGCCGATCACCTCGGTGCGAGCGCCGCCACCGCCAGCCTGGTCTACGGCATCGGCGCCGGCCTGGACGTGCTGTGCGCCTACCCCGCCGGCCTGCTGATGGACCGCTACGGCCGCCGCTTCATCGCGGTCCCCTCGCTGGCCATCCTGGCCGTCGGCTTCTGGCTGGTCCCGCTGACCCATTCGCCGCTCACCCTCACTTTCGCCGCCGTGATCCTGGGTATCGGCAACGGCATCGGCAACGGCGTCATCATGACCATCGGAGCCGACGTCGCCCCCGCCGCCACCCGGGCCGAGTTCCTCGCCGCCTGGCGCCTGACCCACGACGGCGGCTCCTTCGCGGGCCCCCTACTGATCAGCGGCCTGGCCCTGGCCGCTCCGCTGACACTGGCCGTTGCTGTCGTCGGCGGCCTCGCTGCCCTCGGCGCGACCGCGATGGCCCGCTACATCCCCGTCTACATTCCGTGGCCCGCCGCCACCGAGCCGAAAACCCCGGTGGCCGAAGCGGCCTGAACCACGGCCGGTACGCGCAACTGGAATCGGGCGGAATTTATCTCCGGACCACTGCGAAGGCGCAGGTGAGAACCCGTGGGGGAGTACGCGAGCCGAGCCGGGAACCCGTGGGCGGCGGATGCCGCTGCCGATAATCCGGAGGCACGCCGCCGTTCGACGATCGAAGAGGACCGACTGCCGTGAGTCTCGAATTCCTGTGGTACATACCCAATCAGGTCGAAGCGGGCCATCGGGGCGATACCGTCGCCACCGACCACAACAGCCTCGATACGCTGACGGCGCAGGCGCTGGCGCTCGAGGAGTACGGGTGGAAAGGCGCGCTGCTCGGCGCCGGCTGGGGGCGGCCGGACACGTTCACGGTCGCCACCGCGCTGGCCGCCCGCACCACCGGGTTCGAACCGCTCATCGCCATCCGGCCGGGCTACTGGCGGCCGGCGAACTTCGCGAGCGCGGCGGCCACCCTGGATCAGCTGTCGGGCGGGCGGGTGCGCATCAATATCGTGTCGGGGAAGGACGATCTCGCGGCGTACGGGGAGAGCGAGGAGGACCAGGCGCGGCGCTACGGCCGCACGAAGGAGTTCCTCCAGCTCGTGCGCCGGCTGTGGACGAGTGAGCGCGTCACCTATCGCGGCGAGCACTACCGGGTCACCGATTCCACTGTGGCGCCGCGTATTACGGCGCGGGCAGGACGCCCGCATCCGCCGCTGTACTTCGGCGGCGCGTCCGAGGCCGCCGAACGGGTCGCCGCGACCGAGGCCGATGTGCAGCTGTTCTGGGGCGAGCCCCTGGACGGCGTCCGGGAGCGGATCGAGCGGCTGCGCGCGCTCGGCGCGGAACTGGGCCGCGAGCACCCGCCGCTCGAATTCGGTTTGCGCGTCACTACTCTGGTGCGCGACACCACCGAGCAGGCGTGGGCCGATGCCGAGGCCAAAGTGGCGTCGATGGCGGAAAGCGCGGGGGCACGGCGGAATTCGCACGGCGCGTCGGGGGTCGGCCAGCAGCGGCTGCTGGATCTGGCCGCGCGCGGCGAAGTGCTCGACGACAACCTCTACACCACCCCGGGCCGGTTCGGCGGCGGCGGAGCGGGCACCACCTGGCTGGTCGGCTCGGCCGAGGACGTCGCCAAATCCCTGCGCAAGTACCGGGATCTGGGAATCACCCACTTCGTGCTCTCGGATACGCCGTACCTGCCGGAGATCCAGCGGCAGGGCTCCCAGCTCCTGCCGCTGCTCGTAGACTGACCGCCCGGATCAGCGGGCCGAGCCGGTGCCGTGCACCCCGTGCTCGTCGATGAGCGCCAGCTCGGCCGCGCTGAACTCCGGGAAATCCAGTGCCGCCAGATTGTGATCGAGCTGGGCGGTGGAACTCGCGCCGATCAGCGCCGAGGTGACCTCGGGCCGGCGCAGCACCCATTGCAATGCCAGCTGCGCCAGCGACTGACCACGCGCCTCCGCGATCTTGTTCAGGGCGGCGGTGCGTTCCCGATAGGTCGCGTCGATGACGTCGGGGGACAGGAACGCGCTGTTCTCGGCCCGGGCGCCCGCCGGGATGGTCTCGAGGTACTTGTCGGTCAGCAGTCCTTGTGCCAGCGGCGAGTACACGATGACCCCGAACCCGTCCGCGCGCGCCGTGTCCAGCAGGCCCTCGCGCTCGGGACCGCGGTCGTAGAGCGAATACCGGGTCTGGTGGATCAGCAGCGGCACGCCCGCCTCGCGCAGCAGTTCCGCGATGGCGTGGCTGCGGTCGGGCGCGTAGTTGGAGATGCCCACGTACAGCGCCTTACCTTGGCGCACCGCACTGATCAGCGCCCCCGCGGTCTCCTCGAGCGGGGTGTCGGCGTCCGGCCGATGGTGATAGAAGATGTCGACGTAATCGGTGCCCAGATCGCGCAGGCTCGATTCCAGTGAGCCGAGCAGCGCCTTGCGTGACCCGCCGCGCTGATACGGGCTGGGCCCGATCGCGTTGCCCGCCTTGGTCGACAGAATCAGCTCGTCGCGATGCGCGGCCAGATCCCTGGCCAGCACCCGGCCGAAGGTCTGCTGCGCGGCCCGGCGCGGCGGCCCGTACCGGTCGGCATTGTCGAAATGCGTGATGCCCAGATCGAACGCGTGCAGCAGGATCTCGCGTTGCGTCGCATAGGAATAGTCGGTGCCGAACTTCTGCCACAGGCCGAAGGAGAACGCGGGCAGGTCCAGACCGGAACGGCCGCTGCGCCGATAGGGCACGCGATCGTAGCGGCCGGGCGCGGCGGTGTAGGTCGGTTCGGCGGGGCTGGGGGTCATGGGTGTGATCGTTCCGTTCGGAGTCGGGGCGGCAGGGATACCGCTCCCCATGCTCGCGGGCCTGGGCGACCCAGTCAGTGGTTCGGCTCAGGCTGCGGGCAATACCTGACCTATCGCGGCCCGGCGGCGACGATACAGGGCAGAGCGCGCACGAATATCCGGCCGACCGAGCCGGGGAGATGGAGACACGCATGACAGTGACCGTCGTCGTCGGCAATCCCAAGCCGGCCTCCCGCACCCTCGCGGCCGCGCGACTGCTGGCCGCCGGGCTGCGGCCGGACGCCGAACCCGAGGTGATCGACCTGGTCGCCTTCGGCCCCGCCCTGCTGTCCTGGGGTGACGCGGCGGTGGCGGAAGCTGTTCGCACCGTGTCGGATTCGGAGCTCGTGGTCTTCGCCAGCCCCACCTTCAAGGCCACCTACACCGGTCTGCTGAAACTGTTCCTGGAGCAGTTCGACGGCGGCACCGGCCTGGCCGGCGTGCTCGCGGTGCCGCTCATGCTCGGCGCCGGACCCGCCCACGCCCTCGCCCCGGACCTGCTGCTCAAGCCGGTGCTGGTCGAACTCGGCGCGACCGCCGCCCTGCCCGGCCTCTACCTGTCGGACCGCACCTACGAGACCGACGGCGTCCTCGACGCGTATACCGCCCGCTGGCGTCCCGTGGCCGCCGCGCTCGCCGCCGCGCCGAATCCGGCGCACTGACCGACGACGGTGACTGCTCGTCCGCGGTGATTCGGCGCGTGCCGGTCCGGTCGGTCGCCGGACGCGACGGCGGGCCGGAGCGAGCGGGTGCGTCGGGGTGCGGTCACCGGATACGACGTGGGTCGCCGGCATGTGGCACGCACGTATAGGCCACGCGGAGAACGGTGTTTCGGGAAGGCGGGTGGAAATGACGGCGGCCGATACCAGCGCCGGTGCGGTGCTGCGAGCGGTGCTCGAACAGGGGACCGCGCCGCGCAGCGCCATCGCCAGGCAGGCCGGATTGTCTCCGGCCACGGTGACCGCGCAGGTGCGGGCGCTGGTCGCGGCCGGGCTGCTGGTCGAGCTCCCGGAGACGGCGGGACCGGCCGGGATGGGCCGCCCGCATTCGCCTTTGGTGCTCGACCTCGCGGGCAATGCCGTGATCGGCGTGCACATCGCCGCCGAGCATTGCACCGTCGCGGTGCTGGATATCGCCGGGGCGGTACGGCTTTCGCATCGGGTGCCGCACGCGAGCCTCGATCCGGAGGTGATCCTCGCCGAGGCGGCCGCGCAGGTGTGCCGGGTGCGCGACGAAATGACCGAACGGGTGCTCGGGCTCGGGGTGGCGATCGGCGGCTGGGTGGACAGCTCCGCCGGGTCGGTCATCGATCACACCACGCTGCGCTGGCGCAATGTGCCAGTGCGCCGGTATTTCTCGGAAGCCACCGGGCTGCCGGTGACCCTGGACGGCCACACCAGGGCGCTGGTGCACGCCGAGCGATTGTTCGGGCACGCGCGCGATACCGCCGCGACGGTGGTGTTGTTCGCGGGCAATGTGATCGACGTGGCGTTCGCCGTGCACGGGCGCGTGCACTACGGCCCGCGCTCGGCGGCCGGGGCGATCACCCGCCTGGTGGGCGGCGAGACCGCCGAATCCGCCTTGGCCGCCTGCGCCGATCGGGTGCTGGTCGCCCGCGCCCAGCGCGCGGGCCTGCCGGTGCGCGGTATTGCCGAGCTGATCAACCTCGCGGTCGGGAACGCTTCGGCGCGAGCGCTTTTCGTCGAACGCGCCGAGGTGCTGGGGCGGGTGCTGGCGGTGGTGATCGACCTGCTCGACCCGGACACCGCCGTGATCGTGGATCCGGCCCTGGTCCGGGTGCCGGGCGTGCGGGCCGCCTATCTCGAGATGGTGCGCAGGTATTCGGCCTGCGAACGGCCCGAGGAGATTGTCACCGGGTCCTCGTTCTTCGGCCGGGTGCTCGAGACCGCCGCCGGCGCCGCCGTGCTGCATCGGCTCTACACCCGGCCCCTGTCGGTGATCGCCGAAATTCCCGGACCGGTGTCGGCCGCCGCCCGGGCCGGACTTTGATTCGGAGTTATTTTAAGTCGAACGAATGTTGCCCCCGGACAGTGGTTTCCGCGAAAGTCTTGACATGAGAAATAGTGAAATCACTGTCCGCTCCGGCAATACCGGCTGTCCTCGCTCCCGCGATTCCGCTATGGCATTCCAGCCCATTCAGCTCAGGAGCGACCGATGCGATCCACCATTCACAAACTAGGCTTCGCGGTCGCCGCCGCGCTGCTGGCCGGAGGTTGTGCCACGAGCGGCGGCGGCGATACCGACCTGTCCGCGGCCCTGCCGACCGCCGTGCCGGCCGGCACCGAACTGTCCATTTCGGTGAACACCACCCGGGTCGCCCTGGAGGCGTCCGGGCAGTCGAACTCGCTGCCGTTCACCGTCTCCGAATGGCCTGTCGTACAGGCCGGTCCGGACGTGATCCAAGCCTTTCGCGGCGGCGCCCTGGATGTCGCCAGCAATGCCGGCATCCCGCCCATCCACGCGCACGCGACCGGCGTGGACGCCAAGATCGTCGGGGTGAAGGTGCGCTCCACGCCGCTGTATCAGCTGGCCACCGCACCCGGCTCCAGCATCGTTTCCCTGAACGACCTGCGCGGCAAGCGCATCGGCTTCTCGCCCGGCCAGGCGCAGGGCGTGGTGATCCTGCGCACCCTGCAGGCCGCCGGCATCCGGCTGGACGAGGTGCAGCTGGTCGAACTCAACAGCCCCCAGTTCCTGACCGCGTTGCAGGGCAAGCAGATCGATGTCGCCCCGCTGGCCGAACCGTCCACCACCAAATACCTGGCCCAGTACGGCGCGCAGGGCGCGCGGGCGGTGCCCACGCCCGCGGTGGACGCGCTGACCATCCTGTGGGCGCCGACCGCCGTGCTGCGCGATTCCGCGAAACTCGCCGCCGTCACCGAATTCGTGAAGGTGTGGGCGCGCGCCGACATCTGGGCCTGGGAACACCCGGACCAATGGCTCGACGCCTATTACGTGAAGGATCAGAAGGTTTCGGCCGAGGACGGCCGCCGTATTCTGGCCGCCACCGAGAAACCGTATTACCCGGTGAAATGGGACGACGCCATCAAGTGGGAACAGGAGACCATCGATCTGGTCACCAGCTCCGGCTATTTCGGCAAGAAATTCGACGCCGCCGAATTGTTCGACAAGCGGTTCGAATCCATCGCCGCCGCGGCCGTGCCCGAGCGGTACCGGACCAAGGAGGCGCAGTGACCATCGCGCTGCCGCGTCCCGCGGTCACCGTTCCCCGCCTCGATGACGGCGACGGCTTCGTCGACCGGCGTCGCCTGCGCCGCTTGGGTTTACGCAAACCGGTGCCCTTCGCCCGCCTGCTCGGCGTGCTGGTGGTGCTGGCCGGCTGGGCGGCCGGCATCCACTTCGGCCTGCTCGACGAACGCAAACTGTCCGCGCCGTGGACCGTGGCCGGCACCGGCTGGGACCTGTTCCGGGACGGCACCCTGGGCGAGAACGTGGTGGCCTCGCTGCGGCGCGCCTCGATCGGTCTGGGCGTGGGCATCGTCGCCGGCACCGGGCTGGCGCTGCTGTCGGGCCTGTCGCGGCTGGGCGAATCGCTCATCGACGGACCGCTCCAGGTCAAACGCGCCATTCCGAGCCTGGGCCTGATCCCGCTGCTGATCCTGTGGCTGGGTATCGGCGAAACGTTCAAGATCGTGCTCATCACCCTGGGCGTGCTCATAGCCATGTATCTGCAGACCCACGCCTCGCTCACCACCATCGACAAGCGGTTCGTGGAACTGTCGGAGGTGCAAGGGGTTTCGCGCTGGGAGTTCATCCGGCGGGTGGTCGTCCCGGGCTCGCTGCCGGGATTCTTCCTCGGGCTGCGGCTCTCGGTCACCGGCGCCTGGCTGTCGTTGATCGTCGTCGAATCGGTCAATGCCACCGACGGTCTGGGCAAGCTCATGAGCAGCGCCCAGAACTACGGGCAGGCCGATGTGATCCTGGTCTGCCTGGTCCTCTACGGCATCTTCGGACTGGCGTCCGATGCCCTCATCCGGCTGCTCGAACGCAAGGTGCTGTCATGGCGTCGCACGATCGCGACCTAGGCGTGCGCACCCGGGAGTTGGTGCGCTCCTTCGGGAATCGCACCATCCTGGACGACATCACGCTGACCATCCCACCCGGCCAGTTCGTGGCGCTGCTGGGCCGCAGCGGTTCCGGCAAGAGCACCCTGCTGCGCGCTCTCGCCGGGCTCGACCACGATGTCGACGGCTCGGGACAGCTGCGGGTGCCCGCGAAAACCGCCGTGGTATTCCAGGATTCGCGCCTGCTGCCCTGGCAGCGGGTGCTGCCCAATGTGCTCTACGGGCAGCCGCGCTCCCGCCGCGCGGCGGGCCGGGAAATCCTCGCCGAGGTCGGGCTGGCGGGGCGGGAACGGGCTTGGCCGTCGGAGCTGTCCGGCGGCGAGCAGCAGCGCGTCGCACTGGCCCGCGCCCTGGTCGGCGCGCCGGACCTGCTGCTGGCCGACGAACCCTTCGGCGCGCTGGATGCCTTGACCCGCATCAAGATGCACGAACTGCTGCGCGATCTGATCGCCCGGCACACCCCGACCGTCCTGCTCGTCACCCACGACGTGGACGAAGCCATCACCCTGGCCCAGCGCGTGCTGGTGCTGGACGCGGGCCGGCTCACCGTCGACCTGCCCATCGAACTGCCGGGCGAGCGCGATCCCGGCGATCCGGAATTCCGGCGCCTGCGCCACACCCTGCTGACCGCGCTGGGCGTCGTCCCGGCCGCGGCCGTCTGAAGGAACCCTCATGTCACGTAAGCAGTTGCACCTCAACGCCTTTCTGATGTCCACCGGGCACCACGAGGCCTCCTGGCGGCTCCCGGAATCGGATCCGCACGCCAACACCAAGATCGAGCACTATGTGCGGCTGGCGCAGATCGCCGAACGCGGCAAACTCGATTCCATCTTCTTCGCCGACAGCCCGGTGCTGTTCGGCGACACCGGCCGCCGCCCCGCCGGGAAGCTGGAACCCACCGTGCTGCTGACCGCCATCGCGGTGCAGACCGAGCGCATCGGCCTCATCGCCACCGCCTCCACCAGCTACAACTCGCCGTTCAATCTGGCGCGCCGGTTCGCCTCGGTGGACTGGGTGTCCGGCGGGCGGGTCGGCTGGAACATCGTCACCACCGCCGGGGCCGACGCCGCCCGCAACTTCGGGCTCGACGATGTCCCCGACCACAAGCTGCGCTACGAGAAGGCCGCCGAATTCGTCGATGTGACAACGAAACTGTGGGACAGCTGGGAAGACGACGCCGTGCTGGCGGACAAGGAATCCGGCATCCACACCGATCCGGACAAGGTCCGCAAGATCGACCACGAGGGCCGGTTCTTCAAGGTCGCGGGTCCGCTGAACGTGCCCCGCGCCCCGCAGGGTTATCCGGTGCTGGTGCAGGCCGGATCATCGGAGGACGGCAAGGAATTCGCCGCGCGCTACGCGGAGGCGGTGTTCACCGCGCAGCAGACCATCGAGGACGGGCTCGAGTTCTACACCGATCTCAAGCGCCGCGCCGTCGCCATCGGCCGCGATCCGGAGACCATCAAGATTCTGCCCGGCATCGTGCCCGTCATCGGCGACACCCCCGAACACGCTCGGGAGCTGGATGCCGAACTGGAACGGCTCATCTCGCCCGAATACGCCAAACAGCAGCTGGCCCGCACCTGGGGCATCCCGGTCGAGGATCTGGATCTGGACAGCGAACTGCCCGCCGATCTGCCCACCGAGGACGAGATCCAGGGCGCCAAGAGCCGGTTCACCCTCATCGTGAATCTGGCTCGGCGCGAACGGCTCACGCTGCGCCAGCTGATCGGGCGGCTCGGCGGCGGCCGCGGTCACCACACCTTCGCGGGCACCGCCGAACAGGTCGCCGACACCATCGAGGAATGGTTCACCCGCGGCGCGGCCGACGGCTTCAACATCATGCCCGCCGTGCTGCCGTCCGGACTGGACCGTTTCGTCGACGAGGTGGTGCCGATCCTGCAGCGGCGCGGCCTGTTCCGCACCGACTACACCGAGACCACCCTGCGCGGCCACTATGGGCTGGAGCGGCCGGTCAACCAGTTCACCGCCGCGGAATCGCTCGTGGTCGCCGGATGAGTCCGGGCTCCGACTGTTCCGGCGCGGCGGGCCCGGACCCGGTGGGCGAGGGCTGGATTCGCTATCTGCTGCGGCGCTGCGCCGGCCACCGCCGGACCGTGCTGGTCGCGGTCACGGGGGCGGTGGTGTCGGCGGTGCTCACCGCGGTGCTGCCGCTGCTGGTGCGGCATGTGGTCGACCGCCTCACCGTCACCGCCGCGTCGGTGCTGCCGTGGGTGGCGCTGCTGCTGGTGATCGGCGTCGTCCGGTTCGTGGCCGCCTACGCGCGGCGCACCGGATCCTCGCGGCTGTCGCTGGACGTACAGCACGATCTGCGGCGGGACCTGTTCGCCGCGCTGCTGCGCCTGGACGGGCGGCAGCGCGCGAGCCTCTACACCGGGCAGGTGGTCAGCCGGGCCATCACCGATGTGACGCTGATTCAGATGTTCCTGCAACTGGTTCCGCTGGTCGGCGGGAGCGTGGTGCTGGTGGGAGCGTCGCTGGTGTTGATGGCCACCCTGTCGCCGCCGCTGTGCCTGATCGCCCTGCTGGTGGTGCCGGCGCTGTGGTTCGTCACCCGGCGCAGTCAGCGGGAACTGTTCCCCGCCAACTGGGATGCGCAGGCCCGCGCCGCCGAGGTCGCCATGCGGGTGGAGGCGGCGATCACCGGGGTGCGGGTGGTGAAGGGGTTCGGGCAGGAATCGCGGGAACTGGAACAGCTGGAGTCCACGGCGCGTGACCTGTATCGGTCGCGGCTGCGCATCACCCGGATCACCAGCCGGTTCACCCCGGTCATGCAGGCGATTCCGGCGGCCGGGCAAGCGTTGATCCTGGTGGTCGGCGGACTGCTGGCCCTGCGGCAATCCATCACGCTCGGAACGTTTTTGGCGTTCATGACCTATCTGGGGTCGTTCGTGACGCCGGTGCGGATGTTCACCATGCTGCTGACGGTGAGCCAGCAGGGCAAGGCCGCCCTGGAACGGGTGCGCGAGGTGATCGAGGCCGCGCCCGCGCCGGCGGTGGCACCGGCCGGCGCCGGTGTGACGACGGCCGTCGGGGACGCGCCGCGGATCGAATTCCGGGGCGTGGGTTTCGCTTTCGAGGGACGGCCGCCGGTGCTGGACGGTCTCGACCTGGTGATCGAGCCGGGGGAGACGGTCGCGGTGGCGGGTGCGGCGGGCTCGGGCAAATCCGTGCTGGTGCAGCTGCTGCCCCGGCTGTTCGATCCCGACGCCGGGCGAATCCTGGTGGACGGCACCGATATTCGCGAGTTGCCCGGTCTGCGCGCCGGCATCGCCATGGTGTTCGAGGACACCGCGCTCATGGCGGACACGGTGCGCGCCAATGTGGCGTACGGGCGTCCTGACGCCACCGACGAACAGGTCCGGCACGCCCTGTATCTGGCCGCGGCCGACGAGTTCGTGCTCGCGCTGCCCGACGGGCTCGACACCGTGATCGGCGAGCGCGGGCAGCGGCTGTCCGGCGGGCAACGCCAGCGGCTCGCCCTGGCCCGCGCCCTCGTCACCGACGCGCCGATCCTGGTGCTCGACGACGCCACCTCCGCCATCGACGCGCAGGTGGAGGCGGAGATCTTCGCCCGGATCGGCGCGCAGGTGCGCCGCCGCACCACTCTCGTGGTGGCACACCGCATCTCGACGCTCGCCCTGGCCGACCGGGTGGCGGTGCTCGACGGCGGCCGCATCGCCGAACTGGGCACCCTGCCCGAGCTGCGGGCCACGGGGGAGCTGTTCCACACCCTGTTCACCCCGCCCGATCCGGCGAGCATCGCCGGCGACCTGAGCGCCGATCGCGCCGCCGGGCCCACCGCCGCGCTGTGGGCGCACGCCGACACCGACGGCGACGAATCCCGGACCCTGGAACAGATGGCCAAGGCGTTCTCCCAGCGCGCCGCCGGAGCGCCCGGCGCCATGGGCGGGCAGCTGGGCGGCGGCATGATGTCCAGCGCGCCGCCCAGCGGTGACGTGCGGGCGCTCATCGACCGGCTGCCCGCCGCGACCGGCGAACCCGAAGTGCCCGAACGGTTCTCGCGCACCCCCGATCCGGCGTTCGATCTGCGGCGGCTGCTGCGCCCGTTCGCGGTCCCGCTGCTGGCGGGACTGGCGCTGGTGGGATTGGACGCGCTCGCGCAGATCCTGATCCCGTTCCTGGTCCGCTTCGGCATCGATCACGGGGTGCTGGCCGGGGCGCGCGAGGTGCTGCTGCTGGCCGCGGCCGCCGCGCTGGCGGTGGTCGCCGTGGACTGGGCCATCACCGTCGCGCAGGTGCGGGTCACCGGCAAGGCGGGGGAGCGGCTGCTCTACGGGCTGCGGGTGAAGGTCTTCGCCCAGCTGCAACGCCTCGGATTGCGTTTCTACGAACGCGAATCGGCCGGGCGCATCATGACCCGCATGATCACCGACGTGGACGGGCTGTCCACGTTCCTGCAGACCGGGCTGGCGGTCGCGCTCACCAGCACGCTCACCATCGCGGGGGTGGTGGTGGCGCTCATCGTGATCGACGCCGGACTCGCGTCGGTGGTGCTGGCGCTGCTGCCGATCCTGGCGCTGGCCACCGTCGCCTTCCGGCGCGCTTCGGTGCCCGCCTACAACCTGGCGCGCGAACAGGTCAGCGCCGCCAACGCCTACCTGCAGGAGAACGTCGACACCATCGCGGTGACCCAGGCGTATCGCCGCGAAGCGCGCAACCAGCGCGAATTCGAGCGCCGCTCCTGGGCTTACCGGGATGCGCGGCTGCGCAGCCAGACCCTGATGGCGTTGTTCTTCCCGTTCGTGGAGATCATGTCCCTGATCGCCACCGCCGCCGTGCTGGCCACCGGCGTGCACCAGGTGCGCGAGGACGCGCTCACCGCGGGCACGCTGATCGCTTTCCTGCTCTACATCGATCTGCTGTTCGCGCCCATCCAGCAGCTGTCGCAGGTCTTCGACAGCTATCAGCAGGCGGTGGTCGGCGTGGAACGGCTCGGCGTGCTGATGCGCGAACCGGCGGGCACCCCCGATGCCCCCGATGCCCGGCCGGTGGCCCGGCTGGCGGGCGAAATCGAGTTCCGCGGTGTGGGTTTCGCCTACGACGCGGCGGGGGCGCGGGTGCTCTCGGACATCGATCTGCGTATCGCGCCCGGCCGGCAGGTGGCCGTGGTCGGCGAAACCGGCGCGGGCAAATCCACGCTGGTGAAACTCCTTGCCCGCCTGTACGACACCTCGGACGGGGCGGTGCTGGTCGACGGGGTGGACGTGCGCGAGTTCCGGCTGCGCGACTATCGCCGCCGCCTGGGCGTGGTGCCGCAGGAGCCGTTCCTGTTCGGCGACACCGTGCACGAGGCCATCGCCTACGGCCGTCCCGCCGCCACTCCCGCCGAGATCGAATGGGCGGCCCGCGCGGTGGGCGCGCACGAGATGATCGCCGCGCTCGAACACGGCTACCGGCAGCCGATCGGCGCGCACGGCGCGGCGCTGTCGGCGGGCCAGCGCCAATTGCTGGCCCTGGCCCGCGCTCAACTGGTGGATCCGGACATTCTTATTCTCGACGAGGCCACCGCCTCACTGGATCTGGCCACCGACGCACGTGTCCGCGCGGCCATCGAAGTGCTCACCTCCGGCCGCACCACGATCGTGGTCGCACACCGCCTGGCCACCGCCGCCGCGGCCGATCTCATCGTGGTGGTCGGCGACGGCCGCCTGCTGCAAACCGGCGGACACGACGAACTGCTCGCCGTGGACGGTCCCTACCGGCGTCTCTGGTCGGCCTATGTCGGCGATGCGGTCCGTCTCCCGAATCCGATCCGCTGACCCGGTTCTGACCGTCTGCCCACGCGGCGCGCGGGGCGCGTGGCAGTATGTCGGGCGTTATCGTCCCGGATCATCGATGAAGGAGACAGTATGGCGCGGCGCGACTCGCAGCACGAGGGTGACCACACGGAGCAGCGAAGCGAATTGCGTAACAGCAAGCTTCGATGGGCCGGACTGGTGGTGGCCGGCGTGGCGATCGCGGTCCTGGTGAGCGGCCGCGCCGTCGCGGCCCCGGGTCTGGCGCCGCAGCGCGCGGCCGGCTGCTCGGCCGCGGGGGAGGTGCAGCCCAACGGCAAGCAGTGGCTGCTCGAGCCCGGTATGACGATCGACACCAATGCGAATTACCGTGCGGCGCTGGAGTCCAACTGCGGCACCATCTCCATCGACCTCGACGCGGCGCGGGCGCCCCGCACCGTGAACTCGTTCGTAATGCTGGCGGGCGAGCGGTATTTCGATCACACCCGCTGCCACCGCCTCACCACCGAGGGCATCTACGTCCTGCAGTGCGGCGACCCGACCGGCACCGGCACCGGCGGCCCCGGGTACAAGTTCGCCGACGAGAACCTGACCGGCGCAACGTATCCCGCCGGCACCGTCGCCATGGCCAACGCCGGCCCGAACACCAACGGCAGCCAGTTCTTCCTGGTGTACAAGGACTCCCAGCTCCCGCCCAACTACACCCCGTTCGGCAAGATCAGCGGCGGCCTGGACGTCGTGCGCAATATCGCCTCCGCGGGCGTCAAGGGCGGTGGCGGCGACGGCTCCCCGGCCGACGACATCGTTCTCGACGCGGTGACCACCGCCCAGAACTGACCGGGGCTGCGCCCGCGCGTGCGATCACGGCACGCGCGGGCGGACCTGTTCGGCGACGAACCGGACGAAACCCGCCGGGTCGGGTTCGTCGGCGGTGGGTTGCAGGATGACGCTGGTGGCCCCGGCTTCGCTCCAGCGGGCCACCACCTCGGCGATGGCTCCCGCATCGCCTGCCGCGCCGATGATTCCGGTGGTGTCGCGTTCGTTGGCGTTCAGTTCGGCGGTGACCCGCGCGGCGGCATCCGGGCCGGTGGCGGCCAGCAGATAGACCACGACCGGAATCGGCTGGGCCGCAGCTGTTTCCGCGCGCGCCGCCTGTACGATCCCGACCGCGTCGCGGACGCCCGCGAGCGTGGTCGAGCTGGTGAGGATCACCCCGTCGGCGGCGGCTCCGGCCAGTTCGAGGGTGCGCGGCCTGGTAGCGGCGGCGTAGACAGCCGGCGCGGCGGCGGGCGGCCAATCCAAGGCGACATCGTCGAGCTGGACGTAGCGGCCCTTCACGGTCAGCCGCTCACCGGCGAGCAATCCGCGCAGCGCGTCGAGGTATTCGCGCAGCAGGGTCAATGGCGACCCGGCGCGAGCGCCGACCTGCCCCATCCAATCCTGCACCCCGTGCCCCACACCCCAGACGCCCCGGCCCGGGAACATGCGCTCCAGTGTCGCGATCTCCATGGCGGTGATGGCCACGTTCCGCAACGGCACCGGCAGCACGCCGACGCCGATCCGCACCCGCTCGCTCCACGCGAGTGCGGCTGCGGCGGTGGAGATTCCGCCTTCGAGGAAACAGTCCTCCCACAACCAGAGTTCTTCGAGCCCGGCCGCGTCGGCCACGCGCACGGTCTCGCGCAGGCGTTCGGGCGGATTCTGCGGACGGAATACGGCACCCAGCGTCGTCATGGGTTCATGTCTACCGGAATTCGTTCGTAGCAGTCGTAATTGCGCTGAGCCAGGATCAATCCGTCCCGGAATTCCAGGAACGCCGCGATGTGCGCGCGCAGGGTGGCGCCGGCCGGAATGCCGCCGAGCGCGACGGCGGTGACGCCGGTCCACACCACTTCCAGGGCGACCTGATCACCCATGGCGACCGCGTTGCGCACCTGGAAACTCTGCTCGCGCAGCGTGCGGCGGCCCGCCTCGGCGGCCGCGCAGATCTCCTTCACGTTCCGGATATTGCCGTCGGGGAACAGGGCATTCGGATACTCGTGATGGGTGGCGTCGGGATGGAAGAAGGCGGCCAGCTCGTCGCCGGCGGCGAAGGCGGCAACCGCCTGGTGATAGCGGATCGCGGTCTCGATATCGGGATGCCGGGCTGCGGTCATGCCTCCACGGTAGTGGCGTTCGCACAGCCCGGCGGCCCGCCGGTTCAGGCCGCGCCCGCCGTGCGCCGTTCGGTCTCGGCCGCGGGTAGCCGGGCGGCCTGCACCGCTTGATACGCCAGCGCCACCATCAAGGTCATGTCGACGGCGCTCCAGCCCAGCGACATTCGATTGTGCACGAACCCGATCGACACCCCCGAATGCGGATCAGCCCAGCCCATCGACCCGAAAGCGCCCATGTGCCCGTACCCGCGCGGGGCCCTGGGGGAGGGGAAGCTGTGGTAGCCCAGGTGCCAGAACGGCACCACCAGACTGCGATCGAGCTGATAGGTGCGAATGCGCTCGAGCTCCCGCACCGTCCTTGCCGACAGATACAGCTTGCCGTCCACGATGCCGTCGCAGGCCAGCGCGCCGTACATCTTGGCCAGCGCGGGCGCGGTGCACACCGCATTGCCCGCGGGCAGCGCCGTATTCAGGATGGACGGCTGATCGCCCCGGAAGATGCCCTCCAGGCCCGGCAGATAGATCGAGGCCAGCGGTGTGCGCACCGCGCGCGGCAACCGCGGCACCAGGCCCGCCACCGGCGCCGGAATGCTGCGCTCCGCAAGGGTTTTCACCGATCCGACCAGATCCGCGGCCTGGGTGCGCGCCCCGGCCGGCGGCCGCCCCAGATGAATCCCGTCGATCCCCAGCGGCTCGGCCACCTCGGTCCGATACAGCTCCGCCATATCCTTACCGGTGATCGCCCGCGCCAGCCCCGCCATCAGCCATCCGATGGTGAGCGCGTGATAGATCGGCTTCCCCAGCAGGTGATCGGGTTTCGCCGCCGCCAGCCGCTCCTCCATCAGCCGATGATCGAGAATCTCGTCCGGCGTCGTACCGGGCAGCGCCGACAGCCCGGCCCGGTGACTGAGCAGCTGCGTCACCGTGATGCCCTGTTTCCCATTGGCCCCGAACTCCGGCCAGTACTCCGCCACCGGCGCGGCGTAGTCGAGCAGCCCGCGATCCGCGAGCCGATGCAGCACGGTGGCCGAGACACCCTTCGACGCCGAGTAGATCATCGCCCCCGTATCGGCGGTCCACGGCGTCCCGACCGCGTCGGCCGACCCGGCCCACACGTCCACCACAGGCTCCCCGTGCACGTACACCGCGAGGGCCCCGCCGTTTCCGCTCCGCCCGGCGAACAGGCGCGCGAAAGTCCGCACGGTGGAATCGAATCGAGGGTCGGCGTTGCCGCTCACCCCGGCGGGAAGCTCGCCCACGCTGGCGGCTGCGAATGCGTTCATCGATCCACGGTAACCGTGACGGTACGCCCCGGACAATAGGTGTCTGAGACAGATTTCCCGGCCGCTTCCTGGTTCGATGTACCACGAAGTGCTTATTGACTAGACCACCAATAACGGGCAGACTGTCAGCAATCGGCCAGCAACTTGACTCGCGGGGATGGTCGGAAGGAGGGCGCTACAGCCAGATCGGGTCGCCGTAGACGGTGGTCGAACTGTCGGCCGTCTCCGTCGACAGGGTCGCCGTCGCATAGGAGCGCAGGCTGACCTGCCCCATGCAGCCGTCGACCTTGATCTGCACCTGGTCCGCCGTGATGGACCCTTGCCGGCCGTTGAGCGCCTTGCCCGCGAACTTCACCGTATTGATGGTGCCGGGTTTGAGTGTCGTGGACACGTTCGGGTTCACCGATGCCGCGCCGCCGATCTCGGGCCCGGAGACGGTGAGCCCGGCATAGGGCCCGATGGACAGCCCGAGGCCGAGGGTGAGCCCGTTCGACACATCGACCTGACAGCCGATCTGATAGCCGATATCCAGTGCGCCCCAGTCGATCCGATCCGAACCCTCACCCGTGACCGCGGCGTCGGCGCGCAGCGAGACGAAACCCTCGCGGGTGAACGGGGTGGCGGCCAGATTGGGATAGCGGTCCAGGGTCTCGCCGACCTTGCTGACCGACAGCGACCAGCCGCTCGCGGTGGGGAGGGTCCGGGATTTGTCCGCGATGACATCCGCGGCGGCGGGACCGGCCGGAACGGTCAGCGCGACCAGGCCGGCGGCCCCCGCGACGGCGATCGGCAACCGGAAACGGGCCGCTGCTTTTCTTGGATTCGGCATTCTCTGCGATCTCTTCTCTCTGTCTTAATTGCGCGACTGAGTCAATTAGAAGTGCTCTTTGTTCGCATGGCAACTCCGTGAGAGTTTCGTGCCGGTGTCGCGCGTTCGCCGAATTCTCAATGCAGTGTCGCCGATCACAAGTGGCACTTTTCGGGACATGAACGCACAGTTAACAATCATGCCTTTGACGTGCAGATTAGGTCACGAAATGGTTGCTCGATCTCCCACTGAAATCTCTTATTGAATTAGGAACCAATAAGGTATGTGCGCCCCTTTGGTTTATTAGTTGCACAAGAGATGACAGGGTTACCGAAATCGGCTGAAGAATGTCGGTTCGGCCACAGGAGAGCGCTGCTGTGACGGTCACTGAATGTCGTTGTGAACCTTTATGGACATGTGTTCAATTACCTGGCGAATCATTTCTAGAATCCGAATTCGGAGGTTTTACATGCGGGTTCTCGTCACCGGCGGGGCCGGATTCCTGGGGTCGCATCTCGCCGACGCGCTGCTGACCCGCGGGGACACCGTGGTCGTCCTGGACGACATGTCGACCGGGCAGCCGGCCAATCTCGCCCCCGCCCGGCCGGGCCTCGAGGTGGTGCGCGCGGATGTGCGCCGCCCATTGCACCTGCCCGGCCCGTTCGACGCCGTCGCCCATCTCGCCAGTCCCGCTTCGCCGCCCGACTACCTCGGCCGGCCGGTGTTCACGCTCACCACCGGCGCGCTGGGCACCCAGCAGGTGCTGGAGTTCGCCGCCCGCAAGCACGCGCGCGTCGTATTGGCTTCCACCAGTGAGGTTTACGGCGATCCGGCCGTGCATCCGCAGCGCGAGGACTATTGGGGCAATGTGAATCCGATCGGCCCGCGCGCGGTGTACGACGAGGCCAAACGCTATGCCGAGGCACTCACCACCGCGTTCGGCGACAGCCGGGGCGTGGACACCGGCATCGTGCGGATCTTCAATACCTACGGTCCGCGCCTGCGCCCCAGCGACGGCCGGGTGGTGTCGACGTTCATCGCGCAGGCGCTGCACGGTCATCCGCTCACCGTCTACGGTGACGGCAACCAGACCCGAAGCCTCTGTTACGTGGACGATCTCGTGCGCGGCCTGCTCGCCATGCTCGACGCACGCGGCGAACGCGGTCCGGTCAATCTCGGCAATCCGGCCGAGATGACGGTGCTCGAACTCGCGGAACTGGTACTGGCGCTGACGGATTCGCGCTCGGAGCTGGTGTGGCGGCCGCTGCCCGCCGATGACCCGGTGCGCCGCCGCCCCGACATCTCCCGCGCCGCGGCCCGCCTGGGCTGGCGGCCGCGAGTTCCGGTGCGGGTGGGGCTCGAACGAACCATCGACTGGCAGCGCGGAACTCACCCGATTCCCGACCTCGCGGCGGCTGCCGTGCCGACGGGTGGCCGGGGGCCGCTGTGACGGACCGGATGCCCGCCGACGATCCCGCGCTGCGGGCCCACTTGCAACGGATCTCCGCCGGCCTCGTCGCCGAAATCGCCCCCTCCGGACCGGTTTTCGCGCAGACGCCGGGACGCCGGGTGCCGGACGGCAACCTCCTGGTGCCCGCGCTCGATCCCCGGTCCCGGTGGGCGGTCGCCGTCGGCACCGCGTGCTGGGCCGTCGCGGCGGCGGCGTTCCTGGCCTGGTGGTGGCAACCGCGGCATCGGCTGGGGCTGCCCGGTTTCGCGCTCACCACGGCACTGGTCACCTATGTGACGCTGCTGCCGGTCTATTTCCTGATCACCGCCAATCGGGTGCGCCGGGTGTCTCCGCACGTCGAAGTACCGCCGCTGCGGGTGGCGATGGTCGTCACCAAAGCCCCCTCGGAACCGTGGCCGGTGGTGCGGAAGACCCTGCGGGCCATGCTCGCCCAGCGCTATCCGCATCCCTTCGACGTCTGGCTGGCCGACGAGGACCCGCAGCCGGAGACCGTGGCCTGGGCGCGGCGGCACGGGGTGCGGATATCGACCCGGCGGGGGATCGCGGCCTATCAGCGGGCGGAGTGGCCGCGGCGGCGGCGCTGCAAGGAAGGCAATCTGGCCCGGTTCTACGACGATCCGGGCTATCGCGACTACGACGTGGTGAGCCAGCTCGACGCCGACCACGTGCCCGCGCCGGACTATCTACGGGAAATGGTGCGCCCCTTCGCCGACCCGGCGATCGGTTACGTCGCCGCGCCCAGCGTCTGCGATGCCAATGCGCCGGCCTCGTGGGCGGTGCGCGGCCGGCTCTTCCACGAGGCGACCTTCCACGGCTCCCATCAGCTCGGCCACAACGGCGGCCTGTCACCGGTCTGTATCGGCTCGCACTATGCGGTGCGCACCGCCGCGCTGCGCGAGATCGGCGGCGTGGGACCGGAACTGGCGGAGGACTTCTCGACCACCTACCTGCTCAACATCGCCGGCTGGTCCGGTGCGTTCGCGATCGACGCCGCCGCGAGCGGGGACGGCCCGCCCACCTTCGCCGCCATGCTGACCCAGGAATTCCAATGGTCGCGCAGCCTGACCATCGAACTGCTGGAGCTGGTGCCGCGCACCATCGGCGCCCTGCCCTGGCGATTGCGGCTGCGCTTCGGCTTCGCCCTGGCCTACTATCCGCTGCTGGTGCTCACCGCGATCGCCGGTGTGCTCATGGCCCCGCTGGCGGCCGTGACCGGGCTGCCGTGGGTGAATGTGAACTACGCGGTCTTCCTCGGTTTCGCTGCGGCACAGGGCATCTGCCTGCTGGGCGTCGTCGCGGTGCTGCGTCGCGCCCGGCTGCTCCGCCCGGTGGACGCGCCCCTGCTCAGCTGGGAACAGGCGCTCTACATCTTCACCAAATGGCCGTTCAACGCCTGGGGCGTGCTCACCGCGATCGTGCAGCGCGTCAGCCCCCGGGTCATCGACTTCAAGGTCACGCCGAAAGACGGTGCGGTGGAGGCGATGCCGCTGCGCCTGGCCGCGCCGTACCTGTCGTTCGCGATCGTGCTCGCCGGATCGGCCTATATCGGTATGCGGGTCCACGGCCCGCTCGGCTACATCGGCCTGTCGCTGTTCGGCGCGCTCACCTATCTCGCCGTCGGCACGAGCGTGGTGTTCCTGCACGCGGTCGAAGCGGCACGGCTCGCGGGTGCACGGCGCGCGGACTGCGCGCTGGTGCGGCGGCCGCTGCTGGTGATCGCGGCGACCGTGCCGCCGGTCGCGTTCGCGCTCGGCGCTTTCCCCGTCTTCGTCCTGAAGGAGCTCGCGCTATGACCCAGCGAACCGTCCTCGTCACTGGCGGCGGGGGTTTCATCGGCAGCCACACCGTCGTGGCCCTGCAGGAGCACGGTCATCGGGTGATCGTCGTCGACGACCATTCGACCAGCTCACCACTGGCGCTCGGCCGGATCGCGGTGGTGAGCGGTGTCGCACCGCTGCGGTATTCGATCGACCTCAACGATCACCCCGCCCTGGACCGCGTCTTCACCGCGCACCGCATCGACGCAGTCATCCATTTCGCGGCGCGCAAGGCCGTGGGGGAGTCGACCCGGATTCCCCTGGAGTACTTCCACGTCAACCTCGGCGGCACCACCACGCTGCTGCGCACCATGAACGCACACGGCGTCACCCGGCTGGTGTTCTCCTCCTCCTGCTCCATCTACGGCGACGGCGCGCCCGACGGCGCTGCCCTGGACGAATCCGCGCCGCCGGACCCGACCAACCCGTACGCGTGGAGCAAGTACGCGGGCGAGCAGATGATCGACCAATACTGCGGGCTGAGCCCGGATTTCCGGGCGATCAGCCTGCGCTATTTCAATCCGGTGGGCGCGCACCCCAGCGGTCTGCTCGGCGAGGATCCGCTGGGTGAGCCGCGCAACCTGATGCCGTACCTGATGCAGGTCGCCGCGGGCCGCCGACCCGAACTCACCGTGTACGGGCAGGACTATCCAACCGCCGACGGCACGGCCGTGCGCGACTACCTGCACGTCTGCGATGTGGCCGACGGGCATCTGGCCGCACTCGACCGGCTCGGCGACGCGCCCGGGCATCGGATCGTGAATCTCGGTACGGGCGTGGGCACTTCGGTGCTGGCGCTGCGCGGGGCCGCCGCCCGCATCACCGGTCACCCGATCCCGTACCGCGTGCGCCCGCGCCGCCCCGGCGATGTGGCCGCCCTGGTCGCCGACGCCGGCCGCGCCCATCGCGAACTGGGCTGGCGGCCCCGCCGCGACCTGGCCGACATGTGCCGTGACGCATGGAAATTCACCCGCATGAACCCGCACGGGTATGTGCGCTGAACCGCTAGTGAAGGAACACCGATGACCAGACTGACAGTGCTCGGCACCGGATACCTCGGCGCCACCCACGCCGCGTGCATGGCCGAACTCGGCCACGACGTCCTGGGCGTCGACATCGATGCCGGCAAGATCGCCAAACTCCAGGCGGGGCAGGCGCCGTTCTTCGAACCCGGACTCGATGAGGTGCTGCGCCGCAATATCGACGCCGGGCGGCTGCGCTTCTCCACCTCGTATCAGGAAGCGGCCGAATGGGGTCCGGCGCACTTCCTGTGCGTCGGCACCCCGCAGCGGCGCGGCGAGCACGCCGCCGACCTGCGCTACGTCGAAGCCGTCGTGGACGAACTGGCCCCGCACCTCACGGCGCCGGCGGTGATCTTCGGCAAATCCACGGTCCCGGTCGGCACCGCGGCCCGCCTCGGCGCCCGCGCCCGCGCGGTGTCCCCGGCCGGCGAGCGCGTCGAGGTCGCCTGGAATCCGGAATTCCTGCGCGAGGGTTTCGCCGTCGGCGACACGCTGCGCCCGGACCGGCTGGTGCTCGGGATCGACGACCGCCGTAGCGAACTCGCTGAGGGGCTCGCCCGGGAGATCTACGCCGCCGCGCTCGACGCGCAGACCCCGCTCATCGTCACCGGCCTGGCCACCGCGGAATTGGTGAAGGTGGCCGCCAATGCCTTTCTGGCGACCAAGATCTCCTTCATCAATGCGATGGCCGAGCTGTGCGAGGCGACCGGCGGCGATGTGACAGTGCTGGCCGACGCCATCGGCCACGACGCGCGAATCGGCCGCCGCTTCCTCGACGCCGGGCTCGGCTTCGGCGGCGGCTGCCTGCCCAAGGACATTCGCGCCTTCATGGCCCGCGCCGGTGAGCTGAACGCCCAGCAGGCGCTGACCTTCCTGCGCGAAGTCGACAATGTGAACATGCGGCGGCGCTCGCGCATGGTCGAACTGACCCGGCAGGAGTTCGACGACTCGCTCATCGGCGCCCGGCTGGCGGTGCTCGGCGCGGCCTTCAAACCCGACTCCGACGATGTCCGTGACTCGCCCGCGCTGAATGTCGCCGGTCAGCTGCAATTGCAGGGCGCCACGGTCACCGTCTACGACCCGCAGGCCATGGACAATGCGCGGGCGCTGTTCCCGACCCTCGACTACGCGACCGGGCTGACCGAGGCCTGCGCCGGGGCGGACGCGGTGCTGGTGCTCACCGAATGGCAGCAGTTCCGCGATCTCGATCCGGCGGAGCTGGCCGCGCACGTGCGCGGCACGCGAATCCTGGACGGCCGCAACTGTCTCGACGCCGATCGGTGGCGCGCCGCCGGCTGGACCTATCGCGGACTGGGCCGGTACTGACCCGGGTCAGCTCTGGCCGGTCGCCGAAAGCCATTGCGCCGCGGTGGTGAAACGGCGACCGGACCAATCGAAGATCGGACGCTGAGAATGGAAGGTGTTCCCCCACAGGCTTATACCGTCCGGCGTGAAGTTCTCCGCCAGCACCAAGGGCGCGCCGTCCCGTGCGGTGAACACATTGTCGTGCACCACCACCCCGCCCAGGGTGCCCGCGATCCGCAAGGCCGGCGGGATGCGCGCCACGGACCCGCCCACGGTCACCGTATTGCCGTGCAGTTCGGCATCGAACACCCCGGTCGCCGACGCCGGCCCGGACAGGCCGCCCAGCACCGTGATGCCGCCGTAGAAGTCGCCGCGATGGCCGTCGTCGACCGAGGCGTTGAACCGCACCACATTGCCGAAATTGGCCCGGTTCGCGGCATTGCTGAACAGCAGATAACCCGGGCCGTCGTTGCTGTAGGAAAGATTGTGCTGCAGTACGCAATACGAGGTGTTCTGATCCAGGTCGAATCCGCCGCCGTCGACGCCGCCGGTGCGATTGTGGTGGGAGACATTGTGTTCGATCACCACCCGGGTCGAATCGTAGGTCCAGATGCCGTACGGACCCTCCACCGCGCGTGACCCGGCCCCGTTGCCGTACGCCACCGAGCCGCTGACCCGGCCGCTGGACACGCTGCCCAGCACGATGCCGCTGCCGGTGTTCACCGTCGCCGCCGGATCCCCGGTATTGCCGAACGCGGCCACCTGCGAGACGGTGACGTCGGTATTGGCGTAGACCGGTGTGGCCGCGTCGAATTCGGGCCCGTAGGTAATCACGCCGGCGGCCGTATTGCCGCGCGCCGTCACCCGCCGCACCGTCACCGCGTGATACCCCGCGTCGTGACGGGTGGTGCCGATCGACACCCCGTTGCGGAAGCCGCTGACCTCGAGTTCCTCGATCACGATGCCGGACGGGCGGGTTCCGGGCCGGTCGGTGTACACCGTCACCCCGTCGGCCGCGCCGCCCGCGCCGACGATGGTCAGATCGCCGATGCGCACCCCGCCGGTGTCCTGCACCAGCACACCGGCCGCGGTGCCGCCGTCGATGGTGGCGCGTCCCGAACCGTACGAGCCGATCCACACCGGCCGCCGCTCGTCTCCGGCATCGGCCGCGCCGAGCCGCAGCGTCCCGGTGAACACGTCACCGCCGCGCAGCAGCACCCGCTCGCCCGGCGCGAGCGGCCGCCGGGCCGGTGCGTCCAGGGTCCGCCACGCGGTCGCGGGCGTCCGGCCATCGGCGGCGTCGTCACCGTCGGCGCTGAGGTAATAGGTGAGCCGAGGATCGACGCTCTGGTCCGGCGGGTCGAATCCCTGCAGTGTCACGATCGCCAGCACAGCAGCGGCGACAATCAACAGGCGCCGCAACTCGATCACTGTCCCATTACAGACTGGCTAATTTTCGGCAATGGGAGACACCGTAACCGCCGGTGCCGCCGCGCGGTAATCGCCGCCGTCGGCGCGGGTGCGCGAACCGATCCGCGCCTCGGTTGCTGATAGTGTGCTGACTGGCAAGCAGTCCCATAGGAGTTCGATGCCGAACGAATCCCGAGCCGGTGCGCAGCCCGCACGTCGCCGCCGCAAGCCGCCGCAGGAGCGGCGCACGGAGATCGTCGACACGGCCTGCCGCCTGATCGTCGCCAACGGCGTCCGCAACCTGACCCTGCGCGCGGTGGCCGACGAACTCGCCGTCACCCCCGGACTGATCAGCCACTATTTCCCGTCGGTGGACGATCTGGTCGTGGAAGCCTTCGCTGGCATCGTCGATCAGCAGGGCGAAGCCTCCTTCATCGACCGCGACGTCACCGACACCCCCACCGGGCAGCTGCGCCGCATGTTCGACTATCGCCGGCACGTGAAAGAGGTTCCGGCCCCGGTCTTCTGGATCGACGCCTGGTACGCCGCGCACACCTGGCCGCGCCTGCGCGACGAGGTCGTGCGCCAGATGGAGAAGACGCAGCTCATCATTACCGGCATCATCGAAGCCGGGATCGAGACCGGCGAGTTCACCGCCCCCGACCCGAAAGCGTCGGCCCTGCGCATTCTCGCGGCCATCGACGAGACCATCATCATCGCCGCGCTCGGCATCGAGGACCGCTTCCTGATCGCCGCCGACTTCGTCCTCGACACCACCGAACGCGAACTCGGCCTCGCCCCCGGAACGCTGCGGGTCACGCCCGAATAGCCGGGCCGCCATCGGGCGCGGCCGGAGCGGAAACGACCCCCACGGCACTGTTACCGTTGCTCATGACCAGCGACAGCCTGTCCCGCCGCCGGGAGGAGCTCAAGGATTTCCTGCGCACGCGCCGGGCGCGAATCACGCCGGAAGCGGCCGGAATTCCGGTGTCGGGGCGGCGCCGCACGCCCGGGCTGCGGCGCGAGGAAGTGGCGGTGCTGGCCGGGGTGGGCGTGTCCTGGTACACCTGGCTGGAGCAGGGGCGGGATATCACGGTCTCGGCGGAGGTGCTCGACGCGGTGGCGCGGGCGCTGCGGCTGACGGAGGCGGAGCGGGCGCACCTGTATGTGCTGGCGGGTATGAATCCGCCGGTGGTGGAGGGGCCGGCGCGCGCGGAGGTGACGCCGGAGATCCGGTCGCTCATCGACGGCTGGGGGCAGCGGCCCGCGGTGCTGCGGGATCGGTATTGGAATGTGCTGGCCTACAACGACATCGCGCGGTCGGTGTTCGGGTACGACAATTCGCCGCAGAACTGCCTGATCAACTTCTTCACCAATCCGCGCTATCGCGCCATGGACGCGGTGTGGTCGGCGGCCGCGCCCGCGGTGGTCGCCGCGTATCGCGCGGATTCCGGGCGGGTGCCCGATGACGCCGAATTCGGCAGGGTGACAGCGGATCTCGCGGCCGAATGCGCCGATTTCGCCGCGTTGTGGGCGCGGCACGAAGTCGGGGTGCCGGTCAGTGACGTGAACGCGCTGCGGCATCCGGAGGTGGGTGAATTGACCTTCGTGGCAACGACTCTCACCCTCGCCGATCATCCGGCCTGGCATCTGGTGCTGTATGCGCCGAAACCGGGGACTGGCACGGAGGCGCGACTGGAAGGGTTACGGCGCCTCCGTCTAGCCCCGCCGGCCTGACGGTGCTCAGGGTGGTGGTGCCACACCCACCATAAACACGCACTGTTTGCCGCCTCGGCGTCTCGGCAAGCTGAAGCCATGACGCACAACAGCACTCGATTCGACGGCAAGATCGCACTCGTCACCGGCGGCACCAGCGGGATGGGCCTGGCCACCGCGCACCGGTTGCGGGCGGAAGGCGCGACGGTGATCATCACCGGTCGTGACAAGACCCGCCTGGACGCGGCGGTGGATCAGCTGGGGGAGGGGACCGTCGGAATCGCCGGCGACGCTGCCGATCTCGACGACCTCGACAATCTGGTGAACGCGATCCGCGAGCGTTTCGGCCGCCTCGATGTCGTCTTCGCCAATGCCGGCATCGGCGCCTTCCAGCGCTTCGACACCGTGACCGCCGCCGAATTCGATCGGGTCGTGGACAGCAATTTCAAATCGGTGTTCTTCACCATCCAGCAGACCCTCCCGCTGCTGCCCGATGCGGCCGCCATCGTCATCAACGCCTCGTTCGCCCTGCACCGCGGCGTCCCGGCCGCCGCGCTCTACTCGGCCACCAAAGCCGCCGTGCACAACCTGACCCGCACGCTCGCGGCGGAATTGGCTCCCCGGCGGATTCGGGTGAACTCGGTCAGCCCCGGCTACACCGACACCCCGGCCTTCCGCGCCGAAACCACCGCGGCGGCCCAGGCCGCGATCGCCAACATCGTGCCCGCGGCCCGCATCGGCCGATCCGAGGACGTCGCCGCGGCGGTCGCGTTCCTCGCCTCCGCCGAAGCGTCCTATATCAACGGCTCGGACCTGCTCGTCGACGGCGGCCTGATCGCCGCGATCCCGGACGACATGCTCTGATCCGGTAGCGTCGCGATCGCGAGACGGGAGAGCGGTATGTCGATGCATCTGATCGAGGATCTGGTGGAGGGATCGATCCGGGTCCTGCACGCGGCCGCGCCCGCCCGCGACCGGGGCGTACGGGACCGGATCGCCGAGCTGTACCGCTTCCAGGGCGAATTCGATTGCTCGCTCACGTATTTCCGGGTGATGGACATCCTGGTGGAGCGCGGATTCAGCCACCGCCTGCCCCTGGACGCGCATCCGGAGTACGGGCACCGCCGCGATTTCTTCGATGGGCTGCGCGAATTCACCGCCCTCTCCGAGTTCGGCAACGCGGCCGGTGAGACGTCCGGCGAACACCCCGACGAAGCGTACGACGAAGACTCCGACGACGAGTACGACGAACAGTACGACGAATCGCGCTGGCTGGATGCGGGCTACGTCGAGCCACCCCACCTGTACTGCGATACCGGCACCGGCCTGTGGAAACAGCTCGTCGCGACCGGGAAACTGGTGGGCGAGCGCGCCGAACCCCTGCGGTCGGTCCCGCTGCCGGAGGTGGTGCTCGAGGTGGCGCGCGCCGCGGAGCGAGCCGGGGATATCGAGTTGATCGCCCTCTGGCATGCGCTGGGCTGGCACGCGCTGCTGCACCCGGCGACCTTCGACGACCCGCGCGATATTCCGGCCCTCAGCGAGATCCGGGACATCGCCCTGCGCTCGGGTGCGGCATCCTTCGACCTGCCGCCCGGGCTTCGCCCGACACCCGGCTTCTTCGCCGAGGACGAACTGGAACTCTGGTGGCTCGGCGAATCGTGAACGACCTTACGGTTCAGGATGTTTCGAGCGCCGCGAGCGCCTTGGCGAGCCGATTCGAGCGTGTTTTGTCAGTACGCGCGCGCAGCAACTCCAGCACGATCGCGTACTGCCCGGTGCGGTCCAGCGCCTCGAACGCCGCTCGCGCCCGCGGCTGCCCCGATAGCGCTGCTTCCAGGTCCGGCGGCACCGTGAACGTCCGCTGCGACGGATAGGCCGCCGCCCATCGCCCATCGGCTCGGGCCGCCGCCACTTCCGCCAGTCCCGGCGCGCGCATCCGCCCGGCCGCCGTCAATTCGGCGACCTTGTCCACATTCACCTGCGACCAGTGGCTGCGCGGGCGTCGCGGCACGTACTTCTGTAGATAGAACTGTTCGTCGAAGCCCTTGCGCTGGCCCGAGATCCAGCCCCAGCACAGACCGACATCGACGGCCTCGTCCTCGGTGAGCGACGGAATCCCCGAGCCTTTCTTGGCCATCAGAATCCAGACGCCTTCGGCCAGGCCATGATTGGACGCCAACCAGCTGTCGAAGGCCGCCGCATCGGCGAAAGGCACCGGATCCATGCCTAGAGCATCGCAGACCCCACCGACAAGCCGGCGGATCAAGCCAGCCGGTGTTCCTCCACCGCCGCGCTCACTCCGGTCCCGTTGACATCGAGGAACAGCTGCCGTTCGGTGATCGACAAGGTGACCGTATTACGGCGGTCGATGGCCGCCACCGCGGTGTCGATGAACTCGCGGTCGAAGCTGTACACCGGAATCGACTCCGCGCGATGGATCTTCTTCCCGGTCAAGGCCGCCACCACCTTCACCGGATCCCGATGCGTGTACACCGCCACCCGATCCGCCAGCTTGCTGCCCCGATGCACCCGATCCGAATCCGGCGCGCCCACCTCGATCCAGCCCGTGACCCGGCCGGTGAGATCCCGCACCAGCACGGCGGGTTCATCGGTCGAGGACACCCCGCCGTCGCTGAAGGTGATCCCTTCCTCGTATTCGAGGCAGTACGCCAGCAGCCGGGTGAGCATGAACTCGGCCGTCTCGGAGGGATGCCGCGCGACCCGCAGTTCCAGCTCCTCGTACACGCCGCGATCGACATCGGCGAGGTGGACGGTGAAGTGGTGCAGGGTTGCGGAGAGGGCCATAAGAGCAGGAGCCTAGAGCAACCGTTCGGGCCGCTCGCACCCGGAACATCCACAAGATCCTCACGATTCCGGCGTGAATTCGCCCCGATGGCCCCGCTACCGTGAGGCCGATGCGATGGAAGACGATGCGGTGGAAGCCGATTGCGGCCTGGCTGGCGGTCGTGCCCGGCACGGTCTGGGCCATGATCAGGATCGCCGGCCTGGACTCCTGGTACCCGATGGTCCAGCTGATCGCCTTCACCCCGTACGTGACCGTCCTCGCCCTGCTGCCGCTCGCGCTGACCCTGGTCCTGCGGCAGCGAATCGCCGCGGTGGCCGGTCTCGCCGCCGTGATCGCCCTGGCCGCGTGCGTGCTCCCGCGCTGGTTCGCCGACAGCGACCCGATCAATGGCGCGAAAGGCGCGGACCTGCGCGTCCTGTCCGCGAACGTCCTCGAGGGCACCGCCGATCCCGAGCAGCTGGCCGCCCTGGCCGCCGACGTGGATATCGTTGCGGTGCAAGAGCTCACCCCCGCCTTCGCGACCGCCTTCGCCAGGCATTTCCCGTACGCGGTGAGCTATCCGGCGGCGGGCGTCGGCGGTTCCGGCATCTTCTCCCGCCTCCCGATCCGCGACGCCGGCCTGCGCCACAACCCGTGGGGCTTCACCCAGGCCATCGCCGAACTACCCTCCGGCGTCCTGATCGAATCGGTCCACCCCGCCGCCCCGTGGGGCCGCGAAGCCGTCGAACCCTGGCGCGAAAGCTACCGCCGCCAGCCCGCCGCCACCCCGGACGGCGCCCCGCGCATCCTCCTCGGCGACTTCAACGCCACCCTCGACCACTCCACCCTCCGCACCCTGCTCGACTCCGGTTACCGCGACGCCGCCAGCGTGCTCGGCAAGGGTTTCACCGGCACCTGGGGCCCCTACGACGGCGACCCGATCCCGGCGGTCACCCTCGATCACGTTCTGGCCGACCGCCGCATCGGCATCCGCGACCTCCGCGTCCTGGACCTGCCCACCTCCGACCATCGCCCGGTCCTGGCCACCCTCGTCCTCCCCTAACACCTACCCCGCACTGCGGCGCATGGCCGCCTGAGCCTGCGCGCGATCCGCCAGAATCCGTTGCCGCCGTTCGGCCATCGCGGCGGCGGGGGAGGAGCCGGTGGTCACCGCCTGGAAGACGGCATGGGCGTCCTCCAGCGCATCCCGCGCGCCCACCCCTGCCGCAGGCGTGATCGCATGATCGGCATCCCCGATCAGCAGCACCGAATCATTCGGCGCGGCAGCATCTTCCAGGGGCACATTGCGCGCATTGCTGACGTGAACCGCATCGGTCGCCCCCAGGAACGTCTCCAGCAGTGCCCGATTCGTCGGCGTAGCCGCGAGAATGTCCTCGGCCCATTCGTCGATCGGCCGCAACCCGAGATCATCACCCCCGGTGAGCGCCGGCCGGGGCAGCCGCACGAACCACAGCGCGGCCGGATCGCCGGGCCGCCAGATATGCCCCAAGGTGCTCACCGGCGGTCCGGGCGCAGGCATTTCGGCGAAGAAGTGCAGCGTGGCGGGCGCGGTCGGCAGCTCCACCGGCACCGTTGTCATGCCGTACAGCACGACGTCGCCCGCGTATTCGGTGACGCGCTCGGGTTCGATCCGAGCCCGCACGGTCGAATCGATGCCGTCCGCCCCGACGAGCAGATCGTCACCGAATCCGTCGACGTCAGCAATGCCTGTCCCATACTCTGCCTTCACGCCGGAGTCCGCGACGAAATCGCCCAGCATGCCGATGAGATTGCGCCGCAGCCAGAATCGATGCCCTCGCCCGGTGGTGGTACCGCGCCGCCCGAGCCCGTTCGCATACGCCAGCCCGCCCGTGACCGGATACGACGCCGCGTCGATCGCCTCCTGCGCCACCCCGAGCTCGGTCAGCGCACGATGCCCGCGATCGTCGATGAACAGAAACGCCCCGCCGCCGGAACCATTCGATTGCCGCTCGTACAACGTCACCGGAAGACCGCGCCGCGCCAGCCCTCCCGCGAGCGCCGATCCGGCAATGCCTCCGCCGATCACAGTCACCATGCCTCGAACCTCCTGGCTCCACACCGAGTACGGGTCAGCGAGCCGCCCGGGCACCCGGGCGAAATCGCGGCTCCCTTCAATAATGCGGAGCAGAAACGGAATTCGGGGCCAGGTCGGGATTTGTGGCCGACACCTACATCACCTTTTGCGGATATTGCGATCTATGCATGGAAATCGCAGGTGTCGTCGTCCACCTCGAAGATGAAGGACGGCCCGGACGAGGCCGGGCGAAAAGCGTGTCGATCAGCGCGGGGCGGCAGCGCCGAATCGGGATTCGAAGGCCGCGCGATTGGCTGAGATGGGGGAACGATCCCACACTGCGAAGGTGACGTGGTCGAACGGCGCCCCGTTGGTGCACAATGCCTGGTCGAATGCCGCGGCGACTTCGGTGGGGTCATTGCGGAACACGCCGCATCCCCAAGCGCCGAGCACGAGCGTCCGGACCTCATGGCGCGCGGCCACCGCGAGCACCCTGGTGGCGCGTTCGATCAGGATGTCGGCTACGGGTACCGGTGCGCCGTCGTTGCGCAACGCCAGCTGTCCGGCGTTCGGGGCCGGCGAGGTGAGGAACGACAGTGGGAACGGGTGGGCGGCAAGCTCGCTCCGGTCGTCCCGGATTACCGGCACGCCGGGGGAGTAGATCACGCGATGGCTGTAGCGCAGATCGGTCGAGGCGCGATGCGCGGCATAGTAATCGGGCGCTTCGAGCAGTGATCGATACAGTAGCGCGCTGCGGCACAGGTCCTCTTCCTGGGCGCGCGCGCCGCCGAGGTATCCGCCGCCGGGATTGCGCGCGGAAGCGAAATTGAGCACCGCGATGGCGGTCCGTCCCTCGCGGTGCAGTCGCCGTGCCGCTTCGATGCTGCCCTCGGCGGTCACTTCCATGGTCCCGGTGAAAGCTCCAGTGCGGCCGCCGCTTACGTCGTCTTCGGGCGTGTAGGACACGGTTCCGGCGCGGGCCGCGGCCAGCTGCGCGCCGATCTCGACGAGCAGTCCTTCCGGGGTCCGATAGCTGCCCGCGTCGGCGATCCGCTCGTTCTCACTGGCGATTTGTTTTGGGCTCGTAGTCATTCCGCAGACCCTACGGCGGTCGTGCTCGACCGTCACGCGAATTTTAGTCGCTAGAACCAATTCCCGGCCGCCGGGCCGGATCCCCGCCTCCGCCTACGATGACCGCATGGGCACCAGTCAGCGTTTGCGCATCGTCCCGTCGCAGTTCGCGGTCGAGCATCTGCCGAACTCCACCTTCCCCGAAGACGACGAATGGATCGCGCTGGTGCGAGCGCCCGAGGGCCTCACCGTGATTCGCGAGGCCCCGGCCTGGGCCGAGGGTGAGATCTGGAAGGGCTTCTACGGCGACGGCTCGCACGGCCTGGATCAGCCGGGCATGCTGGCCGCGCTGATCGGCCCGCTGGCGGAGTCCGGCATCCCGGTCTTCGTCGCCTCGACCTATCACGCGGATCTGGTGCTGGTGCCCGGCCATCGGCTGCCCGAGGCGTCGGACGCGCTGCGCGAGGCGGGCCATCGAATCGCGGATTGACCCGGATCGGCCCGGGGTGCGCCCCGATTCGCCGCTCCGGTTGCGGCCGCCGCGCCTCCGGGGCACGATAGTACTGTCTACGTACGTAGAGCGTATATGAGGGAACGTTCCGTGTCGTAGACGGCGGCTTGAGCCTGTCCAGACGTCCCCCTACGATCGGGTACCACTACGCACCGGAACGTGGCCCGGGAGCGGATGACGGCCGGGCCGTGAGGTGAGGAGACGTGGAACATGGCTGCTGCACGAGGCTTCGGTGACCTGGAAACGGTCGTCATCGAGCGCATCTGGGACCGAGCCGAGAAAACGACCGTGCGCGAGGTCTTCGACGAACTCGCCGCCGAACGCGATATCGCCTATACGACGGTGATGTCGACGATGGACAATCTGCATCGCAAGGGCTGGCTCGAGCGCGAGCGGGTCGGGAAGGCGTACGCCTACTGGCCGACGCTGACGCGCGAGGAGTACAGCGCCCGCCTGATGCGTGAGGCGCTGGGCAGCGGCGGCCGTTCCGAGTTGGTCCTCGCGCACTTCCTGGAGCAGATGAGCGCCGAGGAATCCGAGGGCCTGCGCGCCGCCCTGCGCCGCATCTCCCGCTCCAAGCGCGGCTAGCGCTCGCTCCCCGACTACCCGCACCGGCACGACGGTGCGGGTAGCCGCCGTCCGGCTTCCGGTGTGCGACACGCGGACGAGATGTGGTCTGCGACACCCGCTCCGAACCCCCGCAAGTACGTACCCGGATAGTAGATTGTGTCGGGACGGTGTCGGTGGCATGGCAACGCTGTGTACTCCGCCCGCGAAAATGACGCACGGTCGGGCGGATTCGAGGCGGGGAGGTGCGAGATGGCGGCAGGCCGGGGCGCGCTGCGCCGGCACACCGTCCTGGTCTCGGGCCTGCTGATCGCCCTGCTGGTGGTGGCGGCGATCGCGGACTGTGTGCTGTTGCGCGGGGAAGGCCATCCGCACACCGCGATTCGTGTCGCGCCCAGCCTGCCGGCGGCGAGCCCGAACCCGGACGCGGTCGTGCACGGCCACCCCGCGACCGTGCACGCGATCACCGTGGTGAAAGGTCTCTCCGGCACTGCCGAGGACTGCGGTCCGCACCTGTGGCACTGCCTGAAGTCCGCCCTGCCCACCGAGTCGACGGCCCAGATCGCCGTGCTCTCGCCGTTGCTGCTGCTCGCCTTCCTGCTCCCGGTCCTCGCCGCGGCCGCCGCGGCGGCCACCGAACGCGGCCCGCCCGGACCGTGGTCTGCCGTCGTCAGCGGCCGAATGCTGCTGACGCGCTTGTGTATCGCCCGACGCTGATCGGTCAGCGCCAGGCCGCCGCGGTATGCGCCGGCCGGTGTCCACTGCCCGCGCACGTCCGGCCGCCCGCGTGGCGGTTTCGATACAGGAAGCGATAGTCATGGACAAAGTTGTGCTCGACGAACTCACCGCGCTGCCCGGCGGCCCGGTGGTCGCCGCCCCCGGCGCGGCTCGCCGCCTCGGCGCGCTGGTCGGCAATACCCCGGTGCTGTGGGTCGGGGAACCCCTGGCCCCGGCCGGTCGCGGTTTCTGGGCCAAGCTCGAGGGCTTCAATCCCGGCGGTATGAAGGACCGGCCCGCCCTGCACATGGTGCGCCGCGCCGAGGAACGCGGTGAGCTGGCGCCCGGCGCGCGCATCGTGGAATCCACCAGCGGCACTCTGGGTTTGGGGTTGGCGCTGGCCGGACTGGTGCACCACCATCCGGTGACGGTGGTGACCGATCCCGGTCTGGAACCCATTGTGGCCCGTATGCTCGCCGCGTACGGCGCGCGGGTCGATCTGGTCGCCGAACCGCATCCCGACGGCGGCTGGCAGCAGGCGCGCCGCGACCGGGTGGCCGAACTGCTGGCCGCCGAACCCGATGCCTGGTGCCCCGACCAGTACAGCAATCCCGACAATGTGGACGGCTACGAATCCCTTGCGCTGGAACTGATCTCGCAGCTCGGCGGCGTGGACGTGCTGGTGTGCGCGGTCGGCACGGGTGGGCATTCGGCGGGTGTGGCGCGGGTGCTGCGTGAGTTCGAGCCGGGCTTGCGGCTGATCGGCGTGGACACCGTGGCCTCCACGATTTTCGGTCAGCAGGCGGGTACGCGGCTGATGCGCGGCCTGGGCTCGAGCATCTATCCGCGCAATGTGGACTATGGCGCGTTCGCCGAGGTGCATTGGGTGGCGCCGGCCGAAGCGGTGTGGGCGTGCCGGGCGCTGGCCGCCAACTATCACGCCAGCGGCGGCTGGAGCGTCGGCGCGGTGGCGTTGGTGGCGGGCTGGGCGGCGCGCAGGTTCGCGCCCGGCACCCGGATCGCGGCCGTGTTTCCCGATGGGCCGCACCGCTATTTCGACACCGTGTACAACGACGCGTACTGCGCCGAGCACGGTCTGCTCGCCACCGCCGCACCGGATGCGCCGGACACCATCGATCATCCGGGCGAGCGTCAGGTGACCCGGTGGACCCGTTGCGCCACGGTGCTCGATCCGAGCGGAGCGGCCGCGGAGCGCGCCTCGTGAGCGTGTGGGCGCGGTTCCGGGGCTTCGACACCGCCGCGCGGCTGCTCATGATCAACCAGTTCGGCATCAATCTGGGCTTCTACATGTTGATGCCGTATCTGGCCGGATATCTGGCGGGTCCGCTGGGTTTGGCGGCGTGGGCGGTCGGGCTGGTGCTGGGGGTGCGGAATTTCTCGCAGCAGGGCATGTTCCTGCTCGGCGGCACGCTCGCGGACCGGCTCGGCTACAAGCCGCTGATCGTGGCCGGATGTCTGTTGCGCACCGGCGGTTTCGCGCTGCTGATCTTCGCCGAATCCCTGCCCGGGTTGCTGATCGCTTCGGCGGCAACGGGTTTCGCCGGAGCGCTGTTCAATCCGGCGGTCCGCGCCTATCTCGCGGCGGAAGCGGGTGAGCGCCGGGTGGAGGCGTTCGCGGTGTTCAATGTCTTCTATCAGGCGGGCATTCTCGCCGGTCCGCTGGTCGGGCTCGCCTTGCTGGCGGTGGATTTCCGGATCGCGGCGGGCGCGGCGGCGCTGGTGTTCGCGGTGCTCACGGTGGCGCAGCTGGGTGCGCTGCCCGCACGCCGCGCCGCCGCGCCGGACCGTCCGGCCTCGGTGCTCGAGGATTGGCGCACGGTGGTGACCAATCGGCGGTTCATGGCGTTCGCGCTGGCCATGATCGGCTCGTATGTGTTGTCGTTCCAGGTGTATCTGGCGCTGCCCCTGCAGGCGGAGTACATCGCGGGTGCCCGCGCGCAGACGCTCACCTCGGCCATTTTCGTCATCTCGGGCGTGGTCGCGGTGGCCGGGCAGTTGCGGATCACCGGGTGGCTGCGCGAGCGCTGGGGGACCGGGCGCAGTCTGGTCGCGGGTATGAGCGTGCTGGCCGCCGCGTTCGTGCCGCTCGCGATCGTGCCGGGCCCGGCGGTTTTCGGGCCGCCGGTGGCGATCGGCGCGCTGTTGCTCGCGGCGGCGCTGCTGGCGGTGGGGACGGCGGCGGTGTTCCCGTTCGAGATGGACACCGTGGTGTCGCTGTCGGGAAATCGGCTGGTGGCAACGCATTACGGCTTCTACAACACGGTGGTCGGGGTCGGGATCCTGGTCGGCAACCTCGCCACCGGGGCCGTGGTCGGCGCGGCTCGCTCGGCCGGTGTGGAGTGGGCGGTGTGGGCCGGACTCACCGCCATCGGCGTGCTCGCGGCCATCGCGCTGTACCGGCTGGACAAGCGGGGCCTGCCCGTCACTGCCGTTCCCGAGGGCTTCGATCCGGTGACGGACCGGCTTCCCGTGGTGGTGGCCGCCGGACCCGGGCGGCATCGCCGGATCGACCCGGATCCGCCGACATTGCCGCTGGGTCGGCTGGTCGACTATCCGACCCGCCCGAGGCGTTGAGCGGCGGGAATTGGCGGTGAGCCGCGGGAGATGAGGAACCGGGTCCGGCTACAGCCGGACCCGGTCTCGTTCCGAACTCGTTGTCCGCGTTCCGGATTCCTCAGTCGCCCGGCAGTGGTTCGCAGATGGCCAGCCCGACCGCGATCGACAGGATCGACGCCAGGGGAATGAGCGTGGCCGCGGCCAGGGCGGCGGCCAGCGTGACCCGGGCACGCGTTCGATGCAGCACCGCCGGCGGCGCGACAAGTCGTTCCAGGCGCGAGGCCAGCGCCGACGGGGTGGTCCCGAACGCGGCGGTGGTATCGCCGCGGTCGGCGCTGTCCGCGTCCACGTCGGGATTGGCCGCGTCGGAGAAGGTCACGAGCGCGGCGACGACGGTGGGCCGGCCGTGGATGCGGGCCGCGGCATCATCGGCGATCATCTCCAGCAGTCGCGCCACCTCGGTCGCGCCGGTGGTGAACAATCGCAAACGGGGCGCGACCCCGGCCAGTCCGCGGGTGAGCGCCAGGATCAAATGGTGACGCCCGGTCAGATGCGCGCGTTCGTGCGCCAGCACCGCGTCGAGATGATCGTCGTCGAGGGCGGTGAGCGCGCCCCGGCTCACCACCACCGTGTGTGGTTTCCCCGCAACGTAATACGCGGCCGGCTCGTCGACTTCGAGCACGACCGCGTCGAGTTCGGGATGATGCCGTCCCGCCATCCGCGCCAGGCGGGCGTGCGCGTGCGTGGATCGCCGCGCGCGCACCAGCGCGTGCGCCAGCCGCATCGCCGTGACCACGGCGGCGATGGCGGCCGCGGTGGACAACAGCAGCAGGCTCCACTGGATGGGCCAGCCGTAGCCGCCGACCGCGGCATCGTGCAGATGCATCAGGCAGCTGTCCATGAACCGTTGCGGCACCGAGGAGAGCTGATGGGTGAACAGGTCGATGAGCAGGATCGCGAACGCCCCCACCCACGCCAGCACCGTCGATCCGATCGCGCTCAGCCAGGCCGCGACGGCGAATCGGGGGGCCGCCCCGCTCTGCCCGACCTTGAGCAGCAACCAGGGCGCGAGCACCGCGACCACGAATCCGTACAGGGCCAGGCAGGCTGCCACGCTCACCGGCCCACCCCCCGTTCCCGGAGTTCACCAGCGCAGTCGTTTCCCACGATCGCCGGTACGTCCGGTCGCATCGATGCTCCTCCCGTTGGCAGTGCCCGGAGTTTACGGACCTTTCCTGAGTGGACCCTTACCGACTTGGCAAACCCGCTCGAAGCAGCCGTTCGCCCAGCTCGCGGGCGCGGGTGCGGAATTGGGGCGGTTCGTCGATGTGGAAGTCGGCGTCCAGGAACGCGATATTGAGCACCAGCCATTCGAAGGAATCGACGTGGGTGAGGATCCGGCAGCGACCGCCTTCGAGGGGTTCGATCTCGCAGTCCTGGAACTTGAGGCGGTCGGCGACGAGCGCGGCGGGCGCGGCCACGGTGAGCACGGCGCGATGGCGGGGCGCGGTGAGTTCGGCGCGCAGATAGTCGGCGGCGGATCGGTCCGGGAGCGGCCGGGGCGTGAAAGAGGCTGCCGTGGATTGGATTCCGCTGATCCGATCCAGCCGGAAGGTGCGCCAGTCGGCGCGTTCGACATCCCAGGCCAGCAGATACCAGCGCAGGTGCAGATGCACCTGGCGATAGGGCTCGACGCGGCGGCGGGCGGTGCTGCCCGCGGCGCCGGTGTAGTCGAAGGTGACCAGTTCACGATGCGCGGCGGCCAGGGCGAGGGTGGCGAGGGCCTCGGGGTCGACCAGCGGTGTGGGTTCGGGGGCGGCCTCGAGGGTCTCGCGCAGCGCGGAAACCCTGGGGCGCAAGCGTTTCGGCAGGAACTGGTCCAGTTTGCCGAAGGCCCGGTCGGCCGCGACGCCGATATCGGTGCGCTGGTCGCCGGTGGTGGCGCCGAGCACGGTGAGCGCGACGAGGGTGGCGACGGCTTCGTCGTCGTCGAGCACCAGCGGCGGCAGCGTGCGTCCGGCCACGAGCTGATAGAAGCCGCTGGGTCCGGGACGGGTGGTGACCGGGTACCCGTAGTCGCGCAGCCGCTCCACATCGCGCCGGATCGTGCGCGGGCTGACCGCCAGCCGGGCCGCCAGTTCCTCGCCGGTCCAGCGGCGGCCGGTCTGCAACTGGGTGAGCAGGTCGAGCATGCGTCGGGTGACGTCGGGCATGCCTCCAGGATGACCGAAATCGCGGTCAAAATGTGGCCGCAATCGGCTCTAGCGTCGAAGTATGAGCACTGCACGCAAGCCATCCGCCCCGCCTGAGCGGGCCATACGCATTCGAGCGGCGCGCACCAACAATCTGCGCGGGATCGATATCGAGGTGCCGCGCAATCGCCTCGTCGTATTCGTCGGGGTGTCCGGGTCGGGGAAATCGTCGCTGGTTTTCGACACCATCGCCGCCGAAGCCGGGTATCAGGTGAACGAGACCTATCCGCCGTTCGTGCGCAATCGGCTGCCGCGCTGGCACCGGCCGGAAGTGGACACCATCGAGGGACTGTCGCCGGTGGTGGTGATCGATCAGAAGCGCCTCGGCGGCAACGCGCGCTCGACGGTCGGGACCATCACCGACACCTACAGTTATCTGCGATTGCTGTTCTCCCGGGTGAGCGAGCCGTATGTCGGTGAGTCCAGCCACTTCTCGTTCAACGATCCGGCGGGCATGTGCCCGACGTGTGCGGGGCTGGGGGAGACCGTGGCCACCGATGTGGATCGGATCCTGGATCTGGACCGCTCGCTCGCGGACGGCGGAATCCTGTTGCCGGGCTTCGGGAACGGGCAGTACTGGTATCGCCAATACGCCGATATCGGCAGCTTCGACGCCCACACACCGCTGCGCGAGTGGAGTGCGGACGAGCGGCGGGCGCTGCTGTTCGGCGGGGAGGCCGCGGCCCGGCTGGGTACGCGCCCGCCGCAGGATTACGAGGGCGTGGTGGAGCGCTTCGAACGCATCTACCTGCACACCTCCGATCAGATGTCGGAGCGCAAACAGGCTGTGCTGCACCGATTCACCCGCGCACAGCCGTGCCCGGACTGCGGCGGGGAACGGTTGAACGCGGCCGCTCGCACCGCCCGGGTGGCCGGTCACACCATCACCGAACTGACCCGGATGGAGATCGACGACCTCGCGGAGATCATCGAGCAGGTGCGCGAGCCGGCGGTCGCGCCCGTGGTTTCGGCGCTGCGGGAACGGCTTTCGGCATTGACCGGGATCGGGCTGGGGTATCTGTCGCTGGCCCGGCCCACCGCGACGCTGTCCGGTGGCGAATCGCAGCGGATCAAAACGGTGCGGCATCTGGGCAGCAGCCTCACCGAAATGCTGTACGTGTTCGACGAACCCACCGTCGGGCTGCATCCGCACGACGTGCGCGCGATGACGGCGTTGCTGCATCGGTTGCGGGACAAAGGCAATACTGTGCTGGTGGTCGAACACGACCCGGATGTCATGCGCATCGCCGACCGGATCGTGGAACTGGGGCCCGGCGCGGGTGCGGCCGGTGGAGAGGTGGTGTTCGAGGGCGGATTCGAGGACCTGGTCCGCGCGGACACCTTGACCGGGCGCGCCTTGCGGCGGCGGCGTCGCGAACACAGCCCGCGCCCGGCGCGCGGCAAGATCCGGGTCGCCAATGCCACGCGCAACAATCTCGGTGGTATCGGCGTCGATATCCCCGCCGGGGTGCTCACCGCGGTCACCGGGGTGGCCGGTGCGGGCAAATCCAGCCTGATGGCCGAACTCGTCGCCCAGCATCCGGCGACCATCGTCGATCAGCGGCCCGTCACCACCAACCGCCGCTCCACTCCGCTCACCTACACCGGCATCGCCCCGGCCGTGCGCAAACTGTTCGCCAGACGAAACGGCGTGCGCGCCACCTTGTTCAGCGCCAACTCCGAGGGCGGCTGCCCGGCCTGTAACGGGCTGGGCGTCATCTACACCGATCTGGCGTTCATGGAGGGCCAGGAACTGGTGTGCGAGACCTGCGGCGGCAGCCGGTTCACCGATGAGGCGTTGAGCTGCACCGTCGACGGGCTGACCATCGCCGATATCGACGATCTCACCATCGACGAAGCGGCCCAGCGGCTTGCGGATCCCGCGATCGCGCGCGCCCTGCGGCATGTCGCGCAGGTCGGTCTCGGCTATCTGCGCCTGGGGCAGTCGCTCACCACCCTCTCCGGCGGCGAATGCCAGCGGCTCAAGATCGCCCGCGAGCTCACCGAGACCACCGCGCCGACGCTCTACATTCTCGACGAACCGACCACGGGCCTGCACCTTTCGGATATCGACACACTGCTCGAGGTGCTGGGCACGCTGGTGGCGCACGAGCACACGGTGATCGTGGTCGAGCACAATCCCGATGTCATCCGCCGCGCCGACTGGATCATCGACCTGGGTCCCGGGCCGGGGCGGCACGGCGGACGCATCCTGTTCGAAGGCACGCCGCAGGAACTCGCGACCCGGACCGAATCGAAAACCGGTCGCGCCCTGCGTGATTAGCCGCGACTGCCCAGGGCGCTGAGGCGGCGGATCGGCGCGATCAGCGCCCGGTAGACCGGCCGCACCACGCGTCCGGGCAGCAGGCGGTGGCGTTCCTCCCGCCACACCCGCGCCCGCCGGTGCCCCGCGATCGGCGACCATCGATCCGGATCCGGCGGCGCGGCGGTGAGAAATTCGATGCGGCACAGATGCTTGGTGCTGATGAACCCGTACTGGCTCGGGCTCACCAGCCGCAGCGGCGCCCCGTGATCGCTGTCGAGGGGCGCCCCGTCGAGCCGATCGGCGATCAGCACATCCGCGCCCAGCGCATCCTCGAGCAGGACGATCGAGCGATATCCGTCGAGCCCTTCGAACACCACATGAGTGATCGGCGCCCCCGGCGCCACCAGCGGCTCGACCCGGGCACGATACAGCTCCCCGAACCCGTGCCCCTCCCACTTCAGTCCGACGGCCGACCAGCCTGCCACGCAATGGAAGTCGGCCGCCTGCTCCCGGCGCGGCAGCTGCGCCAGCGCGGCCATCGACAGCCTGAGCGGCTCCGTCAGCGCACCGCCGATCTCGATCGCCGGATCCTCCGGCACGGGCGGCGGCGGATGGTGCAGATGCGTCCCGAACCGCGGAAACCCCTCGGCGGCACGCTGTCCCGGTGGAAGTGTCATCACAACCCCCTCGTCTCGACGTGAACCCTTCGATATAGAGCATACCTTCTAAATCGGAACGTGCGCCGATCACCCGACTACCCTCGAGCCGGTGACCATCTCCGCGAGATACGAAATCGACACCGCCCCCGACCGTCTCGATGTGGACCTCGTGCACCACTGGCTCTCCACCGACGCCTACTGGGCACTGGGCCGCGAACGCGACATCGTCGAACGGGCCATCCGCGGCTCCCTGAACTTCGGCGCCTACGACACCGACGGCGCCCAGGTCGCCTACGGCCGCGTCGTCACCGACCTGACCACCTTCGCCTGGCTCTGCGACGTCTACGTCGACCCCGCCCACCGCGGCGCCGGCCTGGGCTCGCGTCTGACCACCGCCATCCGGGACCACCTGGCGCCGTACAAGCTCAAGCGCATCGTGCTGGCCACCCTCGACGCGCACGGCCTCTACGCCAAACTCGGCTTCGAACCCGTCGCCAACCCCGAAATGTGGATGGTGCTCAGCGCCCAGGGCTGAGACGCCTCACGGGCGGGGCGGATCCGGCGACTTCGCCACGCATACCTTCCGGTCCTGTGGGCACGCGGTCAGTGAGACGTTGGGTTACAGAGAAAGTTCTGCCGATGAGTCCTGACATCACGATGCTCGCCGACGGTTCCGAAGGCGGCGGCGCCGCACTGGATCAGGTTGCGATACTTACCGGTTCGGCCCTGGTGATCGCGGCGGCGGTCGGCACCCTCGGCTACCTGCACCGCACCCGCCGCATCGGCTGGCTCGGCAACGCCGCCGACCGCCTCGGCCGCTGGGCCAACCGCCCCGGCTGGGTGGCCCTGCCGCTGGCGGTCTTCATCACCACCATCCTCACCGCCATGTTCGGCTTCATCTGGGACGTGAGCCTGCACATCGGGCGCGGCCGCGACGAAGGCCCGCTGGCCAACCCCGCCCACTACTTCATCATGATCGGGCTGTTCTTCCTGTTCGTGGCGGGCATGCTGGCCATCCTGCTGCCCCTGGACGAGAAGCCCGGCCCGGCCGCCATCCGCATCACCCGCACTTGGTACGCCCCGGTCGGCGGCGTCCTCATGGCGGCGTGCGGGCTGTACGCGCTCACCGGCTTCCCCCTCGACGACATCTGGCATCGCCTGTTCGGCCAGGACGTCACCCTCTGGGGGCCAACCCATCTCATGCTGATCGGCGGCGCGGGCCTGTCGCTGGTCGCGGTCCTGCTCCTGGAATTCGAAGGCCGCCTGGACCGCCCCGACCCGGCCCGCACCGACGGCCGCTGGCTGTGGCTGGCCCGCAGCTTCGCCTTCGGCGGCCTGCTGATCGGCCTGTCGGTCTTCCAGGTCGAATTCGATTTCGGCGTCCCGCAATTCCGCCTCCTCTTCCACCCCCTGCTCATCACAATCGCCGGCACCATCGCCCTCGTCGCCGCCCGCTACACCCTCGGCCGCGGCGGCGCCCTCATCGCCACGGTCTTCGCCCTGCTGGTGCGCTGGATCATCGCCGTCCTGGTCGGCCCGATCCTGGGCGCCCCGCACAATGTGTTCCCGCTCTACCTCGGCATCGCGATCGTCGTCGAAGCGATGGGCCTGCTGCCATTGCTGCGCACACCGATCTGGTGGGGCGCCCTCACCGGCCTGGCCGCCGCCACCGCCGGGCTCTGGCTCGAAAGTCTCTGGGTGACAGCGATGTTCGCCGATCCCTGGCCGGCTTCGATGTGGCCGGAAGCGCTGCTCCTGGCGATCCCCGCGGGCGTGGCCGGCGGCCTGGTCGGCGCCCTGCTCGCAATCGTCCTGCGCGGTGACGCCCTGCCCCGGCCCGCACTGCGCCGCGGCATCGTCCTCGCGGCCGTCCTGATCGCCGCCGCCTGCATCGCCGACGGCCTGCACGTCACCGTCCCCGAAAACACCACGGCCACAGTGCGATTGACCGACGCCCCACCCGTCGGCGACACCCGCATGGTCACCGCCGACATCGCCATCGCCCCCGCCGACACCGTCTCCGCCGACCCCGAATGGCTCCAAATCCTCAGCTGGCAAGGCGGCACCGGCTCGGCCAGCCCCAGCCGCGGCCTCGTCATCGACCAACTCACCCGAACCGCCCCCGGCCACTACCGCACCACCACCCCCGTCCCCGCCGCCGGCACCTGGAAAACCGTCCTGCGCCTGCACGACGGCCGCACCCTCACCTCCCTGCCCCTCTACCTCCCCGACGACCCCGCCATCGACGCCCACGCCGTCCCCGCCCTCACCGACTTCACCCGCCCCTTCGTCTCCGAAGTCACAGTCCTGCAACGAGAACGCACCTTCGACCGCCCCGCCTGGCTCTACACCACCGCCTGCCTCATAGTCCTGGCCTGCTCCCTGATCCTCATCACCGCCCTCTCCCTAGGCGCCGCCCGCCTCTCCCAAGCCCACCGCACCCACCCACCCGCCACCCCGCAACCGCGGCCGCAATCGGCTGAGGCGTGAACACCCGCATTCGCACGGACGCGCGACACACGTCCGTCAGCTCAGGGTCGGAACACCCCGTGCTCAACGGCCGCGATCAGCACATCCCACTCGCTCGCGGCGAATATGTGCACCGGGCCGATCGGATTCTTCGAATCACGTACTCCGACCGCACCGTCCGACAGGAAGGCAACCTCGACACAATCCTGGCCGGCCGAGCTATGGCTGGATTTGAACCATCGCGCACCGCGCAGATCGATCGGCACGATCATCCCCTGACTGTCATGTGGTGCGGACACAAGGAGGTCCGAACACCGTGTGGGCCGGGTTGACCTAGGGATGAAATGTCCCGAGCTTCACTCCGGTCGTGAAGGCATCCCACGCGCTCGCGGCGAAGATCAGCGCCGGGCCGGTGGGATTCTTCGAATCACGTACGCCTACCGCTTCGCCGGAGAGGAAGGCGACCTCCACGCATTCGCCGCCCGCGGAGCTGTGGCTGGATTTGAACCAATCGGCGTCGTACAGGTCAGCGTTCACTGTCGTGCCTCCTTGCAATCTCTCTGATCAGGTCGCGGCTCGGCCGTACATCCAGGCTGGCCTGTTGCAGCCGCTGGAACGCCACGCGGAATGTCTCGACGTCCGTTCGCTTTTCGAGGTAGGCGCTTCCCGCATAGCCCTCGCAGTACACCTGGCTCGGTTCTACCACCTGATTACCGGGTGCGTCACGCGCGAAATCCATGATGGTGAACGGTGGTACAGCGGTACCGAGGGGGAGTCCGGCGTGGAACGGCATGATCCGCACCTCGACATTGTCGCGGGTCGACATGTCCGCCAGGTGGCGGCATTGGGCTGCCATCACGCGAGCGCTGCCCACAACTGTGCGAAGGACGTTCTCGTGCAGGACGATACCGAGCTCCGTCGGCTGGCGGGATCGCATCAGAATGTGTTGCCGCTGCACGCGGCTCTGCACACGCCGTTCGATTTCGGGCTCGGTGTCATTGCTGAAGTAGAGGCGATCCAACGATCGGGCGTAGTCGCGGGTCTGCAGGAGTCCGTGCACGATGAGCGGCTGGAATACGGCCAAATTTGTTGCGCTGGGCTCCAACCCGACATACAGGTTGGCCCACGCGGGGATCAGATCGCTGTAGGCGTGCCACCACGACTTGGCCGGTACCTGCTCCGCGAGCCCACGCGCGACCGCCACGGCCTCGGAACCGACCCCATAGACCTCGCACAGTGCCAAAACATCGGTCACCCTGACTTTTTCGGTCTCACCCCGCTCGAGGCGGCTCAAGGTCGGCCGACTCCACTGCACGAGCGCAGCGGCCTGTTCCAGATTCATCCCCGTGGCGTTCCGGGCGTCTCGTAGCAACTTGCCGAGCTGCCGTCTCGGAAAAGTGGTATCGCTGTCCGCCGCTGCCCCGTCCCCCATCGCCTGCCCTCTCATCAGGTCGAATAGTTTTTCTCACTCCGAGAGAAGCGTAGGACCCACATGAGAAGCGACCTGCGGATTTTCGCCAATTCTCCCAGGTCGACACGCCCGCACCCTCGTCCGCCTCTTGCCCTTCATCGTTTCCGCATGACCAACTCCAGGCTCGACCAAGCCCAAATCGCCGTCCTCGATTCCCTCGCCCCCGGCGGCCTGCTCGCCATCCCCGCCCTCGCCCAATCCTCCCGGCTGACCCTGTGGCGCACCCGCAGCGCGGTCTCGAAACTCTCCGCCCGCGGCCTCATCACCGGCCGCCGCCGCGCCGGCATCGCCAGCTGGGAAATCACCGACCGCGGCCGCCGCACCCTCTCCACCCGCGCCCGCTACCACCGCTGACCACACATCGGAGCCGACAGCGATGCTCACCGTGCTCTTCCTCGCCCTGGCGTCCTGGTCAGCGCTCACCGCCGCCGCCGGCTACGCCCTCTCCGACCCCGCCCCGAAAAACGCAGCAGCCCAGTCGGTCTTCACCACCCGCGACCGCATCTTCCACCGCATCCCCGTGTGCAACCTGCACCGCCTCCACGGACGCCACCGAGCCTGACAGCAGGCTTCGGAATCGTGCGGCTCCCACACCGATCCCATCACCTGGTCGCGAAGAGAACCTCGGGCCTCTCGTAGCGATTCCCTTGTCGCCTCCCGGGAGTGCCCAGCCCGCTGTTCACCGAGCTCTGCTCGTCCACCCTTAATCCTCTTGCCGAAACGCTCTGCCGTGCATCGATTTGTAGCCGATCGCACCGACATCGCGCCGGGGCGCGCCCATGGCGATGTGGCTAGTCAATCAGCTCGATGCCCCGGGCACGCAGGTCTGCTTGGAGTTGGGGTGCAAGCAATTCCGCGCCCAGGATGCGCTCGAGATTCGGGAGGCGGTAGAGGTCGTCGAGGCTGACGACGTCGAACTGCTCACCCTCCCCGTCCCAGTGCGGGCAGCATTCGAAATAGACCTGGCAGGCTCCGTCGAAGACGAGCTGTTCGACCCCGTCGAGGAGTTCAGCGGAAAGCTCAAGGCTCTCGAAGTACTCCTGCGCCTCCGGCACGACCTGGTCCCAATAGTTATCGGCGGAGTACTGCCAGAGATCACCATCGAATCCCTTGGCTTTCAACGCGTCTGCGAGGGACCACGGCGCAAGCTTGGGCGACTCCCCGTACATGAGTTCCTCGATAACTGCCAGCTTGAGATTGAAGTCCACGAACCTAGTCACACGGCCAAGTTAGCGCCGGACTACGACAGCATTGTCATGATGGTCCCTCGGGGGCCGTCACGCCTGAGACTGTCACCGTATCCGGCGAGTTCGTGTACCGCATGACCGAGGCGGACGCCGAAACGCCGACCCACCACCCTCATCGGGCACAGGTCGGCGACCGGACGCACTACTGGAAGAAAGCGAAAATTCCGCCGCACCGGTAGAGCACGGGCACGCCCGCAGGGGATTCGGGCGCAAGCGCGCTGCCGGTACTCGAATTCGGGCCAGGCATCGGCCCCGCCGGGAACTCAGCACCCAAGAGACTGCCGATGATCGCCCCGGGCGCCGCACCGATACCGGAACCGGTCACCAGCCCAACCGCCGAACCGGTAGCCATCCCGATCATCCCGTTGATGATCGCGGTCTTGCAGTACTGCGCCTGCTCCGCCGTCAACGCGACCGGAGCAGCCGCCTGCACACCCTCCACGCTCGGCGCGGCATTCGCCACCACCGGCTGGCTTTCCCCCGGCGCCGCCTGCGCGGTGCCGGCGAGAGCCGTGGTCGCGGCAACCGAAAACAGCGCTGTCGCCGCGAATTTGCTGATCGTCATTGATTCCCATCCCGTAAACCGGAGAGAGTGGATCTCCTCCCCGGATTCGGGAATATAGCCGCAGCCCATCCCGACGGCAAAACAGCGTCCGAGACAGCTGCGCCGTGTGGTTATCCTCCCGTACTGCCCATCCGGCCTGGGACGTCCAAGCGTGTCACCAGTTCGGCGCACCCGATCGAAAGGTCGGCGGACGACGCCAATCTCAGATCCGCGTAACGAGTTCAAGATGGCTCGAGTCGTCCTCGCACGGAAACCTTGCGCCCCTGCGTTCTGGCCCATGTGCGGATGGCAGCCGCTGCACCCGGGCCTTGATTCGTCCAGCAGCCACGTCGAACAACCTCGGCGCGCCTGCCGATGGTGGCCAGCTGCCGCGCAAGCTTGTCGTACTGACTGGACGTCACGAAGACCAAGTAGTACGCACCCGCCTCCAGCGTCGCCAGCACGACTCCAGCGGTGACCGCGTGCTCGCCGACCTCCTCGAGGAACGCTTCCATGTAGTCCGCAGGATGATCGTCGGCATGCTCACGGTCGAACGACGAGCACCAATCCCAGGACAGCGCCGTAGGGTATGCCGCCAACGACTCCACCTGCCGCCGTACCGAATTGGGGTAATCCTTGGCTGCGATGACCGCCATACGTTCGATACCGTCAACAGCTCCGGTCAACGCTTCGACAAGCACACCCCAACCGTCGACACCCTGCCCTCGGACCTCCTCACGGACCGCCTCGGCCACCCGCGGCTCGCCGGGCGCCAACAGTTCTGCCACAGTGCACAGCACTGCGAGTTCGGAATCAGTCTCAGCCATACCCAATTCCCGCCTGTCAGAATGCCACGACAACCCGGGAGCCTAGCGGCGCAACACGACTGCGGAGCCACCCGTTCCGGGCAACCAACCCGGTCTGATGCAACAGTCCATCCTCAGACACTTACAAGACCGTTCGGAACGGCCAAGCCACGGTCGGCCCAACGCACCATCATGCCGCTGATCGCTCGGTTCAGGACGGCTGCGGTGCCCGCCAGCGAACGCACCCTCATGCCGAATGTCGGATATAGATTCGCGAACAACCTCAGGCAGCCTGTTACCAGCCGCCGCTGGCCAGCCATTCTGCTTGGAACTGCGACGGAGTAATCTCGGCTGCAATGACATTCGGATCCGCTGACAACGTTGCGAGATCGACGAGGTCGTCATCCAGCCACGTGCGATCGGTCTGGACGAACCCACCGGCACACTCTGTGCGGCCGTCGCGGAACTTCTGGACCTTCCGAGACTCGAATCCTTCGTCGTCGACCTCGCTGAGGATCTCGTACCCTTCGTCGTTCTCCGTGCTCGGCTTGGTGACCTTGAAATACCGCATGCCAGATTCGTCCGGAGCGAAATCCTTTGCCGGGCTGCTCCAACCGGAAGCAAATGGCCCCCAGTTGGGCGGGCGATACCGGTCCGTGTGCCGCCGGGCTTCCGGCAGGAGATCCTGAATCCACTCCGCGCGCTTCTCCCGCGGGTAGAGGTGCGGTTTCGGATCTGCATCGGTGTAGAGATAGCGACTTGATTCCACCGGGTCATACCCGAACTGCGTGGTGAACTCACGCCCGGGCTGGATGAGCAGGCGAAGAGTGGACCACGTCCCGAGTCCGGCCATCGGCGACCACTGCCACAGCTCCCGCAATGCGTGTGGGACTCCGACAGGCAAGTCCAGCCAGCCCAGAAACGGACCGTCAGTGGTGGTGATGCCGATCTCGACTTCGAGTGCCCTCCCGTCCTCCACCGTCCAGGCCAGCTCCATCTGCGTCCAGTTCAGCGGTTCGGTGTTCGTGCCGACAACACCGACCACCTCATCGACGATCCTCTGCATTAGCTCCTGTTGCTGTTCGGCCACAGCATTTCGATGGTCGGCTTCACTGAACACTGGCTTCCCTTCTCGCGACTGTGATCCCATCACATGAGCAACGCACTGTCATGCCGCTGGTCGCACTGACCGAATCGGCCAGCGTGGTGCTGCGGAAGATCAACCGGCCGTGGCGATCCGAGATCGGCCGGATGTCTGCATCTGACAACTGGCGAGCTCGCTACCTGTGTTTCACGATCTCGAAAAAGTGGTCCGCCTCGTAGGTGAAGCCGGCGGCGGCCGCGTCGATCAGTAGCAGAGCGCTACGGTCGGCTCGTACGAAGCCCAAGTCGTAACTGTCACCTCGCCACAAGCGAAACAGCGCCAGACCGACCGCATAGCATCTCCCGGCCGCTTCGCGCACGTAGCTATCACCGTCAACCTCGGCAGGCTCAGAGAATCCAAGGCTGGTGGGATCCAGGTCCAACGGGTTCTTCCAGTTGCGGGACACGTAGCGCAACCGGTCGAAGACGTCGACGGCACCGTCTTTGTGATCGCACGCGGCCAGGTACGCCTCCCGGCCCCACATACCTCCGCCCAGGGAGACGATGAGCGCTTCACGCGCGAGTTCGAGAGGGGTGCACGGACGTTCGTCGAGCCAGTTGCGATGTTCCTGTTTGAATTCATCAGGGTCGTTCAGCGCGTCAGTGACCATCTGGACGAGGTGAGATGCCCAGTTCTCATCCGGGGCCAGCAGCACAGCTGTTGAAATCAGGGCGAACTCCGCCGAGCGGGGCAGCGGTGCGAGCTGCTGGCGGGGGTGCTCGGACAAGGACTCTCCTACGGTCGTATCGGTTGTGCCGCAGTAGCTTAGGGGTTGAGCATGACAAGCGGTCACCAGTGGGCGGGCGCGGCAGGACGCTAAGACCCGCATCTGTTCCAACAGCGCCGACATTCGCGCACACGGATGAAGCCCCTGTCGGTTGGTGTCGAGATGCGCTCAGGTTCACCAGCCGATGCTTGAACCCAGGCACGGAAGTCATCAACGCCCATGAAACTCACTACTAGCCGCTTACAAGGCCGTTCGGAACCGGCCGCGGGCTCGGCCGGCGAGAGCACGGACATGCCGAGGATAGGAAGTCGAGTACATCCAGCGTCTGGTTGTAACCGGACGCTGACGAAGGCAGTAACCAGCCAACGGACCTAGGGCGCTACTGTCGCCCAGTGTGAATTCTGTGACTGATCTCTGCTTCACCGAGGTTCTATCCGGCCTGCGCACCGCTGACTTCGGGGACTGCAAGCGCGGACAGGTCAAGAAGGCAATCCGAAGGCTGGGCTGGCGGGTGAGCGGACGTGATGTCACTGTGCCCGGGATCCCCTCCGGCGGCTGGCTATTCGAAGACGAGGACCCCTACGGCAAGACGGCGTCGCGGCTCCCGTTCTTCGGCGGCGGACGGTGGGTCACCCTGACCATCGATATTGCCGACATCGGTCCCGAGCAATTCCGGCCCTACCTCGACCTCGCGATACAGGAGTGGGGCACGCCCTCGTTCTATTGCGGACGAGGCGATCTACAAGCGTGGTGGGCGTTCCCCGACAACGACGCGATTCGCAAGCTGATACTCGGCGACACGGGGAGACTGTCTTTGGAGGTCTGTTCCGCGGAATCCGACGCCGATGACCGATGGCACGCGTGGAAATATCAGGACAGCAGCTACCTGGATTTGCTGGGCGAGGACGATCGGTACCTCACCGACGAGGGCGATCAGAAGCGAACCAGCGCAGACGATTACACGATTCACCACACCTGGCAAGGCAACGACGCCGGGCAACACGACGGTCTGGAGGAGGGTCTGGACGATCTACACGCCCCGCCACCTTCGCGGTGTCCTGACCGACCTACTGGAAGATGTCCACCTCGCCATGCGCGCGCTAGGCCCCGGACCCGACAACCTTCGAGTGGAATTCTCCGCCCCCGAGCAGACACCACACCGATACGCCCGCCTCGAACTCTCCCTCGCCGAGATCCGGCTCTACGCACGGACTTCCGAACACACCAGCGCCTACCTCAACGCACACGGGTTCACCGATCATGGCGACGGACAAGCGGTCCGCTCGTGGCCGAACAGCAAAGAACACGCCCGGGCCGCAGCCACTGCGACGGTCGTGTTCCTGAACCACGTCGACCTCGACGTCTGCACGGAAACCGGCGACCACACTCGTGAACCCTCGACGGGCAGGTACACCCACAAACCGAGGCTGCTCATGACCGCGACGGGCCATCCCCTACCACTGGCTACCTTCGACTTGTCCACTTCTCCCGAGTCGATCAGGATACCCTCCGAATGATCATTCCAGCCGATTACGGTGCACTGTAACGCCGCGACCCGCGCGTTCGGAACCACCGCGGACTCGGCCGGCGCGTGCACGCAAATACCGAGTTTCGGAAGTGTAGTGGGACGGAGCATGCGGTCCGAACGGCGCGGCAGTATGGTCGGATCCCTCACCGAGGAAACGGTGCCTTTGCCGGGGGAAGGAATGGGAGTGCTGGCCGACGATGCCGACGGGTGGGCGAAGTTCTCGGCGGGTTTGTCGTTGACGCTGTCCCGGTTGCCCGATACCGGTTACCTGCTCCTTCATAGTGGCAACAACGGTGGCGCGCAGTTCGTCGTTATGCGTGATCACCTGTGGTTCGACGTCCTGCCCGATACCGGCGCGGACGCTGTTCATCGACTAGGTGCCGGGGACTCGGCGACGCTGACCGGTCAAGGGTGGACACCGCCGTCGGGGGCATACTCCAACTGGCACATGACCATTGGATGGCCCGCACCGCCGAAGATCTACGATGCCGTCGCCGAGAAGGTAGTGCAGGCATTGCGTGACGTCCTGCGGTTTGAGACCCCTTCACTGTTCCGCGTAGAGACAGGAATCCGCGACTCGCCCGCCGTCCCCGACATCACCGCACTCGGATTGGAACCTCATCGTCCGGAGTGGGCGCGCGCAGCGGCATCCCCTGCCTCGCAGGCACTCCGGCACAGCAAAGCCTGGACACCGGTCGATGTGCACCCCGACATCCCGGGAGCACTCGCGCTCGTCCGTGCCGCTGAGAATTTTGACTGGACCTGGACCATCGGCGACCTGAGGCGATTCGGTTCGTCGCTGTGCTGGCAGGTCCCCGACAGCAACCAGCTACCCGACACGATCGCAACCAATATGGCTGTCAACGAACCTGTTTCGTACCTCTTCGCCTCCTGCGATTCGGTGCGATCGATCAGTGTCTGCGTCAGTGACACCGCTCCCGACCCGGACCTTCCCACGGTGCGCCACGCCGACGTCGCCAAAGCAATGCTCGACTGCTTCGCTGCGCTGTCCGGACCGATCGTCACTGAGTTAGGCAGGCCGAACCGCAACAGCACAGGGTCCGAAGTCGAGGTCGGCTGGGATCTTCCTAATGTGGTGATCTCCCTCGAGATCAGCGCGCAAACCGTCTTGCTGACCTTCACCGACCCGGTCCATCAGCGACTGGTGGATGAGTCAGAAGACGTCTGACACCGTGGTCGGCAGACCAAACTCGCCGATTGGAACACGGACTGCCGCCGACCGCTCGTTCGAAACCGGCTCAGCTGGTAGCCGGAAGTTGAACGGCCCGTGTTCATCTCGGCCGCGCACGCGCACTGTAGACTCGCTGACGGCCATGGAGTAGATCAGCGGTAGATCACCGACACGACACGTGGGAGGGCGCGGGTTCGAATCCCGCCTCTATGGCCCCGAACTTCCGGCGCGCCGTGATACCGCGTGGTCCGCTGACCGAGCCGGGCAGCGAGGGCGGGCGAAGGTCAACAGGCTGAGCTGAAGTGGTGTCGACCGAACTCGCCATTATCCATCCACGCGAATTCGCCTGCCGCCGACCGGCAATCGCGACCGGCATGACCCCGGACCATGCCTGCGATGATCGAGATCGTGACATACGCATTGGAACTCTTCCTCGATTCGGTGGGAGACGCTGCCGTTCGGGAACTGTGGAACCGTCTGGAAGACGCCGGTCTGCAGAGCTTGGCCACAAGGTCACACCGGCGGCACCGCCCACAAGTCACGCTCGCCGTAGCAGAGCAATTCGAGGTGGACGATCGTGCACGCAGTCTCCTCGAACAGACTCCCGGGACCGAGCTGACAATGCCTGTACTCGGCACCTTCCCGGGCGAAGCGGCCGTCCTGTTCCTCGGGGTGACCAGCAATGCCGCACTCCTGAACACTCACGCGGCACTGCGCGCAGCCATCGCGTCCGGCAGCGCCGGATTGTGGGATCACTACCGGCCAGGGAACTGGGTCCCTCACTGCACCCTGGCAATGGACTGGAAACCGGACAGGCGAACCCACTCGTCTGAAGCCGTCGCCGAACCACGCACCCGGAGACAATGCACGATAATGCCTGCGGGCTGGGCAAATAGACGCACCAACCGTGCGGTGGCAGCCCGGCCGCGACATCAGGGATCTTCGAGCGGACGGCTTTGGAAGAGAGCGTCCATTCGGGCGATGTACTCCAGCGAGGGCTCCCAGTCGGGCACCGGATTATCCAAAGCATGCTGCCACCACGCAGGAACTGCGCCTGGTTCTCTCGGATAGCGCTCGAGCTCGAGCACGTAATCCCGGGCTTCCGGCTTGCCACCAGACCATGAAATCTCAGTGATGTAGTCGAAGCGTGTCGCAGCTCGACCGTCGGCCGAGATTTCCAGCTCGACTGTTATCCATGTCCCGGTATCCGGCTGAGCCATGACCGCCTTGAGTTCGATCAGCAGCTCGAAGACGTTGCCAGGGAACGACATCCGTACCGGCGTGCCGCCGTCGGTGACGGTCATCCGACCTTGGCCGATCCCGCCGAATTTGCTGAAGCGGAGGCTGAGCGGAAGCTTGGTCGAAAACTCGACCGTGAGCACATCGACAACCTCCTGCAGCATCTCGACACCCGGCCCCGGGGAAGTCACCAACACACCGCCTTTCACCACTCGCCCATCCGGGCAACCATCTGTCTACCGAGCAACGGCCACAGCTCGCTCCGCAGCCGTCCTGGAGATACGCGGATGGATCGGCTAACCGTACGGCGCGTCCGATGAGTTTGCGGCTCTCGTCCGGTCAAAGCTTGTGACACCCGAGGAAAGGACATCGCTATGTCGGAACTTCTCGTCGACTTCATCACCTCGCTCGACGGCTACGCGTCAGGTGAGGGATGGCCAGGGTTTTGGGGACTCGAGGGCCCGGAGTATCTCGCGTGGCTCGGCGAACAGCCCGAGGCCACCCATCTGATGGGAGCGAACACCTACCGGTTGATGTCGGGGTTCGCCGCCGGCGACGTCCCCGCGGGGCAGGACGAATTCAGGCCCGAGGAAGAAGCGTCCGTCGACGGGCTCACGAAAGCGGCCAAGGTGGTGTTCTCCTCCTCGCTCGAGGGCCCGCTGACGTGGGCCAACTCCACACTGGTGCGGGAGGACGCCGTCGAAGCGGTCCGCGCCATGAAATCGACCGGCTCGGGGCTGCTCACCACGATCGGCAGCCTGAGCCTGTGCAGGTCCCTGCTCCGAGCCGGACTCGTCGACCGATTCCGGGTGGTGATGTTCCCGGTGATCACCGGTGCCACGGGCGCGGAACGCATCTACGACGGCTATCCGGATGTTGCGCTGGAGATGATCGATCACCGCACTTTCGATGACCGCATCCAGCTGGTCGAGTACCGGCCCCGGGTGCTCGAGCACCCGCCGCTCGGCACCTCGGCCTGACGCCTTTCTCGCCGATACCGTGGGATGGGGCCACCCGTTCGAGTGACGAGCTGGCCCCTGTCTCGCCCTATTCGGTCACGGCGGCCGACGTCGCCTTCCGTGCCGTGAACTTCGCGTGCAGGAAGAAATACAGCTTCACGTACTGCCCGACCAGCACCGCATTGATGATCGTGCCTTCACGGATGAAATGGGGTGCGCCGAGCAACGTCAGTCCGATGGTCGCCGAGAGTGCGAGCAGGGTGCAGTCGAAGACGGTTTTGATGTTTCCCCATTTCCATCCGGTCTTGCGCTGGATGGTGTTGACGAACAGGTCGATCGGCATGAGGACCAGGTTCGCGCGGATCATCAGGAACAGGCCGAATGCCAGCATGGCGTCGGCGAATATGAGCAGCACGACTTTCGCCGGGTACGGGCCGATGTGAATCCAGCGCGTCACCGCGAGATTGAAATCGAGCAGGAATGCCAGGACCAGGGCGGGGACGATCGAGAGCAGGTGGCCGGTCTTGAAGGCGCGGGGCCAGACCAGGAAGGTCAGGACCAGCATGATGAGTTCGAGGATGAGATTGAAATTGCCCTGGGTGAGGCCCGGGAAAACCAATGTCATGGTGCGGGTGAGGCTGCTTTGCGGGGAGATGCCGATTCCCGCGCGGATGGCCAGGCTCAAACCCAGGGTGAGAACGTAGATTCCGGCGATGTAGGTGATCCAGCGGCGCACCCTGTTTCCGGTGTCGACTCCCGTGTCGTTGTCGTGCAGCATGATGGTCGCATTTCCTTTCGCGACGAATTGCTCTGGGGTGTGGGAGGTCTCGACCGCTATTTCATGAACCCGAATCGGTCCAGCGAAATGAACAGGGTGAGGAGTTTGTTGACCACCGGTTCGCCTTCGTTCCGGTTGCCGAGCTTCGCCAGCGCATCGTCGATCGCACGGGTGGCATCGACGAGCTGGGTCAGGTTCATATCGGCCATCACGCCGTAGAAGTCCAGAGGCAGTACGGCTTTCACCTCCCCGCCGGCGGTCACGACGCAGCCGCCCACCAGCGCGTCGAGCTCGGCGAGGTTATCGCGCATCTCGATGCTGTCGGTGCCCACGACCACGAAGTACGCCGAGGGCGCGGGCCAGAACGTGGAGACCGCACCCTCCTCGATCGACACGCCCTTGAACAACCCGTTGACGATGTGCCGCTCACCGTCGGCGTACCGCTGCACGACGGAGATCCGGTTCAACCGCACCCCTTCGTATTCGGGGACGACCACCCCGTCCCGCAACGGCACCCAGATCTCCTGCGCGAATTTGAGATGACCGCGGCCGTACACGTCGAAAAGCAGCACTTTCGCCTGTGCGCCATCAGCCGAGTTCTCGATCGGGGTGAGCTCGAGCTGTTCGGCGCGCAATCCCGCGAGGCCGGGCCGCGGTCGCTTCGCCAGCGCCGAATAGTCGATGCCGACCGCCTCGATCAGCTTGCGGTCCTTGGCAACCAGCTGCCCACCCTTGAACACATATCGGGGATTGATTTTCGACAGGCTGTCGGTCAGCACGATATCGGCGAATCGTCCCGGGCTCAGCGAGCCGAGATCGCGGTCCTTGTGAAAGGAACGCGCGGTGTACAACGTCCCCATCTTGATGGCCTGAATGGGCGGCATCCCCATCTCGATCGCCAGCGAGATCACCCAGTCGATATGCCCCAGCCGCAGCACCCGATCCACCGAGATATTGTCGGCGCAGAGCTGGAAATTCTCGGCCGGCCAGCGCCGTTTCACGATGGCGCGCAACATGGTTCGAATGACTTCGGGACTACCGACGCCGAACTTGATCTGCGTGTTCAACCCGTAGCGGACGCTCTTCTCGATATCGTCCTCGTTCCACACATCGTGATTGTTGTCGACGCCGATCGCGGGCATGTAGTTGAGCAGCGTGTCCGACAGCGCCGTCACACCCCAGTGGCAGTTCACCACCCCCGCATTCGCCCGTCCCAGCGCCGATTTGCGGAAGTCGTCGGCATTGCCGGTCATATACGACAGATGCGCGAGCTCACCCAGCCCGATCACCGGATCCATGCCCAGCATCGCCTCGGTCACCTCGGTCGAGGTCTTCTTGCCCGGCGCGAACGCATACAGCCGGTAGGGGAGTCTTTCGTGGTCGGTGAACAGCGCTTTCGCCGCATCCACGGCCTCATCGCCGGCCGCGCTGGCGAAGTCGAGGGTTTCGCCGAACACCGTGGTCGTTCCACTGGGCACGATCGCCTCACCGAATGCCGCCGGATGCGCCAGCTGGGATTCGAAATGCAGATGCGCGTCGATCAGCCCCGGAATCGCGTAAAGCCCCTCACCGTCGAAGGATTCGCGAAACCGCACGATGGACTCGTCCGGATTCAAGGCGATGATGCGCTGCCCGTGCACCAGCAGCGACCCCGGATAAACCGATTCGGTGTGCACATCGAGAATATTGAGATTGCGCAGCAGCAGATCGGCTTCCCGTTCGCCCTCGAGAATGCCGAAGATCGTCCGGACATGCTCGTCCTGAGCGGAAACCGCTGTGGCGGTATCGAATTGAGTGTCGGTCGGCGACACGAATGCGGGCATGGCGGATCCTCACCTCGGAGCTCATGTACTTGCAGGTAGAGGCTGATTTCGGCAGCTGCTCGACCTGGCACTGATAGAACTCGATCCCGACCGTTGCTGACAAGCATTCGTTTTCGCGCAACCTGTACTCTTTTTTCGAACGGTATGTCTGGGAGGTAACACGATGCTCCACTCGCGAATGCTGCATTACATCGACGAGGTGGCGCGGCTGGGGTCGATTCGCGCCGCCGGCGCCAAACTGCATGTCGCGCCCTCGGCCATCAACCGCCAGATCCTGCTGCTGGAAGCCGAACTCGATCAACCCCTGTTCGAGCGGCTGCCCCGGGGCATGCGGCCTACTCCGGCCGGGGAAGCGCTACTGGCACACATCCGGCGAACCCTGCAGCAGTACCGCGAGACGGTCGCCGATATCCGCGATCTGCACGCGCTCGGCCACGGTGAGGTCGTGATCGCCACCATGACCGGCCTCGCCAGCGGTGTCGTCGCCAATGCCGCCGCGGCCTTCCATTTCCGGCATCCGCAGGTCCGTATCTCGATCCGCACCATGACGACTCTCGAAGTCCTGCGCGCGGTGGAGAACAGCGAAGCCGATCTGGGGCTCGCATTCAATGTCCCTTCCTCGAATCAGATCGAGGTCTGCTGGCAGATGAACACCAAGCTGGGAGTCGTTGTCTCCCAGCATCATCCGCTGGCTCATATGGACACGATCCCGCTCGCGCACTGCACCCCCTACCCGCTGATCTTCGCCGACCGGTCCATGGTGATCCACGGCATCGTCGCGGAAGCCTTCAGTAAGGCCGGACTCGAGGTTCACCCGGCCTTTCACACCAATTCCATCGAGACGATGAAGCGCCTCGCGACCTCCGGCGACGCCATCGCCTTCCTCAGCGAGTTCGACATCGCCGAGGAACTACGCGACGGCCGCCTAGTCTTCCGGCCGGTGCGAGATGCCTTCAGCAACAACATAGTTTCGCTCGTGCGCCGCGAGAAGCACGCTCACGGTCTGGCCAGCCTGCTGCTCGCCGACGAGATCGTGAGCGGGTTGCACCCCGCCGAGCCGGGACCCGAGTAGGCCCGTTGTCAGGGGCGCCGAGTGGCTCCGATCATCACTCGATCGGGTCGGTAAGGTCGATCCGGTGATCGACGATACCGACCTGATGCGAATGTTCCTGGTCGATCCGGACCAGCCTTTCCCACCCGTCGAACTCGCGGACCCGACCGGACTGGTCGCCCTCGGCGGTGATCTGTCGCCGCAACGACTGCTGACCGCCTATTCGGCGGGCATCTTCCCTTGGTACAACCCCGGCGAGATCATCCAATGGTTCTGCCCCGACCCCCGCAGCGTCCTGCTCCCGACCGCCCTGCGAGTCACCAAGTCCCACCGCCGATCCGTCGCCGCCGCCGACTACGCCGTCACCATGGATCAGGCCTTCGCCGAAGTGATCTCGCACTGCGCCGCACCCCGCGACGAGGAAGGCGGCACCTGGATCGGCTCCGACATGATGCAGGCCTACCTGCACCTGCACCACCTCGGCCACGCCCACTCGGTCGAAGTATGGCGCGCCGGCAACCTGGTCGGCGGCCTCTACGGCGTAGCCCGCGGCCGCTCCTTCGCCGGCGAATCCATGTTCTCCCGCGCCCGCGACACCTCGAAAATCGCCCTCTACTGGCTCTGCGCCCAACTGACCGCCTGGGACTTCCCCCTCATCGACTGCCAAGTCACCTCCCCCCACCTCGCCTCCCTGGGCGCCACCGCCCTACCCCGCACCGACTTCCTCCACCTCCACACCCAAGCCGCCGCCCGCCCCGCCCTCCCCGGCCCCTGGACCTTCGAAATCCCAGTCCCCAACTCTCCCAACCACTTACCGGACTGAATATCACCGGCGAGCTGAACCATACTGATTCGGGTCAAAACATCAGGGGTGGAATGCGATCGATGATGGTGGCTGCCGACGACGGAACGCTGCTGCATGTCGGCGTGGTCGGATCCGGCCCGGATGTCGTTGTGCTGTCCGGCGGGCCAGGCTGTGTCAACTATCTCGAAGATGATCGTCTGGCACCGCGCGGGATGCGCGCCTGGTACCCGGAGCCCAGGGGAGTGGGCCGCTCGCAGGGTGGGCCACACGAAATCGCCCAAGCCATCGCCGATCTCGAGGTAATTCGCCGGGCCGCGGGAGTCGACAGCTGGGTTGTGCTCGGTCACTCCTGGGGATCGGACTTGGCGGTACGCTACGCCCTGGACCATCCCGAACACGTCCGATCCGTGGTCGGCATCGCCGGCCACGGGCTGCACAAGGACCGCACCTGGTCCCAGGAATACTCCTCCGGACGGCACCGCGAGTCCGACCTCGAAATCGACTGGTCACCAGAAGTCCACGCCGCATTGAACGCATCGTTCGTGCACTGGATCCACGAGCCCACCCTGTTCCGCAAACTGGCCGACACACCCGTCCCGATGACATTCATCGCCCTGCAACACGACATCCGCCCCTCCTGGCCCCTACAACAACTCGCCGCCCTCGTCCCACGCGGGCGCTTCGAGGAGGTGCCCGGCGTCGGCCACCACCTGTGGGCGACCGATCCGGATGTATGGCTCGAGTGCGCGGCTACTGTAGCGAAGTGAATTTCATTCAAGGGGGATCTGTGATCGATCGACGTCGGCTGTCGGGGTGGGGGCGTACCGCATCGTCTGTGGCGCAGGTACTTTCCACTCCTGACCTCGACGTGGTCGCCGAGGCAGTGAGTACCGCCGGACCGCGCGGGGTCATCGCCCGCGGACTCGGGCGCAGTTACGGTGACCCCGCTCAGAATGGTGGCGGGCTGGTCGTCGACATGACCGCGTTCGGTCGAATCCACCACATCGATCCCGATACCGGCATTGTCGATCTCGACGCCGGCGTCAGCCTCGACACGCTCATGAAAACAGTTCTGCCCCATGGCCTGTGGGTTCCGGTGCTGCCAGGTACCCGTCAGGTCACCGTGGGCGGCGCGATCGCCTCCGATATCCACGGCAAGAACCATCACTCGCACGGCAGTTTCGGCAACCACGTCGTGTCGATGGACTTGCTCACCGCAGACGGCGCGCTGCGCACTCTCGCACCCGAGGGCGCCGACGCGGATCTGTTCTGGGCCACCGTCGGCGGCATGGGCCTGACCGGCATCATCGTGCGCGCCCGGGTTCGGATGAAGCACACCGAAACCGCGTACTTCATCGTCGACAACGACCGCACCGACAACCTCGCCGAAACCATGGAGCTGCTCACCGGCGGCTCCGACGACGGCTACGAATACTCGATGTCGGTACCCGACACCATCAGCACCGACTCGAAACTCGGTCGCGCCGGCTTCAGCCGCGGCTCCCTGGCCACCCTGGATCAACTGCCACCCAAACTCCGGCGCAACCCGCTGAAATTCGATGCGCCCCAACTGCTCACCGTGCCCGATGTCTTCCCCAACGGCATGGTCAACAACCTCACCACCCGCATCGCCGCCGAAGCCGCCCACCGGGTGTATCCGCGTCAGGCGCGCGGCAGGATTCAGAACCTGACGCAGTTCTATCACCCGCTGGATCTGCTCGGTGAATGGAACCGCGCCTACGGACGCCGCGGATTCCTGCAATATCAGTTCTCCATGCCGTTCGGCGCCGAACAGCAGCTTGCGTCCGCGGTCCGCGCCATCGCGCATTCCGGGCACCGGTCATTCCTGAACGTCTTCAAACGTATGGGGGCCGCCAACCCGGCTCCGCTGTCATGGCCGCATCCCGGCTATATGCTCAGCCTGGATTTTCCACTCAAGCCAGGTCTGGGGGAATTCTGCGCGCGCCTGGATGAGCGGGTGCTCGATGCCGGTGGCCGCCTGTACTTCGCCAAGGACTCCCGCACCAGCCCGGAATTGATCCGCACGATGTATCCGCGGCTCGAGGAATGGCGTCGAATCCGCGACGCCGTCGACCCCGAACGGATCTTCGCCTCAGACCTCGCCCGCCGCCTGCACCTCATCGACGACAACCTGGTCACTGCGGGCAGCTGACCATCGATAGGCGTTGCCTGTCAGTGGAATACGGGTAGGCAACGCCTGTAATTCGTCGTCCCTGATCAGTAGTGGTATGTGAAGTAGCCCGATGTCCACTCGTCCTTGTCGACTTCGTACCTTGCGATCTGAAAACAATCGGGTTCATCGATGAAGCCGGGTCGGTTCCGCGCTTCACGGATGCGTTCCTGGGCGAGTTGCTCGGTGGAATAGACGCCCAGGAGCTTGATGTCGTCGCGTTGTTCGTCCCAGTCGAGATCTCCGTCATCATCGACGTGTCGTGCCGGTGACCCGTCCGGCGGCTGGGCGTGATGGATGTGCCTTAGCAGATAGACGTCCACGCTGCGGGAGCCTATATCTGCCGAGATTGTTGTGCGCCTTAATTATCCGCTTGTCCCGCGTGGATCCGGGGGTCTGGCCGTGGGCTTCTGTCGTCTCGAATGTGGGCGTGGAGATGCATGTCGTGTCGGCCGTCGTCGTGGACGGCAGCGCTGCGTTTGGTGCCCTCCAGGCGGTACCCGGATTTCATGGCGACGCGGCAGGAGGCGTGGTTTCGGGTCGAGTGGTCCAATTCGAGGCGGTGGAAGCCGATTTCGCCGAGGGCCCATCTGGTGAGGGCGGACAGGGCGTGCGAGGCGACACCTGTGCCGCGGGCGTGCGGGAGTACCCAGTAGGCGACGGTGGCGATGCCGTCGTCGAAGTTCAGGCCGCGGAGGGCGACTCGGCCGCGTACTTCGTTGTTGATGCTGGTGACCGCCCAGTGGGCACTCTTCTCCTGTTGCCAGTTCTCGCGGTACGACTCGAACCATTCCAGGACTTGGCTTTCGGTGGCGGGGCGGTGTGTGTGCCAGCGGCGGGTTTCGGCGTCTTGGTATGCGGAGAGGAAGTCGGGTGCGTCGGCGGGTTGCCAAGGGCGGAGCAGGAGAAGGCCTTCGGCGGGGAGGGTTGGTTGTGGACGGCGGGCGATGGTGCCGGAGGGGACGACTGGTGGAGTCGACAGGATGCGTGCCATAGGCACATGGTCGGTCGTGGCGAGGGTGGATCGTGGCGGTTCGAAGTCGGCGAACGCGCGGATCCCGGTGTCGGCAATGGGGAACCGGGCGAGAATGATCGAATGGAGTCGAGTGAGCGGGAACAGACGTCTCGGATTGCGGGTGAGCGGGAGACGCTGACCGGATTTCTCCAGTTCCAGCGGGATACCTTGGCGTGGAAGTGTTCAGGGCTTTCTGCCGCCCAGCTGCGGCTGCGAGCGGTGTCGCCGTCGAAGCTGTCGCTACTCGGGCTCGTTCGCCATATGACCGATGTGGAGCGCGGCTGGTTCGCCCGCACTCTCGGTGGTGTCGATGCGCCCGCGCTCTATTGGGGGGCCGAGCGATCGGAAGATGTCGACTTCGACGTCGAGAATGCGGACGTCGATGAGGCGTTTCGGTTATGGCATGAGGAGTGCGCTCGCTCGCGGGAGATCGTCGGCGGCTGTGAGTCACTCGATACGGTCGGTGAGCGCCGGCCCGGCGAGGATGGCTACAGCGCGCGCTGGATCCTGACGCACATGATCGAGGAATACGCTCGTCACAATGGTCACGCCGACCTGCTGCGAGAGCGAATCGACGGTCGGACCGGCGAATAGGAGCGGCTCACCAGTCGCGGGTCGCGATCAATTCCTCCGAGTCGGCGTCGCTGAACCCGTAGGCCGAGGCGATGAACCAGAAATCCTCGCCGATCTCATCCCGCGCCACCGTCTCGATCTCGCTCCCGGCCGCTTCGAACTCCGCCTCCAACAGGTTGAATTCCTCGGTCGCAGCCCAAGTCAGCGCGTACAGGGCAGCCAGATCCGCCGGCTTCTCGGCCTCGATCCGCTCGCACAGGCGCTGCAGGATCGCCACGCCCTTGTCGAGAACGTGATCAGGGAAGTACGAGTCGGCATACAGCGGTTTCAGGAACGTATGCTCCGCGACCTGCTGGTTCGTAATCGGCATGGGGCTCCGTCCGCGAGAATTGATGTCTTCGTGGACTTTCTACCTCATCCGGTGAACGGGATGCGATGCTGCCAGGGATTCCTGGTCCGGTTGCTGATCTCGAGCTGTGCCGACCGCCATTGCGAGACAGCGAATCTCACGTGGAGGCCGAATCGGCCGGCCGGACCCTGTCGATCACGCGCATCAGCCGTTCCTCGACCTCGCCGGGGTCGTGAATCGACAAGGCCTGGTTGACGATGAGCCAATCCGGGATGTCTTCTCCGCGGACATACTTGGAGAAACAGTTGTAAATCGCGTAGAAGGCGAACTCGACCGATTCGGGGAACCTCAGATCATCGTCCTGCAAAGCGGTGATCGGCTCGAGATACCGCCCACTGACATCCGCCAGATCCCTTCCAGCGCAGACGCAGCGAAGCGCATCAGCCGGAAGCTCGACATCCAGTTCGTGCCGCACCCCGACAACCGAATCGCGATACCGAATCCGACCACGCTTGCCCCGCACGAACCCGACCCAGACCGACAGCGCCTCCTCACACAACGCCAGGTGGACCTGCCGCCGGTGATCAGCTCCCAGCTGAAGGAAGACCTGCCTCAACGTCACGAGCAAGCCTAACGAGCAACTCTCCCGCTCCGCCTCTTCCACACGGCCATCCTCAACTCCACCGATGTGACGCTGCGAGCACTTGCCAGAACAGTATTGACCAGCGAAGTAGACCTCGCGATGCTCGACTTATGCGAACGGCCGATGCCGACCTCACCGTCGAGAAGGTCGCCGGGCGGGCCGGACTGTGGACCTGGACCCGGTACTGCCTGGACGTGCTCCTCGGTGTCGTATCGGGGTTCGCACTGATCTTCGTCTCCATGCTGGTGCTCGTAGGCGTCCTGTACTTCTGGGCACTACCGGTGGGATCGCTTCTCGCGCTAGCCATCTGGGCGGTGACCGCGATCGTCAGCACCGTACGCATGCACTTTCGAGGCCGGAACTCCGCCACGATTCGATTCCTGGTGGGGTTCGGGATCATCCCTTGCTACGCAGGTACGGTGACGATCATCGCCGCCTGCAGTGGGGGCTGGGGCAATCCCTTTATCGGCTGACGTCGCCGGCAGCGGCAATTCAGTTGCTCGGCCGGCAGCGGATTCGCGCTCTTCGATCATCTGTTCCCGCCAGGCCACGCGTACGCATTTGGTGCACGACGAGAACAGCTGATCGGTTCGCCATCGGTGTGCGATCGATCGATACTGGCGAAATGGCAAACCGTTGGGTGGGAGTGACCATCGATTGCGTCGATGTGCATCGGGTTGCAGCCTTTTGGAGCGCTCTGCTGGAGCGCCCGCCGGGTCCGTCCGAACCTGGTTGGATCTACCTCGGACAGGCCGGTGATCCTCAGCCGCGCTTGGTTTTTCAGCCTGTCGTCGAACCCAAGCGCGACAAGGTGCGCGTTCACCTCGATATTGCCGTGGATGACATCGATGAAGGGATCGCGCAGGTGATCGCTCTCGGGGGCCGATGTACTGGCGAGCGGCACGAGTATGCCGAAGGCGTGGTCGTCGTGATGGCCGATCCTGAGGAACACGAATTCTGTCTGGTTCAGTACTTCTCCACCGCGCCGGTGTAGATCTGGCTATGGCCGTCACGGTGATTCGGGCGCATTCTGTGAAGTGCGCGGAGTGGGTGTGGCCAGCGTGGTCGGGTCTGGGCGGCAAGGAGGGATGCATGGAAAGCGCGCCGAGCAGGACGGCGATGTTTGCGGCTGTGTCGCGTGGATTGTTTCGCCTGGAGACGGCCTCGCCTTGGGTGTTGGACGATGTGCTGGCTCTGGTGCTTGTGGGCCCTGTATGGCAGGAGTTGCGGGATCGGTTCGAGCCGTTGTTTCCCGGGTGGGTTGTTCGTGAGGCTCGTGCGGCTGTGTGTACCCGCAGCCGGTATGCCGAGGATCGGCTGGTTGCCGGTGGTTTCACGCAGTATGTGATTCTCGGTGCGGGGCTCGACTCGTTCGCGTGGCGGCGGCCGGATCTGCTCGGGCCGATGACGGTATTCGAGGTCGATCATCCGGCCTCCCAAGCTTGGAAGATCGAGCGGGTCAGTGAACTCGGGCTGCCGCTCAGCGCCTCTCAGGTGTTCGTGCCGGTCGATTTCGAGGCCGGAACGGTTCAGGAAGCACTGGGTGCGGCAGGGTTCGATTGGGCGCAGCCGGCGATGTTCTGCTGGACGGGCGTCGCCCCGTATCTGACGGCGCGGGCGATCGAGTCGACGTTGCAGATGATCGCGGCGGCTGCTCCCGGGTCCGAGGTGGTGTTCTCCTATCTGGCAGAGGACGCTGCGCTCGATGACGCGGGGGCGGAGTACGCCCATATTTACCGACCGATCGCGGCTTCTGTCGGCGAGCCGCTTCAGCCTGGCTGGCCGGTCACCGAGATCGAGAGCCTGGTAGCCAGGTGCGGGCTGAAGGTCGTGGATCACCCCACACGGGCAGACCTGCAGCAGCGGTACTTCGCCGACCGTACCGATGGTCTGCGGCCCTACACCTTCGAAACCTTGATGGCCGCACGGATCACTTGAGTCGTGTTGTCCGCGAACACCCGTAGCACCAAGAACCAACCTCGGACGCAGACTGACTGTCGGCGCGGCGTCGTAAGCTCGGCGACCGTGGACTACCTCGGCTCGATTCGAAACCCCGTGCACGACGGACTGTTCCTGCTGCTGTGCGATTCCCGGACCCGCTACGGCGGCTGGGATGTCCACGGGCCGGAATTGGCGTCCGAGGGCAGCACCTCCCTGACGCTCGACGGCCTCCGCGCCTACGTCGAAGAAGCTCACGGCGACGGCCGCTACGAAGTCCATCACGATGCGGCAGGCAGAACCCTCTGGATCTCACTCCCCGAGGAACCAGGCATCCACCCCATCCCCGCCGAAGCCCTCGAACACGAGCCCCGCCTCCGGACCTCCCCGCTAGCGCTCATCGACCTCCCGAGCGGCACGCTGGTCCTGGCCCTCGCCTACCCTCCCCTCAACATGACCACCGACGGCGACCACGCGGGCCTCACCCACGGAGACGGTGAACGCCTCGATATCGAATTCGGTATCGGCACCGTGGAAATCACCCGTGAGCACACAGCCACCGGCCAGGTGCTAGCCCTGCGCGCAATGCCGAAACCCGAGGGGTCAGGCGGGGCCGTACATGGCGAGTGCGAAGCCGGTGCCGGCCAGAACTGCCAGTAGTGGGATTGCCAGCAGTGGCCAGATCACCAGGGGGCGCCTGAGCCACCAGCTGCGGGCCATCAGTATCAGGGCGGTGGATCCGACGACGATGGTTCCGACAGCCATCAGGCCGGCGCCCGCGTCGACGAAGGTGCGGCATTGGCCGGTGCATTCGCTGGATGCTCCGCCGGGGGCGCCGAGGAAGCCGATGAGCAGTGTGGCGGTCATGCCGGCGAAGAACACCGCTGCTACCAAGGCCAGGGCGGCGATCAGGTCGATGGCGCGTAGGCCCGGGCTGGTCTCGAACTCCACGTTCGCAGGGTAGTCCGGAACGATCATTTGCCGCAGCGCACAGGGGCCGGCTGAGGTGGGTGGTGACGGGAGGCGGGCGAGTATGTACGATCTACGTACGTAGACAGTAGATAGAGCTTGTGCCTCCTCGTCGGCACAGGGGCGCCGACCGGACTGGCGTCGGGCGGCGGGCGGGTGCGGTGTCCCTTGGACAGGACATCGGGCCCGCTCGTCGTCTATCCCGGGTCAGGGCGTGGCCAGGAGTTTGTCGGCGGCGGATTCTATGCGGGCTTCGTCCAGGAGGACGGTGTTGGCGGCGGGGCCGAGGGGGATGAAGCTGTCTTCGCTCGTTACCCGGGCGACGCGGCCTTCGTAGCCGGCGTCGAGGAGGGCGGCCAGGACGGCTTCGGAAACGCTTCCGCTGCGGCGGGTTTCGTCGGCGATGAGGACGCGGCCGGTGGCGCGGGCATTGTCGAGGAGGTCTTCCAGGGGGAGGGGGGAGAGCCAGCGCAGGTCGAGGACGCGGGCGTGGATGCCGCGGGTGGCCAGGCGGCGGGCGACGCGCAGGCTCATGGGGACGCCGTTGGCGAAGCTGACGATGGTGAGATGGGTTCCGGTGCCGTGGATTCGGGCGCGGCCGATCTCGGCGTGGCGGAGGGCGGCGGCGGGGGCCAGCCAGGCATTGTCGCCGGGGCGGTAGAGGTCGCGGGTGTGATAGAGGGCGATCGGTTCGAGGAAGACGCAGACCCGCCCGTCCATGCGGGCGGCGGACACGCAGGTGCGGAGCATGGCGGCGGCATCGTCGGCGCGCGCCGGGGACGCGATCACGATGCCGGGGATATCGCGCAGTGCGGCAAGGGAATTGTCGTTGTGGAAATGGCCGCCGAAGCCCTTCTGATAGCCGTAGCCGGCGATCCGGACCACCAGCGGATTGCGGTATTTGCCGGCCGAGAAGAAGGACAGCGTGGCCGCCTCTCCCCGCAACTGATCCTCGGCATTGTGCACATAGGCCAGGTATTGGATCTCGGGAATGGGCACGAACCCGGCCAGGCCCGCGCCCAGCGCGGTACCGAGCACGCTCTGCTCGTCCAGCAGCGTGTCGAAGACCCGCCGCACGCCGAATTGCTGCTGCAGGCCTTTGGTGACGCCGTACACCCCGCCCTTGCGGCCCACGTCCTCACCGAAGACCAGGACGTCGGGATCGCGGGTGAGCAGTTGCGCCAGCGTGTGATTGACCGCCTGCGCCAACGTCATCGGATCGCCCTTGTCGCCGTCCGCGCCCGCCGTCCCGCGCAGCGCGTCGGTCCGCACCACTGTCGGCCGCGCGGGCGCGAGCGGCGCCATGACCGCGGCGGCGGAGGTGAGTTTCGGTTCCTCGCGCAGACTTTCGGCCGTGGCCGCGACCCGCGCGCCGAGATCGTCGTACCGGCGGATGAGTTCCCCGGGCGTGGCGACACCGGCCGCGATGAGCAGTTCCGCGGTCCGCGTCACCGGATCCCGGCGCAGATCGGCGGCCAGTTCGGCGGGACGCCGGTAGGCCGATTCCACATCCGAGCCCGCATGCCCGAGCAGCCGCACCGTCCGCAAGCGCAGGAAAGCCGGTTTGCGATGCGTGCGAACCCATTTCGCGGCCTCGCTCGCCACGCTCAGCGCTTCGGTGAGCTCGGCCCCGTCGGCGTCGAACCAGCGCAGCCCGGGTCGCGACCCGTACGCGTGCTCGATCCAGGTGCGCGGCGTCGGCACGCTGATCCCGATCCCGTTGTCCTCGCACACGAACAGAATCGGCATCGGCACCCCCAGGTGCGCGGTGTGCACGGCGGTATTGATCGCCCCGGCCGCCGTCGAATGATTCGCCGACGCATCACCGAAACTGCACACCACCACCGCGTCCGCCGGCCACGGGCACGCCACCCCCTGCCCCGCCGCCCGCTCGAGGGCGAACGCCAGCCCGACCGCCCGCGGCAGATGCGACGCGATGGTCGAGGTCTGCGGGATCACGTGCGCGGCGTGGCTGCCGAAAACCTTGTGCCGCCCACCGGAAATCGGATCCGCGGCCGCCGCCAGCACCCCCAGCAGCACATCCCGGATCGGGTCGATGCCGCCCGCCTGCCGGGTGCGCTGCACGAAGAACGCCGCCGAACGATAGTGCAGCAGCGCCGGATCGGTGACCCGCAATGCCGCCGCGACCGCCGCGTTCCCTTCGTGCCCCGCCGACCCGATGCTGTAGTACCCGCGCCCGTCCCGCCCCAACTGCCGGGCGATCAGATCCAGATGACGCGCGGTGACCTGGGCGTCGAACAGTTCGAGGGCCTCGGCGCCGGTGCAGGGCGCGCCGGGCGCGAGTGGTTCGTGTTGTGCGCGAGCGGGACCGGGTCTCGCGGCGGTGACTTCCGCGCGAAACCATTGGTCCAGTTCCGCCTCCCGCTCGTTGATCCGACTCACCTCTCACCATTTGTCCGATATGTCGCTTACGCCGGGTCATCAGCGTAAATGTGGAACATCGATCTCCGCCGCAACTCCGCATTCGTCGGCCCGGCGTGCGATCCACGGTATCGAGAGTCGGGCCCGCGCGCGGCGGGTCCGCGCAACCGGTCGCGCCGCGGGGAGTGCGACCGGTGCGCGAGATTTCTCCGCGATGCGGGTGTGTGGATCAGGTAGCGGGCTCGGTGGCGGTCAGGAACTCGGAGATGGCGTCGGCCAGTGCCACCGGTTGATCGAGGGGCAGGCAGGTGGCGCTGTCGGCGATCTCCACCAGCGTGCCGTGTGGGAAGGACGCCGCCAGGCGGGGACCGTGCTCGCGCGGCATGAGCCGATCGCCGCCCGCCCACACCACGAGAGCCGGACCGGGGAACGATTCGGTGGCCTTGGCCCAGCGCGTCAGATCCGCCGGCAGGTAGCTGTCCCGCAGCACCGTCGCCAGATCACCGCGCACGGCGCGATCGGTGAAGCGCAGCTGCCATTCGTCGGCGAGATCGCGGGGGAGCGGGCGCAGCGCGGAGACATCGGCCGCGCCCATCCGGGTGCGGAACCAGCGGGCGCGCATGGGCAGCGCCATCGCATCCAATGCGCCGGGCACCTTGGCGGCGCGGGCGAACAGGCGGCCCGGACGGCCCGGCGGATAGTTGTCGAAGGCCTCACACGCGGTCAGCACCAGGCGTGACAGCCGCTCGCCCTGGCCTTCGGCGAGCATGACCTGGGCTGCGCCCCAATGATTTTGGATGAGCGTGACATCACGCAGGTCCAGGGCGGTGAGGAACTCGCCGGTCAACCGCGCCAGTCCGGCGACCGTCAGATCCGCGCCGGGCCGCATGGGCAGCCGGTGCGCGCCCAGCGGCATGGTCGGGCGGATGCACCGATAGTGCGGTACGAGCCGCGCCACCACCTCCCGCCAGACCCGCGCGTCCTTCATAGCGCCGTGCAGGAAGACCAGCGTCGGCCCCGCCCCGGAATCGAGGTATTCGATGGGCCCGCAAGCGAGTTCGACGGATTTCCAGGCGGTCATCGGGGCTCCAGGGCGGTGGTGACGGGCAGGGTGAAACGCATGGGGGCGATGTTCTGGGCGCGCATGATCGGCATGGGCGTGAAACGCAGAATCGCGTCCCGCACCCGCACCGGCACGGCCGATTCGAGCTGCTCCATCTTGCTGAGCCGCCGCGACCCCGCGACCAGCATGCGGGTGCGATCCCGGCGCGCGGCCTCGTAGGCGCGCAGCGCGCGCACCGGATCCGGGTCGGCGGCCAGGTGATGCGCGAGCACATACCCGTCCTCGATGGCCGAGCCCGCGCCCTGGCTGAAGCTGGTCAGCATGGGGTGCGCGGCATCCCCGGCGAGGGTGAAACGGCCGGTGCCCCAACGGTCCAGGAAGTTCCGGTCCTGCGCCGGGACGCTCACGATGGCGGCCTCCGGGGTGACGGCGATGGCCTCGCGGATCTCCGGCGCCCAGCCCTCGAACGCGCTCGCGATCCCGGTCTTGCCGCCGTCGTAGGCGCGCGCGGTCTCGACGCCGACGTTCTTGGTGCCCCACCAGTAGACGCGCCCGCCGCCGATATCCATCAACCCGAAGCGCTGGCCGCGACCCCAATAATGGCGGGCCACACCGTCTTTCACCAGTGGATGGCTGAACTCGGTGGTGGCGAGCCAGCAGACGTAGCCGTACTCGTTGATCGGTTCCGGCCCGGCGTGCTGCGCGCGGATCGCCGAGCGGATGCCGTCCGCGCCGATCAGCACATCGCCGGTGACCGTGCGGCCGTCGTCGAAGGTGACGGTGACGGCGTGCGCGTCCTGCTCGAAACCGGTCACGCGCGCCCCGAAATGGATGGGCGTGTCGCCGATCGCGGTGCGTAGCGCGGCCATGAGATCGTCGCGGCCCACCGTGACGGCGGGGAAGCCCAGCTCGTCCTGCATGGACCGGAACGGCAAGGCGCGCAGCACCTTCCCGTCGGGGGCGTGGATGAAGAACTGCTCGGTGATGCATCCCAGGCCCGCGACGGTGACGTCGATGCCGAGCGCGTCCAGCACGGCGGTGGCATTGCTGAGAATGCCCAGCCCGGTACCGGTCGAACGCAATTCGCTTGCTGCTTCGAAGATTTCGGCGTCGATGCCGTGTCGTCGCAGCGCGGCAGCCGTGCTCAGGCCGGCCACACCGGCTCCGATGATCAGGACTTTCATTTGATGCTCCTGGTGAGGGCGAGGTCCAGCAGGCGATCCGGCAGCAGGCGCGCGGCCAGGGTGCCGAGGGTGACATCGCGCCCCACCGGATAGCGGGTGCGCGGGCGGCGGGCGGTGAGAGCGTGTTCGAGGGCGCGCGCCACATCGACGGGCGTAGTGGCGCCGTCCGTGGCGGTGGCGGCATTGGCGGCGGAGAACGCGGTGAAACGGTCCCGGTACAGGGCCGCGATGGGAGCGGGGGCGGTGTCGAGCAGCCGTGCCGCGGTCTCGGCCTGCTTGCGCCAGATCGGGGTGGCGATGGCGCCCGGTTCGACCACCGATACGGTCACCCGCTGCGGGGCGAGCTCCCGGCGCAGCGCATCCGAGAGGCCCTCCTTGCCGAATTGGCTTGCGGCATAAGCGCTCAGATACGGCAGCGCCACCCGCCCGACCCCGGAGGTGACATTGACGATGCGCCCGGCCGGACCGCTGCCGGTCCCGTCGGTGGCGCGCAGCAGCGGCAGGAACTGACGGATCATGGCGGCCACGCCGATCAGATTGACCTCCAGCTGATACCGCAGCTCCTCGATCGGCACGCATTCCAGCGGCGCGGACACGCTGATCCCCGCATTGTTGACCAGCCCGAGCAACCCGGCGGGCCCGAGCTGCTCACCGATCACCTTGTGCGCCTGCGCGATCGACTCCGCGGAGGTCACATCGATCTCCACCGGCCGCAGATCCCCGCTCGCGGTCCGGGTCAGCCCGGCGGCCGCTTCCGGATCGCGCACGCCCGCGAACACGGTGAACCCGCGCTCGGCGAGCCACAGCGCGCCCGCCCGGCCCAGCCCGGACGAACAACCCGTGATCAGGACGGCATTACTGATGTCGGACAAGGCTTCTCGCTGTTCGATCGGTGGGGCAGCCCGAGGGCCGCATGGAGCACGGAGACCGAGGCGTCGGCCAAGCGCGCGGCGCGCTCGGCGGACACGGCATCCTGGATATAGGTGAAGTTCCAGTGCAGGGTGTCGTGGCTGGTGTTCACGCTCGCCACGAAATTCCCGCTGATGGAGATCCCGGCCACGAACTGCGCGCCGGACAACCGCCACGCGCCGATCCGGTCGGGGAAGTCGAAACGGCCGATATTCGACAGGCAGATATTGCCGTTGCCCCGCGCGTCCACCAGCGCCACGGCCCGGGCACCGGTGGCGGGGGACGCCGGGCAGATCACCGGCAACAGCGAGATCTGCGCCAGATGCTGACGGAATCGCTTGCGCCGCCGCAACTCCCGATTCACCGCCCGCGCCACACCCCAGAAATCGGTCCCCGGCCCGAAGCGTGGCCGCGACGGCACCGTGGCGACATACGCGCCCACCTCGTCAGCGCCTGCCGCCGGCCGCAGCTCGTCGCGGAAGTTCATCGGCGCACCGATCGTCACCCGGCCGGTCTCGCCCGCAGCGATCACGTCCCCGTACGCCTGCGCCATCGCGGCCGTCAACGCCCCGTGCACGGTGACTTCCTCCGCCGCGCAACGCGTCACCAGCGCGGCCAGCGTATCGGCCGCCAGCTCACGGCTCACCAGCCGACTGTCCCGCTCCGTCGCGCCGACCGGCTGTTCCGGCAGCAATCGGCGCGGCCGCAGCGCGAGCCCGGCGACCTGATCCACAAACCCGGATCCGAGCGCGGCCGCCACGCCCGGCCCGCCCCGGAACAACCGGGGCAGCATGGCATCCGGCGCGGGCAGTGCTTCCCGCCGCACCCAGGTCTCCGACTCGGCCGATGGGGCAGCCGTCGCCGCATGCTCGACGAGTCGCCGGAGCAGGGTCAGGGCGGTGGTGGCGTCGGCGATGACGTGCGAGATCGTCAGTACCAGGTCGTGGGTTTCCGCGGCGGTTCCGGCGGCGGTCCGGATGTCGGTGAGCCGCAGGAGGGGACGGATGTCCGTCTCCAGGGCGGTGTTCAGTTCGACTCGGTCGACGTGGTCTTCCCACGGGACGTCATCCACCGTCGTGATCGGGATGCGCGGGTCGGCTGCGGGGACGAAGGCCGGGGCGGTGCCGTCGGCCCCGCTGACGATGCTCACCCGTAGCAGGGGGTGTTCGACGGTGAGGGCGTGGGCGGCGGCGCGCAGGGTGGCCGGGGGGAGGGCACCGTGCACGCGGACTCGCGCCACCACATTGAGCGGCGAGAGGCGGTCGCACACGTGGTACCACCGTTCGCTCGCGCTCAACGGGCGCTGTATCTCGGTGTCCATCAATCGTTTCCAGAGCTCGATTCCAAGGCGGGGGTGCGGTTGAGCAGGTCGGCGAGCAGTCGCGCCACGGTCGCGATATTCGGTTCGGTCATCATGGAGAGGTGATCGCCGGGGATCTCCCGGATATCCAACCCGAAATTCGCCCAGCGTTCCCACCCGTTGTCGGCGTCGCCGAACATGGTGCCCGCCAACCGATGTGCGGTCTCGAGGCTCGCGGGCAGGCCGTCGGTGGCCCGGAGCAGCGTGAACGGGCGCTGCACCGGGGACATTCGATAGGCCAGGGCCGCTTGGAAATTGGCGTGGAACACCGCGTAGAGCCGGCGCACCAGCTGCGGGGAGGACTCCGGCGGCAGGATGCCGTGGTCGACGGACTGCCGCAGGATCGAGTCGAACAGTTCGTCGCGGTCGCTGGCGGAGGTGTCGAAGAGCTGCTCCAGGTCCAGGACGGCGGCCTCGCTGCCCTTGGCGTACCAGAGCAGTTCGCCGAAGAACCAGACGATGAGATCCTTCTCGTCCACGTGTTCGGGCGGGGTCTCGCGCAATGCCATGGTGTCCAGCAGCACCAGTTGCTCGACGGCCGAATCACCCAGTTGCCGTGCGACTTCCAGGGCGACATAACCGCCGAAGGACCAGCCGGCGATGTGATAGGGGCCGTGCGGGTGTGCGCGCCGGATCGCCGCCACATAGGAGGCCGCCAGCTCCTGCACGGTGGTGAGGGGCGTGGTGCCGGGGACCGCGCCCGCGGCCTGCAAGCCGTAGACCGGGCGATCGCCGCCCATATGCCGCGCCAGGGGCACGTAGCAGACGATATTGCCGCCGATGGGGTGGATCAGGAACAGCGGGGTCGCCCCGGAATCCGAATGCATCAGCGGCACCAGCGGATCGAAGCCGCGTTCCGCGCCGCCCGCGCGCACCACCGCCGCCAGTCCGGTCGCCGTCGGTGTGGCGACGAAGGTTTCCAGGGGCAGGTCCACATTCCAGCGTTCGGCGACCGTCATGGCCACGCGCATCGCGCCGATGGAGGTGCCGCCCGCGGCGAAGAAGTCGGTGTCGGCGGCGAATTCGGCGGTGCCGCTGAACTCGGCGAGGATCGCCGCGATCTCGCGTTCCCATTCATCGGCCGGCGCCCGGCCGACCGCGACCGTGGCGGGCTTTTCCGCCAGACGGCGCAGCGCGGCATCGTCGCGTTTACCGCTGGGCGTCAAGGGCAGCGCGTCGATCCAATGGAATCGTGCGGGCACCACGTGCGCGGGCAGGCGCGTGCGCAGCTCACCCCGAACCTGTTCGGCAGCAAGCGGTTTGGTGCCGGGTGCGGCGACCAGGAAGGCTTCGAGGGCCGCGTCGACGCCCGCCAGCTGCCGGGCCACCACCGCCGCCTGCTCAACGCCCGCGATCTCCGCGAGCGCGAACTCCACCTCGGCGCATTCCACCCGGAACCCGCGCACCTTCACCTGGGTATCGGTGCGGCCGAGGCAAACGATGTCTCCGCCGGACAGTTCGATACCCAGATCGCCGGTGCGATAACGGATTCCGCCACCGGCGTGCGCGACGAACCGCTGTGCGGTGAGTTCGGGCCGCCCCTCGTATCCGCGCGCCAGCCCGGCACCGGACAGGTAGATCTCACCGGGCACCCCGGGGGCCACCGGCCGCAATCGCTCATCGAGCAACTCCACCCCGGCCGCTCCCACGATGCTTCCGACGGGCGGCAATCCGGGGAACCGTTCCGGTGAGCCGCTCATCGAATAGGCGAGCGCCACATGCGATTCCGTCGGCCCGTACTGGTTCTCCAGCACTACGCCCGGGTTCGCGGCCGCCAGCGCACGGATCTCCGGAGTGATCCGCAGCTGCTCACCCGAGGACACCAGCGCCGACAACGTGGTCGGATACGCTTCGGTCACCTTGGCCGCCTCGGCCAGCGCCTGCAATGCCACATACGGCAGATACAGCCGCTGCGCACCGCTCTCGGCGACCACCCGCGCCAGCGCGGCCGGATCCCGCCGCTGCTCCTCGGTGATCAACCGCAAGGTCCCGCCCCCGGCCAGCGTCGCGAAGATCTCCTGGAACGAGACATCGAACGACAACGGCGCGAACTGCACCGTCACCCCGCCCGACGCCGCCGTCGCCGCCCGCCGCTGCCACCGAACCAGATTCGCGAGCCCCCGATGCGGCATCGCCACCCCCTTCGGCTCACCCGTCGACCCGGACGTGAACAGCACGTAGGCGATCGACTCCGGATGAATCGCGGGCAGCACGCCCCCGGCCGCATCACGAGCAGGCATGCTCGCGCTCGAGCCGTCTGCCGACCCGCTCGCACCCGGGCGGTGCGCGGGCCCGGCCGCAGCTGAGCCGACCTGCGGGAGTAGGTCCTGCACGTCGGTGAGGATGCGGAACGGGTGGGCACGCGCGATCATCGCGGCCCGGCGGGCTTCCGGGTAGGACGGATCCAAGGGGACCACGGCGGCGCCGGCGCGCAGGATGCCGAGGACGACGGCGATCTGTGCGGGGGAGCGGTCGAGCTGTACCGCGATGCGGGCGTTCGCGGGGAGGCCGTCGGCCAAGAGACGCAGGGCGACGGTTTCGGCGGCGCGGTCCAGGTGCCCGTAGGTCCAGGTGCTCGAATCATCGACCAGTGCGGGTGCGTTCGGGCGCAAGGCCGCCATGGCTTCGATCTGGTGGACCGCGTCTTCGAGGCGGGCGTGGGCCGCGTCGATGCGGCCGTGCGGGTCACGGACGAGCGCGGCCAGGACACCGATGAAGAGGCGGCCGTATTCCTCGCATTGTGGGTGGCTCAGCGAGTCGCGGCCCGCGCTGATGCGCAGGGTGATGTCGTCGGTGCGGGGATCGACCGCGGCGGTGACCAGGAGCGCGAAGTTCGTTTCCTCGCGGATACGGAAATCGGCGAGCGCGAGGTCGGCCGCGGCGGTCACGCCGGTGAAGACGTGGTAGTTGACGAAGTTGAAGGCGGTGTCGAAGGGGACGCCGCCGTGGTCGGCGATCATCGCACGCAGGGGGTAGCGGCGGTGGGGGTGGCTCTCGCGTTCCTGGGCCGCGACCTGACGTACCGCGTCGAGGCGGTCGATCGGGGTGCTCCCGAGCCGGACCGGGAGGGTGTTGAGGAAGAGCCCCGCCACCGAATCGCCGCCTATGCGAGCGGGTCTGGCGTGTGAGACCACGCCGGTGATGATGTCGTCCGCGCCGGTCATGGCTTGCAGGGTGAGGCAGTGGGCGGTGAGCAGGATCGATTTGAGGGGTAGTCGTTCGGTGGTCGCGGTCGTGCTGATCGCGCGCCGCAGCCAGCGGGGGAGCAGCGCGTTCACCTCGACCGGGCCGTCGGCGGCCGGCGGTTCGTAGGCGCGGGTCGAGGACAGGGCGGTGGCGGGGGCATCGGCCAGGAGGCGGGACCAGTAGGCGCGTGAGCCGGTGTCGTTCCGCGCGTCCTGTTCCGCGCGGGCGTATTCGGCGAGCAGGGTCGCGGGGTACGGGGTGGCGTCCACCGGGGCGATATCGAAGCCCAGCAGGTGCAGGTAGTCCTGGAGCAGTTCACGCACCAGATTGGCGACGCTCCACCCGTCGAGAATGGCGTGGTGGAAGCTGAAGGTGAGTTCGAACCCGTCGGCGTCGGGCAATACCCGCATGCGGTGCAGTGGGGCCCGGTCCAGCACATAGGGTTCGGCGGTTTCGGAGGCGCCGATCCGCAATGTGCCAGGCACCTCGTGGTGCACGATCTGGATCGGCAGGGAACGGCCGGTGAGGTCGAACCCGGAACGCAGCGCCGGCTGCCGCGCCACCAGTCGCGCATAGGCGGCGCGGAACGGAGCCTCCTGCCAGGGCATGCGCAGCTGATAGGTGAAAACGTCTTGGTACAGCGTGGATTCGCGGCGCTCGAGACTGTGGAATAGCATGCCCAGCTGTAGCGCGGTGGCGGGGAAGGCGTCCTCGGCGTCGGCGAGCGCGCCCCGGTCGATGAGCGGTATCAGTTCCAGGGCTTGCGAAACCCCGATATCGGCGATGGTTTCCCCCGCGTCGACGGCCGCGGCCAGATCGGCGATGGTCGGGCGGGCGAAGAACCGGTCGATATCGAACCGCAGCCCGCGCTGCTCGGCCGCCGTCCGCAGGCGCAGCGCGAGAATGGAATCGCCGCCGACGGTGAAGAAGTCGTCGTCCACGCTCAGTTCGCGTGCTTCGACGCCGAGGACCTCGGCCCACGCCTCGGCGATCAGATGCTCGGAATCGGTTTGCGCGGAACGGGTCTCGGCTCGATGCAGGATCGGTGACGGCAGCGCCTTGCGATCGGCCTTGCCGCTGCCGGTCAGCGGAATCCGTTCCATGCGCACGAAATACGACGGCACCATGTATCCGGGCAGCCGCGCGGCCAGGTGCTCGGCGACCTCGCCGTCGGTCGCCGGGCCCGCATAGTAGGCGACCAGCGTGGTGGCCTCGCCGTGCACCCGCGCGTCCACCACCACACCGGCGGTCACGCCCGGGCATTCGGCCAGCGCATTGTCGATCTCGCCCAGCGTGATTCGATTGCCGCGCACCTTGACCTGGTCATCGAGCCGGCCCAGGTATTCCAGATTCCCGTCCGCCAGCCAGCGCGCCAGATCACCGGTCCGATAGCGCCGCCTGCCCGGCACCCGCTCGTCGGCGACGAACGCGGCCGCGGTCAGATCATCCCGCCCGTGGTACCCGCGCCCGACGCCGACGCCCGCGATATTGAGTTCCCCGGCCACGCCGACCGGGCAGCGCCGCCCGGCCGGATCCAGCACCAGCAGCGCGATATTGTCGATCGGCCGCCCGATCGGCACCCGCGAAACCTGCGCGCCGACTTCGTAATACGACACATCCACGGTCGCCTCGGTCGGCCCGTACAGATTGATCAACCGCACGTGCGAGAGCCCTAGACCGGCGAACACTGCCCGGAACCGATTCGCCAGCGCGGGCGTGAGCGCCTCCCCGGAGCAGAAGACCAGCCGCAGTGAGGCCAGCTCCGCGGCCGGTACTCCTTGCTCGGTCACGTGATCGAGGAACGGGCCCAGCATCGACGGCACGAAATGCATGACCGACACCCGATGCCCGGTGATGGCCGCCGCGATCACCCGCGGGTCCCGCTCCCCGCCGTGCGGCAGCAGCGCGACCCTTGCGCCGACCAGGCCCCACCACATCAGCTCCCACACCGAGACGTCGAAGGTCGCGGGGGTCTTCTGCAGGATCACGTCATCGGCCGTGAGCGGGTAGGCGTTCTGCATCCACGTCAGCCGGTTGACGACCGAATTGTGCTCGATCATCACGCCTTTCGGCTTGCCGGTGGAGCCGGAGGTGTAGATGAGATAGGCGAGATCGTCAGGCCGCGTCGAGGACGGCGTCACCCCGGGCGTGGCTCGCGGGGTGTGCGGGTCGATCCGGGAGACACCGAGTTCGAGTGCGGTGGAATCGAATTCGGGGCCCGCGATGAGCACTCGGGCGCCGCAGTCGTCCACGACCGTCGCGATGCGGGCGGGCGGGTAGTCGGGATCGATCGGCACGTACGCGCCGCCGGCGGCGAGCACCGCGTGGATGGCGATCACCAGTTCGGGGGAGCGGCGCAGCAGCAGCGGCACCGGTTCCTGTGCACGCAGTCCGGCGCCCCGCAGCGCGCCCGCCAGCGCCTGCACCTGGTCGCCGAATTCCGCATAGGACAGGGTGGTTTCGGTGCCGTCGACAAGCGCAGCCAGGGCCGGCGCTGCCGGGGTGCGGCGGATCTGCGCCGCCACCAGCGCATCGATCGTCGCCTGCCGATCCAGCGGACCGTCCTCGGGTCCTTCGAATCCGGCGATCCGTGCGTGGTCGGCGTCGAGCAGGGCATCGAGTTCCGCCAAGGGCGTATCGGGTGCGTCCAGCGCCGCGCGCGTCAGCGCGAACACCTGCTGGATCAGGTCGTCGATGGGGAAGTCGGCGTCGAACACGTCCTCGGCGTAGAACACATCGAGCTCGATGGTGCCCTCCCGCCGGAACTCGCGCGCGGCGATGTTCAACGCGTCCAGGGACGACCCGGTGGACAGCACCGAGATCTCGTCGATGCCGTCGGGCAGTTTGCGGTCCGGCAGCGACATGTAGGAGTAGGTGACATCGAACAGGCTGCCGCCGCCCCGGCCTTGTTCGCGCAGCGCCGCCTGGAGGTCGCCCAGCGGAAAACGTTGCCGCAGTGTCAGTTCGCTGACCGCCTCCGCCGTCAGCGCCGCCTGCTGCGTCAGCGTCAGCGACTCGTCGATATCGAGCGCCAAGGGCAGCATGTTGGCGGTGTGCCCGACCAGGTACAGGTCTTCCCGGCGCCGATTGAGCAGGGGCACGCCCAGCACGATGTCGCCATCGCGGTGAATCCGCCGCAGATACCAGGCCAGGGCCGTCGCCGTCACCGCGAACACCGATTGCCCGGTGGTGCGCAGCCGATCCCGGTCCGCCTTCGTCAAGCGCAGCGTCCGCCGCCCGCGCGCCTGCTCCCGCACCGTCGTCCCGCGTGCGAACAAGGCGGGCGACAGGTCCGCCACCCGTTCGGTCAGCGCGGCGGCGTCCTGCTGGAATCGGTCCGAATTCCGGTACTCGCCTTCGGCTTTCAGGAACTCGGTATAGCTCTGCGCCGCGATCTCGGCGCCGGATTCCGCTCCCAGATAGTCCTCGCACCAATGCCGCAGCAGAATGGTCAGCCCCCACAGGTCCACCACCGCGTGATGCGCGCACACGTACAGCAGGAACGATCCACTGCCGTCGACCACGATCGCGGCCCGGATCAACTGCCCGTCCGGCGGCAGCACCGTCTCGGTGGTCCGCCGCACCCACTCCTGCGCGGCCGCCTCCGGATCCGCGGCCCCGCTCACATCGACCAGATCGATGGATTCGGCTTCGTCGCTGATCCACTGCGTCATGGCGTGCGCGTCGATGCGCATCCGCATCGCCTCGTGCCGCCAGCCTTCCCGGAACATGCACTCGCGCACCCGGTCCACGTCCAGCGGCGCGCTGATCCGCACATACCCGGCGATCTGCGCCAGCGGCAGCTCCGGAAACAGTGCCCCCACGGTCACGACATCACGCTGATACCCCGTCAGCGGACGGATTTCCCTGTTCACGGCAGTCATCGCCGGCAACTCCCTCTGGGCATGCGAATGGAGGTCGGTCGCGATTGCGTGCGGCGCGACGAAATCGCCGGACGACTCGATCGGCCTCGGTTGTGCAGCGGGACAAATGAATTCCCGCGCCGATAGGCATCGGCACAAGTGGGAACCCGGACTAGACGGCGACTTTGCCTGTAGCCCTACGGGTTTCGAATCTAGACGTTCGCTGGGCGTTCGCGCGCTGTGATGATCTCCACAATCCGGTCGGTCCGGAAATCGCGCGGTCGGGAAAACCGGAAGATATGCCGGTCACGCGTCCAGTGGGTGGAATCCGCAGGCGGTCAATTGTGAATGGTCACAAACGAACCGCGGGCCGCACCGTGTCGATCGGTGCGGCCCGCGGCGTGGGTTCGTGCGAATATGGTCAGCCGATTTCGGCGGCCGCCTGATCGATCAGATCGGCGACGGCCTTGGGCTGCGAAGCCAAAGAGGCATGGCTCGCGGGCAATTCGACGATGGCGCGCGGGTTCATGCGCTGCGCCATGCGCCGTTCGTTGTCGGGATGGATCATGCGGTCCTCGGTGGAGACCTGGTACCAGCTCGGCTTGCTCTTCCACGCCGGGGCGGTGACCGTGTCGCCGAAGGTGGACCCGACCGGGGCCTTCTGGGTGACGGCCATGACCAGCGCCTCGTCCGCGGGCAGATCCTGGGCGAAACTCTCACCGAACTTGTTCTGCGCGATCCACACGTAGCCGTCCGAATCCGGGACGATGGCCGCCACCGCGGCGGGCGGCTGCTGTTCGGTGATCTGGCCCAGGCTCTCCCCGGCATCGGGGGCGAAGGCGGCGATATAGACCAGACCCGCCACATTCGGCAGGTCGCCGGCCTCGGTGATGACCGCGCCGCCGTAGGAGTGACCGACCAGCAACACCGGCCCGTCGAGCTGCCGCACCATCTTCCGGGTGCGTTCGGCGTCATCGGCGAGCGAGGTCAGCGGGTTCTCCACCGCGTGCAGGTTGTCGTATCCGCGCTGCTTCAGCTCGACGATCACCTTCGCCCAATGCGCCGCCCCACCCCAGAAACCGTGAACCAGAACGATTGCGGGCTTGTCCGCCATGACGTTGCCTTTCGGTTGTTCGAGCACTTGCGAGCAACGGCTACGCTAATCGGATGATGAGGCAAATACCATGACGAGAACGCCGGATGATTTTGCCGTTCGTCCGGAATCGGGCGTCGATTGCGATCCGGTGCCGGACGCGCTCTCGGAGTTGCTGGACACGGTGCGGCTGCGCGGGGACGGGGTGCACCGGTACGCGCTGGCGGACGGGGCACGGCTGGAGTTGCCCGCGCGGCGGGTGCTGCACATCGTGGAGTCGGGCACGGTGCGGTTGCGGGTGCCGGGTGAGAACGTCACCGTCACAGTCGATTCCGGGGACATGGTGGTGCTCGCCCGGGGCGACGCGCATCGGCTCGAAGCCGTCGGCGGGCCGGCGCGGTGGGTGACCGGGAGCTACGCGGTCGATGAAATGCTCGCCGCGCCTTTGCTTTCGGTGCTCGCGCCCGCCATCGTCATCGGTGGATCGGCGCCGGGGCGCGAATGGCTGCCATTGAGCATGAAACTGCTGCTGGTCGAAGTCACCGATCCGCGGCCCGGGGCGGCGGTCATGATCTCCCGGATTCTGGATCTGCTGTTCGTGCACGCGCTGCGCGCCTGGTCGGCCGATGCCGCCGCGCCCGGATGGCTCACCGCCGCACTGGATCCCGCGCTCGCACCGGTCATCACCGCCGTTCACCGGGATCCGGCGCGGGCGTGGACCATTCCGGAACTGGCCGCGCTGGCCAATATGTCGCGCACCAGTTTCGCCGAACGGTTCACCCGCCGGCTGGGCAGCTCGCCCGGCGCGTACCTGGCCGATCGCCGATTGAGCCGGGCCGCGGAACTGCTGCGGTCGACCGACGATCCGGTCGCGGCCATCGCCCATCACGTCGGTTACGACTCCGAAGCCGCCTTCAGCCGCGCCTTCCGGCGGCGTTACGAGTTGCCGCCCTTACGGTTTCGCAACAGCACGCTCACGCCGTGACCGGCCACTTGTCTTCGCGCAGCATCCCGGCGATCAGCGCGGCGATATTCCAGGCATCGTCGCCGCCGCGATGATGCGTGCCCTCCAGGGGCAATCCGGTCATCGCCAAGGCGCCGGCCATGCCGAAACGCCGGTGCGTGCCGCGTGATTCGGAGAACGCCAGCTTGGCATTGGTGTGCACGCTGCCGAACGGATAGCGCACACCCGTTGCGGCGCACTGGCGTTCGAACTGCTTGCGGTCGTAATCACCCCAGCTCGCCCACGGCCGCGAATCGGAATGGAATTCACGGCGCAGCAGCTCGCACGCCGCGTCGAAGGAGATGCCGGTGGCGACCTGCGCGGCGGTGAGAGTGGTCAGCTGCGTGCAGAATTCGCTCACGGTGGAGCGATCCGGGCGCACCAGGATGCTGTGCTTCTCCACCCGCTCCAAGGTCTCGGTATCGAGCACACACAGGCCGATCTCGATGATCTCGCTGGGCATGCCGGGCGGGGCAGCCTTCTCCCAGCAGGTGGCCTCCACATCCACCACGTTCAATAATCGTCGGTTCATAGCGCCGGACGGTACCTGCGCGGGACCGTCCGGCGATATCGAATAATCACTCGGCGCGCAGGCCCAGACCGGTGCCGGTGGCGGCATTGCGCAGGGTCAGCTCATCGGAATCGACGGTGGCCGTGGTCTTTCCGTCGAGCACGGCCAGCACCTGACGTTCCACCTCCATCACATCCGGTTCGCACATCATGCGGGTGGTGCCGACCTGGAAGGTCACGTCGGTGCCGGACACCTCCGCCTTGCCGGTGAGCCGGTTGCAGCCCGCGCTGCCGGACACCGCGCCATCGGGGGAGATGGTGATCGCCGGGCGCACCGCGTCCAGGGTGGCCGAGCGCGTCACCGCGTCCTTGCTGATCAGGGAGTTGACGATCCAGGTGGTGCCGACCAGTGGTTTGTCCGGCTTGGCGACCTTGCGGTCCTGCAGGGTGACGGTGACGCCATTGCCTTTCAGGGTCAGGTCCGCGCCGTCCAGTTTCCAGTCGGGGGCCGAGCGCAGCAGGCCGTCCAGCCAGCCGTCGGCGCCTGCGCGGTCACCGGGGCAGGCCATCATGGTGGCGGCCAGATCGCCGACCTTCAGGGTGTTGCCGTCGAGGGTGACCGGGCCGGTCATGGTGTTGCAGCCGGCGTTCGCGGTCAGGCGATCGTCGCGGAAGGTGAGAGTCAGCGGGCCGCCGCCGGGGATGGGCGTGCCCTCCACCCGGGTGGAGAGGTAGGTCTTGCCCATCAGATCCGAACCGGACTGCGAGCTGTCGTCCTCGGACGAACAGCTCGCAGCGGCGAACGCGGTGACGGCGAACAGAGCCGCCCACATGCGAATTGCTGGCATGTAGCCGATCGTACGGGTCAGACCGGCATGCCCAGCGCAGACGCGAGGGTCTGGCCGATGGCGTTCACGAAAGCGCCCAGCGCGCCGGGGTCGAGAATGCCGCTGTACACATCGCGGTTATGGCAACCGGTCGGTACCTCGAGGCCGTTGAGCCGGTCGTTGAGCCACAGCGCCGCGCTCGCGGTATTCGACACGGCGGCGATGCCGTGCTCGCTGAGCAGGTCCCGGGTGTAGAAGACGCGGGCCGACGGATCCTTGCAGTAGATGTCGTAGGTGTTGTTGACCGCGTTGACCGGCATCACCTCATCCAGCGGGGCTTCGTAGATGTACAGCGGCGCGGTCGGCGTACCGCGATGGCCCAGGCTCAGTTCGTCCAGCACCGGCTGCACCTCCGGCGAGAGCATCGGATCGCCCGGATAGTCGAACAGGCCCTTGATGTTCACGAACGGGAACGCCGCGAATTGCAGCGCCACGCACTGGTTCTCGTGCACGGCGCGGGTGGCCTTGCCGAGCGGGTTCATATAGCGGTCGATGAAGGCGTTCACCTGCGGATACTCGCGCGCCACGCCGAACAGGCCGCCCATCACCGCGCCGCCGAACGCGGACGTGCCGTTGTTGTAGTCGATGGCCATGCGGATATCGGCCATCAGGCCGCCGGTGGCGCTGCCGACCAGATTCAGCTCCGGCGCGTAGGTCGGCTGGAGTTCGGCGGCGTGCGCGGTCGGGATCGCGCCGCCGGAATAGCCCCACAGCGTGACGCGGGTGTCGGTGCCGGACAGGGCGGCGGGCTCGAAGTTCTCCGCGGCGCGAATGCCGTCCAGGGTGATGCGGCCGCCCAGCGGACCCACCGCATAAGCCGCGTTCGGGCCCTGATGGTCCGGGACCACGACCGCGTGGCCGAGTTGCAGCATGGCCTGGACCTCGATGAACTCGGCCTGCATGACCGCGTTCAGGGGGTTGGGCAGCGAACCCATCTGCAGGGCGTAGGAGGCGGCGCAGTTGATCGAGAGCGAGTCCTCGGCCATCTGGAACGAGACCAGTCCGCGCTGCCCGGTCGGTGCGGCGCGGTGCGGGACGATGACGGTGGTGACCGCCGCGATCGGCTCGCCGCGGGTGTTCGTGCTGCGGAACGACAGTTGCCAGGCGTTCACGTTCAGCGGCAGCAGCCAGAAATTGGCCAGGTTCACCTGGCGGGCGGCCAGGATCTCACCCGGCTGCGCGGCGGCCACCCGCGCCGGATCCGGTTGATAGAAGCCGGGATCCAGATACGGCGGCGCCGGCGGCACCGGGAACGGCAGGGCCGGCTGCACCGGAACCTGTTGTGCGGATGCGGTATTCGTCATTGCCGGGCCGGCGGCGACGGCGACCCCCGCCGCCACCGCCAGGCATGCCCGGGCGAATGCCGTGGACCCCGTTGTCATATCGAACTCCTCTGTGCCGCGCGCGGTGCGGCCGAGCGTCCGCCCCCATCTCAGATAGAGAGCGTTTGTTTCCTAACTTTGCGAGGCCGACCCTAGAATGCGGGCATGGAATGTGTCAACGGTCACGCCGAGCCGTATGCGAGTAGCGCGCGCCCGGCACGGCAGGATGTTCGGTCGTGAGCGAACAACCCCGCCCGCGCCGCACCCAGCAGGAGCGCAGGGCCGCGACCGTGGCCAAACTGGTCGATGCGACGACCGCCGCAATCGGCGAGGTCGGCTATCAGCGCACCACCGTGCAGGAGATCTGCGGGCGCGCCGGGCTGTCGGCCGGGGCCATGTTCCGGCAGTTCGACACCCGCCTCGATCTGATCGTGCGGACCGCCGAAGAGGTGTTCACGCGGCAGCTGGCGGCATATCAGGTGGCGATGGAACACCTTGGGGCGCAGGACAATCCCCTGGACACGGCGCTGCGGTTCCTGCGGCAGGCGCAGCAGTCCAACCTCACCCACGCGCTGCGGGAGATCTACCTGGCGGCGCGCTCGGATGCCGAGCTGCGTGAACGCATCGCGCCGATCGCCGAGACGTACTACCGCGAGATCGGGGTGACGCTCGAGCGCACCGGCGTCCTCGCCGGGTTCCCCGCCTCGATCCGGGAATCGCTGTTCTTCATGCTGCTGCACCTGTTCTCCGGCGAGGCCGTGGTGCGCGGGGTGTATCAGCGGCCCGATCTCGACGATTCGGTGCTGAAGCTGGTCGAGGACATGCTGGCCGTGTACGCGGCCCAGAGCGGGTCAGATCATCGCGCGGAGTAGACCCTCCGGCTGGAAACCCAGGCCGCTCAAGCCGGCGGCGTGATAGACGGTGCCCGGGCTGTGAATGGCGTGATGCAGGCCCGCGTGGGCGTCGCGCCAATAGCGTTGCAGCGGGCGGTCCATGCGTAGTGCGGCGCCGCCGCAGCGGGGGTAGATGTCGTCGATGGCGCGGACGGCCTGCCAGGCGGCATTCACCTGATTGCGCCGGCCCTGCGCGCGCCTGGCGAACGAGACGTCCTTTCCGGCGTCGACGAGGTCCCAGATCTGTTCGGCGTTGGTGATCAAACCTTCACGCGCGGAATTGATTTGGGCGGCGGCTTCGGACATGGCGTACATCGTGTAGGGGTCGTCGCGCACCGCGGTGCCCTGGGCATTGATTCGCTCGCGCTGATAGTTGACGGCCTCGGCGAGCATGCCCTCGCAAATGCCGATCGTGGCGGCGGTGATGCCCAGTGGGAACATGCACGACCAGGGCATTCGGTAAAGCGTCTGCGACAACCCCGCCTCGCGGACCTGAGTGCCGTCGATCAGCCGGTCGTATTCCATGACGCGGTATTCCGGAATGAAAGTGTCCTCGATGACGAGATCCTTGGATCCGGTGCCTTTGAGCCCCACCACATCCCACGAATCCTCGATGATCGTGTACTCGCTGCGCGGAATGATCACGTGCAGCATGGTGGGCGGGCCGTTCACATTCCCGTTCGCATCACACTTCATCGCTCCCAGAAAAGCCCACTGACAATGGTCGGTGCCCGAGGAGAACCCCCACCTTCCGCTCATCCGATACCCGCCCTCGACCGGGATCGCCCGCCCGTTCGGCATATACGGCGAGGCCACCCACGTCCCGTCGTCCTCGCCCCACACCTCCTCCTGCACCCGCGGATCCGCCATCGCCAACTGCCAGGGATGCACGCCCACCACCCCGTGCACCCACCCCGCCGGCGGGTTCAGCGCCGCCGTGGCCATCACCGTCTCCGCGAACTCCCGCACCCCCGTCTCCAGCCCGCCGTGCACCCTGGGCTGCAGCATCTTGATCGACCCCGCCCTCTTCATGATGTCCACCGCCGAATCCGTGAGCCGCCCCAGCCGATCCGCCTCCGGCCCGCCCTTACGCATCTCCTCCCGCTGCGCCATGATCAGCTCCAGGACCGACTCCGCCATCTCCGCCTCCGATTGCTCGCTGGAATTCGATGGTGCCGCACCGCGCCCCGCCGGAAGGCCACTTCCGCCATACCGGGCCCTGGCCGCCCGCACCGTAATTCGGTTGCACCCCCACCCCGCACCTGCGAACGTATTAGTACCGCAAGCTCGAAGAGCAAGCGAACAAGGAAAGTCCCGGCCTGCGGAGGCCAGCCGGTCTTGAAAACCGGAGGCGGGCAACAAGTCCCGGGGGTTCGACTCCTCGACTTTCCGCACCTGCCCGAATTCCCGGGCAGCCGAATGGGTGTAGCTCAATGGCAGAGCGGCGGTCTCCAAAACCGCGCGCAGGAGGTTCGATTCCTTCCACCCGTGCGAGCGTGCAAATACACGCCGGAGCGGTGTAGGGGAGCTCGGAACCCCGGTGGGCTCATAACCCACAGGTCGTCGGTTCGAATCCGACCACCGCCACCAATGGCTCGTAGCTCAGTCGGCAGAGCGTCCGCCTGTTAAGCGGAAGAGCGCAGGTTCGAACCCTGCCGGGCCAGCACACATCCGACGGGGAGTGGATCCCCGTCAGCGCGGGGCAAGCCGGTGCACGACGATTCCGGATTTGAAGGTTGTCGTCCCGAGCAAGTCCAGGTGGGTGAGTTCGGCGTAGCCGTCGAAGAGGCGGTCACCGGAGCCTGCGATGGTCGGGAAGATCCAGAAGTGATACTCGTCAACAAGTTTCGCTTCGAGCAGCGTGCGGGACAACGATCCGGTGCCGAACTTGAGAATGTCACCGCCGTCCTCCGCCTTCAGCGCCCGCACCGCATCCGCGACATCTCCTTGCAGGACAGTCGCATTCCAGGTGGCATCGCCCTGAGCGAGCGTGCGTGAAGCCACGTACTTGGGCATGGCGTTGATCCGTGCGGTGTACGGATCCTCCTCCGGCCGAGTCGGCCACACCGCCGCGAACCCGGCATAGGTTTCCCGCCCGAGCAGCAACGCATCGGAAGCGAACAGCAAGCTCGACGCGTACTCACTATGCTCCGCATCCCAATACGGCCCACCCCACTTGTGCGGCTCGCCCACAACCCCATCGGTGGTCACGAACGTGGATTCGATGATCTTCCGCATACCCATCCCTTTCAACTTCGACTAGACCTCCGACCAGCCTCTCGCCTCGCCGACGCCCCGAACAAGACACATTCGCTGCACGGAGCGTGAAGCATCGCTACGCCCCACCTCGAGTGAAACCAAATGGCTTTCCGTGAACGAGCCTGTTAAAGTAGTCGCCGCGACGCGGGGAAGTTCCTGGATCTATAGCTGGGAACAGAGTTGAGTTCCCCGGCGTCGTCCAAAATTTCCAGGGGTGTAGTGCTCCCCTTCCTTGCCTTCAGGGCACGTCCGCGGTGGGCGAAGTCGGACAGTCTCAGGGATTCATGCCGGGCATCCGTGCACCTCACCGACGTAGCGCGCGATAGTTTTACGTGGAGAGACGCATTCGACATCGCAGCAGCTGGTGAGTTGATCGAGTGTGAACGCGTCGATGTGCTGTAGCGACGGGATGAGGACTGCGTCTACGTCTGCGGCGCGGACCTGATCGAGCAGGGGCAATGGCGAGGCATCGGACGGCCAAATCAGGATGTAGCCCAGCCGCCTTGCCAGACGTGCGATCTGTGCGCGATTCCATTGAGCGGCACGCCCTGAACGTTCTACGTCTACGTGGCCTACTGCGGTCGGGAACACTCGCATGGTGACTGCCCTCCGGGACGGTGGTTGCGGCTGTGTCCTTCGAGAGAACTCCGTTCGCTGTCACGGCAGAAAGGTGGCAAAACCGAGGAAAGTGCGACTTGCCACCCTGCTTGATCAGCGAGAATTGGCGATATGCAGGGGTGGCGATGAAAGGCACGGGTGGTGAGCTCGAGCAGCGGGCGGCATCGGTCGCAAACCGATTGGCTCGGGAGATCAAGCGCCTGCGGACCGCGGCGGGGTTGAGTCAGCGGGTCCTGGCGACTCGAATCGGCTACTCACGGCAGTACGTGTCCATGGCCGAATGGGGAGACGCGAACATTCCGTCGCTGGACCTGGTTACCGCCATCGATACCGCGCTCGGTGCGGGTGGCACCTTGGTCGCCTTGCGAGGCGAAGCCAAGGCGGATCGGTCATTGTTCGAGAGTCAAACTGTCTCCGTCGGACGGCAATTGGAAGAACCGATCGACACACTCGTACGGTCATCGAGAATCACCGAGGGGACGATCGCTGGTTTCACTGCTGTAACCCGGCTGCTGGCAGGGCAGCGGCAGAGTATTGCTCCGGAAGCGCTGGTGGGAGTCATTGCGGCGCATCGTGATTCGGTGGCGGAACTCTTTCGGGTTGCTGACGAGGACTCGGCCAAGCGGCAGCTCGGTGCGTTGCTCGGGGAAACCTCGATCGTCGCGAGTCGTTTGTGGAGTGCCGTGGGGGATCGCCCGATGGCATTGGCCAACTGTGTGTACGCGCGGCAACTTGGCGACAAGCTCGGAGATCCTCTGCTGAGTGCGATCGCCCGGATCTTCGAAAGCAACCTGCGATCGGATGCCGCGACTTTGATCGGCACGGATGGTGACATCGTGGTCGGGCTTCGGATGTTGCGCGAAGCCGCAGCATTCGGCGACGTTCTGCCGGCGGCGGCGCGAGCGAGGATCGCGGCCGAGCAGGCGCAGATCTATGCGGTGCTGGAACTTCCGCGAGAATGTCGCGACGCTTTGGTTGCCGCATACCGTGCGGTGGAGGAAATCGACGAGGTCGACCGGACCGGACTCTTCAGCGACTGGAATCCCGCACGTCTACGGGTCTACGAAGGGACGTGCTGGCTGTTTCTGCACGAGCCGCGGCGGGCGATCGCTGCACTCGAAGCGGCAGTGCGGGCGACCGGACCAGGAGATCGGAATGTCGGGCTGGCTGCGCAAGTCGATCTCGCCAGCGCATATGTGCTCGACGGTGAACTCGTGGAGGGATGCCGGTTGATCGGCGAGACCTACGAGAGTCTGGCGGCGATGGGCAATCAGCGTGGCATCGAACGCGCTCGGTGTGCGGTCGAACGGCTGGCTCCGTGGAAGGCCGAACAGCCGGTTCGTGAGCTGGTGCAGCGGATCTCAGCGTCCGCGGATCAGTGACTCGACCGTGGTGACCACCGTATCCGGTTGCAGCGCAGCGAGAATCGCATCGGGAGCGTGGTGAGCGAGTTCGCCTCGGCTCGTTCGATGGGTTACCACGATCACATGGAGTCCGGCATGCCGTGCGCACGCGATGTCGTTCGCCGCGTCGCCGATGACGACGGTGCGAGCGGGGTCGAACTTGGTGTCGTACTGGGCAGGGAATCGTTCGGCGATGACGGCGGGGAGGTCGAATCGGTCCCTGGCGTCGGACCCGTACGCGCCGATATTCATGTCCAGGTGCGAATTCAAGCCGGTCACACGCAGCTTCACCTCGGCTGCCGAGCGCAGGTTGCCGGTCAATACGGTTTGTACGAAGCCGCGCGAGTGCAAGGCGTCGATCGTGGCTGCGGCACCTGGGTACGCAGGCTGGTCCCGGGCCAGTTCTTGTTCGCCCTCCGCCATGACCTTGGCGAGTTCCTGGTGGAAGTCGGGGACACCGAGTTCGGCGGTTTCCGCTGGAATGCCGGACGCGACAGCGGTATCCACCACGATCGACTCGTCGGTATAGCCGTGTACGCGGGCGGTCGGGAAGGTGATCGCCGCCTCCGCGAGGGAATAGGTGCGTGCGATCGCCCTTCGGAGCCATCGCAGATCAGCGGGAATGAGGGTGCCGTCGATGTCCCAGATAATGAGTCCTGCGGGGTCCGCGCTCATACCGTGCATTGTGGCAGACCGGTGTGGCGCGAGCCCCTCTTGACCGCGACGATGCCAGCCGTGGCGGCCGCGGTGGTCAGGACGATGCCGCCCAGGACGAAGCCCCGGGCAGGGGACGATGCGATGAGTGCTGGGATGGCGATCATTCCGGCTGTGCCCGCGGTGCGCATGACGATGTGGTTGAGGGTGAGCAGGCGTAGGCGTACTGCTGATTCGAAGGACGAAAGGTGCGTGCTCATTGTGATCGCGATGATCGCGCCGAGATAGCCGGATGTCGTTGCGAACAGGGCTATCAAAGGGACGCTGTGGGCTGTACCGATGGCGATGTGCAGGATCCCCGTAGCCGTCCAGGCTGCGCAGAATCTCAGGGGGAATCGGCCGCCTGTGACGTGTAGGGCGGTCAGGTTGCCTAGTACGGAGGCGATTCCGATGGATGTGAGCAGCCAGCCGTAGGTTTCGGGGCCTGCGTTCAGGTGTTGGACCAGTAACAACGGCAGTCCGATGGCGGGGAGTGCCATGAGGAGAAAACCGATGCCTTGTACTGCGAATGCGGTTGAGAGGTGGCGGTATTCGCGGAGGATGTGCCGGTATCCGAGCTGGGGTGGCGATCGACCGGGCTCGAACTTCGTGAGGCCGAAGGGTTTCCGGGGAAGCGTGAGGAGTGCGATCGCGGAGGCCGCGAAGGTTGCGGCGTCGATTGCGAACAAGGTCGTGATGGGGCAGACCATGAGCAGTAGGGCGGCCAGAGCGGGGCCGCCGATGCGGGCGAGGCGGCTCGTCAGATCCATCAGGGTGACGGCCTCCGCTCGGTCGTCAGGGGCGACGAGGTCGGGAACCAGGGTGCCGAGGCATGGGTCGAAGGCCGCGCCGAGGATGCCGAGGAGGGTGACCGTGCTCAGCATGGCCGGGGTTCCACCCATGGTCCAGGCCCACGGCAGTACGGCTGTCAGTACTGCTCGCAGCGCGTCGATGCTTGCCAGGGCCGTAAAGGAGAGGCAGCGCGTCAGCAGTCGATGTCCGCACGCGCCCAGCACGATGTACGGGACGGACTCGGCGACGGCGACCGCGCCCATGGCCAGCGGGCCCGACCGCTCCAGTGCCAGCCACATGATCGCCAGCGCGAAGAATCTGTCGCCCGTCTGGGATAGCAGTTGCGCGGCCCACATGGTCAGCAGTGATCGGCGGCGAAGCAGTCTCGGTGACAACAGCACGGCGGGTGACCTGGGGATTGTTCGGCCTTCTACTCTGACGATCCCACGGGTGCACAGTGCGGATGTGCCGAATTGCCTGGCTACGGTCGGTAGAGTGCGCGTGTCGAGTTGCGTCGGCGCGGTCGGCCCGCGGTGGTCGACTCACAGGCAGGGTGTATGCGATCACTGCGCTGACGACCGCATACACTGTCCGGCATGCGCATGTTCCTGGATATCCTCCTGATCATCACCAGCGTGTTGCTGGTGCTGCTGGTGCTGTTGCACCGCGCCAAGGGTGGGGGTCTGTCCAGTCTCTTCGGTGGTGGCGTGCAGTCGAGTCTGTCGGGGTCGACCGTCGTGGAGAAGAATCTGGACCGCATCACCATCTTCCTGGGTGTGATCTGGTTGATCTCGATTCTCGGTATCGGGCTCGAGATCAAGTTCGCGTAGTAGTCGCGGGGTAAGACATGAGCCCGGGCGTCGCGATTGCGGCGCCCGGGCTACTTGTGTTGGGGGAGAAGGGGTTATCGGTCGAGGTGGCGGCGAGGCATCGCTGACAGCGCGGGCCATCTCGGGTGATTACGAAGGTCAGCCGACCCGGCACAGCCATTCGGTGCCGTAGTGGGCGGCGTTCCCGCCGTCCAGGTGGACCCAGTGGCCGCCGTTGTCGCCGCAGGGCTCGCCTTCGACATGTGCGGGACCGGGCGGCGCTGACGGGGTGACGCCGGCGCTGCCGGTGAACACGCCGTCGGGGAGCGGAATGGAGATGCCTGGCGCGGGCTGCCACACATCAGCCTGTGCGGTGGCCGAGGCGATCAGGGCGCCCGCAAAAGCGGTGGTGAGCGTGGCTGTCAGTACTGCTGCGAAACGCTTCATGCCTGGCCTTTCTCGTGGAGCGGATGCGGAGGTGACAGACTTCCGCTCTCCTCAATAGCTGAACGGTAACCACTCATCTTGGCGAACTGCGCGCAAATGCGGCAATGATCTGGGTCACCACCGATGGCGGCTACCGCTGGCGGAAATCTGCTCGACCCGGTCGAGTGGTGAAACGTACTCTGCGCGCATGTGCGTTTATCCGAGCCGGACGCATCTGGTGTGTTTGCCGTGCCGGGTGTCGTTCAAGGCCTCGATCGGGCGGGGGCCGGAGCGGTGTCCGCAGTGTCAGGGCGAATTCATCGATGCCGGACCGCATCTCGAAGTTCCGCGGAAGGTCGACAAGACCGGGTGGCGGGTGCTGGGGGCGGTGCTCGAAGCGGGGATGGACTTCTATGGCGGGTGCTGTGGGACCGGGCCGGGTTATCGGCCTCGGACGCCGCGTGAAGTTCGGGAGCTTTTGGGCTGAGGGGCGGGCATCATAGGTTGATGGACTTGGTGAATGCGGTGGCGCCGAGCCTCGCGGGGGTGCTGCATCGCAATTTGTTGTGGATGGTGTGGAATACGGTGCTGGCTTGGATTCCGGTGATCCTGGCGTTGCTGGTGTTTCGGGCCAAGTCGGTGGAAGACGGGCGGTTACCGATCTCGCCGTTCTGGTGGGGCGGGGTGGGGTTGCTGTTGCTGTTCTTGCCCAATGCGCCTTATGTGGTGACGGATCTGGTGCATTTGCGGGATGACGTGCGGGCCGTGGGGGATGGGCCGGTGGTGAGTACCGTGCTGCCGGTGTATGCGGCGTTCATTGTCAGTGGGTTCGTCGCGTATTACCTGGTGCTGGCGGAGCTCGGCAGATTTCTGGCGCGGATGGGGCTCGAGGTGTGGCGGGCGCCGGTGTATCTGTGCATTCATTTGCTTTGCGCGGTGGGCGTTTTCCTCGGGCGGTGGGTGCGGCTCAATAGTTGGGAGCCGGTGGTGCAACCGCGGGGGACACTCGAGCGGATGGTGCTCGCGCTCACCTGGGAATGGGCGCCGGTGTTGATCGGGGCGGTGTTCGTGGCAACCGCGGTGGGGCACTTCGTGACTCGCGCCGTGGTGGAGGCGGGGGTGGCGAGCGTCCGGCGCGGCGCCCGGCTGATCCGCACCTTGCGGTACGGATCGCCGAGCACCGAGCAGGCGTGACCTACAGGCCCAGGCGTTCCTGAGCGATCACCCGGACCGCCTTCTTGTCCGGCTTGCCCAGACCGGTCAGCGGCAGTTCGTCGATGACCAGCACATGCTTGGGCACCTGCACGGAACCCTTGCGCTGCTTGACCGCCGCCTGAATCTCGGCGGTCACGGTCTCGACGGCCGCCGGGTCCGCGGCGGTGGCGGCGTCCAGCACCAGGACGGCGGTGACGGCCTCGCCCCAGTGGGCGTCGGGAACACCGACCACGGCCACGTTCAGAACCTTCGGGTGTTCGGACACAACGTCTTCCACTTCACGCGGGAAGACGTTGAAGCCGCCGGTGACGACCATGTCCTTGGAACGGCCGACGATGAACAGGAACCCGTCCTCGTCCTGCCGCGCCAGGTCGCCGGTCCACAACCAGCCGTTCTTGAACGTATCCGCCGTCACCTCGGGCAGATTCAGGTAACCGGCGGCCAGCAGCGGTCCGGAGACGCAGATTTCGCCGACCTCACCCGGCGCGACCTCGTTGCCCTCCGGATCGAGCAGCGCCACGCGCAGGATGTTGGAGGGTCGCCCGCAGGAGGTCAACCGCTCCTTGTCGTGCTCCTCCTTACCCAGATAGCTGATGGCCATGGGCGATTCGGACTGCCCGAAGTACTGCGCGAAGATCGGCCCGAAACGATCGATGGCCTCCTGCAACCGATTCGGGTCGATGGCGGACGCGCCGTAGTACACGGTCTCCAACGACGACAGGTCACGGGTCTTCGAATCGGGGTGATCCAGCAGCGCGTAGATCATGGACGGCACCAACATGGTGGCGCTGATCCTGTGCTCCTCGATCGCCTTCAGCACCTCGCCCGCGTCGAAGCGCGGCAGCACCACGCACTGCCCGCCCAGCAGCACGGTCGGCACGAAGAACGCCGCGCCCGCATGCGAAAGCGGCGTGCAGATCAGGAATTTCGGCCGCTTCGGCCATTCCCATTCCGAGAGCTGGATCTGCGTCATGGTCGACATGGCCTGCGCCGTGCCGATCACGCCCTTCGGCTTACCGGTGGTCCCGCCGGTGTAGCTGATCGAGATGACATCGTCGGGCCGCAGCTCGGCCGCCTGCACCGGCCGCGGCTCGTACTTGTCGGCGGTGGCCAGCAGATCCACGCCCACGTCCGCGAGCGCCTCCGGCACCGGACCCAGCACCAGCACCTTGGTCAGCGACGGCACCATATCCACCAGCTCGCGCGCCCGCTGCACGAACGCCGGCAGCGGATCCAGCACCAGCGTGGTGATGCCCGCGTCGGACAGCACGTACGCGTGATCGTCCAGCCCGCCGATGGGATGCAGCGCCGTCCGCCGATGCCCGGCCACCTGCCCGGCGGCAATGGTGAACAGCACCTCGGGCCGGTTCAGCGCCAGCACGCCGATCGGCGAACCTGTCACGATGCCGTGCTCGGCGAAGGCGTCGATATACCGGCCGATACCGTCCAGCACGTCGCCGCCGGTGAGCACGTGGTCGCCCAGCGTCAGCACCGGCGAATTCTTGTGCCGCCGCAGCCCCGACAGCAGGCTGTGCCCGTTGTGCACCGGCATCCGCAGCCGGACCTCGGGATCGATAGTCGTCATGGTGTTCTCATTCCGTGCGATCGAAGGTGATCAGAGCGTGCCGGAGCGGTACAGGGTGACCGCGACCGCGCCACCCAGTCCGAGATTGTGCGCGAGCGCGGTGCGCGCGCCCTCGACCTGGCGTTCGCCCGCGAGTCCGCGCAGCTGCCAGGACAATTCGGTGGCCTGCGCCAGCCCGGTAGCGCCGAGCGGGTGGCCCTTGGAGATGAGGCCGCCGGAGGGGTTGACCACCCAGCGCCCGCCGTAGGTGGTGGCCCCGGATTCGACCAGCGCGCCGGATTCGCCTTCGCCGCACAGGCCCAGCGCCTCGTAGGTGATGAGCTCGTTGATCGAGAAGCAGTCGTGCAGTTCGATCACGTCGACCTCGTCGATGCCGACGCCCGCGGTCGCGAACACCTTCGAGGCGGCCGCGCGGGTCATGGGCGCGCCCACCACGTCGATCATGGAGCCGGTGGAGAAGGAGGTGCCGTCGTCGGTGGCCAGCTCCTGCGCCAGGATTTCGATGGCCTGCGCCTCGAGGCCGTGCGCCTTCACGTACTCCTCGCTCACGACCACGGCCGCGGCCGCGCCATCGGACATGGGGGAGCACTGCGAGCGGGTCAGCGGGCCGTGCACCGGCTTGTCACCCAGCACCTGCTCGAGGGTGTACGCATCCTGGAACTGGGCCAAGGGATTCCGCGTCGAGTGCTGATGGTTCTTGACCGCGACCGCCGCCAGCTGCTCGGGCGTGGTGCCGTAGCGCTTCATGTGCTCGATGGCGGCATTGCCGAAGAACTGGGTGGTGATCGGCGCGGCCGAGAACTCGAACAGCTCCCGATTGACCTTCAGGTGCGCGTCGACGGTGGTGACCTTGGGCTTGGTGGCCGGGCCCGCCATGGCCTCCTTGGTCATCTGCTCGAAGCCGACGGCGAGGGCGATATCGGCGATGCCGGCGGCGACCCATTCGCGGGCGAACATGAGCGCGGTGGAGCCGGTGGCGCAGTTGTTGTTCACGTTCACGATCGGAATGCCGGTCAGGCCCACGTCGTAGAGGGCGCGCTGCCCGGCCGCGGACGGCTGGAAGACGTAGCCGACGGCGGCGCGCTGCACCTGGTCGTAGGTCACGCCGGCGTCTTGCAGGGCCCCGTTGACGGCTTCGGCGACCATCTGCGGGTAGGTCCACTCGCGCGAACCGATCTTGACGAACGGCGTCATGTTCACACCCACGATGAATGTGCGTCGCATTGTTCTGCTGTACTCCTGTTCTGCGGGAACGGTTTTCGTCTGCGTTCAGTCGGCGCGCGGAATGCGGCCGTCGAGGTCGGTGAAGCCGTAGTCCTCGGCGAGGTCGGCGACCTTCCAGGCTTTTCCGGTGCGCGCCTTGCGATTCGGGTCGGCCGCCAGGGCCACTACGGCGCGGCCGGGGAAGCGCGGGGATTCGGCGGTGGCGAGATCGAAGGTGCCTTCGCCGGGCAGGGTGACCAGGCGGCGGCCCTCGGCATCGGCCGGAACCATTTGCAGCAGTTCGGTATCCACGATGCCGGGCCAGATCGACACCGCGGTGGCGTCGGTCTCGGCGAGATCGTGCGCGAAGTCGGCGGTGAGCCGGTCCAGCGCGGTCTTGCCGACCCCGTAAACGGCATTGTGCATGTGGCGCACGGCCCCGGGGGAGGACACGTTCACGATCAGCCCGCCGGATTCGATCAGCAGCGGCGCACCGAAAACGCTTGCCACGTAATGCGATCGGACCCCGATATCGAAGGTCTCGTCCCACGCCTTGGCCGGGACCTCCCAGAACTTGCGGCCCAGCCAGCGCGCGGCGCTCGGCGAGTTGTAGACATTGTTGACCAGCACGTCCAGGCGGCCCTGCTCCTCGCGCACCCGCGCGAACAGCGCCTCGACGGCGGCATCGTCCTTGTGGTCGCAGACCACCGCGATCCCGGTCCCGCCCAGTTCGTCGATCTCGGCGGCGGTGGCGTGCACGGTGCCGGGCAGCCGGCCGGGCGCGGTGGTGCGCCCGGTGACGTACACGGTCGCCCCGGCCGCGCCCAGCTCCAGGGCGATGCCCTTGCCGATGCCCCGGCTGGCCCCGGTCACGACCGCCACACGACCGGCGAGAATCTTGGGTATTTCGCTCACAACCTCCGGACACTACCGTTAAATGAGAACACGTTCTAGAAATTGGAGTCGGTAGTGGAATTGACGCATCGCTTCCTGGACGCCAACGGCATCCGGCTGCACGTCGCGGAGCAGGGGCAGGGCTATCCGGTCATCTTCTGCCACGGGTTCCCGCACACCTGGTACGTCTGGCATCACCAGATGGCCGAGGTGGCCGCGGCGGGATACCGGGCCATCGCCCCCGACCTGCGCGGGTACGGGCGGACCGAGGCGCCCGGCGAGGTCGAGGCGTACACCAACGAGGCCGTCATCGGCGATCTGCTGGCGCTGCTGGACGACATCGGCGCGCCCAAGGCGGTGTTCGTCGGGCTCGATTTCGGTGCGCAGCTGGTGTGGGAGCTGTCGCTGCGGGCGCCCGAACGGGTCGACGGGGTGGTGGTGCTGAACAATCCGTTCGCGCCGCGCCCGCCGCGCGCGCCGTCGGAGTTCTGGACCAAGGCGGCGCAACGGCACTTCCTGCACCTGTCCTACTTCCAGGAACCGGGCGTGGCCGATCCGGAACTGGCCGCCGATACGCGCGGGTTCCTGGCGCGGGTGTACTACTCGCTCTCCGGGGAGTACCACTACCTCGACACCTGGAAGAACCCGCCCGGGCTCGGCTACCTCGATGTGCTGCCGCAGGCCCCGGAACTGCCGTGGCCGTGGCTGTCGCAGGACGAATTCGACACCCTGGCACAGGATTTCGAGCGCACCGGGTTCACCGGCGGGCTGAACTGGTACCGCAATCTGGACCGCAACTGGGAGCTGACCGCCGCCTACGCCGATGCCAAGGTGGAGGTGCCGACCTTCTTCCTGTACGGCGAGAACGACCCGGACATGGAAGGTTTCAGCGGTCGCGATCCGCTGGCCACGCTGCGCGCCAATGTCGCGGACCTGCGGTCGGTGGTCGAAGTACCGGGTGCTGGCCATCTGGTGCAGCTCGAAAAGCCGGAGGTCGTCGGCAAATTCGTGACCACCGCGCTGCGGGAACTGCACGTCGGAGCGCGCATCGCGCCCTGAGCGGGGTCAGCTCGCGGCGAGCAGGTAGCCGGCGAACCAGCCGGGGAAGGCGCGGCGCAGGTCGGCCGGGCCGGTCAGGGTGACGGCCTCGGTGCGCAGCAGATGACTCCAGCTGGTTTCGCCCAGCCAATAGCGGGTGAGCGCGTCGAGGTCGGCCTCGATGCGCAAGGCGATGGGATGGCCGCCGTCCTCATCGCAGAGCGTGACCTCCGGGGCGCGGGCGAGCAGGAAGTACGGCTTGGAATCCATTGCCGGGAAACGCAATTCGACCAGCGTGGGTTCGGCCGGGAGGTGTTCGGGCACCACCCGGCGGCGAATGTCCCAGAGCAGCGAATCCGGATCCAGGTGCTCGGGTAGCAGGCCGCGGTGATCCCATTCGGTCGCCCACATGCCCAATTCGCGCAGTACCGGCATCAATCCCGCGCCTGCCGCGGTCAGGTGGTAGCCGTCGCCGTCGCGGCCCACCACCCCGGCGCGTTCGAGTTCCTTGAGCCGGATCGACAGCATGGATTTCGAGATGCGGGGGATGCCGCGGCGAATGTCGTTGAACCGCCGCTCACCCATGAGCAGTTCGCGCACGATGAGCAGCGACCACCGCTCCCCGAGCACCTCCAGCGCGCGTGCAATGGCACAGAACTGCCCGTATCCGCTCATACTTCGATGCTACGGGTCCGGATTTACTACCTCCGCCCGCGCGCATCCGCCCTACCTTCGAGAACGTGACTGATGCCCCCGCCGAAACCGGCCTCGAATTCCTGCGCGCCATCATCGAAGGCCGCCGCCCGCAGCCGCCCATCTCCGCCGTCCTCGACTTCGAACTCGTCGCGGCCGAACCCGGCGAGGCCACCTTCGAGGGCATGCCCGGCGAACAGTTCTACAACCCGATGAACACCGTCCACGGCGGCTACATGGCCACCCTGCTCGACTCGGCCCTGGGCTCCGCCGTCATGACCCGCATGCCCGCCGGAACCGCCTACACCACAGCCCAACTCAGCGTGAACCTGCTCCGCCCGGTACTCGCCGACACCGGCAAACTACGCGCCGTCGGCCGGGCCATCCATGTCGGCCGCACCATCGCCACCGCCGAAGCCCACCTGATCGGCATCGCCGACGGCAAGCTCTACGCCCACGCCACCACCACCTGCGCGGTCTTCCCCGTCCGGCTATAACTGGCGAGGTGACCGAGCTGCCGACCCTGATCGTCGTGAGCGGCCCGCCGGGAGCGGGCAAGACGACCCTGGCGCACGCTCTCGCCCGGGCCATCGGCTGCCCCGCGGTATGCCGGGACGAGATCAAGGAGGGCATGGTGCACGCCGCCCCGGCCTTCACGCCCGGTCCCGGTGACGCGCTGAACGTGCCGACGATGACGGCCTTCTTCGGCGTGCTGGAACTGCTCTTGCGCGCGGGCGTCACCACGGTCGCCGAAGCCGCCTTCCAGGACCGGCTCTGGCGGCCGGGGCTCGAGCCGCTCCGTGCGCTGGCTCGGCTCCGCATCGTGCACTGCTCGACGACGCCGGAGGTGGCAGCGGAGCGAATTCGGCTGCGAAGCAAGGACAATCCGCTGCGGCGGGCACATTCGGCTCCGGGATCACAACAAACCACGCGGGCGTTCGACCGGGTCGCGATCGCGGCCGACGCACTGGAAGTGGATACCACCGACGGCTACCGGCCCGCTCTGGACGAGATCGTCGCCTTCGTCAACGACGGTCTCCGCCCGGAATAGAGCGTGGGCGGGGCCGGGCGTCGCCATGGAATGCGCTGGGATCCGGGTGATCGTTATCGTCGCCGGGCGCAATTGCGCTGTGGCACAGTGGCGGATCGGTCGCCGGGCTGGTCGGTGCAGGAAGTGGAGGCGGGGATGTCCGAGTTCGCGGAGTGGTCGAAGCAGGCCGGAGCCGGGGTGCGGTTCGAATGGGGGCTGACCGGAGCGCGGGCACTGGGGCCGGAGTGTGCTGCTCTCGTGGTGGTCGACGTGTTGTCGTTCACGACGTCGGTGTCGGTGGCGGTGGAGGCTGGGACACGGGTGCTGCCGTATCCGTGGCGGGACGGTAATGCGGCGGAGTTCGCTGCTGCGCATGGTGCGCGGCTTGCGGTGGGGCGGCGGGCGGTGTCGGATGAGCAGCCGTGGTCGCTGTCGCCGGCTGCATTGCGGCGGGCGCCCGTGCCGGAGCGGTTGGTGTTGCCGTCGCCGAATGGGTCGGCGATTTCCGCTGCCGTCAGCGGGATTCCGGTTATCGCGGCGAGTCTGCGCAATGCGGCGGCGGTTGCGCGGTGGATCGCGGGGCAGGGGTGGGGGAGTGCGGAGCGGCCGGTGGCGGTGATCGCGGCGGGGGAGCATTGGCCGGGGGAGTCGGGGCTGCGGCCGGCTGTCGAGGATTGGCTGGGGGCGGGGGCGGTGATCTCGGCGCTCACGGAGTTCGGGGTCGATGGGCTGTCCTCGGAGGCGCGGGCGGCGAAAGCCGGATATGACGGGATCGGGGATATTGCGGGGCTCATTCGTGAGAGTGCATCCGGGCGGGAGCTGGCCGCTATCGGATTCGCCGATGATGTGGCCATAGCGTTGGAGATCGGGGCCGGGAAAACCGTGCCGGTGCTGGTCGACGGGGCTTTCAGCGCGGCCCGGTGAGGCGGCTCGCACCGCGGCGATGACTCCGATCCGTGCGGGGATGAACTACCGTCGAGCAGGTGAAGCCCGCACGGATCGTGATCGTCGGCGGTGGTTTCGCCGGAGTCGAATGTGCCCGCCGGCTCGAGCGCAAGCTGCGGCCGGAGGAAGCGGAGATACACCTGGTCGGTCCCAGTGACGGCCAGCTGTACCTGCCGTTGCTGCCGCAGGTGGCGTCCGGGGTGCTGACCTCGGTCGCGGTGGTGGTATCGCTGCGGCGGGTGCTGCATCGCACCGAGATCGTGCCGGGGCTGGCGGTCGGGGCCGATCCGAAGCGCAATCACATCGTGGTGCGGCAGCCGTCGGGCACGCATTGCGGGCTGGAGTACGACCAGCTCGTGCTCACGCCGGGGTCGATCACCCGGATCATCGATGTCCCGGGGCTGCCGCAACACGGCTTCGGCATGAAAACCCTTGCCGAGGCGGCCTATCTGCGCGATCACGTGCTGCGCCAGCTGGACCTGGCCGCCGTCAGCGATGATCCGGCCGAGCAGCGGGAACGGCTGACGTTCGTGACGGTGGGCGCGGGTTACGCGGGCGCCGAGACGACCGCGATGCTGGCCCGGCTCACCAAAGCCGCTGCGCGCGAATACTATCCGCGCGTCGATCCGGCGGCGGTGAAGTGGTACCTGGTCACGCACAGCGGACGCATCATGCCCGAGCTCGGCGAGCGGCTGGCCGCCCGTGCGAAGCAGATGCTGGCCCGCCGCGATATCGAGCTGGTGGCGGGCGCGTCCGCCGCCGAGGTGACCGAGCGTTCGGTCACGCTCACCACCGGTCAGGTCATCCCCACCCGCACCGTGCTGTGGACCGCGGGCGTCACCGCCAGCCCGCTCGCCGACCATCTCGGCGCGACCACCATCAAGGGCCGCATCGTCACCGACGCCGATCTCACCGTGCCCGGTCTCGAGGACGTGTGGGCCTGCGGTGATGCCGCGGCCGTGCCGAACCTCACCGCCCCGGGCGAATTCTGCGCCCCCACCGCCCAGCACGCGAGCCGTCAGGGCCGCCACGCCGCCGACAATATCGTCGCCACCCTGCGCGGCAACCCGCGCACGCCCTACCGGCACAAGGACCTCGGCATGGTCGTCGACCTGGGCGGCTTCGACGCCCTCGCCCGCCCCCTCGGCGTCGGCCTACGCGGCGCACCGGCCCAATTCGTCACCCGCGGTTACCATCTCATGGCGCTGCGCACCTTCGCCGCCCGCGCCCGCACCGGCTTCAACTGGCTGCTGCACTCCCTGGCCGGCGACGACTTCATCCGCATCGGCCTCGCCGACGATGCCCCGCACACCATCGGCGATTTCGAGGACACCGGCGACTACCTGACCCCCGAACAGGTGACCGCCATCCTCGACGAATGCCATCCGGGCTGATTCAGCGCGGTTCGAGCAGCACGATGGGTATGGTGCGCTGCTCGGCCTGACGCCGATAGGAGTCGAAACCCGGGAACAGCGCCACGAACTCGGGCCACAACCGCGCCCGCTCGGCATCGTCCGCGAGGCGCGCTCGCACCGGGCGCACCTGCGAGCCGATCTGAATCGTGGTGTCCGGGTGGGCGAGGAGATTGTGGAACCACGCCGGGTGCACCGGCTGCCCGCCCTTGGATGCCGCGACGGCCACCGCGTCGCCGTCCGGATGGAACATGACCGGCGAGGTCCGCCGGATGCCGGACTTCGCGCCGAGGTGATCCAGCAGCAGGATGCGCGCCCGCGGCCAGCCCGGCAGCCGCGCCCCCAACCGGCCGCGCGACCAGCGATACAGCGCCACATGGACTTTCGTCGACCGGCGGCCGAGGAACACCCCGCGCCGGGTCGCCTGGTTGGAGCTGGACAGTACGAAGTTACCGAGAATCCCCACGACCTCCATTGAACCCGATACCCGGGCGGGCGGGTTCAGCCGAAGTGGATCAGCGTGTTGTTGCCGAGGGACACCCGCGCGGATTCGTATAGCAGGAACCAGGTTTCGCGTTCCCGATAGAACGGATGGGTGTCGGTGTGGTCCGCCCGGAGTTCGGCGAGAGCGGTCTCGGCCAGTTCCGCGCCGATCATCGTGATGCCGATATACGGGGCCACATAGATGAGTTCGCGCAGCAGGCCCTGGGTCGACCCGACCATGCCGCCGGGAATGATGTCGTCGTCGGGGTACAGCACCATGTCGAAATCGACCGGCACGTAATAGCCCTCGCAGTCCGAGTGGCAGATCAGATGCGACTCGAACATGTAGGTCAGCGCTTCGACCGCGGGATCTCCGGTGGGGTCCTCGCCGTCCGCGACGGGCGCGAGCGCCTCCCCGGGATTCTCCACGGCGCGGGCGTAGGCGCGGCGCAGATAGTGCACGAAACTGTATGGCAGGCTGCCGATTTCCTCGCGGCTGGTCACGGGACCGTAGGTCTCCGGCTCCTGGTGCGCCGGTAGTCCTTCCGAGGCCAGCAGCGCGTTCAGCGCCTCGAGCTCGTTGCGCAGATCCGCCAGATACTCGGGATCGTCATTGCTCATCAAGCTGTACGCGTACGCGTGCGTGCCCACCGCCAGTCCCATGCGCACGAGGCTAGCGGTGGGGTACGACATTCCGCGATCGCCCGGCTACGAGGCGTTCTTCAGGAAGGACACCGCATTGGCGGCCCCGGCCACCACGATGTCGATCTTGCCGTCGCGATCGAAGTCCGCCAGGACGGGCGTCTGCGGCTGGTTGGTGACGGCGTAGTCGGCGGTGCGGGCGACGGTGCCGTCACCGTTGCCGGTGAAGATCACCATCTTCGAGTCCAGCACCGCCGACATGGCGGCGTCGAGCTTGCCGTCCCGGTCGAAGTCGGCCACCGCGATACTGGTCGGCCCCAGCCCCGAGAAGGTGATCCGGTTGGTCTTCTTGAAGCCGCCGTTGCCGTCCGAGACCAGCACGGTGGTGGAGAAGGAGAACGAGTCGGCGGTGATCACATCGTCGATGCCGTCGCCGTCGAAGTCCCCGGCCCGCACATCCTCGGTGATGAGACCGCTGGTGCTGGAACCCTTCTTGGTGAAGCTGCCGTCCCCGTCGCCGAGGAAGACCTGCACCTGCTGCAGCAGATCGTTGTTGATCGCGATGTCGATCTTGTTGTCGGCGTTGAACTTCCCGACCGTGAACGAGGCGGCCGGACCGGGAATGATGGCCGAATCGCCGGATTTGAAGGTGCCGTCCCCATTGCCCAGCCAGGTCTTGACGCCGGCGGGAATGAGGCTGAGCATATCGGCCTTACCGTCGCCATTGGCATCGGCGACGATCACCTCCTGCTGCGCGCCTTCGAGGGTGGTGTACTTCTGGCCCACCTTGAAGGTGCCGTCGCCATTGTTGAGGAAGACCGCGATGCTGGTCCACGCCTGCGCCACCACGTCGATCTTGCCGTCGCCGTTCAGATCGCCCGCGCCGACCGCGCCGTAACCGTTGCCGACCGAGCCGACTCGCGCACCGGTGCCGAAGGTGCCGTTGCCCTTGCCCGCCATCATGATCGGGCCGTCGCCGCCGAAGTCGGCGGCCACGATATCGGTGATGCCGTCGCCGGTGAAGTCCGCGCCGACGGTGCCGATGGGGGAGGGGCCGGGACCCCACGACGGGAACGATCCGCCGGAGGGCGAATCGACCTTGGAAGAGAACGCGATATGGCCCGCGGCCTGCGCCGTGCCCGGCAGGGCGAGCACGACGGCGGCGGCCGCGGCGAAGACGAGACGGGGACCGGAAATGCGACTGTGCATAGGTGTTCCTCAGTCGGGGTGACAACCACCGTGCGGTGGTGGCCACGGACTCTAAGGCACCTGTGATCAGGAATTATTCGGGTTCAACGCAATTCGGCCGATTGTCGGTACGTGATCGTTCCGCTCGTGCAGAGTGCCCGAAACGTCAGTAGTTCGCATTCAGGTACTCGGCGGCATGGGTGGTCCACAGCAGCTCCGAGCCCGGCATGGGGTGCCCGGAGTAGCGCACGTGCTCACCGTCCGGCCACGGGGTGAGGTAGCCGAGCACCCCGCGCACCGCCGCGGCGTAGCGGTCGATGTTCGCCACCGGATCCCGCATCAGGAATTGCAGCAGCTGGTCGAACAGCAGCCCGGTGAAATCGCCGATGCGTGCGCCCTCCAGTAACGCGAACGGCGAAATGCCGGCGTCGATGACGCGCAGCGGCGAATCGGCGGGGGAGGCGGTGATGATGTCGTTCGGATTCGCGTACTCCCGCACATCCAGCCCGATCGGCCAATTCCCGCGCTGCCCGTGCAGACCGTAAAAGCCGGGCCCGCACAGATTTCCGGCCGATTGCCCGGCGCGGCGCATCGGATTGGCGATATTCACCACGAACGCGATCTCCAGCGGCGAGCCGTCGGCATTGCGGAACTCCCCGGTCCGCACCCCTTCGAGAATCCGCGACGCCACGATGCCGCCGAGCGAATAACTCAGCAGCCCACACACATTCGGCGAATCCTGAATAGCGCGCACCCCCGCCGCGACGCCCTTCTTGACCGAGGTGATCAGCGAGGGTCCCCACAATTCCGGCACCGGTCCGATCGAGGCCGGCCAATCCGGCTCGAAACAGCTGAATTTGTCGGTGTCGAGCAGTTTGGCGACGTCGTGCAACATCCCCGCCGGGGTGCCGTCGGTATTGCGCTGCTCCCCGGTGCCGCGCAGCGTGATGATATCGATCATGTCGTTCCCCTCCGCACCGAGACCTTCGGCGCCGAGGCTCACGCTAGGTGCGCACGGCACCGCGCTCGCGAGTAGTTCACTACCCGAATACGCGCCGGGTTCGTACGCGAAAGCGAAGGTCAGCGTCGCAGCGGGGTGCGGCGCAGATGTTCGAGCCCGGTGAGGTCCAGGACCCGCCGCACCGCAGGCGAGATGCGGTCCACGCGCACCGTCTTGGCATGCGTGCGCGCCGCGTCCTGGAGGCGCGCCAGCACGCGCAGCCCGGCCGCGCCGAAGAACGTCACCCCGCTCAGATCGATCTCCACGATTTCGGTGGTGTGATCGGTGAGCAAGCCGATCACCGCGATGAAGAGCTGATCGGCGGTAGCGCAGTCGATCTCGCCCGTGCACACGGCGGTCGAGCGCATATCCGCGCGGTGGACGAGCACCGACAGCGGCTCAATCGGGCGCACGGGACGACCGTCTCGGCGGTGCGGAACGCTTGCGGAAAGGAATCACGGCACCACCTCGTCGGCCGTCCGGAAGCGTATGGAGAACGGGGCACACGGATGCCTCACGCCCCTCCATCCCATCGCATCGCGGGCGGCGAGGCTAGCGGTGCGAACGAACGATACCGGCACGAAAAACGAAGTCCCGGGCTCAGCTGCCGCGCAGTGTCTGCGCCGGATACTCACCGTAGATCGCGAAGTAGTGGGCGGCGAACCGGCTGGGGCGCAGATACCCCCAGCGCGCTGCCACGGCCGTCACGGTGATCCGGTCGCCGGGCGCCGCCGCCCGCAGTTCCTCCCGCGCCCGCTCCAGGCGGACCCGGCGCAGATAGTGCATGGGTGTGGTGTCCAGGTGCCGCCGGAAGGCCAGCTGGACCGCACGCGGGCTGACATTGCTGGCGCGGGCGATATCGGCGACGCCCAGATCCAGGTCCGGATTGGTCTCGATGAACGCGGTGGCCCGCCGCACCGTGGTGCGCGTGGCGTCGGCGCGATCGCCGGCGCCGTCGGCGGGGCCGTCACCGGACGCGGTGAGCAGCACGGCGGCCAGCAGCTGTCCGGCATTGCCCACGAGCAGCGATCCGGCCTCCGAATCATCGACCAGGGCAAGGGATTCGGTCAGATAGTCCACCGAGTGCTGCCAGAATCGGGCGGCCGCGGGCGGCAGACGGCCGTACCGCAATCGGTCCAGCAGTTGCTCCGAGGTACCGGTGTCCCCGGCCGCCTGCTGCAGCAGCGCCACGTCCAGGCCCACCGCCTGCACGTGGGTGCCGTACAGGGTCGAGCGGTGTGCCCGATGGGGGTGCGCGGCCAGGAACACCTCGCCCGGACCGTAGTGCTCACAGCTCGCGCCGGTGTCGAATGCCATGGTGTGGCGCAGGATTCGGCACACCATCAGTGATCCGAGGGGTTCCTTCTCGTACCCGGTGGTGAGGGAATTGCGCACGGTGTCGAAGCGCACCGGCCCGATATCGCAGCGTTCGAGTTCGAAGCGGAAGGCCGCCGGATCGCCCGATACGCGAATCCTGGTGTCGCCGAACAATGTCGTGATGTACTCGCGAGCGCGCTCCGGGTCGGTGGTGCTGAACTCGCTCCGTACCGGCATCCCGGACATCCCTCTCGGTCGGTGGCCCCGCAGCCGATCAGTCCCCGTGCAAGGTCTGTTCCGGGGTTTCCCCGAATCGCCGCCGATACCACGCGTCGAACCGGCCGGAATGCGGGAATCCCCACCGCCCGGCCAGTTCGGAGATGTCGATCCCGCTCGACGGATCGGCCCGGCGGAGTTCGCGATGGACCGCCGCCAAGCGTATCGAACGCAGGTAGGCCGTGGGGGTGGTGTCGAACCGGCGGCGGAAGTTCTGCTGCACGGCGCGCGGGCTCGCCCCGGCCGCCGCCGCGATATCGGCGACGGTGATCGGTTGCGCCGCATGGGATTCGATGAACTCCAGTGCGCGTCGCAGGGCCGCCGGGGCCATCCAGCCCGCGCCGGGGCGATAGGAGGCGGTCATGGTGGAGTTCGGGAAGACGGCCAGGGCGGCCCGCGCGATCGTTTGCTCGACTTGGGCTTGGACCAGCGCGTGGCCGAGCGGCGAGTCGGCGAGCAGTAGTTGCCGGTGCACGAACCGGGTGAGGTCGCGCCACTGGCGCGCCATGGCGGCCGATACCGGGGACATGCCGTCGAAGCGGAGCGGGTCGGTGGCGCCGGTGGTTTCGGCGACCCGCGCCACGGTCCGGAAAGGGATATTGACGAGGAGGGCGCCGATATCGTCCCACTCCGCCCGCATGCCGGACGCGCAGTCGAAGCGGGCCACCTCACCGTGCCGTAACCGCAGTTCGCCGCCGCCGGCGGCCAATTCGACGTGGCCGCCGAGCGTGGTAAGGGCCATGAACCACTCGTTCGGCGGCAGGTGGCCGCGGGTGGGCATGGTGTACCAGATCTCGGACAATCCGACCGGTCCGGTGGTACGGGAGCGAAGCCGAAAATGGCAGGCAGCGCCGTCGCCAAGGAAAACGATCGGTCGGTCCGTTGCGTACAGCTGATTGAGCACCCGATGCGCGAGCTCGGGCTCGCGCGTGGTGAGCTCCAGCGCCTCGACGGGCATGGCCGCACCGCGATTCGGTCGTACGTTGTCTGGGTACCGATACTTGCGAGACCCAGGGTGACACATCGACGTCGCACCCGGCACCGAGAACCGGAGAGTGGAGGTCGGGTGCGATGCGAATCGACGGCAACTGGATCGAGGGGACAACGGTCATCGTGGCGTCCGCGGCCGGCCCGGGACTCGGCTGGGAGCAAGCGATCCGCTATCTGCCCAGTATCGACACCCCCGATATGCGCGACTGGCTGGATCATCAGGCGGTGGGCCGCGAGGGCGCGGTGGTGATGCCGGTGGCGGGCGAGGGCGCCCGGCTGCTGTCCGCACCGCATCGCGAAGTCTGCGTTCCCCCACACGAATTCGCCGTGTTCGCCATCGCGCTGAGTGATCGGGCCATGGCCGCGTCGGCGCTCGGCGATCCGCAATTGCGTCCCGGCGCCGACGGCGAAACCCCGCTGCGGCGCGCCGGGCTGGATCTCGCGCCCACCGCCGACTGCGCGCGCCGCGCCCGCCGCTTCGTGGATCAGGTGTGCGACGACTGGGGGCTGCCGTGGATGATCGGCCCCGCCCGCCTGGTGGCCACCGAACTGGTCGAGAACGCCTACCTGCACGCCCGTTCCGACGACGACATCGGCCTGCGGCTCGAGCTCCGAGATCGCGACCTCACCATCGCGGTGACCGACGCCGACTCCTATCCGGCCACGCTGCACGCCGCCGACCCGCGCCGCACCGGCGCGTACGGGCTGCATCTGGTCGATCGCGTGACCGCCGTCTGGGGCTGCACCCGGCAGTGGCAGGGCGGCAAGGTGGTCTGGGCCGGGCTGCCGACCGCGCGGCGATACCCGGAAAACCCCTGAGCCCGGCGGGAATCCGGGCCCAGGGGAAATGCTCAGCGGGGCAGGTCGGCCGCCGCGCCCTCGTCGAGCAGCCAGGTGGTGGATTCGCTGCCGATGGCCCCGGCCGCCGGAATGTCCAGCGGCGAAGCGCCGTTGAGCGCCGCCGCCACCGCGGCCGCCTTCGCCTCACCGGCCACGATCAGCATCACGTGCCGCGCCTTGCGAATCGCGGGCAGCGTCAAGGTGATCCGCACGGCCGGCGGCTTGGGCGAATGTGTCTCCGCGACGACCAGCTCGTGCTCCTCGCGGGTGGCGTCGGTGTGCGGGAACAGCGAATTGATATGCCCCTCACCGCCCATGCCGAGCAGATGCACGTCGAAGGCGCCGTGTTCGGCGAGGTGCGCGTGCACGGTCGCCAGGTACTCCCCGGCGGCCTCCAGGGGATCGGGGTAGTCGCCGCTGGAGGTTTCGGTGGGGTGCACCCGCGCCGGATCGACCGGAACGTGATCCAGCAGCGCCTGCCGGGCCTGCAGCTCGTTGCGTTCCGTATCGCCGGTCGGCACGAAACGCTCGTCGCCCCAGAAGATGTCGAGCTTGCCCCAGTCGATATCGCCCGGTGCCTTGCGCACCCATTCCAGCAGCCCGATGCCGGTGCCGCCGCCGGTGAGCACCACCGACGCCGATCCGCGCAGACGCTGCGCCTCCACCACCGCGGCGACGAACCGGGCGGCCGCGGCCTGCACCAGTTCGTCCTGGGTGGCGAAGGTTTCGACGGCGGGCTTACTCATAGGTCACCCTTTCGAGTCCGGTGAGCGCCTCGGCGTAGATGTCGTCGGCGTCCAGGTGGCGCAGTTCCTCGGCCAGGCAGTCGCGAGTCTCGCGGCGCGCCAGGGCGAAGCGCTGATCGGGTTCGCCGGTGCGGGTGAGCGTAGCGGTGCGGCCGTGCTGCGGGCGGGCGATGGAGATCGAGACCGACGGCCGCGACATCTCCACCTTCAGCTCGCCGGTGCGCCGTACCACCGGGCAGTCCAGCCGCGCGGCCAGCCAGCCCGCCAGCATGTCCAGCGCCGGTTCGTCGCGCAGACCCGAGATCGTCACCGACTGAACGGGTTCGAAGGGCGCTTCGTCCAGCGCCGCCGCCAGCAGCGCCCGCCAATAGGTGATCCGGCTCCAGGCCAGATCCGTATCGCCGGGCGCGTAGGAGCCGCGCCGTTTCTTGATGGTCGATTGCGGATCCGGCGCGAAGGTGGCGTCGGTGATGCGGCGGGTGGCCAGCCGGCCCACCGAATCCTTGGACGGGAAGTCCGGGGCCCCGCGCGGCCACCACGCAACCACGGGGGTGTCGGGCAGCAGGAACGGGATCACCACGCTGGATTCGTGGGCGACCAGATCGCCTTGCAGCCGCAGCACGATGACCTCGGCCGCGCCGGCGTCGCCGCCGACCCGGATCTGGGCATCGAGGCGGGTGGCCGCGGTCCGGTCCCCGCGCGCGAGCACTATCACCCGGCAGGGGTGTTCGCGGCTGGCGTCATTGGCCGCGTCGATGGCGTCCTCGGCCTCGGAGCTGTCCAGGGTGCACACCACCAGGGTGAGCACCCGGCCCATGGTCACCACGCCATTGGCCTCGCGCAGTTGCACCAGGCGCTTGGACACCTCGCGGGTGTCGGTATCGGGCATGTCGATGATCACGGCCGCCGCCATTCCCGCCCGCTGCGCGCGAGCATCTCATCGGCCGAATCCGGTCCCCAGCCACCCGCCTCGTACGGGTCGGGCCGTCCGGTCTCGGCCCAGTGGTCGAGCACGGGATCGAGGATCTGCCAGGACAATTCGACTTCCTCGTTGACCGGGAACAGGGACGGCACACCCAGCAGGACGTCCAGGATGAGCCGTTCGTACGCCTCGGGGGAGTCCTCGGTGAACGCTTCGCCGTAGCTGAAGTCCATGTTCACATCGCGCACCTCCATGGAGGACCCGGGCACCTTGGACCCGAACCGCATGGTGATGCCCTCATCCGGCTGCACCCGGATGACCAGCGCGTTCTGCCCGAGTTCCTCGGTCATGGTCTGGTCGAACGGCAGATGCGGGGCGCGCTTGAACACCACCGCGATCTCGGTGACGCGGCGGCCCAGGCGTTTTCCGGTGCGCAGGTAGAACGGCACGCCCGCCCAGCGCCGCGTCTCCACCGCGAGGGTGATGGCGGCGTAGGTCTCGGTCTTGGAGTTGGGGTCGAAACCCTCCTCCTGCAACAAGCCCACCACGGGCTCGCTGCCCTGCCAGCCCGCCGTGTACTGACCGCGCGCGGTGGTCTGCTCGATGGGTTCGACGAGCTTGGTCGCCGAGAGCACCTTGATCTTCTCGATCTGCAGTTGCTTGGGCTGGAAGCTGACCGGCTCTTCCATGGCCGTGAGCGCCAGCAGCTGCAACAGGTGGTTCTGGATGACGTCGCGGGCCGCGCCGATGCCGTCGTAGTAGCCCGCGCGCCCGCCCAGGCCGATGTCCTCGGCCATGGTGATCTGCACGTGGTCCACGTAATTGGCGTTCCAGATGGGATCCCACAGCTGGTTCGCGAAGCGCAGCGCCAGCAGGTTCTGCACCGTCTCCTTGCCCAGGTAGTGGTCGATGCGGAACACCGACCGCTCCGGGAACACACCGTTGACCAGGGCGTTGAGCTCGCGTGCGCTCTGCAGGTCGTGCCCGAACGGCTTCTCGATCACCACCCGCCGCCACGGCCGGGGCTGCCCGGTGGGTACCTCCGCCGATTGCGCCAGGCCGTTCTTGGAGAGCTGTTCGAGCACCACCGGGAACTCGTCCGGCGGAATCGAGAGATAGAAGGCGTGATTGCCGCCGGTCCCGCGATCGCGGTCCAGATCCTTGAGGGTGGTGGCGAGCTTGTGGAAAGCCTCGTCGTCCTCGAAAGTGCCGCGCACGAAACGTAATCCCTCGCGCAGCTGCTGCCACACCTCGTCCCGGAAGGGGGTGCGGGCGGAACTGCTGATGGATTCGTGCACGAGGGCCGCGAAGTCCTCCTCGGACATATCGCGGCGGGCGAACCCGACCAGGGCGAACCCGGGCGGCATCAGCCCGCGGTTCGCCAGGTCGTAGATGGCCGGCAGCAGTTTGCGCCGCGACAGGTCACCGGTCACCCCGAATATCACCATGCTGCACGGTCCCGCGATGTGAGGAACCCGGCTGTCCCGCCCATCGCGGAGCGGGTTCACCGTCGTGACCGTTGTCGCCGCGCCGGAAGCCACCGTCAGTTGCCCCCCGCCGCCTGGAGCTGTTCGGTGGTGGCGACCAGCAGTTCGTCCCAGGACTTGACGAACTTGTCGACGCCTTCGGTCTCGAGCACCCCGAACACCTCGGCCAGATCGATGCCCACCGCGACCAGCTGGTCGAAGACGGCCTGGGCTTCGGCGCCCTTGCCGACGGCCGCGTTCGGCACGATCTCGGCGTGGTCGGCGACGGCCTCGAGGGTCTTCTCCGGCAGCGTGTTCACCGTGTTCGGCGCGACCAGCTCGGTCACGTACATGACATCGGAGTACTCGGGGTTCTTCACACCGGTGGAGGCCCACAGCGCGCGCTGGGCGTTGGCGCCGCCGGAGGCGCGCAGGCCCGCGTAGGTGGAAGTGTGTGCGCCGCCGTCGAATACGTCCTGGTAGGCCGCATAGGCCAACTGCGCGTTGGCGATTCCGGCCTTGCCGCGCAGCGCGAGCGCCGCCTCGGTGCCGATGGTCTCCAGGCGCTTGTCGATCTCGGTGTCCACGCGGGAGACGAAGAACGAAGCGACGGAATGGATCAGGGCCAGATCGTGCCCGGCGACCTGGGCATTGCGCAGGCCGTCGAGGTAGGCGCCCATGACCGCGACGTAGCGCTCGACCGAGAAGATCAGCGTCACGTTCACGCTGATGCCCTCCGCGATCACCCGCGTGATGGCCGGCAGGCCGGCCTCGGTGGCGGGAATCTTGATGAGCAGGTTCGGGCGGTCGACGATCTTCCACAGCTCGATGGCCTGCGCCACCGTGCCGTCGGTGTCGAACGCCAGGCGCGGATCGACCTCGATGGAGACGCGCCCGTCCACGCCCTTGGACGCGGCGAACACGTCGGCGAACAGGTCGCAGGCGTCGCGCACGTCATCGGTGGTGATGGTCTTGACGGCGGCGTCGGCGTCCGCGCCCTGCGCGGCCAGCTCGCGCACCTGCGCGTCGTAGTCGTGGCCCTGCGCGAGAGCCCCCTGGAAGATGGTCGGGTTGGTGGTGACGCCGACGACATTGCGGGTGTCGATCAGGCCCTGGAGGTTTCCGGACTTGATGCGACCGCGCGAGAGATCGTCCAGCCACACCGAAACCCCGGCCGCGCTGAGCGCGGCGGTGTTCGTGTTCTGGGTCATGAGGGTTATCCCTTCACCTTGGCAAGCGAGCGGGTGGCAGCGGCGACGACGGCGTCGGCGGTGATGCCGAACTCGCGGAACAGGGTCTTGAAGTCCGCCGAGGCGCCGAAGTGCTCGATGGACACGTTCTCACCGTTGTCTCCGGTGAACCGGTGCCACGGCATGGCGATTCCGGCCTCGACCGTGACGCGGGCCTTGACCGAGGGCGGCAGCACCTGGTCGCGGTAGGACTGTTCCTGCGCGTCGAACCACTCCACACACGGCATGGACACCACGCGGGTACCGATGCCCTGCGCCTCGAGCGTAGCGCGCGCGTCCACGGCCAGCTGCAGCTCCGAACCGGTGGCGATCAGGATCACCTGCGGTGTGGCGGTGGAGGATTCGGCCAGGATGTAGCCGCCCTTGGCGACGCCCTCGTAGCTGGTGCCCTCCTGGATCGGCAGATCCTGGCGGGTCAGCGCGAGCGCGGACGGGCCGTCCTGGTGCGGCGGCTCGGAGACCAGGAAGTGCGAATGCCGTTCGGCGCTATCGCGTTCCAGGATGACGCGCCAGGCGTAGGTGGTCTCGTTGGCGTCGCCGGGGCGGACCACGTTCAGGCCCGGGATGGCGCGCAGGGCCGCCAGGTGCTCGATCGGCTGATGGGTCGGGCCGTCCTCGCCCAGGCCGATGGAGTCGTGGGTCCACACGTAGGTGACCGGGGTGCGCATGAGCGCGCCCAGGCGCACGGCGGGACGCATGTAGTCGGAGAACACCAGGAAGGTGCCGCCGTACGGACGGGTCGGCCCGTGCAGCGCGATGCCGTTCAGGATCGAGCCCATGGCGTGCTCGCGCACACCGAAGTGCAGGGTGCGGCCGTAGGGCTGGGCCTTCCAATGGCCGGTGGAGATGTCCTCCGGGCCGAAGGACGGCTGGTTCGGCATGGTGGTGTTGTTGGATTCGGCGAGGTCGGCCGAACCGCCCCACAGCTCCGGCAGCACCGGGGCGAGCGCCGCGAGGACCGCGCCGGATGCCTTGCGGGTGGCCATCGCCTTGCCCGGCTCGTGCACCGGCAGCGCATCCGCCCAGCCCGCGGGCAGGCGGCGTTCCTGGAGACGATCGAACAGGGCCTTGTGCTCCGGGTTGGCCGCGGCCCACGCATCGAACTGGTCCTGCCAGGCGGCACGCGCGGCCTTACCGCGATCGGCGGCCTGGTTGCGGGTGTGCCCGATGACCGCGTCGCTGACCTCGAAGGTCTGCTCGGGATCGAAGCCCAGGATCTTCTTGGTGGCGGCCACCTCGTCCGCGCCCAGCGCCGCACCGTGCGAGGCGCCGGTGTTCATCTTGTTCGGGGCCGGGTAGCCGATGATGGTGCGCAGCAGGATGATCGACGGCTTGTCGGTCACGGCCTTGGCCTCGGCGATGGCGGCCTCGATGCCGGTGACGTTCTCGCCGCCCTCGACCACCTGCACATGCCAGTCGTAGGCGCGGTAGCGCGCGGCCACGTCCTCGGTGAAGGCGATGCGGGTGTCGTCCTCGATGGAGATCCGGTTGTCGTCGTAGAACAGGATCAGATTGCCCAGCTGCTGGGTGCCCGCCAGCGACGACGCCTCCGCGGTGACGCCCTCTTCCATATCGCCGTCCGAGGCGATCACGTAGATGAAGTGGTCGAACGCGCTCTCGCCCTGCGCCGCTTCGGGATCGAACAGACCGCGCTCCCGCCGCGCCGCTATCGCCATGCCGACCGCCGAGGCCAGGCCCTGGCCGAGCGGGCCGGTGGTGATCTCGACGCCGTCGGTGTGCCGGTACTCCGGGTGGCCCGGGGTCAGCGCGCCCCAGGTGCGCAGCGCCTTCAGATCGTCGAGCTCGAGGCCGATACCCGCCAGGTACAGCTGCACGTACTGGGTGAGGCTGGAGTGTCCGCAGGACAGCACGAACCGGTCGCGGCCCACCCACGACGGGTCGCTCGGGTCGAAACGCATCACGCGCTGAAAGAGGGTGTAGGCCAAGGGCGCCAGGCTCATGGCGGTGCCGGGATGGCCGTTGCCGACCTTCTGCACCGCATCGGCCGCGAGCAGCCGGGCCGTGTCGACGGCTCTGGTGTCCAGTTCGGTCCAGTCGGTGGGGTGGTTCGGCTGAGTGAGCGCGCGGATGTCGTCTGTGACTGACACGACCGAGGTTCTCCTGACCTTCTCGTCAACGATGCGGTTGTGGGCGGCGGGGTGATTCGCTGCGGGCGATACGGCGCGACACGCGCACCGATCTACCCCACCACCCTAAGGGTGTGTGATTCCCGACCATGCGGGAACCCGTGTTCACCGGCCGTCGTGTCTCGTTTCCGTGTCCTTCCGTGTCCAGTCGACTACCCGTTCGTGACCGTTCATAGCTGCTGGGCGCTACCCGAATCGGGTGTAGCCCGGGTCACCCGCGGGCCCGGCGCGATGGCCGCCGCGAATCATGGCGCGGGCGAATCGAACCCGGGCCTGGTCGGGAGCACACCTTCCGGGGGTCTACCATGCTTTGTAGTAGTGGCCGCGCCGCAGCGTTTCTCACCGAGGAACCGGCAGAGCGCGCCGCTGTTCCAGACCGGATCAGACCTGCGTGGCGTGCGAGGAGAAACAGTGCGAGTTGGGCAACAGCCGGGTGGCGCTCACGGCTCCTCCGGGACGGTGCTGGCCGACCGCGTCACGGGTAGCGGACCGCTGTCGGTCGCGACCCGCCGCGTTCTCGCCTACATCGCGCTGACCAAGCCCCGCGTCATCGAACTGCTGCTGGTCGCGACCATTCCGACCATGCTGCTGGCCGATCGCGGCAATGTCGACATCCGCCTCATCCTGGTCACCCTCTTCGGCGGCTGGATGGGCGCGGCCTCGGCCAACACCCTCAACTGCGTGGCCGACGCGGATATCGACAAGGTCATGAAGCGCACCTCCAAGCGCCCGCTGGCCCGCGAAGCCGTGCCCACCCGCAACGCCTTCGTCTTCGGCGTCACCCTCGGCGTGGTGTCCTTCGCCTGGCTCTGGTGGCAGGCCAACCTGCTCTCCGGCGCGCTCGTCGTGGCGACCATCCTCTTCTACGTCTTCGTCTACACCCTCGGCCTCAAGCGCCGCACCTCCCAGAACGTCATCTGGGGCGGCGCGGCCGGCTGTATGCCCGCCCTGGTCGGCTGGTCCGCCGTCACCGGCAATATCGGCTGGCCCGCCATCGTGCTGTTCCTGGTCATCTTCTTCTGGACGCCGCCGCACACCTGGGCCCTCGCCATGCGCTACAAGGAGGACTACAAGGCGGCAGGCGTCCCCATGCTCCCGGTGGTAGCCACCGAGCAGGTGGTCACCAAGCAAATCGTCATCTACACCTGGCTCACGGTCCTGGCCACGCTCGCCCTGGTCCCCGCCGCCGGCGTCATCTACGCCGCCACCGCCCTGGTGGCCGGCGCCTGGTTCCTCCTGATGGCCCACCAGCTCTACGCCGGCGTCCGCAAGGGCGAATCGGTCAAGCCCCTGCGCCTGTTCCTGCAGTCCAACAACTACCTCGCCGTGGTCTTCTGCGGCCTGGCCGTCGACTCGGTCCTGGGCTGGAACACCATCGGCCACACCCTCTTCGGCTGGAGCTGATCACACCGGCGTAGTCGCCGAACCTGATCCACGAAAAACCGCCGCCCCGTCTCCGAGACGGGGCGGCGGTTTTTCGTTGCTATCCGAACGGCGGCCGATTGCCGGGCGGTGGGCAGTTGGGGTCGAGCGGGTAGCAGGCCGGGGCGATGGTGGTGCGCGGGATGGTCGGGTCAGCGGTCTTGGAAGGGGTGGCCTTCTGGACCGTGGTGGGGGCCGGGCGGTGTTGTTTGTCTTCGTCGCTGGTGCCGCTGCGGCCGGTGCACATGACGGCTACCAGGAGGATGAGGAAGACCACGACTATGGCGCCGATGATGGGGAAGTCGCGGCGGCGGCGGGTGCGGCGCATGTCGCGGGCGGCGGCGCGTTGGTCGCCTTGGTCGCGCCAGACGGGGAAGCCGGGGGCGGCGGGCTGGGCTTGGCCGCCGGAATAGGCTGCGCGCGGGTCGGATTGGGTGACCTGCGGTTGTTTGCGGCGGCCGAAGAGGCCGCCGAGGGCGGCGAGACCGCCGGTCCGGGCGGGCCGGGGGGCGGAGCCGGAGCCGGGTGGGGCGACGGACCAGCCGCTGGGGCCCGGGCCGGTCGGCTGGGGACCTTGGCTGGACCAGGACGAGGGGGATGGGGTGGGCTGGGGGCCGCCTGGCGGGAGGTAGGTGCCTGCCGGCTGGGTGCCGGGAGCGCCTGCGCCGCTGGGAGAGCCGGGGCCGCTGGGGGAGCCCGAGCCTGGGCCGCCGTAGGCGGGAGTGCCTTGCGAGCCGGGACCGCCGTGGAACCCGGGGCCGCTCGGAGCGCCTGGGCCGCCTTGGGAACCGGCACCGCTCGGAGACCCTTGGCCGCCTTGGGAGCCCGGACCACCTTGGTTGCTGGGGCCACCGGGGTGCGAGGGGCCGGAAGTGCCGGAGCCGCCGGGGTTGTCGGAGGAGCCGGTGACCGCGCGGTAGGCCGCTGCTGCGGCGGCGGCCGTGGCTGCGCCGGCTACCGCGGCGGCCGCCGTGCGGCCTTTGCCGCCGGATCGACCACTGGATTGCTGGGTGGAGCCGGGGCGGTTCGGGTCCGTATCCGTGCCGCCGGGCCGGCCGGGGCCGCCTTGGGCCGATGCGCCCCGGGGGTCCGCGGAGCCCGGATCACCCACGCCCGCAGGCGGAGTCGGGGGAGCGAGGGGCTGGACGGGGACCGAGGGGACCACCACGGTGGGAGCGGCGGACATGGGAGGTGGGGCGGAGCGGGCGGACTCGGGCACCGGGAAGCCCTCAGAGACCAGGTCGGAATAGGTTGCGGCGGCGGCGAATCCGAGAGCGCCGAGGGCCTGGCCGACCTGCCCGGCGTCCCAGGACGGGTCCGCGCCTTCGGCGATCTTGGTGAAATAGGCGCGGAGGGAGGAGGGGCCGTCGCCGATGAGGACGTCGATACCGGGCGGCAGCGCGCCCTTCTCGAGTTTGACGCGGCTGCCGAGCTGGGGGAGGAGCAGCACCAGGCCGCTGACGGGGACGTGTTCGCGGCCGGGCGCGGAACGCAATTGGCGGGCCAGCTCGACGGTTTGGCGTCGCACGCGCTCGAGCGGATTGTCCGCCGCGTCGACCGGCGCGGGTTTGCCGTCCACGCCGTCGATGGGCGCGGGCTTCCCGTCGACGGTCCAGGCTTCGTCCTCGGCGCAGGTGAGCGTGCCGGTCACGCGTTCGGCGAAACCGCGGACCCCGATCACCACGCACGTCTGCGGCGTCCACACCACCACGTCCGCGTCCTGCACCTGCAATACCGCGATGCCGGGGACCGCGTGCGGCCCGCTCCAGGACTTGAGCCAATTCATCACGGTCTGCTCGGTGCCCGACAGCCGCGACGGATCGTCGTTGCGGACCTTCACCAACATTCCGAACCACCCTCTGACCAGATGCCTCTACCTGCCGGCCGCCCGGAACGGTCGCCGCAAACACCTTACGGCGTCGCTATCCCAGGTTACGGCGAATCGTCTTGCGCGGCAGCAAGATCATTCTGCATACCCTAGGGCAAAGTCGGACCGCGGGAGCACTACAGTCCGGTCCCACCCGGCAGCAGGGCGACCGACCGGAATAGTTCGGGGTGGCGGGCCGGGTATCAGCTCCTCCTGCCGCCGACCCGGCGCGATCGGATCGGGATGCGTCAGCGGGTCAGTGCGCCGACATAGCCGTCCGGCCGGATGAGCACCCGCGTCCCTTCGGTAGCCCCGTAGCTTTCGAAAGCGTGGCCGCCGGCATCGACCACCGTCTCCGTGCCGGTGCGATCCGCCGACCCGCTGTCCGTCCGCAGCACCGAGACGACCCGGGTCCGCTCGCCGCGTTCCTCGGCATCGACCGGGATATCGCCGAAGACGAGCAGCGTGGCGTGCGGGCCGCGCAGCAGATCGAAGAGGAACACCGCTTCGCCCGAGGCCGAGACCAGCGGTGCGTCGGGCGCGCGATCACCCGCGTGCAGCGCGCCCGGATCGGCGGCATCGCTGGGCGGCACCAGGTTTCGATAGGTGAGATCGAGCTGCAGCGCGTGATCGCGGTTCATGGCGTCCGCATCGCCGTTGACCGTCTTGTCCAGGAGCTCGGAGCTCAACCCCAGCACCTGCGCCGCGATGGCCCGCCGCTCGGTCTCGTAGGTGTCCAGCAGCGCCTCGGTCGCCGGACTCGGATCGCGCAGCGCCGCTTCGAGTTTCCAGCCCAGGTTGTAGGCGTCCTGAATGCCGGTATTGAGCCCTTGACCTCCGGTCGGCGGATGCACGTGCGCCGCATCGCCCGCGAGGAACACCCGCCCGTCCCGGAACCGCTGCGCCAGGCGGATATTCGGCCGCCACACCGTCGACCAGCTCAGCTCGCTCAGCACGATGTCGGTGCGCTGCGAGAGCCGGTCGACGAGCTCCTGCAGGTCGCTCAGCTCAGCCCCCGAGTCGTCGGCCAGCGGCGCCGCGAACTGGAACTTGCGCCCGCCCGGCAGCGGCGACATGGCGAAACCGTCCATCGGGGAATCGGGTCCGGCGAACCAGTACCCGAACTCGTGGTCGAGCGCATCGGCGCGAACATCGCCCAGCAGCATGCGAATCGACTCGTCGGTGGTGCCCTCGAAAGCGATGCCGAGGGCCTTGCGCACCGTGCTGCGCCCGCCGTCCGCCCCGATGAGATAGTCCACCCGCACGGTCTCGCTCCCGACCGCCCGCTCCAGCGTCGCGGTGACCCCGTCCGCGTCGGCGCTGAATTCGCCCAGCGCCGTGCCCGATTCGACGCGCACCCCGAACTCGCCGAGCCGCTCGCGCAGAATCCCCTCGGTATCGGACTGCCCGAGCACCCACGGATTCGGGAACGGCACGTCCGGGGTCGGCTGCCGCCATTCGGTCATTCGCCGCTCCATCACGAATTCGCCACCGAGGTGCACCCGCATGGTCGCCTGCGGGCAGCCGGCCGCGAGCACCCGATCCAGCACGCCCAGATCGTGGAACACCTCGAGCGTGCGCGGCTGGATGCCGTCCCCGCGCGACCCGTCGAAGAACGTCTCCGCTTTGTCGACGATGCGCACCGCGATGCCGCGGCGCGCCAGATCGATGCCGAGGGTGAGTCCGGTGGGACCCGCGCCCACGATCAGTACCTGCGTGTTCATGCCTACTCCAAATGGTGAATCTGTATTCAGTGAATGTGAATTCAGTATTCAGAGTGGTAGCGTCCGCTGTCAAGAGGAGGTGCGGATGGCCGGCAAGCGGCAGGAGAAATCGGCGGAGACCGAGCAGGCGCTCAAGGATGCCGCGCGCAAACTCTTCGCCGATCGCGGCTATCTGAACACCAAGATCACCGACATCACCGCGGCGGCCGGACGGGCCGCGGGCTCGTTCTACAACCACTTCGCGAGCAAGGAAGAACTGCTCCAGGCGCTGCTGAAAGACCTTGCGGTGGAAGGAGATGCGGCCTCGGAGCAGGACGAGCACAATCCGGATTTCACCGATCCGGACGCGGTCCGCTACCACGTCGCCAGCTACTGGACCTTCGCCCGCAAGAACTGGGCGGTGCTGCGCGCCATGAACCAGGCGGCCCTGGTCAACGAGGAATTCGCGCGCATAGTCAGCGGATACGCCCACGAGCAGCGCCAGGACGTCGCCGACCATCTGGACCGCTTCCCCGCCGCCGGCCTGACCCTGCCCAGCACCGCCGACGCCAGCCTGGCCATGATGTTCCTGGCCGCCACCGGCCTGCTGCAAACCGTCGAGGACGGCGCGGTCGAACTCACCGACGAGCAGGCCATCGACGGCCTCACCCGCTTCATCTACCGCGGCCTCACCGGCCGCGACATCCCCTGAAGCGGAATCGATCCGCGCGGTCAGCCGTCACCGGGAGGCTGACCGCGTCACCCCGGGATCAGGGCAGCAGCACGATCGATCCGGTTGTCTTGCGGCCCTCCAGATCCCGATGCGCCCGCTCGGCCTCGGCCAGCGGATAGGTGGCCCCGATCCGGATGCGCAGGCTGCCGTCCGCGATGGCATTGAGGATATCGCCTGCGCGCCACAGCAATTCGGCCCGATCGCGGGTGTAGTGCACCAGCGTCGGCCGCGTCACGAACAGCGACCCCGCCCCGGCCAGCCGCTGCAGATCGAATTCCGGCACCGGCCCACTGGCCCCGCCGAACAACGCGAGCATGCCCCGCACCCGCAACGACGCGAGACTGGCCTCGAACGTCGACGCGCCGACCCCGTCGTACACCGCCGCGACACCCACGCCGCCGGTCAATTCCCGCACCCGAGCGGCGATATCGTCCTCGTACCGCAGCACTTCGGCCGCGCCCGCTTCCCGCGACAGCTTCTCCTTGTCATCGGTCGACACCGTGGTGATCACCCGAATCCCGCGCCCCGCCAGCAACTGGGTCAGGATCAGCCCGACCCCGCCCGCCCCGGCGTGCACCAGCACCGCTTCGCCCGGCGCGGGCTTGTAGATCGACTCGATCAGGTAGTGCGCCGTCATGCCCTGCAACAGCGCCGACGCCGCGACCTCCGGCGAAACCCCTTCCGGCACCGGAATAGCCACCGCCGCGGGCACGATCACCTGCTCGGCATACGACCCCGGCCCCGCGGCCCAAGCCACCCGGTCGCCCACCGAGAAATCGGTGACGTCCGCCCCCACGGCCAGAATCACGCCCGTGCCTTCGGACCCCGGCACATACGGCACCGCCTGCGGATACCGCCCCGTCCGGATATAGGTGTCGATGAAGTTGATCCCGATCGCCTCGGTCCGCACCAGCAACTGACCGGGCCCTGCTTGCGGGTCCGCGACCTCCACATACCGCAGGACTTCGGGACCACCGTGCTCGGAAACCTGAATGGCGCGCATTACCTTTTTCTACACCCGCGCCGATGTGACGTGCCCGGCGGCTCGTGGACCGGGTTCGGCGCATGGGTAAACTCCTGGGCATGAGCGCTACCGCCGCCCCGGCACCCGAGAAGTTGTCGCCGTCCATCGTCGATTCCGTGCAGGGATTCATCGCGGATCACGGCGGTTCGGCCACCGCGGTATTGCAGCCCATCGGCCGGATCGGCGTCCGGGTCACCCTGGTCGGCGCCGACGGCGTGCTCGGCGATCGGGTCGTCGGCGATCTGGCCTCGGCCAAGCTGCTGTGCGAGACCGTGGACGGGCTGACCGAGGCCGACGAGTGGAACCGGGAGCTGGTCTCGGTGGTGACCCCGGCCAAGGGGCACTGGGCCAAGATGGCCGGCTGGGTCGCCAAGCAGAAGCGATTCCCGAAGGCGCGCAACGAGAAGTGAGACTTCCCGCCACTCGCGGGGGCGAAGCGCGGTCGGAGGTGACGTGGCCGGCCGCGTGACCAAACAGGCGCAGCTGCGCTCCGCGTTGACCGCCCTGTGCGCGACGCTGCGCCCCGGGGAGATGCTGCCCAGCGAACGCCAGTTGTGCGACGACTACCGGGTCAGTCGCATGACGGTGCGAGAAGTGTTGGGGCAGTTGGAATCCGAGGGCGTCATCACCCGGATCCCGGGTAAGGGCACCTTCGTGGCCGAACGGGTCGCGCGGTCGCGCCTGCACATGGCCTCGTTCTCCGACGATATGCGGCGGCTGGGCCGGGTGCCGAGCACCGTGGTGCTGCACACCGATCACGCCGTGCCGCCGCCCGCTTCGCAGACCGCGCTGGGGCTGGGGGCCAATGAGAAGGCCTTCCACCTGGTGCGCCTGCGGCTGGCCGACGGGCTGCCGATGTCCATCGACGACGGCTGGTATCGCGCGGATCTGCTGCCGGGCCTGCTGGATCACGAACTGACGCAGTCGCTTTACGCGCTGTTCGCCGACCGCTACGACTGCCCGATCGATCGCGCCGAGCAGAGCGTGCGCGCGGTCGCCGCCGACGAGCGCGGCGCGGGCTGGCTGGGCACCGAAACCGGTTCTCCGCTACTGGCTTTCGACCGCATCTCGTATTCCCGCGACCGGGCCGTCGAGCACGCCCAGTCCTGGTACCGGGCCGATCGCTACCAGGTGTACATGACCGTGCTGGCCGATCAGGACTGATCCCGCGAGATTCGAGCCGCTGCCTGGATCAGGCAGCGGCTCGCTCGTTTCCGGGACCGCTCAGATCGAATACAGCACGTCGCCGGTGGCGACCGGTCCGGTCAGCGCGTTCTGCGCCGAACCCGGGGCGGTGTCCATCACCACGACCGGCACCGCGGCGCTCAGCCCCAGCCGGCGAACGGCATTGGGGGAGAAGGTGATCAGCGGATCGCCCGCGTTCACCCGCGCGCCCTCGGCGGCCTTCAGCTCGAACAGGTCCGGCTTGCCGACGGTGTCGATGCCCACGTGCAGCAGCACACCGGTGCCGGCCTCGGAGACGATGACCGCAGCGTGCGGGTGCAGCTTCACGATGCTGCCGGTGATCGGCGCGACCACCGTGGTTTGCTCATCGGTGTCCAGTGGTTCGATGGCCACCCCCGCGCCCACCATCTCGGCGGAGAACACGGGGTCGGGCACCTCGGACAGCGGCATGGCGCGCCCATCCAGGGGCGCGAGGATCTCGGTGCTCATCGGTCTCAGAGCAGATCGTTGATGTCGTCGGCCAGGGCGTCGGCGGTCGGCCCGACCACGACCTGAACGGCATTGCCCGCCTTGACGACTCCGTGCGCGCCCGCTGCCTTGAGACCCTTCTCGTCGATCTTGGCCGAATCCTTCACCTCCACGCGCAGCCGGGTGATGCACCCTTCGACCTCGACGATGTTGTCCGTGCCACCCAGGCCCGCGACGATCTGATCAACTTTCGACATCTTTCCTCCATGCGTGTCGAGTGGACAAAGCTGGTTATAACCAGTATATGTCTGGTTATAACCAGTCACCATACCGGTGCGTGACGCCATTCACAGACTGAGGGACCCGCTATGGCCGACGCCGCCCAGAGCGTACGTAAGAAGATCGACCTGTCCGGACTGCAGAAACTCGGCCGCAGCCTCATGCTGCCGATTGCCACGCTACCGGCTGCCGGGCTGTTGCTGCGACTAGGTCAGGACGACATGCTGGGCCGCTGGTCGGCCCTGGAAACCATTGCGGCCGTGCTGGCGGGGGCCGGCGGCGCACTGCTGGACAATCTGCCGCTGCTGTTCGCGGTCGGCATCGCCATCGGCTGGGCCAAGAAGGCCGACGGCTCCACCGCCCTGGCCGCCGTCGTCGGATACCTGGCCTTCAACGGCGTCTGCAAGGCCATGGCCCCGGTCGTGCTGGCGGGCAAGACCGACGCCAAAGGTGCTCAGCTGCTGGTGAATTTCGGTGTCCTGGGCGGCATCGTGATGGGCCTGACCGCGGCGATCCTGTGGCAGAAGTTCCACCGCACCCAGCTGCCGGACTATCTGGGCTTCTTCTCCGGCCGCCGCCTGGTCCCGATCCTGACCGCCTGCGCGGCCGTGGTGATCGGCGTGGCCATGTCGTTCGTCTTCCCGGCCTTCAATGCCGGGCTCACCTGGCTCGGCAATACGGTCGCCGACAACACGGTGATCGGCGGCGGCATCTTCGGATTCGCCAACCGGATGCTGATCCCGCTCGGCCTGCACCATATCCTGAACTCCGTGGTCTGGTTCATCATCGGTGACTACGACGGCAAGCACGGCGATATCGCGCGCTTCCTGGCCGGTGACCCGACCGCCGGCACCTTCATGACCGGCTTCTTCCCGATCATGATGTTCGGTTTGCCGGCCGCCGCGCTGGCCATCTGGCGCAATGCCAAGCCCTCGCAGAAGAAGGTCGTCGGCGGCATCATGCTCTCCACCGGCCTGACCGCGTTCGTCACCGGCATCACCGAACCCCTGGAATTCGCCTTCATCTTCGTGGCCTGGCCGCTGCTGCTCATCCACGCGCTGTTCACCGGTTCGGCGCTGGCCCTGACCAATGCGCTCGGCATCCACGACGGCTTCACCTTCTCCGCGGGCGCCATCGACTACCTGCTCAACTTCGGCAAGGCCCAGCATCCGCTCTGGCTGATCCCGATCGGGCTCGGTTACGCCGCCCTGTACTACTTCACCTTCAGTTTCATCATCAAGCGCTGGAATCTGCCGACGCCCGGTCGTGAACCGGAAGCCGACGAGCTGGACAAGGAGAACACCGCCCTATGATCACCCGCACCGCCGTCGTGGCCTCCAAGACCGGACTGCACGCCCGCCCCGCCGCCCTGTTCGCCAAGGCCGCCGCCGAATCGCCTGTGCCCGTGACTATTTCGGTCGACGGCAAGCCGGGCGTGGCCGCCGGTAGCCTGTTGCAGGTGATGACTCTGGGTGTCAAACAGGGCGATACCGTCACCCTCTCGGCCGACGACGGGGCCGACGCGGCCCTGGACAAGCTGGTCGAGCTGCTGGAGACCGATCTTGACGGCTGAGATCCGCGGCGTCGCCGCCGCACCGGGCGTCGCGGTCGGGCCGGTGAAGTGGCTGGCGGCAGCGCCGGTCACCAGCCCGGACGACGCGCCCGGCGCGGACGCCGAAGCCGAGATCGCCCGGGCCGAAAAGGCTTTCGAGACCGTCGCCGCGCGCTACTCCGCGCAGGCCCTCGACGCCACCGGCCCGGCCGCCGACATCCTGTTCATGACCTCGGCCCTGGCGGCCGATCCGGCGCTGCTGGATCAGGTGCGCGCGGGCATCCGGGCCGGCGGGCCCACCGCGCACGCGGTCACCGAGGCGGTCGCGCATTTCGCCGGACAGCTGGCGGCGCTGGGCGGATTGATGGCCGAACGCGCCACCGATCTGCGCGACGTCGGACAGCGGGTGGTCGCCGAACTGCTCGGGGTGGCCCCGCCCGGAATCCCGGACAGCGACACGCCTTTCGTGCTCGCCGCCCAGGATCTCGCGCCCGCCGATACCGCGACGCTGGATCCGGCGAAGGTGGTCGGGCTGCTGACCATCGCGGGCGGGCCGACCTCGCACACCGCGATTCTGGCCAAGGCGCTGGGCATTCCGGCCGTGGTGGCCTGCCCGGACGCCGCCACCATCGCCGAAGGCGCCGAAGTGGTGCTGGACGGGACGCGTGGCACCGTAGAAATCGCGCCCGACCAGGCGCGCAAGGCCGCCGTGCAGGCCGAGCGGGAACGCCGGGCCGATGCGCCCACCGGTCCCGGCCGCACCGCCGACGGGCACGCGGTGCCGTTGCTGGCCAATGTCGGCAGCGCCGCGGACGCGCAGCTGGCGGTGGAACTCGGCGCCGAGGGCGTGGGCCTGTTCCGCACCGAATTCCTGTTCCTGGACCGGCAATCCGCGCCTACCGTCGAGGAGCAGACGGCGCAGTACGGCGAGATCTTCCGGATCATGGGGGAGCGGCCGGTCACGGTGCGCACCCTGGACGCGGGCTCGGACAAGCCGCTGCCGTTCCTGAATCTCCCCGAGGAAGAGAATCCCGCGCTCGGTGTGCGCGGATTGCGGTTGAGCAGCGTCGATGAGGGGACGCTGCTCGACCAGCTCACCGCGATCGAGCTGGCCCGCCAGGCCACCGGCGCCGCCGTGCAGGTGATGGCGCCCATGGTCGGCACCGTCGAGGAGGCGAGCTACTTCGTCGCCAAGGCGCGCGCGGCCGGGGTCGGCGCCTGCGGCATCATGGTCGAAATCCCCGCCGCCGCAATCCGTTCCGAGCATCTCGGCGCGGAGGTGGACTTCTTCTCCATCGGCACCAACGACCTGTCGCAATACCTGTTCGGCGCGGACCGCATGTCCTCGTCGCTGGCGGCGCTGCACAATCCATGGCAGCCCGCGCTCGCCGCGACCATCGCCGCGGTGGTGGCGGGGGCGCGCAAGAACGGCGTCAAGGTCGGGGTGTGCGGCGAATCGGCGTCCAATCCCGAATTCGCCTGCGTGCTGGTCGGACTCGGTGTCGAGACGCTGTCCATGGCGCCCAGGTCGCTGGCCGGCGTGCGCGCGCAACTGGCCGGGGTGAGCCTCGAACAGTGCCGGGCCGCGGCCGATGCGGTGCTGACCGCCGGGACCGCGGACGCGGCCGTGACGGCGGCCCGGAAAGCGCTGGGGCGAGATAGTTGACGATCACCCTGCGCGGCCGGGTCGTCACCCTCACCGAGGCGGGCGAACTCGCCGACGGTGTGGTGGCGTTCGACGGACCGCGAATCGACTACGTCGGGCCCGCAACGGGATTCGGCGGTGAGCTGCCGGAGCCGGCGGACGAACCGCCGATCATCCTGCCCGGGCTGATCGACGTGCACTGCCACGGCGGCGGCGGCTACGGCTTCCCCGAGACCGACGCCGCCGGGGTGGAGGCGGCCGCGAAATTCCATCGCGGGCGCGGCACCACCACCCTGGTCGCCTCGCTCGTCTCGGCCACCGAGGACGAATTGCGTGAGCGCATCGACATATTGAGCGAATCCGTCGACACCGGGCTGCTGGCGGGCATCCATCTGGAAGGGCCGTTCATCAGCGAACACCGGCGCGGGGCGCACGATCCGGACCGGATCGTGCCCGGCGATCCGGACATGCTGGAACGGCTCCTCGACTATGCGGGCGGGCGCATCGTGGCGGTGACCGTGGCGCCGGAGACCGCACGCTTCGACGCCATCGCCGATGTGCTGGCCGATGCGAATGTGGTGCTGTCGCTGGGGCATACGGTCGCCGACTACGAGCGGTCCGTGCACGCCATGCGGCGCGGGTGGCGGGTGTCGATCACCCACCTGTTCAATGCCATGCCCGAGCTCGCGCACCGCGACGCCAATTTCCTGACCGCCGCCATGGCCGCCGCCGGGCGCGGGGACGTGGTGGCCGAGGTCATCGGCGACGGGGTGCATCTCGCCGACGGGACCGTGCGCATGGTGTTCGACACCCTCGGCGCGGACAATCTCGCCCTCATCACCGATGCCATGGCCGCCGCCGGCTGCCCCGACGGGCGCTATCACCTGGGCAGTCTGGATGTGGTGGTGCGGGACGGGGTTTCGCGCGTGTACGACCCGGACGGCGAAGGCGCCATCGCCGGCGGTACCGCGACCGCCGCGGATGTGCTGCGGCGCACCGTGTTCCACGCCGGCGTGGATCTCACCTCGGCCGCCACCGCCGCCTGCGCCACCCCGGCGCGGCTGCTCGGCATGGCCGACAGCATCGGCGCGTTGCACCCGGGCATGCGGGCCGACGTGCTCGTCACCGACCATCGATTGAAACCGCTGACCGTGTACAAGGACGGATCCCCATGGAACTCGTGATCACCGACAATGCCGCCGAAGCCGGGGTGCTGGCCGGCCGGATCATGGCCGACCATGTGCGCCGGGGCGCCCGCGCCATCGGCCTCGCGACCGGGTCGTCCCCGCTCGGGGCGTACCGGGAACTCATTCGCCAGCATCGTGAGGACGGATTGAGTTTTCACAGTGTGAAGGCGTTCCTGCTCGACGAATACATCGGGCTGCCGCCGGGGCATCCGCAGTCCTACCGGCAGTTCATTCGTGACGAGTTCACCTCGCACGTGGACTTCCAGGACTGGAACGTGCACAGCCCGGACGGCGAGGCGGCCGACATTCCCGCCGCCGCGGCGCTGTACGAGACCATGATCGCCGAGAACGGGCCGATCTCGGTGCAGATCCTCGGCATCGGGGCCAACGGGCATCTGGGGTTCAACGAGCCGGGCTCGTCGCTGGCCTCCCGCACCCGGGTCAAGACGCTCACCCCGAAGACCCGCGAGGACAATGCGCGATTCTTCGACGACGATCTGAGCCAGGTGCCCACCCACGTCCTGACCCAGGGCCTGGGAACCATCAGCGACGCCGACCATCTCGTCATGATCGCGACCGGGGCCGGGAAGGCCGAAGCGGTGGCGGCCGCGGTGGAAGGGCCGGTGTCGGCCTTCTGCCCGGCGTCGATGCTGCAGCTGCATCCGCACGTCACCGTGATCGTCGACCCGGACGCGGCGGCGAATCTGAAAGCCGTGGACTATTACCGGTTCGCGGTGGCCAACAAGCCGGACTGGCAGAGTTACTGATCCGGCGAGATCCGTAGCCGCACACCGGTTCCGAGGAACTGCCCGGCGGGCAGGCCGAAGGTCGCCCGGAACCGGTGGGCGAGATGCGAGGGGGTCGCGAACCCGGATTCGGCGGCTGCGGTGGTCAGGTTCGCCCCGGCGTCGAGCAGGGTGGCGGCATGCAACAGGCGCACCCACACGCGGTAGCGTCGCAGGCTGGTGCCCAGCTCCTGCCGGAACAGGTGCAGGAAGCGCGATTCCGACAAGTGCACTCGCGCGGCGATATCGGCCGCGGACATGGCTCCCGCCGGATCGGACCGGATCCATTGTGCGGCAGTCGAAATCCGGTCGTCGATCCGCCGGGCCGAACTGGGCGCCGCGAGGTCCAGCCATCGTGCCGCCAAGGCGTCGGGAGCGAGCGTGAGCAGATCGTTGCGCTCGTCTGCGGTTTGGCCGGTATCTCGCACGGCCGCAACGGTTTCCGGTGCGTTCCATGCGACCGAGCCTGCCTCGAGCAATTGCTCGCCCAGTGCTGCCAGTGTCGTCTGCTCGTGGTGTCCGATCGCGATAACGCCCGGCTCCCGCATCCGATCCAGGCAGGCGGCCGCCCGATCCGAGGCGGGATCCAGATAGCAGAAGATCATCCGTCCACCGGCCGCGACCAGGTGGTGAACCGTGCGCGGTGGAATCAGCGCGCTGCGCGCGGTCACCGGCTCACCCTTCCCGGCGCGCACCGTGAAATCCCCGTCCACGCCGACCGCCAGGCACCAGACCGATCCCGAATGCGGCGCGAGGTCGAGGGCCGCACCCGCGTACAACGCCTGCCCCGTCCACAACCACACCGTGGGACAGCAGGTTCGTGACAGCGCCCGGGACGTCCGGACCGGCATGCTGACCTCCTCACCGTCTCTCAGGAGGTTACCCATGGCGACCGCCACCGCCGCCGTCCTCGCCGCGTTCTTTCTGCTGATGGGCTGCGCCGCCCTGGCCGCTCCCGCGAAAATCCTGCAACCCTTCGAAATTCGCGTCGACTCCGCGCCCGCACGCTCGGAGGTACGGGCCGTGTACGGCGGTTTCGGCGTGGCCATGGCCGCCGTGCTCGTGGTGGCGGCCGTGAACGAGGGCCCGCGCACCGGCATCATGCTGGCCGTCGGCGCCGCGCTCGCCGGCATGGCGTCCGGTCGCCTGCTCTCCGCGGCCGTCGACCGGCGCACCGCCTTCTACCCGGTCTGGTTCTATTTCCTGATCGAATCCGCCGCGGCCGCGGCCCTGTTCACCTGGCACGGCTGAGCGCGGCGGCCACCCACCGATCTGGTTGGATGGACCCGGTGACCAGCGTCCCCTTCCACCTGATCCCCCCGCAGCGCCTCGACCGCGTCATGCCCGCCTGGGCCGAGCACTACCCGCAATACGACACCGTCGTCGGCTACACCGACCTGGGTCACGCCTTCCTGATGAGCACCCGCACCGGCGAATACGCCCTCCTCGACCCCTACTCACCCGGCGTCAAGCCCTACGGCCCCTTCCCGGACCTCCACGCCTTCGTGGACCGCGTCCTGTTCGACCCCAACGTGATCACCTACGTCCTGCAACCCACCCACGTCGCCGCCATCCGCGCCCTCCTCGGCCCCCTGGCCGACGGCGAGGTCTACATCGCCACCCCCTACCCTTTCCACGGCGGCTCCGAATCCCCGGGCGCCTACACCAAAGGCGGCGTCTGGTCCTTCTTCGACCTGGTAGCCCAAGCCCAGGACTTCGAATAGCTCACTGCCGGTGGACTCGAACGCGCTACGACCGCGGCAGGGTCACGACAGGCGGTCCCAGGCGGATTCGAGGGTGGCGCGGAAGTGGGTGCGGCAGTCGGCGTCGTCGAGGTCGGTGTAGTGGGCGAGCGGGGGGTCGGCGATGAGGGGGTCGGCTACGAAGGCTGAGCGGGTGTGTTTGAGGCGGTCGAGTTGCTGGAAGCGGCGTTCGGCGAAGACTACGTCGTGGGGGAGGGCGGAAATGCGGCTGGCTACGCGGGTTTCGGGTTCGGCGTCGTATTCGCCTACCACTACGAAGCGGCGGTCTACCAGGAGGAGGCCGGTGGCGTTGGGGGCGTGGTCGCGTTTGACTATGACGTTCTCGATGCCGGCGCGGGAGAGGCGCCAGAGGCGGTCCTCGTAGGGCCACATGTCCGAGATGTGGTCCACCACATAGATTCTGCGGATGTCCACGCGGTCGGGGGCGGGGCGGGCGGCCAGGCGCAGGAGGGCCTCGTGGTAGTCGTCGCCGGCGTCGCCGCTGATGGAGCCGAGGGAGGCGGTGTGGATCATGCGGACGGTGCGGGTGGCGTGTTCCACCACGGTGCTCATATCGCGGACGGTGCTCCATTCCCAGACCGTCGCGGTGCGTGAAGGCACCTGGGCGAGTACGTCTTCGGCGCGATCGAGCTGGCGCAGGGCGATCTCGCGCAGGGGCTGTGCGTCTTCGCCGGCGCGGGCGGCCTCCAAGAGGCGTTCCACCAGGCGCAGGCCGCGTTCGACGGCGGCGGCGTCCGCGCCGAGCAGGACATTGAAGCGCATGCGCAATTGATCGTGCCGGTGTTCGATGGCGCGGGCGGCGCCGGTGCTGCCATTGGACGGCAAGGCGGTACCCAGTGCGAGGCTGAGCTTTTCGCGCAGCGACAACTGCGGTACCCGGGTGCCGTTCTCGATCTGCTGGATGAGGCTGCGGGAGCATCCCGCTTTGGCGGCCAGTACCGCCTGGGTGAATCCGCGCTCTTTGCGCAGGCGCCGGACCAGTGCGCCGACCGGTTCGTCCAGTCGGTCCGCTCGCGTCATGCAACCCTCCCGCCGTGCCCAGGGTGTGCCATTCGAGCCTAGTTCGTATCACGTTATGCCACCAGACATCCCATGATCTCTGACGATGTGAGCGGCCGATCGAAACGCGCAGGCAAATAGCCGGGGAACGCAGGCAATTCGATTGATCATTGCGCGGCGCGCTCGTACGGTCGAATTACGTCACCAATGGTGGAGGGGGAAGACAATGGCACTCCAATCGACCGACGATCTCATAACCAGCGACCGCACTCCCGAATTCGCGATCCGAATTCCCGGCGGCGACCGCTGGCTGGTCACCTGGCTGGACGATCGGGAACTCACCCGCGAACAGGCGATCGGCGCAATGATTCTCGACGAGACGCTCAGCGATCCGGTCACGGCGGCCGCGGAGCTGGGGCTGGAACTGGCCGCCGTGCACGCCGAGCAACTCGGCCTGGACCTGCGTGAAGTCGTGCTGCGGCTGTCGCTGCGCATGCTCGAGCGCGCGCCGGATCCGTCGGGTCATCCGGTGCACGTCGCATAATGATCGATATGACCGAGTACCGGGCGAGTCGCACGGCAGTACTGGTGTGTCAGGGTCGAGCCGTCGCCGATGGGCGGCTGGCGGTGGGCCGGTTCGCCGATCCCATCGCCATCGAATTGCTGGATGCGGCCGAGCGAACCCCCGTCGAACGCGTGCGTAACGGTGAACGCGCGCACGGGTTCGGCGAAAGCATGGAATTGGAACTGCTCGCCTCCACCGCCGATGTGATGACCACGCGCACGGTGTTCATCGACGACGCGATTCGGGAAGCCGCGAATCCGCAATTGGTGATTCTCGGCGCCGGTCTGGACGCGCGCGCCTGGCGGATGCCGGAATTGGCGCGAACCGAGGTATTCGAGGTCGATCAGCCCGCCTCGCAACAGGACAAGCGGGCGCGATTGGGCGAACTGAAACCGGAAGCGGCGACCGTGCGTTTCGTGGCGGTGGACTTCGCGCGCGATTCGCTCTCGGATCTGCTGGAGGCTGCCGGTCACGACGCGAACCGGCCGACCACCTGGGTGTGGGAAGGCGTGGTGCCCTACCTGACTCCCGAACAGGTGGCCGCCACCGTGGACCTGGTGGCTCGCCGGTGTGCGCCGGGCAGCCGGTTCGTCATCACCTATTCGACCCCGTCGCGCACCGCCTCGTTCGGCCGGAAAGCCTTGCAGGCCATGCTGACTCTGGCCCGGCGCGGCAATCCGCTGCAGCACGAGCCGCAACGCTCGACCTGGCGTCCCGAGCAATGGCGGGACCTGCTGGGCGATCGCGGCTTCGTGATCACCGACGATCAGGATCTGCTGTCGATCGCCGAATTGCTCGGCATGACCATCCGCCGCCGGGAATTCCTCGCCCTGGGCCACTGCGTCGTCGCCGACCGCAATTGACCTTCAGCGCATACCGGACGGCTTGTCCGGGTGGGTGATCGAGAAAGGCTGGTCGGTCAGGCGGACTGGCCGACCGGCTCCGCCACCTGCGCGGGCAGCGGTTCACGGGTGCGCAGGGCCGCCCACAGGTAGGCGGTCGCCGCGACACAGGCCGCCGCGCCACCCACGTGAATCGCCACCAGCGCGGCCGGGACGTCGGTGAAGTACTGGATGATGCCGACCATCGCCTGCGAGCACACCAGGGCGATGACCACGATGAGGCGGGTGCGGATGGTCTTCGACATGCCCACCGCCGCAAGCCCGAACGCGAGACCGACGAGCAGCGACAGGTAGGCGACGAGCAGTTCCGCATGCAGATGCACCAGCGGGACGATCTCGACTTCGAGGCGCTGCACCGGACGCTCGAGGCTCTTGTCGCCGGCATGCGGGCCCGCGCCCGTGACCAGCGTGCCCGCGACCAAAGTGGCGGACATGGCGACGGCGCTCAGGGCGGTGAGGATGCGCAACGGCTTGGGAGCCTGGGTGGTCTGCACGCCGTCATCGGGTTCGGCGGTCTTGCTCCACAGCACCGCGGCGAGCCAGACCATCAACATCGATGCCAGCAGATGGATGGCGACCGTCCACCACAGCAGACCCGACAGCACGGTGATGCCGCCGATGCAGGCCTGCAGGACGGTGCCGCCCGGCATCAGCCAGGCGTAGATCTGCACCTCGCGCCGGCGCCGCGCCCGCGTCACCGCGATCACCACCGCGGCGGCGGCGAGCGTGACCAGGAAGGTGAGCATGCGATTGCTGAACTCGACCGCCTGATGGATCGCCGGCACCTCGGCCACGGCGGTCGGCGTGAAGCTGCCCGGGAAGCACTGCGGCCAGGTCGGGCAGCCGAGTCCGGAGGCGGTGACGCGAACAATGGCTCCGGTCACCGAGATTCCGGCCTGGGTGATCAGGACCAGCAGGGCGAGGAGTCGCTGAACCCGGAGCGAGGGCATCGGGAACAGATCCGCGAATCGCTGAAAGGCGCGAGTTAGCACCCGACGATGGTAGCGGGACGGCATATCGCCCCGTCACCCGGCCTACTACCGAATGTCGTGGATCTCAGTCGAAACGGAAGAAGCGGGTGGCGAGCCAGCCGCTGATGCCGCCCCAGGCGGCGAGGACCGCGAGGCCGTACCAGTCGACGCTGTTGCGCATGGCCTGTTCCAGGCATTCCGACAGTGCGCCGGAGGGGATGATTCGTGCGACGAGGCTGACCGCAGACGGGATGTCGTCGGACATGAGGACGAGGCTGGCGGTGCCGAGCATGACGAACCAGAGGATGTTCGCCAGTGCGAGGACGATCTCGGCCTTGAGGGTGCCGCCGAGCAGCAGACCCAGCGCGCCGAACGTGGCGGTGCCGAGCGCGATCACGACCGCGCCCAGCAACAGGCCGGTGAGCGACGGCCGCCAGCCCAGCGCGACGCCGATGCCGCCGAGCAGAATCGACTGCAGGACCACCACGATGAGGACGGCGAAGCACTTACCGGCCACGATGCCCCAGCGCGGAAGCGGCGTCGCGCCAAGGCGTTTCAGCGCCCCGTAGCGCCGGTCGAACCCGACGGCGATGGCCTGACCGGTGAACGCCGTGGACATGATCGCCACCATCATGACGGCCGGCACCACCCGGTCCACGCGGTGATCCCCGAGCCCGTTCAGCGGCAGCAGCGTCAGCCCCACCAGCAGCGTGATCGGAATGAACATGGTGAGCAGCAACTGTTCCCCGTTGCGCAGCAACAGGATCAGTTCCATGCGGGTCTGCGCCGCCAGCATGCGGGCGCGGGTGGTCGGCCGCGGCGCGGGCGTGAAGGTCCCGGGCGCGAATCGATCGGCGGTGGCGGTCATCCCCGCAGCTCCTTGCCGGTGAGTTCGAGGAAGACGTCTTCCAGGCGGCGCTGGTCGATGCGAATATCGGTGGGCAGCACGTCGATTCGCGCGCACCACGCGGTCATGGTGGCCAGCACCTGCGGGGTGATGTCGCCCTGCAGCAGGTAGGAGCCGGGCGCGGTCTCGCGCGGGGTGAACCCTTCCGGCAGTGCGGCTTCCAGCAGGGCCAGGTCGAGTTTCGGGGGAGCGGTGAACGCCAGCCGCCCCTCCGCACCGTGCGAGGTCACCTCACTGGGCGTGCCCTGCGCGACGACCTGCCCGTGGTCGATGATGACCAGCTGGTCGGCGAGCTGTTCGGCCTCGTCCATGAGATGGGTGGTGAGCAGCACGCTGACCCCGTCGCGGCGCAGCGAATCGATCAGCTCCCACACCAGATGCCGTGCCTGCGCGTCCAATCCGGCGGTCGGCTCGTCCAGGAACACGATCTCGGGCCGCCCGACCAGCGCGCAGGCCAGCGCGAGCCGCTGCTGCTGCCCACCGGACAAGCGCCGGTACGGGGTCTTGCGGGCGTCCTTGAGACCGAGGATGTCGAGCAGCCACGCCGGATCGAGCGGGTCGGCCGAATACGAGGCGACCAGATCCAGCATCTCCCCGGCCTTGGATCCGGGGTACGCGCCGCCGCCCTGCAGCATGACGCCGATGCGCGGGCGCAGCCGATCGGAATCGGCGATCGGGTCCAGGCCGAGCACCCGCACGGTGCCGGCATCGGGGCGCACGAAGCCCTCGCACATTTCGGTGGTGGTGGTCTTGCCCGCGCCGTTGGGCCCGAGCAGTGCCAGCACCTGTGCGCGTTCGAGCTCGAAGCTGATGCCGTCGACCGCGGTGGTCTCGCCGTAGCGTTTCACGACGCCGTCGACGACAACGGCGGGTCCGGAGGCTGCGGTCACGAAGAGACACCGTAAGGCGTGGGCCGCTGTGACGGAGCCGACACCCCCGGCTGATTGCGCCACGGCAGCACATTCCGGGTGAGGAAGATCAGCAGCAGACTCACGATGACCACCGCGACCGCGGATTCGACGATCTGGAAAACGTAGAAGTCGGCGCCGCGCGGCATCAGGATCACGCTCACCACCGCCGAGAAGGCCACGGCGGGAACACGGAACGCCGGTCGGTTGGCCCAGGCCGCCAGCGGCACGATGGCCCACAGCAGATACCAGGGCTGCACCACCGGGAACAGCAGCACGATCGCGCCCAGCGATACGCCCAGTGCGCCAACGGGATGCAGGCGCCCGGTCCAGGTGGCCACCAGCATGCGGACGGTGATGAAGCCGGCGATGGTGCCCGCGATGGGCCGGGTGATGGACAGCAGCGCGGTGGTGTGATCGCCCAAACCGAGTAGCACGCCGCCGAATCCGGTGACCACGCCGATCGCGGTGGGCAGCGACATCCAGCTGCGCACCGCCCCGGCGACGCCGAGGGTGTGGATCCAGCCGAAGCCGAGCCCGCTGGCGTAGCTGATGAACAGCGTGGTGGCCAGCGCTATCGCCCCGAGCAGGGAACCGGCCACGAGCACCTGTTTGAATCCGCCGCGCCAGCGCCGCGCCAGCGCCATGGTCACGAAGCCGAGCGCGATCAAGGAGGTGACCTTGATGGAGGACGACATGGTGATCACCACGGTCCCGAAAATCAACAGCGCCCAGGCATTCCGATCGAACGGATGGGTGTCCTCGACCGCGCGCAGGCAGAACTCCAGGCCCGCCAGCATGAGCCCGAGCATGAGCGCGTCATTGTGCACGCCGCCGACCAGGTGGAACAGGACGAGCGGATTGGCCGCGCCCAGCCACAGCGCGCTCACCGGCGCGACGCCGCAGCGCCGGGACAGCCGCGGCAGCGCCCACACGATCAGGGCGACACCGGCCAGCGCCAGCAGGCGGTGCAGCCATACCCCGGCGATGATGTTGTCCCCGGTGACGATGGCGATGCCCTTGCCCATCCACAGGAACAGCGGCCCATACGGCGCGGGGGTCTCGCGCCAGATGTTCGGCACGTTGTTGGTCAGCACATTGTTGAGCCCGAGCCCGTCGGCCGGACCCACCTCGTACGGGTCGAGCCCGCGCGCGGCGATCTCGCTCTGCGCCAGGTACGAGTACACGTCGTTGGAGAACATGGGCGGCGCGATGCTGAGCGGAATGATCCACAGCAGCAGCGTGCGATCCAGCTGCGACCTGGTCAGCCGGTGGACCGGATTGCCGCCCCAGCCGCCGACCGCGAAGCGGCCCAGCAGCAGCCAGGCCATCACCACCAGGACGGTGCCGATCATGCACATGGCCAGCGTCGAGGTGTGCGCCCGGGCGAAGAATCCGAGCACCCGCAGTCCGGACGTCGGATTCTGATGCACCGGCTGTGCGCCCACGCCCAGCGCCGCCACCGCCATGATGACCGCGCCGGTGGCCCCGAGCAGCCGGATCCGGGTCAGCTGCAGGGTTTCCCGCCGGTCGAGGCCCGGCACCTCGCCGTCGACGCTGTGCAGCACTTCGACGGTGTGGTCGGACGGCCGCACGTCCAGGCCGAGGGCCCGGCGTCCGATCTCGATCACTGTGCGCCGCGCGCCGTCCACTACCGCCACATTCGCGAAGCCTAGTCGGGCGGGGGCGCGGAATCGGCGTTCGGCCGGGCGTGGGGGAGCGGCATTGCGGTCTTGATACCCCCGGGGGTATCTTCGCAAATACCCCCGGGGGTATTTCTGTCGTATACCCCGGGGGGTATGAAAGGAACTCGGATGCGAAGTACAGCAACGGGCATCGCCGATGCCTCCCCACCCGTTTCGGGAACCGGGCAGCTACCCGGCGGTGCGCTGGGCCGTCTCGGTGCGCTCATGGTCGACCGCTCCCGCTGGGTGTTCGGCTTGTGGCTGGTCCTCACCGTCGCGCTCGGTATGGCCGCGCCCGCCGCCATGACCTCGCTGGCCGGGGCCGGATGGCAGGCCGACGGGTCGGAATCGGTCCGGGCCCGCGAGGTCGCGCAACAGCATTTCGGCGGCAACTCCGCCGCGGCGGTGCAGATCGTCGTGCATTCCCCCGGTGCGAGCGTGGACAGCGCCCCGGTGCGCGCCGTGATCGGGGAGATCACCGGAATCCTCGGCGGCGACGCGCGATTCGGGTCGGTGGTGCCGCCGCAACCCGGGATGACCATCAGCCCGGACGGGCACACCGGCATTCTCATCGCGGGCGCGAACGGCACCACCGATGAGATGGTGGCCGCCGTAGACGCCGTGAAATCGCGGCTGACCGGGTTGTCCGGGGACGGCGTCGAGGTCTATCCGACCGGCGCGTCCGCGCTGTGGAGCGACTTCAACCAGGCCAACCACGACGCCATGCTCAAGGCGGAGATGTTCTCCTGGCCGGTGACGCTGGCCATCATGGTGCTGGCGTTCGGTTCGCTGGTGGCGGCGGGGCTGCCCCTTCTGCTCACCCTGACCGGGCTGATCGCTTCGGCGGGCGGGCTGGCCCTGCTGAACCAGGTCACGCCGATCTCGCTGTGGGCCATGAACTTCGCCATGATGTTCGCGCTCGCCCTCGGCATCGACTACGCGCTGTTCATCGTCTCGCGATTCCGGGACGCGGTGCGGGACGGGAACGTCACGCCGCGCACCGCCGTGGCGGTGACCATGGGAACGGCGGGCAAAGCGGTTGTGCTGTCGGGCCTGACCGTGCTGGTCAGTCTGTCGGCGGTGCTGGTGGTGCCCGCGCCGGCGGTCCGGACCACCGCGATCGGCATCATGTTCGCGGTCGCGTTCGTGCTGGCGGCCACGCTCACCCTGCTGCCCGCGGCACTCGGCCGATTGGGGCGGCGGGTCAATGCCGGATCGCTGCCGTATACCGCTCGGCAGCAGCATCGTTCGCCGCTGTTCGCCCGCTGGGGTGAACTGCTGCACCGGCATCCGTGGCCCTTCGCACTCGGCGCGCTGCTCGTGCTGATCGGACTGGCCGTCCCCGCGCTGGGATTGAAGGTCGCCATGCCCTCGATCCAGGTGGTGTCCGAGGACGCGCCCGTGCGTCAGGGATACGCCTTGGTGCAACAGGCATTCGGGCCCGGCGCGCCGGGCACCCTGCAACTCGTCGCACCGGGTGCGCACGCCGCCGAGACCGTGCGGATCGCCGCCGCACAACCCGGCATCGCCGCGGTCCTGCCGCCGCAGCCGGCTGCCGACGGCGCCGATTTCGTACTGGTGCAAGCCATCCCGGCAGCCGATCCCTCCGATCCCGGCATGGGAGCGCTCGTCGACGGCCTGCGCGCGGCCCTGCCCGCCGATGCCCTGGTGGGCGGCGCGGTGGCCGAGAACCTCGACCTGCAACAGGCATTGAACGATTACCTGCCGCTGGTCGTCGGCATCATCCTGGTGCTCGGCTTCCTGCTGTTGCTGATCGCGCTGCGCGCCCCGCTGATCGCACTGCTGGGCGCGGGCGTGAGCCTGCTGTCCACCGCCGCCGCGTTCGGCGTCGCCAAGCTGATCTTCCAGGACGGGCACGGGGCGAGCCTGCTCGGCTTCACCCCGCAGGGCTTCCTGGACGGGTGGGGGCCCGTGTTCTTCTTCGCCATGATCTTCGCCATCGCCATGGACTACACGGTGTTCCTGCTGGCCACGGCCAAGGAACACTACGAGCGCTCGGGTGATCCGGCCGTCGCGCACGTGGACGGGCTGGCCCATTCCGGGCGGGTGATCGCGGCCGCCGCGGCGGTCATGGTGGCGGTGTTCTTCACCTTCGCCTTCGTGGAACCGTTGCCGCCCAAGGAAATGGGCATCGTGCTCGGTGTGGCGGTGCTGCTGGATGCCGTGCTGGTCCGGCTGGTGCTGCTGCCGGTGCTGTTGCGCCTGACCGGACACGCCGCGTGGTGGTCGCCGCGCTGGCTGGCGAAAGTGCTGCCGGACATCAGCTTCTCGCACTGAGAAGCGGGGGGTGTGCCGGAGATCTCGGGCCCGGCACACCCCCTCATATACCCCCGGGGGTATAGTCGAAGGTGACTGATCCTCGGGAAAGGAAATCTCATGGCCGGCGATGCAGAAAGCAAGGCGCTCGTATTGAACCGGTTGCGCCGCGCGCACGGTCAGCTCGCGGGCGTGATCGCCATGATCGAGGCGGACCGCGATTGCAAGGACGTGGTCACCCAGCTCGCCGCTGTGTCCAAGGCGCTCGACCGCGCCGGTTTCAAGATCGTCGCCACCAATCTGCGCGAATGCGTGTCCGGTGGCCAGGGCGACGGCGCCGAACCGCTCTCGGTCGAAGAACTCGAAAAACTCTTCCTCGCGCTCGCCTGAGCGCTGGATCGAAGGACCTATCCATGACCCTCGCGCTCTCCACCACCCTGCCCACCGATTTCGCCGATGCCGTCGAACGCACCCGGAAAGCCCTGTCCGAACAAGGTTTCGGCGTGCTCACCGAGATCGACGTGACCGCCACCATGCGGGCCAAACTCGGGGTGGAGCTCGAGGAGTACCTGATTCTCGGAGCCTGTAATCCGCCGCTGGCGCACGCGGCATTGGAGGCGAACCGGCAGATCGGGCTGCTGCTACCGTGCAATGTGGTTGTGCGCGCGGATCGTTCGGGCGGCGGCGTGCTGGTCGAAGCCATGAACCCGGAACTGATGGTGCAGGTGGCGGGGGAGGACCCGGCCCTGCGCGCCATCGCCGACGATGCCACCGCGCGGCTGCGCGCCGCCATCTCGGCGCTGGGCTGAGTCCGGCATCCGGCACGGCACGCACTGCGGAATTGCATAGCGTGCAATCACTTTGAAACCTGCTCCCGCCCAGGTCACAGCTCATTCGCCCTGCCGGTGTCGGACCTCGCCCATACGCTGGATGGATGGTTTCGGAGTCAAAGCGTCGAATTGAGGTGGCCGCCGCCGGGTTGCTGGCTCGGCACGGTTATCACGGCTTCGGCTTGAAGAAGCTCAGCGAGGCAGCGGGTTTGCCGTACGGGTCGATCTACCACCACTTTCCCGGCGGCAAGGAGGAGATCGCGGTATCGGCGGTGGCCGGGACCGGAGTCCTGGTGGGGCGCATGATCAGTCAGGCGCCGGGGGATGTGTTCGGCACCACCGCAACGCTGTTCGATTTCATGGCCGCCAAACTGGCCGGATCGGACTGGAGCGAAGGGTGTCCGGTGGGTACGCCCGCCCTGGACGGCGGCAGCGATGTGGACCGGGTGCGCGCGGCCTGCGTGTCGGCGTTCGAGGCCATGTCGGAGGGATTCACGAATCTGCTGGGGGAGATGGGGTTACCGGAGGGGGAGGCGCGCGAACTGGCGACCACGGTGGTCGCCGCCTACGAAGGGGCGACCATTCTGGCCCGGGTGCGGCGCTCGGACGAGCCATTGCAGATAGTCGCGGCCGCCATGGCCCGGCTGATCCGCATGAGCTTCGCGGAAGCCGGTGCCGCCGAAGTGAATTCACCCTAGGGTGGGTTGCCTGGAAAGAACGTTCTAGCGACGCTCGAAGCATGAAGCGACTCATCCTCGACGGACCCGGCGCCCTGCATTGGGAAGACGGTCCCGAACCGGTCCTCGACGGCCCCGGCCAGGCCCTGGTCCGCCCGATCGCCGTCGCCACCTGCGACCTCGATCCCGCTGTCCTGCAAGGCCGGTTCCCCCTGCAAGGCCCCTACCCGTTCGGCCACGAGGGCGTGGGCGAAGTGGTCGCGGTAGGTGCGGACGTCCGCACGGTGGTCCCCGGCGATCGCGTGGTCGTCCCCTTCCAGATCTCCTGCGGCGACTGCCCCGCCTGCCTGCGCGGCCGCACCGGAAACTGCACCTCGCACCCGTTCATGTCCACCTACGGCCTGGGTGCGATGGGCGGGCTCGAATGGGGCGGTCTCTGGGCCGATCTGGTGCGCATCCCGCACGCCGACGCCATGCTGGTCCCGGTGCCCGCAGGCGTGGATCCGGTAGCGGTCGCCAGCGCCAGCGACAATATCCCCGACGCCTATCGCGCCGTAGCGCCCCAACTAGCCGATAATCCGGGCGCGGAAGTCCTGATTCTCGGCGGCCCCGCCGCCTCGTCCATCGGCCTCTACGCCGCCGGCCTGGCCGTCGCCCTGGGCGCGTCCCGCACCGTCTACCTCGACACCGACCCGGACCGCCTGAAACTCGCCGCACAACTCGGCGCCGAAGCGCTGGAAGGCCCCTCCGACACCCGAGCAGGCCGATTCCCCATCGTCGTAGAAGCCGCCGGCGGCCGAAAAGCACTGGTAGCAGCCATCAATGCCACCGCCAACGACGGCTGGTGCACCAGCGTCAGCGTCCAAGCCCAGGACGTCTCCCTCCCCCTCCTCGGAATGTATTCGCGCTGCTGCACTTTCCACACCGGCCGCGCCCACGTCCGCCCCGTCATCCCCGAAGTCCTCGCCCTGGTAGCCGCCGGCCGCTTCGACCCCACCCCCGTCACCACCCGCACCGTCCCCTGGTCCGATTCCCTAGACGCCCTCCTGGACGCCCCACTCAAACTCATCGCCGTCCGCTGACGTATCGCGTGGCCCTGGACCACCTCGGCCGCTACCTAGCCAACCACACGCATTGAGCGGCGCGGGCGTTCTCTATTCTGTGTCGAATGGCTGTCCGTCCGATTCTGATCGCAGGTGATCCCCGACTGTCCACTCCGGCGGTTCCGGTCACCGAATTCGACGCCGAGCTCGCGGCTTTCGTCGAGGATTTGTTCGAAACCAATACCGCCGCGCGGGGTGCGGGGCTGGCGGCGAATCAGGTCGGTGATCCGCGGGCGGTGTTCGTGTACGACCTGGTGCAGGACAAGGAGCGGCGGCGGGGGTATGTCGTCAATCCGGTGCTCGAGACGTCGGAGATTCCGGAGACCATGCCGGATCCCGACACGAACGACGAAGGCTGCCTGTCGGTGCCGGGGGAGTGGTTTCCGACCGGGCGCGCCGACTGGGCGAAGGTGACCGGGGTGGACGTCCACGGCGAGCCGGTGTCGGTCGAAGGGACCGGGTATCTGGCGCGCTGCCTGCAGCACGAGACCGATCATCTGCTCGGGCATCTGTATCTGGACCGGCTGATCGGACGTAATCAGCGCGCGGCCAAGAAGATGATCAAGGCCAATGGGTGGACCGAGCCGGGCCGATCCTGGCTGCCGGGGCAGGACGCCGATCCGTTCCACGGCTGATCGGCGTCCCGGCGCAACTGCGGGGTTACCGGAAGCGGGCGGCGTGTTCGACCGCCCAATCCCGGATATCGCGGGCGGGCGTGCCGGTGAGGTCCTCGACCGTGGTGGTGATCAGGTCCGAGCGGGGGCGGAATTCGGCCATCGCCAGCAAGGATTCGATGAGGTCCGCAGGTAGTCCGGCAGTGGTCATATTCGCTCGGGCGATGTCGAGCGGTAGCGGCTCGAAGCGCAGCGGGCGGTCGATCGCCGCCGCGATGGCCTGCACCTGATCGGCGCGACCGACCACGCGGGGGCCGGTCAGGACGTATTTCCGGCCCGTGTGCGCGTCGTCGGCGAGCACCCGGGCCGCCACGGCGGCGATATCGTCCTCGTGGATCACCGCGGTCGGCGCCACATCCGTCGTGCGCACCACCCCGGTCTCGCGGATCTGCCCGGCCCAGGCCAGGGCATTGGATGCGATGGTGTCGGCGCGCAAGACCGTCCACGCCAGACCCGACGCCTCCAGCAGGCCCTCCAGTTCGGCATGCCGTTCCGGAATCGGATCCGATTGCGGCCCCGCGTCATTCACCGTCGAGGACGACAGATAGACCACCCGCCGCACGGCTCCGGCCAGGACCTCGAGCAGCTGCTTCGCGCCGTCGGAGGAGTGGAACGGCCAGATCAGGAACACGGTATCGACATCGGCCAGCGCGGTCGTCAGGGATTCGGGCGCCGCCAGATCTCCGGCCACGACCTCCACCGCGGCCGGCAACCCCGCCCGCCCCGGATCACGAACCACCGCGCGCACGACGCTGCCTCCGGCGGCGAGCCGTTCCGCTACTCGACGCCCGACGTTCCCGGTCGCACCGGTCACCAGAATTCTGCTCACCAACCGCGCAACCTCGCGGTGAGCAGCGGAAATTCCGGATCGAGAGTGTGACAGGTCACACCCGCGCCCATCGCCGCTGGTCGCGCGAGATAGGTCAGGGAACCCTTACTGGAACGCGGAATGGAATTCCGTCACACTTGTGTTGTGAAAACCGTGGGTTTGCGGAATGCGGAAGCAGGCACCGGGCGCCGGAAGGGCGCCCGGGCTGTTGTCGTGCCCGCGCCGGCGGGCGAAGGGCACACCCGCGAGGCCGTCATCAAACTACTGCTGGAGGAAGGACCGATCACCGCGACCGCCATCGGCGAGCGGCTCGGCCTGAGTCCGGCGGGCGTGCGACGGCATCTGGACGCGCTGCTGGAGTCGGGGGAGGCGCGTGCCGCCCGCTCGGCCCCGTGGCAGCAGAAGGGCCGCGGCCGACCGGCCAAGCAGTTCCAGCTGACGGCTACCGGCCGGGGCAAATTGAGCCACGCCTACGATGACCTCGCCGGTGCCGCCATGCGACAGCTCCGCGAGATCGGCGGCGACAAGGCCATCGTCGAATTCGCCCGCAAGCGGGTCGGCGCGATCGTGGCCGGAGTGGACCGGCTGGGCCGGCACACCCCGGAGGCGACCGAGGCCAAGGCGGAGGAGCTCGCGGAAGCGTTCACCGATGCCGGGTTCGCCGCTTCCACCCGGAAAGTCGGTGCGGGCGTGCAGATCTGCCAGCATCACTGCCCGGTGTCGCATGTGGCCGAGGAATTTCCGGAGCTGTGCGCGGCCGAGCTGGAAGCGTTCCGCGAGATTCTCGGGACGCACGTCCAGCGCCTGGCCACCATCGCCAATGGCGACTGCGCGTGCACCACGCACGTGCCGCTGCTGTTGCCCATGCCCACCGTGGCATCGGAATCGAATACCGCCGAACCGAATACCGCAGAAAACCCCGTTGCCCAGCCCGCAACGACTTCTACACACGACTCCGGAAGGAGTGCCGAATGACGACGACCACCGACCAGGCGCAGCCGCTGACCCAGGAAGAGACCATCGCTTCCCTGGGTAATTACGGGTACGGCTGGGCCGACAAGGATGTCGCCGGTGCCAGTGCCAAGCGCGGTCTGTCCGAGGAGGTCGTCCGCGACATCTCGGCCAAGAAGAGCGAGCCCGAATGGATGCTCGACTTCCGGCTCAAGGCCCTGCGCATCTTCGACAAGAAGCCCATGCCGAACTGGGGTTCCAACCTCGAGGGCATCGACTTCGACAACATCAAGTACTTCGTGCGCTCCTCGGAGAAGCAGGCCGCTTCCTGGGAAGAGCTGCCCGAGGACATCAAGAACACCTACGACAAGCTCGGCATCCCGGAGGCGGAGAAGCAGCGCCTGGTCGCCGGTGTCGCCGCGCAGTACGAGTCCGAGGTCGTCTACCACTCCATCCGCGAGGACCTGGAGAAGCAGGGCGTCATCTTCCTCGACACCGACACCGGTCTCAAGGAGCACCCGGAGCTGTTCCAGCAGTACTTCGGCTCGGTCATCCCGTCCGGTGACAACAAGTTCTCCGCGCTGAATTCGGCTGTGTGGTCGGGTGGTTCGTTCATCTACGTGCCGCCGGGCGTGCACGTGGACATCCCGCTGCAGGCGTACTTCCGCATCAACACCGAGAACATGGGTCAGTTCGAGCGGACGCTGATCATCGTCGACGAGGACGCCTACGTGCACTACGTCGAGGGTTGTACCGCGCCGATCTACAGCTCGGACTCGCTGCACTCCGCGGTCGTGGAGATCATCGTGAAGAAGGGTGGCCGCTGCCGGTACACCACCATTCAGAACTGGTCGAACAACGTCTACAACCTGGTCACCAAGCGGGCCAAGGCCGAGGCGGGCGCGACCATGGAATGGGTCGACGGCAATATCGGCTCCAAGGTCACCATGAAGTACCCGGCCGTGTGGATGACCGGTGAGCACGCCAAGGGCGAGGTGCTCTCGATCGCGTTCGCCGGTGCGGGCCAGCACCAGGACACCGGTGCGAAGATGCTGCACCTGGCGCCGAACACCTCCTCCAACATCATCTCCAAGTCGGTGGCGCGCGGCGGCGGCCGGGCCTCCTACCGCGGCCTGGTGCAGGTGAACAAGGGCGCGTACGGCTCGAAGTCGACCGTGAAGTGCGATGCGCTGCTGGTGGACAACATCTCCCGCTCCGACACCTACCCCTACGTCGACATCCGCGAGGACGACGTGACCATGGGTCACGAGGCCACCGTGTCGAAGGTGTCCGAGGACCAGCTGTTCTACCTCATGTCCCGCGGCCTGACCGAGGACGAGGCCATGGCGATGGTGGTGCGCGGCTTCGTGGAGCCGATCGCCAAGGAGCTCCCGATGGAGTACGCCCTGGAACTGAACCGCCTGATCGAACTGCAGATGGAAGGAGCCGTCGGCTGATGGCCGTGGAGAACGTTGCCGAGGCCGCCGAGGCTCGCACCCCGGCGTTGAACAAGGGCGAGGTTTTCGCTTCGTTCGATGTCAACGCCTTCGAAATCCCGTCGGGTCGGGATGAAGCCTGGCGCTTCACCCCGATGCGGCGGCTCAACGGCCTGCACGACGGCACCGCCGTGCGTGACGGCCAGGCGACCGTCGATGCGGTCGCGCCGGCCGGTGTGACGGTCGAGACCGTGGACCGCACCGACGCCCGCCTGGGCGAGGGCGGCACCCCGACCGATCGCGTTGCGGCGCAGGCGTACTCGGGCTTCGAGCAGGCGACCATCGTGACCGTCGGCGCGGAAACCGAAGTGGCCGAGCCGGTTACCGTGACCATCACCGGTCCGGGGGAGGGCAAGACCGCCTACGGGCACCTGCAGATCCGCCTGGGCAACTTCGCCCGCGCCACCGTGGTCGTCGACCAGCGCGGCAGCGGCACCTACGGCGAGAACGTCGAATTCATCCTCGGCGACAGCGCCGCGCTCAATGTCATCGCCGTCCAGGACTGGGCCGACGACGCCGTGCACGTCACCGCGCACCACGCCAAGCTGGGCCGCGACGCCACCCTGCGCCACACCAACGTCACCCTCGGCGGCGACCTGGTGCGCCTGGTCGGCAACGTCCGCTACGCGGGTCCCGGCGGCGACGCCGAACTGCTCGGCGTGTACTTCGCCGACGACGGCCAGTTCTTCGAACAGCGCCTGCTGGTCGATCACTCGCAGCCCAACTGCAAGTCCAACGTGCAGTACAAGGGTGCGCTGCAGGGCGATCCGACCTCGGACAAGCCGGACGCGCACACCGTGTGGGTCGGCGACGTGCTCATCCGCGCCGCGGCCGAAGGCACCGACACCTACGAGGTGAACCGCAACCTGGTGCTCACCGACGGCGCCCGCGCCGACTCGGTGCCCAACCTGGAGATCGAGACCGGCGAGATCGTCGGCGCCGGACACGCTTCCGCGACCGGTCGTTTCGACGACGAGCAGCTGTTCTACCTGCGCTCGCGCGGCATCCCGGAGGAGGTGGCGCGGCGCCTGGTCGTGCGCGGCTTCTTCTTCGAGATCCTGCAGAAGATCACCGTCCCGGAGGTCCGGGAGCGGCTCGAGGCGGCCATCGAAGCCGAACTCGCCGCTGTCGGCGTCTGACACCAACTTCCCCTCCCCGCAAAGGAATTCGAATTCGATGACCACCCTGGAAATCAAGGACCTGCACGTCGAGGTCGCCAACCCGGACGAGACCGGCGAGCCCATCAAGATCCTCAAGGGCGTGAACCTGACCATCAAGTCGGGTGAGACCCACGCGATCATGGGCCCCAACGGTTCCGGCAAGTCGACCCTGTCCTACGCCATCGCCGGGCACCCCAAGTACACCGTCACCCAGGGCTCCATCACCCTCGACGGTGAGGACGTGCTGGAGATGTCGGTCGACGAGCGCGCCCGCGCCGGCCTGTTCCTGGCCATGCAGTACCCGGTCGAGGTTCCCGGCGTCTCGGTCTCGAACTTCCTGCGCACCGCCGCCACCGCCATCCGCGGCGAAGCCCCCAAGCTGCGCACCTGGGTGAAGGAAGTCAAGGAGAACATGGCCGAGCTGGAGATCGATCCGGCCTTCGGCGACCGCTCCGTCAACGAGGGCTTCTCCGGCGGCGAGAAGAAGCGCCAGGAGATCCTGCAGCTCAGCCTGCTCAAGCCGAAGATCGCCATCCTGGACGAGACCGACTCCGGCCTCGACGTGGACGCGCTGCGGATTGTTTCCGAGGGCGTGAATCGTTACAAGGAGCGGGAGACCGGCGGCATCCTGCTGATCACCCATTACACCCGCATCCTGCGTTACATCCAGCCGGACTTCGTCCACGTCTTCGTGGGCGGCCGGATCGTGGCCGAGGGCGGCGCCGAACTCGCCGAAGAACTCGACTCGAATGGATACGTGCGCTTCACTTCTGCAGCTGTAGGAGCCTAGATATGACCACCACGGTGCCCGCTCTGGACGTCGCCCGCATCCGCGCCGACTTCCCGATCCTCAGCCGCACGGTGCGCGACGGAAAACCCTTGGTCTACTTGGATTCCGGCGCCACCGCACAGCGGCCCATGGAGGTGCTGGATGCTGAACGCGACTTCCTGATCCAGCGCAATGCGGCGGTGCACCGTGGTGCTCACCAGCTGGCCGAAGAGGCCACCGACGCCTACGAGGGCGCCCGCGCCGATATCGCCCGCTTCGTGGGCGTGAGCGCCGACGAGATCGTGTTCACCAAGAACGCGACCGAATCGCTGAACCTGGTCACCTACGCCTTCGCCGACGACCGGTTCCCCTTCCACGTCGGCCCGGGCGACGAGATCGTCATCACCGAGCTCGAGCACCACGCGAACCTGGTGCCGTGGCAGGAGCTGGCGCGGCGCACCGGCGCGACCCTCAAGTGGTACGGCATCACCGACGACGGCCGCATCGACCTGGACTCGCTCGAACTGTCGCCCGCGACGAAGGTGGTGGCGTTCACCCACCAGTCCAACGTGACCGGTGCGATCGCCCCCGTGACCGAATTGGTCCGGCGGGCAAAGGAAGTCGGCGCGCTGGTCGTGCTCGACGCCTGCCAGTCGGTGCCGCATATGCCGGTGAACTTCCGGGAGCTGGGCGTCGACTTCGCCGCCTTCTCCGGCCACAAGATGCTCGGCCCCTCCGGCGTCGGCGTGCTGTACGGCCGCTACGCGCTGCTCGAGCAGACCCCGCCGTTCATCACCGGCGGCTCCATGATCGAGACCGTGTTCATGGACCACTCCACCTTCGCGGCCCCGCCGCAGCGGTTCGAGGCCGGCGTGCCGATGACCTCGCAGGTGGTCGGACTCGGCGCGGCCGTGCGGTATCTCGAAGAGATCGGCATGGAAGCCGTTGCGGCGCACGAGCACACGCTGGTGAGCGCGGCCCTGGATGGGCTGAGCAAGCTCAACGGCGTGCGCATCGTCGGCCCGACCGACAATGTGAACCGCGGCGGCGCGGTCGCTTTCGTGGTGGACGGCATCCACGCCCACGACGTCGGCCAGATCCTGGACGACGAGGGCGTCGCCATCCGCGTCGGCCACCACTGCGCCTGGCCGCTGCATCGCAAGTTCGGCGTGGCCGCCACCGCCCGCGCCTCCTTCGCCGTCTACAACACCCTCGACGAGGTGGACGCGCTGATCGCCGCGGTGCGGAAGGCCCAGAGCTTCTTCGGAGTTGCATAGACCATGCGCATGGAGCAGATGTACCAGGAAGTCATCCTGGACCACTACAAGCACCCGCACCACCGCGGCCTCCGCGAGCCGTTCGGTGCGGAAGTGCACCACGTCAACCCCACCTGCGGTGACGAGGTGACGCTGCGCGTACAACTCGACGACAATGGCGACGTGACCGACGTGTCCTACGACGGGCAGGGCTGCTCGATCAGCCAGGCGTCCACCTCGGTGCTCACCGACCAGGTCATCGGCCTGCCGCTGCAGCAGGCCATGAAGGTGGTCGAGGCGTTCGACGAGATGATCACCAGCCGCGGCACCGTCGAAGGCGACGAAGACCTGATCGGCGACGGCATCGCCTTCGCCGGCGTCTCGAAGTATCCGGCGCGCGTGAAATGCGCCCTGCTGGGCTGGATGGCGTTCAAGGACGCCGTCGTGCGGATCACCGCCGAAGAAGAGGCCAAGAAGACCATGGGCAACGGGGAGTAGAGAATGAGCGACACCGAACAGCAGACCCCGGCCACCGAGCCGCAGACCGAAGCCGTCGCACCGCAGGCGGAAGCCGTTGCGTCGCAGACGGATACGGCCGACCCGGAAGCCGACCTGAGCCCCGAGGAGATCGCCTTCCTGGCCGACCTCGAAGAGGCCATGCGCGACGTCGTCGACCCCGAACTCGGCATCAATGTCGTCGACCTGGGCCTCGTCTACGGCCTCAAGGTCGAGGACAATATCGCCAAGCTCGACATGACCCTCACCTCCCCGGCCTGCCCCCTGACCGACGTCATCGAAGACCAGTCGCGCAACGCCCTGGTCCGCAGCGGCTTGGTCGAGGACCTGCAGATCAACTGGGTCTGGATGCCGCCGTGGGGCCCGGACAAGATCACCGAAGACGGCCGCGAGCAGCTGCGCGCCCTCGGCTTCACCGTTTAGCCGATCGCCGCGTGATCAGGTGCGGGGCAGCGACTACCGCTGCCCCGCACCGAGATCGATATGGGTCAGCTTGTCCGGGTTGCGGACCGCATAGATACCCCGGATCCGCTCGGTTTCCGGATCGATATCCAGGACGACCACGACGTACGGCGAACCGCCGGACATGATGACCGCCGACGGATCGCCGTTGACCCAGCGGTAGTGGACCCCCATATCCGGCACACCGGCGGAAATGCCCGGGCTGGTGACCAGCCGAATGATCTTGTCCGCCCCGTGGATCGGACGCAGCGCCGCTCGGGACTTGCCGCCGCCGTCCGACCAGAAGGTGGCATCGGGTGCGAGCAGCTCCAGCAGCGCGGTGACATCCCCGCCGAGCTGCGCCGCAAGGAATTTCTCGGTAATGGCCCGCTGCGCACGCGGATCGGCCTGAAAGCGCGGGCGGCGCGCGTGCACGTGCGAACGCGCGCGGTGCGCCACCTGGCGCACGGCCGCGGCGTCGCGCGAGAGGATCTCGCCGATCTCGGCGTGCGGATAGCCGAATACATCGTGCAGCACGAACACCACGCGCTCGAGCGGCGTCAGCGTCTCCATGACCACCAGCATTGCCATCGAGACCGATTCCGCGCGCAAGGTGGGTTCCACGGCGTCGGCGCTGTCGCGGACCTCGGGAAGATCGGTGACCAGCGGCTCGGGTAGCCAAGGGCCGACGTAGGTTTCGCGGCGGCGAGATTCCTGAGCCCGCCGCGCGAGCGCGTTGTTCACCGCGATCCGCACCAGATAGGCGCGGGAATTGGCGATCTCCTCGGCGCCGGCCCGATTGCGGCCCACCCAGGCCAGCCAGGTGTCCTGCAGCACGTCCTCGGTGTCGGCGACGCCGCCGAGCATGTTGTAGACGATGGAGAACAACAGCTCGCGATGCGCGGCGAAGATCTCGGTCGCTTCGGGGACAGTGCTCTCGGTCATCGGTTCTCCTTGTTCCGGTCTCGCTCCTGAGAGCGAACCGGGCGGTGAAACGTGACATCGCCGCCCGGATGTGATCTGGATCGCTCGATGTCACACCGCGCGGCCGGATGCGCTCTCGGTTGGCGAAGGGATGAACCCCTCCTGTCACCGAGTGAAGGACATCGCCCGTGCTCCGAGAAACCGCATCATCCTCATTCCTCGCCACGCGCCGCGGCAAATCGACGCTGGCGCTGTTGTGCACCATCGCCTTCCTGGATTTCGTCGACGGCTCGATCGTCAATGTCGCCTTGCCGACGATCCAGCGGGATCTGGGCATGCCCGTCTCGACGCTGCAATGGATCACCAGCGGCTACATGCTCACCTACGGCGGCTTGCTGCTGCTCGGCGGCCGCTTGGCCGATCTGCTCGGCCGCCGCCGCGTTCTCGTTTCCGGCACCGTGCTCATCGCGCTCGCGTCGGCGACGGGCGGGCTGGCCCAGTCCGGGGGGTTGCTGATCGGCGCGCGGCTGGCCCAGGGGATCGGCGCGGCGCTCATGCTGCCCGCCGCGCTGTCGATTCTGACGACCAGTTTCCGGGAGGGCTCGGATCGCAATACCGCACTGGGCGTGTGGGGCGGCGCGGCCGGACTGGCCTCCGCCTCCGGTGTGCTGCTCGGCGGCCTGCTCACCCAGGGGCCGGGCTGGCGCTGGGTGTTCTACGTCAACACCCCCGTGTGCGTGCTGGTGCTGGTCGCGATCCCGCTGCTGATCGCAGACGATCGTCGCAATGAAATCCGCGGCGGCTTCGACGTTCTCGGCACCGCGCTCGCCACCGGTGGTGTGATGCTGCTCGTCTACGGCCTGGTGAAAGCGCCCGATCACGGCTGGTCCGATGTGCGGACGCTCACCATGCTCGCGGTGGCGATCGCCCTGCTGATCGGTTTCGTGGTCAACGAATCTCGCGCCGCCGCACCGCTGGTCCCGCTGTCGATCTTCCGCATCAAGGGGCTGGCCGCCGCGAATCTGTCCTACGCGAGCATCGCCGCCGGCATGCTGGCCATGTTCTTCTTCCTCACCCTTTACATGCAGTCCGTCCTCGATTACAGCGAACTCCAGGCCGGCCTGGCCTACCTGCCCTTCAGCCTGGCGCTCGCCGTCGTCGCCGGTCTCGTCACGAAGCTGTTCCCGCGCATCGGGACTCGCCCGTTCATCGTGGCCGGCGCTCTCGTCACGGGCCTCGGCCTGTTCTGGCTGTCGCGCATCCCCACCGACGGCACCTATGCGGCCGACGTGCTGCCCGGCATGCTCGTCATGGCGGTCGGCGCGGGCGCGGTCTTCGTGGCCGCCAATACCGCCGCCAATGCCGGGGTGCCGGCCGAACAAGCGGGATTGGCGGCGGCCCTGCTGAATACGGCCCAGCAGATCGGCGGGGCACTGGGCATCGCGGTGCTCACCGCCATCGCGACCTCCCGCACCGCGAACGAGCTGACCGCCGGGCACGCTCCCGCGGCCGCGATGACCTCCGGCTTCCGGCTCGCGCTGCTGGTCGGTGGCTTCCTGGTGCTGGCCGCCGCGGTCATCGGGCTGCGCACCGCCGATTCGCGCGGCGACGCGACGACCGGGGTGCTGTAGGCAACCGTCCAGTCTTGGGTGAGTGGATACGTTGGTGCGCATGGCATTGCGCACCGCGTTCACCGATCTCATCGGCATTCGCCATCCCATCGTCTCGGCGGGGCCGAGCCAGGACCCTTGGTGTCGCCATGCCTGATGTCCAGTGGGTGGTGTTGGAGGCAGTAGCGGCCCCTGACATCGGGTGCGGTGAGTGCACCTGGCACGGATCGATGTCGCTGAACATTGGATTGCGTCGATGACGGACCCGGTGACCGGCTGATCGACCGATCTCACGACGGATTCGCAACGTTCTCGTTCGAGACGCCACGCAATAGGGTGAGTTCTCGAGTTCGCAGCGATTCGTGATCTGCGGCGGAGGCGAAGTACGCGCGGCAGACACGTAATGCCGCCCGCGCGCAGGTCGCTCAGAATGCCATGCAGCTGGAAATGCAGCGCCAACAGTTGGCTGCGCTCGACCATGCCAATGTCCGGGAAGCCGTCCGGCCGAACGCAACCCCTCCCGGCTGGTACGGCGACCCGGGACAACCGGGTCAACTCCGTTGGTGGGACGGTAGCCGGTGGACCCAACATATCCAGGCGGCGCCTTCGCTTCCGCAACCGCCGCGGCCGCCTCACGGGTACTGAATCGTTGGGATAACGGCCGGAGGACTTACTCGACGGGCTTCGGGGTCCAAGGCCAGGATCGAACGACCGCCGTCGACCGGAATGGTTGCACCGTTGATGAATCCGCCGTCTGGGGTCAGCAGGAATTCGGTGGTGGCGGCGACTTCGTCGGTCGTTGCGATGCGGCCCAGGGGATGGAGCTCAGCCATTTCGCGTTCGACGGCCGCTGCGGATTCCGGTGTCAGTGCGGCAAGGTAGTCGGTGTAGCGCTCGGTTACGACCGAGCCCGGTGCCACCGAGTTCACCCGGATCCCGTATCGGCCGTACTCCACGGCGAGTGCTCTGGTGAGACCTTCGAGTGCGGCCTTGGCGGTGCTGTAGGGCAGCGCGCCGGGAACGGCTCGTCGGGCCTGATGCGAGCTGATGTTGACGATCGCGCCCGGGGTGCGGGCGGCCAGGAAGCGCCGAACTGCTGTGCCGCATCCGACTACCGCCGGGCGCAGGTTGGCATCGATGAGCTCCAGGACTCGGTCCGGACCCGAGTCGTGCAGTGACGCGTCTCGGAAGACGGCGGCGTTGTCGACCCAGCCGGTGAGGGTGCCGATCTGTTGTGCGCGTTCGGCTGCTTGTTCGGTGATCTCTTCATTGCCGGCGTCTCCCGTCACTGCTGTGGCCAGATCCGTAGTCCAGGAGAGGTTTTCGGTATCGCGGTCGACGATCACGACCGCGTGCCCGCGCCCCAGCAGTCGTTCCACGATCGCGCGTCCGATTCCGCGTCCACCGCCGGTTACTACGTAGGACTGCGTCATATATCCGATGCTAGACAAACCGGCCGCTTCCATATGGCCGCGAATGATTGCCCGGGTCGAGGGTGCGGTATTTCGCAGGAGTTCACGGGATGTTCGGTACCTGCAGTAGTGGTAGAAGCCATCGCTCGCCGACCGGCGCGCGGCGCGCCTCCACAGTGCTGCTCGCGGGATACGTTGGTGGGTATGGGGCTGCGCACCGTCTTCACCGAACTGGTCGGCATTCGGCATCCGATTGTCTCCGCTCCCATGGGCGGGGCAGCTGGCGGGGAGTTGGCGGCGGCGGTGTCGAACGGCGGGGGATTGGGGCTGGTCGGGGCGAGTCGCGCCGATGCCGCGTGGGTGGCGGATGAATTGGCGATTGTCGCCGCGCGTGCCGAGAAGCCCTGGGGCGTAGGGTTTTTGAGCTGGGGTGCGGAGGTGTCCGCGGTCGAGCGGGCATTGGAGTTCGAGCCGGCCGCGCTCATGCTGGGGTTCGGGGACCCGCGTCCCTTCCTGCCCGCGGTGCGGGCTTCGGGGGCCGTATTGCTGCTGCAGGTCACCGATATGGCCGAGGTCGAGGACGCGCTCGCGGTGGGGGCGGATGTGCTGGTGGTACAGGGTTCCGAGAGCGGCGGGCACGGCGCCCGGCAGGGCCGTTCGACGCTCACCTTCGTGCCCGCTGTGCTGGATCGCGCCGGCGCGGTGCCGGTGCTGGCCGCCGGCGGAATCGCGGACGGCCGGGGGCTGGCCGCGGTGCTGGCGCTGGGCGCGGCGGGCGCCATGCTGGGCACGCGGTTCCAGGCCACCCCGGAAGCCACGGTGAACGCCGCCGTCCATGCCGCCGTTGCCGCTGCGACGGGCGCGGACACCGAGCGCAGCAGCGTGCTCGACATCATTCGGGGTGCGCAGTGGCCGCGGCGCTGGACCGCCCGCACCCTGCATCACCCGGCGCTGGATCGCTGGCGTGATCGCGAGACCGAACTCGCACAGGATGATTCGGCCAAACGGGACTATTCGGATGCGGTGCGCCGGGGTGAGTACCCGCCCGAGCCGATCTGGGCGGGGGAGGCCATCGACAATATCGACACGGTCGTCCCGGCCCGTGAACTGGTGGAAACCCTTGCCGCTGAGGCGGAAGCGGCGCTGCGCCGGGCGAGCGGCGCGGACGAGCTGTCGTAGGGGCGCGGTAGGGTATCCGCGAATCGAGCTGGAGGGGAACCGATGTCATACGCAGTCATGCCCTACGCCGTGGACGTGAACCGCATTCGCGCGGCGGTGGACGCGGGGACGAGCTTCCCGGATGGGTACGCGTTCAAGGACTTCTGCGCGGCCGAGGGCGCCATGCTGGCCAACGAGGGCTGGTGGGGTATGCGGTCCGCGTACTTCGATGTGGTCGATGCCGCGTTGAGTGAACTGGGCGCGGGGTTCAAGGTGTCGCACCTGGTGTTCAGCGGTGCGCCGGTCTCTGTTCCGGTCGAGGACTTTCCGGTCATCGGTTATGTCGGAAATGACCGGGTCGGTGAATATGCCGACGCCCTGGCCGCATTGGATCTCGGCGGCGTGGACGCCGGCGTGCGGGAATCGATCACTCAGCTACGCGAGTGGTTCGAGGACTGCCGGGCGCGGGGGACCGGCTGGGTGAGTTTCTATCACTGAAACCGCGGCACTGCCGCGCAGGTCGTCCCCGGAATCGCGGGCCCGGCACCGTAAGATGCGCGGGTGACCGGTTACGACGACTTCGACGGGTTCGAGCATTTCGACACCTCGACCCTGCCGCCGCGGCAGCAGCAGATCCTGTGCACCATTCGCGATTGGGTACAGCGGCACGGGTATTCGCCCAGTACGCGCGAGATCGGCGACGCGGTGGGGTTGCGGTCCGGTTCGTCGGTTTCCAAGCATCTGAAGGCGCTGGAGGATCAGGGCTTGCTGCGGCGCAGCGAATCGGTGACGCGGCCGATGGATGTGCGGCTGTTCCTCAAGCCGGTCGCGGCGCCACAGACCGGGGACTCGGTGCCGGTCCCGGTGGTGGGCGATATCGCCGCCGGCGTACCGATTCTCGCCGAGGAGCACACCGACGACGTGTTGTCGCTGCCGCGCGAGCTGGTCGGTCGCGGCACCGTCTTCGGGCTGCGCGTGCGCGGTGATTCCATGATCGACGCGGCCATCTGCGACGGGGACATCGTGGTGGTGCGCAAGGAGAGCGAAGCGCACTCCGGCGAGATCGTGGCCGCCATGCTGGACGGCGAGGCGACCGTAAAGGTCTATCGCCGACGCAATGGTCACATCTACCTCGAACCTCGCAATCCGGCCTACGAGGTCATCGACGGTGACGAAGCGGTGGTGCTGGGCAAGGTAGTCTCGGTCATGCGCCGCGTCTGAGCCGTTCCGGGCCCCGGGGTTCGGGGGCTTGCCCCCGAGAGTCCGAGAGCTTCTGGACTGGACATTGCGTGTGAGGTCGATCATGATTCGACGCGTCATCATCATCCATCATCGGGAGTACGAATGTCGTTGTTGCGCAAGGCCGGGATGGGCCTCGCCGTTACATCGATGGCCGCGATCGGCACCGTGGCAGCCGGGCCCGCCAAGGCCGCGGAGGCCGACGGTCCGGTCTTCACGGCAGCCTCCGGCGATCTGAACGGATCGCTGGCGCTGTCTCGCAGCACCAGGAACGTCGCGTACGCGGTGAACTACACCAAGAGCGGCGACGCCGATGCCGACGCGCTGCGGCAGTGCGGTGGCGGTGACTGCGAAGTGGTCGTGCGGTTCACCAATGCCTGCGGGGCCGTCACGGCGGATTCGAACGGCGCCTTCGGCTATGCCTGGGCGCCGACCAAGGTGGAGGCCGAGAAGGCCGCCACCGATGTGCTGGGCAACAAGTCCTTCCCGGACGTGGGCTCGGCTTCGGGACGCAATACCAAGGTCATCGTGTCTGTTTGCACGGACAACGCCCGCTGAGCGGGTTGTTTCGGCCTGACTGATGCGCCGCACCGGATTCCGGTGCGGCGCATTCGTTTCGAAACTGTCGTGTTTGCCGGGCCCGATTCGCCCGCAACGAACCCGCTGTGCCCGCGATGATGCAAGGGTGGACGAGCTCACCTATGAAGGCACTCGGTTCGGATTGCACGCGGCGGCGGAGCTGCTCATCGCGGGGCCGCAGTACAAACGGTTCGGCAGTATCCGCATGCGGATCGTGCTGGGCGGTTTCGCGGGGGTGAAATGGCCGGTGTCGATAACCGGGGCGGACCTGGTGTGGCCGCAGGGCCGCATCGCGCTGCACGGCACCTATCGGGAACTGGCCATGCACGCCGGCTTCGATGCCGAGGCCCCGCCGGAGGGACTCTATCGCGACGGCACCCATATGGATCCGGACGAGCCGTTCACCGTCGACGCCGACGCGGCGGCCATCGTGCACGACTGGTTCGCGGTGGGCGATACCGCGCTGCGCCGCTTCGCGCTCGAGCAACCGGTGCTCTGGCCCGAGCACTTCGACCTATCGGTGGCCGTCGACGAAGTGAATTACGGTGTGTCGCCGGGGGATTCGCAGATTCCGCAGCCGTACGCGTACGTAGGCCCGTGGCAGCCACGGCAGGGTGAGTTCTGGAACGCGTCGTTCGGGGCGGTGCGCACCCGCGCCGAGACCGGCACGGTGGAGAGCCTGCTGGACTTCTTCCGCGAAGGAAGGCAGCGCGCCGCCGCCGCGAGCTGACCGGCGGCGCACCGCACCGAATCAGGGCTTGGGCCGCCCGTGCCGGCCGTCGCCGGTGATCCGGCCGCGCCGGATCAGGTCGCGTTTGGTGCCGGGCCCGAGTGCGATCTGATCGGCCCCGTCCGCGGCCGATTCGTTCGGGTTCGGCCGCACGAACAAGGTCACCGTGGTGCCCTCGGTGAAGCCGTTCTTGCGCATCATGCCCGCCGAGGCGGTGTTGTGCAGTTCCACATCGGTGACGATGCGCCGCGCCCCGTGCCGGAAGAGCGTGTCGCAGCAGACCGTCATGAGCCGCCCGGCGATCCCGCGCCCCTGCATCTCCGGATCGACCGCGATCCATTCCAGATACGCCCAGTCGTCGCGCAATTCGAATTCCATGGAGGCGAGCACGAATCCGACCACCCGATCCGAATCCACCGCCACCCAGCAGGACTTGCCGGCACTGTCGAGGTGCTCGGCCACCGAGGTCAGCGACCACGAGGTGTAGGGCTTGGCGGAGGTGTCGAACACCTGGTAACCGAGGTCGATGACCTGACGCAGATGGCCGAGACCCATCGGGACGATAGCGATGTCCGGTTCGATGGCTATGTCGGATTCCATGCCGAACAGTTTGCCAGGTGAATGCTGTTTCGCGGCGAATCGTGCAGCTCAGGCGCCCTTGCGGGTCGCCGATTTGGTCGCCGTCTTCTTGGCGGCCTTCTTGGCCGGAGCCTTCGCCGCGGCCTTGGCGGCCTTGGCCGGTTTCGCCGGTTCGGAACTCTTGGTCTTGCGCCCGGACGCTTCCAGACTGCGCTGCAACGCCGCGACCAGGTCCACCACCTCGGCGTCCATCTCCGGCGCGGCGGCCTCCGGGGCCCGGGTGACCTTGCTGCTCCCGCTGGCGATGGCCTCGTCCAGCATCTTCTTCAGCTCGATCTGGTACTCGTCCACGTACAGGCTCGGATCGAAGTCGTCCGACAGCGTGTCCACCAGCGTCTCGGCCATCTTCAATTCCTGCGCCTTCGGCGCCCCCACCCCGTCCAGCTTGTCGAACGCCACCGCCCGCACCTCATCGGGCCACAACAGTGTCTGCAACACCAGCACCCCGTCCCGCACCCGCAGCGCCCCCAGCCGCGTCTTCTGCCGCAACGTGAAATGCACCAGCGCGACCCGATCCACCTCTTCGAGCGTCTTGGCCAGCAGCACATACGCTTTCGGCGTATTGGAATCCGGTTCCAGGTAATAACTCTTGTCGTAGAGAATCGGATCGATCTGTTCCGACGGCACGAATTGCAGCACCGGAATCTCGTGTTTCTCCGCCGCCGGCAGTTTCGCGAAATCCTCGTCCGTGAGAATCACCCGATCGCCCTCCGGCGACTCGTACGCCTTGTCGATATCGGCGTACTGCACCGGCTGCCCATCGATGGTGCACAGCCGCTCATACCGGATCCGCCCCCCGTCGGCGGCATGCACCTGGTGGAACTTGATGTCGTGGTCCTCCGTGGCGGTGTACACCTTCACGGGGACGTTGACCAGCCCGAACGCGATGGAGCCCTTCCAGATGGACCTCATACCACCCCACTCTACGGATGACCATACGGGTCGGTCGACCGAATCGCCGTTGACGCGGGAATTGCAAGGGGCTTTCCACGGTGTGGAAAATCCGGGCGGTTCAGGATCGGGCTGAGCCGAATCGTTCTGCCGAAGAGGTTGTGCGCCTTACCGTTCCGGGCACCGACTTCCCGGAAGGATCCTGCCATGACGCTGCAATTGGACCCGCCGGTGTCCGTGCTGCCGGCCGTGCCGGAAGTTTCCGCGACCCGTGGCGTGTCTCCGAAGGTGGGCGCGGTCGCGCGGCGCGTGGGCGGGGTGGTCCGGAAATCGTCCGGATTGGTGCTGGTCCTGGTGTTGTGGCAGCTGGGGGCGCGGGGCTGGCTGGGGCCGACCACACCGGCGCCCACCGAGGTGCTCGAGGCGGGGCGGGAGCTGGTGGCCTCGGGGGAGCTGTGGCGGCATCTGGCGGCGTCCTCGCGCCGGGTGGGCGTCGGGCTGGCCATCGGGATCGCGATCGGGCTGGTGCTCGGGGCGGCGGCGGGGTTGTTCCGGCTGGCGGAAGATCTGGTGAACGGGCCGCTGCAGGCGTTGCGGATGTTGCCGACGCTGGCGCTGGTGCCGGTGTTCATCATCTGGTTCGGGATCGGCGATCCGTTCAAGATCGCGTTGATCATCGTCGCGCCGATCTTCCCGATCTACCTGAACGTGCTGGCCGGTATTCGCGGCGTGGACCGGCGGCTGGTCGAGGCGGCGGAATCGCTGGGCCTGAACCGGTGGCAGCTGACCACGCGGATCATTCTGCCGGGAGCGTTGCCGCAGATCCTGGTCGGTTTACGGCAGGCGCTCGGGCTGGGCTGGCTGACGCTGGTGGTCGCGGAGATGCAGACCACGCCGGTCGGGCTCGGCTTCCTGATGAACGACGCCAAGGAGTTCCTGCGCACCGACCAGATCTTCCTGGTGCTGGTGATCTACGCACTGCTGGGGCTGTTGACCGATCTGTTCGTGCGGGCGCTGGAACGCCGATTCCTGGCCTGGCGCACCGGATTCGAAGGAGAGTAGATGACCACGGCAGTCTCCGCCGCCGTCCGCATTCGGAACGCGACCCGGGTATTCGCCGGACGCACCGTCCTGAACGGCGTCGATCTCGATATCGCACCGGGTGAGTTCGTCGCGCTGCTGGGCGCGAGCGGTTCGGGCAAGAGCACGCTGCTGCGCGGGCTCGGCGGCCTGGATCGCGGCTTCACCGGCGTGTTCGACGCCCCGCGAACCAAGGCGATCGTCTTCCAGGAGCATCGGCTGATCCCGTGGATGACGGTGTGGCGCAATGTGATTCTGGGCGTGGACGGCGCGCGCAAACCCCGCGCCCTGGAAGCCCTGACCGAGGTCGGGCTCGCGCCCAAGGCCGATGTCTGGCCCGCCACCCTCTCCGGCGGCGAGGCGCAACGCGTGGCCCTGGCGCGCGCCCTGGTCCGCAATCCCGAACTGCTGCTGCTGGACGAGCCGTTCGGCGCCCTGGACGCGCTGACCCGGCTCAAGGCGCAAGCCCTGGTGGCCCGGCTGTGGTCTCAGCACCGGCAGGCGGTCCTGCTGGTCACCCACGATGTGGAAGAGGCGCTGCTGCTGGCCGATCGCGCCCTCGTCCTGCGCGACGGCCGCATCGCCGAATCCTTCGACATCACCGTGCCGCGCCCGCGCTCGGTGGTCGACCCCGCCTTCTCCGACCTGCGTCGCCGGCTGCTGCTCGCGCTCGGCGTCGATCCCGAAGCACCGACAGGAGCCGAGCAATGAGTGAACCGTGGCAGATCAGCACCGACGTCCTGGTGATCGGCGGCGGACCGGCCGCCTGCTGGGCCGCCGTGCACGCCCGCGAGACCGGCGCGGAGGTGGTGCTGGTGGACAAGGGCTACTGCGGAACCTCCGGCGCCACAGCGCCTTCGGGCACCGGCGTCTGGTACGTCGCACCGGAAGCGACGGCCCGCGCCAATGCCAAGGCCAGCCGCGAGGCGCTGGGCGGGCACCTGGCCGACCACTATTGGATGGATCGGGTCCTCGATCAGACGTACTCGAACATGAACCGGCTCGCCGTCGAGGGCCGCTACCCGTTCCCGGTCGATCCGGCGACGGGGGAACAGTTGCGCACCGGCGTGCAGGGGCCGGAGTACATGCGGCGTATGCGGGCCTGGGTCAAGCGCCTCGGGGTGCAGATCCTGGATCATTCCCCCGCACTGGAACTGCTGGTCGACGCCGACGGCGTGGTCCGCGGCGCGGCCGGATACCAGCGGCAGGCCGATCGCGACTATCGCGTGGCAGCGGGCGCGGTGGTGCTGGCCAGCGGCGGCTGCGCCTTCCTGTCCCGGGCGCTGGGCACCAATGTCGACACCGGTGACGGTGCGCTCATGGCCGCCGAGGTGGGCGCGCGGTTCTCCGGCATGGAGTTCTCCAACGCCTACGCCATCGTGCCCAAGGGCTCGACCATCACCAAGACCGCCTACTACGGCTACGCCACCTTCTTCCACGAGGACGGCCGGGTGCTGGAAGGTGCGGGCTCGACCAAGGGACGTTCGGTGATCGCGCGAACCCTGTTGTCGGAGAAGGTGTTCGCGCAACTGGACCGTGCCGATGCGACGGTGCAGGAACAGATGCGCCTGGGTCAGCCGAACTTCTTCCTCCAGTTCGATCGGCGCGGCATCAACCCGTTCACCGACCGGTTCGAGGTCGATCTGCTCGCCGAGGGCACGGTGCGAGGCACCGGCGGCATCGATATCGTCGACGACGATTGCGCCACCACGGTGCCCGGCCTGTACGCGGCCGGCGACGCGGCGACCCGGGAGCGGATCTGCGGCGGTTTCACCGGCGGCGGGAGCCACAATTCGGCGTGGGCCATGTCCTCGGGCAGCTGGGCGGGACGCGGCGCGGCCGAGTTCGCCTTGCGCGAGCGGCCCGCCGATCATGCCGCGCTGCGCGGTACCGGCGGGGCCGGATTGCGCCCGGCGGCAACCGCATCCGTGACCGCCGAGGAGGTCGTGGCGGCCGCGCAGGCCGAGCTGATCCCGTTCGAGAAGAACTACCTGCGCCACGGCGACCGCATCGAACCGGCCCTGACCGCGCTCGACGACCTCTGGGACCGCGCCGTACAGGGCCTGGGCGGCGGCACGGGGGAGGGGCGCGTGCGGGCCCGCCAGGCCGCCGCCATCACCGCCGTCGGCCGGCTCATGTACCGATCCACTTTGGCACGCACCGAAACTCGCGGCATGAGCAAGCGCGCCGACCATCCCGGCCTCGACCCGGCCCAGCATCACCACATCCTCTCGGGCGGGCTCGACGCGGTATGGACCGGCACGGCTGAAGCCGCGAACACCACGGCGGCGGTGGCCTGATGATCGAACTGGTACTCGCCGCCGACTGCATCGGCTGCGACAAATGCGTGGACGTCTGCCCCACCAATGTCTTCGACCGCACCGAATCAGGCATCCCGGCCATCGCCCGCCAATCCGATTGCCAGACCTGCTTCATGTGCGAGGCCTACTGCCCGACCGACGCGCTCTACGTGGCGCCCGATGCGACCCCGCTGCCCGATCCCGGGCTGATTCCCGAGGATCACATCGGCCGCTACCGCAAGGAGATCGGCTGGGGCAAGGGCCGCAGCCCGGGCAGCCTGGTCGCCGTCGGTCCCCGTCTGCCGCACGGCGCACCGCCGCCGCGGCTCTCCGAACTCTGAACTCCCCGAAAGCTTTTCCATGCGCTCCCTGAAACTCCTCGTCCCCGCCGTCCTGGCCGCTGCGCTGGTGCTGGTCACCGGCTGCGGCTCCGGCGGTGACGATTCGGCCACCCGCGCCGAGATCAAGACCCTCCGTATCGGCGTCATCGGCACCGGCAATGTCCTCACCGGCCCGGTGGGGTTCGCCCACCAGCGCGGCGTGCTGCTGCCGGCGTTGAAACCGCTCGGCGTCGACACCGTCGAGGTGTACAGCTTCCCGAACGGGCCGGACCTGAACCAGGCGCTGGTCGGCGGTCGCCTCGACGTGGCGACCTACGGCGATACGCCCGCTCTGGTGGCGCGCGGCAGCGGCTTGCAGACGCGGCTGCTGGGTATCGCCGCCGTCGGCTACAACGCGGGCGTGGTCGTCAAGAACCCGGAGTTCAAGTCGTTGAAGGACTTGGCCGGCAAGAAGATCGGCGTGCAATCCGGGTCCTATATCGACCGGTACCTGCAAGGCGCGCTGAAGGCCGAAGGCATCCAGGCCCAGCTGATCCACCTGCTGGCCACCGATGCCGAAGCTCCGCTCACCAACGGTGACGTGGACGCGGTCGCGTTGCCCGACGTCAACCCGTCCGCATCCTTCCGGGCCTTCCTGGCCAAGGGATTCCGCCAGATCGACTCGGTCAAGGACAATCACCCGGAGCTGGCGGGCACGAGTTCCTCGGTGAGCAGCCAGGCGTTCCTGGCCAGCCATTCCGACTTCGGCGGGACCTGGCAGACCGCCCTCAACGAGGCCAACAAGTATGCCAAGGAGCACTGGGACGACTACGTGAACTACGAAGTCTCCCAATCCAAGGCGCCCGAAGCGGTGGTCCGGGCCACCGCCCAGCGCGACTACCTGCCCGAGGACCTGTTCTCGGCCCAGGGCATCAAGCTGCTGACCGGCACCAAGCAATTCCTGGTGGAGCAGAAGAAGATCCGCGAGGACTTCTCCCTCGAGGACTGGTTCTACCGTCCGGACCGGCCCAAGCAGGGCTGATCGGCGACTCAGCGCACCGCCGGCGCGACACCTCCCGGGAAGGTCGCGTGGGCGGTGTTGGAGTATTCGGCCTGGACCTTGAAATAGCGGTCGGCGGGGCCGTACGCGGCGTAGAAGGTGAACCGCCGGGCCGCGCCGGGACTCGAGTCCGCGAACGGGGCGTCCTCGACGAACCGCGCCAGCAACGGATCTATCCCGGTCGGAAAGGTCTCGGCCGTATGGCGCATCGGGAAGCAGATGCGCCGCATCCCGGACGAGGTCCAGGAGAAGGTGCGATACACATTGAACGGGCTCGGGAGCGCGGCGAGTTCTTCCGGTGCCGCGGGGTGCAATTCCAGCTCGGCGAGCATCTCCGCGACATCGCCGGAGCTCAGTGTGCCCGGTGGCAGGACCTGCGAGTAGAGGTTCATGGTGCGGTTGGCGAAATCGAAGGCCATGATGCCGATTTCACCGCCGTAGCGTTTCAGATGACCGGTGTAGGCCGGAACCGCCTCCGGCAGCCCGGGCAGCGCGAGCACCTGGTCGACGCTGAGGACTTGCGGGAAAATCAGCCAGATCTTCTGCAAGCCCGTGCCCACCGCGAGATCGACGCCCGCCCGGCAGGGGGCGGCCGCCATCGTCGCGGTCAGCAGCGCCTCGATCGGATGCCCCACGAAGTCCAGCAGCCCATCCGCCCGCAAGGTGCCGACCAGCTCCGACGGTTCCCCCGGAAACTGCACGCGCGCATTGACTTCCCGCTCCGGCACCGGATGCGTGGTGGTGCGGACACCCACGATCGAATTCGCCCACGCGTCGGCTAGCGATGCCAGGACCGGATCGACGACTTCGGGACGATAGTCCGCCTCGGCCAGCTCCGCATAGGTGCGGAGGTCGCGGCGAAGCTGATCGAGCGTGGTGGTGACCGCACTGTTCATGGGTGCCCCTACCTGGACGCGATGTTCCGCCCAGGATAGTCGGCGGCCGAGGCGGCTGCTGGAAGATAGCGGAATCCTCTCGCGATCAACGGAATTGCCGGAACCAGCTCGTTCAGCGCCAACGGGCCGAGTGCCGCGGGCAACAGCAGGATCGACCCGGCGGTTGCGCCGCTACGCGGATGCCTATGCCACGGACCCCGCGACCCGCGCCCCCGGGTGTGTCCCCGATGTCGGTATCGCGTGGCACGATTTCACACGTGACCAGCAGACCCTCTCCGGAGCAGCATCTGCGTGATCTCGCCCGATTGCGCCGCGTGCGCGACCGTATGGACCGCGAATACGCGCAGCCTCTCGACGTGGAGGCGCTGGCTCGCGACGTGCACATGTCGGCCGGGCACCTCAGCCGCCAGTTCAAGGCCGCTTACGGGGAATCGCCGTATTCGTATCTGATGACCCGCCGCATCGAACGCGCCATGGCCCTGCTGCGACGGGGCGATGTGAGCGTCACCGAGGCCTGTTTCCAGGTGGGCTGCTCGTCGCTGGGCACCTTCAGCACCCGCTTCACCGAGCTCGTCGGCATGTCGCCCAGCGCCTACAAGAAGGAGATGGAGGATGCCCCGGAGGGTATGCCGTCCCTGGTGGAGAAGCTGGTGACCAGACCGATCAGGAATCGAGAAGCACCGGGCCCCCGCGGACCCATAGCGTGAATGCCATGGACATCAACATTCAATCGAGCTTCCTTCCGCAGGACGACCCCGAGGCGGCCCTGGCCTTCTATCGCGATGCCCTGGGCTTCGAGCTCCGCAAGGACGTCGGCTACAACGGCATGCGCTGGCTGACCGTCGGCCCGGCCGATCGGCCCGATACCGCGATCGTGCTGCATCCGCCGGCCATCGATCCGGGCATCACCGATGACGAGCGCAAGGTCATCACCGAGATGATGGCCAAGGGCACCTACGCCGGCATCGTGCTCGGCACCAAGGACGTGGACTCCACCTTCGAGAAGGTGCAGGCCAGCGGCGCCGAAGTGGTGCAGGAACCCATCGACCAGCCCTACGGCGTGCGCGACTGCGCCTTCCGTGACCCCGCGGGCAATATGGTCCGTATTCAGCAAGTCAACTGATTCAGGAGACAGACAGCATGGCCGTGAGGAAGAAGACGCACTCCGATCTGCACGAGGCCGACAGCCACGATTTGATCCGCGTGCACGGGGCGCGCGTCAACAACCTCAAGGACATCAGCGTCGAGATCCCGAAGCGCCGGTTGACGGTGTTCACCGGCGTTTCGGGGTCCGGTAAGAGTTCGCTGGTGTTCGGCACCATCGCCGCCGAATCGCAGCGGCTGATCAACGAGACCTACAGCAGTTTCGTGCAGGGCTTCATGCCGTCGATGTCACGCCCGGACGTGGACGTGCTCGACGGCCTGACCACCGCCATCCTGGTCGATCAGCAGCGCATGGGCGCCGACCCGCGCTCCACGGTCGGCACCGCCACCGACGCCAATGCCATGCTGCGCATCCTGTTCAGCCGCCTCGGCAAGCCGTATATCGGTTCCCCGCAGGCGTTCTCGTTCAATGTGGCGTCGATCAGCGGTGCCGGCGCGGTGACGGTGGAGAAGCACGGGCAGCAGGTGCGTGAGCGCCGCAGTTTCTCCATCACCGGCGGCATGTGCCCGCGCTGCGAGGGCCGCGGCGCGGTCAACGACTTCGATCTCACCGCGCTCTATGACGAGAACAAGTCGCTCAACGACGGCGCGCTGACCATTCCCGGCTACAGCGTGGACGGCTGGTTCGGCCGGATCTTCAGCGGCGCGGGCTTTTTCGACCCGGACAAGCCGATCAAGAAGTTCACCAAGCGCGAGCTGAACGATCTGCTCTACAAGGAACCCACCAAGATCAAGGTCGATGGCATCAACCTCACCTACGAGGGCCTGATCCCCAAGATCCAGAAGTCCATGCTGTCCAAGGACGTCGAGGCCATGCAGCCGCACATCCGGGCCTTCGTGGAGCGCGCGATCACCTTCACCACCTGCCCGGAATGCGACGGCACCCGGCTGAGCGAACTGGCCCGCTCGTCGAAGATCAAGAAGATCAGCATCGCCGACGCCTGCGCCATGCAGATCAGCGATCTGGCCGAATGGGTGCGCGCACTGAAGGAACCGTCGGTCGCGCCCCTGCTCGAGAACCTGCAGCAGACCCTCGATTCCTTCGTCGAGATCGGCCTGGGCTACCTGAGCCTGGCGCGCTCCTCTGGCACCCTGTCCGGTGGTGAAGCCCAGCGCACCAAGATGATCCGGCACCTGGGCTCCTCGCTCACCGACGTCACCTACGTCTTCGACGAGCCCACCGCGGGCCTGCACCCGCACGACATCCAGCGCATGAACGATCTGCTGCTGCGCCTGCGCGACAAGGGCAACACCGTGCTGGTGGTGGAACACAAGCCCGAGGTCATCGCCATCGCCGATCACATCGTGGACCTGGGTCCCGGCGCGGGTTCCGGCGGCGGCACCATCTGCTTCGAGGGCGATGTCGACGGCCTGCGCGAGAGCGACACCATCACCGGCCGGCACTTCGACGACCGCACCAAGGTGAAGGACAAGGTCCGCAAGCCCAACGGCAAGCTGGGAATTCGCGGCGCCACGGCCAACAATCTGCGCAAGGTCGACGTGGACATCCCGCTCGGCGTGCTGGTGGCCATCACCGGCGTGGCGGGTTCGGGCAAGAGCTCCCTCGTCCACGGGTCGATCCCCGCCTCCGAGGACGTGGTGTCGATCGACCAGGGCGCGATCAAGGGTTCCCGGCGCAGCAACCCGGCCACCTACACCGGCCTGCTCGATCACATCCGCAAAGCCTTTGCCAAAGCCAACGGCGTCAAACCCGCACTGTTCAGCCCGAATTCGGAGGGCGCCTGCCCGAACTGCAAGGGCGCGGGCGTCATCTACACCGACCTCGCGGTAATGGCCGGCGTCGCCACCGTCTGCGACGTGTGCGAGGGCAAACGCTTCGACGCCTCCGTGCTGGACTACCACTTCGGCGGCAAGGACATCAGCGAAGTACTGGCCATGCCCGCCGCCGAAGCCGAACAGTTCTTCAGCGCGGGCGAGGCGAAACTCCCCGCGGCGCACAAGATCCTGGACCGCCTGGTCGACGTGGGCCTGGGCTACATCACCATCGGCCAGCCCCTGACCACCCTCTCCGGCGGCGAACGCCAGCGCCTGAAACTGGCCACCCACATGTCCGAGAAGGGCGGCATCTACATCCTCGACGAGCCCACCACCGGCCTGCACCTCGCCGATGTGGAGAACCTCCTCGGCCTGCTGGATCGCCTGGTCGACAGCGGCAAATCGGTCATCGTCGTCGAACACCACCAGGCCGTCATGGCCCACGCCGACTGGATCATCGACCTGGGCCCGGGCGCGGGCCACGACGGCGGCCAGATCGTCTTCGAAGGCACCCCCGCCGACCTGGTCGCCAAGAAATCCACCCTCACCGGCGAGCACCTGGCCGAATACGTAGGCGCGTAACGACTTTCCTGGCTCTCGCCTACCTCAGGGCGAGGGCCAGGAAGAAGTCCACTCGATCCTCCAGCCGCGACAGATCGCGATTGGTGAGTTCTTCGATGCGCTGAATCCGGTAGCGCAGCGTATTCACGTGCAGGTGTAGCAGATCCGCGCATTTGGTCCACGATCCGGAGACCTCGAGGAAGGTTTCGAGGGTGTGGACCAGATCGCTGCGATTGTCCTTGTCGTAGGTGGCCAGGGGATCGAGCAGCCGCACCCGGAACATCCGCCGCACCTCGTCGGGCACGCTGGCCAGCAGCAGCATGTGGGTGGCCAGTTCGTCGTGGCGCACCACGCTGGTGGGATTGGGCCGTTCGGCGGCCATCCGGCGCGCGTAGCGGGCTTCCTCCACCGCGCCGCGCAGTCCCTCGCCGTCGGCCTCGCCGCTGATGCCGACCGCGAGCCGGCTGCCCTGCAAGCCCGGCTGCAATGCCTCGATGGCGCGATGGATCCGGTCGTCGAGGTCGGTGGTGTCGCCCAGCGCCACCAGCACGATCGCCTCGCCGTCCACCACGCCCGCGGCCGGGCTTGCGCCGTAAAGGATTTCGCGCAGCACGGCCCGCAATTCACCCGGCCGCACCTGCCCCGAATCCGCGGTCGCCGCCACCGCCAGATACCGGTCCGAGAGCCCGAGCCCGGTCAGCTCCAGCCGCGAGATGATCTCGGCGGGCTTGGCGTCGGACACGATGAGCTCGATCAGCTCCTGCGCCAGCCGCCCCTCGGCGCTCTGCCGATCATCCTGCCGCGCCCGTTCCAGCGAGACGACCGCCGCGAGTTCGCTGGTGAGCGCCCGGCGCTCTTCGGCCCAATCCTTGTGATCGCTCTCGAACACCACGAACCAGTCCGCGATCCGCGAGGTGCGGTCCGGATCCACCGCGAACAGCGAGTACCGGGTGTTCTCGTGCGAAACCACATGCGGCAGCCGCCGCGCGGTCAGCAATGCGGCCCGCACCTGGTCGGGGAGGGTTTTGCTGGCGCCCGCGACGACCCGGCCGGTGGAGGTCACTACCCAGCAGGGCGTGCCGAGCGTGCGATGGATCAGATCGAGCACCGAATCCAGGCCGCCGCCGGACACCAGCTGCCGGTGCCGGTCCAGAATCGCGGTCAGATCGGCCGCGCGACCGGTGGACAGGTTCCGGTTGACGGTCTCGGTGACGGTGGCGAAAGCGATGTGCTCGGGCACCCGGAACAGCGGGATTCGGTGTTTCTTACAGGCGTCGACGATATCGGCGGGCACTTCGCCGTAGAGCGCGTCACCCGCGGCCAGGCCCGCGACCTTGGCTTTCGCCAGCGCCGCCACGAACGTCTCGCTGTCGGCGGGATCGCGCCGCCACTGCATACCGGTGAGCACCAGCTCCCCGCCGGACAGGTACCGGCCGGGGTCCGCCATATCGGTGGTGACGACCCATCTGACGAATCGATCGAGCTCATCCTCCCCGGTAACGAGCGTGAGGCCCAGATCCGTCATGGCGAGCAGGGAATGCAACCGCATGATTGCTGAGGCTAACAGTGCGTGACGCGATGGTTACCGAGCTTGGAGGTTAGTACGAACACGGGGGTGTGAAGCAGGCCACAGGTTCGGAGGTCTCGTCCCTGCCGCCGGATGCCGCTGACGGGTGTACTTACCGGCAGCAAGCAACGGATGGAGGTCGGATGTCGGGTCGCCTGGAATGGCTCGGGTCGCTGCCGCTGGAGGAAGCCGAGACGCAGCTGCTGACGTGCTGCGCGTCGCGGGTCTGGGCTCGGAAAATGGTGGCGAACAGGCCGTACGCGGACGAGTCGAGTCTGGTGGAAGCCGCCAGGTCGGGGGTCGGGGAACTGGCCTGGATGGATGTGGAGGAAGCGCTGGCGGCGCATCCGCGCATCGGCGAGCGCGCGGAAGCGGCTCGGGCGGAAGCGGATTCGGCCGGTCTGAGCGAGCGTGAAGCGCAGTGGTCGCAGCAGGAGCAGTCCGGCGCCGCCACCGCCGATCCCGCGGTGCTCGCCGAGATCGCGGCCCGGAATCTGGCCTACGAGCAACATTTCGGCCACGTCTTCCTGATCCGGGCGACCGGTCGCAGCGCCGCCGAGATGCTCGAGGCCCTGCACCGCCGCCTGCACAACTCGGTCGAGGACGAAAGAGCCGTGGTGCGAAGCGAACTCGCCGAGATCACCGTGCTGCGCATCCGGAAACTGCTGGGGCTCTTATGAGTTTGTCCACGCACGTGCTGAACGCGGCGACCGGGCGGCCCGCCGAGGGGCTCGCGGTGCGGCTCGAGGCCGCCGGCGGCGAAGTGCTCGTCGAGGCCCGCACCGATGCCGACGGCCGGATCAAGGATCTGCCCGCCCCCGAGGCCGGAGTGCACCGGCTGATCTTCGACACCGGAGACATCAGCCCCTTCTACCCCACGGTGACCATCGAATTCCGGGTCACCGATCCGGCGGAGCACTATCACGTCCCGCTGCTGCTGAGTCCCTATTCCTTCTCCACCTATCGAGGTAGCTGAACCATGTCGATCAAGCTAGGTCCCAACCGTTACGGCAAGGCGGAGACGCGCGTCGTGCGGGTCACCAAAAGCGGTGGGAAGCATCAGATCCGGGATCTGAACGTGGGCGTGGCGCTGTCCGGTGACATGGCGGACGTGCACCTGACCGGCGACAATGCCGCGGTGCTGCCGACCGACACCCAGAAGAACACGGTGTTCGCCTTCGCCAAGCAGCACGGCATCGCCTCGCCCGAGGATTTCGGCCTGCGCCTGGCCCGGCACTTCGTGGACTCGCAGCCGACCATCGACCACGCGCGCATCGAGCTCGAGGAATACGAGTGGGAGCGCAATGTGGTGGGGCTCAACAGCCACCCGCACTCGTTCGTGCGCTCCGGCCGCGAAACCCGTACGGCGCTGGTGCATTACGACGGCAAGCAGGCCTGGGTGGTCTCGGGTCTGAAGGAACTCGTGGTGCTCAATTCGACCGGGTCGGAATTCCACGGTTTCATCAAGGACAAGTACACCACCCTGCGCGAGACCCGCGACCGGGTGCTGGCCACCGAGGTCAACGCCCAGTGGCGGCACGCGGGCACCGACGCCGAATGGGACAAGTCCTACGAGGTCGTGAAGCGTTGCCTGCTCCAGGCTTTCGCCGACACCCACAGCCTGTCGCTGCAGCAGACCTTGTACGCGATGGGCGAGCGGGTGCTCGAGGCGGTGCCGGGCATCGTCGAGTTCAAGCTGCAACTGCCGAACAAGCACCACTTCGAGGTGGATCTGACCCCGTTCGGGCTGATCAACGACAACGAGGTGTTCTGGGCGGCGGACCGTCCCTACGGGCTCATCGAAGGCACGGTGGTGCGCGATGTCCCGTCCGCCGGACCGGCGTGGGACTGACTACGGGAGTTATGGCGATGGATTTCCTGCAACCTGCGAGCTGGGCCGATGCGCTCGCGCTGAAAGCCGAACGGCCGGAAGCGGTGCCGATCCAAGGCGGCACCGATGTGATGGTGGAGCTGAACTTCGACCGGCACCGGCCGGGCGCGCTGCTCGACCTGAACCCGTGCCGGGAACTGTTCACCGTTCAGGAGCAGAGCGACGGACGCATCCGGCTCGGCTCCGGCGTGCCGTACGTGAAGATCATCAACCGGTACGCGGACCGGCTGCCGGGCCTGGCGCAGGCCTCGCGCACGGTCGGTTCGCCGCAGATCCGCAATCGCGGCACGGTGGGCGGCAATCTCGGCGGCTGTTCGCCCGCCGGTGACGCGCATCCGGCGCTGCTGGCCACCAATGCGGTGGTCGAGGTGGAATCGGCGGCGCGCGGCACCCGCATGATCGATATCGACGACTACTACGTGTGGGTCAAGAAGAGCTCCCTCGAGCCCGACGAGCTGATCCGCGCCATCTGGCTGCGGCCGGCCACCGGTCCGCAGTACTTCTCCAAGGTCGGCACCCGCAATGCCATGGTCATCGCGGTCTGCTCCTTCGGCATCGCGCTGCACACCGACACCAAAACCGTTGGGGCAGGGATCGGTTCGGCCGGGCCCACCCCGCTGCGCCCCGTCGCGGCCCAGGATTTCCTGGCCGAGAACCTGCCCTGGGACAACCCGGCCCCGCTGAGCGAGGAGCTCGCCCGCGAATTCGGCGTGCTGGTCGCCGCGGCCGCCAAGCCCATCGACGATGTGCGCGGCACCGCCGACTACCGCAAGCACGCGCTGTCGGTAATGGCGCGCCGCACGCTGGGCTGGGCCTGGAACGACTACATCGCTGAGAGGAGGGCGGCCTGATGCGGGTCGAATTCACCGTCAATGGCGCCCAGCAGATCGCCGACGACGTCTGGGAAGGGGAGAGCCTGCTGTACCTGCTGCGTGAGCGCGCGGGCCTGCCCGGTTCCAAGAACGCGTGCGAGCAGGGCGAATGTGGTTCCTGCACCGTCTATCTGGACGGCACCCCGGTTTGTTCCTGTCTGGTCGCGGCCGGTCAGGTGCAGGGGCGCTCGGTCCGCACCGTGGAGGGCCTGGCGAACGGAGAACGCCTGGACCCCATGCAGCAGGCCTTCGTCGAAGCCGGCGCGGTTCAGTGCGGTTTCTGCACCCCGGGGCTCATCGTGCAGGCGCACGACCTGATCGAACGCGTACCCGATCCCTCCGATGCCGAGATCCGCGAGGCGCTCGCCGGAAACCTCTGCCGCTGCACCGGATACGAGAAAGTATTGGACGCCGTACGGCTCGCGGCTGAGCGGAAGGCGGCAGGACAATGACCAAGCTTGTAATCGAGAACGCTTATATCGCACCGGTAGTCGGGGACGAGATCCCGAACGGCTACCTGATCGTCGGCGACGACGGTCGCATCGAAGCCCTCGGCGCGGGACCCGCGCCGACGGTGGTGGGAGCCGAACGCCTCTCCGGGACCGGATGCCTGGTGACCCCAGGTCTGGTCAACACCCACCACCACCTCTACCAATGGGCCACCCAGGGCCTGTACCAGGACGCCACCCTCTTCGAATGGCTGACCGGGCTCTACCGCCTGTGGGCCAGCATGGACGCCGAAGTCGTCTACGGCGCGGCCTCGGCGGGTCTGGGCTGGCTGGCGCTGACCGGCACCACCACCTCCACCGATCACCACTACGTGTTCCCCAAGGGCCGCGGCGATCTGTTCGAGGCCGAGGTGCGGGCCGCCCGCGAGATCGGCGTCCGGTTCCATCCGTGCCGCGGGTCCATGGACCGCGGTCAGTCCCAGGGCGGGCTGCCGCCGGACGAGGTCGTGGAGAACCGCGAGGAGATCCTGCTCAATACCGAGGAGATCATCCGCAAATACCATGACCCGTCCTTCGATTCCATGCTGCGCGTGGCCGTCGCGCCCTGCTCGCCGTTCTCGGTGAGCGAGCGGCTCATGGTCGAATCGGCGCAGCTGGCCCGGCAGCACGGCGTGCGCCTGCACACCCATCTCGCCGAAACCCTCGACGAGGAAGAACACTGCCTCGAGCAGATGGGCTGCACCCCGGTCGAATATATGGAGAAGATCGGCTGGCTCGGCGACGACGTGTGGTTCGCGCACGCTGTGCACCTGCACGACAAGGACATTCGCCGTTTCGCCGACACCGGCACCGGTTCGGCGCACTGCCCGAGCTCCAATGCCCGGCTCGGCGCCGGCATCGCCCGGGTGATGGATCTGCTCGCCGCCGGCGCGCCCGTCGGCCTCGGCGTGGACGGCGCGGCCTCCTCCGAACTGACCTCCATGGCCGGGGAGATGCGGCAGGCGCTGCTGTTCCAGCGCGCCGTGCACGGCCCCAAGGCGCTCACCGCGCGTCAGGCCCTCGAGATCGGCACCCTCGGCGGTGCGCGAAACCTGGGGCGGCAGAACGAGATCGGGTCCCTGGAACCCGGGAAGCTGGCCGATATCGCCATCTGGCGGGTCGACGGTTTCCGTGCGGCCCTCGAGGATCCGGTGTGCTCGCTGGTCTTCGGCCCGCAGCCGCCGCTGGCGCGTCTGCTCGTCGGCGGCAATACCGTCGTGGCGAACGACGAACTCAAGACGGTCGCGCACGATCAGGTCGGGCGCAACGGCGTCGCGGCACGCGAGCGCATCATGCGTCAGGAGGCACGATGACCACCTTTCGTACCACCAACTTCCCGCACGAGGTCGCGGTGCCCGGCAAGGGCGGGGTCGGCGAGAGCCCGCTGCGGCCGGACGGGAACCTGAAGGTCAAGGGCGAATTCGCCTACACCTCGGATCTGTGGATCGACGGCATGCTCTGGGGCGCGACCCTGCGCAGCCCGCACGTGCGCGCCAAGATCCTCGGCATCGACACCACCAAGGCCCTGGCCCTGCCGGGTGTGCACGCCGTCCTCACCCACGAGGACGTGCCGGGCCGCAAGGTGTACGGGCTCGACCACACCTGGGATCAGCCGGTGCTGGCCTTCGGCGAGGTCCGCCATCACGGCGAGCCCATCGCCCTGGTCGCCGCGGATCATCCCGAGATCGCCCGGCGCGCAACGCAACTCATCGAGATCGAATGGGAGCTGCTCGAACCGATCGTCGATCCGATGGCGGTCATCGAGAATCCGGACGAGCTCAAGGTGCAGGAGCGCGGCGGGATCACCCGCTACCAGCCGGTGCGACTGGGCGATATCAATGTCGGCCGGGAACTCGCCAGCATCGTGGTGAGCGAGGAGTACGAGGTCGGCATCCAGGACCAGGCGTTCCTGGGACCGGAATCGGGCCTGGTCATTCCGGCCGAGGACGGGTCGCTCGAGTTCTACGTCGCCACCCAGTGGCTGCACTGGGACCTGTCGCAGATCCTGCCCTGCCTGGGTCTGCGAGAGGACCAGGTCCGGATGACCATGGCCGGGATCGGCGGCGCTTTCGGTGGGCGCGAGGACATCTCGATGCAGATCCACGCCGGCATGCTCGCCATGCGCACCCGCAAGCCCATCAAGATGATGTACAACCGCGAGGAATCCTTCTTCGGGCACGTGCATCGCCATCCGGCCAAGATGCGGTACGAGTACGGCGTCACCGCCACCGGCAAGATCACCTACGCCAAGGTGCTCATCGTCCTGGACGGCGGCGCGTACACCTCGGCCACCCAGAACGTGGTCGGCAACGCCGCCTCGCTGGCCGTCGGGCCGTACGAGATCCCGCACCTCGAGATCGACACCTACGGCGTCTACACCAACAACCCGCCGTGCGGGGCCATGCGCGGATTCGGCGCGGTGCAAGCGTGTTTCGCGCACGAATCCATGATGGACAAGGTCGCCGAGACCCTCGAACTGGATCCGGTGCTGGTGCGCCAGATCAATGCCGTCTCCGAGGGATCCAAGCTCGCCACCGGTCAGGTGCTGCACGCGCCGACGCCGCTCGCGGACATGCTGGACACCCTCAAGGACATGGAACTGCCTGCGGCCGTGGACAGTTCGGATATCCGCAATCTGCCGGGCGGGGCGTCGCAGACCACCCACGGCGAGGGCGTGTACCGGGGCATCGGTTACGGCGTCGGCATCAAGAACATCTGCTTCTCCGAGGGGTTCGACGATTACTCCACCGCGCGGGTGCGCCTGGAAGTCATCGGCGGTGAACCGGTTGCGCTGGTGCACACCGCGGCCGCCGAGGTCGGCCAGGGCCTGATCACCATCGAGGCGCAGATCGCGCGCACCGAACTCGGCATCGAACGGGTGGTCATCCATCCGGCCGACAATGCGGTGGGCAGTTCCGGCTCGTCCTCGGCGTCACGGCAGTCGTACATGACCGGCGGCGCGGTGATGACCGCCTGCCAGGCCGTGCGCGACGAACTCCTCGTGCTGGCCCGGAACCAGCTGGGCAGCCACGGTTTCCTGCAACTGGTCGGCGGCAAGATCGTCACCGACAGCGGGGAAGTGCTGGCCGCCATCGCCGACGTGCTCGGCGATCGGGTCATCGAGCAGACCCGCGAATACCACCATCAGCCGACCACCCGGATGGACCCGGTCACCGGTCAGGGCGACAGCCACACCCAGCTCGCGGTCTGCGTGCACCGGGCCGTGGTGGACGTCGACACCGAACTGGGACTGGTGAAAGTCGTTGCGCTGGACGCGGTCCAGGACGTCGGCAAGATCATGAACCGGCTCGCGCTGGAAGGTCAGATCCACGGCGGCTCCATCCAGGGCCTCGGACTGGCAGTTATGGAGGAAATTCAGGTAACCAACGGCAAGGTGCGGAACCCGTCCTTCACGGACTATCTGATTCCCACCATTCTCGACACGCCCCCGCAGCAGCTGGAGATCCTCGAACTGCCCGATCCGCGCGCACCGTATGGTCTGCGCGGCGCGGGCGAACCGCCGACGCTCTCCTCCACGCCGGCCATCGCCGCGGCCATTCGCGACGCCTGCCGCAAGCGGGGCGGCACCGGGAACATCACCCGGGTGCCGGTACGACCGGAAGACATCATCCGGAACAGTTGATCAACAGGGGCAGACCGTGATTCGCGAGAGGGCGGATCACGGTAGGGACCCCACAACAGAACACCGAGTCCGCGCTCGGAAGGTGCAACTTCCGAGCGTAGGTCGGCTACGCCCTTAGGAGGGCAGCCATGACCCAAGTTCAGTCCCCGAAGACCGCCACAGCTACCACGGCTCCCAGCCGTTCGGCCCTGGATCGCTTCTTTCACATCAGCGAGCGCAAATCCACTGTATCGCGTGAAGTGCGCGGCGGCATAACCACATTCGTCGCTATGGCGTATGTCATATTGCTGGTCCCGCTGATATTGGGCGGCGTCACCGATGTGGACGGCAGCAAGCTCAGCATCGCCCAGCTAACTACAGCAACCGCCTTCTCGGCCGGATTGTCCACCGTCCTGATGGGATTGGTCGGCAACGTCCCGCTCGCCCTGGCCGCCGGTCTCGGCGTGGTCCCGGTGGTCGCGTATCAGGCGGCCCCGCACATGACCTGGGCGCAGACCATGGGCCTGGTGGTGCTGATGGGCATCGTCATCGTGATCATGGCGGCCACCGGGCTGCGGACCATGATCATCAATGCGATTCCGCTGTCTTTGAAGAACGCCATCGGCGTCGGGATCGGCATGTTCATCGCCATGATCGGCCTGGTCTCCTCGGGCGTGGTCGGGCACGGCGCGGCGGGCGGGCCGCCGGTCACCCTCGGCGTGGACGGGCATCTACAGGGTTGGCCCGTGGTGGTTTTCGCGGTCGGGCTGCTGGTGATGCTGGCGCTGTTCATCCGCAAGATCCCGGGCGCGATCCTGATCAGCATCCTGATCTCGACCGTGCTGGCCGTCGCCATCAATGCCTGGGCGACCATCGATCCCAAGGCGTGGGGGACCGTGGTGCCCGAGGCGCCGTCGAAGTTCTTCGCCGCACCGGATTTCGGGCTCATGCTGAATATCGACCTGTTCGGCGGGTTCGCCCGGGCCGGCGGGCTGATCGCCAGCGTGGTGCTGTTCACCCTGGTGCTGACCGGGTTCTTCGATGCCATGGGAACGGTTTTCGGCGTCTGTGACGAGGCCGGGCTGACCGACGAGAAGGGCACCGTGCCCGGCATGGGCAAGATCCTGACCGTGGACGGCGTCGCGCAGATCATCGGTGGCGCGAGCGGCGGCGCGGGATCCACGGTGTACGTGGAATCGGCTACGGGTGTCGGTGAGGGCGCTCGTACCGGACTCACCTCGGTGGTCACCGGCGGATTGTTCTGCGCGGCGATCTTCTTCACCCCGCTGGCGGCCGTGGTGCCGATCCAGGCCGCGGCGCCGGCCCTGGTGCTGGTGGGCGCGCTGATGATGACCCAGGCCCGCAAGATCGACTGGTCGGATCTGGAGGTGGCGGTGCCGGCGTTCATCACCATCGCGCTGATGCCGTTCACCTACTCGATCACCAACGGCGTGGGCGCGGGCCTCATCGCCTACGTGGTGATCAAGGCCGCGCGGGGCAAGTTCCGCGAAATCCATTGGCTGGTAGGCGTGGTGAGCTTGGTCTTCGCCGCCTACTTCGGTATCTCGGCCATCGAACTGGTGCTCGGAGGGTAATCATGCGCGACATCGCGGCACAACTCCTGGAATGGCATGCGGCACAGAAGTATTACGCCGTGGCCTCGATCGTCTCCATCGGCGGCAGCGCACCCCGGCCGGTCGGCGCGGCCCTCGCGGTCGACACCGACGGCACCGTGGTGGGCAGCATCTCCGGCGGCTGCGTCGAGGGCGCCGTCTACGAGCTGTGCCGCGAGGCGCTGCGCACCGGGGAAACCCTGCGCGAAACCTTCGGCTACAGCGATGCCGACGCCTTCGCGGTCGGATTGACCTGCGGGGGCACCATCGAAGTGCTGGTGCAGCCGGTGACGGCGCTGAACCGGGCCGCCATCGGAGCGATGCTGCGGGCCGAAGGGTCCGCGGCACTGGTCCGCGACGTGCGCACCGGAAAGGCTGTGGCACTGGGGGATTGGTGGACCGAAGGCGAAGCCTTCCACCCCACCGTCCTCGCCGAAGCCCGCGCCATGCTCGACGCCGGCGCCACCGGCCTGCGCACCATCGGCTGCGATGACGCCGAAGTCACCGTCTTCATCGAATCCTCGGTCCCGCCACCGCGGATGATCGTCTTCGGCGCCATCGACTTCGCCGCCGCCGTGGCCCGCATCGGCAAATTCCTCGGCTACCACGTCACCGTCTGCGACGCCCGCCCCATCTTCGCCACCCGGGCCCGCTTCCCCGAAGCCGACGAAGTAGTCGTCCAATGGCCCGACCGCTACCTGTCCCAAACCCACGTAGACGCCAGAACGGTCCTGTGCGTACTCACCCACGACGCCAAATTCGATGTCCCCCTGTTGGAAGTGGCCCTCCGCCTCCCGGTGGCCTTCGTCGGCGCCATGGGTTCCCGCCGCACCCACGAAGACCGCCTGTCCCGTCTCCGCGAAGCCGGGGTGACCGAAGCCGAACTGGCGCGGCTCCGCTCACCCATCGGGCTCGATCTCGGCGGCCGTACACCCGAGGAGACAGCCGTCTCCATCGCCGCCGAGATCGTGGCCACCCGCCGCGGCGGCACCGGCCACCCCCTCACCACCAACCCCGGCCCCATCCACCGAGACACCGTCCCCACCCCCACCATCCAAATCCCCGACACCGTGGAAATGTCAGCCGCATAACCACTTCCGGGGACCCGAAGAGTCCTCTCGGCCATGAGGGGGCCGAGAGGACTTTCGCGTTCCCGGATCCATGGGTCCGGAGCACGCATCGTCGACTCAGCCGCGGCCGAGTAGGGCACCACCGTTGATCTGGAGGATCTGACCCGTCGTCCAGCCTGCGTCGGGGGAGGCGAGATGGGCTATGCCGGCCGCGATTTCGGCTGGGGTGCCGGCGCGGCCGAGGGGGACTTGTGAGATGCGGTCGGCTTCGAGTTCGGGGGTGAGGCGGTCGGTCCAGAATTCTGTGGCGGGGACGAAACCGGGGGCTACGACGTTGACCGTGATGCCTTGTGGTGCAAGCTGTTGCGCCAGGCCTATCGACCAGCCGTGTAGGGCTGCTTTCGCGGCGCCGTAGGGGCCGGCGCCGCGTAGGGCGGCGATGGAGCTCACGGAGACGATTCTGCCGCCGGGACTTGTTATGTGCGGGATCAGTGCTTCGGTCAGCAAGACTGCCGTGAGGACGTTCAATCTGAAGGCGTCGGTGTACGCCGCTGCGGTATCTTCGAGGCTTTTTGCCGCGATCGCTGGATTGCCGCCGGCGTTGTTTATCAGGACGTCTATGTTTCCTTGTGCGGTGATCCTTGCGGCCAGTTCCTGAACCTGTCCGGGCTCGGTCAGGTCCGCTGCCGCCGTGGTGACGCGATCGGCTCCGATATCGGCGTTGATCTCCTTCGCGGTTGCTTGGAGGACGGACGGCCGACGTCCGATGATGAGCACCGAGTCTCCTTCGGCGGCCAGACGGTGGGCGATCGCGCGTCCGATTCCGGTGCCCCCTCCGGTGATTACTGAATTTCGCATTTGTGGTCCTTCTCGTGGTTGTCGGTTGGGGCGAGGGCGCGGGAGCCGAGGGTGGCTAGGAGGGCGATTGCGACGGGGATGGTGAGGGCGGTGGTCAGGGTCCAGTGGTGGGCTATGAAGCCGATGAGGACTGGGCCGGTGAAGAAGCCGCAGTAGCCGAGGATGGAGATGTTGGCTATTGCGCGGGCTGTGGGGATGCCCGGTAGGTCGCCGCCGGCGGAGAAGGTGAGGGGGAGGGTGTAGGAGATGCCGAAGCCTAGGAGGGCCAGGCCGATCAGGGCTGGGGTGGTGCCGCCTATGAGGAGGGCTGTGCCGAAGCCGAGGCCGGCGGTGAGAGTGCCGGCGAGGAAGGGGCGGATGCGGCCGAAGGTTGCTACCAGGTGGTCGCCCAGTAGTCTGCCGAGGGTCATGCCGATCGCGAAGATGGCGAAACCGATGGCGGCGGTTGTTCCGCTGGAGCCGGTTTCGTCGCGGAGGTAGACGGCTGACCAGTCGTTCGCGGCGCCCTCGATGAGGGCGACGGCAAATGCGAGTAGGCCGAGGATGAGCAGGCGGGTGGGCCACTGGCGGTTGTTACTCGGTTCGGTGGATTCCTGTCCGACACGGTCGACGGCTGACGGTAGTAGTTTGCGGGTGCGTATGGACGCGATGGCGATCGCGAGTAGTGCGATGATCCAAAAGTGCAGCGTTAGTGAGAGGTTCGCTCGTTCGGCGGTCGCACCGAGTAGGGAGCCGCTGACCAGTCCGAGGCTGAAGTAGGCGTGGATGCCGGAGAGCAGCGAACGGCCGCTCAGCTTTTCGACGGCGACGCCGTGGGCGTTCATGGCCACGTCCACGACGCTGTTCGCCATCGCGAAAATGACTGCGGCAATGGTCAATCCGACCCGGTTGGGCACCAACAGGAGACCCGGTAGGCACACCGCGAACACGGGCACCGCGACCCGAAGTGTCGCCTTGCTCCCGAACCTCAACGTGACGTGCTTACCCAGCTGCAATCCGGCGATCGCCCCGATGTTCAACCCGGCGAACACGATGGCCAACCCGGCGTCATCGAGTCCGGCGCTGTCCTTGACCGTCGGTATTCGCGCCGCCCAGCTGGCGAAGAGCAAACCGGAGAGCAGGAACATCAACCGCACCGACCACAACGCCGGCCGATAGCCCACCTGCAAGGCGGTACCGCTCTGGATGGACACGAGAACTCCTCTCGAAACCCCCGACGCCTGCGCCACACACGGACCCGTCCGAGGCAATCACGATATCGGCTTGGCCCGCAAGGGTTTTGCGCCTCGTAGTGAACGCGTGGGGATAGTCGATGAGCTGTAGGGGGTCCGGCCGACTGTCGCTGCTCGACGGGCTGTACCGACCAGGCGATGTCCCCTCGATCCGATGAAATTCTCCCTCCGCTGAAGGCAGCGCACCGGCGGGCCACGGCAGGATGGGTTGTATGACTTCACTTCCTGAAGGTTCTGCGCGTGCTGTCGATGGGGTTCGGGCAAGTGCCTACGACAGCATTGCCGAGGGGTATGACGCCGAGAACGAGAGTGGCCTGCTGCACCTGTATTACAACCGGCCAGCGATTTTGGAGCTGGCAGGGGAGGTGGCTGGGCGGCGGATTCTCGATGTGGGGTGCGGGTCCGGGATTGTGCTGGGGGAGTTGCGGGATCGTGGGGCGGTGATGACGGGGATGGATTCGAGTGGGGGGATGTTGGAGCTGGCTCGGCGGCGGCTCGGACCCGAGGTGGATTTGAGGTTCGGGGATTTGGGTGAGCCGCTGCCGTTTTCGGATGGGGCGTTCGATGACGTTGTCGCGTCGTTGGTGCTGCACTATCTGGAGGATTGGGGGCCGGCGTTGGGGGAATTGCGGCGGGTGCTGGTGCCTGGCGGCAGGATGATCGTGTCGGTGGAGCATCCGTTCGCGAATTTTCTGGGGCAGCGGCTGGAGGGGAAGGAGACCAACTACTTCGAGACCCGGAATCGGGTGGACGAGTGGACCATGGGTGGGCAGACGGCTCGGTTGAGTTTCTGGGATCGGCCGTTGCATGCGATGACGGATGCGTTCGCCGAGGCGGGGTTTCGGATCGGGGTGATCAGTGAGCCGGGGGCGTTGCCCGGTGCGCGGGAGGTGTTTCCGGAGTTGTTCGATGAGCGCACCGGCACGCGGTTCCTGTGTTTTCTGTTCTTCGTTCTGTATTCGGAGTAGGGCTACTTCGTCAGGGGTTCTTGCAGTTCGGTCACCCATTCGCCGTGGTTGGCGGGGCATTCGAGGCTGATTTCGCGGGGGTAGCCGGCGGAGCGGTAACCGTTGGCGTCGATCCAGCGGCCCAGGGTCTGCAAGGTGGGGAGGACGGCTTCCATTGCGCCGCGGTGCAATATCGTCGCGGCCTGTTCGATCGGCGGCAGGTCGTGGATGCGGAGGCCGTACTCGTCGCACAGGGGCGCGGACACCTCTACGCCGGCGTGGACGAGGACGCCGCCGTCGGGGGCGTCCTCGTAATAGGCGACGCCGAGGCCGGCGGGAGCGATGCCGGCGGCTTGCAGGCGCTGGAACAGCTCGTCGTAGAGAGGCTGGATGACGGGGGCGATGGCGTCGAAACCTGTTGCTACGCCACTGAGTTCGGCGATCCGGATGGACGGCAGGGATTTGAGGACGACGTCGTCGGTGGGCATCTGACCCTCGCTTTCTATGGAGCGGAGCCGCGCCTCGACCTGGGTGAGCCGGGCCGCCGCGGCCGTCATCGCCGACTCCAGTTCGGCGCGCCGCAGCCGCAGCATGGCGCGCAGTTCCTCGGTGGTGACCTTCTCGTCCAGGATGGTCTGGACCTGCTGGAGGGTGAAGCCGAGATCCTTGAGCGCGATGACGCGGTTGAGGCGGGCCAATTGGGCGGCGGTGTAGTAGCGGTAGCCGGTGGCCGGGTCGACGTGGGCGGGCCGCAGCAGCCCGGTCGCGTCGTAGTGACGCAGCATCCGGACCGATACTCGGCCGTGCCTGGCGAAGTCTCCGATGGTGAACATGATGGCTACGAGTCAACCGCCTGACACGGTGTCAGGGTCAAGCGCCGCGCGGAACTATCCGGCGAACCGCAACCGCCGGGCGGTCACAGCGCTGCTTGCACCGCCGCGAACAGATCGTTGACGGGTTGGGTGAGCGGACCGAGAGCATCGGGGGTGAGCGGCGGCAGTTCGCGGATGGCTGTGCGCAGGGAGGTGACCGCGACATTGGCGTCGACGTTGACCGTGGCGACGGTATCGGCGACCGCGGTGACGGCATTCGCCGCTGATGGATCCCCTTGCGCGGCTCGAGCATTCACGACGGGAAGTGCTGCGGCAGCGGGACTCTCACCGCCCGCGGCATTCCCGCCGCCTTCGGTCGCAGTCGCACCGCCCAGCGCCCCGCCCGCGAATCCGCCGATCGCCGCACCCCCGACCAACCCCGCGATATCCACCGGAATGGCCACCGCCAGCCCGCCGAGCAGACACCCCGCCACCCCACCGACCGCCGCCCCGACCGGCGTTCCCGCGCCGACCGTCGGCAGCGCGCCGATGATTCCGCCCGCGACCGCCCCGACCGTCGCCCCGACCCCGCATCCCACGATTTCGAGGGGAAAGACCGCGACCTTCCCCACCACCGCACCGATGACCTGCCCCGCCGTGGTGGCGGCATTGCGGCGCGCGGCTTCGTCCCGCGGAAACCCGACGCTGTCGAAGGTCGCCGCGACCTGCCCCTGCACGCCGTCCAGATAACTCTGCGCCTGATCCCGGAGCCGAGGGTCGATCCCCGCGGGCAGTCGAACCGTCTCGGAGCCCACCTGCAAGGTATCGGGCGCGGCAGCCGCCGTACCGGGGGCGAAGCTGAGCAGTGCGGGCACTGCCGTCAAGGCAGCGTATACGCGCAGAACAGTCATCGGCGCATCCCTCGATCCGGCGACCACCGTCGAGCCTCTCGGGAGCGGACCCGAACCAGCGACGGTCACACTGAGCGCTGATCTTACCTCGAACCGGTTGCACAGCAAGGCGATTCGCGAGCCCGGTCGATCTTCACCGGCGACTGGCCGGAGCCGGCGCGCCCGCCCGGTTTCCGCTCCCCGCGAGAGTTCGGTAAAGTCCGTGACCAGGGCCGTTCCGGCCGAGGTGGGGATTTCAGCGGGCGCCTGTTCCGCCCGGATACGAGGAGAATTGCGATGCCGTACGCGGCCGTCGGTCTGATCACGCTGGCACTGTGGATCTTTGCCCTGGTCGACATCATCACCTGCCCCGAGGCGGGCGTCCGCCACCTGCCCAAGGGCGCCTGGCTGCTCATCGTGATCCTGGTCCCGACCATCGGCGCCCTGCTGTGGCTGATCCTCGGCCGCCCGCTCTACGAATCGCGCGGCCCCCGCTCGACCACCCGCTTCTCCGAGTACGACCGTCCCGGCCGCTACGTACCCCAGGACCCGGAAGCCGACGAGGCATTCCTGCGCGGCCTGCGCGAGCGCGCCGAACAACAGCGCGCGGAAGCCCGGCGCCAGGAAGCGGCACGTCAGCAGGAAGCCGACCGCCGCCGCGAACAGGGCGAACAGGTCTGACGCGTCAGCGCAGATCGTCGGACAGCGCCCGGCCGACCTGACCCAGCAGCGGAACGGCCCGCTCCAGCAGATCCTCGGTCATCCGCCCGACCGGCCCGGAAATGGAGATGGCGAGCCGCGCCGGCGCCTCGGGCACAGCCACCGCGATACACCGGACCCCCAGCTCCTGCTCGCCCTCGTCGATCGCGTACCCGGTATCGGCGGCGGTTTCGAGCTGACGCGCGAATTCGGCCGGATCGGTGATGGTGTGATCGGTGTAGCGCGGCATCCCGGTGCGCTGCAACAGATCTCGCACCTTGTCGGCGGGCATCCCCGCGAGAATGGCCTTGCCGACCGCCGTGCCGTGGGGGAGCGCCCGCCGCCCCACCTCGGTGAACATGCGCATCGAATGCCGTGACGGCACCTGCGCGACGTACACGATCCGATCACCGTCGAGCATCGCCATATTCGCGGATTCACCCAGCTCGTCCACGAGCCGGGTCAGATGCGGCCGCGCGGTCACGCTCAACATGTGAACCGAACTCTCCCCGAGCCTGATCAACCGCGCCCCCAGCGCGTACTGCCGCGACGGTTCCTGATGCAGATACCCGAGTTCGACCAGCGTCCGAACCAGCCGGTGAATGGTCGGCAGCGGTAACCCCGATAGCTCCGAGAGCTGCGAAAGACCCAGCATGCCGCCGTGATCGGCGAGAATTTCCAGGAGCGCGAACGCCCGCTCGATCGATTGCACGCTGCCTGATCGCCCGCTGGAGGCATTCGCCGCAGTCACTGGCCCGCTTTCTCGAAGTTTCCGGATGGCGGAAGTTTACCGGGGTGTCGCCGCCCGGTTGGGTTGTAGCCTGATGCGCATGCGGCTACGCGCGGAATTCACCACCGAACCCTTCCACGGCGAGGGCGATCCGCCACCGCACGCCACCGAAACCTTACGGGCGCTGGAAAAGTCCGGCCTGGCTTGCGAATTCGGGCCGCTGGGCACCGCGGTCGAGGGCGAGGAAGCGGTCCTGCTCCCGGCGCTGGGCGAGGTGCTGGCGCTGGCTTTCGCGCACGGCGCGTCCCGGGTGACATTGCAGGTCGAGCGCGATGAGCAGTGACAGCGCCACGGTCGATCCGGCCCACCCGGCGCTGGCCATGCTCGCGCCCCTGCTGGAGCGCGTCGGCGGCCGGCTGATTCCGGCCGCCGAATGTTTGCCCGACGATGTGCCGTTGGTGTGGGAGGGGCAACCGCTGGCGGCCGTCCGCTTCGCGAGCTCCGATTCCGAGTCCGAGGGCGGGATCCGCCGCCTGCTCAACGAGGTGGCCGCCGAATTCGGCACGCCCCTGGCCGATCTCCCGCGGGCGGAGAAGCAGCGGGCGGTGCGCCTGCTCGAGGAGCGCGGCGCGTTCAGCTATCGCAAATCGGCGGAAACGGTGGCCGAGGCGCTCGGCGTCACCCGGTTCACGGTCTACAACTACCTCAACCGCACCCGTTCCTGAATCGGCCTGCGTACACCCCGGTGAATCCCACTGCCATGCAGTGGGATTCGTCGTTTCCGTGCACGTCACGCCCCCTGCGTGCGCTACTTGACCACAGAATTTCAACAAACTGTTGACGCACCTTCGTGACCTGTGCCACTATTTCGTTATTCGGAAACTAACTTCCGCGATGCGAAAAGGTGCAGCTCATGGTCACTCTCGGCGAGTTCAATGGGATGGCGGGTGATCGCCTGCGGCCGGCCCTGCTGGAATGCTGCGACGTGCCCGAGTGGGCCGACGCCCTGCTGGACGCCCGCCCCTTCCCGGACTTCGCCGAACTGCTGGCCACCGCCGACCGCATCGCCGAGAAGTTCACTCCCGGCGACGTCGATCGCGCCATCGCCGCGCACCCGCGCATCGGCGAACGCCGTGAAGGCGACGACAACGGCGCGGCCTGGTCCCGGCAGGAGCAGTCCGGCGTCGCCGCCGACGTCGAGACCGCCGCGGCCTTGTACTCCGCGAATCGCCTGTACGAGAAGCGTTTCGGCCGCGTCTTCCTGATCTGCGCCACCGGCCTCACCAGCGCCGAGATCCTGGGCGCGGTCCTGCTGCGCCTGGGCAACGACGAACCCACCGAGGCCGCCGTCGTCGCCACCGAACTCCGCAAGATCGCCCTGCTGCGCCTGGGCAAGGTGATTCACGCATGAGCGCCCTCACCACCCACGTCCTCGACACCGCCCTGGGCCGCCCGGCCGCCGGCGTCGCGGTCCGCCTGCAGCGCGCCGCGGACGGCCGGTTGGTCGCCGCCGGCGTCACCGACGCCGACGGCCGCATCCGCGAACTCGGCCCCGCCCAGCTCGAGAACACCCCGCACACACTGACTTTCGACGTCGCGGCCTACGCCGCCGCCACCGGCCAGCGCTATTTCCTGGCCGCCGTCGACATCACCTTCACCCCCACCGGCGACGGCCACCTGCATGTCCCGTTGCTGCTGAGTCCATTCGCCTGTTCCGCCTATCGAGGGAGTTGATCGCCATGGCCATCCAGCTGGGCCGAAATCAATACGGCAAGGCCGAGAACCGCATCGTGCGGGTCTACCGCGACACCGACCGGCACCGTATCCGAGACCTGAACGTCTCCAGCTCCCTGCGCGGGCGCTTCGAGGACGCCCACATCACCGGCGATCAGAGCGACATCCTGACCACCGACACCCAGAAGAACACCGCCTTCGCCTTCGCCAAGGAGAAGGGCGTGGACGCGATCGAGGATTTCGCGCTCACCCTCGCCGACCATTTCATCGCGCGCTCACCGGGCGCGGACGGGGCACGCATCGAGATCGAGGAGTACGGCTGGGACCGCATCCCGGTCGACGGTGCGGGACACGATCATTCGTTCGTGCGCTCGGAGGCCGGCACCCGCACCTGCGTGGTGAACATGGACGGCTCCGGCCCGAATCGCCAGGCGCACGTCATCTCCGGGCTCAAGGACCTGGTGCTGTTCAAATCGACCGGGTCGGAGTTCCACGGCTTCTTCGAGGACAAGTACACGACCTTGCAGCCCACCAAGGACCGCATCATGGCGACCTCGCTGGTGGCGCGCTGGCGCTACGACCATCTGGACGTGGCGTGGGACAAGTCGCATGCCGCCATCAAGGCGCTGCTGCTGCGGCAGTTCGCGGCGGTGCATTCCCTCGCCCTGCAGCAGACCCTCTACAGCATGGGACGCGCTGTGCTGGAACAGCATCCGGAGGTCGCGGAGATCAAGTTCTCGGCCCCGAACAAGCACCACTTCCTGGTCGATCTGAGCCCGTTCCACGTGGAGAACCACGGCGAGGTGTTCATCGCCGCCGATCGTCCCTACGGCTTGATCGAAGCGAGCGTGGAACGCGACGACGCCAGCGACCCGGGTTCGGCCTGGCATGCCGTACCGGGATTCTGCTGAGCGGGGCGGTGGCGTGATGAAAATCTTCACCCACCAGCGACATCCGGGCCCCGAGGACGAACGCTATCCGCTGCCGCAGCTGGTGGCCTACGGAACCCAGCACATTCTCACCATGTACGGCGGGGTGATCGCGCCGCCGCTCATCGTGGGCGGCGCGGCCGGGCTCTCCCCGGGTGAGATGGCGATGCTGGTGACCGCGGGCCTGTTCGTCTCCGGTCTGGCGACCCTGTTGCAGACCCTGGGCATCGGCCCGGTCGGCAGCAGATTGCCTATCGTGCAAGGGGTTTCGTTCGCGAGCGTCTCGACCATGGTGTCGATCTCGAACACCGGCGGCCTGCAGTCGGTGTACGGGGCGATCATCGTCGCCGGGGTGATCGGGCTGGCGCTGTCGTCGGTGTTCGCGCATCTGGTGCGATTGTTCCCGGCGGTGGTCACCGGCACCATCATTACGGTGATCGGCCTGTCGCTGCTGCCGGTCGCACTGCGCTGGGCCATGGGCAACAACCCCAAGGATCCGGCCTACGGTTCGATGGGCAACGTCGGTTTCGCGGGCCTGACACTGCTGATCATCCTGGTGATCAGCCGCGTGTTCCAGGGCGCGATCTCACGCTTGTCGATTCTGATCGGCCTGGTGCTCGGCACGCTCGCCGCCGCACTCGCGGGCCGCGCCGATTTCTCCGGCGTGGGCGATGCGAAACTCGTGGCGCTGCCGCCGATCCTGCCGGTGGGCGGACCGACCTTCCAAGCCGGGGCCATCGTCGCCATGACCATCGTGATCCTGGTGATCATGACCGAGACGACGGCCGACATCCTGGCCATCGGCGAGATCGTCGGCACCGACGTCGACGCCAAACGCGTCGCCGCGGGCCTGCGCGCCGATATGGCCTCCACGACGGTAGCGCCGCTGTTCGGCACCTTCCCGTGCAGCGCCTTCGCCCAGAACGTCGGCCTGGTGGCGCTGACCGGCATCAAGAGCCGGTTCGTGGTCGCGGCCGGCGGCGTGGTGCTGGTGCTGCTCGGCCTGGTGCCGGTGATCGGCGCGGTGGTGGCCGCCATCCCGTACCCGGTACTCGGCGGGGCAGCCGTGGTGCTGTTCGGATCGGTTGCCGCCAGCGGCATCCGGACCCTGGCCCGGGTCGACTTCCACGACAACCTCAATATGGTGATCGTGGGCGTCGCCCTGGCGGTCGGCATCATTCCCATTGCGGCGCCGACGTTCTGGGACGCGTTCCCCGAATGGCTGGGCACCATCATGCATTCCGGCATCAGCGCCACCGCCGTCGTCGCCATCGTGCTCAACCTGCTGTTCAACGAACTCACCCTCGGCAACAAACACGGCGCGTCGGTGTTCGCCGCCGCCGAGCACGCGGGCGACAGCCTCGGCGAACGCCTCGACGACGACATCCGCGACTGAACCGCGCTGGATGAATCTACGAAATCGGCAGCGATTCGATTCCACCGATTGGTGCTGATCGTCGCTATCGGCAACGACGCCGCCACCAACATAATTCGACCCAACGGGGAGGAAGGATTTTCGATGCCCCTCATTTTCCTGAACGGTGGCGCCATGCGCGGCGGACCGCTCAACCACCTGCTGGCGGGCGCACCGTTCGCCGGCGAAGTGACCACCGCACCGCAATACCGGTTCTATTCGGTCGGCGACCGATTCCCGGGCCTGCACCCGGTATCCGACGGCGGCGCGCCCATTACCGGCGAGCTGTTCGACGTGCCCATGGAGGTGCTGCGTACCAGCCTGCTGCCCGCCGAGCCGCCCGAATTGGAGCTCGGCGTCATCGAACTCGACGACCAGCGCTCGGTGCTGTCCATGGTGCTGCGCCGCCCGCCCGTCTCCTATCCGCAGCTGATCGACATCACCGAATTCGGCAGCTGGACGACCTATCGCGAAGGAAACCGATGACATTCCCGGCCGGGGGCGCACCCCGGAAATTCGATGTGAATTGCTCGATCCTGTTCACGGATCTGCCACTGCTGCAACGGCCCGCCGCGGCCAAGGCAGCCGGATTCGACGCCGTGGAATTCTGGTGGCCGTTCGGCGAGGACCCGACGCCCGCGGATCGGGATATCGACGAATTCGTGAATGCCATCGCCGACGCGGGCGTGCGGCTGGTCGGGCTGAACTTCATCGACCTGATTCCGGCCGGTCGCGGCCTGGTGTCGGTACCCGGGCAGGAGCAGCGCTTCCGCGACAATATCGACGTCGCGGTGGGGATCGCCGAACGCACCGGCTGCAAAGCGCTGAACGCCTTGTACGGCAACCGGATTCCCGGCGAGGACCCCGACAAGCAGGACGCGCTGGCGCTGGAGAACCTGCGCCTGGCCGCCCGCGCCGCCGACCGGATCGGCGCGACGGTGCTCCTGGAAGCACTGAATTCCTATGAGTCGCAAGACTATCCGATCGTCTCGGCCGCGCACGCGGTGCGGATCATCGAGGAGGTCGGGGAGCCGAACGTGCGCTTCCTGTGCGACCTCTACCACCTGGCCCGTATGGGCGAGAACCTGACCGGCGTCATCGACACCTACGCCCGCTATATCGGGCACGTGCAGATCGCCGACTCACCCGGGCGTGGTCGTCCCGGCACCGGCGTCCTGGACTTCGCGGAGCTCTACGCCGCGCTCGACGCCGCGGGCTACGACGGCTTCATCGGCCTGGAATACAAAGACCCTGAACTGGATTGGGAGTGGATCAAGTGAGCACCATTGGTTTCGTCGGCCTCGGCATCATGGGTGGCCCGATGGCCGGGCATCTGGCCAAGGCCGGGCACGAGGTCACCGGCTTCGACCTCAACCCCGCCGGGCTGGAGAAGCTGAAGGCGGCCGGGGGAGCGGCGGCGGGCAGTGTCGCCGAGGCGGTGCGCGACCGCGACATCGTGATCACCATGCTGCCGCAGGACGAGCACGTGGAAGCGGTGTTCGCCGACATCCTCGAGCACGCCGCGCCCGGCACCCTCTACATCGACTTCTCCACCATCACCCCGCGCACCTCGGAATGGACCGCGCGCGAGGGTGAGAAGAAGCGCCTGCGCGTGCTGGACGCCCCCGTCAGCGGCGGCGAGCCCGGCGCCATCAATGCCGCGCTGTCCATCATGGTCGGCGGCACCCAGGCCGACTTCGAGGCCGCCACACCGGTTTTCGAAGCCGTCGGCAAGACCTTCGCCCTGGTCGGCCCGAACGGCGCGGGCCAGGTCGTGAAGGCCGCCAACCAGCTCGTGGTGGGCGGCACCTACGCCCTGATCGCCGAGGCCATCCTGCTGATGGAGAACCTGGGCGCGGACGCGGAGAAGGGCCTGGACGTGCTGGCCGGCGGCCTGGCGGGCAGCAAGATCCTCGAGCTCAAGCGCAAGACCATGCTCGAGCGCAGCTTCGCCCCCGGTTTCCGGATCGACCTGCACCACAAGGACATGGGCATCATCCTGGCCGCCGCCCGCCAGGCCGACGTGTCGATCCCGATGGGCGCGCTCACCGCCCAGCTGATCGCCGCCGCCAAGGCCATGGGCCACGGCTCGCTGGACCATTCCGCGCTGCTGCTGGTCGCCGAGGCGCTGGCGGGTAAGGGCCGCGGGTGAGTCCGCACGGGCCACGCATGGCCGGCGGGCACGGTGTGTGCGCCGTCGGCGTGCCCACCGGCTGGGTGGTGGAGCGGGTGACCGTGCAACCGCGCGGCCTGCCCGCCGCCCGGCCCATCGACACGACCCTCGTGCTGGTGAGGGAGAGGATCTGACATGGCACGCATGCGCACCGTGGACGCCGCGGTACTCATTCTCGAAAAAGAAGGCGCGACACAGGCTTTCGGTCTGCCCGGCGCGGCCATCAACCCGTTCTACAGCGCCATGCGGGCGCACGGCGGCATCAAGCATGTGCTGGCGCGGCACGTCGAGGCCGCCTCGCACATGGCCGAGGGGTACACCCGCGCGGCCGCCGGGAACATCGGCATCTGCATCGGCACCTCCGGTCCGGCCGGCACCGACATGATCACCGGGTTGTACTCCGCGAGCGCGGATTCCATTCCGATCCTGTGCATTACCGGTCAGGCGCCGGTGGCCAAGCTGCACAAGGAGGATTTCCAGGCGGTCGATATCGCCTCGATCGCCGCCCCGGTCAGCAAGTGGGCGGTCACGGTGCTCGAGCCCGCGCAGGTGCCGGGCACCTTCCAGAAGGCGTTCCAGCTCATGCGTTCCGGGCGGCCGGGACCGGTGCTGATCGATCTGCCGATCGACGTGCAGCTGACCGAGATCGAATTCGATATCGACACCTACGAACCCCTCGAGGTGCACCGGCCCGCCGCCAGCCGGGCGCAGGCCGAGAAGGTCCTGGCCATGCTGGCCGCGGCCGAACGACCGCTGATCGTGGCGGGCGGCGGCATCGTGAACGCCGAAGCGGCCGACCTGCTGCTGGAATTCGCGGAGCTGACCGGGGTTCCGGTGGTGCCGACGCTGATGGGCTGGGGCACCATCCCCGACGATCATCCGCTGCACGCCGGCATGGTCGGCCTGCAGACCTCGCACCGCTACGGCAATGCCACCCTGCTGGAAGCCGATTTCGTGCTCGGCATCGGCAACCGGTGGGCCAACCGGCACACCGGCGGCGTCGAAACCTACACCAAGGGACGCACTTTCGTGCACGTCGACGTCGAGCCCACCCAGATCGGGCGGGTGTTCGCACCCGACTACGGCATCGTCTCCGACGCCGGGGCCGCGCTCGCCGCGTTCCTCGAGGTCGCCCACGACCGGGTGCAGGAGGGCGGGCTGCCCGATCGCGGCGAATGGGCCGAGCAGTGCCGGGCACGCAAGCGAACCCTGTTGCGCAAGACCGACTTCGACTCGGTGCCGATCAAACCGCAGCGCGTGTATCAGGAGATGAACCGCGCCTTCGGACCCGACACCCGCTACGTCACCACCATCGGGCTCTCACAGATCCAGGCCGCGCAGCTGCTGCACGTGTACAAGCCGCGCCATTGGATCAACGCCGGCCAGGCCGGGCCGCTGGGCTGGACCCTGCCCGCCGCGCTCGGCGTCGCCACCGCCGACCCGGGCGGCACCGTGGTCGCGCTGTCGGGCGACTACGACTTCCAGTTCCTGATCGAGGAATTGGCGGTCGGCGCGCAGTTCAACATCCCGTACATCCACGTGGTGGTGAACAACTCCTACCTGGGGCTGATCCGCCAGGCGCAGCGCGCGTTCGACATGGACTACTACGTGCAGCTGTCCTTCGACAACATCAACAGCCCCGAACTCGGCGGCTACGGCGTCGACCACCTGAAGGTGGCCGAAGGCTTGGGCTGTAAGGCGATTCGGGTGCTCGACCCCAACGATCTGGGTTCGGCGTTCGATCGCGCCAAGCAGCTGGCCGCCGAACACCAGGTGCCGGTGCTGGTCGAGGTCATCCTCGAACGCGTCACCAACGTGTCGATGGGCCTCGAGATCGACAACGTCAACGAGTTCGAGGCGCTGGCGGACTCCTTCGACGACGCGCCCACCGCCATCGCCGCCCAGCCCGACTACGAAACGGCCGGGAGCACACGGTGATCCAGGTGCGCGGCGGCGGACGCAAAGGGTGGCAGGAGGGCCATGTGCTGATCGCCCCCGACAAGTTCAAGGGGTCCCTGACCGCCCCGCAGGTCGCCGCGCACCTGGCGGCCGGGCTCCGGCAGGTACGGCCGGACCTGCCGATGGTGTCCGTCCCCGTCGCCGACGGCGGTGACGGCACCGTCGACGCCATGGTCGCGGCGGGCTACACCCGCCTGCAGACCACAGTGACCGGGCCGCTGGGAGACAAGGTGGTCGCCTCGTTCGCGATGAGGGACGAGACCGCGGTCATCGAGCTCGCCGAAGCCTCCGGGCTGCGGCGCCTCCCGGGACGGCCCACCTCGGTGTCCGCGCTCACCGCCACCAGCGCGGGCACCGGGGAACTCGTTCGCACCGCCGTCGCGGGCGGGGCGAAACGCATCGTGCTGGGGCTCGGCGGCAGCGCCTGCACGGACGGCGGGGCGGGCCTGCTGGCCGGGCTCGGCGCGCGTCTGCTCGACGCGTCCGGGCAGCCCATCCCGCCCGGCGGTATCGGACTGCGGCACCTGTCGCGGATCGACACCTCCGAAATGCTGCGGGTGCCGGTCGTCGTCGCCTCCGACGTGGACAATCCGTTGCTGGGTCCGCGCGGTGCGGCGGCGGTCTACGGGCCGCAGAAGGGCGCCGGCGCCGGGGCCGTCCGCGAATTGGAAACCGGGCTGGCGCGTTTCGCCGAGATCGCCCGGCGCGACCTGCGCGCCGATCCGCTCGCCGGTGATATCGCGGCCCGGGCCGGAGCGGGCGCGGCGGGCGGCGTCGGCTTCGCGGCCCTGGCGTTCCTCGGCGCGCACATCGAACCCGGTATCCGAATCCTGTTGCAGGAGCTGGACTTCGACCGGCTGCTGAGCGGCGCGCGCCTGGTCGTCACCGGGGAGGGCTCCCTGGACGAGCAGTCCCTGCACGGCAAGGCGCCCATCGGAGTGGCGCGGGCGGCGGCCCGGGCCGAAGTGCCGGTGCTCGCCGTGTGCGGCCGCCGCACCCTGACCCGGGAGACGTTGCGCCGCTCCGGAATCGAGGACGCCTTCGCGCTGACCGATATCGAACCCGATCCCGAAGTGTGCATGGCGCAGGCCGCCCCGCTGCTCGAACAACTCGGCGTGCGACTGGCGGGCAGCCGCCATTTCGCCGAGCTTTCCCGTAACTCGAAGTGAGAGAGGCTATGTCGGATTTCACCAACCTTCCGGACCTGGCGCTGCGCAGCTACCGCTCCAGCGTGATCGCCGCGAGCGATGAATCCTTCGAGGAACGCGAGAACCTCATCCAGCCGTGGCAGCCGCGGTTCACCCCGGAGAGCTTCGGGCCCAAGGGGCAGGAGTACGACGGCTGGGAGACGCGCCGGCGGCGCACGCCCGGAAACGACTGGGCGCTCATCCGCCTCGGCCTGCCCGGCATCGTGCGCGGCGTGGTGATCGACACCGCCTGGTTCAAGGGCAACTACCCGCCCTTCGCCTCGGTGGAAGCCACCCGCGTCGAGGGCTATCCCTCGGTCGCGGAACTGGAGGCGGCCGACTGGGTCGAGATCGTGCCCCGCAGCGCCCTGGAAGGCGATGCGCGCCACGAGTTCCCGGTCGCCGCCGACGGCGTCTTCACCCACGTGCGGTTGCACATGTATCCCGACGGCGGCATCGCGCGGCTGCGGGTGCACGGGGAAGTGGTGCCCGATCCGGCGCTGCTCACCGGCCTGACCGTGGACCTGGCCGCGCTCGAGAACGGCGGCCGAGTCACCGCCTGCTCCAACGAGTTCTACTCCGTGCCGGACAATATGCTCGCCCCCGGACTGGCCCGCAATCAGGCCGAAGGCTGGGAGACCGCCCGCCGCCGCGACGACGGCAATGACTGGGCCGTGATCGAACTGGCCGCCCAGGGCGTACCGCAGCTCATCGAAATCGACACCACCAACCTGGTTTTCAACTCCCCGGGCCGGGTGCGGGTGCTCGGCATCGATCACAGCGGACCCGAACCGCTCCCGGCCGCCGACGACGCGGCGTGGGTGGAACTGCTCCCGGCCGTGCCGGTGCAGCCCGACACCCCGCACCGCTTCCGGCTGGCCGACGCCACGCGACTGGTCACACATGTGCGCGTGGACATCTACCCCGACGGCGGGATCGCGCGGCTGCGCGTGCTCGGATCGCTCACCGCTGCGGGTGAGAACGACCTGGCGGCCCGCTGGTCGGTGCGCTGAGGTCCGGAAGACAGCCCGCGCGCGGCCCGCTCACGGCCGCGCGCGCTTCCGCGGCCTCACCACCGCCGCCGCCATGACCCGCCGCGTTCGCCAGGGCAGGGCAGCGAAGAGCGAGGTCATGGCGGCGGCGGTACCCGGGAGATCCTCGCGCCCGGACAGATAGGCGCGCTGAGCCGGCACCGGCAGCGCGAAGAAGGCGTCGAAGAAGGCCGGGAGGTCCTGCGGGGGCAGGGCCAGCAGCGCCCGCAACCCGGCCGCGCGCAGGGCGTGCACGGCCCGCGCGGGGGCGGGCCACAGCGAGTCACCGCGCACCACGGCATCGGCCGTTGCGAGCGCGGTGGCCACGCTGTATCCGGTGGCGGGGTGCATGAGCGCACCGGCCGCGCCGAAGGCCGTGGCTTTGCGGAGGCCGCCCTCGACGGGGAAACGAACCCGCTCGATCGCTTCGTCGCCGGTGAGTTCTATTCCGCGCGAACGCAACCGGTGCCGTAGCCGGTCGTGCAGGTCGCGCGGGTCCAGGGCCGGGCGGCCCACGAGGCAGGTTTCCTCGAGGAGCACGCGCTCGTCGTCCAGGGGCACCGCGTACAGGAACGACGGCGGCGCACCGGTTTCCGCGCCGTTGTCGGCGCGCCAGTCCATGAACAGCATGTCCTCTCTCCAGCGGTCCCGCTCCACGATCACCCCGAACGCCGTCTGCTCGGCACGGGCGGGGGAGCGGCCCACACCCCGGGCATCGATGACACGCCCGGCCGCCATGACGTTTCCCGAGGCGAGCCGCACCGACGGCAGGTCCAAGCCTCGCGTGCCCCAGCGGGTCGGCGGCACGATCTCGGCCACCCGGTCCGCGACGATATGCGCCCCCGTCAGGTCCAGCGAATCCCGCAGCCGCCCGATATCGAATACGACGTACGGGCGGTCCATCACCGCCCGCCGGGTGCCCCACGCGACCGGCCGGTTCACGGTCGCCGCCACCGCCTCGGACGCCAGCCAGCCGGGCAGCTCGTCCGCCCAGGCCGCATACGTTGCGGTCCAGCGCCGTTGCGGTTGCGGTTCGATCACGGCCACCGATAAACCGTGGGAGAGCGCACGATGAGCAAGAGCCCGACCGGCGGGTCCCGCACCGCAGACGAGGAGATCGGAGGTCATCGGGTGATTGGATCATGAAGCGTGACCGTCATACGCTTCGGTAACGACTGTCGGCTCGGGAGCGGCCCGGCACGGCGCGAAAGGTTGTGCACATGACGTATCCACCAGGACCGCCGTCGGGTCCCGGCTACGGCGGCGATCCGCAAGGCGGCTACGGACAACAGCAGCCGGATCCCCAATGGTGGGGACAGCCGGCGGCGCCGGGGGATCAGAGCAATCAGCCCACCTGGACCGGGCAGCCCATCGACCCGAACTGGCAGCAGCCCAATGCCGGTCAGCCGCAGGGGAATTGGGGCACCGATCCCGGATATCAGCAGCAACAGCCGGGGTACGGGCAGCAGCCGGGATTCCCGCCGCCGGGGTATCCGCAACAGCCCGGATATCCGCAGCAGCCGGGCTATCCGCCGCCGAAGAAGTCCAATACCGGGCTGATCGTCGGCATTGTGCTCGGGCTGGTGGTGATCCTGGCGGTGGGCGTCGGGGCGATCGTGTTCGTCAATCGGGGCGACGACTCCGATCAGGCCGGGGGAGCCTCCAGCAGCCTGGTCAGCGCCACCAGCGCGCCGACCACCTCCAAGTCCGGGCCGACCGCGACCACCACCAGCAAACCGCAGACGGCGGGCAAGAAGTTCACCTACACCGAGTACGGGCAGAACTGGAACTTCAAGTTCGGTGACGTGGCGTTGCAGGCGGACTGGGTGACGGGGCAGGACTTCAACAACTGCCAGTCCATCGCCGACGGGCCGAAGCTGATCGAGCTCGGCTGCCAGTACGGTTCCTCGCTGAGCTGGAAGGCCGAGAACGGCGCGCTCATGATGAGCCAGCTCGTGCTCACCATGGGTGATGAGGCGAAAGCCACTGCGGCGGAGGACAATTTCGACGACAAGGACTTCCAGGTTCCGCCCGGCACCTACATCAAGGACTGGGAGTACGGGAAGTGGCGGGACGGGAGCTCCAAGGAGTTCCTGGTGATCACGCTGGTGACCGCGACGGCCGCCATCGACTCGGCCACCGCGGACAAGTACCTGCGCTATCGCAGCAGTGACACCATCGCCGCCCTCGGGTTCCGCTGACCCGCACCTACTCCGCATTCGGCTCGCCGGTAGCGGCGATCACTCGGCCCGAGTCGATCGCCGCGAGCAGCCGATCATGGTCTGCCACAGTCTGATCCGCGTACGCCAGCGCGAATTCGCCCATGGCACGGTCGAATCCGTCGCTGGTGCCCAGATAGGCGCTGATGGCGACCCGATCGCCGGACCGGGCGTGGCCGCGCGCGAGAGTGTGCCCGCACAGCGCGGCGTACTGGTGCAGCTGCTCGGCCGACATATCCTCGATCGTCAACGAGCCCTTCATGTCTCGCAGCTGCCGCCAGTAATAGAAGAGGCCGTCGGGGCCGGTCGCCCAGCCCAGGAAGATATCGCCGGCGGCTTGGGTGAGGCGCTGACCGTGCACGACGCGATGACCTTGATGCTTCTGCGCGCTGCTGCGCAGATGCGGGGCCAGCACCGAGTTCTCGGCCTGTTTGACCTGTAAGAACAGTGGATCGCCGGTCGTGCGGCCGGTCAGCAGCGCTATGAAACAACGAGTTCCGACACTGCCGACGCCGACCACCTTCATGGCGACATCGCGCAGCACATACCTGTCCAGCAGCACCCGCCGCTCCTCGGGCAGGGTGGCGCGATAGTCGGACAGCACCGAATCCAGCGCGGTGCGGGCCTCCAGCGGAATCGGTTGCACCAGAGGCGGATCCGGCTTGATGTGCAGTTCACCATCGGGCCCGGTCTCGGTGAGCTTGTCCAGCGCCTGCAAGCTGGTGCGGGAACGCGCCTTGTCGATCACCTTCGTGGCCAGTTTGCGGTTCTGGGAACTGAGCAGCGCCTGCACCTTCTCGGCATCCACCATCTCGTACCAGACATCGGTCTCGCCCAGCGCGGCCAGCCGCGCCATGGCCTCCCGGTACGCGGTCGCGGCAGCCGTCGCGGCAGATCCGGCGGCGGTGTCATCGCATCCATTGGCGCGCGCCGCGACCGCGACGCTGGCGGCCAATCGCTTCACATCCCATTCGAACGGGCCCGGCAGCGTTTCGTCGAAGTCGTTGAGGTCGAAGACAAGTGCGCGCTCGGGCGAGGCGAACAGGCCGAAATTCGACAGGTGCGCGTCGCCGCACAGCTGCACCAGCAACCCCGTGTGCGGGCCCGCCGCGAGATCTGCCGCCATGATCGCCGGCGCACCGCGATAGAACGGGAACCGCCCCGCCGCCATTCGCGCGTACCTGATCCGCACCAGATCCGGCACCCGCGTCAGCGCCTGCCGCTCCAGCACGGCGACCGGATCCTCCCGGCCTTCGCTCGCTTTCCATGCGCCGAGCGCGGACCGCGCCACCCGCTTGCGCGCCGCCTTCCCGAGCTCGCTCGACGCCATACCCGCACTACCGCCAGCAGTCGCCATGCCCGGACTCTAATACCTGCTCCGGACGGATTGCCGCAGGTGCGCGGCGACTCCGGAACGCGGTCGCGGCTTGACAATTCCCGGATACCGGGACAGCATGGCCAGGTCAGCACCTCGCTAGGCGAGGCTCCTGTACGAACACAGGCCACTGATCCGACGACGTCGAGAGACGCCCAGGGTTAGGACAGATTTCTCCGGACTAAGGGGTTATCCGAAGTGGCTTCCCGCCAGCGGGATACGTCGTGCAGTGCCGAAGCTCTGACGAGAGGGGTGCTTCCCGGACGTCCGGTCCGGGTTCCTCCCCGTGGTTCTGGCGCATCGACACAGGTGACGTGCGCGTCCTGGCGGCAAGGAGGTGAGGGACGAATGAAGTCCGGCGATAGTCCGTATCCGAGTCCGGTTCGACAACCATCGTTCCCGGCCCGCCGCGACCGCGTAACCGCCTGACCCCTCCGAGCCAGGCGCCGACTCAACGACGATCCCATCGTCGAATGAGGGGGTCGGCGCATGCCCTCGACCAGGCAGCGGTGCGCGGAACGCTTTGCGGCGGGCTGCCTTTCGCAGAGGAGTGCCATCATGGCAGTAGTCACCTTTCCCCGCACCACCACCATCTCGCCCATCGCGTCGCTCGCCGAGGCCATCCGCCGCCGCCTCGCCCGGTGGCAGCTGACCGACCAGGAACGCCGCAACCTGCAACTGGCCCGCAGCCGGACCGCGGTCTACACCGCCTCCCTCGGCGGCCACCCCTTCCACGTGTAGCCGGTCTCGAACAAGGAGTCCGACATGCGGATTCTCGTCGCCACCTGCTGACCCCCGGCATGCCCGATGCGTGAGCGAGCCCGGCATCGAACCCCGATGCCGGGCAAGCGTCTTCGTTGTCTCAGATCCCACCGGTGGCGAGCAGCCCGCCGTCCACCCGCACGGTGGTCCCCGTGATCCACGACGATTCCGCCGAAGCCAGGAACCCGATCAGCCCCGCCACATCCTCCGGAGCTCCTAGCCGCTTCATCGGATAAACCCCCGCTGCAGCCTCCTCATCCGCCGAGTACAACGCATCGGCGAACTTGGTCTTCACGACCCCCGGCGCCACCGCGTTGACCCGAATCTTCGGCCCCAACTGCCAAGCCAACTCTTCGGTCAACCGAATCAACGCCGCCTTGGAAGCCCCATAAGCCCCAATGACCCCCGTGGACCGCAACCCAGCCACACTGGCCACATTCACCACGGCCCCACCATGTTCACCCATCCAGGCTTTGTACGCCTCCTGCACATACCCCAGCGCCGCAACCACATTCACATCGAAGATCTTCCGCACCGCGTCCAGATCCGCCTCCATCAGCGACCCGTACACCGGATTGATGCCCGTGTTATTGATCAGCACATCCAGCGACCCGAACTGCTGAACGGCAGCCGCAACCTGCTCCGCCCGCGATTCCGCATCCCCGGCATTGCCCGATACGGCAACGACCTTCCCGGCATGCCCCAGCCCCCGCAGTTCCTCAGCAGCGGCCTCCAGCGGCTCAGGCTTCCGAGCCGAAATCACCACATTCGCCCCCCGCCGCAGCAACTCACCCGCCACCGCAAGCCCGATACCCCGGCTAGCTCCGGTAACCAGCGCACTCTTACCGATCAGATCATCGCTCATGTGAGGGCACGTTACGTCAGTCACCCGGTCCGTGCGATCCCGCCCCAGCTGTGGCTCGTACGGTCGCATCAGCCAGCCACTCCGGCCACAGGGAAGATCGACCTGGGCGCTCTCGGATACGGATGTATCATCTGTCGTTCGGCGGGCGGGCGTGCCGGTGAACTGCCGGCTGTTGGGTGGCGTGCTCAATCACGCCACCCAGCGCCTTGAAATGTGCTGATCAGAAGCCTATTTTACGGCGGTCGGGCGTCAAAGGTCTTACCTTCCGGACGAAGAATGACACACGCAGCGGGCGGCGATCCCGCATCGATCGCTTCCCGATGATTCAGAGGCGACGCTGGGCGATGAACATCGACACCGCCACCGTGGAAAACCGAGGGCGGCTACAAGGCGGCGGTCCGCGTGCCAGTCCGTCGGGTCGCGCGCGCCTGATCGGTGATACTCCCGTCATGAACGATCTCGAGCCCCGGTGCTACGCCAATCCCGCGCTGACGGATGTCCTGACCGAGCTGACTGCGCGGGAACCGCTGTTTCATCGCGCCGAATTCGGCCTCACTCGAGCGGATTTCGACCGGCTGACGGCAACCGACTACTGGGAGGTCGGCGCCTCCGGCAACCGCTACAGTCGCGAGGACGTCTGGACGGTGCTGCAGCAGCGCTACGCGGTCGCACCACCGGTCTGGCCCGAACCTGATTCGGCCATAGGCGAATTCCAGGTCCGTGCCCTCGGCGCGGACACCTATCTACTCACCTACGACCTACGTCAGCCGAATCGGCTCACTCGCAGAGTGACCGTCTGGCAATTCCGTGCCCACGATTGGACGGCCCTGTATCACCAGGGCACGGTGGTCGCCCAGGAGAAATGAAGACCTCTTCGGGCTCTGGGGGTCACCGCCGACGGGAGATCGGCGTGGTAAACGCGGCCGGGGAAGTCGGCATCACCACTGCGCCCGTATCGAAGACAGAATCCGCGCCGGTAGCTGGTCGCCGAGCCGCCGGAGGTCGTATTTCAGATCTGGCCGTGCAGTTGGGCGAGGAAGCCAGGAAAGTCGTCGTTGTGGATGACGTGTCCCGTATTGGCCACGGTGCGGACTTGGTAGCCGAGTTCACCCAGGAGAGCTGCCTTTTCGGGAGACACGACCTGACTGGGATCGGCGAGCAGGACCAGGCTGGGGACGGGCGGCTCGACGGGCTGGAAGCCGGGGAATCCATCCATGATGGCCAAAGTTCCTGTGTCCCAGCGGCTCAGCGATTCCAACTTACCGCGCTGGGCTTCGGGAGCCCAGCGCGGGGTGGCGGCGCGGACCTGCTCGAGTGTCCATTGCTTCTGAGTCCGGAACATATCGGCCATAGCGGGATGGCCCGGGCTCCAGGCGGGGTCCGCATAGACAACGCGATCGGGCTTCACGTCATCGACAATGTGAGCGAGCAGCAGTGCGCCGAGGGAGTGGCCGATCACGAGTTCGGGCCGGTCCGGCAGCGCTGCGGCGAGTGCGCCGGCCATGGCCTCGAGGGAGTAGGTCTGCGCGCGGGCGCTGTGGCCATGGCCGGGCAGGTCAGGGGCGATGACCTTGTAGCCGCGTGCGGCCAGCGCCGGACCCAGCTGCCACCAGCTGGTCGAATCGGTGGTCAGGCCATGGACCAGGACCGCGATTCGCTCGCCGGTGCCCCATTCGCGTACGTGCAAGTCTGTCATTGCGGGTTGTACTCCTTCTGATCATGGGCGGCGCGCAGCAGTGCGTCGAGCAGCCCGGTCTTGCGGCATTCTCACTCCGTGCATGAAATGGCCGGAAAGCGTTGTGCCGCATACGAACTCCTGGACCACGCCCCTATTCGACGGGCATGTAGATCTGGTTGATCACACCGGTGGTGAAGGTCTCGGCGGAGACCAGCCGCAGTTCGACGGTGTCGTCGAGCTTGTCGAACCAGTGCGTGCCCTTGCCGAGGACGACGGGGTGGACGAACAGTTGCAGCTGATCGAGCAGGCCCGCGTTGAGCAGCGACTGGACGAGGGTGAGGCTGCCGGTGATTGCGATGTCCTGGCCTTGCGACTTCTTGAGGATTTCGAGGTTGGTCAGCACGTCACCGGTGATGATCTCGGTGTTGTTCCAGCTGGCCTCGGTCAATGTCGACGTGACGACGTATTTCTTCTGGTTGTTCATGAATCCGGCGAAATCGTCGTCGCTGTCGGGCCAGTGTGCGGCGAACTCCTGGTATTGGATGCGTCCGAGGAGCATCGCGTCCGAGGAGTTCATGGCCGCTACCAGGGCGGCGCCCATCTCGTCGTTGAAGTAGGGGAAGTGCCAGGTCTCCGGTGATTCGGCGACGCCGTCGAGGGAAACGAACAGGCTGGAAACGATCTTGCGCATCGATGCTCCTTGCGGATGGGCGGTGGGTGGATCAGGCGGGGGATAGTGCACGTCGCTGCAGCGTCTGTGAAATCGCGCGCAAGCCGAGGAAGACGGCGGCAGCGACCACGACATGCATCAGTGCCAGCGAGAGGCGGCTGGCGGTGGAGTCGAAGTCGGTGAGGAGTGCGCCCGCCGCGGTCACTGTCGCCAGTAGCACGCCGATCATCTGGGCGGCGGGGATGATCCGAGGCCATTTGACGGCTGCGAGCGTCGCGAGCGTGAGCCCGGCGGCGAGTGGCACAGCGGTTTCGGCGATGACGAGTATCGGTGTCGACGTGAAGGTTTCGCCGTTGCTGAGGTAGGTGAACGTCGCGCCTGCGGCCTTGCCGATGAGCCAGAGGATGAGGTTGACGGCGACCGCAGCGGTGACGGTGCCCGCGACGATCAGAGCGCGGTGCGCGGTGGTGGTGGTCATTTGCTGTGCCTCTGAGATCTGCGAATGGGGGTGTACCGTACGGTACGGTACTGCCGAACCGTACCGTACGGTACACTTGTTGCCACGTCAACAGCTGCGAGAATCACGATCGTCAGGAGTGCAAGTGCCGAGGTCTCCATCCCGACTCGACGCCGCCGAGCCGAGTTCGGCAGCGCAGGCACGCCGCCGAATCATGGATGCCGCGATGGAAGTGTTCTTGCGCGACGGATACATCGGCGCCAAGACCGACGAGATCGCCGCGGTCGCGGGATCGTCGAAGCAGACGATCTACAAGCACTTCGGCTGCAAGGAGAATCTCTTCGAGCAGATCGTGCTCGATCGTCTCCAGGGGATCGACCAGATCTTCCAGGACGCCATCGGTGAACTCGCCACCACCGAGGATCTGGACGATACTCTCCGGACGGTCGCGCACCGGTTCGTCGAGTTGCTCACCCAGCCGTCCCAATTGCGCGTGCGGCGTCTTGTGATCGCAGAAGCCGGGCGGTTCCCGGCGCTGGGACGCGCTTACTTCCAGGCCGGCCCCGAGCGCGTCCACGCCATGCTCGCCTCATGTCTGGCCGAATTGACCAGCCGCGGGCTGCTGCGGGTCGAAGAACCCGAACTCGCCGCGAACCATTTCACCTGGTTGGTGGTATCGATTCCGGTCAATAAGGTGATGTTCTGCGGCGAACAGGTCGAGTTCACCGCGACCGAACTCGACCGGTACGCCGATTCCGCGGTCGATGTCTTTCTCGCCGCCTACCGGGCACCGGCCGCGCCCGGCAAGACGGCGCGTCTCGGCAAAGCACTACCGTAGGTTGCCCGGCGTCGCGGGGAACGGTGCATCAGTGGCGGGCAAGTGCATTGTGAACCTGGGTTGGTGAGTTCGAATCCGGCTGGGGTGCAATGCGTTTGCCCAGGGTGATGAAGAACAGCACCAGGCCTGCGGTGAGCAGGATGTGCCCGAGCCCGGCCAGCAGGGAGACGGGTGTCGATTCGGGCAGGCCCAGCACGGTGCGGGTGCCGTGCAGTGCCATCATCGTCGTGGTCAGCGCCAGGCCGCCGTTGTAGATCCAGTAGAACCAGCCGAACAGTGGGTGCCCGGTGAGCGTGAACTGTTTCTCCAGGGCCAGCACCAGCAAGAAGAACAGCATCCCCAGGGCGAGCAGGTGCGTGTGCAACACTCCGAGCTGGGTCCGGCCTGTGAAATCCTCGAGTTTGGTGATCTCGCGATAGTAGAGGCCACTGAACACGCCGATGATCATGTAGGCGTGGGCGGTGTTGATGATCAGTCGCATGCGCTCTGCCCCATCACGATCGGGGATCGATCGGGCTCGCAGGTCCCAGCGCGTTCTCGATGTGGCTCGCGGCGAGCAGTCCGCGATGCTCGGCGAACGGGCTGGTGATCAGCTGTACGCCGATCGGAAGTCCGTCGTTCGAGCGTCCGGCGGGCACTGTGACCGACGGCAGCGCAAGGTAGTTGGCGGCGACCGTGAGGCGTTGCGCGTCGTACATCTCGGCGACTGCCTCGGTGCCGGTCAGGTCGTAGCCGACCGGCCACGGCAGCTGCGCGGACACCGGTCCCAGCACGATCGGATGGTCGGCGAGGAAACGGGACCATGCCGCACGCACCGGAAGTCGTTCCGCCAGGCCGGACATGTAGCCCGGAAGATCCAGGGGCGGAAACAATTCCAGCGCTGCGTCGAGGAATGAGTTCAGCCCGGCGCTGCCGACCTGGCGCATGGTGTCGCGGCGCTGGACCACTACTTCGGTGGAAACCAGCCGGCCGTATGCGACGGTCGCCTCGGTCAGCTGCGGCGGGGTCAGTTCGGCAACCCGATAGCCCGCGTCGGTCAGTGCGTCCGCGGCGCGGCGGATGGCGTCCCGGACCTCGGGATCGACCTGGCCCGCGCCGCCGTCGAAGGTCACCGCCACGGCGGGCATGGTGGCATCGGCGTTGTCCCGCACCGTGATCCAGGCCGGATCACGCGGGTCACCGTCGCGCATGAGCTCGAACGCCAGCCGCAGATCCGCGATCGTACGCGCCAGCGGGCCGGGGGAAGCGAAGAGCTGATTGGTCGGCGCGGGCGCCGCACCGGGCAGGCTCGAGGCCACCGCGACCGCGCCGGGTGTGGTACGCAGCGAGGCCACGCCGCAGAACGCGGCCGGAACCCGCAGTGACCCACCGAAATCGGTGCCCAGGCCGAGCGGGACCATGCCCGTCGCGACGGCCACCGCGTCCCCGCCGCTGGAGCCTCCCGGGCTGCGGGTGGCGTCCCACGGATTGACGGTAGGGCCTGCGGCGTCGTTGTCGGTATGCCAGCGCGTGGCGAAGTCGGGCATATTGCCGCGGGCGATGGGGATCGCGCCCGCGCGCCGCAGGGCCGCCACCGCCGGGGCGTCCTCGGTGGCGATCGCCAACGCGGAGAACGCCCCGACACCCCAATCTGTCGGACTGCCAGCGAGATCGAGATTGTTCTTGACGGTGAACGGGACGCCGGCCAACGGGCCGCGCACTTCGCCACGGTCGACAGCCTCCGCCTCGGCGAGCGCGGCGTCGGCCAACACGGCGGTTGTTGCGTTGACCACCGGATCGATGTCGGCGATCCGCCTCAGATGCGCGGCAACGACATCGACGGCCGTCGCTTCGCGGTCGGCGATCAAGCCGGCCAGAGTCCGCGCGTCGTAGGTCCACAACGCGGTCGTTCGAGTGCTGGTCACCGTCGGCTCCCGTGCTGGTTGAGCGAGAAAAGGTCCATGCCCAACCTTCGGTCGCGCCGCCGGATTCGATCAACGGGAGATCGGCGAACGACTCATAACCCGGGCTTATCGGCCTGTGTCGGAACGCTTTCGGCGATGGCGGCGAAAGCGCGGATCAGATCTGTTTCCGCACCGCGTCGCCACACCAGCGCCCAGCGGGCGGGCGGTGCTTCCGGCATCGGGATGTAGGCGACATCGGGTCGGGAGTAGTACCGGGAGGCGTGCGCGTGCACGGGCGTGATGGCCTTGCCCGCCGCCACCAGCATGATCAAGTCCTGGAAGGTATCGGCCTGCGCGGTGCGCTCGATGGCGCGGCCGCTGGGGCTGGTGAAGGGGACCGCCGAAGCCATCCAGTAGTCCGGTGCCTGATCGGCGGGGTCGGGTGCGGCGCCCGGGCCGAATACCCCGTAGTCGGCGAGATCCTCGTAGGAAGCCGAATCCTGTTGGGCCAGTGGATTGTCCGCAGCGACGAGCAGCATGTACGGCTCTTCGTACAGGACCGGCCCGATGACCAGGTCCGGTTCCTCGATCGGCAGCCAGCTCACCAGAACATCGAGTTCGTCGGCCCGCAATGCCCCGAACGGATTGCTGAAGTGCACGTGCTCGATGTGCACGCTGCAGTGGGGGTACCGGTCTCCGAAGACCTTCAGTAGCGGGCGGAGTTCCTCGAGACTGCTGCTGGTCACTCCGATCCGCAGCAGGCCGTCGTCGCCGTAGCGCGCAGAGCGTCTCGCACGGTTCAGGCTCACGCGCAGGTCGCGGTAGTTGCTTTGCAGGTCGTCGAACAGCCGCCGCCCGACCGGGGTCGGTGCCACCACCCGGCTGGATCGCTCGAAGAGCTTGCCGCCGACCTGGTCTTCCAGTTTTCTGATCACCTGGCTGACTCGCGCTTGCGAGAGGTAGAGACGTTCGGCGGTGCGGCCGAAGTGCAGTTCGGCCGACAGGGTCAGGAAGATCTCGATGTCGCGCAGTTCGATATCGCGCAGATCCATAAGCGTTTCCGATCAATCAAGTCAGCTTATCCGTTCATATGAAGTCGCTCGTTGATCGACTCCGGCGGGGGCTCGAGGCTGTAAGGGCCAGGAAACGACCATCGACGAGAGCGAATCATGCTGTCCCACCATCGTTTGCGAACCATCACGCGCGGGAAGGTCGTGCTGGCGGGCGACGACGAATACGACGCCGCGCGGATGGCGTGGAATCCGGACGTCGACCAGCTCGCGGTGGCGGTCGTCCACGCGATGGACGTCGCCGACATCGTCGCCGTGGTCGGGTACGCCCGCAGTGCGGGACTTTCCGTCGCGGCACAGCCCACCGGCCTCGGCGCTTGCGGAAACGTCGCGGGGGCCATCGTGGTCCGAACCGACAACCTCGATCGCGTCGAGATCGATCCAGCGCGCCGGCGCGTGCGTATCGGGGCGGGAGTTCGGTGGGGGCCGATGCTGACCGTGGCCGGCTCGTACGGGCTCACCGGACTCGCGGGCAGCTGGCCATCCCTCAGCGCCGTCGGGCACCCGCTCGGTGGCGGTTTGTCGTGGTTCGGCCGCAAGTACGGGTGGGCCGCAGACCATGTGCGCTCCTTCGACGTCGTCGACGCCCACGGCCGCCGAGTCCGGGTGAGCGAGGAGTCCGACCCCGAGTTGTTCTGGGGAATGCGCGGCGGCGGTGGAGATTTCGCGTTCGTAACGGCGGTCGAGTTCGACCTTCTTCCCGCCCCGCCCTGCTATGGCGGCCGGATGATCTGGCCGACCGCGTACACCGCCGCCGTGCGCGAGGCATTCCTCGACATCACCGAGCACGCGCCGCTGGAGCTGACTGTCCGGCTCGACCGCCTCCGGCTGCCACAGGGGCCATCGGTGATCGCGATCGCCACCGCCTACCTGGGCGTGCCCGAGCGTGGACGAGAGTTGCTTCGCCGCTTCGACCGCATCGGTGAACTCATCGCGGACACTCGTCGTGAACGGTCCCCGGCCGAGCTGGGGCAGATCGACGACGAACCGATCATGCCCAGTTCCAGCCCGTCGCGGACCGAACTGCTCACCGTCCTCGACCAGGCCGCCACCGAGACTCTGCTGACCGTGCCGATCGATCCGCTGACAGGCATCCAGCTCCAGCAGTTGGGCGGGGCGCTGGCCGCACCAACCCGCGGCGCGAATCCGCCGGTCAGCGAAGCATTCGCGCTGTCCTTGCAAGCCCGCACCGCCGATCCCGACGAGGCCGCCGCCGTCCTCGCCGCCCAAAGGCACCTGCTGGCCGAACTCGGTCCGCGAATCAGCGGCCGCAAGCCCTACGCCTTCCTCACCACTGGCGATTCCAGCGCGCAGGCGTTCCCCGCGGCCACGCTGGCGCGGTTGCGAAAACTCAAACGCGCTCGCGACCCCCACGCGGTTTTCCGCGCCAACTTCGCGATCCCCGCCTGATTCACGCGTATCCACCTGAGAAGAAAGCAGAAAGTACTGTGCTACAGCAGGATTCACCCAAAACCTCCCGATCGGGACGCGAAAGCCGCACCAGAGCACTCGCTCTCACGCTCTCCGCTATCGGCGCCGGCTTCATCATCTTCACCGGAACCGGCTATCTCCTCGCACCGCAGTCGATGGCAGCCAATTTCGGGCTGCCCACCACTCCGGACGAAGCGGCCAACGGTTTTCTGAACATCAAAGGAGTCCGGGACATCGCCACCGGCTTGGTCATCCTGGCAGTACTCGCAACCCGTCAATACCGTGCGGTCGGCCCGGTCACCCTTGCCATCGCACTCATCCCCACCGGCGACATGCTCACCATCCTGCTGCGGCGGGGCTCCACCGTCACCGCCCTCAGCGTCCACGGCCTGACCGCGGCCCTGGTCGCGGCGACCGGCCTCCTCTGGATGCACACCATGCGCTCTCGCCGAACAACGCATCGCTCCACCAACGTGAAGTAGACATGCCCTACAGCCAGCGCGTCAGGGGACAGCTCGGACCCAATCCCTCCGCGCACGTGTGCGTTTCACTGGAGCGGGACCGTTCGACCCCGGGCCGCGCCCTGGCATTGATTTCCCAGAACCGAGCAAGGCGTCCGGTGACCGGCCGGTTGACGTAGATCTGCGTGAATGCCATGACGTGACTCCGAGTTCGGTCGGTGCGTGCCGGGGCGTTCCCGGCGACACCGCAAACCTAGGAGCGTCGCCCGAACTCGGTCTTGTACAGAAGCGACAACATCTCACCGCGTCGCGACTCACACCGTGTTGCCCATCTTCTGCAGCGCCAAGGTCCAGGCCGGAAAGCCGCCGGGGCGCACCGAAAACCCTGCCGGTGATCGCCTATACCCATGGCGCGGGTTAGGTTTGCCGGCGCGGGGCGAATCGAGGTCTACCACGCTGATGACGCGGTTGGAATGCGCGACTCGAAGAACCCTTCGGCCCGTAGTTGTTCTTCGCCCCAGAGCAGCGGGAGGTCTTCGTTGGCCTGGCAAGCCAGCAGCCCGCCGAGCTGAGCCCCTGGCCAAAACTCCTCGGCCGGGGGCTTTTCGCTGTCAGGACCTTTCAAGCATCCGGCGGAACTCCTCCGCGTGCGGCCCGGACAGCTCGTAACTCACGGTTGCCGGCGCCGCGGGGCCGACGCCCGGGGGCGTCGGCCCTGGAACCTCGGTGCTGACATCGTCGGCAAGCAGCGCGGCCAGCAGATCTTCTTTGCCGAACCAGTTGTGCCCGTTGGAGGCTGTGATGCGGGCCGCGTGTCGAAGCGTCGCCACTACCGAGGGCGCTCCGGTAACCGTGACCTGGCATTCGTCGGATTCGTCGGCCATGACGCCAGATTGGACTTCCAGCCCGGTGCAGGTGATCGTCCGGGAGCGCTCGTCGACCGACATCTCCAGGACGTCCTCACCGAAGGGATTACGCTGACTTATAGAGCATTGACCAGCTGAATCAGCGATTTCGCCCCATTGATGCCGAGATCGGCCCACCCCGTTAGGGTGTGGGCCGATCGTCGTTGCGATCACCCGAGCATCGGTGGAGGAACTCCCGCATGGCTACTGGTATCGAAGGCGCGAATGTCATCATCACCAACCCCCGAGGCCAGATCCTGCTGTTCCTGCGAGACGACAAGCCCGACATCCCGTTCCCGAACTCCTGGGCGCTGCCCGGCGGACACGTCGAACCCGGCGAGACACCGCTGGCCTGCCTGGTGCGCGAGATCGACGAAGAAATGTGCGTCCAACTCGATCCCGCGACCCCCACCCTGCTCTGCTCACGGCTGCGGCCCTGGGGCATGCTCGAACACACCTTCACCACAATGCTCGATCTCGACCTCGACCGAATCGTGCTCACCGAAGGCCAACAGTTGGGTTGGTTCGGCGCCACCGACATCGCCACGATCCGCCTGGGATTCGAGGAACACGACCTACTGACCGAATACTTCACCCAGCTGCGCGTCACGGCAGTCGACCTCGGACAGCGAGCCGTGCAAGCCCGTGTCGGATGCGTTGCCCACCACCGTATCCTGCTCGGGAACCCGCGACACTGAAATCGGGTCCAAGACCGTGGTCACCGAGATCGGGTGGGGTGCCATTGATGTTCCTCGGGACACGAGTTCTTCGTTCGATCCAAAGATCGTCAAGAAGCGGCAACAACGCTTGTCCAGGGTCGATGAGATCGCATTGTCTTTGACGGCAAAGGGTTTGAAGGCCGGGGAGATCTCGGCGCATTTTGCCGAGATCTATGGCACCAGCGTTTCCAAGGGAACGATCTCGGTGAATACATCGACGGTGGCGACCTGTCCGGTGTTCAGCGGGTCGGTCGCCGCCGAGGCGTTCGGCTACTCCGCAGCCTCGAAGCGAACCCTGTCGCCCTGCCCTATGACGACACAGCACCGTGGACCTTGCCCTACGACCGGAACATTTGCTCTCGAACGTTACTTCAGTCCCTTCGGGTGGGCCATCTTGCATCAGGTTCGAGATGGTCAGTGCTCGAATACTTCTCCGAGCGTGTCGGCGGTGAGTACGCGGGCTGTCCACTGCTGAAGTTGGTCGACGGATGCGTTGTGGACTCGGTCTGCGATCAGGCTGGGGACGGGTCCGAATCGTAATTCCAGCTGTTCGAGGAGGGTCGTTGCCCGGCCCTCGGCCAGGCCCTCAGCGCGGCCTTGCGCTTGGAGTCGTTCCGCGGTGGTCATCAGTGCCCCCTTGGCCTCGGGTCCGAGCTGGTCGACCACGGGCTCCAGATCGGTGCGATCGGTGTCACCCATATACAGAATTTACGTCAGCGCGGCCTCGAGTTCGCCTCCGCCAGCGCGGGCGAGTATGCCCAGACAGCGCATGATCGATCGCAGATCGTCGAGTCCGAGTCTGGGTTTGCTGGGCGCGGTCCAGGATCCACCGTCGGGGTCACAGAGCAGGACCACGGGTAACACCATCGGGACCGTGTGGGATTTCGGGTTGGCTTTGACCCAGCGTCGCCAGAACGCGATCTCGTATTCGGCGAGGCGGAGAGCCATCCGTGAGTCGGAGGTGCTCTGGTGCTCGAGCATTTCACGATAAGACCTGCGAGGCGGTCGGTTCGGTTGGCGCCTTCCCATGATCGGTCGGGCCCCTTCTCGGGGCGGGTTCGAACGGGATCCCCGGCAGTGGTCGCCTACGAGGTCCGGATCAGATGCTCTCGGTTCCTCTCACGCCGCCCACTCCCAGGAGTCGATGCGCCAGATCGAGTGTTCGCTGACCACTCCGACGCGCACCTCGTGTGGAGCCTGTCCGGTGGCCGGGTGGAAGAGCGCGGTGGCGGTCAGGGATTGCCTCCGGCTGTCTTGAAGATCGAACTCGATACCGCAGTAGTCGAGGACAGGTGCGGCGCCGTGGTACCAAATGCCTTGCCGTAGCTGGTTTATCGCCTGCAGCGGGAAGTGGTCGAATTCGGTGCGCCACCTGTGTGAGAGGGTGTGGCGGATGAGAGGGCTACTGCCGGTGTCGATCCCGCGGAGCAGGCGGCCGACTTGGGAATGCACCTGGGCGGACTCGTCTCGGTGGTTGTCATCGGATGGCTGCTCGTTCCGCTGTGTGAGTAGACGCAGGACGTGGAGCAGATCCCCGGAGAATTCCTTATCCCAGTGGTGGTAGGCGATTTCGGTGGTGGCGGCGAGCCCGGTGATCGGGAAGGCGGCGATCAGTGCGCCCGGCCTGGTTTCGTGCTCGCCGATCACCACGTGTGCTCGGCCCGGAGGCGTCAGTGGAAAGACCGGATCGATCACCACATCGTCGCTGAATTCGTATCTCGGCAGAAATGAGCGCAAATCGATTCGGCGGCTTTCGAATTGGCCGGTACGTTCCAGCCAGCGTGCCGATGCGCCGAGTTCCTCGAGAGGGTAGAGCACCCAGTTGTGCAACCCCTCGAACCCGTTGCAGTGCGACATGAAATTCTTGTAGAGGGTGTCGAAGTGAATGCCGAGCCGCAGCTCGGCGGCGTCGATCTGGTTCGAGGACGCCGGGCGCCCCGGTGTCGCTCCCGTTGTCACAATCCGAGTCATAATGTCGCGGAATGCCACAAACTCCGACGGTATCAGCGCCAACCGCGACTTGCCTCGGGGAGACGGGGCACGGTATCGAATCGAACGAGCCGCGAACACACGTTGACCCGGAATTTTGATCGGTCTCAGCGGGCATCACGTTTTCGCGAGTGCTGGGCGTGTCGAGACCTAGTCGGGCATCAGCATGGCCGCGTGGGCGTTCTCCGTGCAGAGGATGACCGCTGCGCTGGATCCGATCGTTCGTGCCTGATCCCTGCTCAAACCCCCGTCCATCGCGGCGGTGATCATGCCTTCCAAGGTCGGAACGTCGACGCCGCGCTTTTCGTACACCTCGCACATCGCATAGCCGATTTCCAGCAGACCGCTGTCCGACACCCACATCAGCGAAGGCGACCGGTCCCGTGCGGCTTTGAGGAAGCGCTGCTCCTCCTTGGGGCTTACCCCCGCATTCGCCCAGCCGGTGCTCGCCACGATCGCGGCGCACGCCAGCGCCGCCACCGCAGTGCTCTTTCCCAACATCATTCGTTCCTGTCTGTCGTCCGGCTTTGTCCGGCAAGCGTATGAAAGACATCCGACAGGAGCGGCAGCTGCGGCGAGCAGTGGATCCGTGGCGCGGGATGAACTCCGAAGGCGCAGTCGCCCAGACCCTTCGGCTCTGTGCCGAACGGGAAGTCAGGGGCCGTCGGCATTCTCGGTCGGCCGGACGCCATCCTGGCGTGGTATGCCTTGATACCACGCCGGTGCGATGACGCACACGCCCCGCGTCGGTCACACTCGCGAGATGAGCATCTCCGTGGTCGTCGCCGACGACCAGCCACTGATCCGCGCGGGAATCGTCATGCTGCTCACCGCCGAACCGGACATCGTTGTGGTCGGGGAGGCTTCCGACGGTCGCGAGGCTGTCGAGCTCGCTGCCGCGCGGCGTCCCGATGTGGTTCTGATGGACATCCAGATGCCCGGCACCGATGGGATCGCCGCTACTCGTGCGCTGACCGCAGATGACGCATCCCGCGAGGCCGATCACCTGACGAAGGTGTTGGTCCTGACCACTTTCGATGATGACGACGCGGTCTATGGCGCCCTGCGCAGCGGGGCCAGTGGCTTCCTGCTCAAGCATGCGGCGCCTGGCGATCTGGTCGTCGCGGTGCGCAAGGTCGCTGCCGGTGAGGCGTGGATCGACCCCGCGGTGGCTCGCAAGGTCATTGCCGCGCTCGGTGGCGGTAATGCGTCGGGGCGGCGATCGCCCGAACTGATCGAGCGGCTCACCCCGCGGGAACGTGAGGTCCTGGTGCTCATGGCGCTCGGCCTGTCCAACGCCGAGATCCGAGATCGCCTGGTCGTGAGTGAGGCGACCGTCAAAACGCATGTGGCGCGGATCGTCATGAAGACCGGGTCGCGGGATCGCACCCAGGCGGTCGTGCTGGCGTATCAGAGTGGCCTCGTCGTCCCCGGCCGTTGACGAGGCTCGTTTCTTCGTACGCGGGTGCCCGCGCGAGCGCACAATCTCTGGTGAAGATGCTTGGCCCCGACGTGGAACGTGAGGAACAAATGACGTCTGCTTCCACCGGTGTATTCGCCGCGCTGCAGGTGCCGGACAACCGGAATCGCCTCGCCACAGGCACTTTGGTCGCACCGGATGTGGTGGTGTTCCCTGCGATCGCGCGCGCGGCATTCGAACAGGTGCACACCGGCCACGTGCTGGTGATACCCGCGGCCACAGGTACTGCCGAACGCGTTGAGGTCGAACGGATCTCGGCGTACGGACCGGAAGACGCCGAGGAACTGTGCGCGGTGGTCCGGCTGGCCGCGCCCGCAGCGGTGGCACCGGATCAGGCGGTGACCGCCGCCGAGCTGCGCGAGGCGGTGCTATCCAATAACGGTGACCTCGGCCAGGCGATGCGGCAGCTGAACTGCCTCCCGGTCGTCGAACCTGCCGAACAGACCGATCCGGCCGACTGCGATGACCCCGATCCCGCTCCGGCCGCGCTCGTGCAGGTCCACCACGATCCGGAGCGGTTCGCGTTCTCACTCTGCAACTTTCTGCGTTTCTGCTGACCGAAGTCCTGGCGCGCGAGTCGAGGAGCAGTGGGGGCCGGGGTGAGACCATCGCGGCGCGACGCGGTGGTCGCCGGAGTCGCGGCGATCCTGGATGTCGTCGTCTTCTCCGATCTGCTGTTGCCGTTGCCGCCCGGCTTGCACACCGGCGCGGGGCTGGTCGTGCTGTGGGCCGCCGTCGGTTGCGGTGTGCTGCTGTGGCGGCGGACCGCGCCGTTGACCGTCGTCATCGTGCTGTGCGCGCATGCCGTCATCGCCGCGCCACTGCTGTCCTACCGGCCGGTTCTGCTGGTGTGCGTGGCGCTGGAAGCCGTTGCCGCGCTGCGCACACGGCGCGATGTCCTGCTCGCGCTGTCGGTGTGCACGGTGGCGGTCGCGGCATGGGTGGACGCCGAGATGCGCACGAGTCCGCTGGTGGTGAGCAATGCGAAAGCGGCCGGCGTCGGAGCGGTCTACTTCGGGCTGCTGCTCGCCGCGATCGGGCTGGGCCTGTGGCAGCGCAGCGGTGTGCGCAGGCATCGCGAGGTGGCGCGGCGCGGTGTGGAGGAAGCCCGCCTGGCGGTGCTGGCCGAGCGCCGCAGAATGGCGCGGGAGCTGCACGACATCGTCGGGTCGACCGTGACGGTGATGATGTTGCAGGCCGCGGGCGCGCGCCGGATCATGGCGACCGACCCGGCGCGCGCGGACGGCGCGCTGGCGGCGGTGGACGAGCTGGGAGTGCAGGCGATGGGGGAGCTGCACCGGCTGCTCGGCATCCTGCGGGCCGCCGAACCATCGAATGATGAACTCCAGCACGCGATTACGGATCTGCCCGGCTTGGCCGACGCGGACCAGCTCTTCGACTCGCTGCGTGCCGCGGGATTACAGCTCGGCGTCACCGAGGACGGGCGCCGCGAAAGACTCGACCCCAGTGTCGATCTCACCTGCTACCGCATATTGCAGGAAGCGCTGACGAATGTGGCCAAGCACGCGGGCGCGGGCGCATGCGCCGAGGTCCGGCTGAGGTGGGAGAAGCACACGGTCACGATCACAGTCGACGACGACGGCGGCGGGGTCGGTAATGCCGGGACGGTCGGCGGGAACGGGTTGATCGGGCTGTCGGAGCGAGTTTCGATCGCCGGCGGACAGTTCGAGGCGGGCCGCCGCGCCGGTGGCGGATTCCAGGTCTCGGCGACCTTGCCGTGCGGGCGCACCCGCGGTTGAGCGGCGACTCGGCGTACCGCGAGAAGTGGACGCCCGCATCGGCCTCCGACGGCACGGCGTAATACCTGCGCAGGCTGACGATTCAGGCTTCTTTTCTCGGCATTCTCGATTCGTGCCGATGAAGGGAGGTGATGTCGTGAAGAAGATCAAGGTGCGCAAGCCGGGAACGGTTCGCCTGACCGCTCCGCCGTATTGCTACTGCAACTGCTGCTGTGCGGCCGACGAAGCACAGTAGTCCACCCATTCTGGTTATCGCTCAGACGCAAGGCCGGAGACATCGGGTCTCTGGCCTTGTCCACCCTTTTCTCAGGACCGATCATGACTCTTCGCGCCGGCGAACACCGTATTCACTTCCACCCGTTGACTCTATTGCCAGAGGGCGCGGACGTGGTCGTCGGCCGTACCGATATCGATTCTTACGCGGTATTTCCCGCCGACGGCGCCGCGCTGCTCGAGGAATTGCGATCCGGACGCGGACCGGTGGACGCCGCGGAGTGGTATTTCCGGACCTACGGGGAATCGGTGGACATCGGCGAATTCCTCGATACACTGCGGGAATTGGATTTTCTGGCCGACGCGGACGTCGCCGCTGACGACCGCGAGCCGGTCCGTTGGCAGCGGCTTGGACTCGCGTTGTTCTCGACGCCCGCCTGGCTCTGCTACGCCGCACTGATCGCCGTCGGCATCGGCGCGGTGTGCGCCGACCCGCGGCTGCTGCCGCACCGGCACCACGTGTTCTTCTCGCACTACCTGCTGGTCGTCGAGGCGGTACTGTTCTTCGGCCAGCTGCCGCTGACATTGCTGCACGAGTCGTTCCACGTCCTCGCGGGCCGGCGGCTCGGCCTGCGTTCCCGCGTCAAGATCGGGCGCAGGCTGTATTTCCTGGTCTTCGAAACCGTCATCGACGGACTCGTCGTCGTCCCCAAACGCCGTCGCTATCTGCCGATGCTGGCCGGCATGCTCGCCGATGTACTCGCCATGGCCGCACTGACGACGGTCGCATGGCTGACCACGACGCCCGACGGGGCATTCTCGCTCGCCGGCAGAATTTGTCTCGCCCTGGTGTTCACGTCGGTGCTGCGCCTGGTCTGGCAGTTCTATTTCTTCCTGCGTACCGATATCTATTACCTGGTCACCAGTGTGCTCGGCTGCGTGGATCTGCACACGGTGAGCGGCCAATTGCTGCGCAATACCGTTCACCGGTGGACGGGCCGCACCGATCGGCTCGTCGACGAAAGCCAGTGGCACCCACGCGATCGGCAAGTCGCTCGATGGTACGCACCGCTGCACGCCATCGGCTATACCGCGATGCTGACCGTATTCACGCTGGTGATGATTCCGCTGGGCTGGCGGTTCCTCTCCGGCGCGTTCCACACCATTTTCTCCGGCACCGCGAACGTCGCCTCTTTCGTCGATGCCAGTGTCCTGCTCACTCTCAATCTCGGCCAGCTGGCCACGGCGCTGGTCATGTTCGTCAAGGAACGGAAGCAAAACCGATGACAACACACGCCCCGACCGAAACACGTGTTCTCGCGGTCGTCGATGCCGACCACCGCCTGCGCGGTCCGTACAGCGCGACAGGCAGCCTGCTCCGCGCGATCGCCCCGGACCTGCTCGACCATCATCCCGACCTGGTTCAGCGGCACGACGTCGAATTGATCGCGGCCGCACCGGAATTGGCCGACCTGATCCGATGCCGCCGAGCGACCCTGATGGCCACCGCGGCGCCCGAGGAACGCACCCGCTACTACCCGGCGGCCTATACCCAGCGCTTGGCCAACGGCATCGTCGATCTGCTCGCGGAGTACTGCCGCAGGCGCGCGGGCGGACCGTGGCAGGTAATGATCCACAATGCGGAGCTGGCCGACCCGACCGATGAAGAGCTGCTGGCGATCCTCGTCCGCCGGGCCGATCCGTCCGTGCTGCAGATCGTGATCCACCCCGAAGGCGACGTAGCCGAACACCTGGCGACGTCCGCGACGATGTCCGCCGTACAGCACAACCAGTGGGCGGCGGAACTGATTGCGCGCGAGGAATTCTCACTCCACCTAGGCGCGATCCCGTTCCACCTCGAACGCGGCTCCGACCCCGGCGGCGCGGGCGCGGAGGCCAACGAGCGCGCCTTGCAGCACTGCGTGATGCAGGGCTACTACGACGCCACCATCCGGTTCGGGCAGCGGGTGCTCGAACTCCTGGACTGGGAACGCGATCCGCAGCGATGCTGGCTGGCCACCGTGAAGATGTGCACCGCGCTGGCGGCGCTGAATCGTCCGGCGGAGGCCGAGGAACTCTACGACGAAGCGTGCCGGCGCAGCACACTGCCGAGCGTCCACCTGCACGCCGCCTACGGCCGGGCGATGCTCTACACCCGCTTCTACGCCGGTAACCGCGACCATGCGCGCGCGAAGGCCTGGATCAACACCGCCATCGCCATCGCCTCGCTCGGCAGTGAAAAACAGCGACGCGCTTACAATCTCACCTTCCAGGAGAACGGCCGCGCCCTGATCGAAATGCATCTGGGAAATCTCGCGGAGTCGCTGCGGCTGGTCGAGAACGGGCTCGCCAGGCTCGACGCCGAGGTCGATCCCGGCCGATTCGATCCGCACCGATCGGTGCTCAGCTACAACCGCGCCCAATTGCTGGCCCGGATCGGTTCACCGCAGCAAGCCCTCGACGCGTACGCCACCGTTATCGCCATGGACCCCAACCACTCCGAGTACTACGGCGAACGGGCGGGGCTCTACCGCAAGCTCGGGCAGATCGACAGTTCGCTCGCCGACTACGCACGCGCCATCGCGCTGAGCCCGCCATACCCGCAGGTGCACTTCAACCGTGGCGATCTGCTGATGGAGCTGGCGGACTACGCCGGTGCGATAGCCGATTTCGATCGCGCGCTCGAGCTGGACGACACCCTGGTGGACGCCTACGTGAACCGCGCCGCCTGCCACCTCGAACTCGGTGATCTCGATGCCGCGTCCCGCGATGTGGCGTCCGGCCTCGCCCTCGATCCGGACCAGGCCGAATTGCATTGCGTGCGAGGAATGATCGAGCAGCAGCACGGCCGGAGCGCCGCCGCCCGGCGCGCGTTCGACCAGGCGAGACGATTGGATCCCACCCTGGTCGCCGCGTGGGCCAACGCCGGCGTCCTGGCGTTCGATGACGGCGACACCACCGAATCGATCACCTGTTTCGACCGTGCGCTGGCGATCGACGACGATCCGGTGGTCCGGGCCAATCGCGGTATCGCACACGCGAGCCGCGGCGATCACGCGCAAGCGCTCGCCGATTTCGGCGCCGCCTTGGCCGACGGCGATCCGGACAGCGCGCCCGAGCTGCTGTATCGCCGCGGCCTCATCGAGTTGAGTTTCGGCGACCCGCAGGCCGGTCTACGTGACCTGCGGGCCAGTGCGGCGGCCGCGGATGACGAGTTCGCGCAGCGGGCCCGTGCGGAACTCGCGCGAATCGCCACTGCCGCGGCGCCGTCCGACTGAGACTCAGGAAGCCACCGCCGCGAAGCCGTTGCGCAGGTCCGCGAGAATGTCCTCGATCCCTTCGATGCCGACCGCGAGACGAACCAGACCGGGGGTGACGCCGGCGGCGAGTTGCTGCTCGGGGGTGAGCTGGGAGTGGGTGGTGGAGGCGGGGTGGATGACCAGCGAGCGTACGTCGCCGATATTGGCGACGTGGCTGTGCAGGGTCAGGGCATCGACGAAACGCTTGCCCGCGTCCACGCCGCCCGCCAGTTCGAATCCGACGATCGCGCCGACGCCCTTGGGCGCCAGCTGCTTTCCGCGTTCGTGCCACGGCGAGGTGGGCAGCCCCGCGTAGAAGACCGTGGTGACTTCCGGCCGTCCGATCAGGAATTCGGCCACCGCCTGCGCGTTCTGCACATGGCGTTCGATGCGCAGGCTCAAGGTTTCCAGGCCCTGGCTGATGAGGAAGGCGTTGAATGGGGAGATGGCCGCGCCGAGATCGCGCAGCAGTTGCACGCGGGCCTTGAGCGCGTAGGCGGGCGCGCCGAGGTCGGCGTAGACGACGCCGTGGTAGCTCGGGTCGGGTTCGGTGAAGCCGGGGAATCGTCCACCGCGCCAATCGAAGGTGCCGCCGTCGACGATCACGCCCGCGATGGCCGCGCCGTGGCCGCCCAGGTATTTGGTCGCCGAATGCACGACGATGTCGGCGCCGTGGGCCAGCGGCTGGATCAAATACGGTGTCGCGACGGTGTTGTCGACGATGAGCGGAATCCCGGACCCGTGCGCGACCTCGGCGATTCCGGGGATGTCGAGGATGTGGTTCTGGGGGTTGGACACGGTTTCTCCGTAGAACGCCTTGGTATTCGGGCGGATGGCGGCGCGCCACTGCTCGAGGTCGTCCGGGTCGTCGACGAAGCTCACCTCGATACCCAGTCGGGGCAGGGTGTACCGGAACAGGTTGTAGGTGCCGCCGTACAGGCGCGGGCTGGACACGATGTGGTCGCCCGCTCCGGCGATATTGAGAATCGCGAAGGTCTCCGCGGCCTGCCCCGAGGCCAGCAGCAGCGCCGCTACACCGTTTTCCAGGGCGGCGATGCGCTGCTCGACCGCGTCCTGGGTGGGGTTCATGATGCGGGTGTAGATATTGCCCGGCTCGGCCAGACCGAAAAGCGCCGCGGCATGGGCGGTGTCGCGGAAGGCGTAGGAGGTGGTCTGGTAGATCGGCAGTGCGCGAGCGTTGGTGGCGCCGTCGGGGCTCTGCCCGACATGGATCTGCTTGGTCTCGAAACTCCAAGTGGCGGTGGGGTCTTCGGGCAGGGCTGCTTCGGTCATCGGGGGCCTCCGGATGGTCGGGGGAGTGGGACTACTGGGTGACGAGGGTGGTGTGGACCGGCGTATGGCCGGTGCTGAGATCCAGGACCGGGCAGTGCGCGTCCACCGCACGCTGCAATTCGGCATAGCGTTCAGCGGTCTCGGGCCCGCTGATGCGGACATTGACCCGTACCGCCTGGAATCCGGCGCGGACGTTGTCGTCGAGGCCGAAGAACCCGCGCACATCCAGATCGCCCTCGGCGTCGATGGCCAGATCCTCGACCGTGATTCCCAGCCGTTGCGCCCAGAAGCGATAGGTGACCACCTGGCAGGCGATCAACGAGGCGAGATACACCTCGACCGGGTTCGGTGCGGTGCCCTCGCCGCCGAGTGCGGGCGGTTCGTCGACCCGAACCGTGTACTTGCCCAGTGCGATCGCGCTGCCCACGGTGCCCTCGGGTGTTCCCGAGGCCCGGAATACCACCTGGGCCTTGCCGGGATCCTCGGCGACGGCATGCGCGGTGGCGTCGACGATCGCATTCAACGACGTGTTCAGCTCGGTGGTCATGCCCCGTGACGGTAGGTCGTCCGCGCTGGGGCGGCGAGGTTTACAGTCGCCTCGAGCTCAAAGGAGCAACCGCTCAGCGCAATCTGCGCGGGCGGCCGTCGACGCTGCTCAGGCGGTAGCGGTCAGCGGTTTCGCACCCGGTCCCGGCGTGACCGTCACATCCTCACCCGTGGTCGCGAGGGTGTGGCCTTCGGTGCAGGTCAACGTCAATCGCACGGTTCCGCCGCAATCACGATGGTGGTAGGTCGTGGCGGGCCCGGCCTCGTCCGCGAGATGAGCGTCGCCCCACTCGTGCAGAGCGGCCAGGATCGGGAACAGCTCACGTCCGGCCGCGGTGAGGTGATATTCGTGGCGTTCTCGCTGACCGGGTGCCTGATAGGGCTGCCGCACAAGTAATCCGGCCGCTACCAGGGAGTCGAGCCGCCGCGACAGCACCGCTGCGGAGACGTCGAGGTGCCGTTGCATCTGATCGAACCGGCGCAGACCGCGAAACACCTCGCGCAGCACGACGAGAACCCAAGGGCGACCGACGATTTCGGCCGTCCGCCCGACACTGCAATTGGAGGGATCCTGTTCGCTCCAGTCCATCCCCACACCGTACCTGACTTCCAATGTGAAAGTCAGGTACGCTCATCTGACTTCACAATCGAAAGTCAGGACGAGCAATGCCACTGGTTCGAATCTCCCTGCGCGACAACCTCGACCCCGCACACCAACGCGCCATCGCCGACGCCGTCCACAACGCCCTGGTCACCACCATCGGCATCCCACCCGGCGACCGCTTCCAGGTGATCGAACCGCGCCGCCCCGCCGACCTCATCTTCGACCCCGACTACCTCGGCATCGAACGCCGCGACGTCATATTCCTCCAGATCACCCTGGTGCGCGGCCGCCCGCCCGAGCTCAAACAGCGCCTCTACCGAACGATCGCCACCGAACTGTCCGCCATCGGCGTCCGCCCCGAGGACATCGTGATCACCCTGACCGAGAACGACCGCGCCGACTGGTCGATCGGCAACGGCCACGCCCAGCTACTGGACACGGAACTGCTTGCACGCCACGGAATCTCCCCGGCCACCCCCGGGGCGGACTGACTGCTCTGCGCGCCCAGGACGGTCGCCTTGGTTCCGGCTTATGGCTGGCCAGGGCTGGCGGCGTCGTCGCCGAACAGCTTTTCCCGCATCTCGGCCGGCGTGTGACCGTAGCGTGCTCGATAGGCCTGCCGGAAGCTGCGCGTGCTGGGAAATCCTTCGTCGAAGGCAAGTCTGTCCATGTCGACGGGCAATGCGCTGCGGAGGCGTTGATGTGCCCGGTTGACGCGGACCTCACGCAATATCGCGGCTGCCGGCGGGTACCCGGCCCGTTGCAGCACTTTGTAAAGGGTGCGCTCGCCGATGCCCAGCATTTTGGCGATGGCTTCGGGGGTCACGTCGGGGTTCCTCGCGTGCTCTTCGATGAGAGTGCGTGCGCGGTAGGCCTCGACGGCACGCTTGCCGAGCGGGGCCGCCGGATACGGATTGACGACTCCGTTGAGTACCTCGATCGCGCTGCCGTAGGCGACGCTCCAGTCCACCGCCGTCCAGCCGGGGGCCCCTCCGAGCAATCGAACCTGGGCGTCGAGCATGCGCACCAACGGGCGGGTTTCATCCAGCGCGAGCGGGGCTTGTTCGGCGTGCTTCACATCCACCGAGTCCTTGTCGATGGTCATGATGAGTGCCGTGATTTCGCCCTCGTGCGTCATGAACAACGGCTGGTGCCAACGGAACAAGCCGACTTTGCCGGGATGGAAGAACTCTCTGGAATCGCCTTGCTCGAACCTGAAATGCCCCTTCAGCGGGATGAGGATCCGATAGCTCTGGTCATCGTCGTCGGTTCGGATATGGCGTCTGGTGCGCCGGTAGTCCAGCGGTGTGGTGGAGAAGGTGACGACCTGCCGTGATGGGCCGAGCCGCTGGGCGAATGCCGATGAGCGGAAACCGTCGTGGAACGTCAGGCCCACCGTTCCCTGCTTGTCCTTGAGGTATTCGTCCCAGGACCCGGCCGGATCCTTCTCGTCGGATTGGAAACCCTGCGTCTGATACTCCGCAGCGGTCATATGGAGCCCCGTTCACGATCGCCTTCCAAGCACGAACCGGGCCATGACGTTACACGGGCAGGAAACGACTCCGAACGGGCAGGAAAGTGGTCGAGCCGGGGCACCGCCGAGACCTACTGTGCGGGACAGACTTTCGCGAGTCTCCACAGCCGGCACCGGAGGGGAGTCCACGATCGCCACCGTGGGCGACTACGTGGACCAGGTGTTCGACAGTCCGACACGTCGGATTCGCATGAGAGATCCCGCGGTCCGGCATCGGCCGGGCCGCGGGATGCGGTGGACCGAGCTCAGGAGCGCGGGAAGGTGCCATCCTGCCAGTCGGCATGATCTTGCCAGGCTCGGATGTAGTCGGGGGAGAAGATCGGCCCGGGCAGCACCGGGGTAGCGAACGCGGCAACCATGGTGGGCAGGTGAGCGATCAGGGTCGCCTGATGGCGGTGCAGCTCGGCGACGACCAGCGTCAGCCGCGTGCCGGCGAGATGGTGGTGGGCGATGTACCAGGCCGCGTGCCTCTGAACGATGGCCAAGGCGTAGGCGGCCGCCGCGGCGGTAGCCAGTTTCATCGCTGTCGGATCGGTTGACTGGTTGGCTTCTGCGAAAAGTGCGGTGGCGGCGAGCCGTTCGGCGGTGGCGGTGGCCAAAGCGATGGCCGCGGAGTCCGGTCCTGCCGCCACACCCGACGCGCGGAAGGTGCCGTTGTGCACGTCATCGGCGATCGCGCGTTCTCGCACGGCCAGCAGTTCGATGTACCAGGGCAGCCGTTCCGGTGTGCCGGGAAAGGCCAGCGCGGTCAGATCGTGGCCCCGCTTGCCGGCGGTGACCTGCAGGATCTGGTTCTCGCCTTCGGCGGTGATGATGGCCTCGAGGTTCCCGATCCAGTCGAGCAAGTGGTTGACCCGCAGCGCCCCCTGGGCGGCGGTGCGGCGGCGGCACACGGTCAGGACCCGCTCGGCGGTATCGGAGAGCAGGGGTTTGGCCAACATCGACCACAGCCCGGACACGGGGTCGGAAGGAGCTGTGCCGGTGCGCAGTTCGCGGATGCGGCGCCCGAGCACGCTGGCCGCGTACACCTCGGCGAGCGCCGAGACCGCTTGGCTCTGTACGGCGTCGCGGTCGGCCATCAAGGTGCCGGAGCCGGGACGGCGTTGATAGGCGTAGTTGACCAGTCCTGCCAGGGCGGCGCGGGCGCTGGCGATCGCCGCATTGGCCAGGTCGAGCCGGCCGTTGCCCAGTACGGCGACGGCGGCATGGAATCGGTGCCGGGCCGGCAGCGCACAGCGGAAGGTGCCGTCGGCGTCGAACCTGGCCCAGTCGCCGCCGAGAAGCGCGTCGCGGGGGAGCGCGACGTTGTCGAATCGCACCATGGCATGGTCCATCGGTGCGGAGGATTTGTCGGGCAGCCGGACGATGTCGACACCGTCGGTGACGCCGGCCGCGGTGCGCAGCCGGAGCAGGAAGGGCAGGACGCCTTCGTCGCGGCCGTCGATGAGCAGGCGCGCGGTCACCACCGCCGTCTTGGGGACATGCGGGTCGGCGACGTTGGGCATGAATTTCACGGCGGCCGCGCACGGCGTGGTGAGTCGGAATCCACCCGTTTCCGGATCGAAGGTCGCGGTGGTCTGCTGGTCGGCGCCGTTGGTGCCACCGAGTTCGGTCAGCATGAGCACGCCCAACGCGGCGGCGGTGTCGAGTTCGTCGAGGCATTGCCGCTGGTAGTCCGAGCCGTTGCCCAAGGCGAGGATTGCGCCGATGGCGAGGTCGAAGTGTCCGGTCAAGATGAGCAGCAGTCGTGGCGCTGCGATCTGCGCCCAATCGCACAGCGCGCCACGCAATTGTGTGTCGCCGGCGATCTCACGTGCCGGTAGCCCGAGTTCGGCGATCACCGCCCGCAGCAGTTCGGGCGCTGATTCGGTCTGTTCGGCGTAAGTGAATCCCGAGCGGGGCAGATCGGCCAGGGCGACGACGATATCGCGGACTCGCAACTGCAGTTCGGTGTGTGCTCCGAAGATCAACTCCCGCAGTGCGTCCGCGGTCGCGACCTCGGTGACAACCGGTCGCGGGCGGATGGGAGAGGTCTTCGGGGACAGGTCTTCGATTGTCATGGGGTAACCACTTCCGTGCCGACGGTCCACGTCGTTCCGGCGGCGCAGCTTGTGGTTGCGCGCCCGATGGCCTGGTGGATCGTGTTCCTACACAAAGCGTCTCGTCCGGATGGCCGTACCGGGCGAGCGCGAGTTTCAGTGCAACCCTCCTGTCGGGATCGTGAGCGGGGGAGAAGGCGGGAAATTGATCGGGAAGGCGGCCAGCGCGCGATGGAACGGTCCCGGTCGCCAGGTCAGCTGTTCGGCGGGCATTGCCAGCCGCAATTCGGGCAGGGCGTCGAAGAGCTGGTCGATGGCTTCCTGCACGATCATGACCGAGGCGATCCGGGCTTGCCCCGGGCAGGCGTGCGGGCCGGCGCTCCAGGCCAGATTCCAGCCGTTGCGGGCGTATTCGCCGTTGTTCATCTCCGGGTCGTTGCTGCACGCCGCCATGCTGATGATCACCGGCTGAGTGGCCGGCAGCCATACGTTGTCGACGAGGATCGGGTGCCGGGGGTAGGACAGGCAATAGTTCGCCAACGGTGGATCGGTGGCGAGGATTTCATCGATCGCGTCGGCGGTAGGCGGGGCGAATCCGGCTTCGTTGGGTGCGAAGCGGGAGTCGGTCAGCATGAGCAGCAAGGTGTTGGCGATGAGATTCTGCGGGATCTCCACACCGGCCGAGTAGTGGGTCACCAGCTGGTGGATCATCTCGTCGTCGGTGAGCTCCGCCGGATGCATGACCAGTCGCGTGGTGACGTCTTCCGCGGGGCTCTGGCGTTTGAGGTGGGTGAGTTCGAGCAGCGCGCCGTTGAGCATGGCGTTGACCGTGGCGGTGTCGACGCCCTCGAACATCGCCGCGCTGGCTCGCGCCACCCGTTCCCCGATGTGCGCGGGGCAACCGAGCAGCCGGTTGATCATCGAAAACACCAGCGGCAGTATGTATTGGCTGATCAGCTCGGCGTGCCCGTCGCCGCAGAAGGTGTTGATCAACGGGATGGCGACCTGTTCGACTTCCGATCGCAGCCGGTGCGGGTCCAGACCGGCGAGCGCGTCGGTTGTCGCGGTCCGGTACCGCTTGTGCGCGCCTCCGTCCGACCGCAGCGCGTTGGGACGCCACTCCACCATCGGCAGGAAGTCGAGATCCGGCGGGACGGTCGCTTGCCAGCCGCGCGGATCGGCGGGGAAGTGATCGGGATCGTTCAGGATGCGGACCGCCGTGCGGTACTTGATGACCAGTGTCGCGGGCACCCCGGGCGCCAACTCGATCGGCACCAGAGACCCGTAGTCCCGACGCATACGCCGGTAGGCGGTATGGGGGTCGGCCGCGAACTCCGGTGCGTACAGCGGGATTCGCGGTCCGAGATGTTCGACCGGTACCGGCATCTCGTCGGTCCGGCCGGCCGGGGCCTGAGGTGAACTCACCTGTATGTCATCTCCTTAGGATGCTGGCAGCGGAAGCGAGGGTGAACAGGCCGCCGGGACTCGAGGGCAGCATGATTGGGCTGATGGCGTGCGGGCGCTCGACCTACGGTCGGTGCTGTGTCATTGCCGCCGATGTGCCACGGCCCAGCGTATGCATTTGCCCTGCAACCTGATCCAGCTCCCGGTACCTCCAGAACCGGAGCCTCAGAAATCGCTGGTTAGGGGCACCGGGACCACGGCGGCTACTTCAAGAATCACCAAATCTCCATTGCCGTAACGTGTCTCGATAACGGCATAATGATACGTGGCAACCCTGCGCCCCGCAGATTAACCAAGCTCGTCAACCTTGGGGACTCGACGGGTTCACGTGCAGGCCACCCCAGGGTTGCCAACGGCATGCCGGGCCGGTAGCTATCCGTTCAGCTCAGGCAACTCTTCGCCAGCGGGGCAACCGATTACCATCCAAGGCGATTCGAGCACGACGGAGAGGTGTCGCCGGGTGGGTAGCAGGGGGGTGCGCAGGCATCGGATGGAGATCGCCGACGCCGAGGGTGAGTTCGCCGGCATGCGAGCGGAGATCGAGGAGCATCTCGATCGAGTCGAGGCCCATCCGCGGCGGATGAGCAGCGTGCTGGAGGCGGCGTTGTGGCTGGCGGGGCTGCGGTCGGCGGTGGATCCGGGTGCGTGCATGGCTGAGACCTGGGAAGCGTTCGAACTGGTGATGGACGCGTCCTCGGCGATCTTCGAGGTGGCAGTCGCTGCCGAAGGGGTGGTTCGGGCGCGGATCGGGGAGCGCAGCTTTTCGATTGCGGCCGGGGCGACAGCTGGTTACGCGGATGCGGGTAACTGGGCGACGGCGTTCTATTTCGCGGTGATATGCCGCGATCAGGAGCGGTTGGCGATGCTGTCGCAGGTTCCGATCGAGTTGTTGCGTGCTACCGGAGCGGAGTTCGACGGCTACATCTACCACTGGGTGGATGCGTTGCAGCAGTATTGGCGGGAAGAGGCCGGGCTCGTCGAGGCGTTACGGTCGGCATTGGAAGGGGCCGACCCGGAGAAGGCGGGGATCGGGTCGCCGGAGCTGATGCTCGAGATCCTCTACCCGCCGATCAACCTGTTCTACCGGTTCCTCGCCGAGGACCTCGGCGAGTTCAACGCCGGGCTGGTGCAAGCGCTGGAATCGCATGACCGGTACTGGAATTCGGACGAGCACGGGCGTCGACACTCTCGTATCGGAATGGTTGCTGCCGGTCCGCTCGCCATGGCTTGCCTGGCGTGTGACGCGGGGCTCGCGATCGAAGTGAAGTCCGAGTACTTGCCGCAGCGGATCCTGAACCGCCTCTGACCATCGTCACCAGTGCTGCCAATGCAGCACCTGCTCGCGCGGAACGCGGACCGCCGGTTTGAAATCGGTGCCGATCGTGAAGGCGAGCGGCAGGAACGCGGCCAGCATGATGTCGTCGTAGGGGACGCCGAGGACCGCGGACAGTTCGCGTTCCAGGGGCGCCTGGGCGGTGGTCCATACCGTGCCCAGGCCGCGTGCGCGGGCGGCGAGCATGAAGCTCCAGACGGCCGGGAGGATGGAACCCCAGGTGCCGGACTGGATTTCGACGGAGGAGCGATCGGTGCGGCCTTCCACCGCCGGAATGACGAACGCCGGCACCCGGTGGATGTTGTCGGCCAGATAGCGCAGGCCGTCGAAGACGCGAGCGGTGCTCCCGGAATCAAAATGCATGCGGCGCAAGTCGTTTGCGGTGAGCGGCGCGGATTCGCCGATCGTGAGCGCGCGGCGGAAGATATCGGCGACCTCGCGGCGCTGCGCGGCCTCGGTGACAGCCAGGAAGTGCCAGCGCTGCCGATTACGCCCGGTAGGAGCCTGCGTCGCGAGGTCGACACATTCCTCGATGAGCCCGAGCGGCACCGGTCGGCTGAAGTCGAGGCGGCGGCGGACGGCGCGCGTGGTGGACAGCAACTCGTCCGGAGTGAGGTCGAGGGTCATGGCAGCTCCTGAAGCCCAGCGGTTTTCCCGTGATTGTCTGCCCGAAAATCATCTGTGCGCAGACGATCTGACCGTAGATCGCAATATCATCTGCTGTCAAACAATCTGGGCACAGACGATTTGATAGAGTGGCCGGCAAGAACGAGGAGGACCATGCCGCCCGCCGAACCCAACTATTTCCCCGCACTCGCCGCCGAACGACCCGATATCGCCCTCTGCCGAGCATCCACCCTGGTAGCGCGCGCCGCGGAAACACACGCCGCCGCAACGCAATTGGGCGTAGGCCAGCACCTTGTCCTGAAAATGCTCACCGAGGTAGGCGCATGCTCACAACAAACCCTGAGCGCCGAACTGCGAATCGATCGCAGCGTAATGGTCAACCTCTGCGACGACCTGGAGCGCTCGGGCTACGTACAGCGCGAAAGGAATCCACGCGACCGCCGCTCATACGCGGTGACCGTCACCGCAGCCGGCAAGCGCCGCCTACGCACAGCCGAAGCCGCAGTCCCGTCCTTCCTGGACGAAACCTTCGCCGCACTCACCACCGACGAGCGGGCACAACTCACCACGCTCCTGGGCAAACTGCTGTCGCCCGAATCGCGCTGATGATGATCAAACGTCAGGCATGGCCTATTGCATCATCTGGGTGCCGTCTCGGCGGGCGATGAGTAGTTCAGCGATCCGGTGAGGCTGCTCGACCGCGGTGCACTGCGTCAGCGAGTCGGCGAGGACATCGATCGCATTCCGGGGGAGTTCCTCGAGGTCGATGAGGGGGAGCAGTAGGAGCAGCTGGCGGGCCTGGCATGGTCCGGTGTTCGCCGCGTCGGCGGCTGCCGCCTGGTCCCATGAAAGGACCTGCCCTGCACCGTCTTGGGTACTGGCCACGGTTCTGGGACGAGTCGCTGCCGGGTCGTGGAATACGAGATCGATGGCGATGTCGTCAGGGATTGTGCGGTAGACGATGTCGATTCGCGGGCCGGAGGGCAGCGTCACGGTGAAGACCGGCCAGTCCTCGGAGGCGTAGATCGCCTTGTCGAAAGCTTCGGCGTCGTCCCAGTCGGGGCCGATCAGCAGCTCCTGTACGCCGATGTCGTGAAAGAACGAGCCCAGGTAGGAGATCCAGAACAGGTGCTCCTCCAGCAGTTCGGGGTGCCAGCTGTAGGGCCCGCCGCCGTAGCCGCGGATCTGGTCGTCGGGGCAGGCTTGGATCATAGTGTTCGAGCCGAATCCTCCGTGCTGGTCCGCGCTTTCGGTGCACGGAAGCGATTCTGCATAGCCGAGTCCTGCCCGCGCGAGGTTGGCGAGGTGGTCAATTGCTGCGGGTTTTGGGTTTGACGCAGATCTGGCGGTAGCCGGCGAGTTGGGAGTCGATGTCGTAGACGACCGGGTCGCCGTAGGTGGCGCCAGGAACCGTGTTGCAGTCGGCGCCGCGGAGTCCGTCAACGGAGACGAGTTGCTAGACCACGACGTAGTTGGCCGCGGAGTCCGAGCAGGCAACCCTTTTGGCGCTCTTGCTGAATTCCCCGTTGTTGCCTCCTTCGGCGTGCAGGCACTCACCGGGTTGGGCTGTGAACGGATCGGGATTGAGCGCGGTCGGCGCGGAGTCGTCACCGCTCGAGGTGAGCAAGAGGGTTCCGCCGATTCCGGCCGCAGCACCGAGCACGGCCACCGCGGCGAAAGCGAGAAACAGCACCATCCGACGCGGGCGACGGACCGCTGGCGGAGGGAATCCGCTGGGAATATCTTGCCGCATAACAGTTTCCGATGGATGACCATAGGGCCCCGGCGGTGGCTGCTGGTGCGGATACGTCACGACGATTCCCCTCCCGATACGGACGGGGCGCGGATGCGCCGCACCGTCAGCCCCCTATTTCATGATCACAGTAGCAACCGATACGGGCAGCTCGCGAAAACCGTCTCCGGGCAAGAGGCGTTACGGTGCCGGCGGGTAGACGGGGTTGTTCTGTGGCGCGCCGTAGGGGCCGGTGGGCGCGGTGCCGGGATGCTGCGGGTAGCCCTGCGGCGAGGCGATTACGTGGATTGTTTGCGCAGGTGTTCGACCAGGGAGGCGACCAGCGGCAGGTGAGGGACGTCGGAAGCTTTGGTCACGATCGGCGTCCACTTGCCGCGGCGGAAGAAGGCGATGAAGTGCGGTTCGAGTTTCACCTCCGTGATGTCGGACCAGGCGAGGGTGTTCTTGGTGGTGTGCAGTTGCCGGGCATCGAGGCGCAGATGGCCGAAGGTCAGCACCTCACCGGATGCCAAGGCGGCGAGTGCTTCGCCGAGGTCGGTGTAGCGCGGTGCGTTCGGATCGGGTCGTGGATTCGAAGTGGCTGAGCGCGTGGAGGATTCCGTGCCGGCGGCGTCGTCGGTGGAGCGCAGCCCGCCCACGATGCCCGCACCGCCGAGCACGACGAACAGGGTGCCGAGTCCGCCGGTCCACCAGGCGGTGCTGCGTTTGTCGGCGTCTTCCTCCGCGGCGCTGTAGACGCGGCCGCCCCCGTTGGGGTTGGAGCGGTGCTCGCAGGTGTCGCTGGCGCGCATGGTCTCTCGACCGCATTGCCCCGTTTCGTCGAGGACGCTGTAGCAGACGAAGAACAGCCCCGCGCCCAGCAACAGGGCGACGATGCCACCGAAGATCAAGCTGCCTTTGTCCGATCGTGTTTCTGCCACAGCGGCGTCGCACCCCTTGTAATCGATTGGCCGGGTTCGTATCTGCTTCGGCGTCCAGCCGTGAGCCCCCGCGAACACGATCGCACACGCGCCGTGGCGTGGCGACAGGACTGCACGACGTCGGCGGTTCCCGGCTGGATGCTCGAGTGATGAGTCGATCTAACAGCCTTGTACGGTCGCGTCGCGTAGCAGTGTGACGACGTCAGCGATCCGGCCGTTTGTGTGCAGTGCGGTGAGCTGTCGCTGGGCACCGTTGCCGTCGCGGAGTACTTGGGCGAGGGAGTCGGTGACCAGTTCGGTTGCGCCGAGTTCGTCCAGGGCCGGGTGGAGGTGGGTGACGAGGCGGGTGAGCATTTCCGGTGCTGCGACTACGCGTCGTTCGATGGGGTCGAGGGCGTTGCCGTCCAGGCCGAAGCGGGCGGCGTTCCAGTAGGCGGCGCGGAGTACCTCGTCGGGGATTGTGGGTGCGGGGCGGTTGTGTGCGAGGGATTCGAGGGCTGTGATGGCGGTGGCTCGGATCAGGGTTGCGAGCAGGGCCGTCTCGGCAACGGTGGCGGGTATGTCGCTGACGCGGATCTCCAGGGTCGGGAATGATTCGGAGGGGCGGATATCCCAATAGACCATCTTGCGGTCCAGGATGCAGCCGCTGGCGACCATCATCTCGACCATTGCGTCGTAGTCGGCCTCGGATTCGAAGTACGGGGGTGGTCCGGCGCTCGGCCAGCGCCGCCACAGAACGCTGCGCCAGCTGGCGTATCCGGTTTCGGTGCCGCGGTAGATCGGTGAGTTGGCGGTGAGGGCCAGGTAGGTCGGTAGCCAGGCGCGCACGTAGTTGCTGACCTGGAGGGCGGTTTCGCGGTCCGGCATGCCGACGTGGACGTGACATCCGCACAGGCCCTGTTCGTGGGCCAGCATGCCGAAGGTGTCGCTGATGCGGCGGTATCGAGGCGTGTCGGTGACCGGGAAATCCTGTGGCACCGTGGGCGGTATCGCCACGGCGAGCAGTTGGGCGTCGTTTTGCCGGGCGCATTCGGCGACGTCGCGGCGTAACGATCCCAACTCATCGAGTAGCTTCTCGATTTCCGTGTGGACGCTGGTGCTTGTTTCGACCTGGCATCGGGTCAATTCCAGCTGTAGCTCCACACCGGCGTCCGCGGCCGTTCGAGCTACCGCGGTGTTCTTGGCCACGGGCATTCCGGTACCCGGGTCGGTGAGCAGGAACTCCTCTTCGACACCCACCGTGACAGCGTGCGCATCCATACCGGCCGAAATGCCCGGAGCGGACCGTGGCAAACATCTGGTCACAAGATGTGGCGGACGACGACACGGGTGTCGGGGAAGAACGAAATGGCTGGGTTTGCTGGCTAGGCTTTCCGGATGAGCAGCTGGATCGTCGAGGGTAGCGCGGTCGACGATCAGGATGTGGTCCACCTGATCGTGGACATCCACGACAGCGGTGATTGGCGGCTGCGCTGCACCGGAGGGCCGGCCCAGCCGGAGCCGGCGCCCGGGCGGGCACGTTGCCTGCGGTGCGCGCTCAAAGCCGCCGAAGCGTTCCGGCTCGGGGAACAGCCGCTGCATGTGGTGAAAGAGTGGATGCGGGTAGACCATACGGCGTTTCCCCGGGCGGCGATGGCGCCTATGCCTGTGCCGCAACGTCGTTCGAGGTCGGCGGTAGCCGATGAGCCGGACGGTAGCCCGAACGCCGAGCTGGTGCTCGATCTGACGGATCCGGACTTGCGCTACGTCATGACCGACGCGTTGTCGAGATGGGCGGCGCTGCAGCGACGCAAGGCCCGCGCCGAAGCCGACGGAGACCTGACCGATACCCGCAACCGTTGGGCGGATCTCGCCGACGCGGTCCGTATCCGTGCCGAGATCGTCGCCGACGGCGACTGAAGTGGGCGCCTTCGCCGGTCAGAAATCGTCGGCGCAGCCGCAGGAACCCCCGGTCCGCAGTTCGGCCGGAAGGCGGATGACGCCCGGCTGGGGCATATCGCCTTCTATCTGTGCGAGAAGCAAATTCACTGCCAGCTCGCCCATCCGGCGAGTCGGTTGCACCATCGTGGTCAGTCCGGGCCGGGTGTATCGGGAGTATTCGATGCCGTCGAAAGCGATGACGGCCAGATCGTCGGGGACACGCAGACCGGCATCGTAGGCGGCGCGCAGCATGCCCATCGCTTGCAGGTCGCTGGTGACGAACACGGCGGTCGGTGGCTGTGGCGTGTCGATCAATTCGGTGAGCGCCCGGTAGCCGGCGGCGCCGCCGAAGTCGGTGCGGACTATCGGCCCTTCGGGTAATCCGGCCGCGGCCAAAGCGTTTCGATAACCCTGCACGCGTTCTTCGGCGGTGGATACATGTGGCCCGCTCAGGCAGGCGATGCGCCGGTGACCGTGGCCGATCAGATGCGCCACGGCTTCCTCCGCACCGGCGACCGAATCGCAGAGCACATGGGCGCACCGTGCCGGGTCGATGATGCGGTCCAGGGCGACCAGCGTCATGCCCGCCTGCTCACAGGCATCGGCGATGCCGGTCTCCCAGGCCGAAGAAATCGCCAGCAGCCCTTCGACCCGCCGGTCGATGAACGAGCGCACGTAGGCCTGTTCGCGATCGGGGTCCCCGGCGGCATTGCCCACGAACAGCGGATATCCCCGGGCGAAAGCGGCCGCTTCGATCACCGCGGCGAGTTCGGCGAAGAACGGATTCGCCCCGTCGGGTATGACCAGGCCGAGCGCGTGCCCCCGATTGGTGCGCAGGCTGCGCGCGGACACATTGGGCCGGTAGCCGAGTTCGGCGATGGCGGCTTCGATGCGCGCCCTCGTCGCGGGGGCGACCTGGCGTGGCCCGCCATTGAGCACGTAGCTGACCAGCGCGGGCGATGTGCCCGCCAGCCGGGCCACGTCGGCCCGTGTGACTGCCATCGAGTTGTCTCCTTGTCGCGCAACGTTTATCCAAGCATCGATCCCGCCGATGGACCGAATGGGCCTTGACAGAGCATGACCCACGTCACACACTACTGGTCAACTCGTGTTGATCAACACGAGTTGATACTACGGAACAGATGAGGTCGTTCACCGATGCACGCACGATTTCGCCGAGCGCTCATACCTTTTGCCCTGATCACCACGGTCGCCGCCCTGGCCACCGGTTGCGGCCGGGGCGCGGACTCCGAGGCCGGGGGCTTCAAGATCGCGATCGTCACCCGCAACTTCACCAACCCCTACTGGGCGGCCCTGCGCGACGGCGCGCTGGCCGAGGGCGACAAGCGCGGCGTGAAGGTCGTCGTGCAGGCCGGGCAGTCCGAGACCGACGCCGACGGCGAGAACGCCCAGATCTCCACCATGGCCGCACAGGGTTACGACTGCTTCGGCGTGGTCCCGGTCAACGGCACGAATGTCATCACGCCCTTGAGTGCGGTCGCGCGCAAGAACATTCCGATTCTCAACCTGGACACCCAGATCGATCCGAAAGCCTCCGCGGCGGCGGGCGTCTCGTATGCCAGTTTCATCGGTTCGGACAATCTCGATGCCGGCCGGATCGCGGGCCAGAAGATGCTGGAAGGTCTGGGCGGCAGCGGGAAAGTCGCGATCCTGCAGGGGATCGCCGGTGAACAGAACGGCATCAACCGCGATCAGGGCTTCACCGAGACCGTGGCGGGCAAGCTCGAGATCGTCCAGAAGGTGCCCGCCGACTACGAGCAGGACAAGGGCCTGCAGGTGACCGAGGCGATTCTGCGCGCGCATCCCGACATCACCGGCATCTTCGCCGCCAACGACACCATGGGACTCGGTGCGGCACAGGCGATCAAGAACGCCGGCAAGTCCGGTCAGATCAAGGTCATCTCGGTCGATGGCATCCAGGCCGCGCTCGAAGCGGTCAAATCCGGCAGCCTCTACGGCACGGTGACCCAGTACCCCTACGCCGAAGGCCAGCTGGCCGTCCAGAGTTGCCTGGCGCGGCAGCAGGGCAAGGAACTGCCGGCCCGCGTGGTCGCACCGATCGCCTTCATCGGCAAAGACAATGTCGAACAGCAGATTTCGGCGTTCCCGCGCCCGATCGTCACCTTCGACAATCCGATCGAAGGGCTGCTGACGAAGTGATCGCCACCGCAGGCGGCGTCCCAGCCGCTCCCCGGGAACGCGCGGGTCGCACGGAGATCCTGTCCAGGATCGCGGAATACGCGGCGCCGCTGGCGTTGGTGGTGCTGTGGGTGGCGTTCTTCATCGCCACCCCGTACTTCCTGACGCTGGACAATATCGGCGACCTGCTGGTCGCTTCGACCATTCTGACCGTGCTGGCGCTGGGACAGCAGTTCGCCATCACCGCCGGCGGGATCGACCTGTCGGTCGGGGCCAATCTGCCTTGGGCCGCAGCGCTTCTCGGGTATCTCACCACTCACGGGTACGCGCTGCCGATCGGGATCGCCGCCGCGATTCTCGGCGGGCTGGCCGTCGGCGTGATCAACGGGGTGCTTGTCGGCCGCTTCGGGATGACCGATTTCGTGGCGACCCTCGGCATGTTGAGCGTGCTCAGCGGCATCACCCTGCTGCTGACCCACGGCAATACCGCGGCGGTGAACTCGCGGTTCCTGCAACGGCTCGCCCTCGACGGCGTCGGGCCGGTGCGCTGGTTCTGGCTGCTGGCGCTGCTGGCGGCCCTGGTCGCGGCGGGCATCATCTTCCGCACCCGGATCGGCACCCATCTGCTCGCGACCGGCGGCCGGCTGGAAGCCGCGCGCGATACCGGCATCGCGGTCAACCGGATTCGCTTGTTCGCCTACGCCATGTCCGGCCTGCTGTGCGGGATCGCGGGCGTGATGCTGGTGGCCCGCAACGGCGGCGCGGATCCCTCGCTGCAGACCACCTATCTGCTCAGCTCCATCGCGGCCGTGGTGCTCGGCGGCTCCTCACTGGCGGGCGGTAAGGCATCGGTGCTCGGAACCGTGTGCGGCGCGGTGCTTTTCACCTCGCTCGTCAACGGATTCACCATTCTGGGCATCTCGCAGTACTACCAGCCGGTCGCGGTCGGCGCGGTCCTGCTGCTCGCCGCGGGCATCTCCCGATTCCGAAAGTAGGTCAGGCCATGACGATTCCACTGCTGGAGGCCCGGGATCTCACCAAATCCTTCGATTCGGTGCGGGCGCTGTCCGGGGTGAGCCTGAGCATTCCGGAAGGCGAGGTTACGGCGCTGGTCGGCGACAACGGCGCAGGCAAGTCGACCCTGGTGCGGTGCCTCACCGGCGTGCAGTCGCCCGATACCGGGCAGATACTCTTCCGCGGCGAGCCGGTCCAGCTGCGCTCGCCGGAGCACGCCCGGCGCATGGGCATCGAGACCGTCTATCAGGATCTGGCGCTCATCGATGATCTGACCGTGTGGCAGAACCTGTTTCTCAACCGGGAGCTGGTCTATCCACTCGGCATCGTGCGCCGCCGGGCGATGATCGAGCGCAGCGGTGAGATCCTGCGCGATCTGGATGTGGATGTGCCGTCGGTGCGCACCACCGTGCGCAGGATGAGCGGTGGGCAGCGGCAGAGCATCGCTATCGCGCGGGCGGTGGCGTGGGGCAAGTCCATGGTGATCATGGATGAGCCGACCGCCGCGCTGGGTGTGCGTGAAACCGCCGCGGTGGAGCGGCTGGTGCGTGGGCTGCGCGAGCGGGGCGTCACCGTGCTCATCATCAGTCACGACCTCGGCCAGGTCATGCGCATCTGCGACAACGTGGTGGTGTTGCGGCGTGGCCGGACGGTGGCCGCGCACCGTATCGACGAGGTGGATGGCGACCGGTTGGTCGCGCTGATCACCGGCGCCGCGCCCGGCAATCTCGACGTCGGTGTGGAGGCGGCCTCGTGAGTGTGGTCGTGCTTGGGTCGGTCAATCACGACGTGGTGTGCGAAGTGGAGCGACTGCCCGGCCCGGGGGAGACGATCCTCGCGGCCGCGACGCGAACCAATCTGGGCGGAAAAGGGTCCAATCAGGCGGTGGCCGCGGCGAAGGCCGGCGCGTCGGTCGAGTTCGTGGCCAGGATCGGCGAGGATCCCGACCCCGCGCTGCGGAAATCGCTGTGTGAGTACAGCGTCGGGCTCGAAGCGGTCGTGGAAGTCCCCGGCACTCGCACCGGGACCGCGTACATCACCGTCGCGGCGGGAGAGAACCAGATCGTCGTCGATCCCGGCGCGAACTTCCGGTGGGAGAGCGATGCCGAGCTCGACCGCTCCGTGGCTGCCGAGCAGATCGCGGCGGCCGAGGTCGTCGTGGCGCAACTGGAAGTACCGATACGGGTGGTGCGGTGGGCGGCACGGCACGCGCGCCGGTTCATTCTCAATGCCGCGCCCGCCACCGACCTGCCCGCCGACCTGCTGCGTCGATGTGATCCGTTGATAGTCAACGAATCAGAGCTCGCCGCAGTGACCGGTCACCCGATAACGACACCACAGGAAGCCTGCGTTCAGGCCCGTAACCTGTGCTTGAACGGTGTGCCCGCGGTGGTGGCCACGCTCGGTGCCGCCGGAGCCGTCTGGGCGCGTCGTGACGGCTCGGCGGCCGTGGCCGCGGGGTATCAGCCCGCGCCCCGGATCGACTCGGCCGATTCCACCGGCGCCGGTGACGCCTTCGTGGGCGCGCTCGCCACCGTGCTCGCCGATGGCGCCGACCTCCCCTCCGGGGTGGCTTTCGCGACCGCCGCTGCCGCGCTCGCGGTGCAGTCGCCCGGCACCCACGCCGCCTACCCCTCCCGCGACCAGATCATCGCCACGCTCCCCGCCGTTCCACCGGCCCGCGACCCGCACTGATCTGCCCTGCTCACAAAGGATTTCGACAATTGCGTACCTCCGGAATCATCCACGCCGGACTCCTGTCCGCGCTCACCGCCCTGCGGCACACCGACCTTTTCGCGGTCAGCGATTCCGGCCTCCCGGTACCCGTCGGCGTACCGGTCATCGATCTCGGAATCAGTTATGGATTACCGCGATTCGAGCCGGTGCTCGACGCCATTCTGAGCGAGGTCACCGTAGAGGCGGCATGGGGCAGTCGCGACGTGACCGAGCACAACCCCGCGACCGCGACGCTGCTGAGCGAACGCTTGCCGATGGAGTTGCTCGACCACTCCGACTTCAAGGCTCGAATCGCCGACTGCCGCTTCGTGGTCCGTACCGGCGAGGCGCTGCCGTATGCGAACGTTCTTTTGCGCGCGGGAGTGCCCTGGCTGTGAGGCCCGGGATCGAATTGTTCTAGCGTGCAGCGTCTTTCGCGTGGTCCGGGGGGCCTAGTGCCTGTCCCGCGTAGCCTGAAATGACTTAGTTCAGTATCTGAACAAATGGAGATGCAGATGTTGACGCCGACTCCTGCGGACAAGTTCTCGTTCGGTTTGTGGACCGTGGGCTGGCGGGGGAGGGACCCGTTCGGGGAGGCCACCCGGCCCGAGCTGGACGCTGTGGAGGCAGTGCATCGGCTGGCCGAACTCGGGGCCTACGGCCTCAGCTTCCATGACGATGATCTGTTCCCGTTCGGGGCGTCCGCCAGTGAACGACAGCGGCGCATCGACCGATTGCGCAAGGCGCTGGCCGACACCGGGATGGTGGTGCCGATGGTCACCACGAACCTGTTCACCCACCCGGTGTTCAAGGATGGCGGATTCACCAGCAACGACCGGGATGTGCGCCGGTTCGCGCTGCGCAAGGTACTGCACAATGTGGAGCTGGCCGCCGAACTTGGTGCGAGAACCTATGTGCTGTGGGGCGGTCGCGAAGGCGCGGAATACGACAGCGCCAAGGATGTGCGCGCGGCACTGGACCGCTACCGCGAAAGCGTCGATCTGCTCACCGAATTCGTGGTCGATCGCGGCTACGACCTGCGGTTCGCGATCGAACCCAAACCCAACGAGCCGCGCGGCGACATCCTGCTGCCGACCGTGGGCCACGCGCTCGCGTTCATCACCACCCTGGCCCATCCGGAATTGGTGGGCGTCAACCCCGAAGTGGGACACGAGCAGATGGCGGGTTTGAACTTCGCCCACGGGATCGCGCAGGCACTGTGGCAGGGCAAACTGTTCCACATCGACCTGAACGGCCAGCGCAGCATCAAATACGACCAGGACCTGGTGTTCGGGCACGGCGACCTGATGAATGCCTTCAGCCTGGTCGATCTGCTGGAGAACGGCGGCCCGGACGGAACACCCGCCTACGACGGCCCCCGCCATTTCGACTACAAACCATCCCGGACCGAAGACCCTGCGGGCGTGTGGGATTCGGCAGCCGCGAATATGCGCACCTACCTATTGCTGAAGGACCGCGCCCGCGCGTTTCGCGCGGACCCCGAAGTGCGACAGGCCCTGTCGCAGGCCGGAGTCGATGACCTGCGCACCCCGACACTCGCCGCGGGCGAGGGGTACGCGGAGTTGCTGGCCGATCCGGAAGCGGCCGATTTCGATCCGGATCGCGCCGGAGAACGTGGATACGGTTTCGTCCGGTTGAACCAGCTGGCACTGGAACATCTGCTGGGCGCACGGTGAGCCTGCCGACCGGGCCCGCACACCTGCGGCAGGTGCGCAGCGGAAACATGCAGGCGCTGCTGCTCGCCGTGCTCGACGGCCCGGCCTCGCGCGCCGAACTCGCCCAGCGCACGGGCCTGACCAAGGCCACGGTGGCCAGTCTGGTGGAACCGCTACTGCGGCATCGGATCCTGGCCGAGGATCCCGTGGTCAACACCGGTCGCGGGCGGCCGTCACGGCCCGTGCGATTCTCCGACACGGCTCCAGTGGCGATCGGCGCGGAAATCAACGTGTGTCATCTCGCTGTCAGCGTCCAGCGGCTGGACGGGTCCACCGTGGCCGAGCGGCGCACCGAAATGGACAACCGTCATCGTGACGCCGACGACCTGATCGAACGACTGACCGCGCTGGTCCGCGCCGCCATCACCGAATCGGATGGGACATTGCTGGGCGTCGGGCTGGCCGTGCCCGGCATCGTGCAGGACGAGACGGTCGTGCACGCACCGAACATCCCCGGCCTCACCGGGATTCGGCTCGGCGAGCACCTGGCCGCCGCACTCGGCCAGCCCACCGTGCCGATGGACAACGAGGCCAATCTCGCCGCACTAGCCCACGTGTGGCCGCACCGCTCGGCCGGTGACGACTTCGTCTACGTCTCGGGCGATATCGGCATAGGCGCAGGAATCGTCCTGGGCGGCAACCTGTTTCGCGGTCGCAGTGGCTTCGCCGGAGAACTCGGCCACGTCGTCATCGAACGCGGTGGCCGCCCCTGCCCCTGCGGCGGACACGGCTGCGTCGAGCAATACGCCGGCCTGCAAGCGATCTTCGCCGCCGTCGGCGCCCCCGGACTCCAAGCCCTGCACACCGCCTTGCGCCAGGGCGACCGCCGCACCCGATCCGCCGTCAACTGCGCCGGCTCGGCCCTGGGCACCGCACTCACCTCCCTGATCAATATCTGCGATGTCGCCACCGTCGTACTCGGCGGCAGCTACGCAACCTTCTTCGACGACCTAGCCCCCGGCGTACGCGCCGAACTCGGCACCGGCGTCCTCGCCGCCGCCCGCCGCCCCGTCACACTCACCGCATCCCCGCTAGGCCCCAGCGCAGCCGCCCGCGGCGCGGCGGCCCTCATCACCCGCCGTGCCTACCACGAACCCGAACTCCTGCTGGCCACCGACGTCGCTGGTAGTTACCAATTCCCTTGATTCACAGCACTACTCATTTGATTCGATTATTCGGTCCGCTGCGATCGCTGACCGGCGCGATCGGCCCGGTTGCGCGTGGCGGCCATCAGCAGGGCGTAGAGGCCGCCGGCGACGAGGCTGCCTGAGAGCCAGGAGAAGTCGGTGTTGCCGAGGATTCGGGCGAGGGGGCCTTGCATGGCGGGGACCAGGCCGTATTGCCAGCTCCAGCTGGCGATCAGCCCGGCGGCCAGGCTGAGCAGGCCGGGGATGTTGTAGCGGGCGTAGGCGGATGCGGTGGGGTCGCGGTAGAGGTCGGGGATGGACAGGGTGCGGCGGCGGATCAGGAAGTAGTCGACCAGCAGGATGGCCATCCAGGGGCTGATCCACATGAGGATGGAGACCATCCAATTGTCGAAGGCGTGGGCGAAGCTGTCGGAGTTGATGAAGATGGCGAGGACCAGCGCGGCGATCACACCGGCGAAGAGGGTGATCTTCCAGCGCGCCACCCGGATTCCGATGGTCAGGGCCGCGAGCGAGCACGAGTAGAGGTTGAGGATGTTGGTGGCGATCGGGCCGTGCATGATCAGCAGCAGTACCGGGATCGCCAGCGCGCCGAAGGTTCCGACGACCAGCGCGGAGGGGTCCGCGCTGCCGCCCGCGCTGGCCAGGCAGGCGCCCAGCGCGGCCAGCCACACCGTGGGCACGTACATGCCGGCCGCGGAGGCCCAGAACACGGTGCGGGAGCGCAGCTGCGGGCGGGCGAAGCGGCTGTAGTCGGCGGCGTACGGGATCCAGGTCAGGCCCCAGCCGATGCCGATGGCGGTGACGAGCTGGGTAGCGGCGGTGAGCTTTTCGGCGGGCGTGTCGGCGGTGGCGGTTGACCAGTCCAGGTGGGTGCGCGCCAGAGCCACCACGGTCATCACCAGCATGACGGCGATGGTCAGCGGCACGGAGTACTTCTCGAACGCGCGGATCGCGTAGAAGCCGTACAGTGCGAGACCAAGCTGCACCCCCATGATGACTACCGCCACCAGGATTTTCAGGCCCAGTCCGCCATGGATGCCGAGTTGGTCGAGGACGGCCAGTACTAGGTCGAGCACCACCCAGGTGTTCACGCCCACCCAGGCCATGGTGAGCAGCCCTTGCACCAGGGCGGGTAGTGCCGCGCCCCTGATGCCGAAGGCCGAGCGGCCCAGCACCATCTGATTGACGGCGGTGCGGTGGCCGATCACGTTGAACAGGCCGAAGATCGCGCAGCCGAACAGGTTTCCGATCACGACGACGAGCAGGGTCTCGAGCAGGCTGAGCCCGAGGGTGATGCCGAGCGCGCCCAGTACCCAGTTGATCGGGGCGATATTGGCGCCGCACCAGATCCAGAACAGTTCCCAGGGCGAGCAATCGCGTTCCTGGTCGGGGATGGGCAGCACACCGTGTTCGTCGAAGCGGACACCGGTCTCGGCCGGGGTGGTGACTTCGGCGGTGCCGGGCGGGTGAGAAGTGGACATAGCCGCGCTCCATTCGTAGTGAGGTACCTCATAAAAGCAGCGGAAATGCCGAGAGTGGGATGGGTATTCATCCACCAATGGCGGGCTGTCGCTGTACATTCGGCTAGATGTTGACCATCTGCCGATTGGTGGCGGATCCCGCTCTCGGGCTGCGCGTGGTGACCCCCGAACTCGTCGAGGCGCTGGACGCGGAGATCCATTGGCTGCACACCACCGAGCTCGCCGATCCATCGCCGTATGTGCGCACGGGCGAACTGGTGCTGACCAATGGCCTGTGGCAATCGCAGGTCTCGTCCGATCGCTTCGTGGCCGCGGTGGCCCGCGCGGGTGCGGCCGGACTGGTATTCGGGCTCACGGCGCAAACTCCCGCCCTGCCCGAAGAGCTGGTGGCACTGTGTCTTTCACACGGGCTGCCGCTGGTCGAATTGTGTATCGGCGTGCCGTTCGCGGCGCTCACCCGGGCTGCCGCGCGGATCCAGAACGAGGTGCTGCAGGCCGAGCTGACCGCGACGGTGCAGCGTGGTGACGCGCTGGCCACGGCGCTCTCGCGAGGCAGCGGCGCGGCGGGTGTGCTCGAAATCCTGCGTGGTGAAACGGAATTGCCGCTGCTGGTGGTCGACCGCAAGGGCCGTCGGCTGGCCTCGATCGGCTGCGAGCCGACCGATGAGCAGGTGCGTTTGGCTGCGGCCGCGCTCAATCGCACCCCGCCGCCCCTGGAAGTAGATCTTCTCGGCAATGGCCCGGCGGCGCTGTATCTGGTGGAAGGTGCGATGGGGGAGATCGACGCCGGCCTGTACTGCCTCGAGCCCGCCGCGACGCTGGCCGTCGCCGACCGGGAAGCGCTCGCGCAGGCGGCGAAATTCCTGAGTTTGGAAGTCACCAAACAGCAGGCGGTGCATGCGATCGAAGCGCGTTTCGCCGCCGAATTGCTGGAGATGATCCTGTCCGGCCCGCGCAGCAGCGGGGAAGTGGTGCGGCGTTTGCGCGCCTATGGTGTGCCGCCGGATCGGCCCTTGGGGGTGCTGGTGTCGGCGCCGGAGTCGGGCTCGGGCGCGCAGGCGCAGCCCGACGATATCGCGCACGCCGTCGGCGCGTTCTTCGCCGCGCACGGCATTCCGGCGTTCACTGCGGCGGGCAGCCGGGATGTGGTGTCGGTCTGCCTGTGGGAACGTTCGGCCGAGGACCTGACCCGCTTCGCTCGCGACCTGTCGGCGGAAACCGGCAGGCGCACGGCCGCCGAGCGGGTCGTGATCGGCATCGGCGACATCGCCTCGGCAGCGGGACTGCGTGATTCGCTGGTTCGCGCCCGCGAGGTCTGTCAGGTGCTACGCGCGCAGCGCACCCCCGACGTGGCGACCTTCGCCGATATCGCCACCTTCCGCATGCTGCTGGGCCTGCTCGACGACCAAGTGCGGCAACGCTTCTCGGACCAGGTGCTGGGCACGGTCCGCGAGCACGACGCGCGGGCTCACACCGATCTGGAACACACCCTGCGGACCTTCCTGGCTCACGACGGCCAATGGGCGGTCACTGCCGCGGCCCTGCACGTGCACGTCAATACGCTGCGTAATCGCATGTCCCGCATCGCCGAACTGACCGGCCGCAACGTCGGGCGGCTCGAGGACACCATCGACCTGTATCTGGCGCTGGTGGCGGATTGACCGAGAGCTCCGCATCGTCGCCGGTGCGGAGCTCTCGTCATATTTCTCAGTGCGGATAGACCGCGGCATCCACGTCGTAGGTCGGCAGGGGACGGTTCGGCGTGCCGGCGTCCTCGCGCGCCCAAGCCGCTACCTCCCGGCACCGTGCGAAGGTGACGTCGCCACATTCCTGGGCATAGGCGATCAGGTTGCGCAGCGCCAGCATTCGACCCGGGCGCCCAGTGAGAAACGGGTGCATGCACACGTTGAACAGGCATCCGTAGTGGCGCATGCCGTCGAGTTCGGCCCGCCACATCTGCTCGACCTTGACCGGGGACTCGATGACCGACCCGATCCGGGGTTCGGGCAGGTAGGCGTACTGCTCCCAGTCGTCGAGCGACCAGTGCACGGGCAGTTCCACGACCGGACCGTGCGGGGTGTCCACGTGGTAGGGCCGGTCGTCGCCCATCAGCGAGGAATCGTAGACCAGGCCGAATTCGGTGAGCAGGGACAGCGTTTGATGGCTGGCGCTCCACATGGCCGCGCGATATCCGCTGATCTCGATGTCCTGCTTGGTGAAGACGTCGAGGGCACGTTCGAAGTCGGCGCGTTCCTCGGCGGCCGACAGCGTGGTGGGCGGGCGGTGGCTGTAGGAGTGGTGCGCCACCTCGTGCCCGCGTTCCACGATCGACGCGGCCAGGCCCGGGCGGTGTTCGGCGACCCAGCCCGGCACGAAGAACGTTGCGGGGACACTCATTTCGTCGAGCAGATCGAGAATGCGCGGCACCCCCACCTCCGGCCCGTACGCCTGATGCGACATCACCATCGGCTGGTCGGCGTAATGCCGTCCTTCGGCGAGGATCGGCGTCTCGGCGTCCACGTCGAAGGTCAGCGTCGCCACCGCCGCCGCGCCGCGAGTCCAGGTCGGTGCGCTCATTTGCCGCTGCGTTCGCGCCAGGCGGCGGCGCAGTCCAGGTTTGCCATGGGGTGCAGCATCTCATGATCGAATGCCGCCAGTTCGGTCCCGGCCGCGACCTTGCGGGGCAGGTCCGGATTGGCGAGTGCGCCGGTGCCCAGCGACAGGATGTCGGCGTGCTCCCCGGTCAGCACGTCGGCGGCCTGCGACAGCTGATGCATGCCGCCATTGGCGATGACCGGGCGGCCGGAGACCTCGCGCGCCAGCTTGGTGATGGTCGTACCGCTGGGCAAGGCGGCCGTCTCGAGGAAATTGCGGCCTTCGCTGGCGATGTGCAGGTAGGTCGCTTCGGTCAAGGCCGCGAAGATGATTCGCGCGTCCGCCTCGCCACCGGGCCAGCGGTAGACGAAATCGTTGACCTTGGTCTGCGACAGCCGGACACCGACGGGATAGTCGCCGACGGCCTCGCGGATGGCGTGCAGCACCCGCGCGGTGAGGCGGATACGGTTCTCCACCGATCCGCCGTACTCGTCGGTGCGCTGATTGGTGTAGTCGGTGAGGAACTGATCGAGCAGATAGCCGTTGGCGCCGTGGATTTCAACGCCGTCGAATCCGGCCGCGCGGGCGTTCCGGGCCGCGGCGACGAATCCCGCGATCACATCGTCGATATCGCGAGTGGTCATTTCCCGGGGCGCGTTCCAAGCGCCGCCGACGCCGCCGTAGTCGACCATCATTTCCCCGCGCGGGCGCACGGCGGACGGGCCGATGGTCTCGAATCCGCGCGCGTTGCCCTGAGAGATGGCTCCGGCGTGCATGAGCTGGGCGATGATCGGAGTGTCAGCCGCATGGACGGCGTCGACGATCGTGCGCCATCCGGCGACGTGCTCGTCGGTGACCAGGCCGGGCTGGTTGAAATAGCCCTGACTGTGCGTGGCATCGGGATGAATGCCCTCGCTGATGATCAGACCGAATCCGCCGGTGGCATAGCCGCGGTAGTACTCGGCCATCTGCGCGGTCGGGGTGCCGTCGGGGGTGGCCGAGACCCGGGTCATGGGCGCGACCGCGAAACGGTTGCGCAGCGCCAGCGCGCCCAGGCCGGCCGGGGCGAGCGCGGGGTGGGTGAGTTCGGTGGTGGTCATCAGCTGTTCTCCTCGGGGGACTCGGGCAGGACGGTGAGTTGCAATGGCGTGGGCTTGGCCCCGTTGATGGGGTTATGGTCTTGCGGGCAGGCCGAAACCACGATCAGGCAATCCATTTCTGCGCGGAAGGTGATGGCGTCGCCGGGCACGGTGGGGGCTTCCAGCCAGGTCAGGGTCCCGTCGGCCGCGACCGGAATGCGCATGAAGACGTTGATCGGCTGCGGTATGAACGCGGGCGGAGCGTATCCGCGCTCGATCATGATCCGGTGCAGGTTGTCCGCGCAGCTGGCGTGATGCGGATCGCCGTAGGCCGCATAGCGTTCCGGATCGCAGGCCGCGATCAGCATGTCGTGCAGGCCCGGAGAAGTGTCGGCGGCGTAGGTCAGGATCGGCCGGCGCCGGTTGGTCACGAACGCCTCGCCGAGTGCGGGAAACAGCCGCGCGGTGTGCGTGCGGGTGTGTGCGGCGCTGTGGTATTCGGTGAGATCGTGTGCGTTGTAGGCGAATACATCACCCACCTGGCCGCCCTCGATGTCGGTGATCCGTAAGTACTCCCCGGCCCGCACGGCCGTCAATCGGGCTCGCCCGGCCGGTACGGTGACCGGCTCCGAGTAGCTCAACGTTGTCATGGCTACCAGTCAACCGAATGCCCCGCACGCCAGGGAATGGATGAACACACAGCATTCGGCTATTTCGGTAGATGTTTCGACATGTCGGACTGGGAATAGCCCTCGGTAGCGTCCTGTTCCATGACTACCGCTTCCGCTATGGCCTCGGCGCTCGCGGCGGGCGAGACGACCGCGACCGAGCTGGCCGGCCGCGCCATCGAGCGGGCGCGGCAACCGGATTCGGCCGCGGTGCTGATCACCGTCACCGCCGAGCGCGCCCGCTGGCAGGCCGATGCCGCCGACCGCCGACGTCTGCGCGGGGCTCGGCGCGGGCTGCTCGACGGTGTGCCGATCGTGTGGAAAGACCTCTTCGACCTACAGGGCACGGTGACGACCAAGGGTTCGGCCAGCCATCTGCACGACCAGCCCGCCGCCGTGGACAGCCGCTTGGTCCGGCGCGCCCACGACAGCGGTCTGGTTACCCTCGGCAAGACCAATCTGAGCGAATTCGCTTTCTCCGGGCTCGGAATCAACCTGTGCTTCGGCACTCCAGCCAATCCTGCCGACCCCGAACTGGTTCCCGGCGGCTCCTCCTCCGGCTCGGCGGTCGCGGTGGCCCGCGGCATCGTCCCGCTGGCGGTCGGCACCGACACGTCGGGATCGGTGCGCGTGCCCGCCGCCTTCTGCGGAATCATCGGGTTCCGTGCCAGCCCCGGCCGTTACGGTGTGCCCGACTTCGCACCGCTCTCACCGACACTCGACAGCATCGGCATCTTCGCCACCACCGTGAACGATATCCGCGAACTGGACCGCGTCCTCGCGTCCACTCGGGCCGCCGCGGCCACTCATTCCAGTCGATTCGTGATACCCGGCGGCGAATGGTCCGAAGATCTCGATCCCGTGGTAGCCGCCGACTTCAACGCCGCGGTCATCGAAATGCGTTGCGCCGGAGCCGATATCGAACTCCGCGACCTCGACTCACTCCGAACCGCGCAGAAGCTCATGGACGACCACGGCACCATCGTCGGCGCCGAAGCCTACGCCCTGCATCACCACCGCCTCGACTCCAGCCTGCCGATCGATCCGGCGACCCGCCGCCGACTCGAAAGCAACACGCACACAGCCGATTCCATCCCCGCCCTCTACACCGCAATGCCCACCCTGAGAAACGCGTTCACCGCCGAACTCGATGGCGCGACCCTCCTGTGTCCCACCGTCCGCCACGCGCCACCACGCCTGTCCGACCTATCCGACCCGGCCGCCTACGACAGCGCGAACGCCTCGACACTGCGCACCACCATGGCGCTCAGCTACCTGGGCACCTGCGGAATCACACTGCCCGTCAGAACCTCGAACTCCGGCCCGGCATCGGGATTGCTGCTGTCGCTGCCACTCGGACGCGACACCGACCTACTCGCGCAAGCCAGTTGGGTGGGTGGCATCCTAGAGGCTGTGAACCCGGCACCGATTTCGTGAGGCCCAGGGGTCACGGTTCCGTCGTGGGGTCCAGCACGATCTTCACCGCGCCGTCGGTCTTCTGCTGGAACATGCGGTAGGCGTCCGGTGCCGAAGCCAGCGGAAGTCGATGGGTGGCGAAGCTTTCCACGCCGAGCGGGTCGTCGTCGCCGAGCAGTGGCAGCAGGTCGCCGATCCAGCGTTTGACATTGGCTTGTCCCATCCGCAGCTGGATCTGCTTGTCGAACAGGATCCGCATCGGCACGGGATCGACCATGCCGCCGTATACGCCCACCAGCGAGATCGTGCCGCCGCGGCGCACCACGTCGATCGCGGTGTCGAACGCGGTGAGCCGGTCGATGCCGACGGTGTCGTTGACCTTCCGTGCCACCGCGCTCGGCAGCAGCGACGACGACCGCTGTGCCAGCGCGGCCAGCGGGGATCCGTGCGCTTCCATGCCGACCGCGTCGATCACCGAGTCGGTGCCCCGCCCGCCGGTGACATCCCGGATGATCGCGCCGAGGGGCCGGTCGAGGGTCGTGAGGTCGATGCATTCGATGCCGCGGGCCGCGACTCGGACGAGTCGTTCGGGCACGCGATCGACGCCGATCACCCGGTAGCCGCGATATGCCGCGATCCGGCAGGCCATATCGCCGATCGGCCCCAGTCCCAGCACCGTGACCGAGCCGCCGTCGGGCACCGCGGCGTATTCGACCGCTTGCCAGGCGGTGGGCAGGACATCGGACAGGTACAGGTAGCGGGCATCGTCCGGGCCGTGCGGAACGCTCACGTGGGTGGCGTCGGCACGGGGCACCCGCAGATATTCGGCCTGTCCTCCCGGGATCTGCCCGTAGAGCTTCGAGTAGCCGAACAAGGCCGCGCCACTGCCGTATTCACGGACCTGCGTCGTCTCGCACTGGGTGGTCAGCCCTTGATCGCACATGAAGCAGTGACCGCAGCTGATCTGGAACGGAATCACGACCCGATCCCCGGGAACCAACTCCGAGACCGCGGAACCGACTTCCTCCACGACGCCGATCGACTCGTGCCCGAGCACGTCCCCGGAACTCATGTACGCGCCGAGCACCTCGTACAGGTGCAGGTCGGACCCGCAGATCCCCGTCGAGGTCACCTTGATGACCGCATCGGTCGGTTCCTCGATCCGCGGATCGGGCACGGATTCGACCGAGACCTTGCGATGGCCCTGCCATGTCACGGCTTTCATAGGTTCTCCTCGATCGAGTGGGCGATTCGTTCGATCGCCTACCCGGCGCCGATCGGGTTATGCGTCACCCGGCCGACCATGGCGCCGGCGCCTCGCCTCAGGAGTCCAGCGGACGATCCTCGGTCCAGTCCAGGAGCAGCCGGCGTTCCCGGAACAACCAGTCGCCGCCGTCGCGCACGAAGATGTCCTGGTAGCGGATCTGCATGACGAACACCCGGGAACCGTCGCCGGTGTCGTAGACGTGCGAAGCGGTGCAATAGGTTTCGCCCTGCACCACGTCGCCGTCGAACGTCAGCAGTTGATTGTCGACGACGTGGCGGGTAGCCCGGTAACGATCCAAAGGCCGCATGGCCGCGGCGATGTTCGCACGGCCACGGACATCGGTGCGGGGCTTCTCCGGCCCCCACTCGACCACGAGCGCACCGTCCTCGGTGAACAGCCCGGCGAGAGCGGTATCGCGCCGCCGGTCGGCGTAGGCGGCATAGCGTTCCACCAGCTCGCGCAGCGCGAGGCGAGTGGGGACGTTGTCCATGGATCAGCCTCCTCGATGGGGAACCGAGAGAATACGCCGAATCCGTTCGCGGACAACACCGTCGGTCCCGCCTGCCGGGCGAGCCGATACGGTGGATGCGTGCTGAACCCGCCGGACCGAACCTTCCCACCCGCACTCACCGCACTGTCCACGGTCGAGTTCCCCTACGACGAATCCTCCGGATCGATCGACTACGAACCCTACGACGACTTCGACTCGGCCGCCGACACCACCGAGTGGCTGCGGGCCTGGACCGGCAACCAAGACCTCGACGGCGATGAGTTCCGGGTGTTCGCGCAAGACGGAACCGGCGGCCTGGTCGCCCTCTGGCTGATCCGGGCCGGCCGCCCACTGACCGAACAGCCGGTGATGTTCTTCGGGTCCGAGGGCCAGGTCGGCCCGGTCGCGAGCACCCTCGCCGATTTCCTCTGGCTGCTCGCCGCCGGCGTCGGCCCGATGGAGGCGGTCGAATACGGTTCCGACACCGGCATACCCCAGAAAGAATTGCGCGCCATCGCCGAAGCCCATTCAGGCATCCCCGTCCGGACACCCGCTGAGATCCTGTCCGCCGCCCGCGCGGAGTTCCCCGATTTCGCCACGACCGTCGAATCCTGGTGCCGCTGAACGGCTCACCGGATCGCCGAGTGACCCGCGGCGGTGGATTCTGGCATTGGCGCAGTCGCTGGTGCCGTTTCGGTCGATCGTGGTGGGCGGTTGGTTACCCAGACCGTCAGCGCACCGATCGCGAACGCGGCGCCGAGAATGCTGCACCCGGTCCATCCCGCGCGGGTGTACACGGCGGTGGTGGTGACCGCGCCGAGGGCCGAGCCGGCTGAGTAGAAGAGCATGTAACTGCCGATGACGGTGCTGGTCCGGTCCGGATGATGCAGCGTGAGTAGGTGCTGGTTGCTGACGTGCGCGGCCTGCACCGCGAAATCCAGGACGATCACGCCGGCGACCACCAGCCACAGTGACCATGATGCTTGTGCTGTCGCCAGCCACGAGACGGTCAGGAGTGCGAGCGCCGCTCCGGTGACCGTGTTCGCGAAACCGTTGTCCGCCCACCGTCCGGCTCGTCCCGCGCCGAGTGCGCCCGCCAGACCGGCGATCCCGAACAAGCCGATCTGGGCGGTGCTGAGCTGCCACGGTGCGGCTTGCAGCGGTAGTGCCAGGCCGCTCCAGAGTGCGCTGAAGGACGCGAACAAGAAGAAGGCGATCAGGCTGCGCGAGAGGAAGAGTCGCTCACGCAGCAGGGAGCGCGACGCGGTCAGCACCTGCCGGTATCGGGGGCGCTCGATGCGAGTGTCTGCCGGTAGGAACTTCGAGACGAGCAATGCGAGAACGACGAGAAGCAAAGCGAGCGCGGCGTAGACGCTGCGCCAGCCCCAGGCTGCGGCCAGTGCGCCGGAGGCGACTCGGGCGCCGAGAATGCCGATGACGACTCCGGAGGTGACCACGCCGAGGGTGCGGCCACGCTCGCGCGGCGCGGCGGTGGCCGCGGCGTAGGCGACCGTTGTCTGGACGACGACCGCGAACAGGCCGGCGACGGCAATTGCGGTGAGCAGCAACCACGTTCGGGCAGCGGTTGCCGCGACCGCGACGCCGAGGGCGGTGAGCAGCAGGTGCCCGATGATGAGCTTGCGCCGGTCGATCATGTCACCGAGCGGCACGAGCAGGATCAGCCCGGCCAGATAGCCGAGCTGCCCCGCCGTGACGATCCATCCCAAATCGCCCCCCGCCATACCCAGGTCGTCGCCGATCAGCGTCAGGATCGGCTGGGCGGAATAGATGGTCGCGACGGACACCGCGCAGATCGCGGCGAACAGCAGGCGCTGACCGAGAGACATGAGCACAGCAATCCAATCAGTAGCAGTTTGCAACTGTTCTGACCGTACGTCAGAATAGTTTCAATCAGCAACCGTTCTGGAGGATGTGATGACCGAACCGGTTACCGCCGACGGCGACTGGACCGACCCGAACTGCCCGGTCGCGCGCACCCTGGACATGGTCGGCGATCGCTGGAGCCTGCTGATCGTTCGCGATGCCATGGACGGCGCGCGCGCGTTCGGAGACTTCCAGCAGTCCACCGGAATCGCGCGCAATATCCTCACCGACCGGCTCCGGCGATTGGTCCACCACGGCATCCTCGAACGCACCACCGCACCGTCGGGCAAGCGGCAGATCTACACGCTCACTCCCGCCGGCCGGGACCTGTTCACCGTCGTCCTCGCTCTGCGTCAGTGGGGCGAGCGGCATGCGTTCGCGCGGGCCGAGGAGCATTCGGTGCTCGTCGACGAGCGCGGCCGCCCGATTCCCGAACTGCACCCGGTGACCTCGACCGGCGGCCCGGCGAACCCGGATACGACATCCGTACGGAAAATCCGATGATTTCGCGCCCGAACTGATCCGAGATGTGAACGGTGCTCGGCGAGTAGGCTGCGTTCAAAGGGGGGACGAGATGCTTCGGAACACTCGGTACGGGATCGTATATCGCCTGCTGACAGGGTTGGCGGGAGTGGTGCTGCTCCTCGCGCCGGCAACGGCGACAGCGCAAAGCCCCACCGTCGAATTGAATGCCTACTGTCAGGACCACGGGTCGACCGGACACCTGGCGAACGGCCGCACGGCGTATTGCGTTCAGGTGCAACGCACCGACGCGTTCGTGTGGTCCTACAGCCGCACCGGCATGGCTCACGATCCGAACGCTCGCGGCTACACCTGCGACGCCAACAGTTGCCGCTGGCCCGACGGCAGTAACGTCCCGAACTATCGCCGTTGCGGAATCCTGTGCGGGGAACCGCCGACCAGCGGCGATATCCAGAGCGGGCTCTACGACTGCTTCCAAGCGGGCACCGACTTCATGGAATGCGAATCGCGAATTCGCTGACACCGTGGCGAACACCCGGGGCCCGTCGTCGGTGACGTAGACGTGCGAAGAGGTGCAGTAGGTTTCGCCCTGCACCACATCGCCGTCGAACGTCAGCAAACGGGTCGTGGATCGGGTCGGAGCACACCTGTCGGTCGCGGTGCGCAATGGAGACGCCGGGCCGGTGAGGGCTGCGTGGGTCAACGCTGCGCGAAGCATACGCCGAGCACCGGGATACCGCGGTCGGCCTGCAGATCCTCAATGCCCGGATTGTGTTCATCGCGAACGTAACCGTCGTTTCGGCGAGGCAGGAGCTTTATTTTTTAGCGGGAATGGTCCGTTGAGCGTGGAGTTTCGAGACCGACTGGTGCACGTGGGGCAGGACGGCGGAATCAGAAACTGATTCGTGTGCTGCGGCCCGGCGGGGCCGTCGAGGACGATGGAGCGGCGATATGTCGATCGAGCGTTTCGAGAGTTGCGAGTGGGAGTTCACGCGGCGGCGGTATCTGGATCTGATGCGGATCGCCGGGCCGGGTTGTCGGGACTGACGAATCCCCGCCCGCGCTGTGCGCGCGGATGGGGTTTCGTGCGGAGTAGTTCACGATCTTCCCTTCTTCCCGAGGAGTATCTGTGTCCGCAGCCCATGAAAACGATGCTGTCGCAGCACCTTTGAAATTCGCCTACTGGGTGCCGAATGTCAGCGGCGGTCTCGTCGTCAGCAATATCGAGCAGCGCACCGACTGGAGTTACGACTACAACAAGAAGCTGGCTGTGCTGGCCGAGAACAACGGCTTCGAATACGCGCTGACCCAGGTGCGATACATGGCCAGCTACGGCGCGGCCTATCAGCACGAATCGACCAGTTTCAGTCTGGCGCTGCTGCTGGCCACCGAACGCCTGAAGGTTATTGCCGCGGTTCATCCCGGTCTCTGGCAGCCCGCGGTGCTGGCCAAACTGCTGGCCACCGCCGACCATCTCTCCGGTGGCCGGGCCGCGGTGAACGTGGTGAGCGGCTGGTTCAAGGGGGAGTTCACCGCTCTCGGCGAGCCGTGGCTCGAACACGATGAACGCTATCGGCGTTCGGAGGAATTCATCCGGGTGCTGCGCAAGAGCTGGACTGAGGACGCGGCCGAGTTCGCGGGCGACTTCTATCGCCTGCGCGGCTTCGACCTCAAGCCCAAACCGATTGCGGCCCACGGACGTCCGCATCCGGAGATCTTCCAAGGCGGCAATTCCACCGCGGCCCGGGCCATGGCGGGGCGGGTCTCGGACTGGTATTTCAGCAATGGCAAGGACTTCGACGGCATCACCGAGCAGATCACCGAGGTCCGCGCTTCGGCCGCCGAGCACGGCCGCACGGTTCGGTTCGGGCTCAATGGATTCCTCATCGCCCGCGACACCGAGGCCGAGGCGAAGGACACCCTGCGCGAGATCGTCGCCAAAGCCGACCCGGAGGCGGTCGAGGGATTCCGGGGCGCGGTGCAGCAGGCGGGCAACTCCACCGGCGACAAGCGCGGTATGTGGGCCGACTCCACGTTCGAGGATCTGGTCCAGTACAACGACGGATTCCGGTCCAAGCTCATCGGTACTCCCGAGCAGGTCGCGCGGCGGATCATCGAGTACAAGAAGCGCGGGGTGAACCTGCTGCTGCTCGGATTCCTGCACTACCACGAGGAAGTCGAGTATTTCGGCAAGCATGTGCTGCCGATCGTGCGCGAACTGGAGGCCGAATCGGCGGTAGGCGCGGGCACTCCCGAGCCGGTGGGGGTGGCGCGATGACCACCGTTGAGCACAAGACCACCACCGACGCCGAACTGGACGCGGTCTTCGGGCCGATCTTCGAGCGGATCGCCGCGGGCGCGGTCGAGCGCGAGACCGATCGGCGGCTGCCGTTCGAGGAAGTCGGCTGGTTGCGCGCGGCCAATTTCGGGGCGCTGCGGGTGCCGGTCGAATTCGGCGGCTACGGGGTCACGGTGCGGCAGCTGTTCCGGCAGCTGATCGCCCTGGCCGCCGCGGAATCGAATCTGCCGCAAGCCCTGCGGGTGCATTGGTCGTTCGTCGAGGACCAACTGCTGGCCGCAGACGGGCCGGAGCGGGAGCGCTGGCTGCGCGCGGTGGCGGAGGGCACGCTGGTCGGCAATGCGATCACCGAGCCGGGCGTCGGCGCGGTCGACCGCTACCGCACGCGCCTGACCCGCGACGGCGAGCATTGGCGGCTGGACGGGACGAAGTACTACAGCACCGGTTCGCTGTACGCGGATTACATTCTGGCGGCGGCGGATCGCGAGGGCGAGCGGGTCGGTGTGCTGGTGGATGCCAACGCCGAGGGGGTGCGCCAGCACGATGATTGGGACGGGTTCGGGCAGCGGCTCACCGCCAGCGGCACCACCGAATTCACCGGGGTGCTCGTCACCGACGAGCGCATCCTCGGCCCCGGATACGGGACGCCGGGTCCCACCTACGCGACGGCCTACCTGCAACTGGTGCAGCTGGCGGTGCTGGCCGGGATCGCCCGGCGCGCCGAACACGACGCCCGTGACTGGGTGGCGGCGCGCACCCGCGGCTACACCCACTCCGTCGCGGACCTGCCGCGCCGGGATCCGTTGGTACAGCAGGTGATCGGGCGGCTGTCGGCCGCCGCCTTCGCCGCCGAGGCCACGGTGCTCGCGGTCGCCGATGTGCTCGACGCGGTACTGGCCGACGGGGCGCGCGACGAAAAGCAGTTGGTGGCAGCCGAACTCGCCGCCGCGCAAGCCCAGCTCGCGGTCATCGACCTGGTACTGCCCGCGACCACGCTGCTGTTCGAAGTCGGTGGCGCGTCCGCGGTTTCGGAGCGGCTGCGGCTGGATCGGCACTGGCGCAACGCACGCACCATCTCGGTGCACAATCCGGCCATCCAGAAGGCGCGCGCCCTCGGCGATCATCTGCTCAACGGCGCCGACCTGCCGTTCGCGTGGAGTGCGGGCGAGCGCGTACCGGCGGCGGGAGCCGGGCAATGACCCGCCGCATCCGCTTCAACGCGTTCGACATGAACTGCGTGGCCCACCAGTCGCCGGGCCTGTGGCGGCATCCGGCGGATCAGTCGCATCGATACAAGGAGCTCGGCTACTGGACCGAGCTGGCGAAACTGCTGGAGCGCGGGCGCTTCGACGGCATCTTCATCGCCGACGTGCTGGGCACCTACGACGTGTACGGCGGCAACGACATCGCCGCCCTGCGTCAGGGTGCGCAGATCCCGGTGGCCGATCCGCTGCTGCTGGTCTCGGCCATGGCCGCGGTCACCGAGCACCTCGGTTTCGGGATCACCACCGGCACCGGGTTCGAGCACCCGTATCCCTTCGCGCGCCGGCTGTCCACCCTCGACCATCTCACCGGCGGCCGGCTGGGCTGGAACGTGGTCACCGGGTATCTGCCTTCGGCCGCAAGGAATTTCGGGGCCGACGATCAGCTCGACCACGACGATCGGTACGACCAGGCCGACGAATACCTCGAGGTGCTCTACAAGCTGTGGGAGGGCTCGTGGGAGGACGACGCGGTGGTGCGCGACACCGCGCGCGGCGTCTACGTGGATCCGGCGAAGGTGCACCACATCGGGCATCGCGGCAAGCACTACACGGTGCCGGGCATCCATCTGTCAGAACCGTCGCCGCAGCGGACGCCGGTGATATACCAGGCCGGGGCTTCGACACGCGGGGTGCGCTTCGCCGCCGAGAACGCCGAGGCCATTTTCGTGGCCGGTCCGTCCAAAAGGGTACTGGCACAAACGGTGTCCCGGATCCGGGACGCGCTGGAAGCCGCGGGCCGTGACCGCTACGCCGCCCGGATCTACGCACTGGCCACCATTGTCACCGATGCCACCGACGACGCCGCGCACAACAAGCACCGGGAGTACCTGTCCTACGCCAGTGTCGAGGGCGGGCTGGTGTTCATGTCCGGCTGGATGGGCATCGACCTGTCACGCTACGACCTGGACGATCCGATCGGCGAGGTGGAGAGCAATGCCATCCAGTCCGCGGTGGCCGCCTTCCAGGAGTTCGACGACGACGGCCGGGAATGGACCGTCCGCGATATCGGCCGCTGGGCGGGGATCGGCGGAATGGGGCCGGTCTTCGTCGGTTCCGGGGACACCGTCGCCGACCAGCTCCAGGACTGGGTGGCCGACACCGATCTCGACGGGTTCAACCTGGCCTACGCCATCACGCCGGGAAGTTTCGAAGACATTGTGCGCCATGTCGTTCCGGCGCTGACCGCCCGCGGCGCGTATGCCACCGAGTACGTTCCCGGCACCCTGCGCAACGCCTTGTTCGGTGCGGGCGACCGGCTACCGCCGGAGCATCGGGGCGCACGCTATCGCCTCGGGGGCGCGGGCTCGACCGCCCTGCCCGACGCTGTGGCCCGTCCGGGAGCCGCCGCAACCGATACCGCCGACCACGAGTCACTCTCCTCAGCTTCCGATCTCGAAAGGGTGATCCCCGCATGACTTCTCAGCTCGATTCCACCCGTACCGCCGCCGTCATCGGCGCCGGGCAGACCGGCGTCACCGCGGCCCTGGGCCTGCTCGACGCCGGATTCGACGTCACCCTCTACAGCGACCGCGACCAGCGCGCGCTGCGCGACGACGTCCCGGCCACCGGCACCGCGCTCGAATTCGGTGAAACCCAGCAGGCCGAAGCCGCACTCGGGCTCGACACCTACACCGCCCGCGCACCGCGGCACACCGGTCTGAGCGTGCGCATCGCGGGACCCGAGCAGGCCGAACTCATCGCCTTCGACGGACATTTCGACGGGTATGTGGGTGTTGCGGTCGATACGCGGCTCAAGGCCGACGAACGGCTGACCGCGTTCATCGAACGCGGCGGGCACTTCGTCGTCGAGCAAGTGACGCCCGAGAAGCTGGACAGTATCGCCGCCGATGTCGACCTCACACTGGTCGCCACCGGACGCGGCGGGCTGTCGGACCTGTTCGCGATCGACGAGTCCCGCAGCCCCTACGCCGCGCCGCAGCGTTCGTTGCTCACCGTCACCGTCACCGGGCTCGGCTACGACGAGAGCGTGTTCGCGCACCGCAGCCGGGCGGGCGGGGCGCACAGCCTGTTCTCCATCCTCGCCGATCAGGGCGAAGCCTGGTGGGGACCGTACCTGCACAAGGACATTGGTCCCAGCTGGGCCTTCCTGGGCTGGGCCAAGCCCGGCAGCGATTGGGAGAAGCGTTTCGCCGCAGCCGATTCCGCGGACTCCGCGCTGCGGATCGTGCAGCAGCTCTACCGCGACTACCTCGACTGGGACCTGCCCGAGGTGCTGGCCGCACAGACCATCGCCGCGGATCGGCACTCCTGGCTGAAAGGCGCTGTCCGCCCGGTGGTGCGCGCGGGTGCCGGGCGCACCGCGGGCGGTCACGTGGTGGCCTCGCTCGGCGACACCTCGGCCGCGTACGACCCGATCGCGGGGCAGGGCGCGCAGAGCGGACTGATCCAGGCTCAGCGCCTGGTCGCGGCCGCCGCCGTGCACGAAGGACCCTTCGACGAGGAGTGGATCACCGCGCAATACCGGGCGTTCCTGGCCGCGCGCGGTGACGCGGCGAACCGGGTGACGCGGTTGTTCCTCGGCGATCCCGAGTTCGCCGAGATCGGCGGCCAGCTGTTCGCCGCCGCCGCGGTCGAGCCGCGCTTCGCCGCCGCGCTCGTCGGCCTGCTGCATCGCCCGCAACCGTTCCTCGGCGTCGATTCCCTCGCTGCGGCAGGGCGATTCATCACCGAGGTCACCGGCCAGGACGCGGCCGAGCTGCTGGCTCGTTTCGAACCCGCCGGGCGCTTCGCTCGTTCCGCTTACGCCGGTGGCCTCGCCACCGCGTAACCGACTCGCCGATACAGGAGATGCCGTGACCACGACCGAGAATGCCCGAGGCACCCGATGACCGAGATCACCGACCGGCCGGTGACCGCACACGTGATCGCCGACGCCGACGAGGCATTGGCGGTCGCGGCACGGCTCGCCACCCACTTCGCCACCAATGCCGCCGGCCGCGACGCACGACGCGAGCTGCCACGCGCCGAGCTGGACGCGCTGTCCGCCAGCGGGCTGCTGGGCATCACCGTGCCGCGCGCCCACGGTGGCGCGGACGTGCCGACTTCGGTCGTGGTGGAAGTGTTCCGGCTGCTGGCGGCAGCCGACCCGAACATCGCCCAGATTCCGCACAGCCACTTCGTTTACGTGAACGCGTTGCGGCAGAACGGTGCCGCAGAGCTACAGCGCTATCTCTTCTCGGAAGTGCTGGCGGGCAAGCGATTCGGGAACGCGCAATCCGAGGCGGGCACCAAACACGTGCAGGACTACCGCACCCGCCTGCGGGCGCACCCCGACGGCGGCCATGTTCTCGACGGTGTCAAGCACTATTCGACCGGTGCGCTGTTCGCGCATTGGATTCCGGTGCTGGCCAAGAACGACGACGACCGGATCGTGGTGGCCTATGTCCCCGCCGACGCCGACGGCCTCACCGTCGTCGACGACTGGGACGGCATGGGGCAGCGAACCACCGCCAGTGGGTCGGTGCGTCTCGAGGGGGTGCGGGTTCCGTCGAATCACGTGGTCCCGCATCATCTCACCTTCACCGGGCCGCAGCTCTACGGCGCCCGGGCGCAGATCCTGCACACCGCGATCGACGCGGGCATCGCGCGCGGCGCACTGTCGGAGGCCGTCGAGTTCGTTCGCACCCGCAGCCGGCCGTGGTTCGAAGCCGGTGTCGAACAGGCCGCCGATGATCCGCTCACCATCCAGCGTTTCGGTGAATTGGAGGTCACGGTGCGCGCGGCCGAGGCACTGCTGTCGGTGGCGGCCGACACCATCGACCGGGCCGCCGGCGATCTCGACGACGACAGCGCCGCCGCCGCGTCCATCGCCGTCGCCACCGCGAAAGCCGCCGCCGACCGCGCCGCTCTGGACGTGACCAACGCGCTGTTCGAGGTGTCCGGGACCCGTTCGGCGCTGGATTCACTGAACCTGCATCGGCATTGGCGCAATGCCCGCACCCACACCTTGCACGACCCGGTGCGCTGGAAACTCCAGCACATCGGCCGCTATCTGCTCTCCGGCACCCCGCCCCCGCGGCACGGCGTCCTCTGAGGGAGCCTGGACAAGGGTCTCGCCTCGGCGCTCGGTGGGTCCTACCGAGGCGCGACCCTCGTATCGGCTCGGACGGTTCCACCTGCTGGGCCGACATCACCGCCGTACCCATGACAACCGTTCTCACACCAGCGTGATTGACCCCGATCTTGGCGGGTATGTCGGAGACGCATGCGGCTTCCCTTTTCGGAGGCCCGAGAGTGAGACAAGGAGCGAGCCGATGCTCGGACTGGGAATTCTGGGTTGGATCATTATCGGTGGCCTGGCGGGATGGATCGCCAGCAAGATCATGAAAACTGATGCCCAGCAGGGGATTCTGCTCAACATCGTCGTCGGCATCGTAGGCGGTCTGCTGGGCGGTTTCCTGCTGAAGCTGTTGGGCGTGGACGTCGAAGGCGGTGGCTTGTGGTTCAGCTTCTTCACCTGCTTGGGCGGTGCGGTAATTCTGCTGTTCCTGGTCAACCTGGTCACCGGCCGCCGAAACGCATTGCGCTGAGATCCCCCATGAGCTCGGATCCACGCGCCGAAAGACCCGCCCGTTCAGCCAGAAAGCAAACACACATCACCCGAACCGAATCGGACGATTCCGAGGACGCCGAGGTGCGCTGGCCGGAACCCAGCCGCCTCGAAGGGTGGTGGGACGAGGTCATGTATCCGACCCGCCCTCCCGCCTCAGCGTGAATCCGCCTGACCCACCCGGCCGTCCGCATAACTGCGGCATTGCCGGGTAGGCGGGGACTACCCGCTACCAGGGTCAGGAGGTGATGGTGATGTCACCGATGTGCACACAGATGACGGACATGCTCCGCAGCATGTGGAACATGATGTTCCCCAACATGCCGATGTAGTGCCTCCGCTCGACCACATCACTGGTCGCCCCACCGCAGCCGCGGTGGGGCGACCAGTTCGTTGCATACGCTTGTGACCATGAGTGACGACCAGACGCCGAAGGAGCGATTCCTCGTATGCCATGACTACGGGATGGGTGGGCTGTGGTGGTGGATGCAAGCGCGTTCGGCACGTGAGATCGCTGAGACTTTCGCTGAGGTCCGGGTCATCGACGATTGGGCGCGGTTGGCCGAGGCCGAGGATTGGGAGTTGGACGAGGTCGATATCGACGAGCCCGGCGATTCTGCGTTGAACAGCTTTCGCGCCAAACGGCTCGTTCAGCGGAGTCGGCCGGGCTTCGGAATGGTGGCAGACCGTGAGGTGCTGCATACACGCCAGCGTTGGGAGGGTGAGGACGGTGTGCCCGCCGCCGACTACCTGACCGAGATCACGCGCGGCTATCGAACGCGCCAGGTCGAGATACGCGACAGCGGTGAAGCAATCCGGACCGGCCTCGACGACTTCCCCCTCAATCCGCCGATCGACCTGTGGGATCCAGACCTGGTGGACTCGCAGATCACGGCGGAAGAGTTCGAAAGCGCTTGGGGCAGAGCGGTTCCTGCAGCGCCGAACTGAGTCTCGGCCGGAACTCATGCCGATTTCTCGGGCACCGCCAAGGTCGATTCACGTTGTTCGGCACGGGTTTTGCGGCTGATGATGGCGCCTACGAGGGCGGCGAGGGGGGTCATGAGGACCGCGTAGACGGCGGCGGGTACGGCTATTCGGGGGGTTTCGAGGACGCTGAGGGCGAGGGTGATGGCTATGGCGCTGTTGTGGACGCCGATTTCCATTGATGAGGCGATGGCTTGTGGGGCGGGGATGCCGAATGCGCGGGGGACGAAGTAGCCGGTGGTGAGGCTGATCAGGCAGAAGAGGGCGGTGATGGTGCCTACGTCGAGGACGTAGCCGCCGATGGCGGAGCGGTCGTTGAGCATGGCGGCGAGGACGAGGGTGGCCAGGATGGCGATGGAGGCGATGCGGACGGGGCGGTCCATGGTGGCGGCGAAGCCCGGGGCGCGGTGGCGGACGGCCATGCCGATCACGACGGGGACGAGGACGATCACTACGACCTGAACGGTTTTGCCGAATTGCAGGCCGAGTTCGCCGGTCTGGTCGTGGGCGAAGCGGTTGATCGCGAGGTTGGTGACCAGGGGGACGGTGACCACGCACAGGATCGAATTGATCGCGGTCAGGGTGACATTGAGGGCTACGTCGCCGCGGAAGAGGTGGCTGAAGAGGTTCGCGGTGGCGCCGCCGGGGGAGGCGGCCAGCAGCATCATGCCGACCGCGAGCAAGGGGGAGAGGTTGAACAGTTCGACCAGGGCGAATGCGACGAGGGGGAGCACGATGACCTGGCAGGTCAGGGCGATCGCGACCGCTTTCGGGGCGCGGGTGACGCGGGTGAAGTCGGCGGTGGTGAGGGAGAGGCCGAGCCCGAACATGATCACGGCGAGGGCCGGGGGCAGGGCCGTGGTGAGGAAGGAAGAGTTCATAGACCATCGAGTATGGAGAAGCGGCGGGAGCCGGGCAGTGCCTTTCGATCCGAGCGAACGGCAGTTGACCCGGCTCGAGTATCAGATGGTCTGTAACCGCTGGACGTAGGCCACCGCGTCGCCCACCGTCTTCAGGGCGGCGAAGGTTTGGTCCGGGATCTCGAGTTGATACCTGCCCTCGAGCTGCACCGCGATCTCGACCAGCGACAGCGAGTCGATGTCGAGGTCCGCGCCGAACGACTTCTCGGGCGTCACGTCCGCGGCGTCGACGCCGGTGACTTCCTCGATGACCGTGGCGATCCCGGTGATGATCGATTCTTCCGTGGTGGTCATGGCATCCCCCTTCTCTACCTCGGTATCGCCGATAGCTCCGAACTCGTTGCAGCCAAGTTCTTCCGCATTGCTACCGAGGGGCTAGGGGGACTCCGGTGAACTCTTCTTGAGCTTTCGCCAGCCACCCGCACGGTTGTTCGCGATGATGTGCCGGAACATGGTCAGAAGCGCTGGGGCGTTGAGCTGCTGTCCTTCCCAGACCGCGACGGTGCGCGCCGTGGTGTTGTCGTGACCTCCGGTGATGATGTGCTCGGGATCGGGGACGATAGCGCCGTCGTAGAGGAACACGTTGACGTGATCCTTGGTCGCGAGCAGAGCGCAGATATTGCCCTGGAGGACGAAGTACGGCCGCACGGTCCGTTTGATGGTCTCCTCGACCTCCGGGTCGGCGGCGTGCACGAGGTCGCGAACTTCCCGGCAGATCGCTTGCTGCCATTCGGGCAGGGCATCGATATAGGCGTCCACCCGCGGATCGACTCGATAGACCATGATCGAGACGCTAGATGAATTCCGCGCGGAACACCCGTCTATACCGCTATGCAGCAGATGAACATCTGGGCCGTCGTCACGGCCGTGATCGCGGGATTCGTCGTGGCCAACGTCTATTACATGGTCACCGCCAAGCCGCTCGCCGCCGCGGGCAGCAATGTCGATACCGAGGGCCGGCCACCGGCGTGGAAGGTCGGCATCGAATTGCTACGCCTGGTGGTGCTGACGGTGGTCGTCGCGAAGCTGACGGTGGCGACGGGAGCCGACGGCTGGTGGGCCGGGGTGAAACTGGCGTTGGGCCTGTGGATCGGGTTCCCGGCAATCCTGTTGTCGGGCTCGATGATCTGGGAGAACGTGCCCTGGCGCGTCGCGCTCATCCACGCCGGCGACTGGCTGCTCAAACTCCTGTTGATCACCATCGTGGTGGCTTCCTGGCGATAGCCCGGTAGAACAGCTCGCGGTGGCGCCTATAACCCTGTGTCCGGACAGCCGGTGCCGGGGATTCGGGGAGGACGACTGTCATGACCACCGACAGAAGCTGTGAGACCCATGGCCGCCGCCCGCAGTGAGCCGCGCCCGGGCGGCGCTATGCTACGGGTCGTCCCAGCGCCCGCGCCTTCAGCGATGCTGGAAACCGTGCGGGGACAAGAAGTTACGGCGGAATCGATGCATCGGCTGGAGGCCGATGCCGAATTGATCGCCGCGCTGCAGGCGGTGGAGTTCGCCGGGCCGGTGTGGGAGACCTTCGCCTGCGAGCTGGCGAGGTATGCGCTCGGCGTGCTCACCGCGTGGATGAGCACCGGGCACATCTTCGCGGTCGTGCGCAGCAAACGGATCCCGTGCACGCCCGGCGTGGGGGAGCTCGAACGATTCATATCCGACACCGACTTTCGCGACGAGGTCGCCGATGCCGCGGTGAGCGAAGCCTTGCGGAGCTTCCGGGCGAAGTGCCTGGCCGGGGACGGGTGGAGTCGTGAAGGCGGTGCGAGCGTGGCGTCCTTCTTCATCGGAGGATGTGTGATCGCGTTCGTCAACGAACTCAATCGGCACCGCAGGGCGCAGAATCGTGAAGCCAAGGCCGTCGCCGCGGTAATGAGACACGAGGCGGGGCTGCCCACCGAAGACCGATGGGCGCCACACGATCCGAGCCGGCAGGTCATAGACCTGGACGTACTGCGCGAGTACATGTACCGGCTGTCGCCGAGAGACCGAAACATAGTGTGGGGCAAAGCATCCGGCCTCACGAGCAAGCAGATCGCACAGGTTTACGGCGAGCGATCCGCCCGCGGAGTCGATCGCCGATGGTCGGCGCTGATGGCCCAACACGACTGGATCCGACGCCTGGGGGACAGGGAGTCGCAATGAACAACTACGACAAGCACAACGACCAGGAACCGGGCGCCGACGACATCGCGCGGATGCGGGAACTGATCGGCAAGTCCTCCCTCGGGGACGCCCTCGCGCAAGTGATGCGGGCGCAGATACCCGTTGAACGCGGGCAGAACCTCGTGTCGGAGGCAGACGGGATCGAACCCGCGCCAACCCTCGTCGAGTTCCCCGATCACACTGCGGGAGAGCAGGTCTCGTCGCCACAGGAGCCCTTCGATGGACCCCGCAGCTCGCCTCGCCTAGACCGGCGCTACCGAAATCTCGTCCTCGCGACCGCCGCGGCTGTCGTCCTCGTCCTCACTCTCGGCGTCGGGATCCTCACCGGGGTCACCATGCGCCAACAACCTATCGCCACCGATCTCGCCACGGTGGTGATCTCCGAGGGCCGGCAATTGCACGACCAGGTCGACGTGTCCACCGGCGCGCGCAAAGACGGCATCTACCGCCGGATCGCCGAAGCGAGCTGCGCGAGCGTCGTACCCGCGGCGAAATGCCTGACCTACGAACAATTCGAGGCCGCGGGCACCAACACCGATCCCGTTGCCTTGGGCGTACCGGACTGGGCACTGGGCTGGGTCCGCTCGGTGCCCGACCGCACGCGGCAGCTCGAGGGCCTCATCGGCGCGGGTTCCTGGACTTTCGACCCCACGGAAAGCCCGGACCAGATCCTCAAACAGTTGGTCACCGAAAGCACCGCCACCTACGAAAGCGCCGGAATCCTAGGCAACTCGACCGGCCTCACCCCCTACGACACGCTGATCGCCGCGTCCGTGCTCGAGCGTGAGGCGCTATCGCAGGACATGCCCAAGGTCGCGCGGGTGATCCTGAACCGGCTCCGGGCCAACCGCCCCCTGGAATTCGACTCCACCGTCATCTACGGGCGCGGTAACACCGAAACCGCCACCACCGACGCCGACCGCGCCCGCAAGACACCCTGGAACACCTACGCCATGACCGGCCTCCCGGCGACCCCGATCTCCGCACCGTCACCGGAGGCATTGCGTGCCATGGTGAATCCGGCAACCGGCCCGTGGCTGTACTTCGTGACCATCGACAAGCAGGGCACCACCTTGTTCACCGACGACTACGACCAGCACCTGCGCAATATCGAAAAGGCCAGGCAAAGCGGTATTTCACCCGGGAACTGATCGGCGAAGCGGGCTCGGGTATCAGCACACCGCGGGACGTTTGCCGCTGGTCACGCCGGGTACCCGAGCCAGATGTAGTACCGATCGGTTGGTATTTCGAGCGTTCGGAAACGACAGGGGTGAGCGATGATTCGGGTCTTCCTCGTCGACGACCACGAGGTGGTCCGGATCGGCCTGCGCACCCTCATCGACGGCGAACCCGATATGCGCACCGTCGGCGAGGCCGCGACCTGCGCGGAAGCGCGCACGCTGCTTCCGCACCAGCACGCTGACGTTGCGATTCTCGATGTGCGGCTACCGGACTGCAATGGCATCGAATTGTGCCGTGAACTGCGCGATGTGCTGCCCGGTCTGCGGTTGCTGATCCTCACCTCGCACTCCGATGAGGAGGCGATTCTCGGGGCGGTGCTGGCGGGGGCCGATGCGTACCTGGTCAAGGACATCGGGCGGCGGGAACTGCTCGCGGCCGTCCGGTCGGTGGCGGCGGGCAAATCGCTGCTCGATGCCCATGCCACCGCCGGGCTGATGCGGCGGCTACGGGCCGATACCGGCGCGGGCAGGCCCGGATCACTGCACGACCTCAGCGATCGCGAATACAAGCTGCTGCGCATGCTCGGCGCGGGCCTGACCAATCGGCAGATCGCCCGGCGGATGTTCCTGTCCGAGCGGACGGTGAAGAACTACGTGTCGCAACTGCTGCGGAAGCTGGGTCTGGAGCGGCGCGCGCAGGCGGCGGTGGTGGCCGCCCGCCTCGGCCTCGCGTCTGATTTGCCCGATGTCGGTTGAGTCGCACCGCCCGGTGAGCTGGGCTTTTGCCCGGAAGTCACGAATTCTCATGACCTTCGATTCGCTGCCGGACAGGCCCCGGCGTGGGACAAGTGGATGAGGAGATCTGCTCATCCACTCGAAAGGACCATCCCCAGTCATGCAGCGTGGCAACCCCGGCCTGGAGACGATTCGAGCCGCGATCGGACTGGCTCAGCGCGCCCCATCGGTCCACAATTCGCAACCCTGGCGCTGGCGCTTCGACGGCGGCGAACTCGACCTCTACGCCGATCGGTCCCGGCACCTGAGCGCGACCGACCCCGAACAGCGGGCGCTCGTCCTCAGCTGCGGCGCGGTCCTGCATCATCTGCGGGTCGCGCTGGCCGCCCTGGGCTGGGCCGGCGAGGTCGAGCATCTGCCCGATCCGGCGGACCCGGACCACCTGGCCACGCTCCGGCTGACCCGGAAAAGGCCGCGCGGCACCGACTTCGGCCTGACCACCGCCATGGTGCACCGTCGCAGCGACCGCCGCCGATTCGCCTGCGGCGAGGTGCCGCAGCGATACGTCCGCACCGCTTCGGACTACGCCACCCGCTTCGGCGCGGCCGTGCAGACCGTGCCCGAATCGATGCGCCCCCAGCTCGGCAAGCTCATTCGCACCGCCGCCGAACGGCACGCCGACGACGCCCGCTACCAGGTCGAACTCGCCGAATGGAGCGGCCGGCGCGGCACCCCCGACGGTGTGCCCGCGCGCAATGTGACCTCGGTCCGTACCGACGACCAGCTGCCGTGTCGTTCCTTCGCCGACCCCGTGCTGATCGATATCGCCCAATCTCATGACGACGCCGAATGGCTGATCGTCAGCACCGACCAGGACGACCGCCGCGCCCAGCTCCGAGCTGGTGAATCCCTCAGCGCCCTGCTGCTCGCGGCCACCGATCTCGGCCTGGCCACCTGCATCCAGACCGAACCCCTCGGCGTTCCCGATCTGCGCGAGGAAATCCGATTCTCGCTGTGCGAGAGCCGTTTTCCGCAGGTGATGATCCGCGCCGGGTGGGTTCGCTCGAGCGCCGCGCCCCTGGCGGAAACGCCGCGCCGTGGCACCGACGAGGTCTTCGCGGGCACCTCGTTCTGACCCCGACCCAGGTCAGAACGCCGTGATCGTTCCCGGCGCCCGCTCGGCCCTGGTCAGCGCGCGCAGCACCGCGGTCTGACCGTGCCGGGTCACCGTGAGGCTCGCCAGCAGATGCAGCACCGGTTCGAAAACCTGCGCGGGGAACGCCGGTGTCGGTATGCCCGCGCTGACCGCCAGGTCGTCGGAATGCACCACGATCTCGAGCATGCGGGTGAGCAGGAAGTCGTCGAGCAGCATCGGCCGGTCGAGGATGCCGATCAGCCGATCGGGCGCTTGCGTGAACAGCGCCGTCCGTTGGTGCTCGATCGCAGTCTCGACCCGCCGCACCAGCGAGTCCACGCCGTCGGCCGCCGTGGACTCGCCGTTGCGGCGGATCCAGACGCTGATGTCCGCGTCGACGCCGGCCTCGAATGCCGGTGAGTGCGTGAAGAATTCGGTCACCGAGAGCGACGGCGCGACGGGCGGCTCGGTTTCGAGTACGGGCGTCACGTGCAGAACCTGGGCGGCCAGATGCCCGGCGAGGCCGTGGAGACTGAATTCCGGCAAAGCGCTGGGCTGCTCCCAGGCGGCCGCGACCGCCGGATTCGCGAGCAGCGTTCCCGTCGCGGTCGCGGCCGAGAGGTATGCGTCTCGTACGGCAGTCAATCGCCTTGCCTTCCAATCGGGTTCGTCCCGAGTCGGGCGGCCGTGGCAGACGAGGACGACGGACCATCCGTACCCTCTGGTCTATCGACGGGTCGGCCCGCGGCGTTTCAGCCCGCCCGGGAACCCGGAAGCGGCGGCGCGGGAGCGAAATTCACCGGCACCGCGTACGGCGCGCGATGGAAGGCGCTCGGCCGCCACCGAATCTCATCCGGCGGCACCGCCAGGACGATATCGGGCAGGGCGTCGAGCAGTTGATCGAGCGCTTCCTGTGCGATCACCATGGCCACCGCTTGCGCCGGGCAGGCGCGCGGTCCCGCACCCCAGGCCAGATGGGAGCGGTTGCCGGTGCGGTCGCCGGTCAGTTCGGAGTCGTTGTTGCAGGCGGTGGAACTGATGATCACCGGCTGATCCACCGGCAGCCAGACATCGCCCACGATCTGCGGTTGCCGGGGGAAGCGCACGCACGAATTGGCCAGCGGGGGATCGCGGAACAGGACTTCTTCGATGGCATCGCGCGTTGAGACCGATCCGCCCAGCAGCATGTCCCGGAAGAACTGGTCGGTTGTCATCCGCAGGAGTGTGTTCGCGATGAGATTCCAGGTCGGCGCGGTGCCTCGGGCATAGAGCACCGCCGCCAGCGCGACGATTTCGGCGTCGTCGAGTTCGACCGGATCGTGCACCAGCGCGGAGATCAGATCGCCGCCCGGAATGGCGCGCTTGGCCGCGACGATCTCGGCGATGGCGGCCCGGAACCGGCGATCGTGCGTATCCGCGGTGGCCGCGTCCGCCGATTCCTCCAGGCCCGTCATCGCCGCGGCCAGGCGCTGACCGGCTCCGGGCGAGAAGCCCATGAGGTCGTTGATCACTCGCAGCGTGAGCGGGACGGCGTAGTCGCCGAGCAGGTCGGCCGCACCCGTCTCGCAGAAGTCGTTGATCAACGGCACGGCGATCGCTTCGACGGAGGTGCGCAGCCGGAACAGATCGATGTCGCCGAGCGCGGCGTTGTAGGCCGAACGGTACCGGACGTGTTGTCCGGCATCGTGTTTGCCCGCGACGGGCGTCCACTCCATCATCGGCAGCACCGGGCATTGCTCGGGGACCGTACTCTGCCAGGCGCGCGGATCGGCGGGGAAGTGGTCGGCGTCGTTGAGCACGTGCAGCGCGGTGCGGTAGTCCAATATCAGACTGGCCGGTACCTCGTCGGCGACTTCCACCGGGGCCAGGGCGCCGTGCTCGCGCTTGAGTTGATCGTAGTGGTGATGGGGGTCGGCGGCGAAGGCCGCTGAGTGCAGTCTCATCGGCGGCGCGGACCCGCTGGAATGTTGCTGCGGCGGCCCGGATTCGGCCGTTGACCTGCGGAGGATAGACCTGTCATGTGAGCGAGCTCCCTGGAACGAGTGTGCCGACCGCGCCGCGGTCAGCTGAGCAGCATCGAAGTCGTCCGAGGTAGTCGCATCGCTGTCCAGCTGTCGTGTCGCGGTGTATCTATTTGCCCTGCAAGAAGATCTGCATCGATGATTTCGACGTCGTCACTCGCCGCACGGTTCGGGTGAACCTGTCGCCGTGCGCCGGAAGGATCTGCGAAACATCAAAGCGGGTTGCCCATAACATGTTTCGATCACTTGATCATGCTACTACCTGGTCCGGGCGCGGGCGCTGTTGTCGAAAGGATGTGCGCGCGGCGCCGATATTCGGTATAGAAAGTGCCGATAATCGAAACTTGCTTCGAGTGAAGGACAGTCGTGCAGACCGTGAGCGCAAATCCCGCGACGGAGATCCTCGGCGCCGATGCCACCGCCGCGATCGAGCTGGTGCGGGCCAAGGCGCCCGAGACCCGGTTCGGCAGGTTCACCGCGCGCCGGGTTCCGGACAGCGCCAAGTACATTCAGGTGAATCGCACCGATGCCCTGGGCGTCATCCTGACCGGCGGCTGGACCTTCCTGGTCGACCTCGCCAAACAGACCGTGGTGCGGGCCGCGGTGGACCCGGACAATTTCGACAGCAAGTCCGCCCTGCGCCTGGGCACCCGCTGCTGACCTCGCCGCGGTACCGCTCATGCGGTGGCGGCGGTGGTGGCCGCATCGTATTCGCCGGCGTAGAGCCGCGCCGCGACATCGGCGAGCAGCTCCAGCGACTCCGCGGACAGCCCGCTCGCGGTCGTCAGCAGGCGGCGCAGCCGGGGGTGCGACATCTGCCCCGCCAGGCATCGATCGTGCTGCGCGGCAGCGTGTTCCGGCATGCGCGCCGGCACGTAGAAGTACTCCACATCGACGCGGAAGTAGTGCGCCAACGCCGCGACCAGCCCGTTCGACGGCCTGGTCCGCACGCCGTTGCGCAACTGCGAGAGATATCCAGCCGATAGCCGATGCCCTTGCGCGCGTAAGGCCGCCACCACTTCCAAATGGGTCATAGGCGCCGAATCCGCATTGTTCAGCAACCAATCCAGCCGCGCCGCGAACTGCGCGACGGCATGCTGCGACGCGGGTAGGTAGCCCCTTCGAACTGCGTGGACTGCACTGGTCATGTCGATAGTTCTCCGCTTCGGTTCAGGTGGAACACGACGGTCGGGAAGTCTCGGGCACGGTACCGGGGCCAACGCCCCACCGGTACAGCGACATTCCCGCAATCCCGAATTGGCGGCAACTTCGGCACGACAGGTCACCACCGTGGCACGGAATTGTCGTAACGACATGACGGAGCCCGGTCGATCTGGTGCAGCAGATGCAGCGCTTCATCGGCGCGCAGTAGGCTTCGGCCGGATTGAGCGCTTCCGGACACCCCCGGTTGCAAGGGTGGCGGCGGCATCAGGTCGGAGTGTCGGTGGTGAACCAGCTGCCTTCGATGTGGTCGGTACAGTGGCCCGGTGACCGACGAGCCCCGCCAGCCCACCACCGCCGCGTGATGGCTTACGTCAAAGCGGCTCAGCGCGAGGAGGAGATCGTCGCGGCGGCGGTGCGGGTGCTCAGTACGGTCGGGGTTGCCGGGACGACTTTGCGTGCGGTTGCCGCCGAGGCCGGTATCGCGCTGGGGACGCTGCACTACGTCTTTCCTAGCAAGGACAAACTGCTGCGCGCCGTCATCACGGCGGTCACTGGTGATGTCGCGGAGACGCTGCAGCTGGACGTGCATGTCGATCGCGGGGTGGCGCACGTGTTGCGCGGCAGTGTCCTGAACTTCTGGAAGACCCTGGTGGAGAACGACATCGGGCTGCAGATCATGCAGTACGAGCTGGCTATGCACTCCGCCCGCACCGAAGGGGCAGGGGGCTTGGCTCACCTGCAGTACGAGCGCTACACCGCGCTGGTCGCCGAGTTCTGCGCCGAGGCGGCGCGGCTCGCGGGTGAACGTTGCGCCGTCGACTTCGACACGCTCGGGCGGTTGTCGCTGGCCGTCGTGGACGGGCTGATCGTGCAGTACGTGGCGAATCCGGATCGCGAACGTGCCCGCCGCGACCTCGATCGTGCGGTGGATATGGTCGTGGCCTTCGCGGATCCGCAACCCATCGCCTGACTTCCGTCATTGCGCATGAGCCGGTCCTGTGGCTTACTGAAAAAAGTCGGTCGGTTGTACGACTTAGTTCGAGTTGCCTGGGAGGCGCGGCTATGCCGGAAGGTCGGAGCACGGAAGTAGTGGTCGTCGGTGCGGGGCTGTCCGGCTTGATCGCCGCGCGCGAACTGCATCGCCGGGGGATCGAGGTGCTCGTGCTCGAGGCTGCGCACCGGGTGGGCGGACGGGCGATGAGCGAAACCACCGCTCTCGGTTCACGAGTCGATCTGGGCGGGCAATGGATCGGCCACGACCACTATCGCCTCGCCGCGCTGGCCGATGAACTGGGCGCCACCCGATTCGCCATGCATACCGGGAGCATGCCGACACTGCTGCACCGGTCCCGGCGGGTCGGCGTGCCGGCGCTGTTGTCGGCGGGGCTGGCGCTGGCCGCCGCGGAAGTGCTGTCCCGCAGCGGACGAACACGGCGCTTCAACTCCACCACCGTCGCATCCTGGGTAGCCCGCGTGCCCGGGCGCACCAGCCGGAAACTCCTGGACACGATGGCTGCCATCTCCTGGACAACCGATCTCGACCGCATGTCCGTGCACTCGATGGCCCGCATGATCCGCCTCCAGGGCGGACTCCGGACCATGCTGTCGACCCGCGGTGGCGCCCAGGATTCGCTGCTCGTCGAGGGCATGGGCGCGGTGACGGATCGCCTGGCGGCCGAGCTCGGAACACGAATCCGGCTGGGGCGCAACGTGTTGTCGATCGACCAGGACGACGACGGCCTACTGGTGCGGACCGAGACGGAGACGCTCCGCGCCGCGAAGGTGATCGTCACCGTCCCGCCGCCCCTGCTCGGCCGGATCACCTACACCCCCGCGCTGCCTCCGGAGCACGCCGACCTGGCGTCCGGCAGCTACATGGGCTCGGTGTACAAGGCGATCGCCGTCTACGAGCGTCCGTTCTGGCGCGAACGCCACACCGGCGAATTCCTCATCCTGGACACACCCGCCCGCGCGGTGTTCGACACCTCCGCGCCCGACGGCCCAGGCCACCTGTGCATCCTCGTCGGCGGGTCGCAAGCCCACGACCTCGACGAATCGGACCCACAGGCGCGCCGCCGCAAACTGCTCGGCCCGCTCGCCGAGCGTCTCGGACCCGAGGTGCTCGAGCCGGTCGGCTGGTACGAAAAGTCCTGGCATCGCGACGAATACGTCGGCGGCGGCTATGTGGCGCTGCCCGAACCCGGCTGCGCCGCCGCCCTGCCGCCGGTCCCGTCGGTCCCGGTCGGCCACCTTCACTGGGGCGGCACCGAGCGGGCCATCGAACATGCGGGCTACCTCGAGGGCGCGATCGAGTCCGGTACCCGGGCCGCCCGCGAGGTCTCGGCCGCACTGCCGGTGACGCGATGAGCCTTGCGAACCGAAAAAACCTCGTCACCACCCACGACTGACGTCTCATCCGAATCGGGGGATACGCGCGGTCGCACGGGGTGGTCTGCTGACCGGTGAAGTCGAGTATTCGCCGACGATCAGGAGGTGGCCGCGGGATGACGACCTATCCGTCGATGCCGGTTCGGGCCTGGCGGGCCGGGCCGTGGAATCCGAATCCGTTGATGGACGGACTCGACCGGGTGGTGGCTTGGGCCGTGCTGGTTCTCGGGGTGGTGATGCTGGCGGCGGTTCCGGTGGGGGCGGCGGCGGGGACCGGTGCGTACAGCGATGCCGCCGTTCGGTTCCGGGCGCAGTGCGCCACGAAGACCGCTGTTCCGGCGACCGTCATCGCCGACCCCGAGGTCGGTGCGGTCGGCGACGATATCGGCCGTCAGGTGTCGTCCACGGCTACGGCATCGGTGCGATGGGTTCGGGACGGGGCCGCCTACACGGGGGAGGCGGACGTTCCGGCCGAAGCGCGTCGCGGGGAAGAGGTCACCATCTGGCTCGACCAGGCGGGACAACCGACCCAGGACCCCGCAGCAGCTCCGTCGCCCGTCAGCACCGGGATTATGGTCGGTCTGGTTGTGCTGCTGGGGATCTGGGGTCTCGCTCTGCTTTCGCTGTCCGGGCTCATGGGGTTCCGTGAGCGGCACCGTGCCGTTCGGTGGGAACGGGAATGGCGGCAGGGGTTGTGAACGCCGGTCCGCTCAGGATTGCGCGAGCGCCTTGTCCAAGGCCTGCAATCCCGCCTGGAAGATATCGCGGCCGAACGTGTTCACCAGGCGTGCCTCGGCATCGGCGTCGGCGTCGAACCGGGTCTCCCAGTGCGCGAAGGTGGTGCCGTCGGCGGTGACGGGAGTGAAACTCAAGGTCGCGTGATACGACCGCACCCCGAACGGATCCTCCTCGAATACGTAACTGAAGCTGCGCCGGTCGTCATCGATGGCGGTCAACCGCTCGACGATGAGATCGCCGCCCGCCGTCATGATCCGCCGAACCGCTCCGACCTCGGATTTCCCTGTCTCGGAGACGATTTCGCAGGACGCGATCGCCGGATGCCAGCTCAGATCCCCGAAGTCCCGCAGCCGAGCCCAGACCTCCTCGGCGGGGGCGTTGATAACGGCGGATGCGAATGCGAAAGCCATGAGCCACTCCTGTCCACAGCGGATGCGATCGGGCCCGGCGGCCCGATCGTTCCCGCTCACGGTAGCTACGCTCACCGAGTTCACACAGCACTTCGGGGTCGGTTCACGCGATGGATTCGGCTACCGCGGTGACGATCTGGTCGGGGCTGGGGAAGCCCTGGCGGGACTTCGCGGCCACGACCGCGCCGTCGACGGTGACCCGGTAGACGCCGCCCGATCCCGGGGTGAGCACCGGCTCGATGCCGAGCCGGCTGTCGAGGGCTTCGGCGGCGGCGCGGGCGTGCTTCAGGTAGCCGCAGGGCTTGCAGTAGGTGATGACGACTTCGGACATGATGGCGCTCCTAGTGGATGTGGTTGGCGGTCAGGCGTTTTCGTCGCCGGACAGGGTCCAGGGGCGGGTGGTCGCGCCCAGCCGGGTCCAGGTGTTGATGATCGCGATGTGCCAGACGAGTTCGGCAAGTTCCTGATCGGCGAATTCCTCCGCGGCCGCCTGCCAGATGTCCTGGCTCACTTCGCTGTCGGCGAGGCGGGTCATGGCTTCGGCGAGCGCGAACGCGGCGCGTTCACGCGGGGTGAAGAAGGGAGCTTCGCGCCAGACGGCGACCAGGTTCACCCGGCGCCAGGTGTCGCCGCCGGCGATCGCGTCGCGGGAGTGCATGTCGACGCAGTAGACGCAGCCGTTGATCTGGGCCACGCGGAGTTTCACGAGTTCGCGGAGCGGCTTCTCCAGGGAAGTGCGTCCCGCGGCTCGCTCGAGGCCGTTCATGGCCTTGGCGATCTCGGGGGCGAGTTCGTCGACCGCGAGACGGGTGGTGGGCTGGACGTAAGCGGTGGTCTTCGTTGTCATGCATCAACGGTATGGCGATAATGGATCAACTGGAGGAGCCAATCGGATGTCGAAATCATGGTCCACTTCGGATGTCGATCTGCATCTGGTCGTCACGCCCGACACCGGGCGGCGGGTGGGTTTGGAGTACGCGCTGCGGGAGGCGATCCGCGCCGGCCGCCTGGCTGCCGGGTCCCGGTTGCCGTCCACCCGGACCCTTGCCGTGGAACTGGGGTTGTCGCGCGGGACGGTCACGGCGGCGTATGACCAATTGATCGCCGAGGGGCATCTGACCGCGCGGCAGGGCTCCGGCACCCGGGTCGCCGCCTCGGTGACGACCCGTGCCGCCCCGTCCATGAGCGGAGTGCCGAAACCTGTTGCGGCACCACGCTATAACCTGCGGGCGGGCAGTCCCGACGTGAGCCGGTTTCCCACCAGTGCCTGGCTGCGGGCGGCCCGCAAGGCAATCGGCGAAGCACCCGCCGACGCGTTCGGCTACGGCGACCCCCGCGGCCGCATCGAACTCCGCACCGCACTGGCCGACTACCTGGGCCGGACCCGCGGCGTCCTCGCCGACCCCGACCGCATCATCATCACCAGCGGCGTCCAACAGGGCTTGGCCCTGCTCGCTAAGGTGCTCAACGCATCCGGCGCCTCGACCATCGCCATGGAAGACCCGTACATCCCGTCCTTCCGCGACACCGTGCGCGCCGCCGGCCCCGCCGTCACCTCGCTCCCCGTCGACGACGACGGCGCCCGCGTAGACCTGCTCACCACCGGCGAATTCCACGGCATCGGCGCCGCGATCGTGACCCCGAGCCACCAATTCCCCATCGGCTCGACCCTGAACCCGGCCCGCCGCCAATGCCTCGCCGACTGGGCCCGCGCCGGCCACCTCGTCATCGAAGACGACTACGACGGCGAATTCCGCTACGACCGCCAGCCCGTCGGCGCCATCCAAGGCATCGCCCCCGACCATGTCGTCTACCTCGGTACCGCCTCCAAAACCCTCGGCCCCGGCCTCCGCCTCGCCTGGATGGTCCTTCCACCCCACCTCGTAGCTCCCGTAGCCGAAGCCAAGCAACTAACGGACAACCACTCCGAAACCCTGGGCCAACTAACCCTCGCCGAACTGATCACCTCCCACGCCTACGACCGCCACATCCGCTCCTCCCGCCTCCGCTACCGCCGCCGCCGAGACCTCCTCGCCTCCCGCCTCAAACCCCGCGCCGGCCGCCCCCTCACCGGCTACGCCCTCTCCGGCATCGCCGCCGGCCTCCACGCCCTCATCCGCCTCGAACCCGCAGGCCTCACCGAACACGAAGTCCTGACCCGCGCAGCCGATTACAGCCTGGCCCTGGACGGCCTGTCCGGCATGTGGCTCTCGGAGAACTCGGAAACCGCACCCCAAGGCATCGTCGTAGGCTTCGGCGCACCGTCCGAAAGCGCCTACCCAGCCGCCCTGGACGCACTGGTACGCACGCTGTCCTGATTCTCAGCGCCGCATCCGCACGTCCGGTTGCGGCAGGGGCCAGGTCCACCCGTTTTCGCGATGGATGCGTTTCTCGCCATGGGATCTGGGGAGCGGGTGAGGGATCAGTGTGATTTTGAGGGTGGCCCGGGGTGGAGGGTGGGCGGTAGGAAGGGTGGATGAGTGGGGAGACCGGTGGGTGGTATCGGCGGTTTGGTGAGGTCGAGGCGCGGGGGAGTTCGGGGCTTTATGAGTTGTGGGCGTTGGGGATTGCGGATGATCCGAAGGTGTTGGGGTTGATCGGGCGGCTGCCTTGGGAGAAGCGGCAGCCGAATTTGGTGTTGGGTGCGGCGCGGTTTCTGGGGGTGGGGGACGTGTCGTATGGGGAGTTTCGGGAGTGGGTGGTGCGGAATTGGGATGCGGTGGTGGGGGTGGTGATGAGTAGGAGGACGCAGACCAATGAGGTGGGGCGGGCTGCGGTGTTGTTGCCGGTGCTGGCTGGGTTGGCGGGGCCGTTGGCGTTGATCGAGGTGGGGGCTTCGGCGGGGTTGTGTTTGTATCCGGATCGGTTCAGTTATCGGTATGAGGGGTGGGGTGGGATTGATCCCGAAGGGGGAGCTTCGGAGGTTCGGTTGCGGTGTGGGATCGGTGGGGAGCCGCCGATTCCGGAGCGGTTGCCGGAGGTGGTTTGGCGGGCGGGGGTGGATTTGAATCCGTTGGATGTCAATGACTTCGAGCAGATGCGGTGGCTGGAGGCTTTGGTGTGGCCTGGGCAGCCGGAGCGGGTGCGGCGGTTGCGGGGTGCGATTGCGATTGCGCGGACGGATCCGGCGCATTTGGTGACGGGGGATTTGAACGAGACTGTGGCGGAACTGGTTTCGGCGGCTCCGGACGGGGCGACCGTGGTGGTCATGCACAGCGCCGTGCTCGGGTATTTGAGTGCCGAGGAGCGGGTGCAGTTCGAGCGGACGGTCCAGGGGCTGGGGTGTCACTGGGTGTCGAATGAGGGGTGCGGGGTTATCGGTTCGGTGGCGGAGCGGCTTCCGGTGCCTGCGGCGGAGACACCGGGGCGGTTCGTGGTTGCGTTGGATGGGGTGCCGTTGGCTTATGCCGGTGCGCATGGGCAGTGGCTGGATTGGTTCGCGGCCGGTTCTGGTCGGTGCGGATAATCGGAGCGTGCTCTATCCGCATTCTCATGGGCAGCTCGATTGGTCGGACTTGGCGGCGTTGGTGCGCCGGTATCGGGATCCGGGGGTGGAATTGCCGGTGGGGGATTGCGGACGGATTCATGTGGGGGACAAGAGGACTGCGATTCGGGTTGAGCGGCGGAAATACTTGGCCGGCCGGGTTTGCGCGCGGGTGGGGTGCGTGACGCGGGGGACGGCGGTGTTTCGGAAGACCCGGGGGTATACGGTGACGCTGCCCGGGGAGCTGCCTCGGGCGACACGGGAGGTGGCGCTGGCGAGTGCGCGGTTGACGCGGTTCGGGGATGCGTTGCGGGAACTCATCGAAGACGGTGGGCGGCGCGCGCAGGATGCTGTGCGCGGGTTGGGGTTCGATGGGCCGGATGAAGCGCCGCTCATTCCGGCCCTTCGACAGTCCGACCACTGGGGCTGCCGATGCTCGGAGTTCGTGGGGCTCATGGAGGCCGGGCGCACACGGGAGCTGCTGTCGTTCGGTGACAACGAGATTCGGGCCGTACTCGAGTGCCTGCCCGGCGGGCAGGCGGTGGGGAACAACCTGGGGTTTCTGCTCTATCACGTGCTGCACGTGTACTTGCGGACCAATCTGATCGTTGCCTTCGGCCTCGGGGACAAGCCGTGGGATTGGGGGTCGATGGCGCCGGGGAGTTCATTTCGCGGCGAGGTGATGCAGGACTGCGACGGGCTGACATTTCTGCCAGGGGCTCGGCGCTTCCTCACGGACGATCTCTATGTGGTCGATGGCCACGCCACCGGACAACTCGTGGATGCCTGTTTCAGCTTTCTGGTGCACTACGAAGTGTTGTGCCGGGTCGCCGGGCGGGAGGTGGATTGGGCGGCGCGGATTCGTCCTGAGCTGGGACTCTATTGAACTGGTCGATTGGTTTTCGGTCGTATTGTCCGGTTCTGCGGACGGGTGGGAGCGGGTTCTAGGGAATCGCCTGCGGGCGTGGAGCCGATGATCGATAGTTGAAGTACTGCTTCACCTTTCGATGTCCTGCCTGCTGCCAGATGACCTCTTCGATGCGATGGAGCGACATGATGCCGGTGCCCAGCAACAATGGCGAGAAGATGCGGTCCGCCGGGCCGGCGGTGGATACGGTGCGATCGGGGAGATTGCCGGCGTTCAGTGGGCCGACCGGGCTCGGGAGCGTGCTGGCGCGGCGGTTCGTGGACGAGCCGGACGCGGTGATTGCGAAAAGCGCGACGGTGGGGAGCATGTCGGCTGACAGTGCGCCAGTCGCCTTGGCTGAGAGTGCACCGGTGGAGAGCCCGCGTGCGGCGAGTGAATCGGTCGAGAGTGCGCTAGTTGAGGATGCACCGGTCGAAAGTGCACCAGTAGAGGATGCGCCGGTCGAGAGTGCACCACTGGAAAGTCCGCCCGTCCAGGGTGCACCAGTGGCAAGCGCGACGGCGGGCGGCGTTGCGGAGACTCGGCACACTGCGGATCGGCCTAGCGGTTTCGCAGTGCGGGTGTCCGCGCCCGGATTCAGCGCGGCGGGGATCCGGCTGGGGGAGGGCACGTTCCGGCTTCCGCTGCGACGGCTGACGGCGGATCTCGAACCGTGTCGCCTGGTGGAGTGGGGGGATGGTTCGGCGTCGCCCGTACTCGTTCCCCCTGCGGCACGGGTCGACGACCGGTTGGCCGAGGAAGTCGACGAGCGGCTCGTGGCCTGGGCCGATTCGCTCGGATTTACGGCGGAGGAACTGGAGAAGCTGCGCAAGACGGGATATGGACGGCTCGTCATGCTCGCGCACTCGGACTGCGACGATGCGGACCGGCTGCTCATCGCCGCGCAGATGAACGCCGCATGGTGGATGGCCGACGACTACTACGCCGATGATTCGGCACTCGGCGCGGACCCGACACGACTGCCGCAGCGCCTGACCCTCGTGATGGCGGCGATGGACCCGCTGCCGGACGCGGGCGAATTCAGCGTGCCGCTGAACGAGGCCATGACATCGGACAAGGTCCTGCGCACCTTCACCTCCGCGATGGCGAACCTGCGCCTGCACGCGACACCGAGCCAGGTGCACCGAGCCTGCTACGCCACATTCGCGATGTTCGTGTCCTGGACCGCGTACGCGGCCTGGCGGCACAGCGGACAGTCGCCGGCGGCCTGGGAGTACCTGGCGGCGCGGCAACACGACACCTTCTACACGTCGATGGCATTGATCGACCCGGTGGCCGGCTACGAGGTGCCCGCGAATCTGTTCTACGACGACCGAGTCCGGCTCGCGGCATTCCGGGCCGGCACCACCGCGGTCCTGATCAACGACCTGGTATCGGTGAAAAAGGATGCGGCCGACCCCAACCCGGTCTGCAATATCGTGCTGCAGATCGCGGCGGACCGCGGCTGCTCGGTGGCCGACGCCACCGAGGTCACCGTCGAACTGCACAATCGAATGGTCCGCGACTTCGAAGCCGATATCACCGCCCTGCGCACCATCCCGTCCCCCGAACTACAGGCCTTCCTGCGCGGCCTCCGTCATTGGATGGGCGGCTCGTTCGAATGGCACAACACCAATCCGCGGTACCGCTAGGGCCGGATGCGCGGTCCTAGAGTCGGGCGGCGTCGCGGGCCAGCGACCGGTCGCGCTGCTCCTCGAAACGCGGGATCTGCACCGACCGCAACTGCTCCAGATAGACCGCCAGCCGATCCCGCGCCTGTTCCCCGCGCGGCCCGAAGTCGGTGCGGCCGAACACATCCCAATGCCGCAGCACCGGTTCCAGGACATCCTCGAGATGCTGGCGCAGATCGTAGATGCCGTGCTTGGCCATCAGCACCCCGTTGCGGCGGAAGTTCGGCATCCCGGTGCCGGGCATGCGGAAGTTCTCGACGATCAGGTCGATGGCTTCCATGGCCTGGTCGGGCACGAGTTCGAGGGCCGCCCCGCAGAGCGTGCGATAGAAGATCATGTGCAGGTTCTCGTCCAGGGCGAGCCGTTGCAGCATGCGGTCGGCGATCGGGTCGTCGCAGACCTTGGCGGTATTGCGATGGCTGATCCGGGTCGCCAGCTCCTGGAAGCTGACATAGGCCACCGAGTACAGGAACCCGGCGTGCGCGGCGGCGGTGGCGGCGTCCACGGGCGCGCTGAAACCGTGCGTCATATGGGCCATGCGATCGTTCTCCAGCGCGACCGGATCCACCCCGCGCGTGACGACCAGGTAGTCGCGCAGCACCACGCTGTGCCGGTTCTCCTCGGCCGTCCAGCGCCCCACCCAGGTGCCCCACGCACCGTCGCGCGAGAAGTTCTCGGCGATCTCCCGGTGATAGGAGGGCAGATTGTCTTCGGTGAGCAGGTTGGTGACCAAGGCCGCCTTGGCCACCTCCGAGAGCCTGGATTGCTCGGGGTCCCAATCGATTCCGCCGAGCTGCGCGAAGTTGCGCCCGTCGTCCCACGGCACGTAGTCGTGCGGATGCCAGTCCTTGAACACCGACAGGTGCCGGTCCAGCGCCTGCGCGGCGACCGGTTCCAGTTCGACGAGAATCTCACGCTGCGTCAGCTCACGCGCCACGGGTATGGTCCGCCTTCCGGTCCGAAGTTGCTCTTGATCTCCCGGACCACCGTTACGGGGCGGCGGTGCCGGAGACAGGGCCGAAAGTCCTACCGGAAAGGGACTTTGATCTTGAATCCGTTCAGGGGACCGTGACCGGGGCATCGCAGCTGGCGGGCGGGTCGACCAATCCGCACTCGGCCGGCCCGCGCACCGGCCGGTAGTCGGCGGACACCCCGCCGCGGGCGATGACCTCGCGATAGGCGGCGACGGCATCGGTGGGAGTCCGCGTCAGCGTGGGATCGGTACGGACATCGACGGTGTAAAGCCCGAACCGCGGCGTGTACGAGCCCCATTCATAGTTGTCGGTCAGGCTCCAATAGTTGTAGCCGATGATATTCATGCCGTCCGCCTGCGCGCGCTGCAACCAGTAGACGGTGTCCCGTAAATGGTCGGACCGCGTGTAGCCGTCGCTGCGCGGTTTCCCGTTCTCGGTCGGCAGCCCGTTCTCCACTATCCACAGCGGTTTCCCCGGGAATCGCTTCGAATAGTGCTGCAGCGCATAGTAGATTCCCTCGGGCCGCACCGGCAGATCCCACATGCCCGACGGCGCGGTGGCCGAGCCGTCGGACAAATTCACGGCGGCGAGTTCCGGCGGTTCGTAACCGAAGTAGTAGTCCACCCCGACGAAATCCAGCCGATCGCCGATCAGGTCCAGCAGCGGCCCGTTGACCTGAGACTCCGCCCCGGCGACATACCCGACATTGCTGGTCACCATGGCGTTCGGCTGCACCTGGTGGATGTAGTCGTAAATCTCGTTGTGCGCCTGCGCGACCCGCTCCAGCATCTGCCCGGCGTCGGTGTGATTCTGCCGCACCTCGTGCATGATGTAGGCGACCGGCTCGTTGACCGTCACCCAGATCGGATTGCGCGCCGCGTAATGGTCGACCACCCTGCGCATATTGTTCAGCCAGTCCGCGACCATTCCCGGATTGCGCCAGCCGCCGCGATCGGCCGCCCACCCGGGATACACCCAATGGTCGAGGGTGAGCATCGGTTGCATCCCCGCCGCGACAATGGCGGCGACGACATCGTCGTAGAAGGCGAACGCGGCCGGATCCCACACTCCCGGCTGGGTTTCCAGCCGCGCCCATTCCACGCCGATGCGGAACACCTTGACGCCCAGCTGCTTCGCCAGTGCGATATCCGACCGATACCGGGATCGGAAGTCCACCGAATCCCCGAGCCGGTCCCACCCGGCATTGGCATCGATGTAGCGGGTCCAATTGCTGTCCGGTGACTGGCCTTCGGATTGAAATCCGGAGGCCGCCACACCCCAGCGGAAATCCCCGCCGAGCGCACCGGGCGGGGTTTCCGGGGCCGTGCGCGCGACCCCGCAGCCCGGTAGCAGGACCGCGGCCATGACGAGGGCGACCGCGACGAGACAGCGAAATAGTGTGCGCATGAGCACATCCCCGGGAGCAGTACTCGAAATGAGTGAATTCGGTGACTAACTCCTGGATAGCTGCAGTTTATTGCGGGGATATGCCGGGTCGATATCAGTCCATGGCGGGTACCGGCGCCGCGGCGGCCTGATTGGCGAGGTTCTCGGCGACTTCCCGTTCCCAGGCCTTGTTCGCCTTGGTGGTGTCGACCTCGAATTCCAAGCGCTGCACCGACTTCGGGTCGATATCGGCCACGTCGACGTAGAACTGCTCGTACCAGCGGCGCAGGTGGTAGACCGGCCCGTCCTCCTCGCACAGCAGCGGATTGTCGATCTTGGACTTGTGCTTCCAGATCTCCACGTCCTGCAGGAAGCCGATGCTGATGCCCTCTTCCATCTTCTCCAGCAGCATGTCCGCGGCGTCGTCGGGGATGCCGGCGGGCTTGTGCAGGGTCATGCCCCAGTTCAGTACGAACGAGTCGTTGCTGATCGGGTAGTGGGAGTTGATCAGCACGCTCTCGATCTCGAACCCGCCGAAGCTGTTGCGCAGCGGATTGATCATGTAGGACGGGCCGAAATAGGACGCCTCCGAGAACAGCAGGCTGTCGCCGAACTCGGCGCCGACGCCGATATCGGTGCGCGGCTTGGAGTGCAGGTACTGGGTGGCGACATGGCCTTCGAACACGTTCTTGAAGAAGGTCGGGAAGGCGTAGTGGATGTAGAAGAAGTGCGCCATGTCCACGACATTGTCGATGATCTCGCGGCAGTGCGCGCCCTCGATCACCAGCGAATGCCAGGTCCACGGCGTCCAGTCCGCGCCGCGCACGCCGTCGGGCCCGTACACGCTCTCGATCACCGGGATGGTGACCTCCGGCGCGGGCTGATTGCCCTCGTGGTCGTGCCAGACGAACAGTTGCTCATTGCGCTCGAGCGTGGTCCACGCCCGGGTGCGGGCCAGCGGCGGCACTCGGCGGGCATACGGGATCTCGCTGCACTTGCCCGCGCCGTTCCAGCGCCAATCGTGGAACGGGCAGGCGATGTCGCCGTTCTTGACCGAACCCTTGGACAGGTCCGCGCCCATGTGCCGGCAGTAGGCGTCCAGGATCTTGATCTCGCCGTCGCTGTCGGCCCACACCACCAGCTTGGTGCCGAAAGCCTCTACGGAATGCGGTTTTCCGTCCCGGAAGGTCTCCGCCAGGCCGAGGCAGTGCCAGCCGCGCGCGAACCGCGTGGGTGCGTCGCCCACGTCGATCTCCCGGACGCCACGACCCTGCTTCGGTGCATTTGTAACCATCGTTTTGTCTACCTGCCCAGTGCGCCAACAGTTTCGGAACCGATCCAGCTTTGAGCTCGATCCGGGACTGCGCAAATTGCGAGCCATCACCGTGAGGCGCCCGGATCGGCATCGAGCGTGGCAGAACGCGTTTCGTGATGCGCGAGCGTGTTCTAGTTCACTCGGCGGCACTCCCGGAGGTGCGGAGGGGTGGCGTGCCGTGGTAGGGGGCGGCGTGAGCGGGACCTGATTCGTGGCTCGCCGACGAGCTGGGCGAGTAGCCGGCAACGCTTGATGTTACTGGCCATTCTGAAAGCAATCGCTGATTTCTGCTGTTGGCATGCAAGTACAGATCTACTATGTGACTCGTGATTCTGGTCGCGTGGTCAGGATCCAGTCTCGACGAGGAGCGCAGGCATGGACGGATTCAGCAGGCGGAACGCTTTGAAGATGGGCGGGGCCATGGGAGCGCTCGGTGCGCTCGCCATAACCGCCCCCGCGCGGGCGGAACCCTGGACCTGGTCACCGGAAGGTTCGGTGGCGGGCACCGGCGCGGGCACGGATCCGCTCACGGTGTGGGACACCGAGGCCGATCCGGTGGTCGCGGCCCTGCTCGACAGCGGCGACGTGCCGAGAGTCAATGCGCTGCTGCGGACTTGGACCCGCAATGGCCAGGCGCTGCCCGACGGGCTGCCGGCCGAACTGCGCGACTTCATGGAATACGCGCGCCGGCTGCCGCAGTGGGCGGACGCGGGCAAGCTGGCGACCGCGGTTGAGTTCAACAAGAAGCGCGGGCTGTATCTGGGCGTGCTGTACGGGCTGGCCAGCGGGATGATGAGCACCGTCATCCCCAAAGAGGCCCGCGCCGTGTATTACTCGCAGGGTGGTCACGATCTGAAGGACCGCATCTCCAAGACCGCCAAGCTCGGCTACGACATCGGCACCGCGAACGCCTACGGCCCGGACGGCGAGATGGTGGTGACCTGCGTCAAGACCCGCCTCGTGCACGCCGCGGTCCGGCACCTGCTGCCGCAGTCGCCGCAATGGCTGCAGTACTCCGGTGAGCAGGTGCCGATCAGCCAGAACGACATCATGGTCACCTGGCACAGCCTGCCCACCACCGTCATGCGGCATCTGACCGCGTGGAACGTGCCGATTCCAGGGAGCGAATCGGAGGCCTTCCTGCATTCGTGGCAGGTCGCCGCGCACATGCTCGGCGTGCGCGACGAGTACATCCCCAACTCGTGGGCGGAAGCGAATTCGCAAGCCGCGCAAGTGCTCGACCCGATCCTGGCGGCGACGCCGGAGGGCGCGCAGCTCGCGGACCGGCTGCTGCGACTGGGCGTGAACCTCGACCTGACCATTCTCACCAAGCCGGTACTCGGCGCGTTCACCCGCTTCCTGCTCGGCGATGCCATCGCCGACGGTCTGGCCATCGCCCGGGAACCGGTCTGGGACCCGCTGTTGCGTTTCAGCTGGGGCCCTTTCATCGCAGTCCGCGAGGGCGTACTCACCGTGGTGCCACCGACCCAGGAGGTGTACTGGCTCTTCGACGAATTCCTGCGCCAGGCGGCACTGTGGTACCTCGCCGAGCTGCGCATGCCCATCAGCATCGAAATCCCCATGGCCAACCGGGATCTCAGTCAACCACCGCGTTGACCTGGTTCGAGGCTTCGGCGGGCCGGACCTCCGGCCCACCGAATCGAATTCTTATCAAATTGACTGATTGAGCTGGAGGGTTCAGGGGATGGCACGATCGCCGCGATGGGTTCTGCGCACGGTGTCCGAGGGGTTCTCGGCGCTGGCGGTACTGCACAAGCGGGGTATGTTCGACCCCCTGCGTCCGGGCGACGCGATCCGATCCGCCCGCGACGCCGGGACCGTCGGGCCGTTCGTCACCGTCCTGAACCACGCGGTCCGGCGGGATCCGCACGCGGCGGCCATCGTCGACGAACTCGGCACCCTCACCTTCGCCGAACTCGACGCGCGATCGAACGCCCTGGCGCGCGGACTGGCGGAACTCGGCCTCGGTCCCGGAACCGTGCTGGCCGCCCTCTGCCGTGATCACCGCGGATTGGTGTGCACCCTGCTGGCGGCGGGCAAACTCGGTGCGCGCGTGGTCCTTTTCAATACCGGCTTCGCCAAACCGCAATTCGCCGACGTGGCACAGCGGGAGAAGGTCGCGGCCATCGTGCTGGACGAGGAGTTCCTCGGCCTCCTCGATGCGGTACCCGCCGGCATCCCCCGCGTGCTGTCGTGGGTCGAGGATCCCGAACGCGCGGGCGACCTGCCGACCGTCGACGTCCTGATCGCCGCCAACCCATCGGGTGAGCTACCGCCGCCGGCGCACGCGGGCGGCATCGTCATCCTCACCAGCGGTACCACCGGAACCCCCAAAGGCGCTCCGCGAGAGAAGGTTTCCCCGCTGCTGTCGGCGCAGTTCCTGGACCGCGTGCCGCTGCCGAAGGGGGACACCATCGTGATGGCGGCACCCATCTTCCACGGCACCGGACTCTCCCAATTCACCCTGGGCTGGGCGCTCGGCAACAAAATCGTGTTCCAGCAAAGGAAATTCGATGCCCGGCAGACCGTGAAGAACGTCGCCGACCATCGTGCCGCCACCCTGGTCCTGGTTCCCACCATGCTGCAACGCATCATCGACCTCGGCCCCGACGTCCTGTCCTGCTACGACACCTCTGCTCTCCGAGTGATTTTCGCGTCCGGCTCCTCGATTTCCCCCGACCTGAGCCGCCGCACCGCCGCGGCCTTCGGTGACGTGCTCTACAACCTCTACGCCTCCACCGAGGTCGCGGTGGTCGCCGTGGCAACCCCGGCCGATATGCGCGCGGCCCCCGGCACCGTCGGCCGCCCACCGGTCGGGTGCCACGTCGAGCTCTACGACGAACACCGCAACCGGATCACCACCCCGGGCGCGATCGGCACCATCTTCGTCTCCAGCGGGCTCAGCTTCACCGGCTACACCGACGGGGGCACCAAGGAATCCATCGACGGCCTGCTCTCCAGCGGCGATCTCGGCCATTTCGACGCCCAGGGCCGGTTGTTCATCGACGGCCGCGACGACGACATGATCGTCTCCGGCGGCGAGAACGTCTTCCCCCTCGAAGTCGAGAACCTCCTTGTGACCCGCCCCGATATCGCCGAAGCGGCGGTGATCGGGGTTCCCGACCGGGACTTCGGCACCCGGCTGCGCGCTTTCGTGGTCCCCGTCGAAGGGGCCGCTCCCGACCCCGAGAACCTCAAGGGCTTCGTCAAAGCCAATCTGGCTCGACACAAGGTCCCGCGTGACATCGTCTTCCTCCCCGAACTGCCCCGCAATGCCACCGGAAAGCTGCTGCGCCGCAAGCTCGAAGCAGGCGGCGACTGACCTCGGCGCGGAGCCGCGGTACCGCTCGCGTCCCGGGGTATCGTGCGATCGTTCCGGCGTTGCGAGAGCACGGCTGACCTGGCAGGGGTGAGATGACGGATCGGGCGGCAGCATGGTGGCGGGAGCTGCCGCCGACGGCGGGGGCCGCAGTGATGGCCTCCGGGATTCTGTCGATCGGATTGCACCTCACCGGGTTCGAGGTGCTGTCGGTGGCGGCGCTGGCGCTGGCGGCCGTGGTGTGGGCGGTACTCGGAATCGATTTCGCGACGCGGCTGGTGGGTCAGCGGTCGCGCTGGGTGGCGGAAGCGGGTACGCCGCCGGGGCTGACGGGCGTGGCAGCGACCACGGTGCTGGGGACGCGCGTCGTCCTGCTCGGGTGGGATGGTCTAGGCGCGGCTGCGCTGGTGCTGGCGGGGATCTGGTGGCCGGTGCTGCTCGTGGCGGTCATGCGGCGCTGGACCCGGGCGATGCCGGGTTCGGAGTTCCTGGTGTGCGTCGCCACGCAGGGGCTCGCGGTGCTGGCGGCGAGTCTGGCCGGGGCGGGCGGGCCGGTGTGGTTGTGCCGGGTAGCGCTGGGCTGGTTGTGCCTGGGCGTGCTGCTGTATCTGATCGCTTTGACGCACTTCGACTTCCGGCAGATCTGGCAGGGCGCGGGGGATCAGTGGGTGTGTACCGGCGCGCTGGCCATTTCGGCGCTGGCGGCCGCGAAAATCCTTGCCACGCACTGGCTGTCGGGGGCAGGACACGCGGTGCTGCTGGGTGTGCTCTGGGCGCTGCTCGGGTTGAACTGGGCGCTGTACCTCGTGCTGGCGATCGCCGAGATCGCGCGGCCGCGCCCGGAGTACGACATCCGCCGGTGGGCCACCGTGTTCCCGCTCGGCATGACCGCGGTCGCGACCCTTACGGCGGGCACCGTGACCGGGACGGGCGCATTGGGAGCGGTGGGTCGCCTCCTGTTGGCGATAGCCGTAGCGGTCTGGGTCCTCACGCTCGTGAAGGGATTGCGCGGCCGCCTCCGCTGATCAGGGCAATTGCCTGGTTAGAGTCGAAACCGATGATCAAACAGGAGGAGTTCGACGAGCGCCGGGACGCGGGTGCCCGGACCTCCCCGGCGCGGACCGAGCTGGATCGGCTGGGTCTCGCGTACGAGTTCGGGAAGCGGGTGCGGGCGGCACGCGAGGCTCGGGGCTGGACCGTGGCGGGGCTGGCTCGGCGCGCGGCGGTGATGAGTGCCGAGGTGGCGGCCATCGAATCCGGAACGCCCATGCCTGCTTCCGTTGCCGGGCGAGTGGCGGATATCGCCGGGGTCGAGTTCGGTTCCGGCTGAGCTGGTCATGTCAGCGCGGGCAGGTGGAGGCGATGGGGCTGTCGGCGAACAGGTCACCGATCCAGGGCAGCCATTGATCGGCGACGGCGGTGGGGGCTTCGTGACCGCCGGGGACGACCAGATCATGGACCGGGGTGCCGAGTGCGCACATCTTGGCCACCGCCGAGTCGGACCAGGCGGTATTGACCAGCGGGTCGGCGTCGCCACGGACGATATAGGTCGGGAAGGCGGTGGCGGATTTCGGGAGGTTGGTGCGGGCTTCGAAATCGGCCACGCGCTGGGCGGCCGCGTCATCGGTGAACCAGGCTTCGGCGGGTGTGGCCGACTTCCCCAGCTCGAGATCGGCGGCGGTGAGGTCGCCGGTACACGCGGCCTCCAAACGTGGTGCGGCGGTGAGCAGATCGCCGTGCATGACGCGATCGTAGGTGAAGGCGGGATCGCCGTATCGGATGGCTTCGACGATGTACGGCAGGATCAGGTACTGGTCCGGGGCATTGAGGGTCCGGGTGCGAACCGGCTCGTCGAGGTTGAGTTCCAAGGCGGGGGAGAGCAGCAGCACGCCGTGGATCTTCAGTTCGGGCGCATAGGATTTCGCGGTCTCGGCGGCCGATTCCGCGGCGCGCCCACCCTGCGAGGCACCGACGAGAACGAGGTCCTGGGCGAGGGGCATACCGGTCGCGTGCGCGGCGCGGGCCGCGTTCAAGACGTCGTAACCCGAAGACGGCGTGTCCAGATACGGTGCGGCGCCGGGACCGTCGAGACCCTGATAGTTCGTCATCACCACGGCGTGCTTGCCGGTCAGCAACTGGGTGACCAGGGGCGCGGAACCGAACAGGGTGGGGGAGTTGGTCGGTGCGCACGCGCTGACCACGCCGGAGGTGCCGTGCGCCAGGGAGATCAACGGCCAGCCGCCGGGCGGCGCGGTACCGGTCGGGACGAACAGCGCACCCGACACCTCGATCGATTCGCCCGACGGCGCGGTCGACCGATAGCGAAGGTAGGTGGCGGAAGAGGCCGCCGCGGACAGCGCCGAATCCAGGTTCTCGAGCGACCGCTGAGCTATCAGCGTTCCCGGTGCTTGCGGCGTCGAATCGGCGGGCTCGGTAGACCGGCCGCACCCGGCCAACACCATGATCAGCAGAATCGGGACCGCGACGGCTGCGCGCACGCTGCACCTCTGAAGGGGGATCGGTGACGGCTCTATCGGTTAGCCGCAGTATAGCTTCGCCGCCGTCACCGATCCCCGAGCGTCAGGCCCCTAGTCGGCGCCCCAATGCTGTTCCATCAGAATGCCTTTGGCGGCCAGCCAGGACACCGGATCGATCTTGGTCCCGGATTCGTCCCAGATCTCGAGGTGCAGATGCGGTCCGGTGGAATTGCCGCGGCTGCCCACCGAGGCGATCACGTCGCCGGCGTTCACCCGCTCCCCGGCCTGCACGTACATATCGTTGACGTGCCCGTACACCGCGATGGTGCCGTCGTCCTGCTGTACCCGGATCCACTGCCCGAAGCCCGAAGCCGGACCGGCCTCGATCACGGTGCCGCCGAGCGCGGAATGAATCGGCGTGCCCAGCGGGTCGGCGATATCGACGCCGTAGTGGAATTCGCCCCAGCGGCTGCCGAATCCGGAACTGATCACACCCGCGACCGGCAGCACCGCGGGCGCCTGCTGGAACACCGGCGTGGCCGGGGCGCCGACCTGCGGCAGCTCCGGCACCTGCACGTCGGGCACCTGTACCTCGGGTACCTGTACCTGCGGCAACTGCTTCTGAATGTCCTTGATGGCCTGCTCGGCCTGCGCGAGCGGACCCGCGATCTCCACCGGCAGCCCGGTGAGCCCGAACGGCGTCAGCGCGGCAACCGGTTCGGCGACGGGCGAATCCGGCACCGCGGCCTCGACCGGTTCGGCCTCGGCCGCATCGGGCGCCTCGGTGACGGGCGCGGCCTGCGCGAGCGCGGGAGCGAGCAGGCTGGTGGTGCTGAGCAGGGTGCCGGCGGCCACGGCCGCGCCGGTGAGGGCGCGCATGCGGGTGGTCACGGGCGGTTCGGCGCGATGGCTGCGTGGGGCGGCGGCAGCCTCGCCCACTAGTTCTTTCACGGACAGGGATCCGGCGGCGTGGCGGTGCTGCGACATACGACGTCCTGGCGGTCGATCAACGGTGTACCGTCGGCTCCGGCTCACGGCGGGGTAGTCGATATCGAACCGAGGCTGCGGCGTGACGAAAACTGTACCGCGCCAGGCGTACTCGTGATGATCGTTTCGGCCGCCGGTCTCGGCTCGCGCCCGCGGAATTTACCCGGAGTTCGATTCCCGGGAGTGGCAGCGCCGACCACTTTGTGCCCAAATGTTCGCTGTATCGAAATAATTGCCTCTGAACTGCAAAAATGATGATTGCTGATCTGGGTAGGGTGGGGCATCGTTGAGGGGTGCGGCGACGGTGGCGGGTGCTGGAGACAGCAACGGCGGGTGTGGCGGCGGCGGTGGCCGGGCTGACCGTGATGGTGCCGATCGACCCCACGGTCGGCGTCACGCAGGAATCCTCGGCCTGGGTCGATCTGGCGGTGTTCAATGTGCCGCGCGCGACGCTGGCCGCGGCTTTCGTGACGGTGCTGGCGGCGGTGTGCATCGTGATGGCCAGCGACGCGGTCGGCTGGGTGGTGGTGGCGCTGGGCGCGGGCGGGCTGCTCGTGGATCAGGTGCTGTGGAGCAACGAGGTCGGCTCGCAATCCCTGCTGACCTGGATCGACTCGGTGCTCGCGGGCGTGCTCATGGGTACCGTCGGCACCCTGGCCTGGCATCGGAAATCGACCGCGAGCGCCTTCCTGTTCGGCGCCATGAGCGGCATCCTGGTCGGTGATTTCACCCCGGCCCCGACTCCGGGTCACACGCCGTCGTGGCTCAATCGCTACCTGCTGGAAATGCCGACGATCGGAATGTCCGCGCTCGTGATGGTGGCCGCGGCCTTCTGCGCGCTCGGGCTGCGGCATCGGCCCGCGGTGGTGCGCAAACTCGTCGACGTGATCCCGCTGCGCCCGGTGGTGGTGGCCGGCATCGTCTTCCCGACCATCCTGCTCACCTCCGAATGGTTCGCGCAGGAAGGCCGCGAGCTGCGAGTGCTGGTGGTGGGAACGGTCTTGATCGTGTCGGCCGCGCTCATCGGGGCGTTCATCCTGCCCGGCCGCGACGGCGTGCTCCTGCTGCTGATGGTCGCCTTCGCGGCGGCCGGCAGCACCCCGGTGACCGTGCCCCGACCCGATTGGGCCGTATTGGTTTTCGTCGCGCTGGTGGGTCTGGGCCTGGCCGCCGGGCACCGGCGCGGACTGCCGCTGCTGGCCGCCGGCTTGATCGCCCTGCTGGCCGTGGGAGCCATCCTGACCGCGATGACCGGCGCGCACGGCATGCTCGTCGCCGTGCTGGGCGGAATGGCGGTGGCGTTCGTGGGCGGCTACAGCCTCGGCGCGGCCACCCCGCTGTTCCCGTCGATTCCGCCGCTGTGCATCGGCGTGCTGTTCGTGCCGTCGGCGGCGGTTGCGCTGTGGGGCAGGGATTTCGACCGCATCGCCTACTCGCCGAGCTGGTATCGCCCCGCCGAACCCGCGCGCGCGATCGCGCCCGGACTGGTCGCGCTGGCCATCACGCTGGGCTGCGCCGCCGCCATCGCCCTGGTGTGCCGGGTGCGTCCGCGCACCAAGGAAGCCATTCGCGATCGCTGGGCCCGCATGCAGGCCGACGCGGAACGTCCAGGCACGATCGCGTTTTCCGAGAGCAGCCTGCCCTACTTCGCGGCGTCGAGGCGGGACGCGGCGAGCTGGACGAGAAGGTCAAGGGTGTAATCGAATTCGCGATCGCGGTCGAAGCGCGCGAGATGCGGTGCGGCGCGGGCGATCTGGGGCAGTCCCGAGGTTTCGAGGGTGCGGCGGCGTTCGGCGATGCCCACGATATCGTCCGTGCCGAAAGTCGGACCGGCCGAGATCTCACGCAGCAGGGTGCCGATCAGGGTGGCCAGGAAAGTGCGTAGCAGGTGCACGGCTTCTTCGGGCGAACAGCCGCCCGTGCACAGCACGGTCAGCACCGCCTCGGTGGGCGCCAGTCCGCCGAACGAGGACAGCTGCCGGGTCAGCACCAGCGTCGCGGCCTCGGGGTGGGTGAGAGTGACGCGCCGGAACTCGTGCGCGAGGGCCCGCAGATCGGCGTCGAGTGATCCGGTGGGCGCGGGCATGCGGAGCTGTTCGAGGAGGTGTTCGGCGACCGCGTCGAGCAGATCGTCCTTGCCGTCCACATGGTGGTAGAGACTTTTCGCGTCCACGCCCAGCGCTCGGCTGACCGATCGCATGCTCACCGCCGCAATGCCTTCCGCGTCTATCACCGCCAGCGCGGCGGCCTGGATCGCCGCGCGGGACAGTTGCGCTTCGGCCTTGGGCGGCCGCCCGCGGCGCGGGGGCGAGGTGGCGGAACCGGTCATGGCGTTCATCATTCCTCACGCTTGCTTATTTCCACGGCGTGGGTTTACTCTACCGATTATTCCCACGCCGTGGGATTCTGAGTGAGCCGAGTGCTCGGGAGTTCCGCTATGACCGACCGTTTCGCCATTCCCGCCCCCGAGGTGCTGCGCGCCCGCGAGCAGCTCGTCCTCGATCACTTCCACGACGAAGTACGCCAGGACTGGGACGATGTGCTGGCGACCTTCCCGCATCCGCACTACGAGATCATTCCGACGCTCACCGTCCACGACGGCGACGCCGAGGTGCGCGGCTACTACCACGACACCCGGGTGGCGTTCCCGGATCAGGACCACGAGATCATCGCCATGCGGCACAGCGCGGACGCGGTGATCGTCGAATTCTGGCTGCTCGGAACGCATCTGGGGCCATTGGGCGGTATCCCGGCCACCGGCGGGCGGCATCGGACCCGGATGACGGCGTATTTCGTCTTCGACGAGCACGAGCGGCTGGTCGCCGAACGCATCTACTTCGATACGCTCTCGATGCTCAAACAGCTGGTCGCAGCCCTGAACCTGCGCGACCCGCGCACCTGGCCGCTGCTGGTGCGGGCGCTGCGCGGACTGCTCGCGATGTCGAGCCAACCGGACCCGCGTTTGGTGCACACCCCGGCCGCGGCATGAAGGTCCGTCATCTCAACTGCGGCACGATGCATCCGCCCGCCACGCCGGACGGTCTGGTGTGCCATGTGCTGCTCGTGGAGACCGAAAACGGTCTGGCGCTGGTCGATTCGGGCCTCGGGCTACGCGATGCCGAATCGCCCGCCCGGCGTTTCGGCCCCGCGCGCCACTATGTGCGGCCGGTATTCGATCCGGCCGAGGCGGCGATCACTCAGCTGCGCGCACTCGGCTACGACCCGCACGACGTCCGGCACATCGTGCTCACCCACTGCGATGCCGACCATATCGGAGGCCTGGCCGACTTCCCTTGGGCGCAAGTGCATCTCACCGCCGCCGAGGCGGCGGCCGCACAGCGTCCCGGCACCTTCGCCGAACGCGGCCGCTACCTTCCCGAACCGCGGGCCCACGGACCGCGGTTCGTCACACACGACCCGGCGGCGGGGGAGTCCTGGCGCGGCTTCCCCGGCGCCGAGGAACTCACCGGCATCGCACCCGGCATCGTGCTGATCAGCCTGCCCGGGCACACGCGCGGGCACGCCGCCGTCGCCGTGGACGCCGGCGTCCACTGGATCTTGCACGCGGGCGACGCCTTCTATCACCACGGTCAACTCGACGGCACCGCCTCCGCACCCCGAGCCCTGACCGCGATGGAACGCCTCGTCGCCGCGGACTGGCAGCGCGTCGAAGCCAATCACGCCCGGCTGCAAGAACTCTGGCGGGCGGCCGACCCGGACCTGCTGCTGGTCAACGGCCACGACCCCTACCTGTTCTCGGTCGCCTCCGCGGCGGGCGTGCGCCGATAGGGTGCGGCGATCTCCGGACCGAGCTGCGGCGCCGCCATGGACTCGCGGCGCTGCACGGCCGCGTCCGCGTCGGGCTCGTTATTGGCGGTGAGGCGGTAGACGGCGCGTTCGAGTATCGGCAGCACCTGGGCCACTTCGAGGGTGCCGTCCGCGCACTGGCCCAGCAGTGAGAACGTCATATTGGACAGCACCACCGCGATGTCTTGCAGGTATTGCGGATCCGCGCCGCCCAGCACCGCCGCCGCGATGGGCAGCACGGCATCGAGCCCGTGATTGTCCAGGCGCTCGGAACCGGGCCCGATGCGCGCCCGGTGGTAGGCCTCGAGCATGATCGGATGCCGCTCCCACGGCTCGAACACGTGCCGGGTCACCCGCATCAGCCCCGCGTACACCGTTTCGCCCGGCGGCGGGGATTCCATCGGGACATAGATGTTCTCCTCCATCCACCGTTCGATGGCCGACACGATCAGCTCGTCCCGGGTGGGGAACACCTTGTAGATGGTGCTCAGCGAAACCCGCGCCCGCCGGGCCACTTCGCGCAGTTGGACGGCGTCGTAGCCGTCGGATTCGAGCAGTGCGCGCACCACGTCGATGATCCGGGCCCGCAAAGCCTCTTCCGTCTCCCTGCTCACCCCGCTACAGTAACGCCGTTACCTGAGTAACCGAGTTACTCATCGTGCTTCGCCGGGTGTCGCGCCGGGTGAGTTCGCAGAGAAAGATCACGATGCCCGGACAGCAGAATCGGTCCCCGTCGCGCCGCCGGCCCGTCGCACGCGCGTGGACCCTGGCCGCCACCGCCTGCCTCGCCATTGCCGCGACCTGTCTGGCGGGAGCGCTCGGCAGTGCCGAGCCCGTCGACGAGTTCTACTTTCCCCCAGCACAATTCGATACCACGCCGGGTGCAGTCATCAAGACCGCGGGCATGCCGGTGTATCTGGCGCAGCCGGGATCCGATGGCAGCTGGCCGATTCCGGCGCAGCGGGTCATGTACACCTCGCGCACCCAGGACGACGTGCCGGTGGCGGTGACGGGGACGTATCTCGACGCGAGCCGGCCATGGCGCGGGTCCGGGCCGCGGCCGACGGTGCTGATCGCGCCGGGGACGGTCGGGCAGGGGGATCAGTGCGCGCTGTCGCTGGCGTTCTCGACCGGCATGTATGCCGCGGTGACGCCGCCGACGTTCTCGGCGAATCAGGAGGCGCTGGCGGCACTGGCCTGGAATTCGCTGGGCGCGCGGGTTTTCGTCACCGATTACATCGGGATGGGTACGCCGGGGATCCACACCTATGCCAATCGGATCGAGGAGGCGCGGGCGGTGCTGGATGCCGCGCGGGCCGCGAATACGTTGTCCGGCAGTGGAAATGAGACGCCGCTGGCGTTCTGGGGGTACTCGCAGGGCGGCGGCGCGAGCGCGGCGGCGGCCGAGATGCAGCCGGCGTACGCGCCGGAATTGCATCTCAAAGGTACCTGGGCGGGTGCGCCGACCGCGGATCTGTCGGCGATTCTGGACCGCATCGAGGGCAGCTTGATCGGTGGTGCGGTGGGATACGCGCTGAACGGTTTCCTGGCCCGCTATCCGGAGCTGAACGGCGAGTTCGATGCCCGGATCAATGCCGCCGGGCGCGGACTGCTCGAGGAGCTGTCCAACGGCTGCATCGGCGACATGATCCTGCAGCACCCGTTCCTGCGCACGCCCGCCTTCACCGCCGATCAGCGGCCGCTGGTGGAGCACATGCGCGAAATACCGGCTGTCGGAAAGATTCTGGCGCAGCAGCGCACGGGCTCGCTGACGCCGGGCAGTCCGGTGCTGATCACCAGCGGCATCAATGACGACACCGTGCCCTACGGACAGGCGCGGCAACTGGCGACCGAGTGGTGCGCCGCGGGGGCGACCGTCACCTTCCGGACCAATGGCCTGCCGCCGATCCTGTACGGCACCACCATTCCGAACCATTTCGGGCCGGAGCTGATCGACGGCTTCGGCACCGACAGTGCGGTGAACTATCTGCTCGATCGGCTGGCGGACAAGCCGGTCGCGGGCTGCACCTTCGACTGACCTGTCAACGTTCGACTCGCGAAAGTCTCCCATGTCAGAAATCTCGCGCCGCGCCCTGCTGACGGGCACGGCGGGCACCGCCGCACTGCTCACCGCCGCCCGATTCGGTACGGCCCGGCCCGGAATCGCCGCGCGGGTCAACGATATTCCGCTCACTCGGGAGGACCATCGAGTGGTGGTGGTCGGTTCGGGGTTCGGCGGCGGCGTGGCCGCGCTGCGCCTGGCCGAGGCCGGGGTGCCGGTGCTGCTGCTCGAGCGCGGCATGCGCTGGCCGACCGGCCCGAATGCCCGGACCTTCCCGAAGGCGACGGCGCCGGACAAGCGCATGCTGTGGCATCGGTCCAGTCCGGAACTGTTCGGCCGGCCGATGGTTTTCGAGCCGTACACCGGTCTGGTCGAGGCGGTGCCCGGCGAGAACATGACCGCCCTGTGCGCGGCGGGCCTCGGCGGCGGATCCCTGGTGTACCAAGGGATGTCGTTGCAGCCGGCCGAAGAGGTGTTCACCGCGCACTTCCCGTCCGGGCTCGACTGGGCCACGATGGACAGCGTCTACTACCCCCGGGTGGCGCGAATGCTGAGCCTCGCGGTCGCGCCGGACGAGCTCCTTGATTCCGAGAACTACCGGGCGGCAAGGGTTTTCGCCGAGCATGTGCGCCGCGCGGGACTGCCGCTGTCGAAGATCCCGATGCCGATCGACTGGAACTTCGCCTTGGCCGAGCTGCGCGGCGAGATGACGCCGTCGTACACCAACGGAGACGGCTCGATGGGCGTGAACAATGGCGGCAAGCACACCGTCGACGTCACCTATATCGCGGCGGCCGAGGCCACCGGGCGCGTGAGCGTGCAGACCCTGCACGAGGTCACCGATATCGAACGCGGCGCCGACGGCCGCTGGATCGTGCACGTCGACCGCACCGATACCTCGGGCGCCGTGCTGGAGAAGAAGATCCTCACCACCGGCGCGCTCATCCTCGCGGCGGGCAGCCTCAATACGACGCGCCTGCTGGTCCGGGCCCACGGCCGCGGCCAAATCCCGGACCTACCAGACGAATTGGGCGGCAACTGGGGTACCAACGCCGACCGTATCTATGTCTGGACCAGCCCCGGCGACGAATTCGGCCTCGAACAAGGCGGTCCCGTCGTCTACGGCAGCAAGAACTGGACGGATCCGCATGCCGCCCACACCGTCGTTCAAGCCTCCATCCCGCCGCTGTCCATGGACGCGCGATCGACCATGCTCGTCGGCTACGGCGTCAGCGGCGGGCGCGGCGAATTCCGCTACGACGCCGCCGCCGACAGCGCCGCACTGCACTGGCCTGCCGACGGCGATTCCTACATCCAGGACAACCACATCGGTCCCGCTGTCCGCCGGATCGCGGGCGATGCCGCCGCCCTCCTGGACACGAACGCGGTGTTCCCCTCGACCTGGCATCCGCTGGGTGGCGCGAGCATGGGCACGGTCTGCGATCTCGAGGGCCGTGTGCTCGGCCAGCGCGGGCTGTACGTCCTCGACGGTGCGCTCATGCCCGGCAATACCGCTGCCTGCAATCCGTCGATGACCATCGCCGCGATCGCCGAACGTGCTCTGGCCCAGCTTGTTTCGGTCGATGTCGGCCGGACGATCTGAACGCCGCTATCCGGTCGATCGGCAGGTCTGGCCGGCGGCTTGCGCAGCGCCGGTCGCCGGTACCGAGGTGGTGGCCGGTCCCGCGCCGAGGGTCGGTGCGGGCGGCGCCGTGCTCGCGCGGGTCGGGGTGGCCGGTGCGGGGGTGCCCGCCGGAGTGGCGGCGGCGGAGCCCGCGGACGGCGCGCAAGCCGGTAGCAGCTCCCTTTCGACGACCGAGCGGAGCTGCTTGTCTGCTTCCTCCCGGGAGCCCGAGGGCAGGCCCTTGGCGATCGCATACTGGCCGGTGGCACGGAAATCGGCGAGTTTCAGTTCCCGGCAGCCGCTCGGAAAGGCCGAACCGGGCGGCACGAGGGTGAGTTCGCCCGATTCGGTGACGCAGCCGACCTGGTCCACGTCGCGGATCGACAAGCCCAGCACCGAATCCGGCATGCCGCGCAGTACGACCACGCGTCCGTTGTCGGCGGCGACGAAATAGTTGGCGCGGATCAGGTTGTAACCGATCAGCAGACCTGCCGCCACGCCGGCGATCGCCAGTGCGGCGACCACGCGCCGACGTGACAGCCGGGGTGCGGGCCTCTCGGGATTCGCTTGTCCGGCAAGGTGTTCCGTACTCGCGTGGAATGCCTTCGGTGGCGGTGCTCCCGGAATCAGCATCGGTTCCGGGCTCGGAACCCGGTCGGAGATCACCGCCGGTTGTGGGCGCGGCCGCGGTTCCGGAACCGGTGCGGGCGATGGGGCCGATGCTGCGATCGCGCGGTTCAGGTCGGCGATCAGCTCCGCGCAACTCGGATACCGATCATCGGGGTTCTTGGCCAGCGCGGTCGCGATCACCGCATCGAGCCCCGGCGGCAGGCCGGAGCGGAACCGGCTCGGCGCCGGCGGGGGCTCCATCAGATGCGCGCCGATCACCGCCGCCTGATCCGAGCGCGGGAAAGGTGTTCGGCCGGTGAGGAATTGGAACAGCGTGCAGCCGAGGGAGTAGATATCGGCGCGATGGTCGGCGGGCCGGCCGGAGAATCGTTCCGGGGCCGCGTAAGCGAAGGTGGCCGCGACGCTGGAGAGCGTGACCGTGTCGTCGAGGGTGCGGGCGATGCCGAAATCAGTGAGCACCGCGCGCATGCCGTGCCGCGGATCGTGTTCCAGCAGCAGATTGGCGGGTTTCACATCACGGTGCTGGACGCCGCTGTGATGGGCGTGATCGAGGGCATGCGCGGCATCGGTGATCAGGCTCGTGGCTTGATCCAGGGGGAGGCCTTCGGGTGCGGACGACAGCAGTCGCAGGGTGTCCCCGCCCGGAATGTGCCGCATGGACAGCCACAGCGCGCGATCGTCCGGGCCGTTGCGGTCGTAGACGGGCACGATATTCGGATGGTCGAGGCGCGAGGCGACTGCGGCCTCCCGGTCGAAGGCGGCGCGGGTGCGCGGGTCCGCGGCCAGGGCATCGTTGAGGATTTTCAAGGCGACTTCGCGGTCCAGCCGGGGGTGACGCGCCAGATACACCGCGCCCATACCGCCGGTGCCGAGCAACCGCACGATGGTGAACCCCGCGAACTCCGACCCCGATGGCAACACCATGACACCCCCCGGTTGTGCGTCTGCGCTGCACCGGCACGGGATTCGGCCGGGGGCGACGCGAGTTGGATTCTTGCAGGGAATAACCTCGAGGTCGTGGTTTTCGTGAAGGTGTGCGGGTTGAGTTCGATCGGCGACGTCGAGACCGCGGTGGCCGCCGGTGCCGACGCGGTCGGGTTCGTGCTGAGCCGGACCAGTGTGCGGGCCGTGGAGCCCGCGCTGGTGAAGGAATTGGCCGGAAGCGTTCCGGCAGAGGTGGATTCGGTGCTGGTCGTGCACGATGTGAGCGCCGAGGAGGGCGCTCGGGTGGCCCTGGAGGTCGGGGTCGACGTGCTGCAACTGCACGGGCGCTACACGAAGGCGGATTTCGAGGCGGCGGCCGCGCTGGGCGTGCGGTTGTGGCGGGCGACCTCGCTGAAGGACGAGCCGGATCTGCGGGTGGGGGCGTTCGGGGAGGAAGTGCTGCTGCTGGATTCGCCCAAGGCCGGGTCGGGGCAGCGATGGGATCTGTCGGCGCTCACCGCGGCACGACCGACCGGCCGGTGGCTGCTGGCGGGTGGCCTGGCTCCCGGCAATGTGCGGGAAGCCATCGCGCAGGCTCAGCCCTGGGGCGTGGATGTCTCGAGCGGCGTCGAATCGAGCCCGGGGGTCAAGGACCACGACCTGATTCGCGCGTTCCTCACTGCGGCGCGCGCGGAGTAACCGAATCCCGGCCCGCCTGCCGGGTATTGGCGGTGATGACCTCCACCAGCGCCTGCTCCGGATCCGACAGCCGGGTGCGGCGATGCATGAGCACGAAATCCAGTTCGCCCAGTTCCGGTAGGCGCGAATCGGTCAGCGGGACGAGATCCTCGGGCAGCACGCTCTCCGCGTGCACCACGATGCCCAGCCCGGCCAGGGCTGCGGCGCGCAAACCGAGCAGGCTGTCACTGACACAGCTGACGCGATAGGTACGGCCCGCGTGACGCAGCGCGCGCAATGCGAGCTCCCGGGTCAGGCTGGGGTCGGGATAGGTCACCAGGGGTATCGGATCGTCGAATTCCGTTGCGGCGGAACGACCCGCCCAGATGAGCCGATCGCGCCAGAGCAGCCGGCCGTGCCGCTCGCCCGGCAGCCGCTTGCCGAAGACCAGATCGAGTTCCCCGGCGGTCATGCGTGTTTTGAGGTTCTCGCTCAAACCCACCGTCAGCTCCAGGTCGACGCCGGGATGGATGCGCTGGAACTCGACCAGAATGTCGGGCAGCTCGCGGGCCATCAGATCGTCGGACGCGCCGAGGCGGATGAGCCCGGTCAGAGTGGAATCGGAGAAATAGCGTTCGGCCTGGGCCTGCGCGTCGAGAATGCGGCGGGCGAACCCGACCATGGCCGCCCCGTCGGCGGTGAGCGCCAGATTGCGGGTGTCGCGGCGGAACAGTTCCCGGCCCGCGGCCTGTTCCAGCCGGGCGATATGACCGCTGACCGTGGATTGCCGCAGCCCGAGCAGGCGGCCCGCCGCGGTGAAGCCGCCCGCGCGCTCCACGGCCAGGAAGGTGCGCAGGAGATCGGGTTCGAACACCGGTGAATTATCGCATTTCCCGTTCGGAGTTATCGGATCGAACGACTATCGCGATCGGTCGGCCGGCTCCTACCGTTCCAAGGGTGAGCATCCTGGCCAAGCTTCGTATCGATCCGTTCCTGCTCGGCATTCTCGCCACCGTGGCGTGCGCGGCGGTACTGCCCGCGCGCGGCGAGGCGGCGGAGCTGCTCGGCTGGGCCACCAAGATCGCCATCGCGGTGCTGTTCCTGCTCTATGGCGCGCGCCTGGAACCCCGCGAGGCGCTGGCGGGCCTGCGGCACTGGCGACTGCATTCCGCCGTGCTGGCAGCGACTTTCGTGGTCTTTCCGCTGTTCGGGCTGGCGCTGCGGGTGCTGGTGCCGTCGGTGCTGAGCGAGGACCTCTACACCGGGGTGCTGTTCCTGTGCCTGGTGCCCTCGACCGTGCAGTCCTCGATCGCGTTCACCTCGATCGCGCGCGGGAATGTGGCGGGCGCGGTGGTGAGCGCGTCGCTGTCGAACCTGGCCGGGGTGTTCGTGACCCCGCTGCTGGTGATCCTGCTGCTGAACACCACCGGCGAGGTGCGGGTGTCGGCGTCGGCGGTGCTGGCCATCGTGGTGCAGTTGTTGCTGCCGTTCTTGGCCGGGCAGCTGCTGCGGCCGCGGCTGGGCTGGGTGCTGCGCCGGCCCACGCTGCTCACGGCCGTGGATCGCGGGTCGGTGTATCTGGTCGTGTACGCGGCTTTCAGCGCGGGCGTGGTGCAGGGCATCTGGAAGGGATTGTCGGCGAAGGATCTCCTGGCCACCGTCGCCGTGTGTGCCGCCCTGCTGGCGGTCGTGTTGTGCGCGACCGCGCTCGGCAGCCGGTGGCTGGGGTTCACGCGTCCGGACCGCATCGTCATGACCTTCTGCGGGTCCAAGAAGAGCCTGGCCACCGGACTACCGATGGCGTCGGTGCTGTTCGCCGGGCATGCGGTGGGGCTGATCGTGCTGCCGCTCATGCTCTTTCACCAGATCCAGCTGATCACCTGTGCCGCGCTGGCGCGCCGGTACGCCCGCGCGGATGAGACCGAGGCATCCGAGCCGGCGATCGTGCGCTGATCCGCTCAGCGGCGGAATTCCTCGACCGGCTGGAATTCCGCGTGCCGGTCGCCCATTTCATTGCGGTACCACCGCTCGCGGCGGGCACGCTGCACCCGGTCGGCGAGGGCGTCCAGACCGGGCACGATGCGCCGGGCCGTCTCCGCACCGAAGATCAAGGGAGCCTGTGCGATCGGATGCAATATCCAGGGGAACCGGTTCGGCATGGTGTGGCGGGCGTAGGTCGCCGGTGGCAGCCATACGCCGGTGTAGCCGATCTGCACCCGATAGTTGAACTCGTCACGAATCCGCTTGTGCCACGGCGTATCCGGCTTCGGTGCGAAAGCGGGCAGATACGATTCGACCAGTTCCTCGCCGTCCGCTCCGGCCGTGTGAGCGCGTTTGACGAACGCGGCGAACATGAGCCGCACCGAGTCGCGGAAATCGCGCGGATACCACTCGGGCTGCACACCGAGCAGATGACCGACGTACCGCCAGAAGTGCAGTGTCGCTTCGATTTCCCGGATCGTGGTCTGATACCCGATGCTCCAGAGCGCCAGCCCCGGCACCACGCTGCCGCCCATCAGGGTGAGGGTGGCATCGCCGACGCTGATCGGCACACCCCAAGCCGCGTGATCCCATTCGGGCCGCTTAGTCAGCTTGCGGCGGATGAACACGTGCATGATCCGCACCCGCATGGCGGTCTGACGGCCGCGCGCACCGGGATACAGGCCGCCGGGTTCGGACACGTCGATCCAGAACCGCACCGTCTCCAGCTGCCGCTTGTGCGCCCGCGCACCCGTATAGCCGCCGGTGTAGGCGAGCGGTTTGGCGATGGAACTCTCCGAGTACATCTCCAGGGTGCTGGTGGTGGCGAAGCTGAAAACCGAAGTGCCCCAGCGGCGGAACACCCGCGCGCCCAGCTCGACCAGCTCCGGATCCAGCCAGTCGGGCGGCGTCTCGTACTCGCGGAACAGCCGCACCAGCGACGGCGGCGCGTCCGGCACCGACTCGATTCCGTGGGTGAGCGCGCGATCGAGCATGGCGCGCCCCGCCTTCGGGCCCAACTCGCCCAGATACACCTCGTCCACGAACGCCTCCGCCACCGGATCGGCCTGGTAGTAGGCCGCGCCGAACGCACTCACCAGGTCCTCGGAAGGCTGCGGATCGAAGCGGAAGATGCGCTGCCACAGCCGGCGCGCCCGCTGCACATCGGGATCGGAAATCCGCTCCCGATAGCGGAATTCGGTGGGTGCCGGGTGATCCGGCGAGAAGGCCGCAGTGCTCATACCGAAACTGTAAAATGAGTTCGTGCTCATGTTCTACTTCGATTTCGCGCCGCGTTCGTAGGCCGACGGTATGGCATCTGAACTGCGTAAGAGCCCGAAACAACAGCGCGCGCTGGACTCCCGGGAACGGGTCGTCGAAGCGGCCGCTCAACTTTTTGCAGAACGCGGCATCGCCGACACCTCGACCAATCGGATCGCCGCGCATGCGGGTATGAGCATCGGCACCCTCTACCGCTACTTCGCCGACCGCGAGGAAATCGTGGAGGTCCTGCGCACCCGCTTCCTCGCCGAGATCGAGGAGCGCTTCACCACCGCTGTCCTCGGCACCCTCGCCGGACCGCCCCGCGACGCCGTCGCCGCCAGCCTGCGCGCCATCGCCGACACCCTCGCCGCCCAAGAGGGCCTGGCCCGCGCCCTGGTCGCGCAGATCCCGCTCAGCGCCCTCGAACTGACCGACCTCGAACGCCGCCTGCTGGTCCTCACCCGCGCCTACCTGCTGCACCAGTGGGGACCCCGCGACAATGCCGACCTCGACGGCAAAGCCCTGGTCATGATGAACACCGGCCTGGCGGCCAGCTTCCGGATCGCGTTCTCGCCCAAAGGGATCGACCGCGACCGGCTGATCGAGGACACCGCCGCCATGATCGGGGCGTGGATCGAGAGTGAACGCGAGACGGCGTGACGCGGGCGACGGAAGAGGCCCGCGATGCGCTATCGCGGGCCTGGCTGGATCACGCTGCGGCAGGGACGGGTCAGAGCACCACGCTGTAGTAGTCGGTGTCGAAATCCATTGCGTCCTTCGTAGTTTCGATCATGGCGGTAATGCGGATTAGGGAGCCGGCGAGCAGGCCGGTGAAGGCGCGGCGGCCGTCTGCGGCCTCGCGGGGGCTGGTGGATTCCGATAGGTCGAGCGCGTCCGCCCATTCCATCAAGGCGGCCTCGGCTTCGGGACCGGATAGGTCGAGGTGGATGGTGCCGAGAAACTCCGGACGGTCCGCGCCGGGCGTGGCGAGGCGGGCGCAGCTGTCCCAGGTCCAGGTGACGCTCGGCAGATCGGTGCCGGTGGCGCTGGCGGCGGTCGAATTCACCAGTTCCGACACCGTATCCATGGCGGCGAGCATGAGGGAATCGGTCACACCGGGCAGGGTCTCACCCGGTCACCGGGGAATACGCGTGACGCGCCGGTGCGGGTGTCATCGATGGCCGGAATTGCCATAGTCGTGTCATTGACGCCATCCGGGCGTGGTCGCAGGCTGGAGGCATGCGGGTGGTGCTGATGGTGGTGTTCGACGGGTTCCAATTGCTGGACCTGTCCGGGCCCGCCGATGTGTTCAGCGGGGCCGCGTTCCTGGGGGCCACGCCCGGGTATCGGGTGGAGATCGCGGCGACGCCCGCCGGGCCGGTGCGGTCCGCGAGCGGGGTCGAGGTGATCGCGCGCCATGACCTCGCGACCTGGGACGAGCCCGTCGACACGCTGCTGGTGGCCGGGGGCCTGTCGTCGTGGGCGGCGTGCCGGGACGCGGCGCTGGTGGGCGGGATCGAACGGGTCGCCGGGATGTCCGCGCGGACCGGGTCGGTGTGCTCGGGGGCGTTCCTGCTGGCGCAGGCCGGACTGTTGGAGGGCCGCCGGGCCACCACGCACTGGGCGGGCGGAGAACTGCTGGCGCGTGAATTTCCCGGTGTGCGCACCGAACCCGATCGGATCTATGTGCAGGACGGGCCGGTGTGGACCTCGGCCGGGGTGACTGCCGGGATCGATTTGGCGCTGGCCATCGTGGCCGCTGATCACGGGCCGGAACTGGCCCGGGAGGTGGCGCGATGGCTGGTGGTGTATCTGCATCGGCCGGGCGGGCAGAGCCAGTTCAGCGCACCCATCGCCGCGGATCCGCCGAAACGGGATTCCCTTCGCACGCTGCAGGTTTGGCTGGAAGAGAACCTCGCCGAGGATCTGTCGCTGGCGGCGCTGGCGGCACGTGCGGGGATGAGCACGCGGCATTTCTCGCGGGTGTTCGCCGGGGAGACGGGGCTGACGCCGGCCCGCTACGTCGAACGGGTGCGGATCGGCGCGGCGCGGCGGCTGCTGGAAACCACCGACCAGCCCCTGGACCGGGTCGCGGCCGCCGTCGGGCTCGGCAGTCCCGAGACGCTGTATCGAATCTTCCACCGCCACTTGGGCATTCCGCCGGGCGAGTATCGCGCCCGGTTCACTCGGTTCTGAAAGAGAGATCGTCTGATGACATTCCAGATCGCCATCGTGTTGTATCCGGGGCTCACCGTGCTGGATGCGATCGGTCCCTACGAGGTGCTGCGCAATCTGCCGGACAGTGAACTGCGGTTCGTGTCCAACGAAGTCGGGCCGATCGTGTCCGACAGCGGGGTGCTGGTGCTCGGGGCCACGCACACGTTCGCCGAGACTCCGGCTCCGGACCTGGTACTGGTACCAGGTTCCGCGTCTGCGACGGCGACGGCCATGGCGGACAAGGAATTGGTGGAATGGTTGCGGGCGGTCCATCGGACGACGCAATGGACCACCTCGGTGTGCAGCGGTGCGCTGGTGCTGGCCGCCGCCGATATTCTGCGCGGGCATCCGGCCACCACACACTGGGCGGCGCAGCCCGCGCTGGCCGCGTTCGGGGCGAAATCCCGGCCGCACGAGCGGATCGTGCGCAGCGGGAAGATCGTCACCGCCGCCGGGGTGTCGGCCGGGATCGATCTCGGGCTGTGGCTGGCGGGGGAGATCGCGGGGGAGGAGCGGGCGCAGCTGATCCAGCTTGCCATCGAATACGATCCGCATCCGCCGTTCGACACCGGCCACCCGGACAAGGCTTCCGCGGATCTGCTCCGCAAGGCGCGGCTGGAGATGACGAAAATCGCCGCCGGGCCGCGGCTTCCGGTCGATATCGCCACCTCGCTCTGGCGGCTCGCCCTGAATCGCGCACGCGACCGCAAGACCCGCGCCGCGGTGTGAACCGGTAAGTCCGCCAATCGAATCCGGCGATCGGGGTAGCGTCGAGGAATGGAGCGCCTCGAGGCCGGGTTCTTCGTGGACCCGCACGCCTACTACCGGCAATGGCGGGAACAGGGGCCGGTGCGGTGCGTCGACTTCGGTGACGGGCTGCGGCGGTGGATCGTGCTCGGGTACGCCGAGGGGCGGGCGTTGCTCGCCGATCCGCGGCTGGCCAAGGACATCGACCGGCTGACCGCGCTGGTGTCGGCGAAAAGGGGTGTGCCGCAGCGGGATACGCCGCTCGACCCGGGGATGCGGCATATGCTCAATGCCGATGCGCCCGACCACACCCGGCTGCGCAAGGCGGTGAGCAGGGCGTTCACCGGGCGGCGCATTGCCGGACTGTGTCCGCTCATCGAGCGCACCGCCGAGGATCTCCTCACCGGGATGGCCGCCGCCGAGGAGGTGGATCTGCTCGAGGCGTTCGCGGTTCCGCTGCCGGTGGCGGTCATCTGCGATCTGCTCGACGTCGCCATCGACGATCACGATGCGTTCCGGGAGTGGACCAAGGCGATCGTGGGGACGGTGTCCGCGCCGGCCGATCGGGTGCGGGCGCAGGCTCAAATGGTTGAGTTCCTGCGGAAGTTGCTGCGGCGCAAACGGGCTCAGCCGGGGGATGATCTGCTCTCCGTGCTCGTCACCGATGCCGAGGCGCGGCTGGACGAGGACGAGCTCATCGGGATGGCGTTGCTGCTGCTCGTCGCCGGGCACGAAACCACCGTCAATCTCATCGGCAACGGCACCCTCGCATTGTTGCGGGACCGGGCGCGGTGGGAGGAGTTGTGCGGCGATCCGGCCGGTATTCCCACGGTCGTCGAAGAGTTTCTGCGCTTGGACGGGCCCGTGAATCTGGCCACCACTCGGTACACCACGGAGCCGATTCCGGTGGGGGACACCGTTATCCCCGCGGGTGAACTCGTGTCCATCGCGCTGGCTGCCGCGAATCGGGATCCCGGGCAGTATCCCGTGCCTACCGCCCTCGCACCGGAAACCAACCAGTCGGCCCACCTGGGGTTCGGGCACGGGCTGCATTTCTGCCTCGGTGCGCCGCTGGCTCGGCTGGAAGGCGCGATCGCCTTCACCGCGCTCCTTCGCCGCTACCCGAAGCTTCGCTTGGCCGTGGCCGAATCGGAGCTGCGGTGGTACCCGAACCCGGTCATTCGCGGGCTGACGGCGTTGCCGGTGCGTTTACGCTGACGTGCTCGGGTGCGCTGGACAGCCAGGACGACGGCCGCGATTGCGCTGGCGGAGAGGATGATCGGGAGGATCGACGTCCCGGTCTGATCCGCGATGCGAGCGACCGGGTTCGGGAAACCGAGCCGATCGCATGCCCAGCCCAGGGCCGCGAGGATCACCAGGAGCGCAGCGCCCACGCGCAGGACCGGCTGGGCTCGGGTGGCCGCCAGCACCAGCAGCGGCGGCAGGGCGAGGGCGACCAGCAGCAGCTGCACGGCCTCGATGCCGAGATTGAATCCGAGCACGCTGAGCGCCAGTTGGCCGGTGGACAGCTTCAATTCGGCCAGGGTGAACGCGAACGCCATGCCGTGGACCAGGCCGAAGACTCCGGCGACGAGGGCTTCGCGGCCCGGGAACAGCGGGCGGATCGCATGTGCGCCGCCCACCAGAATCGTTGCGGCGATGAGTGTTTCGATCGGGCGGGCCGGGAGATCCAGGCGGGTCAGCGCGCTGAGCACGAGCGCGACCGAGTGACCGATGGTGAATGCGATGGTGACGGCCACGATGTGCCGCACCGCGCGGCCTGCCCGCCGGTCCGGATACCAGCGACCGGCCTTCGCGATCAGCACCGCCGGCAGCAGCAGGGTGAACAGGAACAGGAGATGGTCGGTGCCTTCGAGGATATGGTGGCCGCCGAGGACGACCATGCCGGCGAAGCCGCGCCAGGCGCCGGCATCGGTCAGGTCCACCGAGAGCGGCGGGACGGTCATCGACGCGGCATCCACGCGCAGGACGCCGATTTGCCTTGCCGCATTACCGGATTCGACCTGTCCGGCTTGCCAGTCCTGGCGGACCGCGACGATGGCGGTGTGCGTGACGACCTTGTGCATGACGGCGTCGTAGGTCAGCGCGAAATGGCGCATGCCGGCGCCTGCCGGTGGGGTGAGAACCGCATGCGCGACCAGTTCCTTGTCGGGGCCGGTTGCTGTCCGGTCCGTGTAGTCCAATCTGAGATCGGTGATCCGGACGCTCCACGGCGCACCCTCTGACGTGGCGGGCCGCAGGTGATCGTGCAGATAGGTCGCCAGTCCGGTGCTCTCGGTGTCCGACAGTCGCGTGCGCAGGTCGACACGGATGCCGCTCGCCTCCGCGAGATCCATGGTGGGGATCAGCAGTTCGGCTTCGATCGCGGTCTCGCGGACATCGAGGAAGACGTTGGTGCCCGGCATCGGATGTGCTTGCGCGGGTGCGGTATTCGGGTTGCACAGCAGGGCGAGCACCGCGCAACCCAGTACGATCAGCGCGATTCGGAGCGTTCGTGTCACAGGCCGATGATGCGCGGATCACCGGGATCGCCGAATCGGCCGATCGACCTATTTCGCCGAAGCGACCTTGTCCACGGCGGCCACGAACAGCTTGTCGAAGGCCGCGGCGTCCAGTCCGGTGTCCATCGATACGGCCGAGAGGTTCACGGTCATCCCGCGCACCACCGCGATGGCGTCGATCTTGATGCCGGTGGTGGAGCCCGCGCCCGAGCTGCCGCTGGTGCTGTACGCGACGGCCTGATCGGCCCGCAGCCCTGCGGGTAGCTGATGCGCCGTGAACTTCAGGTGAATGTCGCTGTTGCCCTGCCGAATAGTGAGATCGGCGCACTTGCCGAGGATGGTGTCTTTGATCTTGGCGATATCCATCGCGCGGTCGATCACCGCCTCGGCGTAGAACACGCCACGATCGTCATCCGTCGCGGCGACCGCCGAAATACTGCTGTCCGGAACGCCGGACATGACATCCCGCGTGTCCTCGGTACAGCCCGCCGGCGTCACGGTCTCGTGGCTGACCGTGGTCGATTCACCGGGCTGCGTGGCCGGAATGATCTCCGTCTTGGTCCCGGCCGGGAAATCCGATTCGGTCAGCAATAGCTCGGCGCGCGGTGTGCTCGGCTTCGGCTGGGATGCGGTGGAACCGCTGTCCGAATCGCCGCATCCGGTGGTCAGTACGGCGATCATGGTCGCCGCTACCGCTATTCCGCCCCATCGCATCCGGCGATGATAGTCCTTCCTCACTCGAGGAAACGCCGTAATTCGGCGGTCACGAATTCGGGATTCTCCTCGATCAGCCAATGTCCGGCATGCGGGACATCAACTGCCCTGACGATATTGGTCATGCGGGGCGACACGGTGCCGCGAACCGCGTCCAGTTGCCCCTGCGCGGTCATGAGCAGGGTGGGTACGGCGGTCGGCGTGGCGGCGGTGGTATCGCTAACATCCTGGTCGAGACTGCGATACAGGTCGAACCCGCCTGAGAGCCGCTCGGGTTTGCTGTATGTCCGTGCGAATTCACTGATCTCCGCATCAGTGAACGGTGACCGGTCCGACGTGCCTCCGAATGCCGTGCCGCCGAACGAAACCTGCGGATAGAACAGCGCCAGATACTCCCGCACATGATCACCGACCACCGTCTCCGGCACGCGCCGCTGATCATGAAAAGCGATGTGCCAGCTCATGGTTCGGTAGGTCGCCGCGTCGATTCCCGGACCCGGCAACGGCAGATCGAAGTATCCCAGCCGTGCGGTATCCGCCGGGAACTGCGCGGCATATTGGAACGCCACCGCCGCACCGAAATCATGCCCGACAACCTGCACGTCGCGCACGCCCAGCCTGGTCATGAGCGTGTGGACGTACCGGGCCAGCGTGGCCTTGTCGTACCCGCTAGGTGACCCTGAACTATCGCCCAGCCCAGGCAGATCCACCGCATACACAGTGTGGTTCTCGGCGAGCGCCGGCATGATCGGCCACCAGCCGTACCAGGTCTGTGGCCAGCCGTGAAGCAACACCACCGGCGTACCCGTGCCGCCCTTCACGTAATGCATGCGAACGCCATCGACGTCGGCGAACTCGTGCCGGAAGGTGCTTTCGAAAGCCGGATCGCCCGCGGTGGCGGCGGCATAGGGCGCGATGTCCGACGCCGCGTCCGAACAAGCCACCCCGCCCGTCACGATTGTCAGGCTGAGCAGGGCGGCGGCCGCCGCACGAACGAAACGCTCATACCGGCCTGCCACCCGAATTGCGCTGGTCATCGAGACTCCTTAGGTCGAGAAGTGCCCAGTCTTGCCACCCACCCCACGCTCTGGCACGCCCTCGTGCGGTTTCGGCAAGATGAATCGCATGGACCGCAGCACCGACGAAGTCCTCGACCAGGTAGGCCCCCGCCTCCGCGCCCTACGTCAATCCCGCGCCATCACTCTCGCCGACCTCGCCACCCGAACCGGCGTATCCGAAAGCACCCTCTCCCGCCTCGAAAGCGGCCACCGCCGAGCCACCCTGGAACTCCTCCTCCCGCTCTCCCGCATCTACGACGTCCCCCTGGACGACCTCGTAGGAGCCCCCCGAACCGGCGACCCCCGGATCCACCTCAAACCCATCACCCGAGCCGGCATGACCTACATCCCGCTGTCCCGCCGCCCCGGTGGAGTGAACGCCTTCAAACTCCTGATTCCCGCCACCCGTGACCCACTGGAACCAACCCTCCAAACCCACGAAGGCACCGAATGGCTCTACGTCCTCAACGGCCACCTCCGCCTCGTACTCGGCGACCGCGACCTGACCCTCCCACCCGGCGAAGCCGCCGAATTCGACACCGCCACCCCACACTGGCTGGGCACCGCCGACGGCAACCCGGTAGAACTCCTGATCCTCTTCGGACTCCAAGGAATCCGCACCCACATCCGCTGAACCCCAGCGCGTTTCGATCAGCTGACGTATTCACGCGGGTCGACGCGGGCGGCGACCGGCCAAGCCGACGTTTCGACCGCCGGATGCCCCGAGACCGCGCGAACGGCTTCGTCGATGGTGCAGGCCGAGCAGATGTAGATGGGACGATCGACGGACATGCGGGTGCGTGCCGGTGCGAAACGGCCCCATGGTTGGGCGCAGCGCGGGCAGTGCGGGGCAACTATGCCGACCCCGTACACCGGGCCGATGGAACGCTTGTCCAGCAGCCGATCAGGTTGGTGCTCAATGTGATACGGAAAGATGCCCATGGCGTGCATGGCGGCAGCAGGATCCGGCAGCCCCACGGTGATCGAGCGGCCATCAGTTCTGCGGATATGCAGGGCGGGGCCACTACGCAAGGCCACCGTCTTTCCGTGTTTACGACTGCGTGTAAACCCCCAGCCTCCGGTGTTCGCGATCTGGACGATTTCGACGTGGTAGATGCTGTCTCGGGCAATTCTGTGACGGGGGAAGCCGAAGAACCCGCGATTGACGATCAGGCCGTTGGGTCCTGCGCTGATGCGCTGGCTTGTCGTGAGCAGAGCCTGCGTAGCGGTCAAGACAAGCCCGACATTGAGGAGGATTTCCGCCCACAGTGGGCCTGGCACAGTCAAGTTGACGCCGTAATTGACGGAGAAGGTGCCAATGCCGAACCAGAAGTTCGGCCAGTTGGTGACGCGGCTCGTGTAGACAGTCGCGACAGGCATTACATCAACTCCTGGATCATGCCGAGCACCTCGGCCTTGCTGTACCCATTCGCGCGTGCGGCATCGACCAACTGCCGAGCAGCCTGCTCCACCGGCGCCGAAACCGGAGCCTTGGCGGTAACCCGAACCCCCCGCCCCCGCCGAAAATCCACAACTCCCTCCTCCCGGAGTCGCCGATAGGCTGCCAACACAGTATTCCGGTCCACATCCAACGCCAGCGCCAATTCCGTTGCAGGCGGCAACTGTTCATTCACCGCCAACCCCTCGTTGGTCACCGCCCGCCGAACACACCCCGCAATCTGCTCCTGCAACGACACCCTGGATGCCTGATCGATGTACCACAACATGGTGCTAATGAAACTAGCACTATTTACCGCTCCTGGCGCGCCGATAGCCCCAGAAGCCTTGCGCTTCCGGGGCTTCGAGCGCGGTCGTCAGTCGCTGCCGACCGGTTGGACGATGCCCGGTGCGGTGTGAATGATGCCGGTATCCGTGCAGATCACATCAGTGATCTTGACCAGCGCAGCGAGGTCGCCGGATTCGAAATATGCTGTGCTCGGGACGATTACCGCTCTGACGCCCTCGGCGTACGCGAGGTTCATCAGACGGTTGATCACTGCTCCGGGTCGGTCGAGTCCGCCGTAGTAGATCAGAACCACTGGCCATCCGTGTTCGGCGGCGAACGAGTGGATGCGTGCTTGGTCCTGTTTCCATGATCGTCCCGAGAGATCTTTGCGGAGAAAGCCGATGACGTAGTCTGTCAAGTTCGTCCTCCGATGTAGTCGCGATAGACGGGCCGGGTGATCGCGAGCCGACCTCGGTACGTGCAGTGCCACCGCGCGGGCCCGTGCACGGTGCCGGATACCAAGCCGCTGCGGGAGAGTCGTGACAGCGCTCGGTGGATCGAGGTTTCGGGCGTTCCGGTTGCCCGGCGTAGCTGCGGCACGGTCAATGCGCCGACGGGATGAAGGAGCGCCAGTGCGCCAAGGATTTTCGCCTCGGACTGAGTGAATGGCATCGCTCACCACCCTGGATCTGCGGGTCGTCGAGTTGGTCCGATGGCTTGCGGCACTGGCGCGAGGGTGGTGCCTGGAACGAAGATTTCCATCTCGGGTGTTCTCCATGTCCCTGGAACGGCTTCGGAGTGCACCCGGCGCCGAGTTCTGGTGGGCTCGGGCACCGGGGCGACCTGGAACCTATGCCGGTTCGGCATCGCGAAGGGGTACGAACCTACCCGCGGCTTCGATACGCTGGCACTTATCGTCCAGCACGAGGAGGTGGTCCCCGTGAGTGGTTCAGGAACTCCCTCGGAGATCGGCCGACGGGTCCGGTTGCACCGAGAGCGGGTCGGAATGGCGCGGCCGGTGCTGGCCGCCCAGATCGGCCGGTCCGCCGAATGGCTGAAAGCTCTGGAAAACGGCAAGATCCAGCGGGCGCCCAGTCTGGAGTTGCTGCTGCGGATCGCCCGTGTCCTGGAACTGGACGACCTTGCGGTGCTGACCGGCGACGAGCATGCGGTACCGGTGACCGTCTTCGCAGGTGAACGCCACGCTGCGCTGTCGGACGTGCAGGCTGCCCTGACCGACTACCGGATCACTCCGGGCGGCCATCCGGTCTCGGTCGAGCACCTCGGCGAGCGTTTGCGCAAGGCCTGGCGCATCCGCCATTCGAGCCCGGACCATCGCTCGCAACTGGGTGCGCTGTTGCCGGGGCTCATTCGCGACGCCCAGACCGCGGCGCGCACATCCGAGGACCGTCGTGACGCACGCCGGATCCTGGCCGGCGTCTACCAACTGGCGGATTTCTATGTCGCCTACCAACCCGCTCCGGAGCTGGTATGGATGGTCGCCGATCGCGCCGTGAACGAGGGCTACGAAGCCGACGATCCCTACGTGATCGCCTGCAGCGCTTGGGCGATGGTGCAAGCGCTCCGTGACTCCGGGCGCTGGGAAGAGGCAATCGCGCTGGCCCGCAACGCGATCGACCAGCTCACCCCCTACCTCGACCGCGACAACACCCCCGACGATTGGCACGGCATCGCCGGCGCATTGGAATTCGAGATCGCCTACGTCCATGGTCGGCGTGGCCGCTCCGGCGACGCCTGGCACGGCCTCGAACGGGCAGACCGGATCTCCCGTCAACTCGGCCCGACCTACCGGCACGTCCAAACCAGCTTCTCGCAACCGGTCATGGCCGCCCACGCCACCACGCTCGGCGTCGAACTGCGCCAGCCCGGCGCGGCCCTGCGAGCCGCGCGGTCCATCGACGCCGACCACATCGTGTCCGTACCCCGCCGCGGTCGCCACCTCATCGAGGTCGCCCGTGCGTACATGCAACGGGACGAGGACACCGCCGCACTCACCATGCTGGTGAAATCGGAACAGACCGCCCCGGAAACGATCCGCTACAACGGATTCGCCCGCGACATGGTGCAAACCCTGCTGCGCAAGCCTCCGACCGGCATGCGTGCCGAGATCAGCGAGTTGAGTCGGCGGGTAGGCATCCGGGCCTAGTCAGGGTCTGCGCGTCCTGATTTGTCGGTGCCCATCATTAGCGTTCTGGTCCGGCGGGGGAGGTTCGCTCGCCTGTGTGAGACAAGGACATTCGATGGCATTGATTCGACAGATTGGTACCGTTGCCCTCGTGGGGGCCGCGCTGTTCAGCGTGGGTGCGGGGATCTCGGGGGCGGACGAATCGCACACTGTGCTCTATGAGGCGTGGGCCAATGGCGGCGCTTCGACCGATGCGGTCACCTACCTCGGTGACAATTACGAAGCGCTGCAGGACACGAACGTGGCTCTGCCGTGGTCGAAGTCGGTTACCTCGACCGCTTCGATCCCGGCCTGGAACATGAACGTGCAGAACACCGCACACTCTGGTTCCGTCTCCTGCCGGATTACGGTCGACGGTGTGGTCAAGGATCAGCAGACGGTCGATGGGTTCGCCGCTATCGCGGTGTGCTCAGTGTCTTAGCCCGACGGTTCGGGTATGAGGAAGGCCCGGAAGCGTTGGGCTTCCGGGCCTTCGGGGGTAGTGCGGGGTCAGCCGCGGCGGCGGTTGCCTGCGCCGGTGCGGGAGAAGCCGGCGAGGCCGCCGGTGCTGCCGGCGGGGGCGGCGCCGCGGCCGGAGGTGCGGGCACCTGAGTTGGAGGAGGTGCTGCGGGTTCCGTTTCCGGATGCGTTGCGGCCGTTGCCGGTTGCGGTGCGGGCGTTGGTGGAGCCGGTGCTGTTGTTGCGTGCTGCGCCGGTGCCGGTGGTGCGGCCGCCCGCGTTGGCGGGCTTGCGGCCGCCGGTTGCGTTGTGGGCGTTGGAGTTGCGGCCTTCGCCGGTGGATTGGGTGCCGCGGGCGGGGCGTTTGCGGGCGGTGGGGGCGCCGGCGGGGCTGTTGCGGGG
>NZ_BDCD01000013.1 GCF_001613325.1 Nocardia yamanashiensis NBRC 100130 | reverse complement strand
CCGGCCGCGAGCCGGGCCTCGGCCAGCCGCAGCGTTCCGCCTCGGGCGGTCTGCCGCAGCGTGAGCCGGGAACCAACGGTGCCCCGCAACGGGAATCGGGCCTGAACGGTGGCCTCCCGCCGCGCGATGCGAAGGGCTCCGGCCTGCCGCAGCGTGGGGATGCTCCCGGTGGCTTGCCGCAGCGCGGCGATGCCGCGGGCGGTCTGCCCCAGCGCGGCGACGCGAATGGTCTTCCGCAGCGTGGTGACGCGAGTGGTCTGCCCCAGCGTGGTGACGCGAGTGGTCTGCCCCAGCGCGGTGATGCCGCAGGCGGTTTGCCGCAGCGTGGTGACGCCCCCGGTGGCTTGCCGCAGCGCGGTGATGCCGCGGGTGGTCTCCCGCAGCGTGGCGATGCGAATGGTCTTCCGCAGCGCGGTGATTCCGCGGGTGGCCTGCCGCAGCGTGGTGACGCGAGTGGTCTGCCCCAGCGCGGTGATGCCGCAGGCGGTCTGCCGCAGCGCGGCGACGCGGCCGGTGGCTTGCCGCAGCGTGGCGACGCCAAGGGCGGTCGCCCGCAGCGTGGCGATGTGAGCGGTCTGCCGCAGCGTGGGGATGCCCCCGGTGGTCTGCCGCAGCGTGGTGACGCCGCAGGCGGTCTCCCGCAACGGGATTCGGGTAAGCACGGGCTGGCTTCGCGTGACGGGGCCTCCGGTCTTCCGCCACGTGACGGAGTGACCGGCTTGCCGCAGCGTGGGGACGCGGCCGGTGGTCTGCCGCAGCGTGGACCGGGTGGTCTGCCGCAGCGTGGTGACGCGAACGGCCTGCCGCAGCGCGGCGATGCTCCCGGTGGTCTCCCGCAGCGGGGTGATGCGCTCGGTGGTGGTCTCCCGCAACGGGATCCGTTGCGCGATCCGCTGCCCGACGCCCTGCCGCAGCGTGGCGCGAACGGCCTGCCGGTGCGCGATCCGGGTGCGGGTCTGCCGCAGCGCCCGGCCCCGATCCCGGGTGTCGGTCTGCCGCAGAACGATTCCGGCGATCCCAAGGATCGCGGACGGCATTCCTTCCGCTCCAATCCGCAGAAGGCGGCGTCGTTCTTCCAGACCCGGTTGCAGCCGGCCGCCGGTGACAGCGATGTGTCCTTCGGCACACCGATTTTCGCCGAAATGATGTCTGCCTGGCTGTCCGATCCGAACGCGGACCGGTCCCAGGTGGCCGCTTCCTTCGAATCACCGGGCGATGAGGGTTGGCAGGCGGCCCGCCGCGCGGTTGAATCCTCTGCGGAGAAGCGGACGGCCGCCGGTCTGCCGCAACGCGATCCGGGCAACCGGCTCGTGCCGGGCGGTGTCAACGGAAACGCTGACAAAGCCGCCCATCGCGACCCAGAATCCATCAGGTCAAGTCTCAGCCGTCACCAGCAGGGCGTCCGGGATGGCCGCGCGATGAAAGCTATGAACCTAACCGGAGATAAAGGAGACCGATGAACCCCGATCTAGGTGGTACGAAGCGTCAGCTGGATTGGCTGGTTTCGAACTTCGCCAATGAGGTTCCCGGCGTTGCGCATGCCGTCCTCGTGTCCGCCGACGGCCTACTCATGGCCGCCAGCGCCCAGCTGCCTGTGGATCGTGCCGAACAGCTGTCCGCGGTGACCGCGGGCCTGGCCAGCCTCTCGGTGGGTGTCTCGAACCTGTTCGAAGGCGGCACCGTGCTGCAGTCCGTGGTCGAGATGGAGCACGGTTACCTACTGCTCATGGCGGTCGGCGACGGCTCGTACCTGGCGGTGCTCACGAATACCTCGTGCGACATCGGCCAGGTCGGCTACGAAATGGCGTTGTTGGTCGAGCGAGTGGGCCAGACAGTTCAGGCCACACCTCGCGTCACGATGGGTTCCTGATGGCGGGATGGACATAGACAACGAACGCGTCGGTAGCGCCGAGCCCAGCCTCGTCCGCCCATACTCCCTGACGGCCGGTCGCACCCGGCCGAAGGTGGAGTTGGCCCTGGAGGCGCTCGTCGCATCGCATCCGGTCGCCCTAGAGCGGCAGTTCGAACTCACCAATATCGAGACGTCAATCGTGGAGTTGTGCAGAGAATCGCCGTCGGTTGCCGAAGTAGCCGCACGCCTGGGTATCCCGATCGGGGTAGCCAGGGTGCTGGTCGCCGACCTCATCGAAGCCGGCCATGTGCGGGTATCGGCAACATTGAAAGACGATTCCAGCGACGATGAACGTCGCGAGCTGATCGAAAGGGTTCTCAGTGGACTCCGGCGTATTTGATTCGACGACACAGGTCGACACGCGCACCAGCAAGCCCACGTCGGCGAAGATCGTGGTCGCCGGTGGTTTCGGTGTCGGCAAGACCACCCTGGTCGGTGCTGTGTCGGAGATCGTTCCGCTGCGCACCGAGGCTTTGGTGACCAATGCCAGTGTCGGCGTGGACTCTTTGACCGGAGTCCCGTCGAAGGCCACCACCACGGTGGCCATGGACTTCGGCCGCATCAGCCTGGCCGACGACCTGGTGCTGTACCTGTTCGGCACGCCGGGCCAGTACCGCTTCTGGTTCATGTGGGACGACCTGATCCGCGGCGCCATCGGCGCGGTGGTTCTCGTCGACACCCGCCGGTTGGAGGACAGTTTCGCGGCCGTCGATTACTTCGAGGCGCGCAACCTACCCTTCCTGGTGGCCATCAACGAGTTCGACGATGCGCCGCGGTATCCGGTGGAGGATATTCGCCAGGCCCTCGCGGTCCCGGCGGATACCCCGATCATGTCGATCGACGCCCGTCGCCGGGAGCCGGTCAAGCAGGCGCTGGTCGCAGTCACCGAGTACGCCCTCCGCAAGGTAGTGCAGGGCTACTAGGGCCTTCGTAGAGGTCCGTTAAGCTCGCGCCGTGAAGATCTCGGCGCGGGAGCTGCTCGGCGAATTGCTCGATCCCGGATCCTTCGTGAGCTGGGATCGTCCTCCGTTGGAGGTCGTCACTTCGCCCGAGTACGAGGCTGATCTGCTGGCCGCTGCGGCAACGGCGGGTACCGACGAGTCGGTGCTCACCGGGGAGGGGTTGCTGCGCGGACGGCGAGTCGCCGTGATCGCGTGCGAATTCGCTTTTCTCGCAGGGAGTGTGGGAGTAGCGGCCGCCGAGCGCATCGTGTCGGCGGTGGAGCGCGCTACCGCACTGGGCCTGCCCCTGCTCGCCTCGCCGACTTCCGGCGGGACCCGGATGCAGGAGGGCACAGTCGCTTTCGTGCAGATGGTGAAGATCGCGGGCGCGGTCGCGGTGCACAAGGCGGCCGGGCATCCGTATCTGGTGTATCTGCGCAATCCGACGATGGGCGGCGTCTTCGCGTCCTGGGGATCGTTGGGGCACATGACATTCGCCGAGCCCGGAGCCCTGATCGGGTTCCTGGGCCCGCGCGTCTACAAAGCCCTGTACGGGAAGGACTTTCCCGAGGGCGTGCAGACCGCCGAAAACCTGTACCGCAGTGGGGTCATCGACGGCGTGGTGCCGGTGACCATCTTCCGCCGTATCGCCCACCGTTCCCTCACCGTTCTGTGCGACGCACCCCTGTCGCCGCCCGAAAAGGAAAGCGATCCACGCGATTTCGATCGTGGCGTGGGGATATTCGAAGCCGGGCACGAGTTGTACGGGCCCGCGCTGCGAGAAACCGACGACACACCGGCATGGCAGTCCGTGCTGATTTCGCGTCGTGCCGACCGGCCTGGTATTCGGGAGCTGTTGCGGCATGTAACCGACCGGGTTCCCTTGTCGGGCACCGGACAAGGGGAATTGGACCGTACCGTGCTGCACGCTCTGGCGCGGTTCCGCGGGCAGCCGTGCGTGGTGTTCGGGCACGACCGGGCGGGGCAGTCGCCGGAGCAGACCATGGGGCCCGCGGCATTGCGCGAGGCGCGGCGCAGTATGTCGCTCGCGGAGGAACTGCGGGTGCCGCTGGTGCTGGTGATCGATACCGCCGGGGCGTCACTGTCCCGAGAGGCAGAGGAGCGTGGCCTCGCGCCCGAAATCGCCCGCTGCCTGGCCGATCTCGTGACGCTGGATACCCCGACGGTTTCGGTGCTGCTGGGGCAGGGGAGCGGCGGGGGCGCGCTGGCCTTGCTGCCGTCGGACCGGGTGCTCGCCGCCGCCAACGGCTGGCTCGCGCCGCTGCCGCCGGAGGGCGCCAGCGCCATCGTCTACCGAGACGTTCGTCACGCGCCGAAAATGGCGGCTCGGCAAGGCATTCGGGCCAAGGACCTGCTCGCGAACGGCATCGTCGATCGCATCGTGCCCGAGTACCCCGATGCCGCCGACGAACCGGTCGACTTCGCGCAGCGGATGATCACCGCCATCGCCGGTGAGCTCGCCGAACTGCGTGCGAAACCCGTCGCGGAGCTCCGCGCGGCCCGCGCGCTCCGCTACCGCCGCCTGGGAGTTGCTGAAAGTTAGCAATTTCACAGTGTCTCTACCAGGGCTAACACGCCGGTCCGAGTGGTTGACGGCCCAGAGAACCGCTCCTACGGTCGATTAGGTGACTTACAGGAGCGAGACCAGCCCAGTGCCTTCCACCATCCTCAACGATGGCACGGTCATGCCGCGCCTCGGCTTCGGAGTCTTCCAGGTCAGCACCGACGACGCGATCGCCGCGGTCAGCACCGCGCTCGAGGTCGGCTACCGGAGCATCGACACCGCCGCCGTCTACGGCAACGAGGCCGAGACCGGCCGGGCCATCCGCGAATACGGGATCCCGCGCGACGAGGTCTACGTGACCACCAAGCTGTGGAACGCCGACCAGGGGTACGACGCCACCCTGCGCGCCTTCGACGCCAGCCTGGAGCGGCTCGGGCTGGACTACCTGGACCTGTACCTGATCCATTGGCCGATCGCCTCGGCCGGCCTGTTCGTGGACACCTTCCGGGCGCTGCAGGCCATCAAGGCGTCGGGCCGGGTCGTCTCCATCGGCGTCTCGAATTTCACCCAGGCGCATCTGGAGCGGGTGATCGCCGAAACCGGTGAGACCCCGGTGGTGAATCAGATCGAGCTGCACCCGCACCTGTCGCAGCCCGAGCTACGCGCCTTCCACGCCGCGCACGGCATCGCCACCGAGGCGTGGAGCCCGCTCGGTCAGGGCGCCGCGCTGAAGGATCCGGTGCTGCTGGCCATCGCCGAGGAGACCGGCCGGACCGCGGCCCAGGTCATCCTGCGCTGGCATATCCAGCTCGGCAATGTGGTGATCCCCAAGTCGGTCACCCCGTCCCGGATCGCCGAGAACTTCAATATCTTCGACTTCGAGCTGAACGGCGATCAGATGGCCCGGATCGCGGCCCTGGACAACGGCGGCCGCATCGGACCGGATCCGGACGTCTTCACAGCGGGTGCGCCGCAGTAGCGATCCCCAGGTACTTCGTCAGCTCCACGGCCGCGGCCCGCCCCGCCCGGTTCGCGCCGATGGTGCTGGACGAGGGCCCGTACCCGATCAGATGAATGCGCGGATCGGCCGCGACCTGGGTGGCCAGCTGCCCGGTCATGGTGATCCCGCCGCCCGGCCCGCGCAGCCGCAGCGGCGCGAGATGGTCCAGCGCACTGCGGAATCCGGTCGCCCACAGAATCGCGTCGGCCCGCTGGAAGGTCCCGTCCGCCCAGCGCACCCCGTCGGCCTCGATGTGATCGAACATCGGCTTGCGCTCCATCACCCCGCGCGCCCGGGCCGCCCGCACCGCCGGCGTATCCGCCAGCCCCGTCACCGACACCACCGATCCGGGCGGCAAGCCGCGCCGCACCCGGTCCTCCACCATGGCCACCGCCGCCCGCCCCTGCTCCGGCGCGAAATCCCCACTGCGGAACACAGGTTCGCGCCGCGTCACCCAGGTGGTGGTGGCCACCCGTGAAATCTCGTCCAGCAATTGCACGGCCGTGATCCCGCCGCCGACCACGATCACATGCTGTCCCGCGAACTCGTCCGCGGTCCGATAGTCGTGCGCGTGCAACTGCCGCCCCGCGAACTCCGCGGCCCCCCGGTAATAAGGAATGAACGGCTTGTCCCAAGTCCCCGTCGCATTCACCAGCCCCCGCACCTTGAACGTCCGCTCATCCCGCGTCTCCGCGTGCAGCAGCCCGTCCACCTCCCGATCCGGGCACGTCACCGCGGTGGCCCGATCACACACCACGCTCACCGAAATCGGCCGCTGCACCCGCAGATCGAACTGCTTCTCGTACAACTCGAAGTAATGCGGCACCGCCGTCGCCGCCTGCGCGTTCTCCGACCCCGCCGGCAATGTCTCCTCGAACGACATCCCCGGCAGATCGTGCACCCGATTGACAGTGCTCAAAGTCAAAGACGGCCACCGGAACTGCCACGCCCCGCCCGGCGCCGGCGAATGATCCACGATCAGAAAATCACGCTCGGGCCGCAAGCCCAGCCGGCGCAGGTGATATCCGACCGACAGACCGGCCTGACCCGCACCGATGACCAAGATGTCGACATCGGGTGTTGCTGTCACCGGCCCGACGTTACGCCCGCTTACAGTTATTGATGACCATGGGTATGCAGCACAGCGGGGAAGGGACACATGCTCGGAGTGAGCCGCGATGGTGAGGTCGTCACCATCGAACTACAACGCCCGGAGCGTCGAAACGCCCTCAATGGTGAGCTGGTCGCCCAGTTGCGCGCGGCGATCGAGGAGGCGGCCGCGACGGCCCGGGTGATCGTTCTGACGGGACAGGGGCCGCTGTTCAGTGCGGGGGCGGATTTGGACGGGGTGTATTCGCAGGAGTTCCTGGATTCGCTGTTCGGCATGCTGCACGTGATCGAGACGGTGCCGGTGCCGGTGATCGCGGCGATCAATGGCGGGGCGGTGGGGGGTGGGGTGCAGTTGGCGATGGCTTCGGATCTGCGGGTGATGGAGCCGGATTCGTTCATTGCCATTCCGGCGGCGAAACTCGGTATCTCCGTTGATCGTTGGACCATCAAGCGGCTGGTCACGATGATCGGGTCGAGTCCGGCGCGGACCATCCTGATGGGGGTGGAGCGGGTGTCTGCGCAGGACGCCTACCACTTCGGGTTCGCCAACAAGATCGGCACGCTCGCGGACGCGCAGGCTTGGGCCAAGCAGATCGCCGAGCTCGCGCCGCTGTCACTGCGGCATATGAAGCTCGTGCTCAACGAGGACGGCACTCGCGATGCCGGTACCCCGGAGCAGGCCGAAGCCCTGGCCGCCGCCTGGACCAGCGCCGATGCCGCCGAGGCGCGGCAGGCCCGGCAGGAGAAACGCGCCGCGAAGTTCGTCGGCCGATGAACGGGCAGCGGGTCGCCGCGACTTCGCGGAAACTGGTGGGTATGGCAGCGGGCGCATTCGGTCTTTCCTGGGTGGTACGAGCGGCGTGGGGGATTCCGTCCGCCATGGGCGCGTCCATATCGGCCATCGCGCCGAGCGCCAAGGGCTCGACCACCTATCGCAAGGGGCAGTTCCACAACACCGAGCCGAGCAGTCAGCTCACCGGGTCGGGGCTGGAGTTGCTGTATCAGCTGGTGACGCAGCGCAACAACGGGCGGCCGCCGGGGCACATCCCGCTGGTCACCCCGGAGCTGCCGGAGCAGGCCGCCGATCTCGCCGTCACCTGGTACGGGCACGCCACCTGCCTGGTGGAGGTGGATGGCTACCGGGTGCTGACCGATCCGGTCTGGAGCGAGCGGGTTTCGCCGTCGGCGCTGGTGGGCCCGGCGCGGCTGCATCCGGTGCCGTCGCCGCTGGAGCAATTGCCGCCGGTGGACGCGGTGCTGATCTCGCACGACCACTACGACCATCTGGATCGCGAGACGGTGGACGGCCTGGTGGCGGGGCAGGACGCGGTGTTCATCGTGCCGATCGGGATCGGCGCGCACCTGCGGCACTGGCACGTGCCGGAGCATCGCATCGTCGAATTGGATTGGGGCGCTTCGGTTTCGCTGTCCGAGCTGGGACGGGCGCACGGCGACGGCACCGATCTGGCCATCACCTGCTCCGAGGCCCGGCATTTCTCCGGGCGCGGGCTGGTGCGCAACACCACGCTGTGGGCGTCCTGGTCGATTGCCGGACCGACCCGTCGGGTTTATTTCGGTGGCGATACCGGGTACACCAAGGCATTCGCGGAAGCGGGCGCCCGGCTGGGCCCGTTCGACCTGACACTGCTGCCGATCGGCGCGTACGACCGGCATTGGCCCGACGTACACATGAATCCCGAGGAGGCGGTACAGGCACACGCCGATCTGTGTGTCGGCGATCCCGGCCACGGGCTCCTGGTCCCCATCCACTGGGCCACCTTCAATCTGGCCTTCCACGGCTGGTCGGAGCCGGTACGCCGGCTCGTCGAGGCGGCGCAGGCCGCGGGTACCGACACGGCGGTCCCCAAGCCGGGACAGCGGATCGACCCGATTGGCCTCCCACCACGGGATACGTGGTGGGAAGATGTCCGCGAATGACCGATGGACCGAGAGTGAAGGAGCAGGGGCTGTGAGTCTTTTGGACACGCTCAAGGGCTTGGTCGGCAAGGGCAAGGAAGTGGCGGCCCAGAACGCCGAGAAAATCGAACAAGCCGTGGACAAGGCCGGCGCGGCGATCGACGAGAAGACCGGTGGCAAGTACTCGTCGCAGATCGGCAAGGGCACCGAAGCGGTGAAGAACGCCATTCCGGCGGATACGGCGGCGGCTCCGGCCGATACCGCACCCGCCGCACCGGCCGCGGAACCGGCTCCGGAAGCCGCGCCCACACCGGCGGAGGCGGCGGCCGAACCGGCCCCGGCGCCCGCCCCGGAGGCGGCTCCCGGCGACCAGCCGCCCGCTTAACGCGACGTCGGTCGAACGGGCCGTTCGCTTCCGGTGTCACGTCATCGGTGAGCCGAACGGCCCGTTGCCTTTTCGCGGCTGTCGCAAGGTCCCCGCGAGTGTCGGTGCCCGCCTCTAGACTGCTGATATGGGTTCCCGGAAGGATTTCGGGGGTATCGAGGTTGGGCTGACCAACCTCGACAAGGTGCTGTATCCGGCCACCGGGACCACCAAGGGCGAGGTCATCGCCTATTTCACCGCCATCGCACCGGCCCTGCTGCCGCATATCGCCGAGCGCCCGGTCACCCGCAAACGCTGGCCCAACGGGGTCGACGAATCCTCCTTCTTCGAAAAGAATCTGCCCGATCACGCGCCGAAATGGCTGGAGCGGCGGGAAGTTCAGCATTCCGACCGGACCGTCGTGTACCCGCTCATCGACTCGGTGGCGGGCATGGCCTGGCTGGGCCAGCAGGCCGCGCTGGAACTGCATGTGCCGCAATGGCGTTTCGACGGCGCGGAGGTCGGGCCGATCACCCGGCTGGTGTTCGACCTGGATCCCGGACCGGGCGCGGGCCTGGCGCAGTGCGCGGAGGTGGCGCTGATCCTGCGCGATGTGGTGCGCGAGGTGGGGCTGGACGCCTTCCCGGTGACCAGCGGTTCCAAGGGGATTCACGTCTACGTGCCGCTGGACCGCAAACTCGGGCCCAACGGTGCGTCGGCGGTCGCCAAGCAGGTGGCCACCAATCTGCAGAAGCTGCGCCCGGACCTGGTGACCGCGACCATGGCCAAATCGGCGCGGGAGAACAAGGTCTTCCTGGACTGGAGCCAGAACAATCCGGCCAAGACCACCATCGCACCGTATTCGCTGCGCGGGCGCACCGAACCGTGGGTGGCCGCGCCGCGCAGCTGGGCCGAGATAGAACAGCGGAAAAAGCTGCGGCACTTGCGATTCGACGAGGTATTGAAGCGGTGGAACGCCGACGGTGACCTGCTCGCCGGCCTGGATGATCCGCTGCCGGAACCGGTTCCGGACAAGCTGAACACCTACCGGTCGATGCGGGATGCCGCGCGCACGCCCGAACCGGTGCCGGCCGCCCCGCCGCAGGACGGGCCGGGGGACCGGTTCGTGGTGCAGGAACACCATGCGCGGCGGCTGCATTGGGATGTGCGGCTGGAGCGCGACGGGGTGCTGGTGTCGTGGGCGGTGCCCAAGGGCCCGCCGATCGACTCGCATGAGAACCGTCTCGCCGTGCACACCGAGGACCATCCGCTCGAGTACCTGACTTTCCACGGCTCCATCCCCAAGGGCGAGTACGGCGGCGGGGAGATGACCATCTGGGATACCGGCACCTACGAGACCGAGAAGTGGCGCGACGACGAGGTCATCGTGCGCTTCCACGGCGAACGCCTGGACGGCCGGTACGCGCTCATCCAGACCAATGGCAACCAGTGGCTCATGCACCTGATGAAGGATCAGCGCGGGCCGAACGGCCACCAGCCGGAAGGCGATGGCGCACAACGGGCTCCGAAGTCCGATGCCCCGTTCCCGCACGGCCTCAAACCCATGCTGGCCACGCCGGGGGAGGTGGCGAACCTCGATCCGGAGACCTGGGCCTTCGAAACCAAATGGGACGGCTTCCGTTTGATCGCCGAGATCGAGGACGACGCGGTGGTGCTGCGCAGTCGCGCCGGGCACGTGGTGACCGGCAAGTACCCGGGTCTCGGTGCGCTGGGGGAGGAGCTGTCGGGGCACCGGGTGGTGCTGGACGGCGAAGCGGTGGTGTTCGACGATCACGGCGGCGCGAATCTCGGCCTGCTGCGCGCGGATTCGGCGCGCGCCGTCTTCGTGGCCTTCGACGTGCTGTACCTGGACGGCACCTCGCTGGTCCGCAAGCGTTACGAGGACCGCCGCCGCGTGCTGGAAGCGCTGGCCGCCCAGGCGCCATCGCTGCAGGTGCCGCCGCGTCTGGACGGTTCGGGCGCGGAGGCGCTGCGCTACAGCCAGGAACACGGCATGGAGGGCGTGGTCGCCAAACGCCGCGATTCGGTCTATCTACCCGGCAAGCGCGGTCAGTCCTGGCTCAAGACCCGCAACTGGCGCACCCTGTCGGTGGTGATCGGCGGCTATCGCCGTTCGGAGGTCAGGCAATTCGCCTCGCTGCTGATCGGCGTCCCGCACGAGGGCGAGCTGTACTACCTGGGCCGGGTCGGCACCGGCTTCACCGAACAGGAGATGAGCCAGCTGGCCGATCAGCTGCGCCGCCTGGAACGCAAGACCAGCCCCTTCGGCAACGAGCTCACCGCCGAGGAACGCAAGGACGCCGTCTGGGTGACGCCCCGTCTCACCGGCACGGTCCGTTTCATGAACTGGACCGAGGCCGGACGCCTGTGGCATCCGGCCTGGATCCCGGCCTCGGACTGAGCTTTCCGCTCAGGCGCTCTTCTCCAGCAGCGGCACCAGCGTGTCCACATCGGCCACCAGCGCATGCCCCTGGAACTCGAATTCGTCCCAGGCCCGCGCCAATCCGGCCTCGTCCCGCCCGCCGACGGCATCCTCCACCACCACCGGAATGAAGCCCAGATCGGTGGAATGCGTGACGGTGGGCGCGATCCCGATCTCCAGCGCCACCCCGCAGATGGCGTACGTGCTGATCCCCAGGTCCCGCAGCGTGGAAGCGAGCGGCGTCCCTTCGAACGCCGACATGGAGGTCTTGTCGAACACGATCTCCCCCTCCTGCGGCCGCAATTCCGGAACCAGCTGGAACCCGGCGGTATCCCGCTGCAGGATCGGCGTCACCTCCTCGACGGTCTCCACCCCCTGCCACGCCATGGCCATCCGCAACGCGAACCGCCCCATCAACCGCTTGGGCAGGAACATGTGCCGCAGAAAGATCACCGGATACCCACCCCGCCGGGCCGCATCCACCACCTTGACGACCCGTTCCACGATCTCCGCCCCATCCGGCAGCTGCGACAGCACCCCCACCTGCATGTCGTACACGACAACCGCCAGCTTCTCCGGCGCGCACACGTCCTCGAGCGACTCCGGAATCTCCAGCCCGTTCCCGTACCGCATTCGTAATCCTCCGCTCCGCCAACGCTTTTCGAGCCACGAGCCTACCCGTGGCAACCCCGGCGGCGGCCCGGTCCGCGCTCGCGCTTTTCGGACGGAAGCCGATCAGGCCGCGGCCGGCTGGGTGGTGCGGGATGCGGGCTTGCCGTGGGCCGGGCCGGGATCCTTGACGATGCCGAAGCGGATGAGGCTTTCGGCGGTGTCGAGGAGGGTGGTTTCGATGGGGCGCTGGGTCCAGCCGAGTTCGCGGCGGGCCTTGGCGGCGCTGAGGCGCTCCTCGCGGCCGAGGTACTGGGCGGCCGTGCGGGCATTGGCGTCGAAGCGGGCGACCAGGCGGATGAGCCAGTCGGGGAGGGTGCGGGTGGGGACGCGGTAGCGGGTGGCGAGGGCTTTGGCCATCTCGGTGAACGAAACCTGGTCGCCGGTCAGGACATAGCGGTTGCCGGCCGCCTGCGGGAGTTGCATGCCGAGGCGGTGGGCGACGGCCAGATCGCGGGCGTCGACGGTGGAGAAATTGAGGCGGGGGACGCCGGGCATCTCGCCGGAGAGCAGGATGCGGATGCCGTCCACCGAGGTGCCGATCTCGGGGCGCAGGATCGGTCCGAGGATCATGCCCGGATTCATCACGGCCAGTTCGAGTTCCGGGTGTTCGGCCACGAAATCCCAGGCGGCGCGCTCGGCCAGGGTCTTGCTCTTCTCGTAGGCATTGGCGACGGCCAGCTCGGTCCAGTCGGCTTCGGTGGCCACCTTGTCGTCGTGGCCGACCCGGATGGCCGCGATCGAGGAGGTGAGCACCACGCGTTCGACGCCGTGCGCGGCGGCCGCGCGCAGCACCCGCAGCGTGCCGTCCACGGCGGGGCGGATCAGTTCGTCCTCGTGGTCGGGCTCGCTGCCCGGGAACGGCGAGGCGGTGTGCAGGACATAGCGGCAGCCCTGGACGGCCGCGTCCCAGCCGGCGTCCGAGCCCAGATCGGCTTCGACCAATTCCACGCCGGGCAGCGATTCGGCGACGGCCTGGGCGCGGGCGACGGAGCGGACGGTGCCGCGCACCCGGTAGCCGTGTTCGAGCAGTTCGGTGATGACGTGACCGGCGAGGTACCCGGACGCGCCGGTGACGAGGACGAGATCGGACATGGCCCTGACTCCAATCTGAGCGGTGTTTAGAATCTAAACAATGTATAGATTCTCGAGGCGTGAACCGTCAACCCCTTACGCTCATTCCATGCCGCCGACCAAGGATCGCTACCACCACGGAGATCTCCGGGCCGAACTGCTGCGCGCCTCACTGCAGTTGATCGAATCGGAGGGCCTGGCCGCGGTGAGCCTGCGCCGGGTCGCCCGCGAGGCCGGGGTCAGCCCCGGCGCGCCGTACCACCACTTCGCGGACCGCGCCGCGCTCTTCGCCGCCCTCGCCACCCAGGGCTACGAGCTATTGCGCGCGGATATGGTCGCGGCCCGCGCCGCCGCCGCGGATCCGCGCGAAGCCCTGATCGCCATGGCCGAGAGCTACGTGTGCTTCGCCCGGCAGCGGCCCGCCTACTTCCGGCTCATGTTCCGGCCCGAACTGGTGCAGCCCGAGAAGAATCCGGAGACCGCCGTGGCGGGCGACGCCGCTTTCGGGGAGCTGGAGGACGCCATCGCGGTCGCCACCCGGGCCGGCTCGCTCAGCGCCGAAGACGCCGAAACCCTGGCGCTGGCCTGGTGGAGCCTGGCCCACGGACTGGCCTCACTCACCCTCGACGGCAAGTTCGAGGCGCGGTCGGCCCAGATGGGCACCACCGCCCAGGTCCTCACCGAGCGCATCACCCGCCTGTTCGCCGGCATCCTGGAAACCCGGTAGATACCCATTGACGTACGGGATCAGCAGCTGGATCAGCGGCCCGATGCCGAAGGCGTACACCAGGGTTCCGATCCCGACGCTCCCGCCGAGCAGGAAGCCCACGGCGAGCACCGTGGCTTCCAGTCCGGTACGAATAAGCCAGACCGGTCGTCCGGTGCGGCGGACCAGTCCAGTCATCAGGCCATCGCGCGGCCCCGGACCCATGCCGGCCCCGATGTAGAGCACGGTCGCGATCGCGTTCAGCAACACCGCCGCGAGCATCGCCCCCACCCGCAGCGGCAGATTCTCCAGCTCGGGGAGCATGCGAATGCCGACATCCACCGAGATGCCGATGACCACGACATTGCTGACCGTGCCCAGACCGGGCCACTGCCGCAAGGGAATCCAGGCCAGTAGCACCAGCGCGCCGGTGATCGCCACCACGGTGCCGAAGCTGAACGGGACGTGCGCGGTGACGCCCTGGTGGAAGACATCCCACGGATCCAGCCCGAGAGCGGCGCGGAGCATGACGGCCATGGAGAAGCCGTAGAGCCAGAGTCCGGCGTAGAGGGCGAGCAGGCGGCGCAGCAACATCGCTCCAGCATGACCACGACTGGACTTTGAAAACAGAGCCAGTTCGCATTTGCTGGACTGTTGTCACGATGGCTAGCGACCGGTCTGTCCGATTTTCCTGAGCCGCAGCGCTTTTCGTGCGCAACGCCGTGGCAACGACGCGCGGGCAGGCGTTGACCAGCGGGTATGTCCCGCAGTAACTTGATGGCTCCGATGCGCCGGAGCTGTGGTCGGCGCGATGTGCGAGTCCGTATTGCTGGAGCGTCGGCTGGTTCGACGCTGGAGGCGTGATGCGGTGGCAGGAACTTCGGCCGTGGTGGCGTACGGCCCTCACCGTGCTGGCCGTGGCGGTGGCCGCCGTCGTGGTGGTCCCGACTCGCGCGGACATCCCGTACCCCGACGATGATCCGTTCTACGCCGCCCCCGCGGACCTGGCGGACCGGCCCAACGGCGCGATCCTGAACTCCCGCCCCATCTCGGTATTCGGCCTGGCCCTACCGGTATTCGGCTGGCAGGTCCAGTACCGCAGCACCGATTCGGCCGGCGAGCCCATCGCCGATATGGCCACCGTCATGACCCCCATGACGCCCTGGCTGGGCGCGGGCGAACGCCCGCTGCTGGCCTACCAGGTGGCCGAGGACAGTCTGGGCACCCAGTGCGCGCCGTCCTACGCGCTGCGCGGCGGCCTCGACTTCTCGATCGTGAACACCGTGCTGGACATCCCGTTCCTGACCGCCATCCTGCTGCGCGGCTGGTCGGTGGTGGTGCCGGATTACGAAGGGCCGCAATCGCGTTTCTTCGACGGCGTGACCTCCGGGCGCGGCGTGCTGGACGGGATCCGCGCGGCCCGCGACTTCCCGCCGCTGGGCGTCACCGCCACCACTCCGCTGGGCGCGTGGGGCTATTCGGGCGGCGCGTTCGCGACGCTGTGGGCCATGCAGATGCGCGCCGCCTATGCCCCGGATCTGCTGTTCTCCGGGGTGGTCTCGGGCGGCGTCCCCGCCGATATCGCGGCCATCGCCCGCAAGTCGGACGGCAGCTGGTCCACCGGCCTGTCGATTCTCATGCTGATCGCGCTGGCCCGCAACGAACCCGGATCGGGTCTGCCGGATCTGCTCAACGACAGCGGCCGGGAGTTGCTGAGCAAGGAATCGCATTCCTGCGGCAGTGAATTGGTGGTGCGCTACTACTCGCGGCATGTGGACGAGTTCGCCCTGGAGCCGAACCTGTTGTGGCATCCGGTTTTCGAGGCCACCACCGAGCGCCAGGAACTCGGCGACGTCGCACCCGACGTGCCGCTGTACCTGTATCACTCCAATGATGACGACGTCATCCCGGTGGCGGGGTACACCGCGCTCGTGAACCGCTATTGCGCGCTGGGCGCGAACCTCACCGCGGTGCACTCGGGCATACCCGGCCACAATCCGGCCGCCGCCGTGGAGGCGTTCGGAGCGGTCGGTTTCCTCACGGATCGCTTCGCCGGGATTCCCTCATCGCCCGGCTGCACCATCCGCTGAACACGCGGGGCGCATCCGGAAGGGATGCGCCCCGGCGTATTCCGGTCAGTTGTCGCCCGGCTGCGCCCAGCGGGTGCTGCCCGGCGCCGAGTTCAGCGTGTTGATCAGGTCGATACCGGCGATGAGCAGCGTCGGGCCGCCGACCACCAGGGTGCCGATGATCGCGCCGATGCCCGCCGCGACCGGCACGGTGGCCAGACCGAACGCACCGCCCGCGAAACCGATCGCGCCGACGGCCGCACCGATCGCCAGGCCGACGAAGCTGCCGATGGCGGTGGCGATGCCGAACTGGCTGGAGAAGTTGGTCAGCGCGCGCTGGTTCTCGGCATTGGAGGCGACCGGCTGCAGGGCAGGGCGCGCTGCGGCAACGTCCTTGGCCGGCGAAAGCCGCAGGGTGTGGGCGTCATCGGCGAGCGCGGCCGGAATGGCGTACTCCAGGCCCTCGCTCTGGAACGCGAGCGGGAGGCTCACCACGGTGTTGCCCGCGATGTCCTTCACGTTCACGCTGCCGCCGGCCAGTTCGAACTGACCGTTGGTGAGGGTGGTGACGACCGTGGTCCCGGCCAGCTGGGTCTGATAGCCGATCTCCGGAACGGCCGAATCCGCGTGGGCCACGCCGGATCCGGCGAGGGCTACGGCGGTGACCAGTGGTGCGGCAACGGCAGTGATCTTGCGCAGCATGGATCTTCCAATCTTCATCAGGTTCTCGCGGCAACACCGAGTCGGCCCGAAAAGATTCCCTCCCCTTTTCGATACGTGCCGGCCACCCCAGGATCGCAACGCGTTCTACAACTGCTCACCGTAGCCTGCCCGACCGACAACCAGGGCCTGATTTGATCGGTACTCGATCAAATCAGCAGGTCGACCCCGATCGCGAGCCCGCATACGCCCAGCACCACGGCCAGCGCCACCGCGTCGGCGCGCCCCGGGCGGCTGGGCCGGGCGGTGAGCTCGCCGGTGCCGCCGCGGGTGGTGATGGCCTCGCCCAATTCCCCGGCCCGGCGGCTGGAGACCGCCATGCTCGCGGTCAGGATGTCCACCAGCGGATCCGCGGTGCGGTGCAGCAGGGCGCCTTTGGGTCGCAGCTTGCGGGCCGCGCGCAGCACCCGCATCTCGTCCATGAGCAGCGGCAGCCCGCGCAGCGTCAGCGCCACCACCACCGCCCATTCGTCGATCGGCAGCGCGTGCCGAACCCCGTTGCGGGTCCAGCCGATCCGCCGCAGCGGCGCGCCGAGCCGGGCCAGCGCGGGCGCGATATCGCCCATCGGGGTGGTCCAGGCGATCAGGAAGGACGCGCCCAGCAGGATGAATCCGAAGACCAGCACATTGGCGTAGCGCAGCAGCGCGGTCGCGCCGATGGGTAGGTTGATCAGCGCGCCGATCGCGATGCCCGCCCACAGCCACCACGGGAAGCGTGGCAGCGTGCCCAGCGGCAGGCGTGCCAGCAACCACACCGCGATCAGGAAGGCGATGCTGATGCCCAGCACCGGCCAGGACGGCGCGACCATGAGCACCAGGCTGATGGCGAAGGCCGCGATCATCTTGGTACCGGCCCAGAGTCGATGCACCGGGCTGTCCACGGGCACTTCGCGCAAGACGACGCCGCTCATCGGGCACCTCCGGTGATATCGGGCCCGGCCGCCGGGTTCCGGTCGAAGCGCGGCGCGACGGCGAACGGCGGCGGCGTGGCGAATGCCGTTGTGGCGGTCTCGGTTTCGGGAATCCTGCCGCCCTGCAGGTGCACGATGCGATCCGACACCGCCGCCACCTCGCCCACGTCGTGCGAGATGACGATCAGCGTGTGCCCCGAATCCCGCAGCCGGGCAAGCAGTTCCACCACGCTCGCACGGCTCTCCGGATCGAGTCCGGCGAGCGGTTCGTCCAGCACCACGACCCGGGGTTTGGCGGCGACCATGGCCGCCAGCACCACCCGTTTGGCCTGTCCGCCACTGAGATTCTCGATGGAGCGGGCCGCCAGCGCCCGGTCCAGTCCGACCGCGTCCAGGGCCTTGCCGATGGCGGCGGTGCCGGTGCCGCCCCAGTCCTCGATCTCCTCGCCGACCGTCTGCCGCTGCAATTGCAGCCGGGAGTGCTGGAAGGCCAGCTGCACATCGCCGATGTGCCGGTGCACCGCGCGATTGCCGCGATCGTCGGCCAATTCGCAAGTGCCGCCGGACGGTACGGTCAGTCCGGCCATGATCCAGGCCAGCGTGGATTTGCCGGATCCGTTGCCGCCCACGATCAACAGGGTTTCGCCGCGCAAAACGGTCAGATCGATGCCGTGCAGCGCGGGAGCCTCCCACGGCGTGCCCTTGTTGTAGGTGTGGCGAATGTTCCGCAACTCCAGGATGGGTGCGCCCATGGGCCGCCGGCGCGGGTCGTGCGCCGGGCGCGGCCAGGCGGGCAGCTGGTCGACCATCCGCCCCTGCCGCAGATGCACCACCCGGTCGGCCGCGGCGGCGTCGGCCTCGTGATGGGTCACCAGCAGCACCGCCATGCCGTGCCGCCGGGGCAGATCGGCCAAGAGCGCCACCAGTTCCCGCCGGCCCTCCGGATCGATCATGGAGGTGGCTTCGTCGGCGATCAGGAAACTGGGCCGCCGGGCCAGCGCCGCCGCCACCGCGAGGCGCTGCTGCTGCCCGCCGGACAGGGTGGCGGTCTCGCGCCCGCCCATACCGCCCAGCCCGACCTCGGTGAGCAGGCCCTCGATATCGACTTGGGCGGCCGCGCCGTCGGGCAGGCCCCAGACCACGTCGTCGGCGACCAGTACGCCCAGCGTCTGGCTTTCGGGTCGCTGCAAAACCATTGCGGTGCCGCCGAGTACGCCCAGCCCGGCCGAGCCCGGGCGGTCGACGCTGCCGCCGGTGGGCGGCCGGCCCGCGAGAATCCGGGTGAGCGTGGACTTTCCGGACCCGTTGTGCCCGACCACGGCCACGAATTCCCCGGCCCGCACGGTCAGGTCGATGCCGCTGAGCGCGTCGGCCCGCGCCCCCGGATAGCGGAAGGACACGTCCCGCAAGCTGATCGGCAGCGGCGCCACCGGCCGGTCGTCGGCGGGCGCGTCGAGCAGATCGTCGCGGCCGGGCAGCCAGGCCAGCCGGTCCAGCACCGCGCCCAGCACGTACCAGGACACCACCCCGCTGACGATCATGGCGAGCACCAGCCCGCCGCCGATCCACAGCCACCACCAGCGCAGCGCCATCTCGGTGAAATCGGCGACGCCCCTGCCGAGCGGTTCCAGCGCGGAGGTCCGGGCCGCCAGATTCTCCACGCCCTCGGCCGTATTGCGAATGCTGTCGAACACCAATTGCCGCGAGCGGGCGAACAACAGCAGCATGCCGACCGAGAACAGCGCACCGGTGAGCCCGGCAAGCGCCGAGAGTCCGAGCACCGCCACCAGTCCGCCGCGCCGCCGTTTGACGATGCCGATGATCCCGCCCAGCACCGCCACGCTCACCAGATTGACCGCCGGGACGATGCCCGCGGCCACGAAGGTCACCAGGGTCGCGGCGATGGTGGTGGCGATCAGCGTACGCAGCCGGTGCCGGTGCGCGAGCAGCCCCATCGGGACCGCGGCCACCAATTGCAGGGCCGCCGCGAACGGCACCAGCGATCCCACCGTCACCAGTCCGACCGTGGCCCCGCCCATCACGGCCCCCGTGGCGTACTCGATGGGACGCAACAGGCCGTGCGGGAGAGCCGGCTCGGGCGGTCGGTCGGGCAGGCCGCCACGGGCTCGGGACGAATCGGTCACGCCCACCAGTCTGCCGTGTATCGCCGACTGCCAGGTCGACCCACGCGATCGCCAGGTCGAACGGACCGCTTACGGAGTGCCGACGGGTTCCTTGGCGAGCTGGCGCACCAGAATCCATTTCACCGAGGGGGCGTCCGCGGGCGGGTTGTCCCACGGCTTCTGCTCGATGAGCAGGTGGTATTTGTAGCCGGACTGGAATTCGAAGCCTTCGATGCCGCCGTAGTGCAACTCCCAGGCCGCGTTCGGATCGCGCCGCACCTGGAGGCAGAACTGCTGGCCGACGCCGGTGCACGGCGCTTCCTGATCGGCGACGTAGATCTCGAACCGCTCGGTCCCCGGCACGGTGGGCGCGGGCAGGACGGTCGAGCTGGTCGCGGTGCTGGCGTGCTGATCGGGCGAGCAGCCGATCAACGGGAGCGACGCCAGGAGCACGAGCGGTGCAACGAGCCGGAGGCGGGTGCGCATGCCCGCGAATATGCCACAGCCCACCCGGTGAGCTCCGGTTTTACGTCGCGCGGGTGAGTCGGTAGTCGGACAGCCGCACTTTGCGCACCTGGCGCCGATACGATCGGGTGGTGCCGGGCCAGTTGTTGGTGATTCGTCCGGACGCGGTCCGATACCAGCTGGTGCAGAAGTTCCACGGCGTCCGCGACAGCCTTTGCTGCAAGGCGTCGTTGAATTCCCGCTCCACCTCCGGCCGCACCTCCAGGCAGTGCCCCGGCCGCTCGGCCAGCAGCTGCACCGCGTGCCGGATGTAGCGGGCCTGCGATTCGATCATGTAGATGATCGACCCGACCCCGAGATTGGTGTTCGGCCCGTACACCAGGAACAGATTCGGGAACTCCGGCACCGTGATCCCCAAATAGGCGTGCGCCCCGCCGTCCCACACATCGCCCAGATGCGCCCCGCCCCGCCCGCGAATCTTCATGGGCCACAGGAATTCCGTGCCCTTGAACCCGGTCCCGTAGACGATCACGTCGGCCGCGTGCACCACCCCGTCCGCGGTCTTCACCCCCTCCGGCACGATCTCGCTGATGGGCGTGGTCTCCACCATCACATTCGGTTCGGCCAGCGCCGGGTAGTAGTCGTTGGAGAACAACCCCCGTTTACACCCGATCGGATAATCCGGCGTCAGCTTGGCCCGCAGCACCGGGTCCGGCACCTGTTCCTCCAGATGCCGTTCCGCGATCCGCGCCACCGCCCGCACGATTCCCGGGAACTCCACCAGCCCCAGCGCCACGAACTCCCCGATGGCCCACCACGAGAACCGTTCCGCGACAGGCATGCCCGGCACCTGGATCAACACCCGCTGATGCACCGGCTTGTAATCGGTGTCGAATTTCGGCAGCACCCAGGCCGCCGTCCGCTGGAACAGCGTCAACCGCTCCACCTCGGGTTGAATGACCGGCACGTACTGAATCGCGCTGGCCCCCGTCCCGATGCACGCCACCCGCTTACCGGCCAGTTTCACCTCGTGATCCCACCGCGCCGAGTGAAACGACTGCCCCGCAAAGCTTTCCACCCCCGGGATGGCGGGCATGGCGGGCCGCGACAACTGCCCGACCGCCGAAATCAGCACGTCGGCGGTCCGGGTGACCCCGTCGGCGGTCCGCACCGTCCACCGCCCGCCGCCCTCGTCGAACTCCGCCTCGGTGACCTCGGCCCCGAACACGATGCGCTCGCCCAGCCCGTGCCGCTGCGCCACCCCGCGCATGTACGCGTGAATGTCCTCCCGCTCCGAATACCGCTGCCGCCATTTCGGTTTCGGCTCCTTGGCGAAGGAGTACAGCGGCGACGGCACATCGCAGGCCGCTCCCGGATAGGTGTTCTCCCGCCACACCCCGCCCAGGTCCGCCGCCCGCTCCAGGATGGTGAACTCGTGGAAGCCGTTGCGCCGCAATTCGATAGCCACGCCGATTCCGCCGAAGCCGGCGCCGATGATGATGATCGACGGCATGTGGCCCTCCTCACATCGAAGACCTTTCCACTGTAGGAGCGCGCCCCGCATTTCGTGGGAGACCTGATTGAGAAATTCGGCCATAATCTGGGTATGAGCACCGTGCAGGAGGCCGGCATCCGGGACTGGGACTTCCCGCGCGGCGTGGCGAGCGTCGTACTCATGACCGGCTACGCCCGTGAGCACGGGGTGCCGGCGGCCACGCTGCTGAAGGGCAGCGGGCTGAGCGAGCAGACCCTGGCGAATCCGGACGCGCAGATCGATGCGCGCACCGAGCTGGCGGTGATCCGGAATCTGGTGCGGGAGCTGGGGGAACGGCCGAATCTGGGGCTGGAGGTGGGGGAGCGGTACCGGATCAGCACCTTCGGGATCTTCGGGTTCGCGTGCGTCAGCAGCCCGACGCTGGGCGAGGCCATCAGCTTCGCGCTGCGCTATCTGGAGCTGAGCTTCACGTTCTGCATCCCGGTGGCGCGCTGGCAGCCCGGGGAGTTCGTGGCGCGCATCCACGACGAGCGAGTACCGGCGGATGTGCGGCGCTTCCTGGTGGAACGGGATGTGACCGCCATGCATCGCGTGCTGTCGGACCTGCTCGGGCATCGGGTGGAGCTGCTGCGCGCCGAATTCGACTTCCCGGCGCCGCCGGACCCGTCGCCCTATGTCGAGATGTACGGCCTCACACCGCGTTTCGAACAGCCCCAGAATCTGTTCACCTTCGACCCGGCCGTGCTGGACAGCCCCTTGCCCCAGGCCAACGAGCACACCTGGACCATGTGCCTGACCCAGTGCCGGGAACTGGTGTCGCGGCGGCGGGCGCGCACCGGCATCGCCGCCGAGGTGCGGGAACGCCTGGTGCCGCGCGGCGGTGCGGACGGTTTCGCCACCCCGGCCGGAATCGACGCCGTGGCAAGGGATCTGGCCATGAGCACCCGCACCCTGCGCCGCCACCTCGACGCCGCCGGCACCAGCTACCGCGCCCTGCTCGACGAGGTGCGGCGCGCGCTGGCGGAGGAAATGCTCACGGCCACACCGCTGTCGGTCAGCGATGTGGCCATCCGGCTGGGTTACGCGGAAGCCTCCACCTTCATCCACGCCTTCAAACGCTGGACGGGAACCACCCCGTCCGCGTTCCGGCGCGAGGCGGTCACTCCATTGGTTCGCTGAGCCAGCCGCCCATGGCGATGGGCCGGAACATGGACAGCAGCCGGCCGTCGGTGATGGAGTGGAAGATCAGCGACGGGTCGGGGGCGAAGTCGATGGGCACATGTCCCGGTGCGGCCGTTTCCCATTCGCAGCCGATGGTGGAGGAGACGCTCGGGGCGACGATGAGCGGCTTGCCGGCGAAGGAGGTCATCAGGCCGGCGTGCACGTGGCCGGTGAGGACGGCCAGGATGCGGTCGTCGCCGGCCACGATCTCGGCGAGGCGTTCCGGATTGGTCAGGCGGATCGGGTCGACCACGGTGGACTGCACCGGGACCGGCGGATGGTGCATGGCGATCAGCACCACGTCGTCGGCGGGCGTGGCGGCCAGCAGATCGGTGAGGAAGGCGTAGGTCTCGTCGTCCAGCAGGCCCTCGGGCTTGCCGGGGATGCTGGAGTCGAGCAGGGCCAGGGTGACGCCGTCGGTGCGGTGCGACTGGTTGATCGGGGCGTAGGAGGACTCCTCGCCGAAGAGCACGGTGCGCATATTGCCGCGGTCGTCGTGATTGCCAGGCAGGATCACCACGGGGATGTCGGCGGCCAGGGCGGCGCGCGCCTGCTGGTACTCCTCGGCATCGCCTTCGTCGGCGATATCGCCGGTGACGATGATGACGTCGGGTCGGTTGGGCAGCTCGGCCAGGAAGGCCATGACTCGTTCGGCGCGTTCATTGTTGCGAGCGCTCATGTTGAAGTGGGTGTCACTCAGCTGTGCCAGCAGAACCATCGACGTTCGCTTTCTGTCAAGGGCCGCACCGTTGCGCCCGGACGCGGCCCGCCCACCGCCGGCCACCCCTCCGAGGCTAGATGACCAGGGCTGATGCGGTCTCGGTGAGACTCGCCACCGAATATAGCGGTTTCACATCACTTCTCGCTGCCGGTGACCTGGGTCATGAGCTCGGCGGCCTTGCTCAGCAGTAGCTCGGGGGCGGCCGTGACCTCGGAGTCGCCGAGCCGCCAGAAGTCCGGGCCGGGTTCGGCTTCCAGTTCGAGGCGAGCGTCCGGGCGCCACGAGGCGTCCAATCCCAGCCGCCAGGAATGCAAGTGGGTGCGCGGGTGGGTGGCGGTGCGGTCGAAGAGCGGATCGCCGGCGATGGCGTGCCCGATCCAGGCCAGGTGCACCCGGATCTGATGCCGTCGCCCGGTGATCGGCCGCAGCGCCAGCACGGTGTGGGAGCCGGTGCGCGCCACGGTCGCGAACTCGGTGATCGAGGGATAGTTCTTGCCCGCCAGCACATCCTCGGCGGCCACCCGCCAGGCGTCGCCGTCGCGGTGGATGCTCTCGCGCGGCGCGGCGATCCGCACCCGGTTCTTGCGGCCCACGCTCAAGGGCAGGTCGATGACGCCGCGGTCCGGCAGCCCCGTGCCGTCGACGATGGCCAGGTACGCCTTGTCCGCGGTGCGCTTGTTGAACTGCCGGGTCAGCTCACCGTGCGCCGGCAGTTCCTTGGCCAGCAGCACCAGCCCCGAGGTCACCTTGTCGATGCGGTGCACGGGGTAGAGCGTCTCGCCTTGCGCGGCGGCCATTTCCACCATGTCGGTGTCGTGGCGCTCGCCGGTGACCGAGATCCCGGCCGGCTTGTTCAGCGCCAGCATGGCCTCGTCCTCCAGCACGAGGCACTGTTTCCGCAGTTCGGGCCAAGACGTATGCACCCGGCCAGGCTAGTGGGCGACCGCCTTCTCCAGTTCGGCCAGCCCGTTCTCCAGATGATCCGGGAAGCGGTCCAGGTCCGGCACGGTGCGCCGGCAGCCCACGATGCCGAAGTCCAGATTGTCGCCGTTGGTGGTGAGGGTGATGTTCATGGCCTGCGATTCGAACGGAATCGACAGCGGATAGTTGGCGTCCAGCCGCGCGCCCTGCATGTACACCGGCTTGCGCGGACCCGGCACATTCGAGATGACCAGATTGAACGGCATGCGCGGCAGCGATTCGAAGCCCGGCACCAGCGACACCCCGAGCGGGGTCATGAGCAGCGCCGACAGCACCATGGCCTCGGTCTTCGGCAACTGCGTGAACACCGACTTGGCCCGGCGCATGGAGGTGCTGATGGCCTCCAGCCGCGCCGCCGGATCGTCCAGGTGGGTGGCCAGGTTGGCCAGGCAGGCCGCCACCATATTGCCCTCGGACACATCGGATTCCGCGGCGCTGCGAATGTTCACCGGCACCATGGCGATGAGCGGCTCGTCCGGCAGCGCGTCGTGTTCGATCAGGTAGGAGCGCAGCGCCGCCGAACTCATGGCCAGCACGATGTCGTTGATGGTGGCCCCGGTGGCCTGGCGCACGGCATTGACCCGCTCCAGCGGCCAGGACCGCACCGCGATCCGCCGCGCCCCGCCGATGGAGACGTTGAACATGGTGCGCGGCGCGGTCATCGGCATGGTGAGCCGTCCGTCCAGCGCGCCCCGCAACGGCGCGGCGACCGCTCCGATGCTGCGGACCATGCGCGGCAGCGACTTTCGCAACTGCTGCAGCGAACTGTCCGGCGGCACGCTGTCGTCGCGCTCCACCACCGGCGCGCCCCACGGCACCCGCACCCGGGTGTCGAGCGGGTCGTCGGTCATGGTGCGCTGCAGCAGCCGCATGGCCGAGACGCCGTCGATGAGCGCGTGGTGCATCTTGATGTAAACCGCGAAGCGCCCGTCGTCGAGGCCTTCGATGAGCCGGGCCTCCCACAGTGGCCGGTGCCGGTCCAGCAGGATGCCGTGCAGTCGCTCGGTCAGATCCAGCAGGTCGGGCAGGCCGCCGGGGGACGGCAGCGCGCTGCGCCGCAGGTGGTAGTGCAGGTCGACGTGTTCGGCGTGGTCCCAGCTCAGCGTGGAGAAGCCGCCCAGGCGCCGGCTGGGCCGCCGCCGGAACCGGGTGCGCACCTCGGTGGCCGAGGCCATGGTGCGGTAGAGGTCGCGGGTGAACTCCGGACCCGCCTCGGCGGGCGGCTCGAACAGCTGCAGGCCGCCGACGTGCATGGGGTGTTCGCGGGATTCGATCGCGAGGAAGATCGCGTCGAGGGGGTTGAGAAGGTCCATCGGGTCGCCTAACCGGTGGGGCAGAGCTGCCCGGGCGAGGTAACGGTGCGGCGACGCTGCCCCCCGCTGCGTTAACGGTGAATCACATTATCACTATGCATGATTCGTCATAACCCGTGCGCGGATCGGTAAACCCGGTGGTGGAGTGCCCGATGATTGCTCGCGCTCCAGGTCGGCGGTCGAGGCGAACGACATGCGGACGGTGGTGCGGCGGCCGTGCTCGAAGGGATGCACCCGGTGCAGGGTGGTGTCGGCGCGCAGCAGGTAGAGGTCGCCGGGGTTGAGCTCCCAGGAGTGGATGGCATTGCGGGTCAGGGTGCGGTAGACCTCGCGGTGCCGCCGGTCCGGCCGGGTGTGCGGGACGGTCTGCACGAATCCGCCCTCCTCCAGCGGCGGGCATTCCACCACCAGCACCAGGGTGAAAGCGTAGTCGTCCCAATGCCATTGCCCGGGGGCGTCGTCGTGATGGCGGCGGGTGACGGCGAAGCGGCGCGGGGGCGGGCAGGGCAGCACCGGCTCGGTGGCGATGACGGTGAGCTTGTGCCGCAAGGGTTCACAGTCGTAGAGCGCGGGGATGCAGTGGCCGTGCGCGGTGACCTCGTTGTGCTCCACCGCGATTGCGCGCCGGTGCGCCGGTTCGGTTCCGGGCGTCGGCGAGGTCCACTGCCGGTGCTGGTCGACCAGGGCGAGCGCCTCGGCGGCCAGGGTGCGTTTGACCCGGTAGGGGAGCAGGAAGCCCAGGCGGGCGATCCCGGTCTCGGCCAAGCGGTCTCGCGCATGGGAGAGGGCGTCGGGGTCGACCCCGTCGAGATGTTTGCGGGCGGTCTCCAGTGTGCTCGATAGCTGCACCTGCTCGATTGTAATCCGTTGCCCGCCAACGGCACTGGAATCGAATTCCCGAATGATCACGATCGGGTGGCGGTCCGTGATCCCCGCCGGTGTCCCGGGGTGTGCCGGGTGCGGGGCGCGGTGACTCGCCGTAGCGACAGGGGTATTGACGGAAGGCCAGGTCAGCAGGCGTAACTTGATGTTTGCTATGGGTGATTACGGACATGAACTGAAGTTCGGGATCTTCGTTCCGCCCGAGGCGGCGCGTCATCACGCCCTGCTGCGTTTGGTGCAACAGGCCGACCAGTCTGGTTTGGATCTGCTCGCGATCCAGGACCATCCGTATCAGCCCGCCTTCTTCGACACCTGGACGCTGCTGTCCTATCTCGCGGCCGGCACCCGCAATCTCACCCTGCTGCCCGCGGTGGCGAACCTGCCGCTGCGCCCGCCCGCCGTGCTCGCCCGCGGCGCGGCCACCCTGTCGGTGCTCAGCGGCGGGCGCTTGGAACTCGGTCTGGGCGCGGGCGCGTTCTGGGACGCCATCGAGGCCATGGGCGGTCCGCGCCGCAACCCCCGCCAGGCCCTCACCGGCCTGCGCGAGGCCGTGGCCATTCTGCGCGGCCTCTGGGGCGAATCCGACCGCACCGATATCTACGGCGAGGTCTATCAGCTCGACGGCGCCAAACCCGGTCCGCTGCCCCCGCAGCGCATCCCCATCTGGTTCGGCGTCTACGGCCCGCGCGCGCTGCGCCTGGCCGGGGAACTCGCCGACGGCTGGCTCGGTGGCGTCACCTACGCCCCGCCCGCCAAACTCCCGGAACTGATGGCAGCCGTCGACGCCGGCGCCCGCGACGCCGGTCGCGTCCCCGCCCTGATCCGCCGCGCCTACGTCATCGACCCCGTCATGCCCCCACCCCAACTCACCGACCTCGCCCTCACCACCGGCATCAGCGAATTCCTGCTCCCCCTGGCCCCCGACGACGAATGGGCCGCAACCCGTTTCGCCACCGAAACCGCCCCCGCCGTGCGCGCCGCCGTGGCCGCCGCCCGCGCCGGGTGACGCCCCGCGAAACTGTCCGCCCCCTTCCTTATCGGGGGTGTGGGGGGAGCCCCCACACCCCTCTTACCCCCCGAACAGCTTGCTGTTGATGATCTGCCGGATCGGGGAGAGCGCTCCGTCGTAGGTCACGCGGTCCGCGCGCACCGTGTGCAGGCTGGCGTCCCCGCGCCGGGGGTCCTCGCAGATGACCCGGAGTTGCTTGCCCTTGGGCCGCCCGCCGCCGAGGGTGAGCGAGACGGTGCCATCGGATTCGACGATGCCCCAGGGCCCCGCCACGTCCTTCCCGGCGATCTGGCATTTGTAGCCCGGCTTCTCGCCGGTGACGTGCGCGGTGACGGCGGTGCGGCCCTGAATGACGGCCTTGGGCTCGCCATTGGCCGCGGCCGCACCGGCGGCGAGCAGGGTGCCGAGGGTGCCGACCACTACCGCGGTGGTGATTCGGGTGCGTAGTGAACGACTCATGGTGCTGATAATGAAGCGGCTTCTATGAGGATTCGATGATGTCTGGGGATGAATCGGGGGTGAACAACGCGCCAAAACTGTTTCCACCCGGTCGGTTTGATAGCTTCTGTACATCATGGACAGCGCCCTGAGTCGCCGTGCCGTGCTCGGACTGGCCGCGGCCGCCGGGCTCACCCTAACCGCCTGTTCCCGCGCGGCCAATGATTCGGATTCGGCCAAGTCGAAAACAGACGATCCGGTATCGATTGCCGCGGATGCGTACGTCTTCGGCTACCCGCTGGTCCTCATGCACGCCACCAAGGACGCCTTCGGCCCGGTGAACCGCCTGCAGCACGCCCGCGATCTGCCCGACGCCGACGATCGCCTGGTGGTCCGGATGAACACCGACACCCTGTATTCCCTTGCCTGGCTGGACCTGTCGGAGCAGCCGCTGGTGCTCACCGTGCCCGCGGTGGAGGCCGGCCGCTACTGGATCATGCAGCTGCTCGACGCCTGGACCAATACCGTGCACGATCCGAGCAGCGTGAATCCGCGCGCCGAGCACGCCGGCCCGCCCTTCGCCTATCTGATCACCGGCCCGGGCTGGACCGGTTCGGTCCCGGCGGGCCTGACCCGGCTCGACATGCCGACCCCGACGGTGTGGCTGCTGGGCCGGATCCAGGTCAACGGCCCGGCGGATCTCGCGGCGGTGCACGCCGTCCAGGACGGCCTGCGCCTGGACACCCTGGCCGCCTGGACCGCCGACCCGGCCGCGCCGACGCCCGGTGAGCCGCTGGCGCTCTCGGGCCTGGGCGCGTCCCCGGCCAAGGCGGTGGCGGCTCTGGACGGCCGCACTTTCTTCGATCGCTTGTGCACGCTCATGGCCCACGACGCCCCGGCCGCCGCCGACGCCCCGGCGCTGAAACGCTTCGCCACCATCGGAATCCGGCCCGGCGGCAGTGCCGGCGAGATGACGGGCGTGGATCTGGACGCCGCCGCGGCGGCCGGCCGCAAGGCCGTCACCCGCTATGTCGACCCCCGGGGCAAGACCGTCAACGGCTGGCGGTTCTCGCTGGACGTCGGCGTTTACGGCACCGACTACGAGACCCGCGCCGGCACCGCCATGTACGCGCTGGGCGCGAATCTGGCTCGCGACGCGGTGTATCCGACCGCGCAGGCCCAGGCCGACGACAACGGCACGCCCCGCCGTTTCCGCATCCGGTTCCCGGCCGGGCAATTCCCGCCGGTCGACGCCTTCTGGTCGCTGACCGCCTACGACGCCGACAGTTTCCTGGTCTCCAATGCGGCGCAGATCTATTCGGTCGGCCACGACACCCCGCTGACGCCCGGTCCGGACGGCAGTGCCGAGGTGGTGGTGCAGGCCGCCGACCCGGGTCCGGCAGTGCCGCGCGCCAATTGGTTGCCGATACCGGTGTCCGGTCCCTTCTCGCTCACCCTGCGGCTGTACGCTCCGAGATCGGAGATGCTCGACGGGCGGTGGAGTCCGCCCGCGCTCGAACCGGTGACCTGACAACTTTCATTTCGGTCGCAATCCCCCCGGACCGGAGTGTTTTCGGCGAAGATCGATTTGCTGTGTGTACGCTGTGCGCCGTTCTACGTGGCCCCATTTATCGGAACAGCTGGACCGGAACCCTCCCGAGGAGGATGTGGTGACTGCCGTAGCTCCAAAGCCCCAAGAGAACCTCGAGGCCACGCGGCCGTACCCGCCACGAACGGGACCCAAGGGGTCGTTCCTCTACAAGGCGATCACGACGACCGACCCCAAGATGCTCGGCATCATGTACCTGACCACCGCCATCACCTTCTTCATGATCGGCGGGATCATGGCGCTGCTGATGCGCGCCGAGCTGGCGCGCCCGGGCATGCAGTTCCTGTCCCCGGAACAGTTCAACCAGCTGTTCACCATGCACGGCACCATCATGCTGCTGTTCTATGCCACGGCCATCGTGTTCGGTTTCGCGAATTACATTCTGCCGCTGCAGATCGGCGCGCCCGACGTGGCGTTCCCGCGCCTGAACTCCTTCAGCTACTGGCTGTACCTGTTCGGCGGGACCATGGCCACGGCCGGGTTCCTCACTCCGGGCGGCGCGGCCGACTTCGGCTGGACGGCGTACACGCCGCTGTCGGACATCGTGCACGCGCCGGGCGTCGGCGCGGACCTGTGGATCCTGGGCTTGGCGGTCTCGGGTCTGGGCACCATCCTGGGCGCGGTGAACATGACCACCACCGTGGTCTGCCTGCGCTGCCCGGGCATGACGCTGTTCCGCATGCCGGTGTTCACCTGGACCATCCTGGTGACCAGCTTCCTGATCCTGGTGGCCTTCCCGATCCTGACCGCCGCGCTCTTCGGCCTGGCCTACGACCGGCATCTGGGCGGGCACATCTACGATCCGGCCAATGGCGGGGCCATCCTGTACCAGCACCTGTTCTGGTATTTCGGCCATCCCGAGGTGTACATCATCGCGCTGCCGTTCTTCGGCATCGTGTCGGAGATCTTCCCGGTCTTCTCGCGTAAGCCGATCTTCGGTTACACCACACTGGTTTACGCGACCTTCGCCATCGCGGCGCTGTCCATCGCGGTGTGGGCGCACCACATGTACGCCACCGGAGCGGTGCTGCTGCCGTACTTCTCGTTCATGACCTTCCTGATCGCGGTGCCGACGGGCGTGAAGTTCTTCAACTGGATCGGCACCATGTGGCGCGGTCAATTGACCTTCGAGACGCCGATGCTGTGGGCCTGCGGCTTCATCGTCACCTTCCTCTTCGGCGGTCTGACGGGCGTCCTGCTGGCCAGCCCGCCGCTCGACTTCCAGGTCTCGGATTCGTATTTCGTGGTCGCGCACTTCCACTACGTGCTCTTCGGGACGATCGCCTTCGCCACCTACGCCGGCATCTACTTCTGGTTCCCGAAGATCACCGGCCGCATGCTCGACGAGCGCCTGGGCAAGTGGCACTTCTGGACCACTTTCGTCGGCTTCCACACCACCTTCCTGGTGCAGCACTGGCTGGGCGCGGAAGGCATGCCGCGCCGCTACGCCGACTACCTGCCCGGCGACGGCTTCACCACGCTCAACACCATTTCCACCATCGGCTCGTTCATCCTGGGCGCGTCGGTGCTGCCGTTCGTGTGGAACGTCTTCAAGTCCTACCGCTACGGCGAAGTGGTGACCGTGGACGATCCGTGGGGCTACGGCAACTCCCTGGAGTGGGCGACCACCTGCCCGCCGCCGCGGCACAACTTCTACGAGCTGCCGCAGATCCGTTCGGAGCGACCGGCTTTCGAGCTGCACTACCCGCACATGGTGGATCGCATGCGGGCGGAGGCGCACGTGGGCTGGGGTTCCAAGCATCACGCGGTGGTGGAGTACGAGAAGGCGTCGAACTAGCGCCTCGGATTCGAGCAGCGGCACCCGTCCTCGGCGGGTGCCGCTTTTTTGTGCTTGACATATGAATAATGCCCGGACTAATTTTAGGTTCGTTACAAGTTAGTTCGAGGAAAGGCTGCTCGTGCGCAAGATTCAGTTCTCCACCGGTGCCGAACCGGTCGTCGTCACCGCCGCGCAGCCGGTGCCTGGACCCGGGCAATTGCTGGTGCGCACCGAGCTGGCCGGGGTGGGACTGGGGCTGGTCCGGCAGCTGGCGGCGGGCGAGGTGGACGCGCCCGGCGGCGAGATCGTCGGCACCGTGACCGGCCTCGGGGCCGACGTGTCGCCCGAGTGGCTGGGAAAGCGGGTGGGCGGCTTGGTATTCGGCGCCATTCACGCCGAATACGCCCTCGCGGTACCGCAATTGATCACCGAGGTGCCCGGCGACGTCGATGCCGCCGACGCGCTGGCGGTGGTGCGCGGCGGGTTGATCGCACTCGGCGTGCTGAAAGCCTCGCGGTTCCGCGCCGGTGAATCGGTGCTGATCACCGGTGCGGCCAGTGGGGCCGGTCACCTCGCGGTGCAGCTGGCCCGCACGCTCGGCGCAGCCCGCGTCGTCGCCGCCGTGAGCGACCTCGCCAAAAGCGAATTCCTGCGCGAATGCGGAGCCGATGCCGTGGTGACCTATGCCGAGCCGTGGCCGGAATCCGTCGATGTGGTGCTGGACGGCGTCGGCGGGGACCTGGTGCAGCGCGGCGTGAATGCCCTTGCGCCACAAGGCCGCCTGGTGGCGTTCAGCGCGGGCGGCGGCGCGATCGACGCTTCGTCACTGCTGGGCGAGCTGAAGACCGTCACCGGCTTCTCCGTCGGCCTGCTCAGCCGCACCCGCCCCGAACTCCTGCAAGCCTGGCGCGCCGAGCTGTGGGAACTGCTGGCGGCCGGGCGGATTCGCCCCCGTCACGTCGTGCTGCCGCTCGAAAACATCGGCGCGGCCGTGGAACTCGTCCGGTCCCGTCGCAATCAGGGCCGGGTGATGGTCCGGACCGCCGCCGCCGTGGTCGCCGGCTGACCGTTCGGCGCCGCGGCCGGGACGGCCCGTCCGGATGCGCGAAAGCGGTACCAAACCCTCCGGTCTCATTCCTGGTCGGAGGGAAAATCCGGCCATCCCCGCACCCCCGGAACCGGCGGTGGTGGCGCGCGTGAATTGCGGCAAATTTTGGGCAAAGGTGAGGTACTGTCCACGCGCGGGGTGTCGATAAGGTGTTTGCGCCCTGCGCAATCCGCCGGTCTCGACTCCGGGAGGGACAATGCTCGCCGAAACCCAGGGCGCTCTGCAAGACGCTTCCTTCGAAATGTCCCGAGCACAAATGGAATTGTGGCTCGCGGATGGTTTCCGGGCTCGCGCGCTACCCGGGCAGGCGCATTATCTGGAGTTACGCGGCGAGCTGGACGCGGACCTGTTCGACGCCGCCTCGCACCGGGCGTTCGAGGAGTTCGGGGTGGGCCGCCTGCGGATCGGCCTGCGCGACGGGCGGCCCTGCCAGTGGATGGCGGGCGATATCGGCGGCGGTCTGGAGCGGGTGGACTGCACCGGCGAGCCGGATCCGCGGGCGGCCGCACTGGAATGGATGGAGCGGCGGCACCGGGTCGCCATCGACCTGGTGGACGCGCCGTTGTGGGCGGCGGCGCTGCTGCGGGTCGGGGCGGAGCATCACATCTGGTACGCGCAGATGCATCACGTCGCCATCGACGGCTACGGCGGGCTGAGCCTGATCGTCCGGATCGGCGAGTGGTACGAGGCGCTGCTGCGCGGCGCCGAACCGGCGGCGTTCCGGGGCCTGTCGCCCGCGGCCATCCAGGCGGCGGACGCCGAGTACCGGGAATCTGAGCGCTTCACCGCGGACCGGGAGTACTGGCGGGAACGGTTTACGGGCTGGACCGCGCCGGGCGCGGTGGCGCATCGCATCCGGCGCGCGGGCGAGTCCGAGCCGATGGCCCTGCGCGCGGCCGGCGCGCTGACCGCCGGGCAGTGGAACGCGCTGGCGGCCTTGGCCGCCGAGTGCGCGGCCAGTCCGGCGCAGGTGCTGGTGGCGGCGATCGGGGCATTTCGGGCAGGCATGGCGGGGGAGCTGGATCCGACCGTGCTGCTGGCGGCTTCGGCGCGCACCACCGCGGCGCTGAAGAAGTCCGGCGGCATGCTGGCGAACGTGCTGCCGATCCGCTTGCGCTGCGCGGGCGGCGTGACGGTGCGCGAACTCGTCGGGGCGGCGGCCCGGGAGACCACGGGCGGGCTGCGGCATCAGCGCTACCGGTTCGAGGACATCCGGCGGGATCTGGGGGTCGGCGCGGATCGGGTGCTCGGGCCCAGCGTGAATTTGATGTTCTTCGATCGGACCAGCCGGTTCGGCTCGGCGGTGGGCGAATATCGCATCCTGTCTTCGGGTTCGGTCGCGGACGTGCATTTCAATCTGTATCGCGCGGGCACCGAGGAAGGACTGTCGGTCGATCTGCTCGGGAACCCGGAGAAGTACGGGCAGGGCGATGTCGATTTGCAGTTGAAACGATTCCTGCAATTCCTCAGCAACTTCATTGCGGCGGGACCGGATACGGCGGTCGGGCGGATCGGGCTGGCCGGGTCGGATACGCGGGCCGGTGCCGGAGCGCGATCGCATGCGGCCGCGGAACGGCCCGGCGCGCTGCTGCCCGAATTGCTCACCGCCGCCGTGCGCCGGGACGCGTCGGCCGTCGCGGTGGTTTCCGGGGATCGGTCGCTGACCTACGGGGAGCTGGACGAGCTGTCGAATCGCCTGGCGCACCGGCTGTCCCGGCGCGGTATCGGCCCGGAGGACGTGGTGGCCGTCGCGTCGCGCCGGAGCGTGGAATGGCTGATCGCAGTGTGGGGCGTGGCCAAATCCGGGGCGGCGTATCTGCCGATCGACCCGGAATATCCGGTGGCGCGTTCGGCGGCCGTGCTCGACGAGGCCGGGGTGCCGTTCGGAATCGTCACCGCCGCAGCGGTTTCCGAGCTACAGGAGCGGCCCGGGCGGGAATGGCTGGTGCTCGACGACCCCGCGGCGGCGCTGGACGGTGAACCCGGTACCGCACTGACCGACGCCGACCGCACCCGTCCGCTGCGCCTGGCGCATCCGGCCTACGTCATCTACACCTCCGGCTCCACCGGAACCCCGAAGGGCGTGCTGATCACGCATACGGGACTGGCGAATCTGCTTGCCGCACAAGCCGAGCGCTTTCCGATACGCCCCGGAGCCCGGGTGCTGTGCGCGACCACGCCCAGCTTCGACGCCTCGCTCTGGGAACTGCTGCTCGCTGCCGCCGGTGGCGCGACCCTGGTCATCGTGCCCGGTGATGCCTACGCGGGCCCGCGCCTGTCCGATCTGATCCGCCGCGAACAGGTCACCCACGCCTTCCTCACCCCGGCCGTGCTGGCGGGCACCGATCCGACCGGATTGCAATGCCTGCAATACCTTTCGACCGGTGGTGAAGCCTGCCCGCCCGCCGTCGCCGAATCCTGGGCGCCCGGGCGCACGCTGGTGAACATCTACGGACCCACCGAGGCCACCATCTTCGCCGAACTCGGCCGCCTGGCCGCCGACACCCCGGTCACCCTCGGCACCGAGGTGCCGGGCGTCCGCTGCCACCTGCTCGACCCGTGGCTGCGCCCGGTGCCCGACGGCGTGACCGGGGAGCTGTACCTGAGCGGTCCGGCGCTGGCGCGCGGGTATCTGGGCCGCCCGGCGCTCACCGCCGCCCGCTTCGTCGCCGACCCGTTCGGGACGCCGGGGCGAAGGCTCTACCGCACCGGCGATCTCGCCGTCCGCGATGCCGCCGGGGAGCTGGAATTCCGGGGGCGCGCCGACTCCCAGGTCAAGATTCGCGGCCTGCGCATCGAACTGGGTGAGATCGAGGCGGTATTGGCCGAGTATCCCGGCATCGCCCAGGTGGTGGTGATCGTCCGTGACGACGGGCCGGGGCAGCGGCTGGTCGCCTACGCCGTGCCCGAACCCAATACGCTGCTGTCGGTGCGGGAGCTGGAAGAAGCTGCCGCGCAGCGGCTTCCGGTATACATGCGCCCGGTGATCCTGCTGCTGGACCGGCTGCCGGTCACCGTCAACGGCAAGGTGGATCGCGCGGCGCTGCCCGCGCCGGTGCTGACGGCCGCCGTGCACCGCGCCCCCGAGACCGCGGCGGAGCGGGCGGTGGCCGCGGCCTTCGCGCAGGTGCTCGGGCGGGAACCGGAACTGCTCGGCCTGGACGACGACTTCTTCGCCCTGGGCGGGGATTCGCTGAGCGCGGCCCTGGTGGTGGCGCGGGTGGCCGCCGAGCTCGAGGTGCGCGCCGAAGTCCGGGATCTGTTCGAGGCCAGCACGGTCGCCGGGCTGGCGGCGCGGGTGGGGGCGTGCGGGCTGCTGGCGGAACGGCTGCGGCCGGAACCACGACGGCGGCCCGAGCGGATGCCGTTGTCCGGTGCGCAACAACGGCTTTGGATGCTCAACCGGATGGAGCCGGAGTCGCCGGCCTACAACATGCTGCTCGGCCTGCGGCTACGCGGTGAGCTCGACCGGACCGCCATGACCGCGGCGCTCACCGATGTGGTGGGACGGCACGAATCGTTGCGCACGGCCTTCCCGGATGTGGACGGTGCGGCGTGCCAGCGGATTTCGCCGACCGATGCGGTGATCACCGGCCTCGCGCCGGAAACGGCGGGTGCGGGCGAAATCGACGGGGTACTGCGGGAATTCGGGTCGATCGGCTTCGATCTCGCGGCCGCGCCGCCCTTGCGGGTGCGGCTGTTCGAAGTGACCGATGCGGAAGGAGCCGTGGCGCATCAGCTACTGGCGGTGCTGGTGCATCACGCCATCGCCGACGGTTTCTCCCTCGCGCCGTTCGCACGGGACCTGGCGACCGCCTACGCCGCGCGGGTGCGCAGCGCGGTGCCGGATTGGCAGCCGCTGCCGGTGCAGTACGCCGACTACACGCTGTGGCAGCACGAACTGCTCGGCGCGGGCGATGACCCGGATTCACTGCTGTCGCAAGAACTTTCGTACTGGACCGAGCGCTTGGCCGGGCTGCCCGTCGAATCGGCGCTGCCGCCGCACCGCCCACGCCCCGCCACGCGCACGCGTGCGGCCGAACGGGTGACGCTGACCGTCCCCGACCAGACCGCCCGCCGCCTGCGCGAAGTCGCCCGGCGGCAGGGCGCGACCCTGTTCATGGTCCTGCACGCCGGTCTCGCCACCGTGCTGGCCCGGCTGTCCGGCGGCCGCGATATCGCCCTCGGCACCCCCGTGGCCGGGCGCGGCGACGCCCGGCTGGACGACCTGATCGGTATGTTCGTCAACACCCTGGTGCTGCGCGTGACACTCGATGCGGCGGAATCGTTCACCGAACTCCTGGCCCGCGTCCGCGATATCGACCTGGCCGCGTTCGCACACGACGAAGCCCCCTTCGACCGCGTCGTCGAACACCTCGACCCGCCCCGCTCACCCGCCCGCCACCCGCTCTTCCAGGTCATGCTGTCTCTACGCAACCTGGCCCGCGCCGAATTCGAACTACCCGGCCTCCGCGTGGAGCCCGTGGAACTACCCCTCCCGGTGGCCAAGTTCGACCTCGAATTCACCTTCGCCGAAACCGAACCCGGCCTCACAGCGACCCTCGACTACGCCACGGATCTCTTCGACCGACCCCAGATCGAAGCACTGACCGAACGCATCCTGCTGGTCCTGGACCGAGTCGCCCGACAGCCCGAAACCCCGGTCGGCGAGGTCGACGTGCTCACGCTCGACGAACACCGCCTGCTCCGCCAATGGAACGAAACCAGCCAAGCCGTCCCGGTCACCCTCCCGCAGTTACTGACCCGAGCCGCCGCCTACGACCCCGACCTGGCAGCCGTAGTCGGGGAGCACACCACCCTGACCTACCGCGACCTCGCCGCCCAAGCGAACAGTCTGGCCCGCAACCTGATTCGCGCGGGTGTCGGCCCCGAAGACGTAGTGGTCGTAGGCCTCCCGCGCTCAGTCGAATGGGTGATCGCCGTATGCGCCGTAGCCCACGCCGGCGCCGCCTTCCTCCCCGTGGACCCCAACACCCCCGCCGACCGCATCACCGACATGCTCGCCGATTCCGGTGCCGCACTCGGCATCACCACCGCCCACTGGCACCCGCACCTACCCGACGTCACCGGCGGCTGGCTCCAAGTCCCCACCCACCCCACGACCGATCCCAGTGCCCGCACTGCCGTCGATCGCGACGCCCGGCCGATCGCCGATGCGGAGCGGACCCGCCCCCTGCGGCTCGCGCACCCCGCCTATGTCATCTACACGTCGGGTTCCACCGGTATCCCCAAGGGTGTCACCATCACCCACGCCGGTCTGGCGAATCTGCTGGTTACCCAGGCTCAACGGTGCGACGCCGAGCCTGGTTCCAGGGTGCTGGCCGTTTCCGCCCCGGGGTTCGACGCCTCCATCTGGGAACTCCTGCTCGCCCTCGGTGGCGGTGCGACCCTGGTCATTGCCCCGCCCACCGCTTATGCGGGGCCGGAACTCCAGGATCTGCTGATCCGCGAACGCGTCACCCATGCCATGCTCACCCCGCGTGTGCTGGCCACCCTGCCCGATCCGGATCAGCTCCCGGATCTGCGGCTGCTTGCCAGCGGCGGTGAATCCTGTCCGCCGGACCTGGCGGGAATCTGGTCGCCTGACCGCTGTTTCGTCAATATCTACGGGCCCACCGAAGCCACCGTCTGCGCTACCACGAGCTTGCCCGCCCAGCCTGCGACCTTGCACGCCATCGTCCCGATCGGCGGTCCGGTGGTCGGGACTCGCTGCTATGTCCTCGACGACCGCCTGCGCCCGGTCCCGCCCGGCGTCCTCGGCGAGGTCTACGTGGCTGGCCCCGGCCTGGCGCGCGGTTACCACCGCCGCCCGGGCCTCACCGGCACTCGCTTCCTCCCCGATCCCTTCGACGCCCCCGGCCGGCGCATGTACCGCACCGGCGACCTCGGCACCTGGCGCGCGGACGGCGAACTGGAATACCACGGCCGCACCGACTTCCAGGTGAAGGTTCGTGGCGTACGCATAGAACTCGCCGAGATCGAAGCGGCCATGACGGCCCTCCCCGAGGTAGCCGACGCGCTCGTCATCCTCCGCGACCATCCGGCGCAGCCGGAGAGTGCGGCTGCTGTGGACGGGAAATCGAGTTCGATCGGGACGGTGACACCTGTTGCGGCCGAGGCTGCGGGAGACGGCGTGGAGCCGGGGCTCGCCGCGTATGTGGTGCCTGTGCCGGGGCGGCGGGTGGATGTGCGGGCCCTGCGGGCCGCTGTTGCGCGGCGGCTGCCGGCGCAGTACCTGCCGGATTCGATCACGGTGCTGGAGCGGTTTCCGCTCACTGCGACCGGCAAGATCGATCGGGGGGCGTTGCCCGCGCCCGAACGCGTGCGGGTGGGTTACCGGGCGCCGGGGAATGCGCTGGAGGCGGCGGTTGCGCGGGTGTTCGGGCAGGTTTTGGGGGTCGAGCAGGTGGGGGCGGATGACGACTTTTTCGCGTTGGGCGGGCATTCGCTGAGTGTGACGCGGGTGGTTGCGCGGCTGCGGGCCGAGTTGGCGGAGGGGGCGGGGTTGCCCGCCGTGGAGGTGCGGCTGCGGGATGTGTTCGAGCAGCCGACCGTGAGTGGGCTGGCGGAGTATCTGGCCGCGGCGGAGTCGCGGGCGGGGCGGCGGCCGGTGCGGGTGACGGGCGGGGAAACGGTGGAGCGGCCGCCGTTGTCCTTCGCGCAGCAAGGGCTTTGGGTGCTGGATCGCTCGGGAACGGCTGCGGCGTATCACATTCTGCTGGCGGTGCGCTTGACCGGAGCGCTGGAGCCGGAAGTGCTGTCGGCGGCCGTCATCGATGTGCTGGAGCGGCACGAAGCGTTGCGCACGTACTTTCCGGAGCACGACGGGGTGCCGTATCAGGCGGTGGCTCCGGCGGACAGCGTGCACTGGGATGTGCGGCTGGTGCAGGAGGGCCGACTGGAGGAATCGCTCACCGAGTTCGAGAGCGCGCCCTTCGATCTGTCGGCCGCGCCGCCGGTTCGGTTGCGGCTCTGCGAGGTCGGCGAGTCGGAGTGGGTGCTCGCGGTGGTGGTGCACCACGTGAACGCGGACGGGGTCTCGCTGGGTGTGCTCACTCGCGACCTGGCCGCGGCGTACACCGCGCGGATCACCGGCACCGCTCCGGCCTGGCCGGAGCTGTCCACGCGATACACCGAATACGCGGTGCGCCAGCACGAACGGCTGGGTTCCATGACGGATCCCGGTTCCGCGCAGAATCGGGAACTGGCGCACTGGATCCGGGTGCTCGCGAACCTGCCCGCCGAGCTGCCGATCCGCTTCGACCGGCCGCGCCCGGCGGTCGCCCGGCATCGCGGCGCGACGGTGGAAGCCGCACTGCCGCAAGACATCACGACCGCACTGCACGACCTGGCCGGGCAGCACCGATCCACGCTCTTCATGGTGCTGCACTCCGCGCTCGCGGTCCTGCTGGCCAGGCTGGCGCGCACCGGTGACGTCGTCATCGGCACGCCGACGGCGGGGCGGGACGAACCGGGGCTCGAGGACCTGGTGGGCATGTTCGTGAACACGGTCGCCCTGCGCACCCCGGTCGCCGCCGAGCGCTCGTTCACCGAACTGCTGGAACGGGTCCGCGAGATCGACGTGGAAGCGTTCGCGCACGCGCAGGTCCCGTTCGAGCGGATCGTCGACGCGCTCGGCGCACCGCGCTCGGCCAATCGGCATCCGGTGTTCCAGGTGGTGCTCGGCTACCGGAATTTCGGCCCGGCCGCACTGGAACTGCCCGGCGTCACCGTCGAGCCGGTCCGCCGCACCGCCGCCACCGTGCGTTTCGACCTCGAATTCGATATCGCCGACACCGATTCCGGTCTGGCGCTGGCCCTGCACTACGACGTCGAACTGTTCCACGCGAGCACCGCGCAGGCGCTGCTGGAACGCCTGGCGCGCGTGCTGACGCAGGTCGCCGCCGACCCGTCGCGCCCGGTCGGGGCGCTGGAGCTGCTCGCGCCCGGGGAACGCCGGACCGTGCTGGAGACCTGGAATCGCACCGGGAACACCCCGCCGCTGCGCCTGCCGGATCTCTTCGCGCGCGCCGCCGAACGGGCGCCCGCCGCGCCCGCCCTGGTGTCCGGCACCCGCACGGTGACCTATGGCGAGCTCGACGAGCGCTCGAACCGGCTGGCGCACTGGCTGATCCGCAGCGGCGTCGGTCCCGAACAGGTGGTGGCGGTGGCCATGCGCCGGGGCATCGACTGGGCGGTCGCCGTCTGGGCGGTGGCCAAGACCGGTGCGGCCTACCTGCCTATCGATCCGGGCCTGCCGGCCGAACGCATCGCCGGTATGCGGGCGGACGCGGACGCCGTCATCGGCCTGACCAACACCGAATCCGGCCTGGCGCAGTCGGATTGGCTGGTCGTTGATGCACTGGACCTGCGCACCGAGCTGGCGCACGCGCCGTGCACGCCCGTCGCCGATGCCGAACGCACCGGGCGACTACGACTATCGAGCACCGCCTATCTCATCTACACCTCCGGTTCCACCGGCACCCCCAAGGCTGTCGCGGTCACCCACGCGGGCCTGGCCAACCTGGTCGCCACGCAGCTGGAAAACTGTGTACCGCAGCGTGATTCACGCATTCTGCTCTCGGCCTCGCCCAGCTTCGACGCCTCCCTATGGGAATTGCTGATGGCGGCCGCCGCCTCGGCCACCGCGGTGGTCGCGGCCCCGGACGTCTACGCCGGCCCCGAACTATCGGATCTGCTACGCCGCGAACGCATTACGCACGCCTTCCTCACCCCAGCTGTGCTGTCCAGCCTCGACCCGGCCGACCGCACCGACCTGCGCGTCCTGGTCACCGGCGGCGAAGTGGTGCCGCCCGCCCTGGCCGAGCGTTGGTCCGCCCCCGACCGCAGGCTCCTCATCGGTTACGGCCCGACCGAAACCACGGTCATCTCCCATCTCAGCCTCCCGTTCCGCCCGGGCCATCCCCTCACCATCGGCACTCCCGCGACCGGCGTCCGCTGCTATGTCCTCGACGATCGCCTGTCCCCGGTCCCGCCCGGCATCCCCGGCGAGCTCTATATCGCGGGCCCCGGCGTGGCCCGCGGCTATCACGGCCGCCCCGCCCTCACCGCCACCCGCTTCCTCCCGGACCCGCATGCGCCCGCCCCCGCCCGCATGTACCGCACCGGCGACCTGGTCCGGCATCGTCCCGGCGGTGCCCTGGAGTTCTTGGGCCGCACCGACTCCCAGGTCAAGATGCGCGGCCTGCGTATCGAACTCGGCGAGATCGAGGCGGCGCTGTCGGTGCTGCCCGGCATCGCCCAGGCGGTCGCGGTGCTGCGGGCGGATGCCGCCGGTGACGCCCGCATCATCGCCTACCTGGTACCGGCCGCCGGAACCCGTTCCGCCGCACCGGATATCGCCCGCATCCGGGCCGCGGTCGCGCGCAAGCTCCCGGATTACATGGTCCCCGCCGCGTTCATGGTCTGTGAACGCCTGCCGCTCACCGGAAACGGCAAGGTCGACCGCGCCGCGCTCCCCGAACCGCAGGTGACCGGCCAGCCGTTCCGCGCGCCGGGCACCGAATCGGAACGCCTGGTGGCGGGCGTGTTCGCCGAAGTGCTCGAAGTCGAGCGGGTCGGCGCGGACGACGACTTCTTCCAGCTCGGCGGCAATTCCCTGAGCGCGACCCGGGTGGCCGCCCGCTTGAGCGCGGCGGCGGGCAGCCGGGTCCCGGTACGCGAAGTCTTCGATGCCCCAACGGTTTCCGAACTAGCCTTCCGCCTGGCCGCGGGCACCCGCTCGGCCGGTGCGCGGCCCCGGCTGACCGCACGCCCACGCCCCGCAGAGATCCCGCTGTCATTCGCGCAACAGCGGCTCTGGCTGCTCAACCGCTTGGACCCGGATTCATCCGCCTACAACATCCCGCTCGTCCTGCGTCTCACCGGCGAGATCGATATCGCCGCGATGGAAGCCGCCCTGCACCAGCTGCTCGTCCGGCACGAGGCGCTCCGTACCTATTACCCGGAGTCGGGCGGGATCGGCCGCCAAGTGGTGCTGCCCGCCGCTGATCCGACCCTGCTCGAAGTCCAAGTGGTGGATGCCGAACGAGCCCCCGCGCGGCTCGCGGAGTTCTGTGGCGCGCCGTTCGACCTGACCGCGGGTGCGCCGGTGCGGGCGGGGCTGTTCGCGCTGGGGACGACTGTGGATGAATCGCGGGAGTGGCTGCTGGCCCTGGTGATTCACCATGCCAATGCGGACGGCTATTCGCTCGCGCCGCTGGCACGCGACTTCGCGGAGGCATACGGCGCGGCCCGGAGCGGCGAAGCCTGGCGGCGGCCCGCGCTGCCGGTGCAGTACGCGGACTATGCGATCTGGCAGCGGGAGGTGCTGGGCTCGGCATCGGATCCCTCGTCCGAGCTGAGCCGGCAGATCGCCTACTGGGTCGGAGCGCTCGCCAATTCCCCGGCGGAACTGGGCCTGCCCCTGGATCGCCCGCGCCCGGCGGTGGCTTCGCATCGGGGCGCGGCGGTTTCGGCGGCGGTTTCCGAGCTGACCGTGCGGCGTCTGCGCGAGGTGGCGCGGGAAGAAGACGCTTCACTGTTCATGGCCCTGCACGCGGGACTGGCGGTACTGCTGGCCGCCTGGAGCGGGAACACCGACGTCACCGTGGGCACGCCGGTGGCGGGCCGGGGCGAGGCGGCACTGGACGAACTGGTGGGGATGTTCGTGAACACCCTCGCCCTGCGGGTGGAAGTGCGGGCGGCGGAACGCTTCTCCGGCCTGCTCACCCGGGTGCGCGATGCCGATCTGGCCGCCTTCACCCACGCCGATTTGCCGTTCGAGCAGGTGGTGGAGGCCATCGATCCGCCGCGCTCGCGCGCCCGGCATCCGCTGTTCCAGGTGCTGCTGGCCTTCCAGAATCTGGACGCGATCGATGTCGACCTGCCGGGGCTGCGGGTGGAACCGGTGCGGCTGCCCTCCGACACCTCGCGCTTCGACCTCGAATTCATCATCACGCCGCGCGATTCCGGACTGTCGGTGACGGTGCAGTACGCCACCGAACTGTTCGACCGCGGCACCATCGCGAGGCTGCTGGATCGCTACGTCCGGGCATTGGACGGCCTCGCCGCCGCACCCGAGGCTCCGATCGCCCGCCTGTCCATGCTGTCGGATTCGGAATACGTCCGCATAGTGCGGGACTGGAACGACACCGGCGGCGCGGACACCGAACTCCGCCTGCCCGACCTGCTGGCCGATGCCGTCCGCCGCGCGCCCACCACCGAGGCCGTGCGCTGCGGCGACTACGCCTTCACCTACGCCGAACTCGACGAACAGGCCGTCCGGGTGGCCCGCTGGCTCAATGCCACCGGCATCGGGCCGGAAGATGTGGTGGCACTGGGCATGTCACGCTCCCTGCCCTGGGTGGTGGCCTGCTGGGGCGTGGCGCGCTCGGGCGCGGCCTGCCTGCCGGTCGACCCGGCGTTCCCGCCCGCCCGCATCGCCGAACTGATCGCCGGCACCGGCGCCCAGGTGATCGTCACCACCGCCGCCGAATACCCGGCCTTCGCCGCCCTGCCCGATATCGAAGTCCTGGTGCTCGGCGACGACGGCACCAGCGTCCTGCCGACCCTCCGCGAATCGGACGCCCGGTCGCTGTGCGATCCGGTGCTGCGGGGCAGCGCAGCGGTGGGGCCGGATCCGCGGCGCGCGGCGACTTCCGGTGCGGGTGTGCTGCAGGTCGCGGAACAGCGTCCGGCGAGTGCGCGGGCGTCCGGCGGTCACGCTGTGGAGCACTTCGGCGGGTCACGAGCAGCCAACGCGGCCTACGTGATTCACACTTCCGGTTCCACCGGTACGCCCAAGGCGGTGGTGGTCACGCATGCCGGGCTGGCGAATATGGTGGCAGCGCAGGTCCGGCACATCGGCGCGACGTCCGAATCGCGCATATTGTGCGTGGCCGCACCGACTTTCGACGTATCGATGTGGGAATTGGCGCTGGCGGCAAGCTCGGCGGCAGCCCTTGTAGTCGCACCGCCCGAGGCGTACGCGGGCCCGGCATTGACGGATCTGCTGCGCCGCGAACGGATTACGCACGCCTTCGTGACGCCCGCCGTATTGGCCGGAACCGAAGCCGTGGAACTGCCCGAGCTGCGGGTGGTGATCACCGGCGGCGAGTCCTGCCCGCCGGCGGTGGCGGCCAGCTGGGGGCGGGACCGGAAGCTGGTGAACGCCTACGGGCCGACCGAGGCGACCATCATCACGCATATGAGCGGACCCCTCGACGGCGGGCAGCCGGTCACCATCGGCGGACCGGCCGTGGGCGTGCGCGGATACGTGCTGGACGCGTGCCTGCGACCGGTTCCCATCGGTGTGGTGGGCGAATTGTATTTGGGCGGTCTGGGTTTGGCGCGCGGCTACCTCGGCCGCCCCGCGACGACAGCGGGCCGGTTCGTCGCGGATCCGTTCGGCGCCCGTGGTGAAAGGCTATATCGCACCGGCGATCTGGTGTCGTGGACGCACACCGGGGAACTGAGCTACCGGGGACGCACGGACTTCCAGGTCAAGGTGCGCGGCGTGCGCGTCGAACTGGGGGAGATCGAGGCCGCCGTGGCCGCCGCGCCCGGCGTCGCCCATGCCGTCGCCGTGCGTTCCGCGACCGCGAGCGGAGTCGCGCTGGTCGCGTACGTGGTGCCGGAACCCGGCCGGGCCATCGATCCGGATGCGGTGACGGTGGCCGCGGCGCAACGACTTCCGGACTATCTGATCCCCGCCATCGTGGTGCTGGAGCGCCTCCCGATGCTGGTGAACGGCAAGGTCGATCGCGCCGCGCTGCCCGCCCCGCAACCGGTACGGCGGCGCTACCGCCCGCCCGTGACCCCTGCCGAACATCGGGTCGCGGCGGTGTTCGCCGAGATCCTCCAGGTCGGCCGGGTGGGACGCGATGACGACTTCTTCGCCCTCGGCGGCAATTCCCTGAGCGCGGCCCGGGTGATGTCGCGACTCGGCGGCGTGGCCCTGCGCGAGTTGTTCGAGACGCCGACGGTGGCGGGGCTGGCGGAGCGCATCGAGAACGCCGCGCCCGCGATGCCCGGCGAATCCTTCGACGTGATCCTGCCGCTGCGCACCGGCGTCGCGGACACCCTGTTCTGCATCCACCCCGGCGGCGGGATGGCCTGGCCGTACGCGGGCCTGCTCACCCACCTGCCCCCCGAGGTCGCGCTGTACGGCATCCAGGATCCGTGGGTGGTCCGTGCCGAAAAGCCCTGCGCCACCGTGGGCGAATACGCGGCCCGCTACGTGGCGGAGATCCGCCGGCTGCAACCGGCCGGACCGTACCGGCTGCTGGGCTGGTCGCTCGGCGGCCGCATCGCCCACGAGATCGCCCTGCGCCTCCAGGCCGCCGGCGACGAGATCGCGCTGCTCGCCCTCATGGACTCCGCCGCCGCCGACGGCGCCGAGGCCACCGAGCCGGACGACGAAACCGATTCCGCGGCTTGGCAGGAACTGCGCGCCCTCATCGACCCCGCCGATTTCCCGCCCGACCTGGTCGAACGCGCCACCGCCGCGCTCACCCGCCCGGTGCCCGGCGTCCCGGGCGGCGTCTTCGAAGGCGATCTGCTGCACTTCACCGCCATCCGCGAGACCGCGCCGGCACGCTGCCCGGCCGACAGCTGGACCGGCCACATCACCGGCAAGGTCATCGACATCCCGATCGACGCCACGCATATCGGGATGGCCCAACCGGATCCGATCGCCCGGATCGGCGCGGAGCTGACCAGCCGGTGGCAGCGGTGAGCACCGCCCACCTACCCAAGGCGATCCGGGTCGTGGGCGCGCGCGTCCACAATCTGCGCAATATCGATGTGGACGTGCCGCTCTGGTCCTGGGTCGCCATTACCGGCCTGTCCGGTTCCGGCAAGTCCTCGCTGGCCATGAACGTCCTGTACGCCGAGGGCTATCAGCGTTTCCTCGACGGCCTGTCCACCTATACCCGCCGCCGGATCGCCCAGACCGAACGCCCGGACGTGGATCGCATCGACTATCTGCCCGCCACCCTGGCCTTGAAACAGCGCCCGCCGATCCCGGGCCGCCGCAGCACCGTCGGCACCATGACCGAGGTCTACAACGTGCTCCGGCTGATGGTCTCCCGGCTCGGATCACACGTGTGCCCCAACGGTTTCCGGCTGCCGCCCATGCTGGACGTGGCCATGAAGGGCTATGTGGACCTGCCCGAATGCGGCGGCCGCTTCGAACTGCCGGGCGCGGAATCCTTCGCCTTCGACAGTTTCGGGGCGTGCCCGCGCTGCGGCGGGCTGGGCACGGTGGAGGAGATCGACGACGCGGCATTGATCCCGGATCCGGACCTGAGCATCGCCGAGGGCGCGGTGGCGTCCTGGAAGCTGCCGCTGCGCGATTTCCAGCCGCAGATCGCCGCCCAGCTGGGGGTGCGCATCGATGTGCCGTACCGGGAGCTGACCGCGTCGGAACGCGAGATCGTGCTCGACGGACCGCCCGAGAAACGGTTCGTCGTCGTCACCACCAAATCCGGGCGCGCCGCCGAACTCAACGCCACCTACGAGAATGCCCGTGCGGCCGTGCGGCATTCGCTCGAGAACAGCGCCAGCCAGACCTCCCGGGACCGGCTGAGCAGGTTCTTCACCCTGCACACCTGCCCGGAATGCCACGGCACCCGGCTGCGGCCCGAAGCGCTGACCAGCCTGCTCGACGGCCGCGACATCGCGGTCATCAGCGCGCTCACCCTGGCCGAATTGCGTTCCTGGGCACCGGGTCTGCCGGATCGCCTGCCCGCCGAACTGCACGATCTGGCCGCACGTTTGAGCGCCGAATTCGTGCGGGCGCTGGAACCGCTGCTGGTGCTCGGGCTCGGTTATCTCACCCTGGACCGGGCGGGCGAGTCGCTGTCCACCGGTGAGCGGCAGCGCATTCAGCTCACCGCCACCTTGCAGGCGCGCTCCACCGGCATGCTCTACGTGCTCGACGAGCCGTCCATCGGCCTGCATCCGGCCAATGTGGAAGGACTGCGCGGGGTGATTCGCGCCCTGGTCGACAATGGCAATTCGGTGGTCATGGTGGATCACGACGTGGAATTGCTGCGCTGGGCCGACCAGCTCATCGAAATGGGTCCGGGCGCGGGCCGGGCCGGCGGCACGGTGGTGGCGCAGGGCGATGTGGCGGATCTGGAGAACGACCCCAATTCGGTGACGGGGCCGTATCTTTCCGGCCGCGCCGACCCGCGCGCCCGCACCGCGCTGCCGGTGCGCGAGTCGGATCCGGGGATCGAGGTGACCGTCGGCGAGTGGTACACGCTGCACGAGGTGACCGCGCGTATCCCGGTGGCGCGGCTGACCCTGATCACCGGAGTCTCGGGTTCGGGGAAGACCAGTCTCGTGCTGGACAGCCTGGTTCCGGCCCTGACCGCGCAGCTGGCGGGGGAGCGTTTGCCGCAGCACGTCCGCGCGCTGGCCACCGGCGGTATTCAGCGGGTGGTCACCGTGGATTCCACCCCCATCGGCAATAACAGCCGCTCCACCCCGGCCACCTATTCGGGCGCGTTCGACGGCATCCGCGCCCTGTTCGCCGCCACTCCCGAAGCGCGGCAACGGCATTGGAGCGCCGGGCGGTTCTCCTACAACGTCAAGGGCGGACAGTGCCCCACCTGCGCGGGCCTCGGCGAGGTCGCCCTGGACGTGCAGTTCCTGCCGGATATGGTGCTGACCTGCCCGACCTGCGACGGCAAGCGCTACAACCCGGAGACCCTGGAGATCCGCGTGGACGGGCTGACCATCGCCGAGGTGCTGGACCTGACGGTCGCCGACGCCGCCGAACGCTTCGCGGGCACGCCCCGGATCGGCGCGCCGCTGCAAGCCCTGCGCGAGGTCGGGCTCGGCTATCTGTGCCTGGGCGAGCCGACCCCGTCGCTGTCCGGCGGCGAGGCGCAGCGCATGCGGCTGGCCGGGGGCTTGCGTTCCAGCCAGCGGCACACGCTCTACGTCTTCGACGAGCCCACCACCGGCCTGCATCCCGAGGATGTGCGCACACTGCTCGGGGTGTTCGACCGGCTGTTGCGCGCGGGCGCGACCATCGTCGCCATCGACCACGATCTGGACATGATCGCCAATGCCGACCATGTCATCGATATGGGCCCGGGCGGCGGCCCGGAGGGCGGGCGCGTCGTGGCGACCGGCACGCCCCGCGACATCGCCGCCGCACCGGACAGCCTCACCGGCCGCTACCTCCGGCCGCTCACAGTCCCGGCACGCTGACGAACACCTGGGCGACGCTGTCCTGCCGGAAGAAGGTGTCCTGCGGCGGATTCCGGTATGCGTTCAGATTGGAATCGGGCAGCCAGGTGTAGTCGGCGAGCCGCAGCGACAGCGGTCCGGCGGGCACCACCAGTTCCATTTCGACGCCATCCTTACCCGGGGCGAAGAACCGGAAGCTTTGGGCCGGAGGCGTTTCGATCCGGCGATCGGCTACCCGCAGGCGCTGCGGAACCGTGCTCCAGAACAGGTCGATGCGGGTCGCGCCACGGGTGGAACGCAGCCGCAGTTTCACCGTGCGCAGCCCGGAATCGGTTTTGTCCGAAATGATTTCGGCGACCGGCGCGGAAAGCGCCTGCGCCGGTGCGGGTCCGCTTGCCACGGCCTTCTTCCACAGCTCGGCATAGGGTCCCTCGGGCTGGGCGTCGCTCACGAACTCGCGCGTGTACGGGTCGGGCGCGAGCGTGGAGAGCCAGCGCGCCTCCTTCCGGTCCGCGTCCAGCACGTACACCAATTGTGAAGTGCGCGGATGGTTGTCGTCGGTGCGATCCACCGCCAGGCCTGCCCCGGTCAACGCCAGCACGACGACCAGTGCGGTCACCGGAATCGTCCAGCCCCGGCGCTGCGGCCAGGCGTGCGTGAGGGTGAGCAGCAGCAGCCCGCCCAGCAGCACGATCAGCGGCGCGGCCAGGAACGGGGCGGCCGTCAGCCCGGCCTGGGTGGTGGTCCACGCATTCCCGCCGACGAATACCGCCGCGGGCAGCAGGAAAGCCGTGAGCACCGCCAGTCGCCAGCGCTCCGGCGTCAGGAAGGTCACCGCGACGCCGACGGCCGCCGCGGCGGCGGGCACCACCACGATTTCGGAGGCCGCCGGGGCGAGCGCCGCCGCCAGTATGCCGATGCTCACCGCCGCGCACAGCATGCCGACGCCGGCGGCGGTGGCCCCGAATATCCTGCGCGCCAGCGCATACCAGCCGAGCAGGGCGGCGGCGGCCAGGATCAGCACCGCCGCCTGGAAGCAGCCCGGCCGATACGGGTCCACCGGCATGGCGGCGTAGGCGGGCCGGATCTGCTGCACCAGCAGCCACCAGCCCCAGGTCAGCCCGACCGCGACCGGTACCGCCAGCACCGCCGTCACGGCCGCGCCGATCACCCGCCACACCCCGGTCTCGCCGGAGCGCTTCACCTGCCACACCACCCACGCCGCCGCGAGCACGCCGAGTACCGCGCAGGCGATCATCACCCACAGCGGCACCACCACCAGCAGCCCGAACGGCAGTGCGAAATACGCGGCATCGGAATCGTCGGCGGCATCGGCGGCCAGGTCGCGTTCCCCGAACTCCTTGACCTGCGCCAGGGTGTTGTCGCCCAGCTGCTGCAGGGTCGCCAGATTCACGTGCTCCGGATCGTCGAGGCGATTGTGGTAGTAGGCGCTCTTACCGGCGAAAGCCCAGTCCAGCACTCGTAATCCGTGCGGTTCGAAGGCGGCGAAGTCGGTATTGCTGGAGGTCTGGGTGCCGGCCAGCGCGGTGGTCAGCGAATCGGTGTTCGGATGCGGCGTCGTATTCGACACGGCCCGCACCAGCGCCCCATCGGGTTTCGCGAGGCGCCACAGCAGCGGCGGCCCGCCCGCACCCCGCGCCTCGTGATTGATGATCACGCCATTGCGGTCGTAACCGCCGGCGGCGGCGAAGGCTTCGGCGCCGAACAGGCCGGGCTCCTCGCCGTCGGTCAGCAGCACCACCAGGTCGTTGCGCAATGCGGTCTCGCCGGAACGCAGCGCCCGCACCGCCTCCAGAATGGCGGCCACCCCGGCGCCGTCGTCATTGGCGCCCGGCGCGGACGGCACCGAATCGTAGTGTGCGACAAGGTAGACGGTGCCGGTCGGCGCGGTGCCGCGCACGGTGCCGACGATGTTCTCGATCCGGCCGCCGCCGTGCACACCCTCGCCGAACGCCCGGGGCCACAGTCCGACCCCGGCGCGAATCTCGGTGCTCAGCCCTAGTTTCCGGAGCTCGCCCGCGAGATGGTCACGCACCCGGTCGTGTTCGGCGGTGCCGACCGGATGCGCCTTGCGCGCGATCGCCTCGATCACCGTGTGCGCCCGTGCCGCGCTGAACTCCTCGGCGGGCGCCGCGGCATCGCGATAACCGTGCGGTTCCATGTTCCAGGCCGTCGCCACCGCGACGACGAGCAGAAGAGCGAAAGCCAGCAAACCGGAAATCCCGCGACCCACCCGCATCCCTCGATACTAGGCAGGCCGCACCGGATTCCGGCGTGCCTCAGGCCTGCCGGGTCGGCAGCACGATGACCTGACGCAGGTTGACGTGCGCGGGACGGCTGGTGGTGTAGGCGATCAAGTCGGCTATATCACTCGCGCTCAAGGCATCCAGGGCCTCGAACATGCCGTCCAGTTGCCCGCTCAGTTCCGGATTGTCGATGTGCGAACCGAGTTCGGTATCGGTCAGTCCCGGTTCGAGATTGGTGACCCGCACCCGGCGCGGGCCGAGTTCGGTGCGCAGCGTCGCCGACAGCTGGGTGATGGCGGCCTGGGTCGCGCCGTACACCGAATAGGACGGGAACGGCAGGTGCGCGCCGATCGAGGAGATGTTCACCAGGTCGGCGGTGCGGCCCGCGTCGGCGGCTGCCAGCAGATCCGGGACGAAGGCGCGGATCACCCGCAACCGGCCCGCGACATTGGTGTCCAGCATGCGCAGCCACTCGTCCTCGCGCCCGTCCACGATGGGATTGGGCAGCATGACACCGGCCGAGTTCACCACCAGATCGGCCGCGCCGAAAACGTCGTGCACCCGCTCGGCGGCGGCGCTCACGCTCGCGCTGTCGGTGACGTCCACCGGAACCGCCAGCGCCACACCGCCATCGGCCTCGATCTTGGCGGCCAGGGTGCCGAGCCGGTCGGCGCGGCGGGCCAGCAGCGCCACCCGCGCCCCATTGGCGGCCAGCAGCCGCGCGGTCGCCTCGCCCATACCGCTGGCGGCTCCCGCGATGACGGCGGTGCGGCCGGTCAGGTTCTCGTAGCTCATCGGATTCTCCTTCGCTCTGCGCTTGTGCTGGTACTCATCCTGTGGCGGCGGCAAGCGGGCAGCGAGGGTTCCGGGTTTCCTGGGTCCGGCAGTACCAGGATGGATCTCTACCCTGGAAACCATGCAGTCCGATCTAGGTGATTTTCTGCGTTCCCGGCGCGCTCTCATCCAGCCGGGAGAGGCTGGGCTGCGGGAGTACGGGCGGCGGCGGGTGCCGGGGTTGCGGCGGGAGGAAGTGGCGCAGCTGGCCGGGGTCAGTGTCGATTACTACATCCGGCTGGAGCAGGGGCGGGGGCCGCACGTATCGGATTCTGTGCTGGATGCCGTCGCACGGGCGCTGCGGCTCACCGATCCGGAGCGTGCGCATCTGTATGCGCTGGCTCGGCCGGGTGCCGTGGCTCCGGCGCGCACCGCCGGGGTTTACGCCGATGCGTTGCGGCCGGGCGCGCGGCTGGTGCTGGATGCGCTGAGCGCGCCCGCGTTCGTGCTCGGGCGGCGGATGGATGTGCTGGCCTGGAATGAGCTGGGCGACTTGGTGTCCGGATTCTCGAGTGTGCCCGCCGAAGAGCGCAATCAGGCTCGGTATCTGTTCTTGAATCCGCGGGCGAGCGAGTTCTATCCGGAGTGGGAGACGGTGGCCGAGGAGACCGCCGCGTTCCTGCGCCGCGATGCCGGACTGCATCCGGGCGATCCCAAGCTGGCGGAGATGATCGACGAATTGTCCCGGCGGAGCGAGGATTTCCGGCGCATCTGGCAGGGGCATCCGGTCAAGGAGAAGACCTACGGGGTCAAGCGGATCAACCATCCGAGCGCGGGGGCGCTGGAGCTCGGTTACGAGACCCTGGCGCTGCCGGGCGATCCGGATCAGCTGCTGGTCGTGTACACCGCGCCGCCCGGTTCCGCGTCCGCGCTGGCTCTCGCGGAACTGGCTCGGCAACTGCCGGCGGGCATGAGATAACGACCGGTCTCAACGCAATTCCAGGCTGGTATAAACCGGCCATTTTCCCAGCTCAGGGTGTATACCGGCGGTATGACGCAGGTGGGAGACGACGCGACGATCGAGACGCCCGGCACCATGCCGGTCGCGGCCGGGCGGTCGGTGGAGTTCTGGGGATATCTCCTGTGGGGCGCGGCCGGAATCGCCATCGCCGCACCGGAACTGGCCTCGGTGTTCGGGCTGGCGAGCTGGCCCACCATTTCCGATACCATCGGGCATCTGCAGACCGAGCACGCCTGGGTGCGGCTGCTGGTGGTGTTCGTGATCGTGGTCATCGGCTATTACGCGGTGCCGCAGTTGCTCTTCCATCCCGAACCCCAACCGCAGGTGGTGGCGGGGCATCCGGTCACCGCGGGCGGGCGCGTCACCCGGTCCGACAGCCCGATCACGCTGCTGGGCGCGGGGTATCTGCTGACCGCGGCGGCCACCTACGTCTTCGGCATCGGCTTCGCGGCGGCCGACCGCGGGCTGGATCCGGACTCCTACCTCGGCCCGTACGTGCTGTACGGGCTCATCGCGCTGATGTGGGTGGTGGTGCCCAGCATCCTGGCCATGTTCTTCGGCAAGGACGTACCGTTCCCGACCCTGTTCCGCACCATCTACTTCCTGGAACGCCGCGCGCATTTCATCGCGGCGATCCTGCTGGGCCTCTTGGTGATCCTGCTGATCCATCTCGCCTTCTACCCGTGGCCCCGGGTGGTCACCTGATCAGTGCGGGCCGGACGCGAGTTCCACGGCGGCCACCGGGCTGGTGCTGATCTCGGGGGCGTCGGGACGGACCGCGGCTTCCACACCGGGACGGCCGTTCTCGACCACATAGCTGGCCCGGGTGCGAATGGGCGCGCCCGGCCGGTGCACGTACGGCATGACGCGGAAGTCGCTGCGGCACAGGTCGTGATCGAGTTCCACCCGGACGTAGCCGCGCTGTTCGTTGAAGAACTTCATATCCGGATTGGCGGCCAGCAGGGTGCGGCCGGTCTCGGACATGTCCGCGCCGTCGCCGCCGCTGCTGATCGAGGTGCCGGTGAATTCGGCCGCCACCACCGGTGATTCGAGATCGGCGCAATCGCGGCGCAGGTCGGCGGCGTAGTTCTGGTGGCGGTCGCCGGTGATGACCACCAGGTTCCCGGCCCCGCGCGCGGCGGCCGCGCCGAGCAGCGCGCTGCGGTCGGCGACATAGCCGTCCCAGGCATCGGTGCCCAGCAGTTCGCCGGGGCCGGTGTCGTAGTCCGAACGCGCCATCGCGACTTGATTGCCCAGGATCTGCCAGCGCGCGGGCGAGGTGGTCAGCCCGCCCAGCAGCCAATCCCGTTGCCCGGCCCCGAGAATGGTGCGATCCGGATCGAATCGCGCAGCACAGCCGTACACCTGGTTGCCGTCCCCGCAGGCCTGCGGCGTCCGGTACTGACGGGTGTCGAGCATGGTGATCTCGGCCAGATTCCCGAAGCCGTAGCGCCGGTGCAACAGCATGTCCGGCCCGTGCGGCATTTGCGCGATCCGCACCGGCTGATGCTCGTACCAGGCCTGGAACGCGGCGGCCCGGCGCTTGCGGAACAGCGGGCGCAGATTGTTGATATCGAAACTGGGCCCGTTGAAGTCACCGGCCCAGTTGTCGTGCACCTCGTGATCGTCCATGGTGACCAGCCACGGGAACGCGGCGTGCGCGGCCCGCAGCGGCCGTTCGTGTTTGGCCTGCGCGTACCGCAGCCGGTACCCGCGCAGATCCACCGCCTCGCCGGTGAGATCCGGCGTGGTCTCGCCCTGCCGGCCGCGCACCCACGGGCTCTCGTAGATGTAATCGCCCAGGTGCACCACCAGATCCAGGTCCTCATCGGCCATATGGTCGTAGGCGGTGAAGTACCCGTACGTCCAGGACTGGCAGGAGGCGAAGGCGAAACGCATGCGCGCGGCGGGGCTGCCGGCGCGCGGCGCGGTCCGTGTCCGTCCGACCGGGGAGATGGCCTGACCGGCCTTGAAACGGTAGTAGTACCAGGTATCCGGCTCCAGCCCGCCGACCTCCGGATGCACACTGTGTCCGAGCGCGTGGGTGGCCACCGCGCTGCCGCGGGTCACCACCTGCCGGAACCGATCGTCCCGCGCCACCTCGTAATCCACCGTCACCGGGGCCATGGGCATCCCGCCCAGCCCTTCCGGATCGAGCGGATCCGGGGCCAGCCGGGTCCACAACACCACCCCGTCCGGGGTCGGATCTCCCGACGCCACGCCGAGGGTGAACGGATCGCCGCTCACCCAGTGCGGGGCCCGGAACCTCGCGCTGCCCACCGCCGCGGTGCCCGCGAGCACCACCGCCGATCCGGCAACGCCACGCCGCAACAACTCTCGCCGTGACAAGGCCATACGCAACGGTAGGAATGCTGATCGTGTGCGGGAGTGAACGCCGGGCGCGTCCCGGACGAACACCCCATAACACTTCGGATGCGCAGATGTCCGAATTCCCTTGTGTTTGCCCGCCGTTCACCTGCGGGCGGTCCGGCCCGCCGGGCGTTCACCGCGCCGCGTCATTCTCGTACTCTGGAGTCACCACCGAACTACCGCCCCGGAGTCGTGACATGGTCGAGGTGGAGCTGGATCTGTATTCGGCGCGGCCGAATCCCGCCTGGCGGCTCGATCCCGTTGCCGCCCAGGATGTACTGGCCTGCATCGCGGCCGCCCCGCCGCTGGTCGACGGCCGATTGCAGCGCAATCTCGGATATCGCGGGCTGGTGGTGTACCTGCCGGACGGCCGGGTGGCGCGGATTCAGCGCGGCACCATCGAGGTGTCGCGGGGCAATCACCTCAGCTGCCGCGCCGATCTGGGCCGCGCGCTGGAACGGCGGCTGCTGGCCACCGGGCGCCCGGAGATCGGGGCGCGCGAATACGCCATCGCGGCCGCCGCGCTGCGGGGGTGAGCCGGTTACAGCGCCCGCTCGAGCGCGGTCATGGCCGCATCGGCGGCCGGCGCCAGGCGGCCCGGGTCCGGGAGCGCGGCCGCGCAGGCGGTGAAACCGAAGTGCAGGCGGCCGGCGTAGGACAGCACGGTGATGTTCAGGGCCTGGCCCGCCATCGGAATCGAGGCCGGATACCACTCCTCGAGCTGGGCGCCGTGATGGAACAGATCCGCTTGCGGCCCCGGCACATTCGAGATCACCACATTGAACATGGGCGGGACGCGATGGCCCAGCCCGGTGACGGCCGCCGTGGTGACCGGGGCCATGAACAGGGTCGTATAGGGCAGGATGGCCGAGCGCGGCAACCGGCTCATATGCCGTTTGGCGGCGGCCGTCGAGGCCACGATGGCCCGGTAGCGCGCCGCCGGATCCGCGATCTCGGTGGCGAGCGTGGCCAGCCCGAAGCTCAGCGCATTGCCGCCGGTGCCGTCACTGTCGCTGGGCTGGAAGGAGATCGGCATGGCGGCGACCAGCGGTGCGCCGGGCAGCTTGCCGAGCTCGCCCAGATATTCGCGCAGCGCGCCCGCGCAGACCGCCAGGACCACATCGTTGACGGTACCGCCGGCCCGCGCCGCCAGGGCCTGCGCGCGCGGCAGCGCCACGCTGCAGGTGACCACGCCGCGTTCGCTGGTGATCGCGCCGTTCAGGATCGAGTCCGGCGCTGAAAACGGCTTCACCAGCGCCTTTTCCGCGAAACCGGGCAGGTACACGCGGTTGATCGCGGCCAGCAGCGCGAGCGGGGACGTCACCTGGGCGCGCACCGCGTCGAGCATCCCGCCGCCGCGCGCCGCCGGTTTCCCGCCCGAAGCGCGCCGCCGCGCCTGCGCCCACATGGGTGCGAGGAAACTGCGCTGCGGCCGATCCGCCATGGTCCGCCCGGCCAGCTTGACCAGCGACACCCCGTCCGCCAGCGAGTGATGCACCTTCATGAAGGCCGCCACCCGCCCGTCCCCGGCCCCGTCGATCACATGGATCTCCCACATCGGTTTGGCCCGATCCATACGCTCACCGTGCAGCCGGGACACCAACTCCCGCAGCGCATCCCGGCCGCCCGCTGTCCGGTGGTAGCGCACATGCTGCTCGGCGTCGATGCGTTCCACCACATCCCAGTGCGGCACCACCCGGCCGAGCAGTCCGGTATTGGGTTTCTTGTGGAAGGGCGCGGCGGGCGTCGCATAGCCGCGGTACGCCTCGGTCAGCCGCTCGCCGAACCCGCTGTCCGGGGCGCGGTACACCACCAGCCCGCCGACATGGGTCAGCGTGCTGTCGGATTCGGTGGCCAGGAACGACCAATCCAGGGGGTTCATGTGCAGGGTCGGCACGACGGCGTCCTTCGGCCAGCTCGCGGCATGCGAGGCGGGTGGTGCGGCGACCACACTGTCGTCCGGCTATTTGATACATAGAGCTCCATGTGTATCAAACTATGCTGCTGCCGTCCAGCGGGCGGTGGCCCACTCGAATCGCCCCCGATCGCGAACGAGGGCCGGACACCGCGTGGTGTCCGGCCCTCGGGTGGTGCTCGGCGTTACTCCGGAATCGCCTGGGTCAGTGCGACATTGACCCAGCTCGGGGCCGCCGGGTCGAGGCGGAGCCGCTGGGGCTTCAGGCCGGAGTCGTAGAGGAAGGGCATGGGCGGCAATCCCTTCGGGAAGTTGCTCGCGTACACATCGATGCGCAGCCGGTGGCCCGGTTGCAGTACCGCTTCGATGGGGGTCAGCGCGATATCGAGGGTGACCGGGACGCCCGGTTCGGTCCGCTCCCGCCGATCGAGATCGAGGTAGTAGGCGGGGGCGGTGTAGTCGCCGTTCGCCGAGGTCTTGCTGTTGGCCTCGTCGATCTGCCGCATCGAGGACACCAGCTGGCCGGTGGAGATCTCGCGCGAACTGCCGTCCGGTGCGACATCGTTGACCGTCGCGACCCAGTAGCCGTCGGCGGCGTCGTGGACCACGTTCAGGTGCGCGTTGATGGGACCGGTCAGAGTTGTCGCCTCGGCCACCGGATTGCTGGTGAAGGACAGGCCGTCGTTCTCCCACACTCGCGAATCATTGCCGCAGGCTTCGATGATGGAGGTCACGCCGGCGGTGATCCGGGCCATGTCGCGGCCGCACAGGCTGAGCAGGCCGGGCGCGACGGTCAGATCGTTCACCGCCGCCTGGCGCGGCGACGCGGACAGACCGCCGTCGTACCTGGAATTAGCGGTGCCGGAAGGAATGTCGTCGAGGTACATGCGCCGGTAGGTCGCCTCGGTGCGCGGGAACTCCGGTACGTCGGTCCAGCCGCCGCCCTGCTGTTCGACGACCATCGGGCTGTATTTCTCGATGCCGTTGTCGATACCGCGCAACCAGTGGTCGAACCAGGCCCGCTGCAGCACGTCCAGGCGCGGCGGCATGCCCGCGTGCCCGAAGCCCGCCACCCCGGTGCCGAGGTGATAGCCGTCGCCCATGATCAGCTTCTTCTGTTCGCGCGGCAGCGGGATGCCGTCGAAAGTGGCGGTGGGCGTGCTGCCGAAGATGTCGAACCACGCGCCCACCATGAAGGTCGGCACCTGGATGCGGCTCACATCGGTCTTCAGGCCGCGCCGGAAATACGAACTCGGGTCGACCAGCTGGCGGGTGTTCGCGGTCAGCTGGTCGGGGCTCAATGCGGTGTAGCCGTTGATCACCATGTCCACCAGGGTCAGCGGGTTGGCGATGCGGTCCTTCAGCCACTGCAATTGCTGTGCGGGATCGAACTTTCCGACCAGCAGCGAGGTGATGTCGGGAATCATCTTGAGCGCGTTGACGCCCAGCAGCCACGGCACCAGGAAGCCGACGCCGACCGCGCCGCCGCTGCCGGCGATGTCGTTGAAGATGTCCGCGCTGCCCTCGTAGGCGAACACCGCCTTCAAGCCCGGGGGCTTACGATCCGTGGCCTCCAGCGCGGCGATCGCGGTGAAGGAGATGCCCATGGTGCCGACATTGCCGTCGCTCCAGGGTTGCCGGGTGATCCAATCGATCACCTCGGCGATGTCCTGCTTCTCCCGGTCGCCGAAGACCTGCCAGGCGCCCTCGGACGTGCCGGTGCCGCGCAGATCGACCTGCACCAGGGTGTATCCGGCGTCGGCGAGCGCCCAGTCCTGTACCGCCGCTTCGATGGCGCCGGAGTCGGCCTGCCGGGTGAGATCGAACAGGCCGTCCAGGCCGACGCCGGGCAGGTTCAGCGAGCCGATCCAATTCTCCAGCGGCTGTTTGATGCCCAGCCCGTCGGCGGCGTACAGCACCGCCTGACCCGCCAGCATCGCCACCTTGCCGTAACCCTGCATCTGCAGGATGACCGGTCGCTGACCGCCGGCCATCCGGCCGTCCTGCGCCGGGTGGATGATGTCGGCCTTCAGCACCGCGCCGTCGCTCATGGTGATCGGCACGGCCAGATCGGGGGCGATGCCGTGGTAGGGCTGCGGCCCGTCCACCGCGGCCGTCCAGGCGGAAGCCAGTGCGCCGCCGTCGATTCCGGTGAACTCCCCGCCCGGCTCACCGGCCGCCGACGGCGTCAGGAACGGCACGCACGCCAGTACGGCCGCCGCCGCCACCAGACCCTTCACGGCGAACTGTCGCGTCCGCCACTGCGATGTCATCGCTGTGTCCCACCTCTCATCATCGGTACCGCCAGATTGTTGCTACCGGTGAGTAAGTAAGACTCGTTCCTGGGCGACATCGTTTTACCCCTGGGCGACAAGCAGGGCGTCCGCAGTGCCGGAATTCGAGCTTGCTGCACGACTTTTCCCAGCTCGAACTTGTGAAATTGTCGATTGCTTGTCTCAGACGATCATGGCTGGCTACGATCCGAACTCGGCTGGAAATGACACGAACTTGGCGGGGAGGGGCGCGCGGATGGTGATAATGGCGCGCGCCGCCGGGCTGCGGGGCTACTGCGAACTGGTCGCGGAACTGGGCGGCGACGGCGCGGCGCTGCTCCGCCGTTTCGATATCGCCACCGCGAGCATCGACAGCGACGACGCCCTGATCTCGGCGGACGCCACGGGATGGGCGCTCGAACTGGCCGCGGCCGAATTGGCCTGTCCCGATTTCGGTCTCCGCCTGGCCGCCCGCCAGCCCGCCACGGTCTTCGGACCGCTGTCGGTCGCGGTGGCCAATGCCGCCACCGTCGGCGACGCCATCGCGTGCGCGCAGCGATTCCTGTTCATTCACCACACCGGGCTGTCCATCGGATTGATCCCGGACCCGGACGGGCAAGCCGGCATGATCGCGCTGAACTACCGGGATATCGCCGAGGCCACCGGTTTCTGCCAGGGCGTCGACCACGGCGCGGGCACGGTGCACCGGCATCTGAGCCGCAGTACGGGCGGCGATTACGGATTGCGCACCGTCCATCTGCCCCATCCGCCCCGGGCGCCGGTGGACCGGTACGTCGAATTCTTCGGCGCGGATGTGCGATTCGACATGCCGACCACGCTGTTCCGGTTCCCGGTCGAGCAACTCGCCAAGCCCATGGCCGGCCGCAATCCGATCCTGCACCAGCTCGCCATGGACTATCTGGACCGGAACTTCCCCGAAGTCGACCGCACCATGACCGCCCGGGTCCGCCTCGCCATCGACCGCGCGTTCGCCGAATCCAAACCCGATCTGGACGGCGTCGCCCGCACCCTGAGCATGCACGAGCGTTCCCTGCAGCGCGCATTGGCCACGGAGGGAACGACTTTCACCGCGGTCCTCGACGAGGCCCGCCGCGACGTCACCTATCGGCTGCTGTGCGAAACCGATCTGCCCATGAGCCGTATCACCGCCCTGATCGGCCTGCGCGAGCAGTCCGCGCTGACCCGGGTGGTGCGCCGCTGGTACGGCGCCACCCCGCAACAGATCCGAACGACCGCCCGATCCAGGCGCTGACCTGCGCGGATATCGCGTCAGGGGGCATGTCAGGCCGGTGTCAGGTCGATATCAGGCGGGTTGCCCAAAGTAGTCCACATGAACAGCACAGCAATCGCGGCCTCCGGGTTGCGGAAGGCTTACAAGGACAAGACGGTCCTGGACGGCATCGACCTGAACATCGGCACGGGCACGATCTTCTCGCTGCTCGGCCCGAACGGGGCGGGCAAGACCACCACGGTCAATGTGCTCACCACCCTGTTGCAGGCGGACGGCGGCACGGCTCAGGTTGCGGGACATGATCTTTCGACCCAGCCCGAACTGGTGCGCAAGGCGATCGGGGTCACCGGGCAGTTCGCCGCGGTGGACGATCTGCTGACCGGCACCGAGAACCTGGAGCTGATGGCGGACATCCATCGGCTGCGCGGCGCCGAGCGCAAGGCGGTGGTCGGCGGACTGCTCGAACGCTTCGAGCTCACCGAGGCGGCCGGCAAGCGCGCCGCGACCTACTCCGGCGGTATGCGCCGCAAGCTGGATCTGGCCATGACACTGGTCAGCAAGCCGCAGATCATCTTTCTGGACGAGCCGACCACCGGATTGGATCCGCGCAGCCGGCGCACCATGTGGGAGATCGTGCGGGAACTGGTCGGCGACGGCGCGACCATCTTCCTCACCACCCAGTACCTCGAGGAAGCCGACCAGCTGGCCGACCACATCGCGGTGCTGGACCAGGGCCGGATCGTCGCCGAGGGCACCGCGTCGGAACTCAAGCGCCGCATCCCCGGCAGCTACATCGGCCTGCGCTTCGCCCACCCGTCCGAAGTCGAAGCGGCGGCGCGCATCCTGCCCGATGCCACCGTCGACGCCGAGGCGCTGACCCTGCGCGTGCCCGGCGACGGCGACTCGAAATTCCTGCGCGGCCTGCTGAACCGGCTCGCCGAGTACTCGGTGGAAGCCGCCGAAGTCACCGTCCACACCCCTGATCTCGATGATGTTTTCCTCGCCCTGACCGGGCACGCCACCACGGAGGCCGAAGCGTAATGAGCACCATCACCGCCACCCTGGCAGATTCCTCGATCATGTTGCGCCGCAACTTCAAACACACCGCGCGCAACCCCGTCACCATCTTCAACGCCGCGCTCATGCCGGTCGTCATGCTGCTCATCTTCGTGTACGTGTTCGGCAGCGCCTTCGACGTCGGCGGCCACTACATCGACTACGCCACCCCGGGCATGATCCTGCTGGCCATCAGCTACGGGCTGTCCGGGACCGCGGTCTCGGTGAGCTCGGACATGGCCAAGGGCATCATCAATCGGTTCAAGGTCATGGACGTCTCGCGCGGCGCGGTGCTCACCGGCCACGTGGTCGCCACCATGCTGACCAATGCCATCGCCATCGTGGCGGTGCTGGCGGTCGCCTTCGCGCTGGGCTTCCGCCCGGACGCCTCCGCGGCCGACTGGCTGGGCGCCATCGGCGTCATGGCGGCGACGGCGTTCGCGGCCTCCTGGCTCACGGTCGCCCTCGGTATGGCCGCGAAAACCCCTGAGGCCGCGGGCATGTCGGTGGTGCCGCTGATCATGCTGCCCTTCCTGAGCAGCGCGGTGGTGCCCGCCGACAAAATGGGCCAGGGCGTCCGGCAGTTCGCCCAGTACCAGCCCTTCACGCCGATCATCGAATCGCTGCGCGGGTTCCTGGAAGGCAACCCGTCGGCCGGTTACACCGCCGCCGCGCTGGCCTGGGCCGCCGGGTTCGCCATCGTCGGATACCTGTGGTCGCGTTCCACTTTCAACAAGCGAGCGTGACCGCGACCAGCTCGGTCCAATCGCCCGCCGTCCCCTCCGTCATCGCCTCGGTGAAGTCCGCTTCGCCGAGGCGATTTCGCGTTTCCCGCTCGATCCGGGTGGTATCCGGCAGCGAGCGATCCGGCAGGCCGCGCACCGCGTCACCGGCCGCCAGCAGCCGCACCGCCTGCGCGTCCTGGCCGTCGCGCAGCGCCAGATCCGCCGCGCCGACCAGGATTCGGGCGATCAGCGGCGCGTAGCCGGCGGCCAGCGCCGAGCGGTAGGCCTGCGCGTGGTGTTCGCGGGCGACGCCGAGATCGGTGGCCGTATAGCCGAGCAGGTTGTGGAAGGTCGCACTGATATTGGGCAGCGCGGCGTCCGCGCCCAGCATGGTCCGGGCGATCTCGATCTGGCGATGCACCTCCGCGGTATCGCCGTTCCAGCGCGCCAGTTCCGCCCGCTGTAAAGCCAAGTCGGCCAGGGCATTCGGCCATCGCGCGCGGTCGGCGGCTCGCTGCGCCCCGGCCATGGCGGCCGTGCTCAGCGCGGAATCGCCCAGCAGCCAATATAATTGGGCCTGCCGTGCGCCCACCCGGACCGCGTCCTCCAGGGTGCCGACGGCGGTGACCACGGTGAGCGCTTCGTCCAGAAGTCCGCAGGCGGCGGTGAAATCGCCGCGCATGGCCACCCGGTCGGCCAGTTCGGTGAGCGCGAACGACAGCCCCCAGCGTTCGCCGATGGCCCGGAATTCGGCGGCCGCCGCCTCCAGGTACTCGTCCGCCTCCCGGCCGGGACGCCCCAGCATGACCCGCATCTTGCCCTGTTGCAGCCGGGCCAGCGCCCGCACCCACGGATCGGCGTCGGTGAGCAGCGGTTCGAACGCGGTCAGGAAATTGTCCGGTCCTTGCAGCAGGCTTTCCAGCGCGCCGATGAATCGCATGGCCGGATGCCGGCTCGGGCCCGGTTTGTGCAGTGCGGACGCCTTGTGAATCCATTCCTGCAGCTGGTTCTCGTCGTTCGGGCCGGACGACATGAAATGCACGACCAGCCCGTACACCAGGGCGCGGGTCTCGTCGTCCACCTCGCCGGGCAGCGCCGCGGCGGCGGTGATCAGCTCCAGGCCCTCCACCTTGTGCCCGCCCAGCCACCAGTACCAGCCCGCCGCGGCGGCGAGCGTCATGGCGCCGGGCGCGTCACCGGCGGCGATCGCGCCGCGTAGGGCCGCCGTGAGATTGCCGTGTTCGGCCGCCAGCGTCGCGAGCCACTTCAACTGGTCGGCGCGGCGCAGTTCCGGTTCCGCGGTGGCGGCCAGTTCGGTGAAGTACGAAAGATGTTCGCGCCGAATCGAATCCGCTTCACCGGCGGCCTCCAGGCGTTCCCGGGCGTACTGCTCGATGGTGGCGAGCATGCGGTAGCGCGGTTCGCTGTCGGCCGTGGCGCGCAGCAGCGATTTCTCGGTGAGCGCGGTCAGCAACTCCAGGATCTCCCACTGTTCGACGGTGTCGTCGGCGCAGATCCGTTCCGCTGCTTCCAGACTCGCGCCGCCGGAGAACACCGCGAGCCGGCGCAGCACGGTGCGTTCGGCGTCGGTGAGCAGCTCCCAGCTCCAGTCGACCACCGCGCGCAGGGTGCGATGCTGCGGGATGGCGGTCCGGCTGCCGCCGGTGAGCAGGCGGAAGCGATCGTCGAGGCGGTCGGCCAGCTGGTCCAGGGACATGGTGCGCAACCTGGCCGCGGCCAGTTCGATGGCCAGCGGGATGCCGTCCAGGGCCCGGCAGACCCGCGCCATGGTGGCCAGCGATCCGGTATCGGAACCGAGATCCTTGCGCACCGCGCTCGCCCGATCGCGCAAAAGCTGTACGGCGGGCGAGGATTCGATATCGCCGGGATTCGAATCGTCGAGGGGCAGGGCCAGCGGTTCGACCCGCCACAGCGCCTCGCCGGTGATGCCGAGCGGTTCCCGGCTGGTCGCGATGATGCGCAGCCGCTGACATTCACCCAGCACCCGGTGCGCGAAGGCCGCCGCGGCTTCGATCACGTGCTCGCAGTTGTCGAGGATGAGCAGGGTTTCGCGTTCGCGAACGGCCGCGATGAACCGGTCCAGCGGTTCGGCCTGCGGGCCGGTGCCCAGCAGGGCGTCGCGGAGCCCGAACGCGGCCAGCGCCGCCTGCGCAATATCCCCGCCGGCGCCGACCCCGGCCAGTTCCACCAGCCAGGCGCCGTCCGGCAGATCCTCGAGCAGGGTGCGCGCGGTCTCCAGCGCCAGCCGGGTCTTGCCCGATCCGCCGGGGCCGGTGAGGGTGGTGAGCCGGTGTGCCGCAACGAGTTCGCGCACCGCCGCGACCTCGCCCTGTTTGCCGACGAAGCTGGTGAGTTCGGCGCGCAGATTGGTCTTGCGCTCCTCGGCGGCCTGCGCGCCCACCTCGCCGCGCAGCAGCGAGACGTGCAGCGCCGACAGTGCGGGGGAGGGGTCCACGCCGAGTTCGTCGGCCAGCGCTTCGCGGGTCTGCAGGTAGACGCTCAGCGCTTCGGAGCCGCGGCCCGCTTCGGCGAGCGCCCGCATGAGCGCGGCGGCCAGGCGTTCCCGCACCGGGTACCGGCTGACCAGTTCGGTCAGTTCGGCGACCAGGTCCGCGCCCCGCCCGAGCCGGGTCTCGGCCTCGTACAGATCCTCCAGTGCGGCCAGGTGCAAGCCCTCGAAGCGGGCGGTCACCGCATCGGCGTCCGCACTGTCGGGCAGCCCGATGTCCTGCATGAGCGTCCCGCGCCACAGTTCGACGGCTTCACGCAGCAGCGGGGCGGCCTGCATATCGGTGCCGCCGCGGGCCTGATCGACGAGCCGTTCGAAGCGCACGGCATCGACCGCGTCCGGGGTCACGGCCAGCCGGTAGCCGCCCGCCTGCACGTCGATCGAGCCGTCCGGCAGCAGTTTCCGCAACCGCGAGACCAGGGCTTGCAGGGCGTTGGCGGCGTCGGCCGGTGGCTGCTCACCCCACACCCAATCGACCAGTTTGTGTTTCGGCACCGCGCGGCCGGGTTCCAGCGCCAGGGCGATCAGCAGCCCGCGCAGCCGAGCACCGGGTACCTCGATCGATCCCCCGTCCTTTGTCCGGATCTGCAGCGGCCCAAGTATCCCGATACGCACCCGGTCATTCTGCCGGGCGGGGCAAATCGTGTCAGAGGGCGTGTCAGTCCGGCGTCAGCCCCGTATCAGCGGTCGCCGCCAAAGTAGTCCTCAGCAACCGATCCACCTGCTGAAGGAGCCCGAAATGTTCAACTTCGCCACCCCCGAATCCATCGCCGTCACCGTCGACGTGCTGTCCGCGACCGTCACCGTGGTCGCCTCGGATCGCACCGACACCGTGGTCGACGTCCGGCCCGCCGACGAATCCAAGAAGGGCGATGTGCGGGCCGCCGCCCAGACCAAGGTCGATTTCGACGGCGCCGCGCTGACCGTGCGCACGCCGAAGGACTGGCGCACCCACACCCCGTTCGGCGGCAACCCGTCCATCGAGGTCATCATCGAGGTGCCGCGCGGGTCGGCGCTCAAGGGCGAGGCGGGGGTCGGCCGGCTGTCGGGATTCGGCGAACTGGGCCAGTGCGATCTGAAGATCGCCGCCGGTGACATCTTCGTGGAGCGCCCGCAAGGTTCGGTCACCGCCAAGGTGTCCAAGGGCGATATCCGCATCGGCGAGGCCACCCGCGGCGTCATGCGCCTGGACACCTCCATGGGCGAACTGGAGGTCGGCATCCACCCGGGCAGCGCGGTGCGGGTGGAATCCAATGTGGCGCTGGGCCGGGTCAGCAATCAGCTGGCGCCGGTGGCCGGTCCGGGCGAGACCGTCGAGGTCTTCGCCCGCAACTCCTACGGCAATATCGTCATCCGGAATGCGGCGTAGTCCACGGGCGCAGCTTCTCCGGATTGCGCACGGCCCAGATCCGGGTGATGCGCCCGTCCGCGATATCGAAGGCGTACACCGACACGATGGCGTCGCCGAGCAGTGCGACCAGCCCGGGCTGGCCGTTGACGGTGCGTTCGAGCAGGGTGACGGCCGGGCCGAGGGTGGCGATCCGCACCCAGGCGCGGGCGATCTCCGCGCCGCCGATGATCGGTTCGCGGAAGGCCGGGGCCAGGCCGCCGCTGTCGGCGACGGCGGTCGCGTGCGGATCGAGCAGGCCGATCAGGGCTTCGATATTCCTTGTCTCCCAAGCGGATTTGAAGTCCCTCACCACCTCGGCGCGGCGGTCTCCGGACGGTTCCCGGGCGGTGCCGATGCGGCGGCGGGCCGAGGAGGCGAGCTGACGGCAGGCGCCGGGGGAACGCCCGACGATATCGGCGATCTCGGCGAAGGAATAGCGGAAGACGTCGTGCAGGACGAAGGCCACGCGTTCGGCGGGGGTGAGGGAATCGAGCACCACCAGGAAGGCCATGCTGATCGATTCGTCCAGGGTGACGCGATCGGCGGGATCGGCGGGCACGGTGCCGCCGAGCCATTCGTCGCGATCCGGCACCGGCTCCGGAATCCATTCGCCCACATAGCGTTCCCGCCGGGCTCGGGCCGAGCCGAGCAGGTCCAGGCAGATGCGCCCGGCCACCGTGGTCAGCCACGCGCCGGGCGTCGTCACCTCCCGCCGCTGCCGCTCGGTCAGGCCGTACCAGCGGGTGTAGGTCTCCTGCACCACATCCTCGGCCTCGGCGAGCGAACCCAGCAGCCGATACGCGAGATTGAGCAATTGCCGGCGCTCACCCATCACCGCTTCCAGATCCGGATCCGTCATAGCGTTGGCCCTTTCGTTCGATGCCGCCTCACCTGATACGACGAATCAGCGACCCGATTCGTGAGGCGGCCTGACATTCCGCCCGGCTGTGTCGTCGGAAGGTCGTACCCCGATCGAACAGGAGACGGCCATGACCCGAATCGGCATCATTCTCGGCAGCACCCGACCCAATCGCAACGGCCCGCAGGTCGCGCACTGGGTGCTGGAGACGGCGGCGCGGCGCGGCGACGCCGAATACGAACTGCTCGACCTGCGCGAACACCCGCTGCCGCATCTGGACGAAGCGGTGCCGCCCATGTTCGGGCCGTCGGTCAACGCGCACACCCGGGCCTGGGCCGAGCAGCTCGCCGCCTGTGACGGCTTCCTCGTGGTCACCCCCGAATACAACAGCGGGGCGCCCGGCGTTCTGAAGAACGCCCTCGACCACGCCTTCGCCGAATGGGCCGACAAGGCGGTCGGATTCGTCTCCTACGGCGTGCACGGCGGCGTCTGCGCGGTGCAGCAGTTGCGATCGATCTGCAGCGTGCTGGGTATGGCGGTGGTGAGCCGCCAGGTCACCGTCTCGCTGCACACCGATTTCGAGAACCACACCGTGTTCACCCCCGGCGACCGCCACGTCACCGCCCTGCACACGACCGTGGACCAGGTGCTGGCGTGGAGCGCCGCCCTGGCCCCGCTCCGGGCCGCCGTCCCGGTCGCTTGAACACACCGAATCACCTGGAGGACATGATGACTGCGAACGAAGCCGCCGTGGGGCGGCACCTCGACCGGCTGATCGAGGGGATCGAGGCCAAGGACCTGGAGGCGCTGCGGCGGCTCTACGCGACGGATGTGGTGTCGTTCGATGTGGAGCCGCCCTTGCAGCACGCGGGCATCGAAGCGAAGCTGGCGAACTGGGCCAAGGTGTTCACCTTCTTCCGGGACGTCGAGTACGAGATCCGGGACCGGGTCGTCACCGCGGGCGCGGATGTGGCGTTCGCGCACGGGTTCGGGCGGCTCAGCGGCACTTTCGAGAACGGGGTCAGCACCGACGGTATGTGGGTGCGGTACACCGTCTGCCTGCGCAGGATCGACGGCGAATGGCTGATCACCCACGATCAGGCGTCCGTGCCGTTCGATGTGGTGAGCGGTAAGGCCACCCCGGATCTGACGCCGTGACCAGTACCGCAGGGTGAGATGGGGATCGCCCGATGGCGTGATGTGCGGTGGGTGGCGCGGCGCGGAGACTCGCCGGCATGGGTAACAAGATGTTCGGGGCCTTGCTGGCGGTGGTCGTGAGCGCCGGGGTGCTGTGCGCCGCTGGTGCGGAACCGGTCTCTTCGCTGAAATGGCGGCCTTGCCAAGAGAATTCGGCTTTCGAATGCGCGACGCTGCCGGTGCCGATCGACTGGGCGAACCCGGGCGGGGCGGGCATCGATATCGCCGTGGTGATCGACCGCGCCGACGACCCGTCCCGCCGGATCGGCACCCTGATCTCCCTGCCTGGTGGCCCCGGCAGCTCCGGCATCGATGAAATACTCGGCGGCGCAATGTTTTCCGGCGACCTGCGCTCCCGTTTCGACATCGTCAGCATGGACCCGCGCGGCGTCGGCCGCAGTCACCCCGTGCAATGCGATGCCGGATTGGCCGCCGACCGACCCGCCCTGGATCCCGACAGCGGCGCACTGCTGTCGGACATCCGTTCCTATGCGACTGATCTGGCGGCCAGCTGCCATACGCACACCGGCCCGCTCCTGGATAACCTCGATGCGAAGAGCGTGGCCCGAGACGTGGACGCTCTCCGAAATGCCTTGGGCGAGAGGAAAATAAGTCTCTACAGCCACTCCTACGGCACTATGTCCGCCCAGGCCTACGCAGAACTGTTCCCGCAGAACCTGCGCGCCTCCCTGCTCGACAGCGTCGACGACCACAGTCTCGGCGGCGCGGCCTTCATGGCCTCGGAAGCCCGTGCGGGCCAAGACGCTTTCGCCGAATTCGCCTCCTGGTGCGCCCGCGACGCCGGCTGTGCCCTGCACGGCACCGACGTCCGCGCCACCTACCGCACCCTCTGGGACGCGGCCACCCGCGGCGAACTCCGCACCCCCGGCAACCCGGCCCGCCCCCTCCGCCCCCTCGAACTGAGCCAGCAGACCACCCAACGCCTAGACCACCCCGACTGGGCCGAACTGGCCACCGACCTCCAAACCCTCACCGCCACACCGAAAGGCACCCCCGCACCGGTCGAGACCCCACACGCCACCGGCACACCCACCCCATTCCCCGCCGTGATCTTCTGCTCCGACTGGCAATTCGACATCCCCGACCAAACCCGCTGGCAATCCCTCTGGAACGACCAGCACACCAACGCCCCCACCCTCGGCGCCCACTTCGCCTGGACCGCAGGCACCTTCTGCTCCGCCTGGCCCACCCCGCCCGCCAACCCACCCCACCACCCCACCGTCCAGCACGCCCCACCCACCCTCATCCTCAACTCCCGCCACGACCCCGCCACCCCCCACGAATGGGCCACCCGGGTAGCAGCCCAAACCCCCGCCACCCTCCTCACCTACGAAGGCTGGGGCCACGGCACCTACAACCGCAACCCCTGCACCACCACCGCCGCCGACCACTACCTGACCGACCTCACCCTCCCCGCCACCACGAGCTGCCCCGCCTGACCTGCTGCTCGATGCGACCGCGCGGTACCCGACCGCGCTGAAAGCACAGCCCAATTCACGCGGCTAGGTTCGATAGGTATCGCGAAACGCCTCGCGCACCGTGGCCGCGTCCGGTGCGCCGCGGCCTTCGATCCCGTTGACCACTTCGGTGACGCGCCAATAGTTGGACGGGACCAGACGTCCGGATTCCACCGCGGCCACGACTCCGGCGGCGGGTATCCGCCGGGACATCCAACGACCCGAGGAGAATTCCTGTTTGCCGCAATGGTTCCCGTGTGGGCGTATGCAGAATGCATGGTGCCGGGAGGTGATTTTGCACGGGAGATCGGTGGCGGACGCACTGGTCCGGGGGCCGGAGCGATGTGAGGGTTGGGGCGTCATTCCTCCCTACGCCGAAGGACCCAGCATGCCGGTCGTGCGTATTACCAACTACCGCATCGCGCCCGGCACGCTGGCGGAGTTGCTGACGCAGCGGATCGCGCTCATCGATCGGATACGGAGTGCGAACCCGGGGTTGACCGAGACGCGGCTGATTCGGCTGGAGGACGGCAGCTATACCGATATCTGGCGGTGGGAGTCGGCCGAGCACATGCTGGCGGCTTTCGGGGATGCGCGGGGGCTGCCGTTGGTGGGGGTCACCATGTCGTTGACCAGCGATGCCACTGCGATGACGGGGGAAATCGTGGATGAGCGGTGAGGGCGTGTCACACCTCGCGGGGCTGCGTCGTCACCTTGACGAAGCCGGATGAACCGGCAGCGCACAGCAACGAATAGAGAAGAGAAGACCATGGAACCGCGTTTCGACCTCTACGCCAACGACGTCGCCGGCAAGTTCAACAAGCGCCTGGTGACCGCCGCCCGCGTGGTCGACGAGTCGACCCTGCCCAAGGCCACCCAGGAACTGGTGAAGATCCGCTCCTCGCAGATCAATGGCTGCGGTATGTGCCTGGACATGCACACCAAGGATGCCGCGCACGCCGGCGAATCCGCGGTCCGGCTGGCCATGGTCGCCGCCTGGCGCGAGTCCACGGTGTTCACCGAGGCCGAACGCGCCGCGCTGGCGCTGACCGACGAGGGCACCCGCCTGGCCGACAACGGCCGGGGCATCTCCGAGGACACCTGGGCCGCGGTCCGCAAGAACTACGACGACGACCAGATCGGCGCGCTCATCTCCCTGATCGCCACCATCAACGCCTGGAACCGCCTTAACGTGATCGCGGGCCTGGCGGGCGGAGAATACGTGCCCGGCCAGTGGTGACCGGGCCCGGCGGGCGGCGCGCCGCGGAACGGCCGCCGTCCATCGGTTCATGCATGGCGCGCGCCGAGGCTCAGTCGCGGACGGTGATGGACAGGCGCGGCTTCTCGGCCCTGCCGGGGGCGACGCGATCCCAGACCGCGTCGATCATGGGGGCCAGCAGCAGTTCCCCGAACATGCTCACCAGCACGTCCACGATCTGGGTGGATTCGCGGCGGCTGGTCGAGGCCAGGCCCGCTTCGCGCAGGATGCCGACCTCGCGCCGGGTCAGTTCGATGAGCGATTCCAGCAGGCGCATCTGGTCTTCGGACGGTTCCAGCACGGCGCGGCGGACGTAGTTCACGACGGCGGGGTTGGCGCGCAACATCTCCCGGACCGCTTCGTTGCGGGCGGCGGCGTTCTCGCCGGGGGTGCCGGTGAGGGGGACCGAGGACACGGCGGCCGAGAAGTAATCGACGATCAGCTGATCCACGGCCTCGATGAGTCCGGCTTTGGTCTTGAAGTGGTGCTGCACCAGGCCGAGGGTGACGCCGGCTTCGGCCGCGACCGCGCGCAGCGAGACCCGCGATTCGCCGTACTGGGCGAACAGGTCCATGGCCGCATTGCGAATGCGCGCCTTGGCGGTCAGGTCGTCGTTGGTGGCCCGTGGATTCAGCACATCGCCCCTTGTCGGTCGGTTTCAGGCGATTCTACGGCCCGTAGTAACCAGCTGGTCTTAAGTGCATGAAATGCTACTGTTGACCCATCGACTATACAACCGTATCGTTCGTTCGCATGGAGGTATCAACGACGCCGCCCCTCGCCGGGATCGAGGTCGTCTCGCTCGCCGTGAACCTGCCCGGCCCGCTGGCCGCGGCCCGGCTCGCCGAACTCGGCGCGACCGTCACCAAGGTGGAACCGCCCGGCGGCGATCCCCTCGCGGCGGCCGCGCCCGACTGGTATCAGGCGCTCGTCGCGGCGCAGACCGTGGTGACGCTGGACGTCAAACAGCAGGGAGACCGCGCCAAGCTGGACGAGCTGCTCGCCACCGCGGATCTGCTGCTCACCTCGATGCGGCCCAGCGCGCTGGCCAAACTCGGCCTGGCGCAGCCGCAGGAACGCTTCCCCGAGCTCTCGCTCATCGAAATCGTCGGGCACACAGCAGATCCCGAGGTGCCGGGGCACGACCTGAACTATCAGGCCGTGCACGCCACGCTGACGCCGCCGCACATGCCGACGGTGCCGATCGCCGACATGCTCGGCGCGGAGCGGGCGGTATCGACCGCGCTGGCCGCACTGGTTGCGCGCGCCACCACCGGGGCAGGGCGGCCCTACCGCGTCGCGCTGGAGGACGCCGCCGCCCGCGCGGGCGATGCGGTGAAGTACCGACTCATGGGACCGAATGCCATTCTCGGCGGGGCGTTTCCGGGCTACGGCATCTACGAATGCGCGGACGGGCACATCGCGCTCGGAGCCGTCGAACCGCACTTCTTCATGGGCGCACTGAAGGTGTTCGACGCCGACGGCACGCACGAGGCGTTCCGGAAAGCCTTCGCGGAAAAGACCATCGCCGAACTCGAGGCCATCGCGGCCGCACACGACCTGCCCCTCAACGGGATTCGCGTCCCGGTCAGTACCGGAAAGTAGAGAACCATGTCGCAGCTCTTCCCCGACTACCGCCCCACCTGGGAGACCGAACAGCACCGCGAACTGCGCAAGCACGCCGCCGAGTTCTTCGCCAAGGAGATCCCGGACAATCGTGAGCGCTGGTCCAAACAGCACATGGTGGACCGGGAATTCTGGAACAAGGCCGGCGAGGCGGGCCTGCTCGGGCTGGACCTGCCCGAGGAATACGGCGGCATGGGCGGCGATTTCGGGCTGCAGGTCGTGGTGCAGGAAGAATTGATCTACGCGCACGACAATGCCTTCGGCTTCTCCGTGCACTCGCCGATCGTGTCGCACTACGTGTACAAGTACGGCAATGCCGAGCAGCGCGCGAAATGGGTGCCGGGCATCATCAGCGGTGAGCTGGTGCTGGCCATCGCCATGACCGAACCGGGCACCGGATCGGATCTGCAGTCGGTGCGCACCACCGCCGTGCGCGAGGGCGACCATTACGTCATCAACGGCTCGAAGACCTTCATCTCCAATGGCACCCACTGCGATCTGCTGGTGATCGTCGCCAAGACCGATCCGTCCAAGGGCGCGGCCGGCGTCTCGCTCATCGTGGCCGAGACCAAGGATCTGCCCGGCTTCGAGCGCGGCCGGGTGCTGGAGAAGATGGGGCAGCACGGGCAGGACACCCGGGAGCTGTTCTTCTCCGATATGCGGGTGCCGGTGGCGAACCTGCTCGGCGAGCAGGAAGGGCTGGGCTTCTACCAGCTCATGGAGCAGCTGGCGCGGGAGCGGCTGATCATCGCGTCGCTGTGCTCGGCGCTGGCCGAGGCCGCGGTGCTGGAGGCGCTGCGCTACTCCAAGGAGCGCGAGGCGTTCGGGCGGCCGATCGGCAAATTCCAGCACAACGCCTTCACCCTGGCCGAGGTCAAGACCGAGGCGCTGGCCATCAAAACCCTGGTCGACTATGCGATTCAGCAGTACATCGACGGCAAGAACGATCCGTCGACCGCGTCCATGGCGAAGCTGTTCGCCGCCGAGACCGCGGACAAGGTTGTGGACAAGTGCCTGCAGCTGTTCGGCGGCTACGGGTACATGATGGAGTACCCGATCGCCCAGATGTACACGGGCTCGCGCGTGAACCGCATCTACGGCGGGACCAGCGAAATCATGAAGGAAATCATTTCCCGCTCGCTCTGAGCGATTCCCACCTTCCGGGGGTCCGGGCGCGTTCGGGCCCCCATTTCTGGAAAGAATCTGTAATGAGCACTGACGCTTACATTTTCGAGGCGATTCGCACGCCGCGCGGCAAAGGCAAGAGCACCGGATCGCTGCACGGGGTGAAGCCGATTTCGCTGGTGGTCGGGCTGATCGACGAACTGCGGGTGCGGTTCCCGGATCTGGACGAGGACCGCATCGCCGATGTGGTGCTGGGCTGCGTGACCCCGGTGGGGGACCAGGGCATGGATATCGCCCGCACCGCGGTGAACGTGGCGGGGCTGCCCGACACGGTCGGCGGCGTGCAGATCAACCGGTTCTGCGGCTCGGGACTGTCCGCCGTCGGCATGGCGGCGTCCAGTGTGCGCGGCGGATTCGAAGACCTGGTCATCGCGGGCGGCGTGGAATCGATGTCGCGCGTCGAAATGGGCAGCGACCGTGGGGCGATGGCGTACGACGCCGCCACCGCGTACGACAACTACTTCATCCCCCAGGGTGTCGCGTGCGACCTGCTCGCCACGATCGAGGGGTACACCCGGGAGGATGTGGACGCGTACGCGGTGCGCTCGCAGGAGCGCGCGGCGGCGGCCTGGGACGCCGGGTATTTCACGAAATCCGTTGTGCCGGTGCGGGATATCAACGGCATCACGATTCTCGACCACGACGAGCACATCCGGCGCAATCCGTCGATCGCCGATCTCGGCAAGCTGAACCCGGCGTTCGCCATGGTCGGCGAATTCGGTGGGTTCGACGCGGTGGCCACCCAGAAGTACACCTTCGTGGAGAAGGTGAATCACGTGCACACGGGCGGTAATTCGTCCGGCATCGTGGACGGCGCGGCGCTGGTTCTCATCGGTAGCAGGGAGGCCGGTGCGGCCAGCGGGCTCGTGCCCCGAGCGCGCATTCTGTCGTACGCGACCAGCGGCTCCGACCCGGTGCTCATGTTCGAGGGCCCGATCCCGGCCGTGGACAAGGCACTGGCCCTGGCGGGCTTGACCGTCGAGCAGATCGACGTGTTCGAGATGAACGAGGCCTTCGCCGCCGTGGCGCTGAAAATGCAGGCGCACTTCGGGATTCCGGACGAGAAGTACAACGTCAACGGCGGCGCCATCGCCATGGGGCATCCGCTGGGCGCGACCGGGTCGATCCTGGTCGGCACCGTGCTCGACGAGCTGGAGCGCACCGGCGGCCGCTACGGGCTCATCACACTCTGCGTCGCGGGCGGCATGGGCGTCGCCGCCATCATCGAGAGGGTCTGAACGTTATGACCGGCACTATCATTCGCTGGGACCAGGATGCCGACGGCATCGTCGTGCTGACCATCGACGATCCGGCGGGCGGGGCCAACACGCTCACCGACGCCTACGTCGCGGAGATGGGCGCGACCGTCGACCGGCTCGAAGCCGAGATCGACGGCATCACCGGCGTGGTCGTCACCTCCGGCAAGAGCACCTTCTTCGCCGGCGCCGACCTGAACCTGATCATCCAGGCCGGGCCGGAGCACGCGCAGGAGTTGTTCGACGGCTCCACCCGCATCAAGGCCGACCTGCGCCGGCTGGAGAAGCTCGGCAAACCGGTCGTCGCCGCCATCAACGGCGCGGCGCTCGGCGGCGGCCTGGAACTGGCGCTGGCCACCCATCACCGCATCGCCGCCGACGTGCCGGGTTCGGTCATCGGCCTGCCCGAGGTCATGCTGGGCGTGCTGCCCGGTGCGGGCGGCGTGGTGCGCACTGTGCGGTTGCTCGGCATCCAGAACGCGCTCATGCAGGTGCTGCTCACCGGCGATCGGATGGCTCCCGCGAAGGCGCTGAAGGTCGGCCTGGTGGACGAATTGGCCGGCAGCGTCGCGGAATTGGTGCCTGCCGCCAAGGCGTTCATCAAGGCCAACCCGGACAAGAACGTGCAGCCGTGGGATGTGAAGGGCTACAAGATCCCGGGCGGTTCCCCGTCCACCCCCGCCTTCGCGGCGAACCTGCCCGCCTTCCCGGCCAACCTGCACAAGCAGCTCAGGGGCCAGCACGATATGCCCGCGCCGCGCGCCATCATGGCCGCCGCGCTGGAGGGCGCGCAGGTCGACTTCGAGACCGCGCAGACCATCGAGACCCGGTATTTCGTGCACCTGGTGACCGGACCGGTCGCCAAGAACATGATCCAGGCGTTCTTCTTCGATCTGCAGCAGGTGCAAGGCGGCGGCTCACGGCCGCAAGGGATTCCGGTGCGCAAGCCGAAGAAGGTCGGCGTGCTGGGCGCGGGCATGATGGGCGCGGGCATCGCCTACGTCACCGCCAAGGCGGGTATCGACGTGGTGCTGAAGGATATTTCGCTGGAGGCGGCGCAGCGCGGCAAGACGTATTCGGAGAACCTCGAGGCCAAAGCGCTGAGCAAGGGCCGCACCACCGAGGCGAAGTCCAAGGCGCTGCTCGACCGCATTCACCCCACCGCGGACGCGAAAGACCTTGCGGGCGTGGACTTCGTCATCGAGGCCGTGTTCGAGAACACCGAACTCAAGAACAAGGTGTTCGCCGAGATCGAGGACATCGTCGAGCCCGACGCGGTGCTGGGCTCCAACACCTCCTCGCTGCCCATCACCGGCCTCGCGAAGGGGGTGACGCGGCCTGCCGACTTCATCGGCATCCACTTCTTCTCGCCCGTCGAGGCCATGCAGCCCATCGAGATCATTCGCGGGGAACAGACCTCCGACGAAACCCTCGCGCGCGTCATCGATTACACCCTCGCCATCAAGAAATACCCGATCGTCGTCAATGACGGCCGCGGCTTCTTCACCACCCGCGTGTTCAGCATGTACCTGCTCGAGGCCATGACCATGCTCACCGAGGGCATCGACCCGGCCACCATCGAGCAGGCGGGCTTCCAGGCCGGCTACCCGGCCGCGCCCTTGCAGGTCGCCGACGAACTGTCCTTCGGCACCATCCGCAAGATCATGGACGAGACCATCGAAGCCGCCCGGGCCGAGGGCCTCCCACTGACCGAATCCGTCACCGCCGCAAGCGGCGTCATCGGCACCCTCATCGACAAGTTCGACCGCAACGGCAAGCTCGCCGGCGCCGGCTTCTACGACTACGCCGACGGCAAGCGCACCACGCTCTGGCCCGGCCTGCGCGCTGAATTCTCGACCAGCACAACCCTTTCCGTGCCGTTCGAGGACCTCCGCGACCGCTACACCTTCATCCAGGCCCTGGAAACCCAGAAGTGCTTCGACGAAGGCGTAATCGCCTCCGACCCGGACGCCAATATCGGCTCCATCTTCGGCATCGGCTTCCCGGCCTGGTCGGGCGGCGTACGCCAGTTCGTCACGGGCTACCCGGGCGGCCGAGCCGCATTCCTCGCCCGCGCCGACGAACTCGCCGAAAAATACGGCCCCCGCTTCCAGGTCCCGGACACCCTGCGCGGCGACTAGCACCCGAACATCGAGCCGATCCACCCCGCTCCGCCGGGCTCGCCCTGCGCCACTCCGCGACAATCGCTGTCACCCCCGCCGCGCATACTGGTACCCGCACGATATGGGCTCGGCCCGGGTTTGCGATGTGGGCAGCGCCCGTTACTCCATCAGCTGTCGACGCCGAAGGAAAACTCATGCTGACCACCAGTTATCTTCCGGGTGCCCCGAATTGGATCGATCTGGGCACACCCGATGTGGACGCCGCGGCCGCCTTCTACGGTGAAGTCTTCGATTGGATCTTCCAATCCGCCGGGCCCGACGGCGGCGGGTACGGGTTCTTCCAGCAGGACGGTAAGACGGTCGCCGGCATCGGCCCGCTCACCGAGGTGGGCGCCGCGTCCGCGTGGACCATCTACTTCTCCACGCCCGATGCCGACGCCACCGCCAAAGCGGTCGAACAGGCCGGCGGCGCCGTCCGGGTGGCCCCCGACGATGTGTTCTCCTTCGGCCGGATGGGCCAGTTCACCGACCCCACCGGCGCGGACTTCGCGGTCTGGCAGCCCGGGGACACCGTGGGCATGGATGTGGTCGCCATCCCGAACACCCTGTCCTGGACCGAGCTCTACACCACCGACGTGGCTGCCGCCCGCGAGTTCTATCGTGCCGTATTCGACTGGGAGACAACCGAAATGCCGCTCGGCGCGGTCGACTACACCGTGGTTCGCCCCGCCGGCGCGGACCAGAACGCCGGACACGGCGGCCTGATGCAACTGCTCCAGGACAACCTGGACGCCGGCTCCACCCCGGAATGGCACCCCTACTTCGAGGTGAACGACTGCGACGCCACCACCGCGAAAGCTGCGGCAGCCGGTGCGACCACCATCATCCCGCCCATGGACCTCCCGGGCGTCGGCCGCATGGCCATGTTCCTGGACCCGGCGGGCGCACCCTTCGCGGTGATCAAGGGCGCCACGACCTGACGGCCGATCGCGTTTACGTGGGTGCACGACGACACCCGTGGTTGGCGAATCATTGCCGTGCACGCTTCCACGGCCGAGTGATCGGTTTGTGCCCTCGGGGTGGGGCTACTCGTCGGGGTGAGTCGATTTGTGGGTTCCGCTGTCGCCGAACACTTCTCGGTCCTCGGGCATGAGATCGTGGCGTTCGAGCGCCCCGCCGCACGGGTGAGGACTATGGAGCGTCGCTCAGATCACTGATCACTGTCGCGAGTGCGCGTACCGGCTCGCTCTCGGTCCGCCACACCAGCGCGTAGGGCAGCGGCGGCATATCGGTCACTGGAATCCAGCGGACGTGCGTCACCGCCCAGTGGTGCAGTACGTGGGCGGGGAAGGCGTGGACGATGTCGCCGTTGCCGACCCAGTCGATCAGGTCGTCGGGGTTGGTGATCTGCCGACCGCGGGTGATCGGGCGTCCGCTCGGGGTGAAGAACGGGAGGTAGGTCCCCTCCCAGCCGGGTGGCGCCTTCGGCGGCATGGCGTGGAGGTAATCGGCGAAGTCCTCGACCGATACCTCGGACCGGTCGGCCAGTGGGTGATCGTGGCTGACCGCCAGCACCCGGGAATCCCGGAACAGGACGGGCCCCATGGTGAGGTCGTCGTCGACCGGCCCCCACGTCACCAGGGCGTCGTACTGACCGTTGCGCAGGGTATTGAACGGATCGGTGAACGCGAGCCGGTGCAGCCGGAGCTCCCACTGCGGGTGCCGACGGCGAAACTCGGCCCAATACTTGTGCAGCCCTTCGAAGTTGAAGGGATGCAGGGCGACCCGCAGCACCGTCGTCTGCCCGCGGGCGGCCAGCTTGGCCCGCCGTACACTCTGCTCCAGACCTCGGTAGAGCGGTCGCAGGTCGGCGCGCAACTGTTCACCCACCGCGGTCAGCCGCACCACCCGATTGGTCCGTTCGAACAGCAGCGCTCCGATCTGGCGCTCCTGCTTCTTGATCGCCTGCGTGATCCGCGCCGGGGTGACATTGAGCCGCTCGGCGGTCCGCCCGAAATGCAGCTCTTCGGCCAGCGTCAAGAAAATCTCGATGTCGCGTAACTCCACGAAGTCCCTGTCTCGTTAACTCCGCGGTTAATGCGGCATTGCTTTCTTGATCGTTGTTCGGCGGTTGCCGGCCGCTCATTCTAGGACCCGGGCCCGGTGCGCGACTGCCGGCAAGGGCCTGATCACGGTGACCGGAAGGTCCCGATCTCAACCAAGGCGCGGCTATGGAGGTGAACAAATGACCTGGCGTTCCAAACCCTGTGGGTCCCAGCAACCAGAAAAGACTGTTTCCCAACGAATTTCCGAGGCAACAGGACCTCAAGGCTCCCCTGCCCCGCTACCTCAGGAGCTCGGCATGCGCACCACCACCGAGGTCATGGACCGATTCGACAGCCTCACCTAGGAGAACCGAATGACCTTCTCGGCCACCGTTTTCATCGGCACCAGTCTCGACGGCTACATAGCCCGCGTCGACGACGACATCGAATGGCTGACCTCACGCGGCGAGAAAGCCGGGGATCTCGGGTTTCTCGAGTTCCTCGACTCGGTCGACGCCGTGATCATGGGCCGCAACACCTACGACAAGGTCATCGGATTCGGTGCGGAGAACTGGCACTACGGCAACCGCCACGTCGGCGTGCTCAGCACCACCCTGCCCGCGGACGCCGATCCCCGCATCACCGTCTACCGCGACCTCGACAGCATGATCGCCGACCTCGAAGCACGCGAAGTCGCACACGTCTACCCCGACGGCGGCCGCCTGATCCAAAGCTTCCTGCGGGCCGGCCGCGTCGACAAATTCATCATCAGCGTCGCTCCGGTGCTGATCGGAGCCGGCTTCCGCCTCTTCGGCGAACTTCCCGAAGATGTCTCGCTGCACCTGGACTCGGCGGCGGACGTCGGTGGCGGCTTCGCGCAGCTGCGCTACACCGTGGAAAAGACCCATCGGAAACCTGAACCGGGCAAATGACACTCCCGGAAGTGCCCTCGGCGGGGCACTATATGGATGGGAACAGGACCGACCAGCATCTTCTTACTGGTCGACTGGTCATCGAAGCCGATTTCGACCTGAGCACCCTCAAAGCGCCAGGAGGCCAGCGGGGCTGAGACCAGCCGGTGACGACGGTTGGTCCGACCAGTTCGGGCGTGCTGTTGCTGCCGTGACGCCTGCCATTGGTAGAACGCTCCGACGCCACAGTTGGCGCAAACCTCCGAAGTTGCCCGCCCGATCCGGCTCGATACTAGCCAGACCGGTCGGAAATTCGCTTGCCTCAATGTTTTTCGGATCAAGGCATAACCATGCGAGTACACTTGGCGCGACGGCGGACGATCGCATGTCATTCGATATCGAAGCGCACGACCATCGTTCGAGTGCCGCTCCAGACCCCGGCGGATCGACCAGCGATCCGGACAGGGGCAGCATGAATTTCAATAATCACAACATCGGCCCTGACCACGGTCCGCAGCCGCGAACCCCACCTCCTGCCGGCGTTCAGCAATGGTCTGTCAAGGCGGTCACGCGAGGCCCGGAACACTTCGAGCGCATATTGCCGGACATCGTCATCGCGGCCGACGTGAACCTGGCCGCTGAGGCCCTGTGCGACCGGCTCGCCGCACCCGAGTCCCCGGCCGAACGCCGCTATCTGATCGCCACGGTCACCCCCGAGTTCGACGCTGCCGCCACCCGGGACCGCCTGGCGTGGTCGAATCTGCTGACATGGTGCGCAGACGGATGGGCCATGAGCCAATGGCTGCCGGATACATGGCGGCGATCGTGTTCGCCGCCACCGCTTCCCGATCAGGGTCTACCCCTCCTCGGTGACGACGCCCGGGCAGGCCGCATGACCCGGCTCGGTCGGCCAGGGGACTAGTCTGATGGTTCAGACCGCTTACCGACATCTCGCGGTCAGGCCGTGGCGACAGCCGACCACGCCGGACGGGAGCGAGCGATGACCACCGAGCCAGGGGACGACCCCGGCGGGATGTCGTGAACGCCGCACGCTCGGCGTCGGCGCGCTTTCTGTCCGCTCTGCACGATCTGGCCGGTAACGGCCACGACACGCCACTGCGAGGCGGCCGCCTGTGCGAGATCTGCGTGCAGGTGCTCCCGATCTCCGGGGCCACCATCGCCGCTGCGATGCCCGACGGCGGCTGGGATGTCCTCGGCTCGGTCGGCCCCGCCGCCGGATGGCTCGCCGACGCCGAAATCGCCACCGGCGAGGGCCCGGGACCCGACTGCCACCGCGACGGTGCTCCCGTGCGCGTCACGAATCCGGCTGCCACGCTCGCGAGCGGCCGCTGGCCTCTGCTCGCCCAGTGGGATCGGATGCCCACCCTCGGCGCGGTGTGCTCGATCCCGTTGCAGCTGGGAGCGATTCGCGTCGGCTTCCTGGATCTGCTCGACGCCGAGCAGGTACTGCGCAACCCCGCGACATACGCAGACGCGCTGAAGATCGCCGACGTCATCACCACCGCGCTGCTCTCGGCGCTCACTCCGCCTGCCCCACCCGTCGACGACGCGGCGGTGGGACCCTGGTGGGAGCCGACGGTTTCGACCCGAGAGATCCATCAGGCCACCGGCATGGTCGCGGTGCAGCTGGACACGAGCGCGGCGGTCGCCTACGCGCGGTTGATCGGACACGCCTTCACCACCGGCCGTCGACTCGACGAGATCGCAGGCGAGGTGGTGGCGCGGCGCTTGCGGTTCCGGCCCGAGCCCGACGGACGGGACCGCGACCCGGAACCCGGACCGGCACCGCAGCCAAAGCCGGAGCGTTGAGGCGGCCAGTGCGACTCAATAGAATTACCTACAGAAAAGGCGGTCCGAGGATGGCGCAGAACGATGGTGCACTGACAACGGCGCTCATGCGATTGGTGGACACCTTGGTCGTCGACTACGACCCGGTTGAGCTGACACAAGAGCTCGTGGACACGTGTGTCGATCTACTTCCCGCCGACGCCGCCGGACTGCTGCTGGCCGACACCCATGGCACTCTGCAGGTGCTCGCCTCCACCTCCGAGCAACTCCGGCTGCTGGAGTTGCTGCAGATCCAATCCGAGGCCGGGCCGTGTCTACAGGCCTATCGCACCGGCGAGCAGGTCTTGATCGGCGACCTGGCCACTGTCGCAGCCGACTGGCCGTTGTTCTCCGAAAGCGCCGTTGCCAACGGCTTCCACGGGGTCTGCGCGCTACCGCTGCGACTGCGCGAGGAACGCATCGGAGCACTCAATCTCTTCACCCGCACCGCCGATGTCCTCCGCGCCGAAGACCTGCGTGTCGGGCAGGCACTGGCCGACTTCGCCACCGTCGGCATCCTGCACGCCCGCATCCTCGCCGATACGCTGACCGTCAACGAACAGCTCAATACCGCCCTCAACAGCCGCGTCATCATCGAACAAGCCAAAGGCATGCTCGCCGAACGCGCCGACCTCGACATGGACACCGCGTTCCAGATCCTGCGTCGCCACGCCCGCAACCATAACCGCCACCTGTCCGACCTCGCCCGCGCCGTCGTCGACCGCACCATCGCCCTCGACACCCTGCTTACCGACCCGAAGCGCTACTGGTAGACCTCCGGCGCGCGATCGGAATGCGCCATGCCGATCGGCAGCTGCCTTCATGGCGGATTACTCGTCACGGCAACCGGATTCAGCCGAGGAAGACGAACTCGACCGCGGATGCGAGCACCGTGTCGGGGCAGAGTCGTCGACGGGTGGATCGGGGGGTGAGCGGATGTTCCGCGAGCAAGCGCCACCAGTCCAGACGATCGGCGAGTTCGTCGAAGTAGAGTTTGGCCGCCACCAACACCGGCGCGCCCGGGCAGTAGGTCGTCGGCTCACCCGTCTCGGCAGCGGCCGCACACCCCAGATCGATGCTGAACGAGTGTGCACGCCCGTCGGAATCGATCTGCTGGACCTCGCCGCCCGCGACCCCCTCGCGAATCGCGGACCGAGCATAGTGTATTCCGTTGGCGGACAACGGGATACCTGCAACGAACAGACGTGCGGGCAGGCCCGGCGGGCAACGATACGTACCCGTCAACCGCATCAGATACGGGGTGATCAGGCTCGCCCGCGAGTCGACACGGACTCGCGCCGGGCGCACGACGACGATGCCGGAAAGGAGAACACCTTCGCGCATCGGATCTCTCCGAATCAGTCGAGTTGTTGTGCGGCAGACACTTTCAGTTCACCACGAACCACCGGCCCGCGCACGCGACCCGCACCGCTCGAGCGGGTGCGCCGCCGATTCGATCAGGCGTATCGTTGCACTATCGGTGGCCTCTCGAATCCGGTCGCAACCAGACCGGTTCGTCACACGATTCTCGAGAAACCCGGCTGGTCTCGGCCGAGACAGGAGCGTCACCAATGACGCCGCAGCTCACTCGCGCCCGTCACCCGTCGCGCGCCGGCGTCGATCCTGGACTCCGCCACGGTGAACCCACGCCACGGGTCCTGTTGAAACCCCCGGCGTCCGCGGCCACCACGAACAACACCTCTACCGCCGCAGATCTCCTGCAGACCGGTATCCGCAGGCGTCGAGAGCGGAGGCGGCGAACCACCACGACCCGCCGGTGGGCCGGGCACCCGACATCACCCAACTGACCTGGCCGGCAACGATGGATCGCTTCGACTTCGTGAAGAGAGATGTTTCCGCGACTCTCGACATCACGGTCCACGCCGATACGGTGCTCGGATTCCAGATCGCGGTCGCCCACCAGGCCGGAATCGACCTGACCGAGTCGATGGACTTCATTGTCGACAGCCGCGGTCTCCAGCCACGCGAAATCCTGGGAGCGCATGGCACTCGTATTCACCAGGTGAGCTCCCCCGCGGGCGGCCTTCGAGTGTGCTATCGCGCCACGGCCCTGGGGTCGGCGACGGCCGAGCCGGTCTCGGACCATGACCTCTCGATGTACCTGCGGCCCAGCCGATTCGCCGAGTCCGACAAACTTCTCGGTTTCGCCCCAACCGAATTCGGCTGCGGAATAGGCGATCTCGGTATGCCCGCGCGGATCTCCACGTGGGTCGGCACCGGGATCTGCTACCTCGCGGGCTCCAGCGACCCCATCGACGGGGCCGTGGAGACACTGCTGTCCGGTGCGGGGGTGTGCCGCGACTTCACCCACCTCGTCGTCGCGCTGGCGCGGGCCGTCGGAGTGCCCGCGCGGGTAGCGGCCGTCTACACCCCGGGCTGCATGCCGATGGATTTCCATTCCGTCGCCGAGGCTTACGTGGATGGCGGGTGGCAGGCGTTCGACCCTACCTGCCTCGCCCCGCGCGCGGCCCTCCTGCGGATCGCCACCGGCCGCGACGCCTCCGATATCGCCTTCCTCGCCAATCACGGTGGCGACATCAGCATGAACAGCCTGTCCGTGCACGCCACCATCGACGGCCCACTGCCCATGGACGACCTCGGTCGATCCATCGCGATCCGCTGAGCGCGAGCCCCGTAACCGGCGGGGGTGTAGTGTCATTGGCACGGTGATCGCTCGCGCGCCGCCGACCCGGCAGCGTCATCGCCGAGAATCAGACCGCACACGGTCAGACGGGAGCGCCCACCGTGACGCTGCTCCAGCACGGTTCACCTGATCGCTCCGGCCCGGGCCAGGGCTGAGCGCTGTGACCATCCACTCCGGGCGCTTTGCCGCGACGCCCGCCGACGTGACCGATGACGACGTCGGCGTGAGCGCTTTCCTGGTACTCGGCGACGATCTGGTGCGCACCCTGACCGACGCGCTGCAGCGGCTGGACCTGCTTCGCGGCATCCTCGATGACGCTGAATCGACACTGCCGCAACAATATTCGGCCAGAGAAGAGGTTCGCGAGCTGTTCGCGGCCGTCGAGTTCGACGTCAGATCCGCCAAGAACGTCATGCTCTCGATCACCGGCGAGTGGCCGATGTCGGCGGCGGGGCGCTCCGGCCCGCTGGTCATCCGCTCCACGCCCATCCCTTGACCGGCGCATCAATGGCACACGGATGCAAGATAATTCATGGTCAGCCCGTTCTATCAGATCATGTTGTCGCGCCACCGCGACGGCGGCCGACCGAATCACGGAGAGCCGTCCGTCCACGCCGAAGCCTGCCGTGTCGGGCACAGGAGATCCAGTTCATGACACTTCCCTGGACGACCGTGTACGGACCGCGGCGCACCGGCCCACGCCCGCTCCGCCTCTCCCTGCGGGACCCGGCCGCCCCTACGGGGCCCGTCGATGGTGCCTGGTGGCCGAGGTCCAAGCAACCCGCCGCCGAACTGCACGAGTTGGTCGCGGCCGTCGCCGCCCGGCTCGGTTCCATGGTTCGCGTTGGATTCGATTGACGGACAACTGATCCCGATCGTTTCACGCGCCGTGGCACCGCAGCCGTGGCCACGACGAGCAGGGCCGGCATCATGTACCTGTTCGGAAGCAACGGCGCACGCCTCGACGTGCTGGTCATCCCCGCGGACACCCACCCGGACGCGGCCGCGGCCCAAATGCGCTGGGCCTCCGGCAAACCGCAGCCCGGTCCGACAGCCCGGCCGCGGGTGCCGGAGAACACTGTGAAGTGACGAAATCCCGCCACCGGGCACCGGGGATCGGCGCATGATCAAGGTCTTCCCGGCCGATGACCACGAGCTGGTACGCCGCGGGCGGTTCGGCCTGCTCGCCGCCGATCCCGAATCGAGGGTGGTCGGGCGAGGCCCGCACCGTCTCGCACGAGCTGGCTCGAATCCCGGTGCTGCGGCCCGATGTGGCCGTGGTGGATGTGATTCTGCCCGACGGCAACGGCATCGAATTGTGCCGGGACCTGTTGTCGCGCTCGGACGAACCGCGGTGCCCGATCCTGACCGCCCGCACCGCAGAGCTGCACCGCCGGTGGCGGCCGCCCCGGCGGTCACGTCAACGGCCCGAATGTCGGCGAGCCCGTTCCGCGAGTGCGGTGCGCAGGCCGTGACGGCCCGACGGCGAATCGACCGCGGTCCGCGGGTGCGGGCCGAACTTGTCTTCCGACGATGTCTCGGGGGCATCGTCGGAGGTCGCGATCAGCAAATCGTCGGGGAGCGCGAGTTTGCCGATCGTGCGCAGGGTGAGCAGGTATTGCCGGGGCAGCGGGCCGGTGGTGTAGGGCAGATCGTATTTGTCGCAGAGGGCGCGGACGCGCTCGGCGATCTCCGGGTAGCGGTTGCTGGGCAGATCGGGGAACAGGTGGTGTTCGATCTGGTGGGACAGGTGGCCGCTGAGGAAGGCCAGCACCGGGCCGGCGTCGAAGTTCGCGGTGCCGAGCATCTGCCGCAGATACCACTCCGGTTTGGACTCGTGCTCGATCGCGGCGGGCGTGAATTTCTCCGCGCCGTCGGGGAAATGGCCGCAGAAGATCACCACGTACGCCCACAGGTTGCGCAGCGCGTTGGCGGCCGCGTTCGCGGCGAGGGTGCGGCGCCAGCGGCGGCCGCTCAGGGCCGGGAGGAGTAGATAGTCCTTGCCGGTCTGGCGGGCGATCTTGCGCAGCAATGCCCTGGTGTGCGTGGATTTCTCGGCGGCGGTCGCGGCGCGCTCCTGTTCGGAGTACAGGCCGTGCAGCGCGATCCCCCACTCGAAAGTCACTGCCAGGAACAAGTTTTGCAACGGTTGCAGCAGCAGTCGCGGCCGCCACGGCTGATCACGTGTCACCCGCATGACGCCGAAGCCGATGTCGTCGTCGATGCCCAGCACATTGGTGAACACGTGATGGCGGTAGTTGTGCGAGTAACGCCACTGCGACGACACCCCGGCCATATCCCATTCCCAAGTGCTGGAATGGATTTCCGGATCGTTCATCCAGTCCCATTGGCCGTGGCAGACATTGTGGCCGATCTCCATGTTCTCGATGCTCTTCGCGCCCGCCAGCGCCACAGCGCCCAGCGCGACACCGAGTTTCGTTCCGCTGTAGGCGATGACCAGGCGTGAGGTCAGGTCGAGAAGGCGCTGGAAGGCGATCGTCCGGCGAATGTAGGCCGCATCCCGGGCGCCGAGCCGCTGGTCGATGTCACGACGTATCGCGTCGAGTTCACATCCCAGCGCCTCGACGTCCTCCGTGCTCAAATGCGCGTAGGCCGCGATCTGCGTAATCGCCATTCTCCCAGCTTAGATGACGACTACGCTCGATGTCTACGACGTAGATGTACGTTGTAGTGAAGGTTCCCATCGAGAGGCCGAGGAGACCGACGACGTCCTGCGCCTGGTCTTCTACCGTCTCCTGATCGGCGAGTTCCCGCTGCTGCGTGGCCTGGCGCCGCGCTCCCGCAGCAGCAGCCGTGGCGTGCGGGTCGGCGCTGGCAAGGGCCGGGTCCGATCGCAGGCGAACCCATATGGGGCATTCCCATGCGGAAGGCGAACATCTCAGGCCGCCGAGCCCTACAGGATCGCGCGGGCGGTGTCGTGGTCGGTGATCGAGGCGATGACGCGCAGGACGATCATGCCGCCGCCCCAGCCGAAGACGTAGAGGATGTTGCCCAGTTCGAACGGGTAGGCGTCGAGCTGTATCGTTCGCTCCCCGAGGACCAGCCGACCACGGGCCCGTGACCAGCTGGTGCGGTCGTAGACCACTCGTCGCGCCGGTCCCAGCCGACGTGCCAGCGCCATCAGCAAATTCGGCAATTCCGCAGCGAGATCATCGGATCGGGGCCACCAGACGCCGTCGATATAACCGACGTCCTCACCCCGCGGCGCCAACCGCAAGCGGGGCTCGAGGCCGGGCGGGCCCGAGCGTCCGACGGATCGGTCGTGCCACCACTTGCGAAGGACATCTTCGAAGATAATCATGAGCGACTGCCTGCTTTCGACATGTTGACGGCATGCGGTGCCGCGGCGGCGGTTTCGCGAGCCGGGAAGGCGCAGATCTCGCCGATCGCACTCATCAGCGGCGCCGGGAAGACCACGGTGGTGTTCTTGTCCACACCCGGTTCGATCAGGCTCTGCGGATTGCGCAGCCGCAGTGCCGGCGGGTGCGCCATCATGGTGTCCGAGGCGTCGCCGAGCGCCGCGGCGACAGGCGATTCGCCGTCGGCGGCAATGATTTTCGCTCGGTTCTTGCGCTCGTCCTCGGCTTGGCGGGCCATCGCGCGTTTCATGCTGTCGGGCAACTGGCACCCTGATCACGCGTCCGAGCTGGAACAGCACACCCCTCGCGTACTGTGTCACCACCCGAATCGACAGCGCCGACAGAAGCACGGCCACCACTGTGACGGCGATCGCGACACCTAGTTCATTCATGCGAGCTCGGAATGCTCCCGTACGACGTTGCGGACCCGGGCCACTCGCCGCTCGTATCGCGTTGTGATGGCCACTCTCATGCTCCCTCGTAGGCCGCTCTCCCATTCGGCAAATCCCCGGCCAGGCCGTAGACCTCTATTGTAGCTCTACATTGTTGACATCGACAACGCGCGGGCGTGTACTGAACAGACAACGGTCCAAGGCAAGGCATGGAGGATCGCCATGATCGTCATCGTCGGACTCGTCATCCTGGCCGCCTCCGCCGTGCTCATCGGACTGGCCATCCTGCTGGGTGGCGCTCGCCGCGCCGCCCGGCGGGGCGCGGCCGCCCGGGCCGAGCTCGTGGCGTCGCGCCGCGAACTCGCGGCTTCGGACCCGGGGACACCGGACACGCCCGCCCGCTACACCTACACCGGCACCACTGATGCCACGTTTCCCGGAAACCCGACTCGGAATCCCGACCAGGAGCCTCAATGATCAATTTCCTCGTCTTCGTGGCGGGAATCCTCGTCGGCGCGATCGTCGTCATGGCGCTGAACCGCCGGGCGCCCCACCGCCCACCCGGTCCGCGCGACCAACGACCTGAAGACACCGCGATGGGGCGCGACATCGACGAAAACGCCGGTGGCTCGAGGCATATCCGCACCTACCCGAGCTGGCGCGACCGATTCGAACGACGATCCTGATCCCGCCCCCACACGTTCGCGATTCGTGACGAAACGGAGTGAACACCAAGGGAATACGAGACTGGAACAGGGTCTCCTCCCGCGTCCCGATTGACCGCTGATCTCGAGTGCGGCCGCCAGGACCGCGGCCCGGGTGAGTGGGCTGTTGCGGGTGCGAGGGCTTTGCTCGACGGCCCGTCACGTGTTGCGTTCATTCGGCACCTCTCGGCCCGAGTCCTGAACGTCGGGCGACCTTTCGTGGTCGGCGCCCGAACCCGCGAGGCCATCGCGCGTTCGACGCGGTGGGCGGGTGTTGGTCACAGGAAATTGCCGAAGAAGAATCCGCTGCCCATGAGGAGACTTCGAGAACAATCATGACTGAGTACCTGATTTTGGGTGTCGCTGGCGCTGTGCGCGGCGAATGTGTGTGCGGCGCCGGCGATTACGGCGCAGTGCGCGCCTGTTGGGTCAGTGTTTGAACGCGTCGCCGAGGTTGTCGCCGGCCCGTTTGACGTTCCTTGTCTCCACTGGAACGTGGATGCACCTCCAGTAGACGCCACCCCAGGGCCAGTGTCAACGTCGTAGTTCTACATTGGTCGGCCCTGATGTGATGAGTCACCGGTGTTTCTGACTTCGGCCCCGGAACGGTTCGCTGGAAAGTGAGCATCAGCTTCGGCCGTTCTCCGTGACGTCGATGGCAAATTCGCTGTGCGAGATTTGGTTTGCGAATGACGTGGTGTCGAGGACGCGCTGGAGGAGCTATCCACGCGCGGGAGAATGTTGTAGACCTGGGCGGTCTAGGCGTCGTTTCGGAGCTGTGCGAACGTTCCGTTTGCTCTCCGCGCTTCCCGCCCCGGACCCCGGTGGATCAGATCGAGTCCGACCGTGGATCACCATGGGCAATTGGGATTGGATACGCAATGAGGGGTTCTCGAGGTCGAATCGCGTCGACAGTGCGCGCGCACGCGGGATCTGCTGTGGCACTGGACAACCGAACAGTCTGGGTTCGAATGTCCGCGCGATGGTCGCCCTGCCCATCGGGGGTCTTGTCCGGCCGGCGTACTCGACTCGGGGCGCAATGACCGTTGGTGATTCGACCGATCCGCGTGATCGGCTGCTGGGCGACATTCGGCTGGCCGGATACGCCTCACTTGCGCACTTCATCACCAGCGTGCGCGTCGCCCCTGCCGTAGGCCTGGCGATGCCGTCGCCGGCGAACGGTGGAGATACACGCCGGGGCGGTCAGCTCCGTGCTACTTCTCGTGTGATCGCGGACTGGCCTGACGGCACGGGATACGCAGATTCCCCTGGGGTGCTGCCAGATTGAGTCATCGGGGTTCGAGTGCGCGAATGTTCCTTGCGCAGTGGAGTATTCGTACGCACGAACATTCGGACAACGATGCCTGACGCCGAGTGAGGAAGTAGGCTCGCAGGTGTGCCGGGTTGTGCGGCGGCCGTTTCGATGCGGCAGTCGAGCGCGCGGTGGTCGAGTCGGATCCCGTACATGGACGTATGTGGTGCGCTGAATCGAAAGCGCTTGTTGCACAACCATATATCTCATCGAGGCGATTCCATGTCTGAAGATCTTCTCGGTGCTCGTGTCGGTGTGGTGGGCCCGGCGCGGGTCACCGTCGACTCACGGGCGAAACTGATCACCCCTTATCTGGTGCGGATAACCGGCACCTATCGTTGTCCGCCCGGGACGCCCGGGCGTCTGCTGGTGGCCTGTGTTCCGATTCGGCTTGCCGCCGGCCAGGGGGGTAGTGGCACCGGCGGCGGAACGATTGCGGGAGGTGAGGTCGGTCAGGTCGACGCTGACGGGTGCACTCATGCCTTCGTCATCGATCTCGGTCCCGCCGCCACCGACCAGGAAGAAGAGCCCGGGAGATACCGGCGCGGTGGGGTGATGCGCGTTGTGGCGAAGCTGTTCTACGACGAGCTTGCCGATCGATTGGACTGGGAGCGTTTCGTCGCGGATTTCGCGGGGGCAGTCCAGCCGGGAGGGGCAGTCGGGCCCGTTCGCGAGGCGTTGGATGCCCGATTGGCCGGCGCGAGTACGCGAGGTCCGCGGTGGCCTCGCTGTCAGCTGGTGCTCGCGGAGGTGGTCGAAATGGTCGTGGTCGGTTGAGTGCCACATGGATCACGGAGCTGCCTGTGCCAGATACTCGAGGCACCCTTCCGAAGTGGCGGTCGCCAGTTCCAATTCGACATCACCGACATCCCGATGCATGCGGAAGGCATTGAGCCGGCGCCGTTTCCGCGGGCAAGAACAACGGGAATCGTGTCGGTGACGAATGAGCGGTCGCCCAACTCCTCCAAGGCAGGCTCGAGATGGCGGACGAGTTCGGCGAGTAGCGCGGATACCGCCATGATGCGGGCGTTCACGGTATCGACACCGTCGCCGTCGATACCCGTACGTGCGGCCTTCCAGTACGCCGCGCGCAGTATCTCGTCCGATACCACTGGCGCAATTTCCCCTTGTTCCAACGGCATTCGCGCCGTCATCGCCGTGGCCCGCGTCAAGGTTGCCGGCAACGCTGTCTCTTCGACCGTGGCGGGCACATCGGCGACCCGGGTCTCCACGGTCGGAATGGTCAGTGACGGGTGGAAAGAGAAACCTTGTTGGTTACTATCGTAGACCTACGCTGTTGACATAGGTGTGTGAACGGCGTCTACTGAAGGGATCGAAAGGTCCGCGCGAAGACATCGAGGATCACTATGGTCGCCATGATCGAGCTGGTCGTGTTCCGAACCGGCTCGGGCCGCACCGTCGATCGCGCGGTGAGAGCACGTCGCACGCCCTATTTCACCCGCGAGCAGCTCTCGGCTCGCACGGCTCGACGCCGCTCGGTTGTCGGGCAGCGGTCGGTCCGTCGACACTGCGTGCGCCGATCAATGCCGGTTCGCGTGTCCTCGCGGCAGCCCGGCGCTCTCCCTTGGCCCTTCGTCTAACCGGCGCAGGCCCGCGCGGCAATTGAATTCGAGGCAGTACCGATGAGCATTCCATCGACAATGACGCCCACCAGAACGCTGCGTAGACGCCACGGCGGCGACAGCTACGACAATCTCGAGCAACTGTTCGCCCGCCTCGCCACCTGGGACCCCGCCGACCAACGCCGGATTGTCCTGCGGGACGACCTGATCGGGAGATGCCTGCCACTGGCGGAGCGGATCGCCCGCATGTTCGCCGAACGGGACGAGAATTTCGAGGACCTGCTGCGATGTGCTCGCGCCGGGGTGGTGCTCGCCGTCGATCGATTCGACCCCGCTTCCGGTGGTCCGTTCCTGGCTTTCGCGGCGCCGACGATCATTGGTGAGGTACGCCGTTACTCCCGCGACCACATCTCGGCGGTACGGATCCGGCGGCTCGCGGAGATCCACCGAGCCATCGGCCCCGCCGTCGAGACACTGCGCCCGCGCTTGGGGCGCATGCCCTCCGCCACGGAGATCGGCGTCGAACTCGGCCTCGATCGCGTCGAAGTCACCCGTGCGCTCATCGCTCGCACCGCCTTTGCTCTAGCCTGCACTCGCGGAGTCGATTCCGACTGACTTCGACCGCACGGCGAGCTCTGTTTCGAAGGGCGGACACCTGCGAATCAGGAACATAGCCTGACCTAGGCAAATGATGGTACTGCCGGTGCCCTCGGCCGGGGCACGATATGGATGGGAACAGGACCGACCAGCATCTTCTCGCTGGTCGGCTGGTCATAGAAGCTGAATTCGACCTCGGTAGCGGTCAGTGTTGTCAGGCATTTACGCGAGATGTCTCGCGGGCCGCCACCCGAGCCGGCATCGAACGTTTCCGATTGTCCAGCCCACTACGAGCGTCTACGGCTTCGGGCGCGACGCCGGCCGAAGGGGCCGGGTAGGTCCATGGAGGTGGTTTCACGGCCGGAGGTGCTGGTGGTGCGCCGCGGGCCGCCTCGTCCGCCGGTGGTGATCGACATGGAGCCGCGCTTCCGTGATAGTGCGGACTGATCAGCCTGCGATTGTTCGCTCATGCTGCATGTTGCGCTGACTGAATCTCACGTTTGCTCCCGCTCCGCCTTCGGAGTCCCAACGCTGCTGTGCGGCAGCCATTTCGGTGTCGGCGAGCGGTGTGATGATCTGGAGGGTCAGGTGGGTGTCGAAGCCGACTCCGAGGACTTCGAGGGTGCGGGCGGCCATGTGCCGGTAGCCGTCGAGCCGCACCCGGCGTCCACCGAAGTCGAGCTTCCGCGGCGCGGTGGCCCATTCGTCGAGGTGATAGATCACTCGGTGGATCGGGCCGAGTCGGGGTGTCAGCATCGCGAGCAGGTCGGGGAGTTCCGTGGCGAGGTCGCGGCTGTGTGGCCACCAGAACCCGTCGGCGGTTCCGGTGCCGCTGGCGTCGAGTTCGAGCCGCAGCTGGTGGGTGGGTGATGCTTGCCGACTCGGGTTCGTTCGGTTGGGTTGTGACGTCATGATCGACTCCCCTCTCTTGGGTTCTACAACGTTATTCTACGCCGTAGACATTCGTTCTCGCGTGGGTGTCGAGTTTGCGGCAGGCCTGTCAACAATGTAGGACTACACTTGGTGTCTACAGCTCCTTGTCGGTGGAAGAAGGCCGCCGCGCGGCTCTTCACCACCTGGTAACCGCACACCACCTCGAGATCGGACGCCAACATCATGAGGACCTATCTGGATTCCCCGAACTTTCCCTTCCGCCTGCAATTCCCTGCCACCGAATCCGCCGCGGTGGCCGCTGCGGCCCGCGTCTGGATCGCGCGTGGGCAGATCTTCACGGTTGCTCTCACCAGTGAGTCCGGTGCGGTCGAAAACCGGTACCTGCTGGTGAATTTCGGTGCTGTCACCTGTCTGACCGTGCACGATCAGGACACGCTCGACGAACCCGGTCGGCAACCCATCACCTACATCGCATCCCTCACCCAGAGCGGGGGCCTCGATGTCGAAACACACTCACTATCTGCGCACGCCGGCTGATGCCGGTGCGAGGTCCTTGGTCCCATCCGAGCGCTACGACGGCGTGGTGGTGGACTCCGCACGTGGAATCCATGGCGCACCGATCGAATTGCCCTGTGCGGCATGCTCGCACGCCTGGGAATCCCATGACCCGATCGGGGCCAGGTATTGCTCGGCGACGATGGCGCGCGGGCTGGATCGAGCATGCGCCTGCACCCGCCCGGCCGAGCACGAGAACCTACTACCGATAGGAAACAAAGCCATGGCAATCGAAACGCCCTACGAGCGTCGAGTGATCCGCGTCCGGGATGTCGTGCGGACATACTCGGGATTCGACGACAACGCCGCCACCGAACTGGCCGTGCAGGTGCTGCACGCCCTCGACACGATTCCAGAGAAAATTCGCTGAGCGTCGTGGGCGGGGAGAGTCGACCCGCCCAGGTGCGGCCCGGCGGTTCACGGACTGGGTCGCAGGTCCTCGACATCGCAACTGGCGACTGCCGGGTTCACGCCGAGGTAGTTCAGCGGACCGGCGGCGATGGTGACTGCGATCGTTCCGATGCTTGCACAGGTGTCGGGGATGTTCTGGTAGTAGTGGCGTTGCCCGCCGGCGACGGCGCCGATGAGCAGCCACGCGAACAGAATCAATGTGAGGACGCTGGTCCGTCCCGAATAGTAGCCGCGTCGGACGCGCATGTAGCCGTCTTCGTCTTCGTAGGCTCTCATTTCCTGTCTCCGGTGCGGTCGCCGTGTGGGATGGGTGCGGCGGTCGCGTCGTGGCCGGCGGAGCGCCGCAGGAATTGCGGTCTCGGACTGCTGTTTTCGGGTTGCGCGGCAGGTTCGCGACGCGTGGGTGTGATGACGGGGTCGGGTTGTGCGAGAGCGTCATCGCGGGTGCGGATGCGCTGTTGCCAGGTGGATTGATCGCGGCCCGAGCGGCTGACCGGGGCGGGTTTGTAGAACGCGAGTTCGCGGCGGGCCTCGACACCGCGGCGGGCGGTGCGGCGAGTCGCGAGCAGGACAGTGCTCAGCCCGGCCGCACCGAGGGCACCGACCACGATGCCGTAGAGGAACAACACGCCGGTCGAGCCGGTGACATGGTAGCCGAAGACGGCGAAGTTGTCGGTCAGTGCGTGTGTGCTGCCGCCGTTGGCCAGGACGCCGACGACGCCGAGGACGAACGCGACGAACACCACGGCGAGTCCGATGATGGTCATGGTGATTCCTTCGATGGTGGTGGCATATCCGTCGCGAGGCCGGTGAGCAGGATGTCGAGGCCGCGTTCGAGTTCTTCGACGCCGTCGTAGGCGGCCAGGTCCGAGGCGAGACCGCGCAGCAGCGGGAACTCGCCGATCGGCAGGCGGTGCAGGCCCAAACGCAGCAGATCGGTCGACTCCTCGGGGCGTTCGACGATTTCCTGCAGTTCGGTGAGCACGTGGCCGTACAGGAATCCGAACAGGGCGCGGTAGATGTGCAGGGCGTCGGCGCCGGTGTAGTCCGCTTTGGTGAGCAGGCTCAGGATGTGTTCCAGGGGCCGCAGTGTGCCGATCGGTCGCAGTCCGAGTGGGGTGGCCAGTGGATGGGTGACCAATAGCGGCACCACATTCGGGTGCTCGACGGCGATCCGGCGGAAGTCGCGTGCGATCACTCGCAGTTGGTGGCGCCAGTCCGGATCCGAGGCGTCGACGGTGAGCTGTCCGAGCACGATCTCGGCGACACCGTCGAGCACTGCGGCTTTGTTGACGGCGTGCCGGTAGAGCGCCATCGGATCGCGGCCCAGGACCTCGCCCAGGCGGCGCATGGACAGTCGATCGACACCCCCGTGGTCGATGATCTCGAGTGCGGCCGCCAGGACCGCGGCCCGGGTGAGTGGGCTGTTGCGGGTGCGGGGGCTTTTGCTCGACGGCCCGTCACGTGTTGCGTTCATTCGGTAGCTCTCGGCCCGAGTGTCGGTCAGTAGTAGTGGCGGCGGCCACCGACGAGGTGTCCCCTACTGCCCGCGAGCATGAGCACGCCGCCGGTGACCAGAACCAGCATTCCGGTGATATCGAAGAGGAGGTTGCCGAAGAGGAATCCGGCGCCCAGGAGAAGGACTCCGAGAACAATCATGAGTGAGTACCTGATTTCGGGTGTCGCTGGCGCTGTGCGCGGCGAATGTGTGTGCGGCGCCAGCGATTACGGCGCAGTGCGCGCCTGTTGGGTCAGTGTTTGAACGCGTCGCCGAGGTTGTCGCCGGCCCGTTTGACGTTCCCGGCGGCCTGGTCGCGTCGCCCCTCGCGTTGCATGCGCGGGTTTCCGGACGCGCGGCCGAACAGCTTCTTCATCGCGCCCATGGCGGTTTGGGAATGGTGGGACAGTCGTGCGCTGATGCTCATCGGAGCCTTCCTTACCCCCACTGGAACGTGGGTACACCTCCAGTAGACGCCGTCCAAGACCTGCCGTCAACGTTGTAGGTCTACAAAGTTGAACGTGTGGTCGAGACGCTGTGGCAAATCGATGTAGTTCTACAGTGTTGACAACACATTGCGGGCGGAGTCTACTTAGAGGACCAGCCGATCCGAGCGACGGTCTCGAGGAGCGCCATGGCCGGTCATCACCGGACTGTTCCGCCGCACCTCAGCCGCGTGACAATTCACGTACTCCCGAAGCCGGGTAACCGCTCATGATCGTTCTCCGGGTCGTCCTCCTTCTCGTTCGGCACGGCCCCTTGGTCGAGCGGCGGATCCATGGCCGAAACCCGTACCCGCACTGGGGTATTCACCTATACGGAGCAGAAAATGAGAACTTACGACAATGACGGTCCGAGAACGCGTGCAGGGAGGCGTCCGACAATGGGAATCGGCAGGCTGATGGGTGTGCTGTTGCTGGTGTGGCTGATCATCGGTGCCATCGCCGCGGGGCAGCGGGACTACTTCGGCAGCGCACCGACCAACTGCGCCGGCGCCGGAACCATCGCGCTCACCATCGTCGCCGGGCCGCTCAACTACCTGGGGATGAACCCGAAGGTCGATGATTGTCACGTCGACGTGCCGCAACCCAGTCCGTGATCTGCCGTTGAGACCGCTCACCCGCTGACCTCTGCCTTCGGCCTGTTCGGCGATACGTCGTCTGTCTACGCCGTAGAGTCGCGTAGTCGACTCAGTGCTGATCCGCGCCGTTGTCGCGGGGAAGGTTCGCGGCGAGGCCGGTCAGCAGGATGTCGAGGCCCCGTTCGAGTTCGGCCGCGCCGTCGTAGGCCGCCAGTACCGGCGCGAGTCCGCGCAGCAGTGGGAATTCTCCGATGGGCAGGCGGTGCAGGCCGAGTCGCAGCAGATCGTCGGTTTCCTCGGGGTTCTCCACGATTTCCTGTAGTTCGTTGAGCACGTGCCCGTGTAGGAATCCGAACAGGGCTCGATAGATGTGCAGCGCATCGGGTCCGGAGAATCCGGCGCGCGTCAGCAGGGTCAGTACATCCTCCAGCGGGCGCAGCACCGCCTGTGGACGCAAGCCCAGCGGCGTCGCCAGCGGCCGGGTCACCAGCAGCGGCACCACTCGCGGATGATCCAGCGCGAGCTGCCGGAAATCTCGTGCCACCGAACGTAATTGAGACATCCAATCCGAATCCGCGGCATCGACCGACAACTGCGCGAAGACGACCTCGGCTACGCCGTCGAGTACCGCGGCCTTGTTCGGCACATGCCGGTAGATCACCATCGGATCCCGCCCCACCGCCTCGGCCAGCCGCCGCATCGACAGCCCGTCCACCCCGTCCCGGTCGACGATCCGCAGCGCCGCCGCCAGCACCGCCGCTCGAGTGATCGGCCTCTCGCCCCGCCCGTCACCGGCGGGACCGGCGTCGGTGGAGCCGGATCGGGTACGGCTGGTCGGCTTGTCGGCCATGGTGACTACCTCCTCGAGTCGAAGTCGCCTACTGTACTTCAATAAGTAGACCTACAGTGTTGACGCGCTGTTGGCATGCGTGTCTGCTGAGAGGCACGTATAGAGCGGTCGGGTACTTCGGCCCGGCGGCCGATGGCAGGAGTTCCACCATGACACCGACGCGGCTGCACCACCGGCATTCCACGCGTATTCGTCTCCGGCCCGAGTACACGCCTCGACTGCGGCTACGCCCGAAGGGCCGGCCGAACGCCTACATCGACGGTGCCTGGTGGCCCCGATCGGACAACCTCGCCGCCGAACTGCCGGATCTGCTGGCGGTCTTGGGGATTCGGCTGGGGCACGTGCCGCGCGTTGTCTACGATCGGGCGAGCTGGCCGCCGGCGCCCAGGCAGATCACCGTGAACGACCGCCCGGTCCAACTCGACGCCTACCGCTTCGAACTCGGCAACACGATGTACATCCACGGCGGGACCGGCGAAATGATCGTGCTACAGGTCATCTCGTCGACCACCGACGACGACACCGCGCACACGGCCCTCATGGCCGCGGTCGCCCCCACCCCTCCGTAGCGTTCCCCGATGCTCGCAATGTCGTGGTTGTTTCGAAGGGTGGGCATTGCCTGACCTGGGAAAATGACGGTACCGCCTGTGCCCTCGGCAGGATTCGAACCTGCGACACCCGCTTTAGGAGAGCGGTGCTCTATCCCCTGAGCTACGAGGGCTGGACTGGTGGTGCGCTGGGGCGCGGCCAACCGGGACGCGGGGGAGTCTACCGGGTCGGGGGCGATTGAACAGCATGCACGGGGTGGAGGGTGGCGGGGAGGTGGGTCGTCCGGCAGCGGTCGGTCTGCCGGACGACCCCGGGGGCGGGCGCCCCGGACCGTGGAGGACGGGGCGGGGCAGCGCCGCGGGGTCAGGGTTTGGTGGCGGTGGCGATGATGTAGTCGGCCCAGGGGCCCCAGAGGGTGAGGCCGGGGCGGCTGAAGGTGGCGCGCAGGAGGGGGTTGACGCGGCGCATGTCGGGGGCGCGGAGGCGTTTGCCCAGGTGGCGGGCGAGGGAGGGGTAGACGTCGTCGCGGATGGAGTAGACGTCCACGTCTTGGAAACCGGCTTTGCGCAGGAGGTTTCGGTAGTAGGGGAGGTAGGCGCGGGGGGTGATGTCGGCGGTGACGAGTTTGCCGCCGGGTTGGAGGATGCGGTGGGCCTCGGCGAAAAACTTTGGGTAGGAGGGGAAGTGGAAGGCGGATTCGAGGGCGGTGACTTTGGTGCAGGAGGCGTCGTCCAGGGGGATGGCCACCGCGGAACCGTATTGGAAGCGGATGCGGTCGGCGAGGCCCAGTTCGGTGGCGCGCCGGGTGGCTATCGCTATCTGTTCGGTGGCGATATTGAGGCCGATGATTTCCTTGGGGGCGAATTCGCGGGCCCAGAGGAAATCCTGGTCGCCGTAACCGAATCCGACGTCGACTTGGATATCGGAGGGGTTGAGGTCGGCGGTGCGGGCCAGCAGGCGGGCCAGGTCGCGGCTCGCTTCGTCGAGGGTGGCGGGGCGGTCGTGCCAGTAGCCGAGGTTGATGAACAGGGAATCCTCGCCGAAGAGGTTCTGCGGGCCGACTATGTCGTACACGCGGCCGACGCGGCGGCCGGGCGGGAGGAACGGGACTTTCGCCCATTCGAGGCATTCTCGCGCCCAGCGGCCGGTGCGTTCGGGCAGGGTTTCGACGGGGATGGCGGCGGTGGTCTGCGTCATTGGGACCCTCCGATGGTTTTCGGATCTCCCACGAGGCTACCGCGCCTGTCTGAGACAGTCTAGGTGGGCTTGTCGGTGTCGTAGTGCGCCGGATCGAATCGCCTTGTCTTCCAGCGGAACAGGACCGTCGCGCCGGGCCAGTTGTTGGTGATGCGGCCCGAGGCATTGCGATACCAGCTGGAACAGAAGTTCCAAGGGGTGTCCTTCAGGCGGGCCTGCAACCAGTCGTCCCAGGACTGTTCGGCATCCGCCCGCGCGGCCAGCACGCGGCCGGGACGCGCGCCCAGATACTCGACCACCTGGCGGATGTAGCGGGCCTGCGCCTCCAGCATGTAGATGATGGAACCCGAACCCACATTGGTGTTCGGGCCGTACATCATGAACAGATTCGGGAACCCCGGCACCGACATGCCCAGGAACGCGCGCGCCCCCTCCGCGGACCATTCGTCGGCGAGCTTGCGCCCGTTCGATCCGTAGATGTTCATGGGCGCCAGGAATTCGGTGCCCTTGAACCCGGTGCCGTAGACGATGACGTCCACCGGATGCTCCACCCCGTCGGCGGTGCGAATCCCCTTGGGCGTCACCGCTTCGATGGCGGTGGTCTCCACGTGCACATTGGGCTGGGCCAGCGCCGGGAAGTACTCGTTGGAGAACAGCCCGCGCTTGCATCCCGCCGCGTAATCGGGAGTCAGCTTGGCGCGCAACGCCGGATCCGGCACCTGCTGCTGGCGATGCCGGTCCGCGATGGCGATCACCGGTGTCTTGATGGCGGGAATATCGGTGAGCGCCAACGCCATCACCTCGAAGAAGCTCCAGATGGCGAACCGTTCCGCCAGCCGCGTCACCGGCACGTGCTTGAACAGCGCGTGATGCAGCGCGGTGTATTCGGTATCGAATTTGGGCAGCACCCAGGCGGCCGAACGCTGGAACAGGGTCAGCTGCTCGACCTGCGGCTGAATCGCCGGAATGTATTGAATGGCACTGGCTCCCGTGCCGATGCAGGCCACCCGTTTACCGGTCAGCTCCACCGAGTGATCCCATTCGGCGGAGTGGAAGGCCGCGCCCTCGAAGCTGTCGATTCCGGGCAGATTCGGCAGCGCCGGCCGCGAGAGCTGCCCCACCGCCGGAATCAGGATATCGGCGGTGCGGACCTGCCCGTCGGCGCTGTGCACCCGCCAAACCCCTTCGCGTTCATCGAATTCCGCATCGGTCACCTCGACCCCGAATTCGATGGCGGCGGGCAGCTCGTACTTGTCCGCCACCGTCCGCATGTACGCGTGGATGTCGCGCTGCTGCGAGAACCGCCGCGGCCAATCCGATTTCGGCTCGAACGACCACGAGTACAGCGGCGACGGCACATCGCAGGCCGCGCCCGGATAGGTGTTCTCGCGCCAGACGCCGCCCAGATCGGCGGCCTTTTCCAGGATGGTGAAGTTCGTCAGTCCGTGCCGGCGCAATTCCAGCGCCATGCCGAGTCCGGCGAACCCGGCGCCGATGATCAGGATGGACGGCTCTCGCTGCATGCATCGACCGTAGAAGGCGTTCGCGCTGGTCAAGCAGAGAACGCCGGTCACCGAATTGGTATTTTCGGCCAAGTTTGGCGAAGCCGGGTATAGCAAGGTTTGCCGCGACCGCCGGAAATCCGCCTCACCGTCCGATGGCCGGACCGGTGAACCCCGCCTGACCTGCGCCGCTGTCCTCGACTGGACAGCCTCACGTCCCACTACATATATTCACGGAAGATATTGCTCCAATTTGCTTGTCCTGGTTAGTGATTGGCTATTCTGCGGCACCGCAGGGGGTGTCGTCGCAAGCCGACGCTGATCAGGACTTCGAAGCCGGCGGGTCATCGTGTTGGGCGGTGGCCGGTTGGCAACAGGCTGTGGGCGGCGAAGGTGGGGTTCGCCGCCCACAGCCTTTTCTTTAGCTCCGCTTTACCGCCCGTCCTCGGCGGATGTCCGGTTTCGGATATCCTGCCCGCAAGTGACTCAGTTCACTTACTCGTAGTTACATGCAAGGGAGCGGTTGGGAAATGTTGAGCACCATGCAGGACGAGCAGCTGTCACTGGCGACACTGCTGCGCTACGCGTCCACCTTCCAGGGCGACAGCACTGTCTCCACCTGGACCGGGGACGGGGTCCGGACCCAGACCTTCCGGGAAATCGGCCAGGATGCCGCCCGCCTTGCCAATGCCCTGCGTGACCTGGGCATCGGCGTCGGCGATCGGGTCGGCACCTTCATGTGGAACAACAACGAGCACATGGTCGCGTACGTGGCCGTGCCCGCCATGGGCGCCGTGCTGCACGCGCTGAACATCCGGTTGTTCCCGGAGCAGCTGGTCTACGTGGCCAACCACGCCGAGGACCAGGTCGTCATCGTCGACGGCACGCTGCTGCCCATGTTCGCCCAATACCTGCCGAACCTGAAGACCGTCCGCCACGTGATCGTCGCCAATGGCGACGCGGCCGCGCTCCAGGCTCCGGAGGGCGTCACCGTGCACTCCTACGCGGAACTGCTTGCCGCGCAGCCGGACAGCTACGACTACCCGGTCATCGACGAGCGTTCGGCGGCCGGCATGTGCTACACCTCCGGCACCACCGGCGATCCCAAGGGCGTCGTCTACTCGCACCGCTCCAACTGGCTGCACGCCATGCAGGTGTGCCAGCCCAACGGCATGGGCTTCACCGGCGCGGACAATGTCCTCGCCATCGTGCCGCTGTTCCACGCCAATGCCTGGGGTCTGCCGTACGCGGCGCTCATGTCCGGCGCGAATCTGCTGATGCCGGACCGTTTCCTGCAGCCCGCCCCGCTGCTGGAGATGATGGCCGCCGTCAAGCCGACCTTCGCGGCCGCGGTGCCGACCATCTGGGGCGGCGTGCTGGCCGGACTGCAGGCCGCGCCGCAGGACATCTCGCATCTGCGCACCTGCGTGGTGGGCGGCGCGGCCGTCCCGCCGTCGATGATGCGCGCCTTCGAGGAGCGGCACGGCGTCAAGCTGCTGCACGCGTGGGGCATGACCGAGACCTCCCCGCTGGGTTCGGTGGCGCACGCCCCGGCCGGTTCCGAAGGCGACGAGCAGTGGGCCTACCGCTACACGCAGGGCCGTTTCCCGGCCGGCGTGCAGGCGCGCCTGGTCGGCGACGACGGTTCGGTGGTGCCCAACGACGGTGTGGCACTGGGTGAGCTGGAAGTGAAGGGGCCGTGGATCACCGGGTCCTACTACTCGCCGCAGGGCGGGGTCATCGACGGCGACAAGTTCGACGACGGCTGGCTGCGCACCGGCGATGTCGGCAAGATCAGCCCGAACGGGTTCCTCACCCTGGTGGATCGCTCCAAGGACGTCATCAAGTCCGGTGGTGAATGGATCTCCTCGGTGGATCTGGAGAACGCGGTGGTGGGTCATCCGGCCGTGGCCGAGGCCGCCGTCATCGGCGTGCCGGACGAGAAGTGGGACGAGCGGCCGCTGGTGGCCGTGGTGCTCGCGGCGGGCGCGGAGGCCAAGCCGGAAGAGCTGCGCGACTTCCTGGCCGACAAGTTCGCCAAGTGGCAGCTGCCCGAGCACTGGGCGTTCATCGACGAGGTGCCCAAGACCAGCGTCGGCAAGTTCGACAAGAAGCGGCTGCGGGCGCAGTACGCGGATGGCGCGCTGACCGTCACCACGCTGTCCTGATGCTGTCCTGATTCGGAGGCTTGTCCGGCCCTGCTCCGCGTGTCGCGCGCGAGGAGGGCCGGATTCTTCCGCTCGCGTGGGCCGGGTCTTACCGTTAGTTTGAGGGCTGAGACCCAGCAGGGGTGGACAAGGAGGTCCGGGTGGAATCATCACGCGCGCAAGGGGAATCGATGTCCGATTCGAGCGGGTCGGGGGTGGGTGCATGACCCTCGGACTGCTGCGCACGCTGGGGGAGCGGGCCTATATCGAAGTCGAGTCGGCGCGGTTGTGCATGGACACCGGGCTGGTGCGCATGGAATCGCCGCTGCCGCTGCTCACCGCGGCGACCTCCATGCTGCGCTACGGGACCATTGCCGCGGGGCTGGGTTTGTCGGCCGCACGGTATCCGGACCGCACCGCGCTGATCGACGAACTCGGGTCGCTCACCTTCGCCGAACTGGAAGAGCGTTCCAACCGGCTCGCCAATGCCTGGCGCGAGCGCGGGCTGAAACCGCGTGAGGGCGTGGCTATTCTGGCGCGCAACCATCGCGGGCTGCTGGACGCGGTGTTCGCGGCCGCCAAGTGCGGTGCGCGAATCATCCTGCTCAATACCGATTTCGCCGGTCCGCAGATTCGCGACGTGGCCACCCGCGAGGGCACCGATCTGCTCGTCTACGACGACGAGTACGCCCACATGCTCGACGAGGTCACGCCCAAACGCGGCAGCTATCGGGCCTGGACGGCGGAGGAACGCCCGGACAGCCTGGAATCGCTGATCGCCGCGGGCTCGCCGCAGTCCCCGCCCGGTCCCGGTGTGGAACCCAAGATCATCCTGTTGACCAGCGGCACCACCGGCACCCCCAAGGGCGCGCCCCGTCCCGAACCGAAATCCCTCGCCGCCCTGGGCGGCCTGCTGTCCAAGGTCCCGTTCCGCGTGAACGAGGTGACCGAATGCTGCGCCCCCATGTTCCACACCCTCGGATTCGCCTGCGCCATCCTGACTCTCGGCTTCGGCTCCACCCTGGTCGTCCGTCGCCGCTTCGACCCCCAGGTGGCCATCGACAGCGCGGCCGAGCACAAAGCCACCACCATGATCGTCGTCCCGGTCATGCTGGCCCGCATGATGGACCTCGGCGGCAAGGCCCTCACCGGTCGCGACCTGTCCGCCCTGCGCATCATCTTCGTGGCCGGTTCCCAGCTCGGCGCCCAACTCTGCCGCGACGTCACCGCCGCCTTCGGTCCCGTCGTCTACAACCTCTACGGCTCCACCGAAGTCGCCTACGCCACCATCGCCACCCCCGAGGATCTGGCGAAAGAGCCGGGCTGCGTAGGCCGCCCGGTCCTCGGCGCCCGCGTGGAAATCCTCGACGAGGAAGGCCGCAAGGTCCCCGCCGGCGTCACCGGCCGCATCTTCGTAGGCAACGTGATCCAATTCGAGGGCTACACCGGCGGCGGCCACAAGGAAGTGATCCGCGGCCTGATGTCCTCCGGCGACGTCGGCCACTTCGACCGCGCCGGCCGCCTTTTCATCGACGGCCGCGACGACGACATGATCGTCTCCGGCGGTGAGAACGTCTTCCCCGTAGAAGTAGAAGAACTCCTCCACACCCACCCCGCGGTCCGCGAGGTAGCCGTAATCGGCGTAGCCGACGAACAATTCGGCGCCCGCCTCAAAGCCTTCGTCGTAGTCCACGAAGGCGAGTCCTTCACTGCCGAAGAACTCAAAGACTTCGTGAAGTCCAACCTGGCCCGCTACAAGGTCCCCCGCGAGGTCGTCTTCCTCGAAGAACTACCCCGCAACCCCACCGGCAAGGTCCTGAAACGCAAACTCCAGGAGGTCTAGCAGGCTCCCGCGGCGTCTCAGGATTGCTCGGATCCTTCCGCACCGGCCAGCCCGGCCAGCAGTGCGGCGAACTCGGCGCGAGACAGAAACCCGTCGCCGTCGGAATCGGCTGCCGCGAGCAGGCTTTCGGCGGATCGATCGGTCAGGTCCGGGCAGGTGCGCAGGAGGGATTCGAGTTCTTCGAGTTCGATCAGTTCGTTCTGGTTGGTGTCGAAGGTGTCGAAGGCGGCGTCGGGGTCGGTGATTTCGGGGTTGTGGCCGAGGCGGGCGGCTTCGAATTCGGCTCGGGAGATGAGGAAGTCGCCGTCGGTGTCGGCGGCGGCTACCAGGCGTTCCACGGCTTCGGCGTCTATTTCCAGGCCTAGGGCGGTGATGCCGAGGAGGATGTCCTCGGCGGAGATCTGGCCGTCGCCATCGCGGTCCCAGAGTGCGAAGGTGTCGGCGGGGTGGTCGGTCGCCACGGGAGGCTCCTCGGTGCTGGGAATGCGGTTGGTGCCAGGTGGATTCGACAGCACGGGGAGCGCCGGGGTCAAGAGGTGGGGGTCACACGCGGACTTGGCGGCGGTAGGTGAGTTTGTCGAATTCGGTGCCGTATTCGTCCACGGCGACCACGTCCATTTCGGAGGAGAAGAAGCCGGGGCGGACGTCCACTCGCAGGAAGGAGTAGTTGCGGAAGCGGACTCGGGACCAAGGGGCGGATTCGTCTTGTTTCTTGGCGCCGGATTGCCAGACGTAGCTGTTGGGGACGGCGGGGTCGGGGACTTCATGGCCGCGATAGGTTTCGGGGGAGCCGGGCTGGAAGCCGTAGCGGGGGCGGCCGCCGCCGCCGACCGTGTAGTAGACGGTGCCGTCGGATTCGGGGTAGACGATGGCGTTGTCGGTGGCGGCGCGGGTGGGGGAGCTGGCGCGGATGGGGTCGGTGCGTTCGAAGACGTGATTGTGGCCCTGTAGCACCAGATCGACTTGGTACCGGTCGAACAGCTCGCACCAGGCTGCGCGGACGCCGCCGTCGCTGGCATGTGAATCGGTGGTGGAGTACGCGCAGTGGTGGAAGAAGCAGACGATGAAGTCGATGTTCGGGTCGCTCCGGTAGGCGGCGAGAGTGCGCTCCACCCAAGTGTTTTGGGAGCCGCCGGAATAGCCGAAGTTGGCGCGGATCTCATAGGAGACGTCATTGGCGTCCAGTGAGAGGACCGCCAGGTTGCCGTAGGTGAAGGAGTAGGCCGACGGGCAGGCGGCGGGACCGTTGCCGGGGAAGTCCAGCCGGGCGAGATGGCCGCCGTAGCCGCGGGTGTCGTAGGCGGCTTCCATATCGTGATTGCCGGTGGCGAACATCCACGGGGTGGTGGAGGCGCTGGGTTCGATCGCGCCGAAATAGACGTCCCAGACGTAGGGGTTGTACTTGTCGAAGCCGCCCGCGAGAGTGCCGCCGGCGGAGACGAATTGGGGATTCTTGCCGCCGCCGGACGGGTCCGCGTAGGCGATGTCGCCCGCCAGCACATGGAAGTCGGGGCGGCTCGCCACGATCTGGCGCATCACATTGGTGGCGTGCGGGGCGTCCGGATCGTTGTCCGGTTTGTAGTAGCGGTCGTCGTAGTCGCCGCGGACCACCCCGGCGGGCTGGGTGGGGGTTTCGTCGGTGCCTTGATCGCCCATCATGGTGAAACGGAAGGGCAGCACGGCATTCCGCGCGGTGGGCATGGCCGGGGCGGCCGAGCGGACATCGCCCAGGAACCCGTCGGAGGTGCGCCAGCGGTAGAAGTGCGGCAGCCGACCGGCGAGACCGTCCACGGGCGCATGCACGTAGAACTGCTCCGCCGCCAGAATCCCGCCGTCACTGGACGGGATCTGTGTCACCAGGTTCCGCACCTCGGCCTCGATGGTGCCGCCCAGCGCGGGCGTCGGACCGTGGTCGAGAAAGACCTTGCCGTCGCGCGGATTCCGCGACAGCTGCGCCGCGAACCGCAACTGGCTCGACGCGTCGGGTCCGAAACCCACATGCCGCCCGCCGATCGCCAGCTGCCCCTCCTCGGCGTACGCGCCGATGGCGAACGGAGAACACCCGACAGCCGTCACGGCGGCGGTCACCGCCGAGCCGCGCAGGAAGTTACGCCTGGACACCGGATGACGCCGCAGGAAGCTGCGATGCCATTCGTACTGTTCGTCCATGGTGGTCTGGGCGGCGATCTCGGCCGGGATCCCGGTGTCGGGGATATCGCCGGCGTTGCTCAGGTGGTTCGACGGCATGCGAACGAATGCTGGTGCACCGAGGCGGCGCGATCAACCCGCCACCACGGCGTCGCCGCGAATTCTTGGTGAACTCTCGCCGAGCCCCGCCGCTGTCGGTGGTGAGACGTATGCTGACCTCCGCGAAAAGCGGTGAGATCTGGGGAGGGCGCGTGCCGGGTGACGGCGTACTCGGTCACTACCGGCTGCTGAGCCTGCTCGGCCGCGGCGGCATGGGACAGGTGTGGCTGGCCGAGGACACTCGCCTGGGCCGGGAAGTCGCATTGAAGGTATTGCCGCCGGAGTTGGCCCTGGACGACGATTACCGGCGGCGGTTCGAACGCGAGGCGCGGCTGGCGGTCAAACTGCGTGGGCCGCACGTGGTGCCGATCCACTCCTTCGGAGAGCTGGACGGACGGCTGTACATCGAGATGGAGCGGGTCGACGGCCACGATCTCGGGAAGATCCTGCACGAGCACGGCGCGCTCACGCCGGAACGGGCCGTCGATCTGGTGGCGCAGGTCGCCGAGGCGCTGGATGTGGCGCATGCGGCGGGTCTGGTGCATCGCGATGTGAAGCCCTCGAATGTGCTGACGCTGCCGAGTGGTTTCGCGTATCTCATCGATTTCGGGATCGCGCGCGGCGGTGGGCATGCGGCCATCACCTCCACGGGGGTGGCGGTGGGGACGTACGCGTACATGGCGCCGGAACGCTTCTCCGGCGAGGAGGATCTGCGGTCGGACATCTATTCACTGGCCTGCCTGCTCTTCGAATGCCTCACCGGTGAACTGCCTTTCGGACAGACGGGCCCCGCGCAGCAGATGGCCGCGCACCTGACGGCCCCGCCGCCGCGCCCGAGCCTCGGAAACCCGCAGGTGCCCGCCACTTTGGACGCGGTGATCGGCCGGGGCATGGCCAAGTATCCGGCGCACCGGTATGCCAGCGCCGGTGACCTCGCGACCGCGGCGCGAGCGGCACTGCACGGGCAGCGGCAGCCGGCCGCGTCCACCGCGCCGCCAACCGTGAAATGGGCAGCCGCGGACGAGCTTCCGAATCAGCCGTCGGGACCGCTGCGCTATCCGGCCACCGGCTATCCGACACCCCCGCCGGTCCCGTCCGGGCCCGTGCAGTTCGCGCCGAACTGGCACCCGATGCCGGGCGAGATCCGGGCATATCCCGGTCCGCGGCCGGGACAGGTGCGGTGGTGGCAACCGATTTGGTGGACCGTGCTGACCCTCCTGTTACTCCTGTTCGGGGCCTTGACCATCGGCGCCACCGCGGTCTCGCTGAGCGGCGGCTACCGGGTGCAGGACATGATCGTCGCGGCCGTCATCTTCCTGCTGCCGTTCGTCGGTCTCGTCTATCTGGCGATCCGGGAACGCCGGAAGTTCAAGGCGCGGAACCGGATCTGAGCACGGCAAACCGAACGGCGCGACCGGGTTGCGGTCGCGCCGTTTCAGCGTGCGTCAGCAGTTGCGGAGCTCGGGGCTCTGGTTGAGCAACTGGGCGCGGGTGGAGATGAAGGTGCTGTAGGTGTCACCGCCGACCGAGGAGAGCGGGAAGGCCGCTACCCGGTGGCAGTTCTGGAAGGCGAGCTTGATGCCGAAATGGCGTTCCAGGCCGCCGCGGATGGCGTCGGAGGCCATGGCGCGCAGCAGCTGGCCGCGGGCGGTCTCGTCCGGCGGGGCGACGAGATTGTCGGCGTATTCCTCTGTGCCGGAACGCAGGTCGGCGGCCACTCGGCTGACTACCTCGTAGGCGTAGGGCAGCGAGTTCTTCACACATTCGACGAATTCGTCGTCGCTGACTTCACCGCGTTCAGCACGTTCGAGCAAGGCGGTGGGGACGTCGAGTGACATATCGCTCTCCTCATGGGATGGCGGAATGATGTCTGCCGATTCTAGATGACAAAGGTTGTCAATAACACTAGATTCCCCATGAAAGTGCGCGGTTCAGAGCAGATTTCGCATCCTGGGACAGTTGGCGCACCAGCTCGCCGGCCGGTAACTCGGGTGCGAGCGAATGCGCCTGACCTGCCCAGAGATTCACCGCGTCGGCATTGCCCTCGGCCCGGGCGGCGGCGCGCAAAGGCCCGGTGGCGTAATGGATCTCGGGGTAGGCGGCCGGTGCGCCGGTGTGCTCGAGCATGAACTTGTTCACCAGCCCGCGGGCCCGGCGGCCGGTGAAGGCGCGGGTGAGCATGGTGGGGGTGTCGAGGGTGACGGCGGTGCGCACCAGCGGCGCGGTGCCGGCCTCGGGGCAGCGCAGGAACGCGGTGCCGATCTGTGCGGCGGCCGCGCCGGCGGCGAGGGCGGCCGCGAGCCCGGCCCCGGTGGCGATGCCGCCCGCCGCGATCAGCGGGACGTCGACGGCCGCGCGCAGCAGCTGCAAGAGCGCGAGCAATCCCAGCGGATCGGTGACGTCGTCCTCGACCCGATCCGCGAAATTGCCGCGATGCCCACCGGCTTCCGCGCCCTGGGCGATGAGCGCGTCGGCCCCCGCCTCGACGGCCAGCTGCGCCTCGGCCACCGATGTGACCGTCACCCACACCTCGGAACCGACCCCGTGCAGCCGCGCGATCTCCTCGGCCGACGGGCAGCCGAAGGTGCACGACACCACCGGCACCGGATCGGCGAGCAGCAGCGCGAGCTTCTCGTCCCACTCGTCGGTGTCGTGCCGCGCCTCGCCGATCGGGAACTCGCGCGCGATGTCCTCTATATAAGAGGCGAACCGGTCGGTCGGCGTCGGCGCGGACGGATAGAAGAGATTCACCCCGAACGCCTTGCCGGTCAAGGCCCGGGTCGCGGCGATCCGCTCGCCCAGCGCCCCGGTGCTCAGATAGCCGGCCGCCACGAACCCCAGCCCGCCGGCTTCGGAAACCGCCGCCGCGAGTTCCGGGGTGGACGGTCCGCCGGCCATGGGCGCGAGCACGACGGGGGTACCCAATTCGGTGAGAAGCATGCTCCCAGTTTGCCCCTCGGGGTTACCCTCTGTGATCAAGTGTTCGATTGCTCGACCTGGGCATTTCGCCGAAAAGGTTGCGGAATGGTCACAGGCGAGTACAGTTTCCGTCACAGCGATGCCGAATCGTTACCGGATCCCCGAACGCTAGGACGAGCTTTGCCGCACCACCGAGAGACCGCGAATTCCGTATCCGTTATGGACTTGCTTGGTGATTCCGGTGCCGGCCGTGCGGGCCGCCGTCGCCACCGGGCCGAACCCACCACCGTCGATCGCGTGAAGGTCGTCGCCGGAGTCGCGGTCGCCGCGGGCGCCATCATCGGCACCGGCGCCCAGCTGGTTCCCGCCCTCGCGCACGCCGCCCCGCTGCTCCCCGGCCACGACGAGAAGTCGATCGGTGAGGATGTGGCACAGGCGGATTCGGCCACCGAACTCCGCCAGGCCCGCTCCGCCACCGTCGAGGCCGCCGCCCCCGTCGCGGACAATGCCCCGGTCGCGCAGGCCGCCGCCATCGCCGATGCCGGCGCCGCAGCGCCTTTCGGCCTCCAGAACCTCCCCCCGGAGATCGCCAACCCCCTGGCTCAGGCCGAGGCCACGCTGAAGAGCCTGCAGCAGCAGTTCTCTCCGCAGGCCGCGGTCCGCCCGGTGGCCGGCGTGATCAGCTCCGGATACGGCGCCCGCTGGGGCGCCATGCACTACGGACTCGACTTCGCCGACACCATCGGCGCCCCCATCCACTCCGCCATGGGCGGCACGGTGGTCGAGGCGGGTCCCGCCAGCGGTTTCGGCCTATGGGTGCGCGTCCTACAGGACGACGGCACCACCGCTGTCTACGGTCACGTCAATGACATGCTGGTCTCGGCCGGACAGCGGGTCAACACCGGAGACGTGATCGCCACTGTCGGAAATCGCGGCAATTCCACCGGACCTCACCTGCACCTCGAGATCTGGGACGCCGCCGGAAACAAGATGGATCCGCTGCCATGGTTGGCCAGCAAGGGCGTCATCATGCAGCAGCAGTGGGGCCCGGCCCAGTAGACAGGTCACCGGCACCGGTGAACGGGCGGTTCCCCGCGGACCGTCGAGTTCCGGTAGGTGCGGTGACTACTCTCGACGATCTCTTCGACCCGAGTTCCCTGCACGGGCGCGCCTACGCGATTCTCGTGCAGCATCCGCGGTCGACGGCGATCGAAGTAGCCGAGCGCCTGAGCTGCCCTCCCCGCGTGGCCGAGGCCGCGCTGGAAGCACTCTGTCATCTCGAGGCCGCCGTGCGCCTCACCGAAGCCAACGGCACCGTGCGCTGGGACGCGCACGCGCCGGAAGCCCTGTCGGAGGCCGAATCCCGCCGCCGCAATCACGATCTGCTGCGCATGCAGTCGGCCGCCGCGCGCCTGGGCGAGACCTTCCGTTCGGTGCGCCGCACCACCGATGCCGACGGCGCGGTGGTGGCGGTCTACGAACGCCGCCAGCTGCTCGCCGATTTCGAGGATCTGCAGCACACCGCGCACCAGTGCGTGAAAGTGGTGGAGCGCGGCCCGTTCCTGTCCGATGTGGACACCGAGGAGCGGCTGTTCGAGCTCAAGTCCTCGCGCATCACCGCGGGCATCGACTACAAGACGCTGTATCAGGAGACCATCTATCAGGATCCGGAACGGCTGCGGCACGTGCTCGCCACCAATGCGGTGGGCGCGCTGGCCCGCACCCTGCCCGATCCGCCGCTGAAGCTGATCGTCGCCGACGATCGCCGCGCGGTGCTGGTGCTGCACACCGACGAACGCCGCGGCGATCCGATGGGCATCCGGGTCGGCCCGTCGCCCACCCTGGATCTGCTGGTGAAGACCTTCGACGCGCTGTGGTCCATGGCCACGCCCATCTCGGTGAACCCCACCGAGGCGCTGGACGAACGCGACCGGGCGATTCTGACGCTGATGAGCATGGGCGCCACCGACGACACCATCGCCCGCCGTCTGGGACTGTCCCGGCGCACCGTGGTGCGGCGCACCGCCAGTCTGCTGGAACGGCTGGGCGCGAGCACCCGATTCCAGGCGGGGGTGCAGGCCACCCGGCGGGGCTGGCTGTGAACTGTGGTGTATTTCACTCGTGTTCGTGAAGCTGCAACATCGCGGCCCTCTCGTTCCGATGGGTGAGTAGAACTCGGGCGGTCATGCCGCTCCGGTGAGCCCGTATAGGATTGCTCGGACCGCTCCCACTGCCGACGGCATGGCACGAACCGTTGGGCGGAGGCCGAATTCGCATCGGCGCTGGGCGGGACCTGATGAACGCGAGAGGTGAATACACTCGAATGGAAACTGCCCGCCGTTCCGCTCGTGGTAACCGTCGTCGGCGGTCCGGCAGCCAGCTTTTCGGGCAGCTTCTGACCGCTTCGGTCGAGTCGGCTGCCGACTCGGTGGCGATCCGGTTCAACCCGACCGGGGAACCCGCCGACCAGCGTGAACTCACCTACCGTGAACTCGACGAAGCCTCCTCGAGGCTGGCGCGCGAGCTCATCGAACGCGGTGTCGGACCCGGAGACGTGGTCGGCATCGGGATCAGCCGTTCCATCGAATCGGTACTGGCTGTCTGGGCCATTGCCAAGGCCGGTGCGGCCTATGTGCCGGTCGATCCGAAGTATCCGGCCGATCGCATCGAATACCTGCTGTCGGACTCGCGCGCGGTGCTGGGCGTCACCGTGGCCGAGCATCGCGCGGTGCTGGGCGACGGCGTCGAATGGCTGCAGCTCGACGATCCGGCCACCGCGGCCCGGATCGAGGCGCGGCCCGCGCACACCGTCTCCTACGCGGACCGGGTGCGGCCGCTGACCGAACAGCATCCGGCCTATCTCATCTACACCTCCGGCTCCACCGGCAAGCCCAAGGGCGTCGTGGTCACCCACACCGGCCTGGGCGGTCTGGTCGCGGCCGAGCGTGAGCACTACGCGGTCGAGCCCGGCTCCCGCGTACTGCACGTGTGCTCGCCGAACTTCGACGTCTCGGTGCTGGAACTGCTGCTCGCCTTCTCCTCCGGTTCGACCCTGGTGGTGTCGCCGCCGACCGTGTTCGGCGGTGCGGACCTGTCGGATCTGCTGCGGCGCGAACGTGTTTCGCACATGCTCATCACCCCGGCCGCGCTGGAGTCGGTCGACGCCGCGGATCTCGACGACCTGCAGGTCGTCGTGGTCGCCGGTGACAAGTTCGGCCCGGAGCTGGTGGCCCGCTGGGCGGCGCCGGGGCGGGCGTTCTACAACGGCTACGGTCCGACCGAGGCCACGATTCTCGCCACCAGCAGCGCGGCCATGGTGCCGGGCGAACCCATCACCATCGGGTCCGCGATTCCGGGCGTCGGGGCCTTCGTGCTGGACACCCGGCTGCGGCCGGTGCCCGCGGGCGTGATCGGCGAGCTGTACCTGTCCGGTCCCGCGCTCGCGCAGGGCTACCTCGGCCGGCCCGGCCTGACCGCGGAGCGTTTCGTGGCCAGCCCGTTCGGCGGCGAGGAGAATCCGGGCGCGCGGCTGTACCGGACCGGTGACCTGGTGCGGTACAACCGCGAGGACGGGGTCATCGAATACCTGGGCCGCTCGGACTTCCAGGTCAAGATCCGCGGCTTCCGCATCGAGCTGGGCGAGATCGACAATGCCCTGACCGCGCACCCGGACATCGATTTCGCGGCCACCATGGGCAAGACGCTGCCGTCGGGGGCGACCGCGCTGGTGGCGTACGTGCTGCCGGCCGCGGGCCGGTCCGTCGACACCGCCGCGCTGGCCGAGTTCGTCGGGCAGACCCTGCCGCCGCACATGGTGCCGTCGGCGATCATGGTGCTGAGCGAGCTGCCGCTGACCCCGAACGGCAAGCTCGATCGCGCCGCGCTACCCGAGCCGGTCTTCCCGGTCACCACTTCACGCGCGCCGTCCGGCCCGGTGGAAACCCAGCTGGCGGAACTGTTCGCGCAATTGCTGCGCACCGAAGAGGTCGGCGCGGACGACTCGTTCTTCGCCATCGGCGGCGATTCGATCATGTCGATCCAGCTGGTGTCGCGGGCACGGGCGCTGGGCATCGTGTTCACGCCGCAGGACGTGTTCGAGCAGCGCACCGTGGCCGGGCTGGCCAAGGTGGCCGTGGTCGGCGACGAGAACGTGATCGCGGCGCTCGAGGAGCTGCCGGGCGGCGGCACGGGCGAGATCCCGCTGACGCCGGTGCTGGCCGAATACCTGAAAGATGGTGTGTCGGACCGGTTCTCGCAGAGCATGGTGCTGACGCTGCCCGACGGCATCGACCGGGCCGGGATCGCGGACACGCTGACCGCCGTGCTGACCCACCACGATGTGCTGCGTGCGCGCTTGCAGCGCACCGCCGACGGCTGGACCCTGCAGGTGCCGCCCGCCGCCGAGATCGACGCCGGCGCGCTGATCGCCGAGACCGACTTCCCGGCCGGGGTGGAGGGCGCGGAGCTGGCCCGATTGGGCAGCGCCGCAATGGATTCCACCATGGCCGCGCTGGATCCGGTGGCCGGTCGCATGGTCACCGCCACCTGGGTGCGGCGGCCCGACGCGGCCGATCTGCTGCTGCTGGTCGCCCACCACTACGTGATCGACGGCGTCTCCTGGCGCATTCTCATCTCGGATCTGGTGCTGGCCTGGATGCAGCGTGCGGCCGGTCAGCGCCCGTCGCTGCCGGGCGTCGGCACCTCGTTCCGCCGCTGGGCACACGCGCTCACTGAGGCGGCCACCGACGATGCTCGCCGCGGCGAACTCGACTACTGGCGGCAGGCGCTCACCGCGCCCGACCCGCTGCTGGGCGCGCGCGCCCTGGACGCCGCCGTCGACACCTATGCGACGGTGCGCCGCTTCAACATTCAGGTGCCCGCCGAGGTCACCGAAGCCGTGCTCACCGAGGTCCCGGCGCTCTACCGCGGCGGCGTGAACGACGGCCTGCTGGCCGCGCTGGCGCTGGCGGTGCGCTCGTGGCGGGAACGCCGCGGCGTGGACGCGCCCGTCACCCGGGTGCGCATGGAGGGCCACGGTCGTGAGGAGAGCGTCGTTCCCGGCGCGGACATCACCCGCACCGTCGGCTGGTTCACCACCGTCTATCCGGTCGCGCTCGACCTGACCGGCGCGGACACCGCCGCCGCCCTGGAGGGCGGCGCGGCCACCGCGGGCGTGCTGCGCGCGATCAAGGAACAGCTGCTTTCCCTGCCGGACAAGGGGATCGGCTTCGGCCTGCTGCGGCATCTCGATCCGGCCGCGGCCGGCGAGCTGTCCGGACCGGTGGCGCAGATCGGCTTCAACTACCTGGGCCGCGTCTCCACCAGCGAGATCACCGAAGCGCCGGGCGGGGCCGCCTGGCTGCCGACCGACGCGCTCGGCGAGCTGGAGGTCGATCAGGACCTCGCCATGCCCGCGAGCACGGTGGTCGACATCAATGCCATCGTCACCGACGGCGAGAACGGACCCCGCATGTCGGTGTCGTTCCAGTACGCCGCCGAAATCCTCGACGAGGCCGCCGTACGCGAACTGGCACAGGACTGGGTCGCCGCGCTGACCGCGGTCGCCCAGCATGTGAAGGACCCGGCCGCAGGCGGTTTGACGCCGTCCGACGTACCGCTGGTGCGGGCCACCCAGCTCGAGCTGGACTCCTGGCGGCGGGCCTACCCGGGACTGTCGGATGTGCTGCCGCTCTCGCCGCTGGCCGAGGGGTTCTACTTCCACTCCCAGCTGACCGCCGGCGCCGCCGACGATTACGTGACCCAGTTCGCGCTGGAGCTCGCGGGCACCGTCGACCTGGAGCGCATGCGCCGCGCGGCGGGCGCCATCCTGGACCGGCACGCCGCCCTGCGCGCCGCCTTCGTCACCGCCGCCGACGGCACCCCGGTGCAGGTCGTGGTCGATGCCATCGAAACCCCGTGGCAGCTCGTGGAAAACGTTGCCGACGAGGACATTCCGGCCCTGCTGGAACAGGATCAGCGCACCCGTTTCGATCCGGCCGTGGCCCCGCTCATGCGATTCACGGTGTACCGCACCGTGACCGGGCGCATCCACTTCGTGCTCACCACGCACCACCTGCTCTTCGACGGCTGGTCGCTGCCGCTGTTGATGAAGGATCTGCTCATCTCCTACGCGACGCACGGTGACGCGTCGCTGCTGCCGCCGGTCCGGCCGTACCGTGACTACCTGGTCTGGCTCGCGCGCCAGGATCGGGAGGCGACGCTGGAGAAGTGGCGCACCACCCTGACCGGCGCGCAGCCGACCATGGTGGCGAGCGTGCTGGAGCGGCCCGCCGAACCCGAGATCGGTTACGGCGAAATCGAATTCGAGCTCACCGAGGCCGAGACCGCCGCCGTCACCGCCTTCGCCGCGAACGCCGAGGTCACCGTGAACACGGTGGTGCAGTCGGCCTGGGCGTTGCTGCTGGCCGCGCTCACCGACCGCGAGGACATCGTGTTCGGCGCGGTCGTCTCGGGTCGTCCGCCGCAGTTGGACGGCGTGGACGAGATGATCGGCCTGTTCGTCAACACCATCCCGGTGCGGGTGCGCTTCGATGCCGAATGGACCGTGCGGGAACTGCTGAACCGGGTGCAGTCCGAGCAGGCGGGCCTGCTCGAGCACCACTACCTCGGCCTGGCCGAGACCCAGAGCGCGGCCGGTACCGGCGGCGCCTTCGATTCGCTGGTCGCCTACGAGTCCTACCCGGTCGATGCCGAGGGTCTGCAGCAGGCCGGCAGCAATATCGACGGCCTGGAAGTGGCCGGGGTCAAGGGCGTCACCTTCACCCACTACCCGGTGACCGTGGTGGTGGAATCCGGTGCGCGCCTGCACTTCAAGGTCTGGCACCGCCGCGACACCGTCTCCGAACCGGCGGCGCGGGCCCTCGCGGACCTGCTGCGCTCGCTGGTCGGCCGGTTCGTCGGCTTGCAGTCGGATGCCGTTGCCCCGCAGGCGAACTGGTGGGTCGCCACCGCGCCCGCCGGACAGCTGGAACTGCCCGCCGATCGCCTGCGCCCGGCCGTGCCGTCGCGGCGCGGCAACGAACTGCACCTGGATCTCTACCCCGAGGTGCACTCGGCGCTGGATCGCCTGGCACGCCGCCATGATTCGAGCCTGTTCACCGTCGTGCGCGCGGCCTTCGCGGTCCTGCTCGCCCGGCTGTCGGGCGGCGTCCGCGAGATCCCGATGGGCGCCATCACCTCGGAAAGCGCTGCCGCACCGGGGGTTTCGATCGCCGACGCGGTCGTGCTGCGCACCGAGATCGACCCGGCGACGCCGTTCGCCGATCTGCTCGACGAGGTCGGCCGCGCCGACGCCGCGGCGCTGGGCCGCACCGGCGGCGCCGCCGAACGCCTGGCCGATGTGCTCGACTCCGTGCGCGGGGCAGCCGGTCAGCCGCCGTTCCAGGTGCTCATCACCGCCGGAAAAGCGGGCTACAGCAATGGCATCGCGCAGGTCGACCTGCAACTGGACGTGACCGAGCGGGCCGCCGCGACGGGTGTGGCGCTGACCTTCACCTACGCCACCGACCTGTTCGAACCGGCGACCGTGCAGGACTTCGCCGATCGCCTGGCCCGGCTGCTCACCGCGGTGGCCGAGAACGAGCGCGCGGTGGTCGGCGATATCGACCTGTATGCGCCGGGCGAGCGGGATCTCGTACTGCACGAATGGAATACGCCGGGCGCGCCCGTCCCGGACGTGACCCTGGTGGATCTCATCACCGCGCAGGCCCGGCAGCGTCCCGGCGCGCCGGCGGTGCGCTTCGGCGACGAGACGCTCAGCTTCGACGACCTGGTGCGCCGGGCGAATCGGGTGGCGCGGGCGCTCATCGCCTACGGAGCGGGCCCGGAATCGCTGGTGGCGGTGGCCGTTCCGCGAACCGAACAGCTGCCGGTGGCACTGCTGTCGGTGCTGGTCGCGGGCGCGGGCTACCTGCCCATCGATACCGCTTACCCGGCGCAGCGGCTGGAATTCATGCTGGGCGATGCCAAGCCCGCCTGCATCCTGACCACCACCGCCGAACGGGATGCCGTGCCCGCCGGTGATATTCCGGTGGTGCTGCTCGACGAACTCGCGGGCTTCTCCGACGCCCCGGTCACCGATGCCGACCGGCGCGCCCCGCTGCGCTCCGATCAGCTCGCCTACGTCATCTACACCTCCGGCTCCACCGGCGTACCCAAGGGCGTCGGCGTCACCCACCGCAATGTGGTGGAACTGTTCGCGAACACCCAGGCGCACTTCGATTTCGACGAGCACGACGTGTGGACGCTGTTCCACTCCTTCGCCTTCGACTTCTCGGTGTGGGAACTGTGGTGCGCGCTGGCCAACGGCGGCGCGGTGGTGGTGGTCGACCATCTCACCTCGCGGTCGCCGGAACAGTTCCGCGAGTTGCTGATTCGCGAACGGGTCACGGTGCTCAACCAGACCCCGTCCGCCTTCTACCAGCTCGCCGAGGCCGACCGGGCCGCCGCCGCGGAGGACCGCGACTACGCGCTGCGCTATGTCGTATTCGGCGGTGAGGCACTGGATCTGCGGCAGTTGCGCCGCTGGTACGACCGGCATCCGGCGGACGTACCGCGCCTGGTGAACATGTACGGCATCACCGAGACCACGGTGCACGTGTCGTTCCTGGCCCTGGACGAGGAATTCGCCGAGCAGCCGAGCAGCATCATCGGCCGGGCGCTGCCGGGCCTGAGCGCGCGCGTGCTGGATCAGCGCCTGCACCCGGCCCCGGTCGGCGTGGCCGGTGAGATCTACGTCGACGGCAAGCAGCTGTCCCGGGGTTACCTGGGCCGGCCGAGCCTGACCGCGTCGCGTTTCGTGGCCAACCCCTACGGCCCGCCCGGTTCGCGCATGTACCGCGCCGGTGACGTCGGGCGCTGGTGCGGTTTCGGCGGCGAGGCCAACCTCGAATACGCGGGCCGCAGCGATCAGCAGGTGCAGCTGCGCGGTTTCCGCATCGAACTCGGCGAGATCGAGTCGGCGCTGCTGCGGCTGCCCGGCATCAGCCAGGCGGTCGCCTTGGTGCGCACCGACAACGGCGTCGATCAGCTGGTCGGCTACGTGGTGCCGGAGGGCGAACTCGCCATCGATCAGGCCGCCATGAAGACCGCGCTGGGCGAATTCCTCACCGGCTACATGGTTCCCGATGCCCTGGTGGCCTTGGAGATGCTGCCGCTCACCCCGAACGGCAAACTGGACCGCAAGGCGCTGCCCGCACCGGAATTCGGCGGTTCGGCGGAATTCCGCGCCCCGCGCACCGAGACCGAACGGGTGGTGGCGGCCGAGTTCGCCGCGCTGCTCGGCGCGGCCGAGGTCGGTGTGGACGACGACTTCTTCAGTCTCGGCGGCAATTCGCTGCTCGCCACCCGCGCGGTGGCGCGCATCAACGAGGCCCTGGGCGCGAATCTCGCGGTGCGGGACCTGTTCGAGGTGTCCACCGTCGCCGGGCTGGCCGCCAAGGTGGTGGCCGGGGCGGCCGAGCACCGGCCCGCGCTGGTGCGCGGCGAGCGCCCGGAACGGGTGCCGCTGTCGCTGGCCCAGCAGCGCATGTGGATCCTGAACCAGCTCGATCCCGATTCGCCCGCCTACAACATCCCACTGGCGCTGCGGCTTTCGGGCACGCTCGATATCGAGGCGCTGCGTCAGGCCGTGCTGGACGTGCTGGAGCGGCACGAATCGCTGCGCACCCGCTACCCGGTGGACGCGGAAGGCATCGCCTACCAGGAGATTCTGCCGGTCGAGCAGGCGCTGCCCGGCGGTCTCGCGGTCGGCCCGCGCGCCGATGCGCTGCATCGCATGACCGCGGTGCTCTCCGGTGGTTTCGACGTCACCGCCGAGGTGCCGGTGCGGGCGCTGCTGTGCAGCGACGGCGCGGCCGGCACCGAGCACTACCTGGTCGTGGTGGTGCACCACATCACCGGCGACGGCGCCTCGCTGCCGCCGCTGGCCCGCGACCTGGTCACCGCGTATGTGGCGCGCACCCAGGGTGATTCGCCCGCCTGGTCGCCGCTCGCGGTGCAGTACGCGGACTTCGCGCTCTGGCAGCGCGAGGTCATCGGCACCGACGACGACGAGAACTCGGTGGCCGCGGCGCAGCTGGCGTTCTGGCGGGACCGGCTCGCCGGGGCCGGCGGCTCGCTCGACCTGCCGCTGGATCGCCCGCGGCCCGCGGTGCGGACCATGCAGGGCGGCGCGACCACCTTCACGGTGCCCGCCGAGGTGCACGAGGGCCTGCAGCGCATCGCCCGCGAGCACAATGCCTCGCTGTTCATGGTCGTGCACGCGGCGCTGGCCGCGCTGCTGTCGCGGCTGTCGGGCAGCCGGGACGTGGTCATCGGCACGCCCATCGCGGGCCGTGGCGAACGCGTCCTCGACGATGTGGTCGGCATGTTCGTGAACACGCTCGCGCTGCGCACCCCCGTCGATTCGGCGGCCGCCTTCGGCGATCTGGTGGCCGCGGCGCGCGAAACCGACCTGGCCGCCTTCGGCAATGCCGATATCCCGTTCGAGCGCGTGGTCGAGGCCGTCGCCCCGGATCGCGGTGCGCAGGGCCAGGATTCGCTGTTCCAGGTGGTCCTGTCGTTCCAGAACAACGAGCAGGCCAGCCTGGAACTGCCGGGGCTGAACATCACCGCACTCGATACCGGCGCGGTGGCGGCCAAGTTCGATCTGCAGGTGACCATCGATCCGCGGCAGTGGGAGGGCGGGCCGATCGGGGAGATCGCCGGCGCCATCACCTACGCGTCCGACATCTTCGACGAGGCCACCATCCGCACCTTCGGGGAGCGGTTGCAGCGCCTGCTGGCCGCGGTGGCCGCCGATCCGCGCCAGAGCGTCGGGGCCATCGAATTCGGTGGGACGCAGGCGCGTCCGCAGGCCGCCGCGCCGGTCGCCGAGACCGCCGCCGTCACCCGCGGCACCCAGTTGCCGCAGCTGCTGACCGCCGCGGTCGAGGACGATCCGGACGGCCCGGCGCTGGTGTGGGGCGAGGACGCGCTGTCCTACGCCGAACTCGACGCGCGCTCTTCGCGTTTGGCGCGGGTGCTGATCGGCCGTGGCTGCGGTCCGGGCACCGGCGTCGCGGTACGGCTGGATCGCGGGATCGATCTGGTGGTGGCCACCTGGGCGGTGCTGAAGTCGGGCGCCGCGCTGGTGCCGGTCGCGAACCTGGAGACCGAACTGCCGGCCGAGCTGTTGATCAAGGTCGGGCTGACGGCCGCGGCGGGCGCCGCGGCCGACGGTGTGGACTGGCTGTCGCTGGCGGATCCGGCGCTGGTCGCCGAAATCGCCGCCGCCTCACCGCGTCCGGTGACCTACGCCAACCGCACCCGGGCGCTGCAGGGCGCGGACATCGCGTTCGTGCACGGCGCGCGGACCCTCGGCTACGACGAGCTCGCCGAAACGGTGAGCCGGATCGGCGGCGCGACCGAGCTGACCTTCGAATCGCGCACGCTGCGGTCCGGGCGGCCCGATGCGCTGGCCGCCGTGGTCGAGGTGCTCGCGGCGGGCGCGGGCGGGGCGTCGGTGGTGGTCACCCAGATCGAGCCCGGGACCGAACTGGCCGACGTGCTCGCCGAGGAATGGGTGACCCACCTGTTCACGGACGCGGCCGGAGTCGGCGCGGTGGGCGCGGAACCCCTGGAGGATCTGCAGGCCGTCATCGTGGACGAGGGACCGGCGGAAACCGCCGCCGCCCGGGTGCCGTGGGTGGCGACCGTGGTGGCGCTCTGACGCCGCGCTGAACGACCGGCGGGGTATCCGCCATCGAACTTGGTTCTGTGCGATCGCCGATGGTGATCGCACAGAACCAAATTTGTTTAGGACAACATAATTCGGGCCAGTCTATGGAGTAATGGCGAGTATCCCGGTGAGTAAGTTACTCGGGCGGCCAATACCGTGACGGATACGGTGACCGATATAGAGACCTATACACCGGCCTGAAACACGACCGAAATAGTTACCCCTACATAGGAATCGGGGCCGATTCAGTACTCTCCCGAGCCGGATGTGCAGTGGGTCACTGCGATAGTTTTCCCTGATCATAGGCATCGCATCGATCGGCCGTTAAGTCATCGCATCGAGGCTGGTGGTGCGCGGTCGGCCTTTGTTACCGGCTGGAATTGTTTTCGCATTTGCCGGTTTTGGCGCAATAAGTCCCTGCCGTGACATGAATCGTCGTTTGGCGTGAACCGGAAGATTGCCGAAGAATGATGCGCGGTGCAGTATGCCGTGCGCGGCAAGGGACTTGGGGAGAGTTCATGGTTCGGCCAGTGGGTGAAGTGGATTCGATTTCCGGCGGGGGAGCGAAAACGATCCGCTCGGTTCGAACCCGTCCGGTGCGCGCCCGCGGACCCCGGATCCCCACCCTGCCGCGTTTGCTGGCGGCGGCCGTCGAAACCGATCCCGACGCGGTGGCTCTGATCCTCGCGGACGAAACGGCCACTCTCGCCACGCTGACCTACGCGGAGCTCGACGAGCGATCCACCCGCCTGGCGCGGCAGCTGATCGAACGCGGCGCCGGGCCGGGCGATCTGGTGGCCATCGGGATTCCGCGGTCCATCGAATCGCTGCTGGCGGTGTGGGCGGTGGCCAAGGCCGGCGCGGGCTTCGTGCCGGTGGACCCGAAGTACCCGGCCGACCGGATCGCGCACATGGTCGCCGATTCCGGTGCGGTGCTGGGGCTTACCGTCGAAGCCGCGCGACCGGAACTGCCCGGGTCGGTGGAATGGCTGGTCATCGATACCGAGGCAGCGCGGGCGCGGCTGGAATCCGGTTCGACCGAGCTGGTCACCAATGCCGACCGGGTGCGGCCGTTGCGGGCGCATCATCCCGCGTACGTCATCTACACCTCCGGCTCGACCGGCCTGCCCAAGGGCGTGGTGATCTCCCAGGCCGCCGTATCGGTGTACTGCGCGGTGCAGCGTGAGCGCCTGGCCGCCACTTCGGACGCGCGGGTGCTGCACGTGATCTCGCCGTCCTTCGACGTTTCGGTGGGCGAACTGCTGCTGGCGATCGGCGCGTCCGCGACCCTGGTGATCGCCGTGCCGGAGGTGTACGGCGGTACGGAACTGGCGGCCCTGCTGCGCCGGGAACGGGTCAGCCACATGATGATCACGCCGTCGGCGCTCACCTCGGTCGATCCGAGCGGGCTCGACGATCTGCGGGTGATCGTGGCCGCCGGTGAGGCCTGTCCGCCGGAGTTGGTGCGGCGCTGGGTGACCCCGCTCGCGGATGGTGCGGCGCGCCGGTTCGTGAACGGGTACGGGCCCACCGAGGCGACGATCCTGGCCAATACCGCCGATCTGACGCCGGACGGGCCGGTGACCATCGGCGGACCGCTGCGCAGCGTCACCGAATACGTGCTGGACGAGCGCTTGGCCCCGGCCCCCGCGGGTGTCGCGGGTGAGCTGTATCTGTCGGGTGATCAACTGGCTCGCGGGTATCACAACCGGCCGGGGCTCACCGCCGAACGGTTCGTGGCGAATCCGTTCGGCCCGCCCGGTTCGCGCGCCTACCGCACCGGTGACTTGGTGCGGCGGGCAGCCACCGCGGAGCTGGAGTACCTGGGGCGCAATGACTTCCAGGTCAAGATTCGCGGGTTCCGGATCGAGCTCGGCGAGATCGACGAGGTGCTGGCGGCGCATCCGAGCGTGGACTTCGCGGTCACCATCGGTCACGAACTCGCGGGCGGGGCCACCATTCTCGCGTCGTACGTGCACGCGCCCGGCGGGGCGGCGATCGAGGTGGACGAGCTGACGGACCTGGCCGCGCGCCGGCTGCCAGCCCATATGGTGCCCGCCGTGATCACGGTGCTCGACCGGATCCCGCTCACCCCGGTCGGCAAGCTGGACCGCCGGGCGCTGCCCGTACCGCAGCTGCGGGTCGCCGAGTTCCGGGCTCCGGCAGGGCGTTTGGAAGTGCTGGTCGCCGAGGTGCTGACCGAGTTGCTCGGGCCGGCGGATCCCATCGGCGCGGACGACAACTTCTTCGAACTCGGCGGCAACTCGCTGATCGCCGCCCGGGTCGCGGCGCGGCTGGGGGCGCTCATCTCCGCACGAGTGCCCGGCCGGTTGCTGTTCACCGCGCCGACCGTCGCCGCGCTGGCGGCCGAACTGGCCGGACTCGAAGGCGCGGGCGGGCGGGCCGAACTCGTGGCACGGCCACGCCCGGAACGCATTCCGCTGTCGCCCGCGCAGCAGCGCATGTGGTTCCTGAACCAGTTCGATCCGGCGTCGGCGGCGGAGAACCTTTCCTTCGCGCTGCGGCTCACCGGGCCCCTCGATATCGCGGCGCTGCGGGCCGCGTTCGGCGATGTGATCGAGCGGCACGAGGCATTGCGCACCGTGTATCCGGTCGTGGACGGTACCGGGCAGCAGATGATTCTTCCTGCCGTGCAAGTGATTCCGGTGCTCGCCCCACAATCGATCGGAGCCGGGGAACTCGCCGGCTGGCTGGCGGGACACGCGCTCGCCGGGTTCGATGTATCGGCCGCTGTGCCATTGCGCGTGGAACTGGCCCGGCTCGGCGCCGACGATCACGTCCTCGCGATCGTCGTGCACCACATCGCCGCCGACGGCTTCTCTACCGGGCCCTTCGCGCGAGATCTGCTGTCGGCCTTCCTGGCTCGTCGTGACGGCATGGCTCCGAACTGGGCTCCGCTGCCGATCCAATACGCCGACTACACGCTGTGGCAGCGCGCGCTGCTCGGCGACGAGCGGGAACCCGGATCGGTCGCGGCCACCCAGATCGCCTACTGGCGTGCGGTGCTGGCGGGAATTCCGGACCGGCTCGAGCTGCCCACCGTGGGTGTCCGGCCGACCGTGGCATCCGGACGGGGCGCGACCTACGGGTTCGAGATCGGCCCGGAACTGGTGGCGCGGATCGACGAGCTGGCCCATGCCGCTGGGGCATCGCCGTTCATGGTGTGGCACAGCGCTTTCGCCGCGCTGCTGGCCCGGCTGTCCGGCACCGGTGACATCGTGATCGGCACCCCCGTGGCGGGGCGCGGCGAAGCCGAACTGGACGACCTGATCGGCATGTTCGTCAACACCCTGGCGCTGCGCCTGCGCGTGGATGCCGGTGACTCGTTCGCCGAACTGCTCACCGCCGCGAAAGAGGTGGACCTGGCGGCGTTCTCGCACGCCGAGCTGCCCTTCGAACGACTCGTGGAAGTGCTGGACCCGGTCCGCACGCAGGCGCATCATCCGCTGTTCCAGGTGGCGTTGTTCTTCCAGAACCTGGACGCCCCGCGCGCCGAGCTGCCCGGGCTGACGGTGGAGGCCGTCGAACCCGACGGTGCGATAGCGAAATTCGACCTGCAACTGTCCCTGCTGCCACGGGATCACGATGGAATGGGCGGCGTATTCACCTACGCCACCGATCTTTTCGATGAACGCACGGTGGCCGGGTTGGCGGATCGGCTGGTGCGGCTGCTGTCCGCGGCGGTCGCCGACACCTCGGTGGCGATCGGCGATCTCGACTTGCTCGACGCCGCCGAGCGGACGCGAATCCTGCTGGACTGGAACGATACCCGGCATCGGGTGCGCGGGGGTTCATTGCTCGACGGCTACCGGCGCGCGGTGGCCGCCCACCCCGACGCGGTCGCCGTGCACTACGAAGGCGCGGAGCTGACCTACCGGGAGTTCGACTGGCGGGTCAACCGGCTCGCCCGGCTGCTGATCGCGCAGGGCGTCGGCACGGAATCGCTGGTGGGCCTGGCCGTGCGCCGCTCGCTGGACCTGGTGATCGGCATGTATGCCGTGGTCACGGCGGGCGGTGCGTACGTGCCGCTGGATCCCGACCATCCGGCCGAGCGGATCGCGCACATTCTCGGCACCGCGCGACCGGCCTGCGTATTGACCACCACGGCCGACAGCGTCCCGGTTCCGGCGGGCACCGATGTCGTGCTCCTGGACGCCGTGGACCTGAACGCCTACTCTCCGGCTCCGCTGCTGGACACCGAACTGGCGCGGCCGATCCGCCCGGACCATCCGGCCTATGTCATCTTCACCTCCGGATCCACCGGCCGTCCCAAGGGTGTCGCGGTCTCCCACGCGGCCATTCACAACCAGATCAGCTGGATGGTCGCCGAATACGGCATGACCCCCACCGACGTCTACCTGCAGAAGACCGCGACCACCTTCGACGTGTCGCTGTGGGGCTATTTCATGCCGCTGCGGGTGGGCGCGCTGCTGGTGGTCGCCACCCACGACGGGCACCGCGATCCGGCCTACGTGGCCGAAACCATTGCGCGGCAGCGCGTCACCATGACCGACTTCGTGCCGTCCATGCTGACCGTGTTCGCCGCGCACACCGCGCCGGGCGGGCTGGAGACGCTGCGCGAGGTCTTCGTGATCGGCGAGGCGCTGCCGCCGGAGACAGTGGCCGGGTTCGCGGAGATCTCCGCGGCGCGCGTGCACAACCTGTACGGGCCCACGGAAGCCGCGGTGTCGGTGACCGGATGGCAGGCGCGCGGTGACGAGCGGGGTTCGGTGCCGATCGGTTCGCCGCAATGGAATGTCCGGGTGTACGTGCTGGATTCGCGGCTGCGGCCGGTGCCGGCGGGTGTCGCCGGTGAGCTGTATCTGGCCGGTGATCAGCTGGCGCGCGGCTATGTGCGGCGTCCCGATCTGACCGCGGATCGCTTCGTGGCCAATCCGTTCGGATCCGGGGAGCGGATGTACCGCACCGGTGACCTGGTCGTCTGGCGTGCCGCGGGGGATGATCGCCCGGCTCGCCTGGATTACCTCGGCCGCACCGATTTCCAGGTGAAGTTCCGGGGCCAGCGCATCGAGCTGGGTGAGATCGAAACCGTACTGCTGGCGCAGGATTCGGTGAGTGCGGCCGTGGCATCGGTCATGGCCACAGAGACCGGTGATCAGCTGGTCGCGCACGTGGTCGCGGTACCCGGACGGAGCATCGAGAGCGCGGAACTGCTTGCCGCACTCGGTGATTCACTGCCCCGCTACATGATCCCGTCCGCCGTCCAGGTCATGGACGAGTTTCCGCTGAACGCCAGCGGCAAGCTCGATCGCAAGGCGCTGCCCGCGCCCACCTTCGGCGCGCGTGACTTCCGGGCTCCCGCGACACCGCTCCAGGAGATCATCGCGGGCGTCTTCGGCGAGGTGCTCGGTGTCGAACGCGTCGGCGCCGAAGACGATTTCTTCGCGCTCGGCGGTAATTCGCTGGTCGCGACCGCCGCGGCGGCACGGCTCGGCGCGGCCCTCGGCGATCGGGTGGCGGTGCGGGCGCTGTTCGAAGCTCCGACCGTCGCCGGGCTGGCCGCGGCCGTGCAATCGCGGACCCGCCTGGGGCGCGCCCTGGAACTGGGCAGTATCGAACGGCCCGAACAGCTTCCGCTGTCGCCCGCGCAGCAGCGCATGTGGTTCCTCAACCGCTTCGAGGATCACGGCGACGGTGTGGTTTCCGCCGGTTCGGCCGCCTACAACCTGCCGCTCGCGCTGCGGCTGACCGGCAGCCTCGACGTGGCCGCCCTGAGCGCCGCCCTGGACGACGTCGTGACGCGGCACGAAGTGCTGCGCACCGTCTACCCGGAGACGCCCCGGGGCCCGGTCCAGGTCGTGTCGTTCATCGGCGACGCCTCGCTTCCGCGCCTGACCACCGTGCGCCTGCCCGCGGCCGAAATGACAACGGTCGTACACGAACTCGCCATGACGGCCTTCGACGTCACCCGCGAGGTGCCCATCCGGGTGCGCCTGCTGGAGATCGCCGACGCGACCGAGCCGGAGTACGTGCTCGCGGTGGTCGCCCACCACATCGCCGCCGACGCCTCCTCCCTGGTGCCGCTGGTGCGCGACATCATGATTGCCTACACCGCCCGCAGTGCAGGCACCGCACCCGGTTGGACGCCCTTGCGGGTGCAATACGCCGACTATGCGCTGTGGCAGCGCGAACTGCTCGGGTCCGAATCCGACCCGGAATCGATTGCGGCACAGCAGCTCGCGTACTGGAAGCGCGAACTCGCCGACCTGCCCGACCTGCTGGAGTTGCCCGCCGACCGGCCGCGCCCGGCGGTGGCGTCCGCGCTCGGCGCCCGGGTGCCGGTGATGATCGACCCCGAAATCCATGCGGGTGTGGTGCGCCTCGCCCGCGAACACCACGCGACGGTCTTCATGGTCGTCCACGCCGCCTTCGCCGCCCTGCTCGCCCGCCTCTCCGGCTCCGGCGACATCGCCATCGGCACCCCCGTGGCGGGCCGCGGTGAACGCGAACTCGACGACCTCATCGGCATGTTCGTCAACACGGTCATCTTCCGCACCCGCGTGCACGCCGCCGACTCCTTCGCCGAACTGCTCACCGCCCAACGCGAAACCGACCTGCGCGCCTTCTCGCACAGCGACATCCCCTTCGAGCGCCTGGTCGAGGTCCTGAACCCGCCCCGCACCACCGCCCACCACCCCCTCTTCCAGGTCGGCCTGTCCTTCCAGAACATGGCCCGCTCGGCCCTCGAACTGCCCGGCCTGACCATCACCCCCGTCGAGTCGGACCTCGCGGTATCCCAATTCGACCTGCACCTCATCGTCTCCGACGAATACGACGAAACCGGCGCGCCGGTGGGCATCGGCGGCTACCTGACCTACGTCACCGACCTGTTCGACGCCGAAACAGCAGCCGGCTTCGCAGACCGGCTGAACCGCCTGCTTGCCGCCGCCATCGCCAATCCGTCGGTACCCGTGGGTGATATCGACCTGCTCACCCCGGCCGAAAGAGCCGACCTGCTCGAAGCCGAGTCCGCGCCCCCGCAGCCGATCGACCTGGCGGCGACACTGGGATCACTAGTGGACCGAACCGCCGAAACCCGCCCGGCCGCACTGGCGCTCACCGGTCCGGACGGCGAAACCCTCACCTACGCCGAACTGGCCGCCCGCGTCAACCGCCTGGCCCGCAAGCTGGTCGAAGCGGGCGTGGGTCCGGACACCCTGGTGGCCTTGGGCATTCGGCGCTCTGCCGACCTGGTGATCGCGATGTACGCGGTCCTGGCGGCTGGTGGCGCGTACGTGCCGCTGGATCTGGATCAGCCCGCCGACCGAATCGCCTACGTGGTGGAGACCGCGAACCCGGTGGTGGTGCTGACTACCGGGCGTGATGGTTTCGACTTCGCCGGTTCTTCGTCATCCGTTTCTGCCGACACGGAGACACTGCGCATCGATGAGCTGGACCTATCGGGTTACTCCGACGCGCCGCTGACTGACGCGGATCGTGTTGCGCCGCTGCGTGCCTCGAACGCCGCGTACGTGATCTTCACCTCCGGTTCGACCGGTCGCCCGAAGGGTGTGGCGGTTTCGCATGCCGCGGCGGTGAACCAGATTGCGTGGATCAGCAACGAGTACGGTCTCGATACCGACGATGTGGTGTTGTTCAAGACCCCGCAGACCTTCGATGTGTCGGTGTGGGAGTTGTTCGCGCCGATTGCCACCGCCGGCCGCATGGTCATCGCGACCCCGGACGGGCACCGCGACCCGCAGTACCTGGCGGATGTCATCGCGGCCGAGGGCGTCACGCTGACTTCGTTCGTGCCGTCGATGCTCAGCGTGTTCGCGAGCAGTGTGGATGCGGCTCAGCTGACGTCGTTGCGGGCTCTGCTCATCGCGGGTGAAGCGTTCACTTCCGATGTGGTGCAGGCGTTCCGCCGGGTCAGTGACGCGCCGTTGCACAACCTCTACGGTCCGACCGAATTCACCGTCCATGCCACCTACGCGCCGGTCGCGGAGGACGTGCAAGGTGCGGTCCCGATCGGCCGTCCGGTGTGGAATGCGCGTGCGTATGTGCTGGATTCGCGTCTGCACCCGGTCGCTCCGGGTGTGGCGGGTGAGCTGTACCTCGCGGGTGATCAGCTCGCGCGTGGTTACGTCGGCCGGGCGGATCTGACCGCGGATCGTTTCGTGGCCAACCCCCTGGGCAACGGTGAGCGCATGTATCGCACCGGTGACCTGGTGCGCCGTACCGCCGCTGGTGACATCGTCTATATGGGTCGTACCGACTTCCAGGTGAAGCTGCGTGGCCTGCGTATCGAACTCGGTGAGATCGAGTCGGCCTTGACGGCTTTCGATTCGGTCGGCCAGGCGGTCGTGGTCATGAATTCCGACCCGCGTACCGGTGATCGCCTCGTCGGTTACGTGGTGCCCACCGCTGTCGCAGCCGAATCGACCGATACGGCTGCGACGTTGGATATCGACGCGCTGCGGGCGCACCTGGCGTCGCGCCTGCCGTCGTACATGGTCCCGGCCGCGCTCGTGGTGCTCGATGCCATGCCGCTCAATGCGAACGGCAAATTGAATCGAAAGGCGCTGCCGGAGGCGGAGTTCGAAGCCACGGTCTTCCGGGTGCCGTCGACGCCGATCGAGGAGATCGTGGCGGGCGTCTTCGCCGAGTTGCTCGGGGTCGAGCGGGTGGGGGCGGATGACGACTTCTTCGCTCTGGGTGGGAACTCGCTGGTGGCTACGCGGGTTGCGGCGCGGCTGGGGGCGGCGCTGGATACCCGGGTTCCGGTGCGGGTGTTGTTCGAGGCGCCGACGGTTGCGGGGCTTGCGGTGATGGTGGAGCGGCAGGCGGGGCGGGGGCGGCGAGCCTTGACCGGCGGGGCGCGGCCGGAGGTGGTGCCGTTGTCGTTGGCGCAGCAGCGGATGTGGTTTCTCAATCGGTTCGAGCCGGGGTCGGCGGCTTACAACATTCCGGTCGCGGTGCGGTTGAGTGGTGAGCTGGATGTGGCGGCGTTGCGGGCGGCGGTGGGCGATACCGTCGGGCGGCACGAGTCGTTGCGGACGGTTTATCCGGAGGTGGATGGAGCGGCGCGGCAGGTGGTTCGGCCGGTTGCGGAGCTGACGTACGAGCTGGATCCGGTGGTCGTGACGGCGGATTCGGTGCGGGAGCGGATTGCCGGAGTGGTGTCGGAGGGGTTCGACGTGACCCGCGAAGTTCCGTGGCGGGCCGGGTTGTTCCGGGTCGAGGCGGAAGCGGACGCCGTCGGTGATGCCGCGGAATACGTGCTGGTGTTCGTGGTGCACCACATCAGCGCCGACGGCTGGTCGATGGGTCCGTTCACGCGCGACATCATGCTGGCCTATGCGGCGCGGGTGAACGGTGCTGCTCCGGCCTGGAGCCCGCTGCCGGTGCAGTACGCGGATTACACGCTGTGGCAGCGTGAAGTGCTCGGCTCCGAGGACGATCCGGGCAGCCTCCTCTCCGCGCAGGCCGGTTACTGGCGTGCCGCGCTGGCCGGGCTGCCGGACGAACTGAATCTGCCCGCGGATCGGCCGCGCCCGCCGGTGGCTTCGCTGCGTGGCGGCACGGTGAGTTTCGATATCGGCACCGAGGTGCAGCGCGGGCTGAATGCCATTGCGCGGGAACACAACGCGACGCCGTTCATGGTGATGCACACCGCGCTGGCGGTATTCCTCGCCCGGATGTCGGGCACAAGTGATATTGCGATCGGTACGCCGATCGCGGGGCGCGGCGAGGCCGAACTCGACGATGTGATCGGCATGTTCGTCAATACGCTGGTGCTGCGGACCCGCGTATCGGGGCGGCAGTCTTTCGCGGACCTGCTGGCAGAGGTCAAGGACGTGGATCTGGCGGCGTTCGCACATGCGGATATGCCGTTCGAGCGGCTGGTCGAACTGCTGGAGCCGGAGCGTTCCACGGCGCGGAATCCGTTGTTCCAGGTGGCCCTGTCGTTCGAGAACCTGCCCGACGCCGGGTTCGAGCTGCCCGGATTGCGGGTCGGCGCAGTGGATTTCGCCATCGACACCGCGAAATTCGATCTGGAGCTGCGGGTCGTCGGCGCCTCCGAGAACGGGGCGGTAGGCGTATTCACCTTCGCCCGGGATTTGTTCGACGAAGCGACCGTGGCGGTGTTCGCGCAGCGCTTCCTGCGCCTGCTGGCGGCCATCGCGGCGCGGCCGGAGATCGGTGTGGGTGCGATCGACATCCTCGACCACGATGAACGCGCCGATCTGGAAGCCCGATTCGGGCTGCCCGCCCTGCCGGCGCGCACCCTGCCTGACCTCATTGCCGACGCGGTGACGATCGATCCCGGAGCGCCCGCAGTGGTGTTCCAGGGGAGGAGTCTGTCCTACGCAGAATTGGACGCCCGGTCGAATCGATTGGCGCGCTTGCTGATCGAGCGCGGCATCGGAGCCGAAGACCTTGTCGCGGTCGCGGTACCGCGCTCCGACGATTCCTACCTCGCCGAGTGGGCGGTATCGAAGACCGGTGCGGCGTTCGTACCGGTGGACCCGAACTACCCGGCCGACCGTATCGCCCACATGATCACCGATTCCGGTGCGCAGGTCGGACTCACCGTGGCATCGGTGCGAGCCGATCTGCCGGACTCGGTGGCGTGGCTCGTACTCGATGAGCTCGAACTGAACACATTCGCGGACAACAGAATCGAGCCGGTTGATCGAGTTCGATCACTGCGTCCGGAACACCCGGCCTATGTCATCTACACCTCCGGTTCCACCGGCGTGCCCAAGGGCGTCGTCGTCACGCACCAGGGTCTGGTCAACTTCGCCGTGGAGCAGGTCGAGCGCTATGGACTCGATTCCGCCTCCCGGGCACTGCATTTCGCGTCTCCGTCATTCGACGCGTCGATCCTGGAATTCCTGCTGGCCGTCGGAGCCGGCGGCACCCTGGTCGTCGTCCCGCCGGGAACCTACGGCGGTGCGGAACTGGCCGAGCTGATCCGCGCTGAGCAGGTCACTCATGCCCTGATCACCCCGGCGGTCCTCGCCACCCTGGACCCGTCCGGGCTGGATAGCCTGCGGGTGCTCATCGCCGGTGGCGAAGCGCTGTCGGCGGACCTGGTGGGCAAGTGGGCGGTCCCGTTGGCGGACGGCACGATTCGCGCCTTCCACAATGCGTACGGCCCCACCGAAGCCACCATCATGACCAACCTCAGCAACCCCCTGGTGGCGCACGATCCGGTCACCATCGGCCGCCCGATCCGGGGCGTGCACTCGCTGATCCTCGACGACCAGCTCCAGCCGGTTCCCGTCGGCGTCGCGGGTGAGCTGTACCTGTCGGGCGTGCAGCTGGCGCGCGGCTATCACGCCCGCCCGGGCCTGAGCGCCGAACGGTTCGTCGCCAACCCGTACGTCGCAGGCGAACGTATGTACCGCACCGGAGATGTAGTGCGGTGGACCGGGAACGGCGAGGTCGAGTACGTCGGCCGCGCCGACTTCCAGGTCAAGATCCGCGGCTTCCGCATCGAACTCGGCGAGATCGACGCCGCCCTGACCGCACACGAAGCGGTCGGCTTCGGGGTGACGATCGGCCACCGCACGGCGGCCGGCGCCACGATGCTGGCCGCCTATGTCCTGCCCGCCGCCGGCCGGGAGATCGATCCCGCGGCACTCACCGAGCACCTCGCGGCCCGGCTGCCGGAATACATGGTGCCGGCCGCCATCACGATTCTCGATGCTGTTCCCTTGACGCCCGCCGGCAAGCTGGATCGGCGGGCACTGCCGGAACCCGTGCTCGTCCAGCGCGAATTCCTGGCCCCGCGAACGGCTTCGGAACAGGCGGTCGCCGAGGTGCTGGCGGCCGTACTCGGCCTGGAGCGGGTCGGCGTGCACGACGACTTCTTCGCCCTGGGCGGCAATTCGCTGCTCGCCACCCAGGTGGCGGGCCGCCTCGGCGCTGCCCTGGACACCCACGTACCCGTGCGCACCCTGTTCGAATCGCCCGGCGTCGCGGCGCTCGCCCGCGCGGTCGAACCACAGGCGGGGCGCGGCCGCAAGGCGCTGACCGCCGGGCCGCGCGCGCAGCTCGTGCCCCTGTCGTTGGCGCAGCAGCGGATGTGGTTCCTCAACCAGTTCGACACCGGCTCGGCGGCCTACAACATTCCGGCGGCCGTGCGCCTGACCGGCGAACTGGATGTGGCCGCATTGCAGCAGGCGGTGGCCGACACCATCGGCCGCCACGAATCGCTGCGCACGGTCTATCCGCAGCTCGACGGCGCGGCCCGGCAGGTGATCCGGTCCGCCGAGGAGGCGGTGCCCGACCTGACCCCGGTCCCGGTGTCCACCGACGCGCTGCGGGACAGCATCGCGGAGGTGCTGTCGACGGGATTCGATGTCGCGCAGGAGATTCCGCTGCGGGCCGGGCTGTTCCGGGTCGAGCCGTCACCGGAATCCCTGAACGAGGCCGCCGAGTACGTGCTGGTTTTCGTTGCCCACCACATCAGCGCCGACGGCTGGTCGATGGGCCCGTTCACCCGCGACATCATGCTGGCCTACGCGGCGCGCGCGAACGGTGCGGCTCCGGGCTGGCGCCCGCTGCCGGTCCAGTACGCGGATTACACGCTGTGGCAACGCGAAGTCCTGGGCTCCGAGGACGATCCGGACAGCCTCATCTCCGCGCAGGCCGGCTACTGGCGCGACGCCCTGGCCGGATTGCCGGACGAGCTGAACCTGCCGTCGGATCGCCCCCGCCCGCCGGTGGCGTCCCTGCGCGGCGGCACCGTGTCGTTCGAGATCGGCGACGAACTGCATCACGGGCTGCGCAGCCTGGCGCGGGAACACCATGCGACGCTGTTCATGGTCGTGCACGCCGCCCTCGCGGTATTCCTGTCACGCCTGTCGGGCAGCGCCGACCTGGCCATCGGAACCCCGATCGCGGGCCGCGGCGAGGCCGAACTCGACGACGTGATCGGCATGTTCGTCAACACCCTGGTGCTGCGTACCCGCGTCACCGGGCAGCAGACCTTCGAAGATCTGCTCACCGAGGTCAAGGACACCGATCTGGCGGCCTTCGCGCACGCGGATCTCCCGTTCGAACGGCTCGTCGAACTGCTGAACCCGGAGCGCTCCACCGCGCGGAACCCGCTGTTCCAGGTGGCCCTGTCGTTCGAGAACCTCCCCGAAGCCGGCTTCGAACTGCCCGGATTGCGGGTGGGCGCGGTCGATTTCGCGATCGACACCGCGAAATTCGATCTGCAGCTGTCCATCGCGGCAACCGCCGATTCCGGTGCGGCCGGCACCTTCACCTTCGCCCGAGACCTGTTCGACGAGACCACGGTGGCGGTCTTCGCGCAGCGGTTCCTGCGGCTGCTGGCCGAAATCGTCGCGCGGCCCGGCCATCCGGTCGGCGACCTGGAGCTGTTGTCGCCCAGCGAGTTCGAGGACCTCACCGATCGCCGGGGCGGCGCGACCGAACCGGCGCGCACCTGGCCCGACCTGATCGCCGATGCCGTCGCGATCGACCCGGACGCGCCCGCGGTGATGTTCCGGCACGCCGATACCACCCAACCGGCTACGAGTCTGTCCTACCGCGAACTCGACACCCGTTCGAATCGCCTGGCGCGCTTGCTGATCGCCCGCGGCATCGGCGCCGAGGATCTGGTGGCCGTCGCCGTCCCGCGCTCGGCCGACGCCTACTGCACCGCCTGGGCGGTGTCCAAGGCCGGTGCGGCCTTCGTGCCGGTGGACCCCAACTACCCGGCCGACCGCATCGCCCACATGATCACCGACTCCGGTTCGCCGATCGGGCTCACCGTGGCGGCGGCGCGCGCGAGCCTGCCCGACTCGGTCGAATGGCTCGTACTGGAGGACCTGGAGGACGCCGCCGGTGCGGCGAATACGTTCGCGGACACTGCGATAGCCGATACCGAGCGGGTGCGCCCATTGCGTCCCGAACACCCGGCCTATGTCGTCTACACCTCCGGTTCCACCGGCGTACCCAAGGGCGTCGTGGTCTCCCACGCGGGCCTGGCCAACTTCACCGCCGAGCAGGTGACCCGCTACCATCTCGATTCCACCACGCGCGCACTGCAATTCGCGTCGCCGTCCTTCGACGGATCGATGATGGAATACCTGATGGCCCTCGGCCGCGGCGGCGCTCTCGTGGTCGTTCCACCGGGCGTCTACGGCGGCGAGGAACTGGCCGAGGTCATGCGCGGCGGCGGCGTCACGCACGCGTTCATCACCACCGCCGCGCTCGCCACCTTCGGGCCGGAGGGCCTGGATACGCTGCGGGAGCTGGTGGTCGGCGGCGAGGCCGTCCCGGCCGAACTGATCGCCAAGTGGGCGACGCCCCTCGGTGCGGGCAGCACCGTGCGCGCCTTCCACGACGTCTACGGTCCGACCGAAACCACCATCGTCACCACCATCAGCGATCCCCTGATCGCGGGCGATCCGGTCAGCATCGGCGGCCCGATCCGGGGCACGCAGGCGCTGATCCTGGACAATCGCCTGCGTCCGGCTCCGGTCGGCGTGCCGGGCGAGCTGTACCTGGCGGGCATTCAACTGGCGCGCGGCTACCACCGGCGCGCGGGCCTGACCGCCGATCGATTCGTCGCCAACCCGTACGCGCCCGGCGAACGCATGTACCGCACCGGTGACGTGGTGCGCTGGACCGCCGCCCGCACCATCGAATACGTCGGCCGCTCCGACTTCCAGCTCAAGGTGCGCGGCTTCCGCATCGAGCTGGGCGAGATCGACGCCGCGCTGTCCGCGCACGACTCGGTGGACTACGCGGCCACCATCGGCCATCGCACCGACGCGGGCTCCACCATCCTGGCGGCCTACGTGGTGCCCGCGCCCGGCCGCGCCATCGACATCGCGGCCCTCACCGAGCATGTCGCGGCCCGGCTGCCGGAATACATGGTGCCGACGGCCATTACGGTCCTCGACGCCATTCCGCTGAACCCGGTCGGCAAGCTGGATCGGCGCGCGCTGCCGGAACCGGTGCTGACCCGGCGTGAATTCCAGGCCCCGAGAACGGCTTTGGAACGAACCGTCGCCGACGTGATGGCCGCGGTGCTCGGGCAGGAACGCGTCGGCGTGCACGACGACTTCTTCGCCCTGGGCGGCAATTCGCTGCTCGCCACCCAGGTGGTGGCGCGGCTGGGCGCGGCCCTGGATGCCCGGGTGCCCGTGCGCACGCTGTTCGAAGCGCCGACCGTCGGCGCGCTCGCGGCCGGCGTGGCAGCGCTCGCGGGAGCCGGTGGCCGTCCGGCCCTGACCGCGCGACAGCGTCCGGAGCGGATCCCCTTGTCGCTGGCACAGCAGCGCATGTGGTTCCTCAACCAGTTCGACACCGCGTCGGGCGCCTACAACATTCCCGTCGCGGTCCGGCTGTCCGGCGATCTGGAGGTGGCCGCGCTGCAACGGGCCGTCGCCGATCTGATCGAACGTCACGAGGTGCTGCGCACCATCTACCCGGAGCTCGACGGCGAACCCGTGCAGGTGATCCTGCCTGCGGCACAAGCGATTCCGGACCTGACTCCGGTTCCGGTCGATGCCGGGTCGGTGCACGAGCGGATCGCCGAATTCCTCGGCGCCGGCTTCGACGTGACCACCGAACTGCCGTTGCGCGCCCGGCTCTTCCGCGTCGAGGACGACGAGTACGTCCTGGCGTTCGTCGCGCATCACATCAGCGCCGACGGCTGGTCCATGGGCCCGCTCACCCGCGATGTGATGATCGCCTACGCGGCCCGGGGCGCGGGGAACGCGCCCTCGTGGCCGCCGCTGCCCGTGCAATACGCCGACTTCAGCCTCTGGCAGCGCGAGGTGCTCGGCGTTGCGGACGACCCCGCGAGCCTGCTTGCGGCGCAATCCGATTACTGGCGGAACCGATTGGCCGGATTGCCGGACGAGCTGAACCTCCCGGCGGACCGTCCGCGGCCGCCGGTGGCGTCCCTGCGCGGCGGCACGGTGACCTTCGAGATCGGCGCCGCATTGCAGGGCGGACTCAATGCCCTTGCGCAGGAACACAATGCGACCCTATTCATGGTCATGCACACCGCGCTGGCCGTCTTCCTGTCCCGCCTGTCGGGCACCGGTGACATCGCCGTCGGCACGCCCGTCGCCGGACGCGGCGCGGCCGAACTCGACGACGTGATCGGCATGTTCGTCAATACGCTCGTGCTGCGCACCCGGGTATCGGGCCGGCAGACCTTCGCGGACCTGCTGACCGACGTCAAGGACACCGATCTGGCCGCCTTCGCGCACGCGGACGTCCCGTTCGAGCGGCTCGTCGAGTTGCTGAATCCGGAGCGTTCCACCGCGCGGAACCCGCTGTTCCAGGTGGCGCTGTCGTTCGAGAACCTGTCGGACGCCGGCTTCGAACTGCCCGGATTACGCATCGGTGCAGTCGATTTCGATGCCGCTGTCGCGAAGTTCGATCTCCAGTTGACCATCGCCGGTGCGTCCGATTCCGGTGCGACCGGCATGTTCACCTTCGCCCGGGACCTGTTCGACGCGGCCACGGTCGAGCTGTTCGCGCAGCGATTCCTGCGCCTGCTCGCCGATATCGTGGCCCGGCCCGCGCGTCCAGTCGGTGAATTGACGCTGCTGTCGCCCGCCGAGCGCGCGGATCTCCTCGATCGGCGCGGCGGTGCGGCCGAGCCCGCGCGCACGCTGCCGGAGCTGCTGAGCGCCGCGGTCCAGGCGAATCCGTCCGGCCCGGCGGTGGTGTTCGGCGGGCGCAGCACGTCCTATCGGGCGCTGGACGCCCAGTCGAACCGATTGGCGCGCTTGCTCATCGAACGCGGCATCGGCGCCGAGGACGTGGTGGCGGTCGCCGTCCCGCGCTCGGACGATTCGTACCGCACCGCCTGGGCGGTGGCCAAGACCGGCGCCGCGTTCGTGCCGGTCGACCCGAACTACCCGGCCGATCGCATCGCGCACATGGTCACCGATTCCGGTGCGCTGATCGGCGTGACCGTCGCGGCCGTGCGGGCGGACCTGCCGGACTCGGTGACCTGGCTGGTGCTGGACGACCTGGACCAGGCGGTGAGCGGCGCGAATGCGTTCGCGGACACCGTGATCGCCGACGGCGAGCGGGTGCGCCCCTTGCGCCCGGAGCATCCCGCGTACGTCATCTACACCTCCGGCTCTACCGGACTGCCCAAGGGCGTCGTGGTCACCCACGCCGGTCTGGCCAATTTCACCGCCGAGCAGGCGGCGCGGTATCGACTCGATTCCGGTTCGCGCGCACTGCATTTCGCGTCGCCGTCCTTCGACGCGTCGATTCTGGAGTTCCTGCTGGCGATCGGCGGAGGCGGCACCCTGATCGTCGTCCCGCCGGATGTCTACGGCGGCGACGAGCTGGCCGAGCTGATCCACCGTGAGCAGGTCACCCATGCGCTGATCACCCCCGCCGTGCTGTCCACCCTGGATCCGGCCGGGCTCGACAGCCTGCGGGTACTGATCGCCGGTGGTGAGGCGCTATCCGCCGATCTGGTGGGCAAGTGGGCGGTTCCGTTGGCGGACGGCATGATTCGCGCCTTCCACAATGCCTACGGTCCGACCGAGGCCACCATCATGACCAACCTCAGCGACGCCCTGTCCGCGGGAGCGCCGGTCACCATCGGCGGCCCGATCCGGGGCGTACGGGCGCTGGTCCTCGACGACCACCTCCAGCCGGTTCCGGTCGGCGTGGCGGGTGAGCTGTACGTATCGGGTATCCAGCTGGCGCGCGGCTACCACGCGCGCCCGGGGCTGAGTGCCGAACGGTTCGTGGCGAATCCGTACGCCGATGGCGAGCGCATGTACCGCACCGGCGACGTCGCCCGGTGGACCGGCAGCGGCGGCATCGAGTACGTGGGCCGATCCGACTTCCAGGTGAAGATCCGCGGGTTCCGCATCGAACTCGGCGAGATCGACGCGGTGCTGGCCGCGCACGAGGACGTCGATCACGCCGTCACCCTCGGCCGGGCCACCCCCGCCGGGGAAACGGTGCTCGTCTCCTATGTGCTTGCCGCACCGGGACATACGGTCGACACCGAGCGCCTGGCCCGGCACGCCGCCACCCGCCTGCCCGCCCATATGGTCCCGGCGGCCATCGTCCGGCTGGACGAACTGCCCCTGACCCCGGTCGGCAAGCTGGATCGCGCCGCGCTGCCCGCGCCCGAACTGCGGCCGCGCGCCTACCGTGCACCGTCGACCCGGGCCGAGACGCTGGTGGCGGAAGCCTTCGCGGCGGCCCTCGGACTGGAAAGGGTCGGCGCGGAGGACGACTTCTTCGCCGTCGGCGGCACCTCGCTGCTGGCGACCCGGGTGGTGAGCCGGCTCCGGGAGCAGACCGGGGCGCGCCTGACCGTCGCCGACTTCTTCGGTGCTGCCACCGTCACCGGACTGGCCCGCCGCCTCGGCGATCTCGAGCCCGCCGCCGCACCCGATCCGGCGGCCGCGCTCGGCATCGTGCTGCCCATCCGGGCCGAGGGCGATGCCACCCCGCTGTTCTGTATTCATCCGATGGCCGGGCTGTCCTGGTGCTACTCCGGTTTGACCCGGGTGCTGCCGCCCGGCCAGCCGATCTACGGTCTGCAATCCCCGGCGCTGACGGAATCGGGTTTCGCGCCGGAGTCCCTCGCCGAGATCGCCGCGCGCTACGTCATCGAGTTGCGCGCGGTCCAGCCCGAGGGCCCGTACCGCCTGCTGGGCTGGTCGCTCGGCGGCAAACTGGCCCACGCCATCGCGGCGAACCTGCGGGAGCACGGCGAATCGGTCGAACTGCTGGCCCTGCTCGACGCGTACCCCTATCCCGTCCGGGCCGAAGCCCCGCTCCGGGACGCCCTGCGCGAGACCTTCGCCGGCCTCGGACTTCCCGATGCCATGGCCGAACTGGACGATCAGCTCGAACTGAGCGCGGCGGCCGTCGACAGCCTGCAGGAGTTCCTCGAACGGGACTTCGGTGACGTATCCCACGACCTGGTGCGCCGGATGTCCGACACGGTCATCCGCACCGTGGCCCTGGACCGCGACTTCCGGCCCACCCTGCATCGCGGCGAACTGCTGTTCTTCGGCGCGGGTGCAGCCGACCACGCCGAGGCCGGGCGCGGCGCCGCCGACTGGGCGCCCTTCGTCACCGGCGAGATCGTGAACCATCTCATCCCGTCCACCCACGAAGGAATGACCGAACCGGAAGCCCTCGACCGCATCGGCGCGGTACTCACCGCAGCGCTCGAACGCCTGGACCAGGCCCGGGCGGGCACACCGGACCGCACCCCGGTCCTGACACCGCGCGCCGAAGCGGCCTGGGCAACGGACGCCCTCGACCTCGCCGGCATCTCCGTCCGGAGCATCGGCCTCGATATCGCCGACGGGACCCCGGCCGAACGCATCGATTCCGCTGTCCGTTATCTGATGCACCGGCACCCGGGACTGCGCGTCCGCTTGCGATTCGCCGGGCACGACCCGGGCGACGAGGTCGATTACCGAGGTGACGACTGGCGCTGACGCTCGACCGCCGCGGGGAAGCTACCGTATGCAGCGAGACCGTTCCTTGTTGTTGGGTAACGGTTGGCGCAGCTTGATTCGATGGATCAGGATGTGTGCTTCAGCATGCGCGCAGGGTACGACGGCAAGGGATGAGGCAGCGGTTCATGGTTCGGGTGGCCGGGGAACAGTGGAACACGATGTACGCGGGAGCACCGGCATGACCCGCCCGGTTCGCCAGCGGCCCACCCGTACCCGCCGCCCCCGCGTCACCACCCTGCCCCAGCTCATGGCCACGGCCGTGGAAGCCAATCCGAGCGGACTCGCCGTCGTGTACGCCGACGCGGCCGCCACCCTGGGCACGCTGACCTACGCCGAGCTCGACGAGCGCTCCACCCGGCTGGCGCGGCTGCTCATCGATCGCGGCATCGGGCCCGAGGACCTGGTCGCCATCGGCATTCCGCGCTCGCTCGATTCCGTGGTCGCGGTGTGGGGCGTCGCCAAGACCGGCGCGGGCTATGTGCCGGTCGACCCGAACTACCCGGCCGACCGCGTCACCCACATGGTCACCGATTCGCGGGCCGTGCTCGGGCTCACCGTGGGCGCGGTGCGCGCGGACCTGGCCGACGATGTCGAATGGCTGAGCATCGACTCGGCCGAATTCGTGGCCGAGGTGGGGGAGTATCCGGACGAGGCCATCACCTCCGGGGACCGGGTGCGGCCGCTGCGCGCCGAACACCCCGCCTATGTCATCTACACCTCCGGTTCCACCGGCAAGCCCAAGGGCGTCGTGGTCACCCAGGCCGGGCTCTCCGGCTTCTGCGACGAACAGCGCGAGCGCTACCGCACCGGAACCGAATCGCGGGCACTGCATTTCGCCTCCCCGTCCTTCGACGCCTCGGTGCTGGAACTGCTGCTCGCCCTCGGCGGCGCGGGCGCGCTGGTGGTCGCCTCGCCCGACGTGCTCGGCGGTGACGAACTGGCCGCGCTGCTGCGCCGGGAACGGGTCACCCACGCCTTCATCACCCCGGCCGCGCTGGCCTCGGTCGATCCGGCCGGACTGGACGAACTGCGCGTAGTGGTCGCCGGCGGTGAAGCCTGCCCGCCGGATCTGGTGCGGCGCTGGGTACTTCCGCTCGCCGACGGCGGCACCCGCGAGTTCTACAACGGGTACGGCCCCACCGAGACCACCATCATGACCAATATCAGCGCGCCGCTGGTGCCGGGCGAACTGGTCACCATCGGCGGGCCGGTGCGCGGCATCACCGAATACGTGCTCGACGAGCGCCTGGTGCCGGTGGTGGACGGCGTGGTCGGCGAGTTGTACATCAGCGGTGCGCAAGTGGCGCGCGGCTACCACGAACGGGCCGCGCTGACCGCCGCGCGCTTCGTGGCGAATCCCCTGGACCCCAGCGGCGCCCGGCTCTACCGCACCGGCGACCTGGTGCGGCGCACGCCCTCCGGCGATGTGGAATACCTGGGCCGCAACGACTTCCAGGTCAAGATCCGCGGCTTCCGCATCGAACTCGGCGAGATCGACGCCGTGCTCGGCTCGCACGACAGCGTGGACTTCGCCGTCACCGTCGGCCACAAACTCGACACCGGCGCAACCATTCTGGCCGCCTACGTGCACGCCGCCCCGGGTTTCACCGTCGACGTGGACGAGCTGACCGCCTACGCCGAGCAGAGCCTGCCCGCGCACATGGTGCCCACCACCATCATGGTCCTGGACGTCATTCCGCTGACCCCGGTCGGCAAGCTGGATCGCCGCGCGCTGCCCGAACCGCAATTGCGCACCAAGGAATTCCGGGCCCCGGCGGGCAAACTGGAAGAACTGGTCGCGGGCGTCTTCGCGGACCTGCTGGACCCGGCCGACCCGATCGGCGCCGACGACGACTTCTTCGAACTGGGCGGCAACTCGCTCATCGCCACCCGGGTCGCGGCCCGGCTGGGCCAGGAGATCTCCGCGCGCGTACCCGCCCGCGTCATCTTCACCGCCTCCACCGTGGCCGCGCTGGCCGCACAGCTGGAACCCCTGGTCGGCGCGGGCGGGCGGCCCGCCCTCACCCCGCAGCCGCGGCCCGAACGCATTCCGCTGTCCCTGGCCCAGCAGCGCATGTGGTTCCTCAACCAGTTCGACACCGCCTCGGCGGCCAACAACATCCCGTTCGCCATCCGGCTGCGCGCCACCGAACCCGGCGCCGACGCACTGGATATCGCGGCGCTGCGGGCGGCCATCGCCGATCTGGTGGAACGGCACGAAACCCTGCGCACCGTGTACCCGGCCGTCGACGGCACCGGCTACCAGGTGATTCTGCCCGCCGCACAGGCGATTCCGGACCTGACGCCGAAACCGGTCGCGCCCGAGGAGATTCCGGGCTGGCTGACCGCGCTGGCCGTGCGCGGCTTCGACGTCGCCGCCGAGGTGCCGTTGCGCATCGAACTGGCCGAGGCCGGGCCGGGCGATTACGTGATCGCCGTGGTCGTGCACCACATCGCGGCCGACGGCGCGTCGGTCGGACCGTTCATGCGGGACCTGCTCACCGCCTACTTCGCGCACCACGCCGGCGCGGCCGTCAGCTGGGAACCGCTGGCGGTGCAGTACGCCGACTACACGCTGTGGCAGCGGGCGCTGCTCGGTGACGAGCACGAGGCCGGATCGCTGGCGGCCACCCAGATCGATTACTGGCGTACCGCTTTGGCGGGTATTCCGGACCGGCTCGACCTGCCCGCCGATCGCCCCCGGCCCTCGGTGGCCAGCGGCGCGGGCGCGGTGCACAAGTTCGAGATCGACGCGGCCCTGCACGCGCGGCTGGACGAACTCGCCCAGCGCAGCGGCGCTTCGCCGTTCATGGTCATGCACAGCGCGCTCGCGATCCTGCTGGCGCGGCTGTCCGGCGGCGACGACATCGTGATCGGCACCCCCGTCGCGGGGCGCGGTGAACGCGAACTCGACGACCTGATCGGCATGTTCGTCAACACCCTGGTGCTGCGCACCCGCATCGACCCCGCCGACACCTTCGCCAACCTCCTGGAAACCGCGAAAGAGACCGACCTGGGGGCGTTCTCGCACGCCGAACTGCCCTTCGAGCGCCTGGTGGAGATCCTCGACCCGGTCCGCTCGCAGGCCCACCACCCGTTGTTCCAGGTGGCGCTGTTCTTCCACAATATCGAGACCCCGCGCATGGACCTGCCGGGCTTGACCGCCGAAGCCGTCGAATTCGACGGCGCGGTGGCGAAATTCGATCTGCAGCTGTCGGTGCTGCCGCGTGAACGCGACGGCGCCGCCGACGGCATGACCGCCATGTTCACCTATGCCACCGAGCTTTTCGACGAAGCCACCGTGGCCGGGTTCGCCGATCGCCTGGTGCGGTTGCTCACCGGCATCGCCGACGCGCCCGACACCCGGCTCGGCGACTTCGAACTGCTCGACGGCGCGGAGCGGGATCGAATCCTGCTGGGCTGGAACGATACCCGGCATCCCGTCGCGCCGGAACTGCTGCTCGACGGGTATCGCCGGGCGGTCGCGGCACATCCGGACGCCGTCGCCCTGCACTACGAGGGCACCGAACTCACCTATCGCGAATTCGATCAGCGGGTGAACAAGCTGGCCCGGCTGCTCATCGCCTACGGCGTCGGACCGGAATCGCTGGTCGGGCTGTCGCTGCGGCGGTCGCCGGAACTGGTCATCGGCATGTACGCGGTCATCGCCGCGGGCGGCGCGTACGTGCCGCTGGACCCGGACCATCCGGCCGAGCGCATCGCGCACATTCTCGATACCGCGCAACCGGTCTGCGTGCTCACCACCATCGCCGACGCCGTCCCGGTGCCCGACGACACCGGCGTGGTGTTCCTCGACGTGCTCGACAACAGCGTGTTCAACGGTGCGCCGCTGGCCCCGTCCGAACTGCTCGGCAAGGTGCGGCCGGACCATCCCGCCTACGTCATCTTCACCTCCGGCTCCACCGGCCGCCCCAAGGGCGTCGCCGTCTCGCACGGGGCCATCCACAACCAGACCACCTGGATGCTGGCCGAGTACCCGATGGGACCGGGCGACGTCTACCTGCAGAAGACCGCCACCACCTTCGACGTGTCGCTGTGGGGCTACTTCATGCCGCTGCGCACCGGCGCGACACTCGTGGTCGCCACCCACGACGGGCACCGCGATCCGCAGTACGTGGCGGAAGCCATTGCGCGGCATCAGGTCACCGTCACCGACTTCGTGCCGTCCATGCTCACCGTCTTCGCCGCGCACACCGCGCCGGGCGGGCTCGGCAGCCTGCGCGATGTGTTCGTGATCGGCGAGGCGCTGCCGCCGGAGACCGTGGCCGCCTTCGCGGCGGTCTCGGATGCCAAGGTGCACAACCTGTACGGGCCCACCGAGGCCGCGGTCTCGGTGACCTACTGGCAGGCGCGCGGCGACGAACGGCCCACCGTGCCGATCGGCCTGCCGCAGTGGAACACTCGCGTCTACGTGCTGGACGCGGGCTTGCGGCCGGTGCCGCCCGGCGTGGCCGGTGAGCTGTACCTGGCCGGTGATCAGCTGGCGCGCGGCTACGTGCGCCGGCCGGACCTCACCGCGGATCGCTTCGTGGCCAACCCGTTCGGGGACGGCGAGCGCATGTACCGCACCGGCGACCTGGTGGTCTGGCGGAGCGAAGGGGCGGATCGGCCGCAGCGGCTGGACTACATCGGGCGCACCGACTTCCAGGTCAAGTTCCGTGGTCAGCGCATCGAACTGGGCGAGATCGAGACCGCGCTGCTGGCACAGCCTTCCGTCTCGGCGGCCGTCGCGCTGGTGATGGGCTCCGAGCTCGGTGATCAGCTGGTGGCGTACGCGGTGCCGAAGCCGGGGCAGACCATCGAACAGGGCGAACTGCTGGTCGCGCTCGCAGATCACCTGCCCGCGTACATGATTCCGGCGACCATCGTTGCGCTGGACGAATTCCCGCTGAACCCCAGCGGCAAACTGGATCGCAAGGCGCTGCCCGCGCCCACCTTCAGCGGCCGCGAATTCCGGGCTCCGGCAACGCCGGTCGAGGAAATCGTGGCCGGGGTGTTCGCCGAGGTGCTCGGCATCGAACGGGTCGGCGCGGACGACGACTTCTTCGAACTCGGCGGCAACTCCCTGGTCGCCACCCAGGTGGTGGCGCGACTGGGCGCGGCCGTCGGGGACCGGGTGCCGGTGCGCGCCCTGTTCGAGACGCCGACCGTGACCGCGCTCGCCACCGCCATCGAATCGCGGACGCGGCGCGGGCGGACGCACGAGCTGGGTTCGATCGCCCGGCCCGAACGGCTGCCGCTGTCCCTCGCGCAGCAGCGCATGTGGTTCCTCAACCGGTTCGAGGACCAGGGCGACGGCACCATCGGGGCCGGATCGGCCGCCTACAACCTGCCGTTCGGGCTGCGGCTCACCGGCAGCCTCGACGTCGCGGCGCTGACCGCGGCGCTCGACGACGTGGTGGCGCGGCACGAGGTGCTGCGCACCGTGTACCCGGAAACCCCCGAAGGCCCGGTGCAGGTCGTACTGCCCGCCGGCGCGGACACCGCGGCCGCGCGCCTGGAGACCCTGCGGGTCACCGAGGCCGAGATCGCCGCCACCGTGTACGAGCTCGCGGTGACCCCGTTCGACGTCACCCGCGAGGTGCCGATCCGGGTGCGGCTGCTCGAAATCGCCGACCGCGCAGCCGATTCCGCACCGGAATACGTGCTCGCCGTGGTCGCGCACCATATCGCCGCCGACGGCTCCTCCATGGCCCCGCTGGCCCGCGACCTCATGACCGCGTACGCGGCGCGGGCCGCCGGCTCCGAACCCGGCTGGGCGCCGCTGGCCGTGCAGTACGCCGACTACGCGCTGTGGCAGCGGGCCGTGCTCGGTGACGAGAACGATCCGGAATCCATTGCCGCCCAGCAGATCGGCTACTGGCGACAGGAACTCGACGGTCTGCCCGACCTGCTCGAACTGCCGACCGACCGGCCGCGGCCCGCCGTGGCCTCGCTGGCCGGCGCGCGCATGAACGTGGTTATCGACGCCGACACCCACGCCGGACTGGTGCGGCTGGCGCGCGAACACAACTCGACCCTGTTCATGGTGGTGCACACCGCGTACGCGCTGCTGCTCTCACGCCTGTCCGGAACCGGCGATATCGCCATCGGCACGCCGGTCGCGGGCCGTGGTGAACGCGAACTCGACTACCTCATCGGCATGTTCGTCAATACCGTGGTCTTCCACACCCGGGTCGACGGCAATGCCACCTTCGCCGAACTGCTCGCCCGCCAGCGGGAAACCGACCTGCAGGCGTTCTCGCACGCCGACATTCCGTTCGAACGCCTCGTCGAGGTGCTCAGCCCGCCGCGCTCCACCGCGCACCACCCGCTCTTCCAGGTCGGCCTGTCGTTCCAGAACATGGCGCAGCAGAGCCTGGAACTGCCGGGCCTGACCGTCGCCGGGCTCAGCGCGGAAGTCGAAGTCTCGCAGTTCGATCTGCACCTGATCGTCTCCGACACCTACGACGAAACCGGCGCTCCGGCGGGCATCGGCGGCTTCATCACCTACGCCTCCGACCTGTTCGACGCCGCCACCGTCGCGGGCATGCTGGAACGCCTCTCGCGCCTGCTCGCCGCCGTGGTCGCCGACAGCTCCGTGCGCGCCGGCGACATCGACCTGCTGGCCGAAGGCGAACGCGCCGAACTCCTCGAGGCGCGCAATGCGACCGCCCACCAGGTGGATTCGGCCGCGACCCTGGCATCGCTGCTCGACGCCACCGTGGCGAAGTCGCCGGAAGCGGTCGCACTCGTCGGCCCCGACGGCGAGATCCTGACCTACGCCGACCTGGCCCAGCGCGTGAATCCCCTGGCACGACACCTGATCTCGCTGGGCGTCGGCCCCGAGTCCCGGGTGGCGCTGGCGATCCGGCGCTCGGTGGATCTGGTCGTGGCCATGTACGCGGTATCCGTCGCGGGTGGCGCGTACGTACCCGTCGACCCGGATCAGCCGGCCGAGCGCACCGGCTACATTCTCGAGACGGCCGCGCCGGTGTGCGTACTGACCACGTCGCGCGATGGTTTCGAGCTGCCCGCCGGAATGACGGTGGGTGCTGCCGGGTTCGAGGGTGCCGCCGGTTCTGACGGTGCGGCCGCGTCGGACGGTGGGGCCGGGACAACGGTGCTCCGGATCGACGAGCTCGAGCTGTCGGCCCTGTCGGCGACGGTTGTTGCCGAAGCCGAGCGGGTGTCGCCGCTGCGGCCGGAGAACACGGCGTATGTGATCTTCACGTCGGGTTCGACCGGGCGGCCGAAGGGTGTGGCGTTGCCACATGCGGCGGTGTCTAACCAGTTGCAGTGGAAGACTGCGGAGTTCGGGCTGGGTGCGGATGATGCGGTGCTGTTGAAGACGGCCGCTACCTTCGACCTTTCGGTGTGGGAGTTCTGGTCGGCCGCCGTGTGCGGTGGGCGACTGGTGATCGCCAGTGCCGACGGGCATCGGGATCCGGTGTATCTGAACGAGCTCATGGCGCGCGAAGGCGTCAGCACGCTGCATGTGGTGCCGTCCATGCTGGCGGCGCTGATGACGGAAACCGGTGGGCGGCTGACGGATTCGCTGCGGCGGGTGCTGGCCATCGGCGAGGCGCTGCCCGCTTCGGTGGCGCAGAAGTTCCGGGGTGCGAATCCGGGTGCGACGCTGTTCAACCTGTACGGACCCACCGAGGCGGCGGTATCGATCACCACGCATACGGTGACCGATGCCGACCAGATCGGCGTGTCCATCGGTGCGCCGGAGTGGAACAGTCGGGTGTACGTGCTGGATTCGCGCCTGCGGCCGGTGCCGGTGGGTGTTTCCGGTGAGCTGTACCTGGCGGGCGATCAGCTGGCGCGCGGATACTTCGGCCGGCCGGACCTGACCGCGGATCGCTTCGTGGCCAACCCGTTCGGGCACGGCGAGCGCATGTACCGCACCGGTGACCTGGTGGCCTGGAACGCGGACGGCGAACTGGACTACCGGGGTCGCACCGACTTCCAGGTGAAGATCCGCGGGTTCCGCATCGAACTCGGTGAAATCGAGGCGGCGCTGCTGGCCCTGCCGGAGATCGCGAATGTCGCGGTGCTGGCCAAGTCGGATCAGCGCACCGGCGATCGCCTGGTGGCGTACCTGGTGCCCGCCGGCGCGGATATCGATGTGGCGCAGGTGAAGTCGGTGCTCGCCGCCGCACTGCCGTCCTACATGGTGCCGTCGGCCTTCGTGGTCCTCGACGCGCTGCCCTTGAACGTGAACGGCAAGCTGGATCGAAAGGCCCTGCCGGAACCCGAATTCGAGACCACCGCGTTCCGCGCGCCGTCCACTCCCATCGAAGAGATCGTGGCGAACGTGTTCGCCGAGGTGCTCGGGACCGAACGGGTCGGCGCGGACGACGACTTCTTCGCCCTGGGTGGCAACTCTCTGGTCGCCACCCAGGTCGCGGCCCGGCTGGGCGCGGCCCTCGATGCCCGCGTGCCGGTGCGCCTGCTGTTCGAGGCGTCCACCGTCGCCGCGCTCGCCATCAAGGTGGAGCAGCGGGCGGGGACCGGCCGCAAGGCGCTGGTCGCCGGACCGCGACCCGAGGTGCTGCCGCTGTCGCTGGCACAGCAGCGCATGTGGTTCCTCAACCAGTTCGATGTGGACTCGGCCGCCTACAACATTCCGGTGGCCGTGCGGCTCACCGGCGACCTGGATGTGGACGCGCTGCAGCAGGCCGTCGCCGACACCATCGGACGGCACGAATCGCTGCGCACCGTCTACCCGCAGATCGACGGGGCGGCCCGCCAGGTCGTGCGGCCCGCCGCGCAGGCCGTGCCGGACCTGACCCCGGTGCTGGTGACCGCCGGCACGCTGCCGCATCGCATCGCCGGGATTCTGTCCGCCGGCTTCGACGTCACCCGCGAAGTGCCGTTGCGCGCCAAGCTGTTCCGGGTCGAAGGCGCCGAGCACGAGCACGTGCTGGTGTTCGTGGCGCATCACATCAGCGCCGACGGCTGGTCCATGGGCCCGCTCACCCGCGACGTCATGCTCGCCTACGCCGCGCGCACCAACGGGGAAGCCCCGGCCTGGTCGCCGCTGCCGATCCAGTACGCGGACTACACGCTGTGGCAGCGCGAAGTGCTCGGCTCCGAGGACGACCCGGACAGCCTCATCACCGCGCAGACCGAGTTCTGGCGGACCACCCTCGCCGGCATTCCGGACGAGCTGAACCTGCCGTCGGATCGCCCGCGCCCGCCGGTCGCCTCCATGCGCGGCGGCACCGTCACCTTCGAGATCGGCGCCGAGTTGCAGCAGGCGCTGCAGCGCATCGCGCGGGAACGCAATGCCACCCAGTTCATGGTCATGCACACCGCGCTCGCGGTGTTCCTGGCCCGGCTCTCGGGCACCGCGGACATCGCCATCGGCACGCCCATCGCGGGTCGTGGCGAAGCCGAACTCGACGATGTGATCGGCATGTTCGTCAACACGCTGGTGCTGCGCACCGGGGTGCACGGACAGCAGACGTTCGAGGAACTCCTCGCGGCCGTCAAGGACACCGACCTGGCCGCGTTCGCGCACGCCGACGTGCCGTTCGAGCGGCTCGTCGAACTGCTCAACCCGGAACGCTCCACCTCGCGCAACCCGCTGTTCCAGGTGGCGCTGTCGTTCGAGAACCTGCCCGACGCGGGCTTCGAACTGCCCGGGCTGCGGGTCGGCGCGGTCGAATTCGACAGTGCCACCGCCAAATTCGATCTGCTGCTGACCATCGCGAGCCGCGCCGACGCGGGCGCGACCGCCATCTTCACCTACGCGCGTGACCTGTTCGACGAGGCCACCGTGGAAGTGTTCGCGCAGCGCTTCGTGCGACTGCTCGAGGACATCGTGGCGCGGCCCGAACTGCCGGTCGGCGATCTGGGCCTGCTCTCGGCCGCCGAACACGCCGATCTCGTCGATCGCACCGGCGGACCGGCCGTGCCGCCGCGCACCCTGCCCGATCTCATGCGCGAGGCGGTGCTGGCCAATCCGTCCGGACCCGCGGTCGTGCACCGGGGCCGGTCCTTCGACTACTCGGATCTGGACGCCGCCTCCTCCAAGCTGGCGCGCGCCCTCATCGCCGCCGGTGCGGGACCGGATGTGCCGGTGGCCGTGGCCATCCGGCGTTCCATCGAATCGGTGCTCACCACCTGGGCGGTCATCAAGACCGGCGCCATCTTCGTGCCGATCGACCCGGACTACCCGGCCGACCGGATCGCCCACATGCTCACCGATTCGGGGGTGCGACTGGGCCTTTCGCTGAGCCCGGACATTCCGGCGCTGCGCGCGGCCGCCGGCGGCACCGACTGGATCGCCCTCGACGAGCGGCGCTTCGTGCTCGACGTCGACCGGCATCCCGACACCCCGATCACCGACGCCGAGCGGGTGCGGCCGCTGCATCCGCAGCACGGGGCCTACGTGGTGTACACCTCCGGCTCCACCGGCGTGCCCAAGGGCGTGATCGTCACGCACGCCGGCCTGGCCAACTTCAATGCCGCCCAGATCGCGCGCTACGGGCTCGACTCGTCCACGCGCGCACTGCATTTCGCCACGCCGTCGTTCGACGGATCGATGATGGAACACCTGTTCGCGATCGCCGCGGGCGGCACCCTGGTCGTGGTGCCGCCGGGGATCTACGGCGGCGCCGAACTCGCCGAGGTGATCAAGCGCGAGCAGGTCACGCACGCGTTCATCACCACGGCCGCGCTGTCCACCCTCGACCCGGAGGGCCTGGACAGCCTGCGCATGCTGGCCGCCGGCGGTGAAGCGGTGCCCGCCGAACTCATCGACAAGTGGGCGCTGCCCTTGGCGGACGGCCGGATTCGCGCCTTCCACAATGTGTACGGTCCGACCGAGACCACCATCGTCACCACCATGAGCGAACCGCTGATGCCGGGCGATCGGCTCACCATCGGCGGTCCGATCCGCGGCGTGCAGGCGCTGGTGCTCGACGATCGCTTGCGGCCGGTGCCGGTCGGCGTCGCGGGCGAGCTGTACCTGGCGGGCATCCAGCTGGCGCGCGGCTACCACGAGCGTCCGGCGCTGAATGCCGAACGGTTCGTGGCGCATCCGTACGCCGCCGGGGAACGCATGTACCGGACCGGTGACGTGGTGCGGTGGACGCCGGAGCGGACCATCGAGTACATCGGGCGTTCCGACTTCCAGGTCAAGGTGCGCGGTTTCCGCATCGAACTCGGCGAGATCGACACCGCGCTGGCCTCGCACGAGAGTGTGGACTTCGCGGTCACCGTGGGGCACCGGACCGAGGCCGGGGCCACCATCCTGGCCGCCTACGTACTGCCGGTCGCCGGGCACGAAATCGACACCGCGGCGCTCACCGCGCATGTCGCGGGCCGGCTGCCGGAATACATGGTGCCGACGGCCATTACGGTCCTCGACGCCATCCCGCTGACCCCGGTCGGCAAGCTCGACCGCCGGGCGCTGCCGGAACCGGTGCTCACCCGCCGCGAATTCCAGGCGCCGCGAACGGAACTGGAGCAGACCGTCGCCGATGCCGTGGCGGAGGTGCTCGGCCTGGACCAGGTCGGCATTCACGACAGCTTCTTCGCGCTCGGCGGCAACTCGCTGCTGGCCACCCGGGTGGTCGGCGAGCTGCGCCGCCGGACCGGAGCGAATGTCGTTGTCGCGTGGTTCTTCACCGATCCGACCGTGGCGGGGCTGAGCGCCCGCATCGAAGCGGGGGACAGCCTCGACTCCGATGCCGACGCGAGCCTGCAGCCGGTGCTGCCGATCCGGGCGACCGGCACGCAGCCGCCGCTGTTCTGCGCCCCGCCGCTGTCCGGCCTGGCCTGGCCGTTCGCCGGACTCGCCGAGCACCTGCCGGCGGATCAGCCGATCTACGGTTTGCAGTCGCGGGCGCTGACCGACGACGACTACGACCCGGCCACCTTCGGCGATCTGGTCGCGCAGTACCTGGAGGCCATCCGCTCGGTGCGGCCGCACGGCCCGTACCGGGTCATCGGCTACTCGCTGGGCGGCATGATCGCCCACTCCATCGCCACCGAACTGCGGGCGGCGGGGGAGCGGGTGGAACTGCTCGGCATCCTCGACGCGTTCCCCGAAATCGACGTGGACTACTTCCGCAAGGCGGTCCGCGACGAATTCATGCAGCTCGGCGTCCCGGCCGACGCCTTCCCGGCGGACCTGCGCGAGATGGGCGACGACGCCCTCGCCGCCCTGACCGCCGCCCTGCCCACGGAACTCGCCTCCCTCACCTTCGAGCGTGTGCGCCGGGTCTACCGCGGCGCCATGCGCACCGTCGAACTCGCCGCCGCTTACCAGCCCGACCGCTTCGACGGCCGCCTCGAACTGTTCCGCGCTTCGATCCACAATCCGGGCGAACGCGTCGGCTCACCTGCCGAATGGGAACCGTTCGCCGCCGGAGTGTCCGATTACGTTCTGCCCCTGCGTCATCCGCAGATGACCAGCGCCGAGGCATTCGCCGAAATCGGGCCGCGCCTGGCGCAGCTGCTCGCGAACGGGGGCAGCGTCGAAACGGGCGAGACCACCGGAACGTCCGTGGTGGCACCGGCTGTGGCGAGCGGCCGCACGGAACCCATTGCGGGCGAGAGCGGCCCGGCCTCGGCCTTCGCCGCCGAGCGAGGTGCCGCCGAGCCGAGTTCGGACTCGGGTGCGGACTGGGCGATCACGCAGGTACTGCCGGTCATCAAGCCGGAGGATCTCGCGGCCGGGCTGAAGCCGCACGAGTCCGACGAACTCGATGCAGAGGACGATGAGCTCGAAGCCGACGCGCACGAATCCGTGGAGTCGGCAACGGACGACTCCTCGGAAGCGGCACCGGATCACTTCAGTCTCGGTGATTCTTCGCTGAGTGATCTGAAGGTTGGCGAACCGGCGGAATCCGCTGTGGACGAGCCGGATTCGACGCCGGAACCGGAAACCGAACCGGAACCCGAGCCGGTCGCCGCGCGGCCGGTCACGCCGCCGGTGCCGAATATGGGGCCGCGGTTGACCGCTGTCGGGCAGGTTTCGCCATTGCCCGCGGGGGCGGTCGGGCTGTTGGAGATCGAGCCTTCCGGGTTGTGGGTGCGGGCGATCACCCTGGATATCGCCGCCGATGTGTCCGGTTCGCGGGTGCGGCGGTCCGTCGCCACGCTGCTGGATCGGCATCCGGCGCTGTGGGGACGGTTGCGGCGCACGGGCGACGCGGTGGTGCTGGATATTCCGGGGCAGCCCGCTCCGGCGGCCGCCGCGGTCTGGCAGATCGATCCCAACGTGGAAGCCGTCGGCAATCCGATCGAGGCCGTTATCCAGGCCGCCGCCGCGGAACTGGATCCGGAGAAGGGCTACCACGTCCGGTTCGTGCTGCTCGAGAACCTGCCCGAGGACACGGCGGTGGAACCGGAACTGCGGCCCGCCGCGGTGCTGGTGGTGGTCGCCAACGGGCTCGTCGTGGACGACACCTCGTGGCGCACCATCATCGAGGACCTCACCGCCTCCTGGTCCGGCGGGCACGCCACGCCGCCCAGCGCGGACGCGCACCCGCTCGGCATCGCGCGCGGACTGGCCGAACAGGCCGCCGCGCCCGACACCGTCGGCGAATTGGGCTGGTGGCGCACCGCATTGGCCTCCGCCACCGCCGGCATCTCACCCGACGAGATCACCGCCGGCGGCCGCCCCACCGGGCGCGGCCGGGTGTCGGTGTCCATCACCGGGGAAGGTGCGGCGGCCGTGGACGCGGTGGCGCGCCGCCTGCACGCCGATATCGACGATGTGCTGCTGACCGCGCTCGCCGTCACCCTGCTCGATCGCGACAGCGAATCCGCCCGCAAGGCAACGGGTTCGGTGGTTCGGTTGATCGCCGACGGGCGACTGGCCGGCGATGCCGCGGCCCGGCGCACGGTCGGCGCGTTCAGCACCGCCTACCCGTTCCCGCTGCGGCTCGACGGCGTCGACCTCGACGAGGTGCGGCGCGGCGGACCGGACGCGGGCAAGGCCATCGGGCAGGTGCGGGACGCGGTGCGCGCGGTCCCGGCGCACGGCGTCGGATTCGGGCTGCTGCGGCACCTGAACCCGGCCACCGTCGCCGATATCGCGACACTCCCGGTGGGCCGCATCGGATTCCGGTACCGGGACCTGCGCCCCGCGCGGGTGTACCCGGAACCGGTGGCCGACGACCTCTACCTCGACCTGACCGTGGACACCAGCCAGGACGGCCTGATCGCCCGCTTCGACTTCGCGGGCGCGGTGCTGGAACTGGATGACGTCAAGAAGCTCGTCGAGGGCTGGGTGCAGGCGCTGGGCGGACTCGCCGAACACGGGCGCGCGACCAACCCGTAACATTCAGCGCTATCGCGGCGATGAGTCAGGCCGTATGGTCTGTCGGGGTGCGGCTACCGTCCGGAGAACCCGGTTAGTGCTCGTCAGCCAGTAAATCGACACGAGATGAAGGTGCGAAACATTGATTCGTCGACATGTCCGGAGTGGCGTCGCGAACCGCCGCCGCGGTGCGCGCGCCGCGGCCTTCGTAGCCGCCACAGCGGTGCTCGCCGGTCTGGTGTCCGGCGTCGGCGTGACCTCCGCGTCCGCTGACCCGATCATCGACAGCAAGAAGCTGCTGGCCGATCCCGTTGCCCCGGACGGGTCGAAGATCACCAAGGCCGAGATGAAGGACGGCCGGAACATCCGGCTCTACGTCTACTCCGCGGCCATGGACGCCACCTACCCGGTCGACGTGCAGCGTCCCGCCGACGCCTCGGTGCCGCGCCCGGTGCTGTACCTGCTCAACGGCGCGGGCGGCGGTCAAGACGACGCCTCCTGGGTGAAGAAGACCAATATCGTCAACGGCTTCCTCGCCGACAAAGACGTGAACGTCATTCAGCCCATCGGCGGTAAGTGGAGCTACTACACCGACTGGCAGAACGACGACCCGACGCTCGGCCGCAACAAGTGGACGACGTTCTTCACCGAGGAACTGCCGCCGCTGATCGAGGGCGCGCTCGGCACCAACGGCGTCAACGCCGTCGCCGGCATCTCCACCTCCGGCACCACCGTGCTGCAGCTGCCCGAGGTCAAGCCGGGCCTGTTCAAGGCCGCGGCCGCCTACTCCGGTTGCGCGCAGTTCGCCGACCCGGTCGGCCGTGAGTTCATGCGCCTCACGGTCGAGACCTGGGGCGGCGGCAAGCTGGAGAACATGTACGGCGAGGAGAACTCGCCCGAGTGGGCCGCGCACGATCCGGTCGTGAACGCCGAAAAGCTGCGTGGCACCGAGCTTTACATCTCCACCGGCAACGGGCTGCCCGGCCAGTACGACACCCTCAACGGTCAGTACGCGCTGCCCGGCGCCTACGGCCTGGCCAACCAGCTGATCATCGGCGGGGCCATCGAGGCGGGCACCAACTACTGCACCGCCAACCTGAAGTCGAAGCTGGATTCGCTGGGCATCCCCGCGACCTACAACTTCCGCTCCGGCGGCACCCACTCGTGGGGTTACTGGAACGACGAGTTCATGAACTCGTGGCCGGTGCTGGCCCGCGGGCTCGGGCTGTAGCGCCCGCGCTGTAAAAGCAAGACACGCCCCCGACCGCAAAAGCGGTCGGGGGCGTGGTCGTTGTTGGGGGAAGGCGCGCGGTGGAGAGGTTACGTAGCGGGGTCTTCGTACCGACCGATCGGATTGTGAAGGTTGTGTGGGTCCAGCGGTTTCGTTTTGGGGGGAGGGGCTGAACAAAAAGTTCGGTTAGCCGTAAACTATTGTTGTGACCACCTTGGCAGAACCCCGCGGCAAGTTTCAGCGCGCTAGAGCGGCTTCGGTTCTGCTCGGCCCAGCCTTCGTCGCCGCTATCGCGTACGTGGATCCGGGCAATGTCGCCTCGAATATCAGCGCCGGGGCGCAGTTCGGATATCTACTGGTCTGGGTCATCGTCATGGCGAATGTCATGGCGGGGCTCGTGCAGTTCCTGTCGGCCAAGCTGGGGCTGGTGACGGGTATGTCGCTACCCGAGGCGGTGCGGGACAAGGCGAGCCGGCCGATGCGGCTGGCGTACTGGGGGCAGGCCGAAACCGTCGCCATGGCAACGGATCTCGCCGAAGTGGTGGGCGGGGCCATCGCGCTGAACCTGCTGTTCGGGCTGCCTTTGCTGCTGGGCGGTGTGATCACCGGCGTGGTGTCGCTGTTCCTGCTGATGATCCAGAACCATCGCGGGCAGAAGCCGTTCGAACGGGTCATCGTCGGACTGCTCGGCATCATCGCCATCGGCTTCCTGGCCTCCGTGTTCATCTCGCCGCCCTCGGTGTCCGGCACCATCGGCGGGCTGGTGCCGCGCTTCGACGGCACCGAGAGCGTGCTGCTGGCCGCCGCCATGATCGGCGCGACCGTCATGCCGCACGCCGTCTACCTGCACTCCGGGCTGGCCCGCGACCGGCACGGCAGCCCGGAACCCGGACCGGCGCGCGCCCGGCTGCTGAAGATCACCCGCTACGACGTCGGGCTGGCCATGCTGCTGGCCGGCACGGTGAACCTGGCCATGCTGCTGATGGCGGCGAACACGCTGCGCGGGCGCGAGGATGTGGATTCGCTGGAATCCGCGCACGCCGCGGTGACCGATGTGCTCGGCCCGGCGGCCGGACTGCTGCTCGCGGTCGGCCTGCTCGCCTCCGGCCTGGCCTCCACCTCGGTCGGCGCGTACGCGGGGGCCATGATCATGCAGGGCCTGCTGCACCGGCACATTCCGCTGCTGTTCCGGCGGCTCATCACGCTGATCCCGGCGCTGGTGGTGCTCGCCGCGGGCATCGATCCCACGCGGGCGCTGATCATTTCGCAGGTGGTGCTGTCCTTCGGCATCCCGTTCGCGCTGATTCCGCTGGTGCGGTTCACCAGTGACCGCGTGCTCATGGGCAATGACGTGAACCACCGCGTCACCACCGGGCTGGCGTGGCTGGTCGCGGCCATCATCAGCGTGCTCAATGTCGCGCTGATCTACCTGACGGTGACCGGGAAGTGATTGCGCCGCACAGACTCTGAGAGAACCGGCGCAGGGGGCCGGTGCTCTCCGCGTACGACGAACGGGTCCGCGCCTTCAGGTGCGGGCCCGTTCCGTTTTCCGGCTATGCGGTGAAGACGGGCTTGCGTTTTTGGAGCATGGCCGCGGCGCCCTCGGCGAAATCGGGGTGGCGCAGGAGTTCCGCCTGGCCGTCGGCTTCGGCCGCGAGGACGCCGTCGAGGGCGGTGAGGGTGGCGAGGTTGAGGGCGCGCTTGGTGAGTTCGAGCGCGCGGCGCGGGCCATCGGCGATCTTGGCCGCGGCCGCTTCGACTTTCGCGTCGAGTTCCTCGGGCGTGTACACGCCGGTGATCAGGCCGTGCTCGACCGCCTTGGCCACGGGCAGGCGATCGCCCAGCAACGCCATTTCGGCGGCCAGCGGACGACCCGCCGCCGCGGCCACCAGGGCCGCCGCGCCGCCATCGGGCATCAGGCCGATATTGATGAAAGCCAGCAGCAGGTACGCCTCTTCGGACGCATAGGTGAGATCCGCGGCGAGCGCGAACGCCACGCCCACCCCGGCCGCCGCGCCGCGCACCCGGGCGATCACCGGAATGGGCGCCTCCACCACCGCTTTGATCATGCGATTGGCGCACGCCATGGTCATCTCCGGCGTGATGCCGCGCTCGGCCTCACCCGGACTCGCCGCCAGGTCCGCGCCGGTGCAGAAGTCCCCGCCCGCGCCGGTCAGCACGATGACCCGCACGTCCGGGTTCGCGGCCGCCGCGAGCACGGTATCGCCGAGCCCCCACATGGTGTCGTAATCGATGGCATTCTTACGCCGGGGGTTGGTGATGGTGATCCGGAGCACCCGGCCGTCCTGAATCGCGGTGTAGCCCGGCGTGGTCGCGGTATTGCTCATGGCTGCTCCCGGTGAATGCGCGGCGACAATGCCACGAATGTGTTCAACTGTGCGAATTGTGGTTAACTTAGGGGGATTCGTCCGGCACTGTCAACAGCCGGTGCCGCTCGGAGAAGGAGAAACCGCATGGTCGTCGATCGCAGCGAGGCCGCACTCGCTTCGGTGCGATCCAACAGCCCGGCGGGGCGATCGGACAGCGAACCCGGCCCGCGCCGGCGGCCCAAGAACCGCAAGGCGCAAATCGTCAGGGTAGCCGCTCGAGCCTTCGCCGAGCGGGGATATCACCCGGTCGGCGTGGACGAGATCGCCGCCGAGGTCGGCATTTCCGGGCCCGCGCTGTACCGGCACTTCCGCAATAAGTACGCGCTGCTGGTGGCCGCCGCCGAAGGGGGCGCACAGCAGCTGCTGGACGCCGCCCGCAGCGCCGACGATCCGAACCTGGAACCGGAACCGCGACTCACCACGCTGATCCGCGGCATCGCCGAGTACACGGTGGACGTGCGCCGCGAGGGCGGGCTGTACCGGTGGGAGCGGCGATACCTGGAACGCGAGGACCGGGCCCGCATCCGGGTGATCTACGCCGAACTGCACGAGACCGTCGCCGCGGCCATCGCCGCGCTGTACCCGGACGCGGATCCGGCCGATGTCATGTTGCGCGCGGCCGCGGTGCTCAGCGCCATCGGCTCCATCACCGCGCACCGGACCGCGCTGTCCACCACCCGGCTGCTGAATCTGATCGACGAGATCTGCTGGGATCTGCTGCGCACCGAGCTGCCGCCCGCCCCGCCGCCGGCCACCGGCGAACCCGATCTGCGTGGGCTGCCGGTCATTTCGAAACGCGAACAGCTGCTCACCGAGGCGATCCGGATCTTCGGGCGGCAGGGCTACCACGAGGCCAGCATCGAGGAGATCGGCGCGGCGGCGGGCATCAACGCCTCCAGCGTGTACCGGTACTTCAGCAGCAAGGCCGATCTGCTGGCGGCGGCGTTCCATCGCACGGGGGAGCGGGTGGCCATCGCCAATGCCGAGGCGCTCGCGGAATCCACCAGCCGGTCCGACGCGGCCGTGCACATTGCCGCCCGGTTCGCGCGCATGACCTTCGCCATGCCCGAGATCCTGCCGGTGTACTTCTCCGAATTCTCGAATCTGCCCGCCTCCGAACAGCATCGGCTGCGCTCCATCCAGCGGCAGAACGTCCTGGAATGGGCGAACCTGCTGGACGGCGACCAGGTGGAGGCGCGGTTCCGGGTGCACGCCGCCATCGCACAGGTCATCGATGTCGGCCGCCGCATCCGCTTCGACGGCCGCCGGGAGAACCTGGCCCGGGTGGCGGCGCTGATGAACGCGGTGCTGCTCGGCGCGCACGCCGAGCGCGCGGGGGACTAACTCATCGCCAGACTCGGTGCCGCATCCGGAACAGCGCCCGCGCCATCCGGAGCCGGCGGGGGTTGTTGTCGAAACTGCTGAACACCGGATCGCGATAGCGCCCGTCCGAAATGGCCTGGGCGCGAGCGAATTCCCGCAGCATGCGCGGATCGCGGATGCGGCCGGGCCCGGACACGCCGTACACGGGCGTGGCATTGACGGTCACCAGTTCGGTGCGCAACTGCTGGGCGAACTCGGGCACGCTGCGTACATCGCGGGTGAAAACCGCTACCGGAGCGGGCTTCTCGCCGGTTCGTTCGACGGCATTGACGCGCTCGGCGGCCTCGTCCATATCCGCCACCCGGCTCACGATCAGCACCGGGCCGGTCGGTTCGCCGGTCACCGCGGTGCTCACATCGGGCACATCGGTCAGCACGATCGGCTCGATATACGGCTCGCGAATCGATTCCAGGCTGCCGACCACGGCCCGCCCGCCCCGGCTCAGCGCATCGCGGACCTGGCGGCGGACCACGTCGATGCTGGTGTCCAGGGTCATCGGACCGTAGGTGGCGCGCCGGTCCGCGCCCGGGCGCAGGCGGCGGGCCTGCTCGGCGACCAGCGCCAGGAACGGTTCGTAGACCGAATCGGCGACATAGACGCGATGCACCCCGGCCGGCTGCTGCCCGGCATGGGCCATCGCACCGTAGACGGCCGCCGCGGCGGCGGTGTCGAGCCGCGCGTCCACCTGCACCACCATGGCCCCGCGCACGCTCTGTTCCAGGGTCACCGGGGTGCCGGCCTGCGCGCACAGCGCCGTCACCTCGCGGGCCCCGGCGGCCGAGCCGCTGTAGGAGATCCGGTCCACCCGGGTCTTGCAGAGCGCCGCCGCGGTCGAGCTGTCGCCGGTGACCACCTGCAGCACAGGCTGATTCGGCGACAGCCGGGTCCAGGCGTCGGCCAGCCAGACGCCGACGCCGGGAGTCAGCTCGCTCGGTTTGAACACCACCGCGTTCCCGGCGGCCATGGCGCCGGCGATCGAATTCATCGGGGTGAGAACGGGATTGTGCCAGGGGCCGAGCACGCCGACCACGCCCAGCGGCAGATATCCGATGGCCCCCTGCGGATTCCGGGCGAACCGCGGCGTGCGCGGCGACCGCTGCAGGACGCGCTCGGCGCGCCGGGCCGCCCAATCCAGCTGCTCCACAGCCAGAGTCACCTCGATGGCGGCGTCCATACGCGGTTTGCCGGTCTCGCTGCTGATCAGCTCCACCAGTTCCCGGGTGCCGCGCGCGATGCTGCGCTTCCAGTCCAGCAGCCAGCGTTTGCGGGCATCGAAACCGATTGTGGCCCACCATTGTTGGGCGGTGCGCGCGGAGCGCACGGTGCGGGTCAGTTCGCCCGCTCCCATCACCGCGTAATCGCCGACGGTTTCGCCGGTGCGCGGGTCGTAGGACGTCAAAACCTTGGGCCGGTGCGCGCCGGTGTGCGCCGCCGTTCGTCGCTGTGCTGACTCGGCCATGGGTCACCTCTCCAGGGCCAATCCGAATGTCTCCCCGTCCCGCCAGAGTAGGGTCCGGGTCACAGATGCGACAAGGTAGCGAAAATCTGGCATACCGCCCGGTCTGGCCCTGGATCTGCGGCTATTCACCTACCTATCGGTTTGTGACGAAGCACACATCTGAAATGCGGCCTATTCAGAGAAGGGGCGCCCCGGAACTGCCACGCCGGTAACATCACCGACGGTGGAGTGGATCATCCCGGCGGGGATGTGGGGATCCACCGACCGGGGCGTTGAGATCGCCCGCACAGCCGATAGTGGAGAGTTGATGCCGACCTTGGAACAACCGGATACGCAACCAGCGGAAACGCTGACTTCGAAGGGCGATCCGGCGGTGTACGTCGAAGACATCCGCAAGTCGTTCGGAGACGTGCACGCCCTGCAAGGGGTCAGCTTCACCGCCGCCCGCGGCCAGGTGCTCGGCATCCTCGGCCCCAATGGCGCGGGCAAGACCACCACGGTCAAGATCCTCTCCACGCTGCTGCGCGCCGACTCCGGCATCGCCCGCGTCGCCGGGCACGATGTCCGCACCGACGCCCCCGCCGTGCGCCGCTCCATCATGATGACCGGGCAGTACGCGGCCCTCGACGAAAACCTCTCGGGCCGCGAGAACCTGGAACTGTTCGGCCGCCTGATGGGCCTGCCCCGCAAGGCCGCCCGCCAGCGCGCCGACACCCTGCTCGAGGAATTCGACCTCACCAGCGCGGGCCGCCGCCCGGTGCGCGGCTACTCCGGCGGCATGCGCCGCCGCGTCGACATCGCCTGCGGTCTGGTGGTGCGCCCCGAGGTGGTGTTCCTCGACGAACCCACCACCGGCCTCGATCCGCGCAGCCGCCAGGGCGTGTGGGACCTGGTCAACGCGCTCAAGACCCAGGGCATCACCGTCCTGCTGACCACGCAGTACCTCGAAGAGGCCGACGTGCTCAGCGACAACATCATCGTCATCGACAAGGGCACCGTCATCGCCGAAGGCACCGCGGACGCCCTCAAGGAGAAGACCGGCGGCAGCTACTGCGAGGTGGTGCCGCTCGATCCCAGCCAGGTGCGCACGGCCGCCGACGCGCTCGGCGATCTCGTCCCCGCCGCGGTGCGCGCCGAGATCGGCACCGGTGACCGGCTCTCCATCCCGGCTCCCGACGGCGCGGTCACCCTGTCCGAGGCGCTGCGCCGGCTCGACAGCGCCGGGGTCAAGCTCGCCGACATCGGGCTGCGGCGGCCCTCGCTCGACGACGTATTCCTTTCCCTCACCGGGCATTCCGGCAGCAAGGAAGGCGAAGCGTGAGCGCCCCCGCCGTCGCCGGCGGCACCGATCTCTTCGCCGGCCTGCCCGCCGCCAAGCCGTCGAGCTTCGCGCAGTGGCGGGCCCTGACCGGGCGCATCGTCTGGGTGATGGCGACCAAGGGCGAGCTCATCGTCGCGGTCATCACCCCGCTGGTGTTCACGCTCGGGTTCTATCTGCCGCTGAAGTACGTCATGGCGTTCAAGGGCGTGAACTACGCGCAGTTCGTCATGCCCATCATCGTGCTGCAGACCATGTCCTTCACCATGATGTCGAACGCGCAGCTGTCGGCGTTCGAAGCGATGACCGGGCTCAACACCCGCATGCAGACCATGCCCATCGGGAAGCTGGTGCCGTTGCTGTCCCGGCTCAGCGCCGGCCTGGTGCGCTCGGTCGTCTCGCTCATCGCCGCCCTCGGCTGGGGGCACCTGATCGGATTCCGCTTTCACGCCGGCTGGGGACAGGCCATCCTGTTCTGCGGGTTCGCGCTGGTCGTCGGTACCGCGCTGTCCATCGGCGCGGATGCTCTGGGGTCGATCACCAAGAGCCCGGAATCGCTGAGCCAGGCGCTCACCCTGCCGACGCTCATCTTCGGCATGCTCTCCTGCGGGTTCGTGCCGGAATCCGGCTTCCCCGCGTGGATCCGGCCGTTCGTGCGTAATCAGCCCATCTCCCAGTTGTCCTATGCCATGCGCGATATGGCGGCGGACGGGGTGACGTGGGCGGTGTTCTGGGTGCCGCTGTTGTGGATCGTCGGCTTCGTCGTCGTGTTCACCCCGGTGGCCGTGTGGGCGAGTGTGAGGCGGTCATGACGGTTATCGACGCGGAGCCGAAGGAGACGGCCGCGAACGCGTGGGCGGGGCACGAGCCGCTGCCCGAGGTCGAGCAGCGGTCCGAACGCGCGCTCACGGTGTGGATCGAGCAGACCGGAATCCAGTGCAAGCGTTTGCTGCTCGGCTGGGCCCGCGATCCCGCGACCACCATCCAGTCGCTGGTCTACCCGGCCCTCACCCTGCTCATGTTCCGGATCGTGCTCGGCGACTCCATTACTTCGGTCACCGGTGTGCCCAGCGTCTACGGCACCGTGCCGATGATCATGCTGGTCGCCGCCATGTCCGGTTCGGTGATCAGCGCGCTCGGTTTCAAGACCGAGAAGGCGACCGGACTGCTCGGCCGCTTCCACACCATGCCGATCCATCGTGCCGCCGGGCTCACCGGGCGGCTGCTGGCCGAGGGCATCCGGGTGCTGATCACCTCGCTGTGCGTGGTGGCCGTCGGGCTCGTGCTGGGCTTCCGGTTCTGGTACGGGCCTTGGGCTTCCATCGCCATGTTCGGGATTCCGGTGCTGTTCGGCATGGCGTTCGCGGTGATGATCACGGCGCTGGCCACCTTCTCCGAGGGCATCCTGCTGGTGTCGATGGTCGGGCTGGTCACCAACCTGCTGATGTTCTTCAACTCCGGATTCGTGCCGGTGTACGCGTACCCGACGTGGCTGCAGAAGACCGTCGAGAACCAGCCCATGAGTACGGCCATCGACGCCATGCGCGGGCTGGCCTACGACGGGCCGATTCTGACGCCGCTGGTCAAGACGCTGGCGTGGACGCTCGGCATCATCGTGGTGTTCGCGTACCCGGCGGTGCGCGGGTACCGGCGGGCGGCCGAGACCGGGGCCTGAGCCCCGGCTCGACCGGGTGGGTCTACTTGGCGTCCTGGATCTTTCGCACGGCGTCGACGAAGAACCGTTCGGCCCGCTCGCGGTCGACCGGGCCGGACATCGACGCCACCCGCACCGCGACCGTGGTGTCGCGCAGGGTGGCCCAGCCCATGTACGCGGTGCTGGTGATGGGCTCGGTCACCCCGGGCGCGGTCGAGGAACTGTCCGACAGGTAGACCAGGGTGTCGACGCCCTTCAGGTCGCCGGGGGCGGGCAGATCGGCCAGCTCGATCTTGGTGTCGATCTTGTCGCCGTCGATGACATTGCTGCCCGTCAGCTGCTTGCACTTGTCGTTGTTCGCGGCGAGCTGCTTCAGATCCGCGGTGCGGCTCGCCACGAACTCGACGTAGACGGTCGCGTCCGCGGACGCGGCGGCCACCGACGAATCCTTCAGCGCCTGTTCGGTCAGCTTGGCCGCGTCGATCTGGGTGCCGCGGCAGGACTCGGGAGTGATGACCGCATCCGATTGCAGGCTCGCCACATCCGAGGCGGCGTCGCGCAGTTTGTCGGCCGGGATGTCCAGATGTTTCGTGCCCGCCGGGAATTCGCCGGCGGCGAGTAGTAGCTGTTCGCGCGGAGTGGCCGGGGTGCCGGTGGAAGCCGGGGAAGCGCCGTCGCCACAGCCTGTGATCAGCAGACAGGCGAGCACCGGCAGGGACGTCGCGAGCAGTCGAGGATTCACTGCGACAGCATGCCATCGGGTTGCCCTTCGGACGCTGTACGGATCGCCCGGTTTGTCGGCGCTGACCGATCCACGCGGCAGATGTGGCGCGCATCACGTTATGGTGGCGGCATGGCTTACCTGGTTACCGGGGCAACCGGGTTCATCGGTCGGTTCCTGCTTCCCGAACTGCTGAAACGCGACGGGGACATCCATGTGCTGGTGCGGCCCGGCGAGGATTCGGTGCTGCGGTTCAACCGGTGCATGCACGCCTGGGACGCGCGCGATCGGATCAAAGCGGTGCGGGGTGATCTGACCGCGCCGGGGCTCGGCATCGATCCGGGATGGGTTGCGGCGCAGCGCGGTTCCATCGACCACGTGTTCCATCTGGCCGGGGGATTCGACTCGGTCGCGCCCGGCGGCGGCACCCGGCGGGTGGTGGATTTCGCGGCCGAGGTGGAAGCCGGGCAATTGCACCATGTTTCGACGGTGCAGGTCGCCGGGTCCTGGGAGGGGCTTTTCACCGAGAACATGTTCGAGGTCGGGCAGGTACTGGCCACGCCCTATCAGCGGGCCATGCTGAAGGCCGAGCAGGCGGTGCGCGAGCAGGCGGCGGTGCCGTGGCGGATCTACCGGCCGGGCATCGTCATCGGGCATTCCCGGACCGGGGAGATCGATCGGATCGAAGGGCCGTACTACTTCTTCCGGCTGCTGCGCATGGCCGCGCAATTGCCGCGCATCCTGCCCGTTGTCGCGCCCCGGCTCGGTGAGACCAATATGGTCCCGGTCGATTTCGTGGCCCGGGCGCTGGATCACATCGCGCATCAGCCGCACGGCGAGGACACCACCTACCACCTGGTCGATCCGCGCCGGCAGAGCGTCGCCGACGTGTTCAACCTCTTCGCCGACGAGGCCGGGGCCCCGCATCTGGTCGAGGTCATGCCCAAACAGGCCCTGGACATGACCCTGCGGGTGCCCGGCATGGGCTGGGCGCTGCGGCAGGTCGGGGTGCCGATGGAGGTCATCGAGCACAGCGAGCTGAGCTGTTCCTTCGATTGCGGTCACGCCGAGGCCGCGCTGGCGGGCACCGATATCAAGGTGCCGCCGCTGGCCGGCTACGCACCGGTCATCTGGAAGTACTGGATCGAGAACTGGGTCTAGGAATGTTCCGGTAGCTCGTCGGCCAGGCGTTCGGCGAGGTCACGGGGATCGCCGAAATCCCAATCCACCCAGCGGTTCCGGTTGGTCCAGCCCACCAGGTCGTAGCGCCAGCGGAACGGCCAGGTGGTGGCCACGGTCATGAACAGCGCGGCCCCGAGCGCGGTGTAGTCGTCGTGCGCCGACAGCAGCGCCCGCTGCTGTCGCGGCGGCCGGGTGAAGAAGGCGTCGAACATGGCGATGGACTGCGGCGTGGTCAGCCGTCCCAGCCCGTACACGCCGCGCATCCGCATCCAATAGACCAGCCGTGCCTGCCAGGGCCACAGCGCCTGGATCGGATCCTCGCCGCGCAGCACGGCATCCACCGCCACATCGGCCAGCGCCAGCGAATCCGCCACGCAGTACCCCGTGATCGGATGCATCATGCCGCCCCGGGAACCGAACGGAATCACCTGCCCCCGACCGGCTTTCGGCGGGACCCAATCGAGCGGATAGTGCGCCGCCTCGGTCGGCTCGTCGCCGCGCAGCCGAATCCCGTGCGCCCGCAGCCGATTCAGCGTCCGCCGCCGCAACTCGTGCTGCGGCATCCCGCCCCGGAGGCCGAGGCTCGTCTCCTCGAAGATCACCGTGCCGTCGCCCAGCGGCACCGAATACAGGAACGACGGCGGCTCGTCCTTCCCCGCCCCGTTCTCGTCCCGCCAATCCAGCAGCAGCCCTTCCCCTTCGGCCACCATCGGAGCGGCCAGGTCCTCGTCCACGAAAATCCCGTGCGCACTGGCCAGCCGCCGTTTCCCCGGCGTGTGCTGCCCCCGCGTATCGATCACCGTCGCCGCCCGCACCTCGGTCCCGTCGGACAACTCCACCCGATGCGGCTGCACGATCCGGGCCCGCCCCGCGATCACCGTCGCATCGTCCAACGGCAAGGCATCGAACAACCCCTGCTTCGACAACACGCAATAAGCCCGCGGAATCCGATGCGCCGCATCCGTCCACACCGTCGGCTGCTCGATCCGGCTCCCGATCGCACTCCCCGGCAACCACCCCGGCAACTCATCCACCCAGCACGAATAGGTAGGCCCCCACAACCGCTCCGGCCGCGGATCCACCCCCACCACCCGCAACCCCGCCCGCATCGCCCGATGCGCCACCGCCCGCCCCGTAGGCCCGAGCCCCACCACACAAACGTCGGCAGCCCCGCCGACCTCCCGGCCACTCATACCCGCATTCAAACAGCCCCACCCGGCCCGAACCAGACCGCATCCCATCCCAACCGGTCCGAGTAATACCCGATTGATATCGTGCAAACTCTGAGCAATCGACTTGGCTGGGGGTTTGATGCGCAACGACGCCGATCCGCTACAGGCGAGCACACAACGCCTGACCGAGGCGCTCACAGCAGCCAGCGCCCGCGTCCGGTCCGCCGACGGACTGCTGACCATCGACGCGCACGCGGACGGCGAACTGCGATTCCACATCGCCGACGCGGCGCTGGCCTTCGGCGGTGACGAACTCGCCCGGCAGTTGACCGACCTCGCGGCACGGTCCTTGGCGGCCGCCCGATCGCAGGCAGCGGCGGCGCTGGCCGAATTCCGGGCCGATCCTCGCATCGAAGCGGCGGTATCGACGACCGTCTCGGCTATCGACCAGCCCCGGCCGGACTCCGCGCCGGCCGACCTCCCCGGCCGGAGCCGGTGAACCGATGGGCAGCCGACTGGCCGAATCCCTGCGCATCGATCAGGACGACGCGTTGTCCCTCGCGAACAGCGCCCGCGGCCACGGGCAGAGCCTGAACACGCTTGCGCCCGGCGGCAATCCCATCGGCTACGCGGCGGCGGCCGTCAGCGCGGGTTTCGCCGGATTCCGCCTCGGCACGGTCTGCACCGCCCGATCCCAGGACACCGGCGACGCCGTGCGATCTCTCGGCCAGGCGCTCGAACGCATCGGCAACAACACCGTCCGCTGCGTGGACGCCTACCACCACACGGACTTCGCCGTCCGCATGAACATCGTGAACGCCACGACCCACCTCCCGAACTCATGACCGCCGGCCCGGTCACCAAATCGCAGGTCTACGCGATCCAGCCGGAGGCACTGTCCGGGCAGATCACCGAGTGGACCACCGTCCGCGACACCACCCAGCTGCACCTGGACCAGGCGGCACGCGACTACGCCGCCTCCACCGACTACTGGATCGGCGCGGCGGGCGACCGTGCCCGCAGCGGAACCGCGGACACCGCCAGCGCCGGGCACAAGGTCGTCGACGCACTGACGAACGCCATCGCCGCGGCCACGTCCGGACAGTCCCGGATCGCCACCTCCAAACGCGTCACCATCGCCGCCATCGAGCTGACCGAGAAGAACAAATTCACGGTCGCAGAAGACGGCACCGTCACCGCCCCCGACGCGAAACTCTCGCTCCCGTCCGATGCCACCGCCGCCGACATCACCAAAGCTCAAGCGGCACTGGACTATACGGCCAAGCATATTTACGAGCCCGCGATCAAACAGGCCCTCGCCGGCCTCGGCCAGATCCTCGAGGACACCGCCACCGCCATCGACACCGCCTTCGAATCCATCGGCGACGCACAGGCATTGCCGCAAACTCTCCCCGTCCAGCTCGGCGAACGCAGCCGCCAGGTCCAGGACATCCTCGACGGAAAAGCCCAGCTTCCGGACGACCCCCGCGCGTTCCACGATTTCTGGACCGGCCTCGGCGAGGACGACAAGGACGCCCTCTGGCTCCACGATCAGTACCTCGGCAACCGCGACGGCATGCCCGCCGTTGATCGCGACCACTACAACCGGCTGAAGCTCGAGGACGAGATGACCAGGGCTGCCGCTGCCCACAACTCGGTCGAGCATTTGAAGGCGCAGCATCCGGACTGGGCGAAGTACACCGGAACCAGTAAGGAAGCCGAATCCTGGCTGGAGACCCGGCCCGGCTACACCGAATGGAAAGCCAAATGGGATGCGGCGCATCGCCCGTCCGCAGCCGAGCAGAGCAAGTCTTATGACGATCTCCGGCAGATCTACGAGATCACGCACGACCCGAAGCATCCGGGCCGGATGCTGTTGCAGCTGGACAGTCTGAGTGGCGACCGCGTGCACACCGTCATCGCGGACGGCAATCCGGATACCGCCAGCCATGTCACCACGTATGTGCCCGGGACGAGCTCTCGGCCCTCGGCCATGGGCCCCGACATGGGCCGGATCGGCACCATGACCGATGAGGCGAGGCTCGCCGGCGCGGCCAAACCGGTGAGCATCGCGTGGTTCGGATATGACGCGCCGCCGGAGATCCCGGACGCACGCCATCGCGACTACGCGGATGCCGCTGCCACCGACCTGGACCGATTCCAGGACGGACTGCGTGTCAGCCACGAAGGCGCGGCGTCACGGAATACCGTGCTGGGGCACAGCTACGGAACCACGCTCGTCGGCGACGCCGCTGCGCACGGACGGACCTTGAACGCCGATGCGGTCGTATTCGTCGCGAGCCCGGGGGTCACCGTGGATCACGTGAGCGAACTCAGCCTGACCGGAGTGCCGGACGGTCAGGAGTACCAGCATGTCTTCTCGACCAAAGCGGCGAACGATCCGGTTCCCCTGTACCCGCTGGTCTCCGGAATCGTGCCGACCACAGACGATTTCGGGCCGGATCCGACAGGCTCCGGGTTCGGCGGGCAGGTCTTCGCCTCTGCGCCCGGATCCGCGAGTCCCGTCGCACCCGTTCTCACCGGGGTGCTGATACCGCAGCCGTTCGGCTTGCTGGCCGCCCCGTTCGTCGATCCGTACAACACGTCGGCACACAGCCAGTACTGGGACGACGGCAATGTGTCCGCGCAGAACATGGGCCGGATCATCGCCGGCTCGAGGTGAAAGGACTTCGGAACCATGCTTCGACTTCGGGTTGCCGTCCTGCTCGTGGTCGCACTCGCTGCCACCGGTTGTGGATCGGGCGGATCGAAAGGAATTCATGTGGACGAGTCACTGACGGCGCTCGGTGCGCAGCGGCGCATCCACGAGCTGATGACAGACACGTTGCGCGGGCTGCCACCGGGGATCGAATTGTCCAAGACTCCGGCCAACCCGAATCTGGCTACCTTCGATCCGTATCCGGTGACGCCGCCTTGCTGGGAGGGCAACGTGCAGACCGAGGGGCCGCACTACGCCCGGGTCACCTACTGGGTGGCGGGGGTTCCGGCCGGCGCCACCAGGGAATATTTCGATCGGATCGCTGCGGTATGGCGCGAAAGGGGTTGGCAGCCAACCGATTCCGATCAGTGGTCGTACACGGTCAAGACTCCGGACGGGTACGGCCTCCGGATAAACGATGCCGGCAAGGGAGACGGGTCGTTGGGCATGCTCGGCATGTCGCCCTGCTTCCCGGAGGCGGCGCTGGAACCGATCGACCCGGATCCGCCGCGGATCACGGCGGGTTGAGGCGCGGCAAGTCCGTTGGGGGCAGCGGACTTGCCGGGGGCGCTACTTGGGGGTGATCCAGGTGGTGATGTCGGCGTGGACCACTTCGAGGCCGGACTTGTCGTAGATGGAGACGGGGACGACGAGGTCCTGGCCTTCGGTGATCTTGTCGAAGTCGGGGAGTTCGGGGAGTTTGGCGACCGCGCGGAGGCCGGAGTTGGCCTTGGCGAGGTATTGGACGTTCATGGCCTTGGGGATCCAGCGGTGGGTGCCGGGGACGGTGGCTTCGGAGAGCATGCCCATGGCGACCTCGGCCAGGTTGCAGGCGGCGATGGCGTGGAAGGTGCCCAGGTGGTTGTGGATGCCGAACCATTTGGGGGCGGTGACCTCGCAGAGGCCGGGTTCGAGGCGGACGACGCTGGGGAGCACGGTGCCGAAGTAGGGGACGCGCGCGACCATGCCGAGCGAGAAAAGGGTGTGGCCGATGCGGTTGTCGGGGAGCTTCTTCCAGCCGCGGTAGGTGGCGGTGTCTTTGGTCATGTCCGGTATCTTACTTCGGAGTAAGTTCTTGGGTAGGTTGCGGTCGCGCCAATCACGGGTGAAATGTGAACTATGACCGATTCACTGACCGATCCGGAATCGCCGGACCGTTGCTAGCTTGAGCCGCCGTGTCGCGGGACGCGGCTGGTCCCGGCGCCATCTCACCGGTCGGTTGGGGATGGGAGTTCTCGAAATCATGCGCATTCGTACCGTGGTCGCGGCGCTGGGCATCGCGCTCGGAGCGACGGTGGCCGGAGCCGGCTCCGCTTCGGCGATTCAGCCGATCATCAATCCGGGCAACGGCGTCTACGCCGGGTTCGCTCTTGATGAGGGCGAGACCGTCGCGCTGAACAACTCGCCGATCCCGGTCGTGCTCGACCGGATCGTGGGCGATCGCGCGATCTTCCGCTTCAGCAGCGAGACGCACCAGCCGTTCACCGACTACGAGATGTACCTTCCGGTCAGTGACGTGATCCGCGACGCCGCCGGGCGCGGCGGCCTGTTCGCGCTCGTCTGGATCGATCCCGCCCAGAACTTCGGCCAGCCGTTCCGGGTCATCGAATTGGTGTAGTCCGAATCTTTCGGGCCCAGGCCGGTGCGGAACTTTCCGCACCGGCCTTCACATTTCGGACATGGTGTGACCAGCGCCATCACCCATGGAAGTGGGGGAGGGGGCGATTTGAGATCGCCCCGGACCTCGAGGCATACTATTCGGGTTGCCCACACCGGGTTGCGTCTTTTCCGTTGGATCAGCGCAGGTGACAGGCAAGCAAGACCGAATTTTGCACCCCGCCTGAAAGCGGTGTGGGTGCGTCCGGGACACTGTTCCGAGGCTCGTATGAGATTTGCTCAGGGCTGAGGAATGTGCGGCGGAGCGACACGCCCGACCGCGTGGACCGGATGAACCATGACAGATGAACAGCGGCGATGGACGGGCCCCAGGGGCCGGTCGTGTGTGTTGTGGCTGATGCGTCTTCGTGTGTTCGGGCTGTGCAAATGAGGGTGGTTCGAGAGTGAAAGCTCTTGGATCACAACGTAAGCGGAGAAAAGGACACTCAGCGTGGCGGGACAGAAGATCCGCATCAGGCTCAAGGCCTACGACCATGAGGCGATCGACGCGTCTGCGCGCAAGATCGTCGAGACGGTGACCCGTACCGGCGCCCGTGTGGTCGGCCCGGTGCCGTTGCCCACCGAGAAGAACATCTACTGCGTCATCCGTTCGCCGCACAAGTACAAGGACTCGCGCGAGCACTTCGAGATGCGCACGCACAAGCGGCTTATCGACATCCTCGACCCGACGCCGAAGACGGTTGACGCTCTCATGCGCATCGACCTGCCGGCCAGCGTCGACGTCAACATTCAGTGACGGGGACTTCGAATATGACTGACAACAAGAGCCGTCCGGCCGCGGGCATCCTGGGCACCAAGCTCGGCATGACCCAGGTCTTCGACGAGAAGAACCGCGTCGTTCCCGTGACCGTCGTCAAGGCGGGCCCGAACGTCGTTACCCAGATCCGCACCGTTGAGCGCGACGGCTACTCCGCCGTCCAGGTCGCCTTCGGCGCCATCGACCCGCGCAAGGTGAACAAGCCGGTCTCCGGCCAGTTCTCCAAGGCCGGTGTCACCCCTCGCCGCCACATCGCCGAGCTCCGCGTCGCTGACGCCTCGGCCTTCGAGGTCGGCCAGGAAATCAACGCCGACGCCTTCGAAGAGGGCAGCTACGTCGACGTGACCGGCACCTCCAAGGGCAAGGGCTTCGCGGGCACCATGAAGCGCCACGGCTTCCGTGGCCAGGGCGCCTCGCACGGTGCGCAGGCCGTGCACCGTCGTCCGGGTTCCATCGGCGGTTGCTCCACCCCGGGTCGCGTGTTCAAGGGCATGCGCATGTCCGGCCGGATGGGTAACGACCGCGTCACCACGCAGAACCTCTCGGTCCACAAGGTGGATGCCGAGAACGGCCTGCTGCTGATCAAGGGCGCGATCCCGGGCCGCACCGGCGGCGTCGTGATCGTCAAGAGTGCAGTGAAGGGTGGTGCCCGGGCATGAGCACCGAGACCAAGACCAACCTGACCCTCACGGTCAAGGCCGCCGGCGGCAAGACCGAGGGCACCGTCGAGCTCCCCGCGGAGATCTTCGACGTGACCGCGAACATCGCGCTGATGCACCAGGTCGTCGTGGCCCAGCAGGCCGCGGCTCGCCAGGGCACGCACGCCACCAAGACCCGCGGCATGGTCCGCGGCGGTGGCAAGAAGCCGTACCGCCAGAAGGGCACCGGCCGTGCGCGCCAGGGTTCGACCCGTGCGCCGCAGTTCGCCGGCGGTGGCACCGTCCACGGCCCGCAGCCGCGCGACTACACCCAGCGCCTGCCCAAGAAGATGAAGGTCGCCGCGCTGCGTGGCGCCCTGTCGGATCGCGCCCGCAACGAGCGCATCCACGTCATCACCGAACTGGTCTCGGGTCAGACCCCGTCGACCAAGGCCGCCAAGAGCTTCCTGGCTGAGCTTTCGACCCGCAAGCAGCTCCTGGTTGTGGTGGGCCGCGAGGACGTCACCACGTGGAAGTCCGTGGCGAACCTGCAGAACGTGCACCCGATCGCTCCCGATCAGCTGAACACCTACGACGTGCTGAAGGCCGACGAGGTCATCTTCAGCGTCGAGGCGCTCAACGCCTTCGTGCACGGCCCTGCCGAAGCTGCACAGGAGGAGAGCAAGTGACCACCATCGCCGACCCCCGCGACATCCTGCTCGCGCCGGTGATCTCCGAGAAGTCCTACGGACTGATCGAAGAAGGCACCTACACCTTCATCGTGCACCCGGACTCGAACAAGACGCAGATCAAGATTGCCGTCGAGAAGGTTTTCGGCGTCAAGGTGACCTCCGTCAACACCGCCAACCGTCAGGGCAAGCGCAAGCGGACCCGCTTCGGTTACGGCACGCGCAAGAGCACCAAGCGCGCGCTCGTGACCATCTCGGCCGACAGCAAGCCCATCGAGATCTTCGGAGGCCCGGTCGCGTAAGCGGCGGGGACTTCAGAAAGTAGAGAAGAACTCATGGCAATCCGTAAATACAAGCCGACTACCCCGGGTCGCCGCGGTGCCTCGGTCTCGGACTTCGCCGAGATCACCCGCTCGACTCCCGAGAAGTCGCTGCTGCGTCCGCTCACCAAGACCGGTGGCCGTAACGCTCAGGGCCGCATCACCACTCGTCACAAGGGTGGCGGCCACAAGCGTGCCTACCGTCTGATCGACTTCCGTCGTTTGGACAAGGACGGCATCCCGGCCAAGGTCGCGCACATCGAGTACGACCCGAACCGCACCGCGAACATCGCGCTGCTGCACTTCGCGGACGGCGAGAAGCGCTACATCATCGCGCCCAAGGGCATCGCCCAGGGCACGAAGATCGAGTCCGGCCCCGGCGCCGACATCAAGCCCGGCAACAACCTGCCGCTGCGCTCGATCCCGACCGGTACCACGGTGCACGCCGTGGAGCTGCGTCCGGGTGGCGGCGCCAAGCTGGCTCGTGCCGCGGGCATGTCCATCCAGCTGCTGGGTAAGGAAGGCGCCTACGCCGTCCTGCGTATGCCCTCCGGTGAAATCCGCCGTGTCGATGTGCGCTGCCGCGCCACCATCGGCGAGGTCGGCAACGCCGAGCAGTCGAACATCAACTGGGGCAAGGCCGGCCGTATGCGGTGGAAGGGCGTTCGCCCGACCGTCCGTGGTGTCGTCATGAACCCGGTCGACCACCCGCACGGTGGTGGTGAAGGCAAGACCTCCGGTGGTCGCCACCCGGTCTCGCCGTGGGGCAAGCCGGAAGGCCGCACCCGTAAGCCCAACCGCCCGAGCGACAAGCTCATCGTCCGCCGCCGCGGCAAGAAGCGTTAAGGAGGAGGTTAGACATGCCACGCAGCCTGAAGAAGGGCCCGTTCGTCGACGAACACCTCCTCAAGAAGGTGGACGTCCAGAACGAGAAGAACACGAAGCAGGTCATCAAGACCTGGTCGCGTCGTTCGACCATCATCCCGGATTTCATCGGCCACACGTTCTCGGTCCACGACGGCCGCAAGCACGTGCCGGTGTTCGTGTCCGAGAACATGGTTGGACACAAGCTCGGTGAGTTCGCGCCGACTCGTACGTTCAAGAGCCACGTCAAGGAAGATCGGAAGAGCAAGCGGCGATGAGCACTGAAACTCAGAACCTGACCGCGCGCGCGACCGCCAAGCACGTTCGCGTGACGCCGATGAAGGCGCGCCGTGTCGTGGACCTGGTCCGCGGCCGCTCCGTCCAGGACGCGTTGAACATCCTGAAGTTCGCGCCGCAGGCCGCGAGCGAGCCGGTTGCGAAGGTCGTCGCCTCGGCGGCCGCCAACGCCGAGAACAACCTCGGCCTCAACCCGGCCACCCTGGTGATCTCGACGGCTTTCGTCGACGAGGGCGCCACCATGAAGCGTTTCCAGCCGCGTGCCCAGGGCCGTGCGTTCCGGATCCGCAAGCGCACCAGCCACATCACCATCGAGGTCGAGAGCGTGCCCACCGCCGGCGCCACTCGTAGCCGCCGGAAGGGAGGGGCAAAGTAAATGGGACAGAAGATCAATCCCCATGGCTTCCGCCTCGGTATCACCACCGACTGGAAGTCGCGTTGGTACGCGGACAAGCAGTACGCGGACTACGTGAAGGAAGACGTCGCGATCCGCAAGCTCCTCGCCACCGGCATGGAGCGGGCCGGCATCTCGAAGGTCGAGATCGAGCGCACCCGTGACCGCGTGCGGGTGGACATCCACACCGCGCGTCCGGGCATCGTGATCGGCCGTCGTGGCGCCGAAGCCGACCGCATCCGCGCCGAGCTGGAGAAGCTCACCAAGAAGCAGGTGCAGCTGAACATCCTCGAGGTCAAGAACCCCGAGTCGGATGCGCAGCTCGTCGCTCAGGGTGTGGCCGAGCAGCTGTCGAACCGTGTGGCGTTCCGTCGCGCGATGCGCAAGGCCATCCAGTCGGCCATGCGTTCGCCGAACGTCAAGGGCATCCGGGTGCAGTGCTCCGGCCGTCTCGGCGGTGCGGAAATGTCGCGCTCGGAGTTCTACCGCGAAGGTCGCGTGCCGCTGCACACCCTGCGTGCGGACATCGACTACGGCCTGTACGAGGCCAAGACCACCTTCGGCCGTATCGGCGTGAAGGTTTGGATCTACAAGGGTGACATCGTCGGTGGCAAGCGTGAGGTCACCGCGACCGCCGCTCCGTCGGGCGATCGTCGCGAGCGTCGTGAGCGGCCGAGCCGCCCGCGTCGTTCCGGTGCCCAGGGCACCACGGCTACCAGCACTGAGGCCGGCCGCGCCGCGACTGCCGTCGCGGACGCTCCGGCGGAAACGACCCAGGAGGGCTGACCTATGTTGATGCCTCGCAAGGTCAAGCACCGTAAGCAGCATCACCCGGGCCGTTCCGGTATGGCCAAGGGCGGCACCTCGGTGGCGTTCGGTGAGTACGGCATCCAGGCTCTGGAGCCGGCTTACGTGACCAACCGTCAGATCGAGTCGGCGCGTATCGCGATGACCCGCCACATCAAGCGTGGCGGCAAGATCTGGATCAACATCTACCCCGATCGCCCGCTCACCAAGAAGCCGGCCGAAACCCGCATGGGTTCTGGTAAGGGTTCGCCGGAGTGGTGGATCGCGAACGTGAAGCCCGGTCGGGTCATGTTCGAGATGTCTTACCCGAACGAGGAGACCGCTCGTGAGGCCCTGCGCCGCGCGATGCACAAGCTCCCGATGAAGTGCCGCATCGTGACCAGGGAGGAGCAGTTCTGATGGCTACCGCTAATCCGGCCGCAGAGCTCCGCGAGCTCGACAACGACGCGCTCGTGGCCAAACTGCGCGAAAGCAAGGAAGAGCTGTTCAACCTGCGCTTCCAGATGGCGACCGGCCAGTTGCAGAACAACCGGCGCCTCCGCGTGGTCCGTCACGAGATCGCGCGCATCTACACGGTCATGCGTGAGCGCGAGCTCGGCCTGGCCTCCGGTCCTGAAGGCAAGGGAGACGCGGCATGAGTGACGCCAAGGGCCCGGCCAAGACGCCGGCCAAGCAGGAGGAGCGGGGCCAGCGCAAGGTGCGCATCGGCTACGTCGTCTCCGACAAGATGACCAAGACCATCGTGGTCGAGCTGGAAGATCGCGTGAAGCACAAGCTTTACGGCAAGATCATCCGCACCACCTCGAAGGTGAAGGCCCACGACGAGAACGAGATCGCCGGCATCGGCGACCGCGTGCAGCTGATGGAGACCCGTCCGCTGTCCGCCACCAAGCGGTGGCGTCTGGTCGAGGTCCTGGAGAAGGCCAAGTAAGCCTCTCCACGACTCGACGGTCGCAAATACATTCGGCCCGCTTCCCTTTCGGGAAGCGGGCCGGTGTTTTTGGAACACAGGACCGGCCCGCTTCCTTGATGGAAGCGGTCCCGTCTGCTCTGGCCCGGGTTCGTCGCAACCTGCGATGAGGTCCGCCCGCTCGCCGTTTGGGCCGTGGGCCTGCGGCTTTACCACTTCCCGCGATGCGATTCGGCCCGTTTGCTGTTCGGGCGGTGTGCTTGCGGGTCTACCCGCTTCGCATTACGCGATCCGGCCCGCTGCCCGTCAGGGCGGCGGGCCGTTCCTGCTTTGTGGGCCTGCTCATGCCATCGGGCGTCTGGGACGCGAAATCCCAGAGTTTTACTGCGACACACCAGGATTCATCACATCCGAAACAGACCGCGTTGACTTTGGTATTAGGCTTCGAGTCGCTATCTTTGATGGGCTATGAGGGATGCTGCGACAATGACATCTGGGGCCTGGCGGACCGACGACCACACCGCGGTCACTTTCCGCGACGCATCGATCTCGTGGGCATTGGCCGCCCATGAGGTGCTCGTCGAAACCGCTTCCGGCTATGGCCATTTCATCACCGTGAACGAGCTTGCGGACCGCATCCAGGAGATGTCCGGCATCCGCACCGACGCCCCCACCCGCACCTGGATGGACGCCATCCTGCGCAAGGTGGCCCGCCGCGCCCACAATGCCGGCGAACCCCCGCTGACCTCGCTCTGCCTCAAGCAGAATCACAAGGTCACCGAAAGCTACAAGTACGTCCTGGAATTGAACGTCCTGCCCGTCCCCGAGGACCTGGAGATCCACGCGGCCTACGCCCGCTGGGCCTGCTACTCGGCCTACGCCACCGACGTTCCCCCCGGCATCCCCCCGCTCATCCCCAAGTCCGGCGGCAATATCCGCATCCAGTCGGCCCCCGCGGCCCCCGCCCCGGCCGAGATCAAGCCGGAACAGGTCCGCAAGGCCATGTGCGCCGAATGCTTCACCGAACTCCCCGCCAACGGCGTCTGCTACTACTGCTGACCGGCAATCCCTCGTAAGTCCAAGGCCCGCTTCCCATCCGGAAGCGGGCCTGTTTTTCGTCCGGGCGACCTCACGCCGGTTTGTGGCAGACGGCTTCCAGCATGATGCCGTCGAAGCCGGTCCAGAAGGTGGCGTAGTAGGGCGGCGGGTATTGGGGGAATTCCTGTGGTGGGTGCAGGATTTCGTCGCCTCGGTGCTGCGCCCAGTCGTGGACGGCGTTTACCGCCGCGTGGGTGGGGACCATGAAGGCCAGGTGCTGGAGTCCTGGCAGGGAGCGGGAGTAGCCGGGGGTTTTCGCGGGGTAGAAGAACACGTAGGTGCCGATTTTGCGGGCGGCGGGCCAGTAGGCGAATTGGGTGGCGTCGGCGAGCAGGGGTTCGTAGTCGAGCAGGGGCATGAGGTCGTCGTAGTAGGCGCGGGCGGCGGTGAGGTCGCTGACGTTGATGCCGAGGTGTCCTAGGGGCATGAGCGGAACCTAGGGGAATCAGGCTGGGACGGTGGCGGATTCGACTACGCGGACCAGGGGGGCGAGTTCGGGGTTCTGGGCGGCGGCGTCCAGGGCTTCGCGGAGGGCGGTGTCGTTGGTGGGGCGGGCGGCTTCGAGGAGGGCGTGGCCGGAATCAGTGACCTTGGTGTAGATGCCGCGGCGGTCGTGGGGGCAGAGGTAGCGCTCGCAGAGGCCGCGGTCTTCGAGGCGGGTCACCAGGCGGGTGGTGGCGGATTGGGAGAGGACGATGGCGTCGGCCACCTGCTTCATGTTGAGCATGCCGCCGTCGCCGTCGTGCTGGCGGGAGAGTACGTCGAGCAGGGAGTATTCGCGGACGCTGAGGTCGTGGCCGGCTTCCAGAGCGCGTTCGATATGCGATTCGATCCGCCCGTGCAGCAGGGCGAGCGCGCTCCAGCCCTGGGCCAGGGCGGTCATGGCGGGATCGGTGGCAGTCATCGGCGTTTCCTCTGGTCAGGGCGGCTGGCACCAGAATACCACTCGCTCGCAATAGCCAGCGCTTGCAATTAACCCGCGCCTGCAACTATTGTGAGTGCACGTAAAGCGCTCTTGCAATCGTTCGCGGAAGGATCGGCTCATGCCGCTCGCACTGATCGCCCTGGCCATCGGGGCCTTCGGAATCGGAACCACCGAGTTCATCGTCATGGGATTGCTGCCCGAGGTCGCCGGGGAATTCGGGGTGACCATCCCGACCGCCGGCTGGCTGGTGACCGGTTACGCGCTGGGCGTCGTGCTCGGCGCGCCGATCATGACCGTGCTGGGCACCAAGGTGCCGCGCAAGCGAATGCTCATGCTGCTCATGGGTTTGTTCATCGCCGGCAATCTGCTGTCGGCCGTCGCGCCCGCCTTCGGCATCATGCTGCTGGGCCGCATCGTCGCCTCGCTGACCCACGGCGCGTTCTTCGGCATCGGGGCCGTGGTCGCCGCCGAACTGGTCGCGCCGGACAAGAAGGCGGGCGCCATCGCCACCATGTTCACCGGCCTGACCCTCGCGAACGTGGTCGGCGTGCCGCTGGGCACCCTGATCGGCCAGCACGCGGGCTGGCGCATCACCTTCGCGATCGTCGCGCTGCTGGGCGTCGCCGGCCTGATCGGTATCGCCAAGCTGGTACCGGACCTGCCCAAGCCGGAAGGGGTGCGGGTGCGCCAGGAAGTCGCCGCCTTCCGCAATGTGCAGGTCCTGCTCGCCCTGGGCATGACCGTGCTCGGCTTCGGCGGGGTGTTCGCCGCCATCACCTACGTCACTCCGATGATGACCTCCGTGGCGGGCTTCGCCGACAGCTCGGTGAGCTGGCTGCTGGTGCTGCTGGGCCTGGGCATGGTGGTCGGAAACCTGGTGGGCGGCAAGTTCGCCGACCGCGCGCTGATGCCCATGCTGTACTCCTCGCTCGGTGCGCTCAGCCTGGTGCTGATGCTGTTCACCGTCACCGCGCACGTCAAGGTGCTGGCCGCGCTCACGCTGTTCCTGGTCGGCGCACTGGGTTTCGCGAGCGTGCCGTCGCTGCAGAAGCGGGTCCTCGACCACGCCCATGCCGCGCCGACGCTGGCCTCGGCCATGAATATCGGCGCCTTCAATCTCGGCAATGCCCTGGCCGCGTGGCTGGGCGGGCTGGTGCTCTCGGCCGGATTCGCCTACACCGCGCCCAACTGGGTGGGCGCCGCCATGGCCGCCGCCGCGCTGGGGTTGGCCGTGCTGTCCGCCGCCCTCGAACGCCGGGACGTGGCGACCGAAACGGAGTTCGCCGGAGCCGCCCCGGCCGTGGAGCGCCTCGCCGCCGCACGCGGCTGACACCCGTCGCCGCACAGCGAATCATGCAGGCCCGCTCGCCCTTTCATGGGCGGGCGGGCCGTTGCCTTCTCCGGCGCGATCCACGCCGCTGCCGCGCGCTATTTGTCGGCCGCCACCGGCTTCACGCTCATACCGCCGCCTCGGCTGCACCAGGTCCGCGCCTGGGCGATGAACACCGATTCGGTGTTGTTCGGCGGGTAGATCCGCAGGCCCGCGACCTGAACCGGCAGGCACTGGTCGACCGGGTACACATCGACGCTGGTGACGGTCTGCAGGGTCGCTGTCGCATGGCCGCCCGGATCGAGCCGCACGGCCGCGGTCTCGCCGCCTTCCCGGGTGGCCGGGTCGCCGACCGGAGCGCCGTCGGCGCCATTGGTGTAGGAGACGCCCGGGTAGCCCTGGATGGAACACGGTTCGGTCCCGGTATTGGTGAACACGACCGGGGTGTATTGATGCCCGGCCGCACCCTGGGCGCCGCCGAGCGTCACCGTCAATTGCTGTGTCCGGCAGGCGGATAGGCCGCCGGGCGTGGTGGTGACCGGTGACGTGGTGACCGGCGCGGTGGTGACGGTGGTCGTCGAGGTGGCCGGTGCGGTGGTCGGCGGTTCGGGCGTGCTCGAGCCGGTGACGGGTGGGGTGGGGAACTCGTTGGTGGTACCGGGCGGCCCGGCGCTGTTGTCGGGTGAGCATCCCGCGGCGAGCGCGCCAGCCGCGAGCAAGCACCAGAGCAGCTTCCCGGTCACCGTCATGTACCAATGGTAGTGCTGCCGCGCGACGGCCGAGAGCGTATGCGAATTGCCATTTTTCAGGACTATTCCGGCATTCCATACCACACGTTCTTGAGGGATATTTCGGGCACTGCTAGCCTCGGCGACGTGCCCGCTACCGGGCATGATTTCGAGCGTGAATCGGTGAGAGTGAATGCTCGACAACGCATTGCGTATAGCGATCGTAGGAATGGGACCGCGTGGTCTGAATGTCTTCGAACGAATTTGTGCTAATGCCCGGCAGCTAGGCAATTCCGCGGGCGTGGAACTGGTCTTGATCGACTCGGCGCGCGTCGGCACCGGCGCCGTGTGGCGCACCGGCCAGTCCGCTCACCTGCTGATGAACACGGTGGCGGAACAGGTTACGGCCTTCACCGACGACAGCGTCGATATGGCCGGCCCGGTCGACCGCGGCCCCAGCCTCTACGAATGGGCCAATTTCCTGGCCAAAATAGGCAATTTCGCGGGATTGCCCGCCGACGCCTATCGGGAAGCGCTGCGCATCCGCCCGGAAAGCTATCCGCCGCGCTACTTCTACGGCCATTATCTGCGCTGGGTTTTCGAACGCACCCGCGACCACTACGCGGAATGGGTGCACGTACGCGAAATCACGGCAACCGCCGTCGATCTGCGCGACGGACCCGGTGGTCTGCAAGAGGTGGAGCTGAGCACCGGCGAACGCCTGCGCGGCCTGCACGCCGTGGTGCTGGCCCAGGGACATCTGGCCGAACTCGGCGCGAACGAACCGGGCGCCCTGCCGGATTCGGCCCGCCGCCTCGGCCTCGGCCACATCCCGCCCGCCAATGCCGCCGATATCGACCTGGACCGGATTCCGGAACGCGAACCGCTGCTGGTGCGCGGCCTCGGGCTCACCTTCTTCGACTATCTGGTGCTGCTCACCGCCGGGCGCGGCGGCCGCTTCAAGGAATCCGATGCCGGACTGGAGTACATCCCGTCCGGCCGGGAGCCGCAGATCATCGCCGGTTGCCGGCGCGGCGTGCCGCATCACGCCCGCGGGGAGAATCAGAAGGGCGTGGACGAGCGCTACCTGCCCGTGCTGCTCGACTCCGACCGTATCGCCGAATTACGCAGGCGCGCCCGGCAATCCGGGGACGTGTCGTTCCGCCGGGACGTCTGGCCGCTGATCGCCCGCGAAGTGGAGTCGGTCTACTACGCGGGCCTGCTGGCCGACCGCCTCAGCCCGATGCGCCTGGAGTCCTTCCGCGCCCGCTATCTCGCCGCCGCGAACGACGAGGCCGCGTCGGAACTGCTGGCGCGCTTCGATATCCGGGACCGGCAGCGCTGGGACTGGTTCAGTCTCGTCGATCCCACCGGCGGCCGCCGCTTCGGCGCTCCGGCGGAATTCCAGCACTGGCTGCTGGCCTACCTGGATGCCGATGTGCGGCAGGCGAAGCTGGGGAATGTGCGCGGTCCGGTGAAGGCCGCCCTGGACGTGCTGCGGGATCTGCGCAACGAGGTCCGGTTGATCGTCGACTACGGCGGGATCGCGGGGTCGTCGTATCGGGACGACCTGGACCGCTGGTACACGCCGATGAACGCCTTCCTGTCCATCGGCCCGCCGGCCGCGCGCATCGCCGAGCTGGCGGCGCTCATCCGGGCCGGGGTGGTGCGGGTGGTCGGGCCCGGTATGCGGGTCGGCATCGACGGGCACGAATTCGTCGCGCGCTCACCGCAGGTCGCGGGTTCGGTGGCGGCCGGGCGCACGCTCATCGACGCCTGGCTGCCCGCCCCGGACCTGCGGCGCACCGCGGATCCCCTGCTGCGCAACCTGGTGCAGCGGGAGCAGGCGCGCGACTACGTGATCGGCTCGCCGGACGGCAGCGCCTACCGCACCGGCGGGCTGGCCGTCGCGCCCGGCTCGCATCACGTGGTGGAGGCGAGCGGGCGAATTCACCCGCGCCGCTTCGCCTTCGGGGTGCCGACCGAGGCGGTGCGCTGGGTGACGGCGGCCGGTGCGCGCCCCGGCGTCAATTCGGTGACCCTCGCCGACGGCGATGCCATCGCCCGCGAGATCCTCACCGCCCATCGATATCAGGAATCAGCGAATCACTGTGAAAGGCATGACGATATGACGGTCGAGTGCGGCCTGCTCGCCCCCGTGGGCGTGGGTACGCCGGTGGAATCCCTGCTGGGCGACGATGCCTGGATCGAGGCCATGCTGGAGGTGGAGCTGGCGCTCGCCCGGGCCCAGGCGCGCCTGGGCATGGTGCCGCCGACCGTCACCGAACATCTCGCCATCGCGGTGCGCGAGCACGAGTTCGATCCGCGCGAGATCGCGGAAGCCGCACGGGGCGCGGCGAATCCGGTGGTGTGCTTCGTGGAGCGGCTGCACCGCGCGGTCGCCGATGTGGATCCGGCCAGCGCCAACTATGTGCATTACGGCTCGACCAGTCAGGACATTCTCGATACCGCGACCATGCTGATCGCATCGCGGGTGCTCGCGGTCATCATCGCCGATATCGACTGTGTCCTGGTGTCGCTCGCAGATCTGGCGCGGGACCATCGCAGCACCCCGATCGCCGGGCGCACCCTCGCCATGCACGCGGTCCCCACCACTTTCGGCGCGAAGGTCGCGATCTGGATGCAGGGCCTGCTGGACGCTCGCGAACGCCTCACCCGCGTCCGCGCCTCGCTGCCGGTCCAATTGGGCGGGGCCGCAGGCACTCTCGCCTCCTATGTGGAGTGCGCCCGCTGCACCGATTCCGATCTCGCCCAGGCGCCCGCCGCCGAGATCGCGCAGCGCCTCACCGAGGCGTTCGCCGCCGAACTCTCCCTCACCATCAGCCCGATTCCCTGGCACACCGCCCGCACCCCGATCGCCGACCTGGCATCGGCGCTGGCGCTCACCTCCGGGGTGCTGGGCAAGCTCGCCGTCGACGTGATCTCGCAGTCCCGCAGCGAGATCGGCGAACTCGTCGAACCCGCCGCCGCCGGACGCGGTGAATCCTCGGCCATGCCGCAGAAGCGAAATCCGGTGCTCAGCACCATGATCCGCGCGGCCGCCCTGCAGGTCCCCGCACTGGCCTCCACCCTCTTCGGCGCGCTGCTGGCCGAGGACGAACGCCCGGCCGGCGCCTGGCACGCCGAATGGCGGCCGCTGCGCGACTGCCTGCTCCTGGTGGGCGGCGCGGCCCACACCGCCGTCGAACTCGCCAACGGCCTGACCGCCGACGCCGACCGCATGACCGCCAATCTCGCACTCAGCGAAGGCCAAATAGTCTCCGAGCGCCTCTCGATCCGCCTGGCCCCCCTGCTCGGCAAACCGGTCGCCAAGAAGACCCTGCAATCGGCGTCCTTCGAATCCCAGTCCACCGCCCGCCCCCTGGCCGACATCCTGGCCGAATCCCCGGATATCGCCTTCCACCTGTCCAAACCCGAACTGGCAGACCTGCTCCGCCCCGAAAACTACCTCGGCGCCGCCCCCGACCTCGTGGATCGGGTCCTCCGCCGTCTCTGACCGGGTAACCCTCAACCCGGCGGAGCGATCACCGGGAACTGGTTGCGGCATCCGCCGATGAACACCGCGACCAGTTCCCGACGATCACCCGGCGCCCCGGCTGGGCGGCAGCCGCTGAGAATTCGTTTCCGCGTCCTCCACCGAGGGGGTTCGGGGGCGTAAGCCCCTGAGAGTCCCGAGAGCCGGGCCTACCCGAACAGGCGCTTCGGCGGGCGGTTGGAGGCGGCGCGGCGGTCGGCTTCCTTGGTCTTGACGCGCTCGGCTTCCTTGCGGACCTCGATCAGGTTCTCGCGTTCGCGGAGCAGCCAGGCGGGGGGTTCGGCGAGCAGGGCGGCGATCTGTTCGGCGTCGAGGGCTTCCTCGATACCGGCGCGCACCAGGCCGGAATTGGATACCCCGAGTTTGCGGGCCACCACATCGCGGGGGAACGGACCGGTCTGTCGCAGATCGGTCAGCCACTGCGGCGGGTTGGTGCGGAGCTCTTCGAGCTGCGCGCGGGTGACCGGGTTGTTGCGGAACTCCTCAGGGGTCGCCGGCAGGTAGATACCGAGCTTGTTGGCCGCGGTCAGCGGCTTCATGGTCTGGGGGTTCTTGTCCGGGCTCACCGATCAAGGGTATCGGGCGGGCCGCGGCAACCGGGCGCGCGGTGCGGTGACGCCGCCGCCGTGCAATAGCCTGGGTGGAATGAGCCGGTTCGAGTCCATCGATGTGGAACGACTGCGGTGGTTCGTCGCGGTCGCGGAGGAGTTGCACTTCGCGCGTGCGGCCAAGGCGCTGGGCATCGCCCGGCAGCGCTTGAGCGGCACCGTGATCGAGCTGGAGCAGGAGCTCGGCACGAAGCTTTTCCTGCCCGGGGTGAGTCCGACCACGCTCAGCGACGACGGGCAGGAACTGCTCGACGCGGCGCGCCGGATACTCGCCGAAGCGGCGGCCGCCGCGCCCGAACCGGTGCCCGACGGCGTGCCGAGCCTGCGGGTCGGTTTCGTGCCCGGGGTCACGGTCACCAAATGGGAGCGGGTGTGGGCGGACCGGTTCCCGGACATTCCGTTGCGATTGCTCCCGGTGCCGATGAAGGAGCAGGAGTCGGCGCTGCGCGAGGGCGCGGTGGACATGTGCTTCGTCCGGCTGCCCATCGATCGTGACGGCATGAGCGCCATCCCGCTCTATCACGAACTGCCCGTGGTGGTCGTCCCCAAGGATCATCCGATCGCCGCCTTCGACGCGGTGAGCACCGCCGATCTCGCGGACGAGCGCATGCAGGACGCCTCGGACATCGACGATGCCGCCATGACCATGGAATTGGTCGCCGCGGTGAGCGGCGCGGCCATCGTCCCGCATTCGATCGCGCGCCTGCACCATCGCAAGGATCTGGTCTACCGCACCGTCACCGACGCACCGGACACCGAGGTCGCACTCGCCTGGCCGACCGCGCACACCGGGGAACTGGTGGAGGAATTCGTCGGCATCGTGCGCGGCCGGTCCGCCAACAGCTCGCGTTCGCCGTCGGGCCAGGAGCAGCCGAAGAAGCCGCCGGCCAAGAAGTCATCCTCGAGTGCGAAGAAGCCGCCCGCCGGAGGCAAGCCGAAGTCCGGATCCGCTCGCAAACCCGCCAAACCGTCGTCCCGTCGCGGTCGATAACTCCAGGTCGAAGGCCCGTCTCCGGTGGGAGACGGGCCTTTTCGCATCTCAGGGCAAAGTTCAGGGTCATCTCAGGGTTGCGCTATACGTATACGTCTACTTATAGTGATTGCACGAGCTCAGAAGCTCGGGGGTTGTACCGAGAACGCTTGCTACACAGTGTGTTTCGCCCAGTCGCGACACACTGTTCTATCTGAATGCTCATATGCGCATTCATGAATGAAATGGAGCCTGATCATGGCCATCGACATCCAGAAGACCGACGACGACACCCAGCCCGCCCTCCCGTCCGGCCTGCGCGAATTCGAACTGCGCGTCGGCCCCGGCGGCGGCCGCACCCAGAAGTTCACCGGCCGCCTGCTGGCCGAGGCCAACGAGGTCACCAAGGCCGGCACCGAGGTGGTCCGGGTCTACGTGAGCCGCAAGGGCAAGTTCGTCGTGCACCGCCACTACATCGAATGGCAGGACCTGCAGAACGCCACCAAGCACGCCTACCAGGAGAAGAAGCTCGAATTCGCCACCGCGCGACGGGTTTCCGATCAGTCCGACTTCTCCGCGCTGACCGACTGGGTCAAGGGCTTCAAGAACTGGCGCGAACTGCTCGGCCTCGGCGACGACGGCTACGGCGACTTCACCCTCGACATCTACGAGACCCTCGGTGAACTGCGGGATCGAGTGCCCGCCAAGGTCTTCCGCATCGTCGCCGATGTGACCGAGAACCCGTCCGAAACCGTCCTCGACATCTGACCTACAAGCGGCCGAACCCCGAAAGGACTTCTCCCGCATGTTCTCCCGCCTCGGACGATTCGTCGTCGACAAGCCCTGGCTGGTGATCGGCCTGTGGCTGATCGCCATCGTCGGAGTGGTGGCCGTAGCCCCCAAGCTCGCCGCCACCACCGATCAATCCGACTTCCTCCCTTCGCATTACGAGTCCATTCAGGCCGCGGAGGTGCAGAAGAAGGCCTTCCCGGACAGTGAACCGCCGGCCGCGCTCATCGTCTTCGAGCGTGCCGACGGCGCGCCGCTGAGCGAGATCGACGCGCAGGCCGTGCAGACGGCCGCGGCGCGGCTGACCGAGAAGAAGATCGAGAACATCACCGGCATCGTGGCGACGCCGCCGTCGGACAACCGCCTGGTGGATATCGTCGCGGTCGGCATGACCAAGATGGACAGCCAGACCGATACCCGGCAGGGGGACGCGGTCAAGGCATTGCGGGACGCGCTGAAGGAGCAGACCGCGGGCACCGACCTGAAGGCCGGTGTCACCGGTACGGCCGCGTCGAATCTGGATCAGACCGAATCCGGCAACAAGGGCCTGGCCATCATTCTGGTCGCCACCATCCTGTTGATCGTGGTGCTGCTGCTGGTCATCTTCCGCAGCCCGGTGATCGCGCTGCTGCCCATCCTGGTCATCATGGCGCTGTCCCCGATGGCCACCGGCCTGATCGGCATGGCGGCCGAGGCCTTCGACCTGAAGATCGACAATTCGGTGCAGGCGCTGCTGTCGATCGTCATGTTCGGCGTCGGCACCGACTACATCCTGTTCCTGATGTTCCGCTTCCGGGAACGGCTGCGGGCCGGCGACGACGCCAAGACCGCCGTGATCAATGCGGTGGAGCGGGTCGGCGAGGCCATCACCTCCGCCGCGGCCGCGGTCATCATCGCCTTCGGCGCGCTGACCCTGTCCTCCATGGGCATGTTCCGTTCCATGGGTTACGCCCTGGCCATCGCCGTCGCGGTGACCCTGGCCGCGGGTCTGACGCTGGTGCCCGCCATCGTCTCGCTGCTGGGCACCAAGGTGTTCTGGCCGTCCAAGGCGTGGCAGGTGGAGCCGAAGGGGGCGCGGTTCACCGCGATCGGCTCGGCCCTGGGTAAGCGGCCCGCCGTGTTCGCGGTGGCGTCCGGCGGCGTGCTGGTGGCGCTGGGCGTCTTCGCCGTCGGTTTCAATCCGACGTTCGATCTGAGCTCCGGCTCGACCTCGAACGCCGCGGAATCGGTGGTGTACCAGAAGGAGATGCTCAAGGGCATGCCCGCCGGCACCACGCAGCCGTCGCAGGTGTACCTGACCAGTGCGGGCGCCGGACAGTTGAACGATGCGCAGCTGAACGAATACCGCACGGCCCTGGCCGGAGTCGAGGGCGTCGGCCAGGTGTCGCCGCCGAAGTTGTCGCAGGACAAGACGATTGCCGAATACCAGGTCACGCTGAATTCCGCGCCGGAGTCCGATGCCGCGCTGGAGATCGTCGGCGGCCCGCTGCGGGATACCGCGCACAGTGCCGCGCCGACCGGTACCGAAGCCAAGGTGGGCGGTCTGACCTCGGTCTTCGTCGACTTCAAGGCGGCCATGAACCGGGACTACAAGGTGGTCTTCCCGGTGGCGGCGGTGCTGATCATGCTGGTGCTCGGACTGCTGCTGCGCTCGGTGGTGGCCCCCTGGTACCTGATGGCCTCGGTGTTCCTGGGCTTCGGCGCGACGCTCGGCGCGGCGGTGCTGATCTTCCAGCACGTGCAGGGCGATTCGGGCCTGATCTTCACGATGCCGATCATCATGTACCTGTTCGTGGTGGCGCTCGGGACGGACTACAACATCCTGATGGTGGCGCGACTGCGTGAGGAGGCCCGCGAGGGCAACGATCCGCACACCGCGGCGGCGCTGGCCGTGCGGCATACGGGTCCGACCATCGCGGCGGCCGGCTTGATCCTGGCGGGCAGTTTCGCCTCGATGATGCTGGCGGGCAATTCCATGCTCGAGCAGATGGGCTTCGCCATCTCGGTGGGCATCGCCATCGCGGCCTTCGTCATGGCGATGTTCTTCACCCCGGCGGTGACCGCGCTGATCGGCCGCAAGGCCTGGTGGCCCGGGCACGGCGGGGACGCCCGGCAGCCGATCGAGGAGGTCGGCTCGGATTGGACCGTCCACGACTACGATCCGGCCCGCCGGTAATCGCAGGTCAGCGAGCCCGCTTCCCTTCGGGGAGGCGGGTTTTCGCGTTTCCCGGACCTTCTGACAGAAACGTGTTTCAGTTTTTTCCCGAAAGTGCCCCGCACTGAACTGGACAGCCGATACAGTTCGCCCGGACCGCACACGAAGCGGCCGGTACCAAGGGAGTTACTTCGATGACCATGTCCGTGAACAACCACATCGCCCGCCGAATCGGCGTCGGGGCCACCGCCCTGGGCGTGCTGGCCTGTTCGGCGGCCCTGAGCGCGCCCTACGCCTCGGCCTCGCCCACCGGACTGTCGGTGAACGCCCGCAATATCTACGCGGCCTGCACCTACCAGATCACCGCCACCGTCGACCATTGGTTCCCGGTCTCGTTCTGGGACAACGGCGTCATCATCTCCGGCGGCGGCTCGGTCGATCCGGTCAACGGCAAGGCCACCGTGCAGTGGACCCCCAAGGGCGCCGGCACCCACACCCTGGCCGTGCTCCAGGGTTCGGCCTGGGAACTGCGCGTGAACGTCGCGCAGCCGACCCTGACCGGCAGCGCCACCTGCGGCGCGGGCCCGCTGGGCTTCCTGGGCTCGTAGCACCCGGTTCGAGAGAACCCACGAATTCGATTCGGCGCGACCCGATCACGCCGGATCGTCCCGGGCCTGGCCGGCCCACCATCCTCTGTTCCCTGGCCGGCCAGGCTCGCCCCTCCGCTAGCGCAGGGTCGTATGCCAGACCACGGCGGCGGCCAGCGCGCCCGCGCCGTTCACCGACCAGTGCAATGCGATAGGCGCGAGCAGGCTGCCGCTGCGGCGGCGCAACCAGGTGAACACCACGCCCGCACCCGCGGTGGCCAGCACGGCGAGCGCGATACCGGCGATCTGCCCGGCCACCCCGCCGCCGAGGAAACTGCTCAATCCCTTGTTGCCGCTGGTCAATCCCAGTGACGAGGCGATGTGCCAGAGCCCGAAAAGCATGGAACCGGCTGCGAATACGCCGCGCGCGCCGACCGCCCGATCCAGGGTCCCGTGCAGGACGCCCCGGAAGGCCAGCTCCTCGGGAATGGCGGTCTGCAGCGGGATCACGATCATGGAGGCGATGAGCGCGCCGGAAATGGTGGCGTAGCGATCGGCCAGGAAGAACGGCCGGGTGATGGGCAGCAGCGCCCCGATGGCCACCGCCGTCAGCACCACGCCGACCGCGGCCAGCGCCCACAGCGAACCCTTGCGCCAATGCCGCGGTGAGAGCCCGAGTTCGTGCCAGGCCAATCCGCGCCGCCGGACCATACCGACCAGCACCACCGCGGCGATCGGCACCGAGATGATGCTGGCCCACGGCGTGGTGAAGTGCGCGATGAGGTTCGTGCAGGTCAAGACGACGACAACGACGGCTACATCGATATAGGCGTGCAGCCGGTGACCGGGGGGAGCGGGCTGATCGGCGAGCACGGCGACCGCACCGTTATCGTTTCGAGACATCGGGGCCAGTGTACGGACGGATCCTTAGAACGGGCTTCGTTTGTGGTCGATACCCCGGATTCTCAGGTTCACACCCCGTGCGCCCAGCCCTCCGGATCGTCCCAAGCCTGCAGCGTGCGGCGGGTTTCGAAGCGGCGCGGCTGCCGGGTGATCGGATCGGTGAATTCCAGCACCGCGGCCAGCAATTGCAGTGGCCGGGTGTAGTCGTCGACCGGTTTGTCGGTGAGATCGGGATAGAAGTCGTCGCCCAGGATCGGCACCCCGAGGCTGTTCATGTGCAGCCGCAGCTGATGGGTGCGCCCGGTCCTGGGCCGCAGCCGGTACCGGCCCAGGCCGTCGCGGTGTTCGGCCAGCTCGATATCGGTCTCGGCATTCGGCTCGCCCGGCTCCTCGTAAGCCTTGAGCACCTGCCGTTCCTTGACGATCCGGCTCACCACGGTGCGCGGCAGTTCCAGTTCCGGATCGAAGCGCGCGATGGCCTCGTACTCCTTGTGCACCAGCCGTTTATGGAACATCGTCTGATACGCCCCGCGCCGCGCCGGATTCACCACGAACAGCACCAGCCCGGCGGTCACCCGATCCAGCCGATGCGCGGGAATCAGATCCGGCAGCTCCAGCTCCTGCCGAAGTCGCACCAGCGCGGTCTGCAGAATGTGCTGCCCGCGCGGAATGGTCGACAGGAAATGCGGCTTGTCGGCGATCAGGATGTCGTCGTCGCGATACACGATGCCGATCTCGAACGGCACCGTCTTCTCCTCGGGTAGATCGCGATGGAACCACACCGCCCCGCCCGGCACGTACGGCGCGTCCGGCGCGATCGGACCGTCCAGATCCACGATCCCGCCCTCGCGCAGCAGCTCGTCGATGCGGGCCGGATCCACCCGGGGCAGCCGCTCCACGAGATGATCGCGAATGGTCGCCCAGCCGCCGTCCTCGGGCAGCCGCAGCCGCGCCGGATCCAATCCGTGCCGCTTGGGTAGCGGCGGCTGCTGCCTGCGTCTCACCCGCACGACCCTAGTCGCGCCGGGTTTGCCGGAACGGCACGGTATGCCCGGCGCGAGCGTGGTCAGAAGCCGCGCAGGCGGTCCGGGGTGATGCGGATCGGGGTCGAGTAGGTGGCGTAGAACTTCTCGGCGGTCATCTCGATATCGACCAGGCCCTTGGCGTATTTCTCGGTGTAGCGGGCGATCTCGGCGGCGGTGGGCGGTTGCTCGTCGATGCGGGCGGTGCCGGTCAGGATGGCCACGTCGCCGCCGGTGGCGTCGGTGTTGAAGTGCAGGGCGACCCGGGGATTGCGGGCGATATTGCGGAGCTTGGCCTGTCCCGGTTCGCTGAACACCAGGAATTCGGCGCCGTCCCAGAGGAACCAGACCGGATTGGGAGAGGGGGTGCCGGAGGCGGCGACGGTGGTGAGCCAGATGATCGTGTCGCGGTCGAGTCGTTCGGCGACGCGGGCGCCGAATTTTGTGCCGGTGTCGACAAGGGTCATGGACTTGACCAACAGCGGGGGCGGGGACGGGATTCCGGTCCGGCGGGTTTCCGCCATCCGGGGGTCCCGCGCGCACGGCCTCGAAAGTTAGCCTAACCTATCTTCCTGTCGATTCTTGTGTGAGGATCGGGCGAACCGATCGGATCGAGAGGCAGGGCAGATGACGGTGGAGGTAGCGCCGCCCGAGGCGACGCAATCCGGGGCGGGGGCCGCCGGGACCACGGACCAGGCCGCCGAGAAGGCCGCCGCCAAGGCGCGCAAACAGCGGGAAGCCCAGGCGCGCAAGGAGATTCTTGCTCCGGTCGCGGGCACGCTGTCGCTCGCGAGTCTGGTCGTGGCCATCGCCTCGGTGTGCGCGGTGGTGCCGTTCCTGCTGATCGTCTCGGCCGCTCGTGAATTGCTCTCCGATGCCGTGGACACCGGCCGGGTCTGGCATCTGCTGCTGATCGCGGTGATCGTCCTGATCGTTCGCGCCGTGCTGCAAGCGGCCGCTCTGACCTGGTCGCACACCGTCGATGCCAAATATCAGCTGACCCTGCGCCGCCTGCTGGCCGACAAACTCACCCGCGTCCCGCTCGGCTGGTTCGGCGAACGCACCTCCTCCGAAGTCAAGAAGTACCTCCAGGACGACGTCGAGGCGCTGCACTACCTGGTCGCCCACGCCCGCCTGGATTTCATCGGCTCGGTGACCGTCCCGCTGGTCACGCTCATCTACCTGGCCACCGTCGACTGGCGGCTCACCCTGGTCCTCCTGCTGCCCTTGGTGATCTACGCCCTCTGCATGAAGCAGATGCTCGACGAGCCCGGCCGCGAACGCCTGGTCGCGTACAACGCATCCGAACTCCGCACCCGCGAAGCCACCGTCGAATTCGTCGACGGCATCCAGGTGGTGCGCGCCTTCGGCCGAGCGGGCAAGGCGTACAGCGAATTCCAGGCCGCCGTCGAGAACCAGACCGACCGCCTACGCAAACTCAAGCTGCCGGTCATGACCATCCAGTCGATCTCCGACACCGTGGTCGCCCCCGTCTTCGTCATGCTCCTCGTGGTCGTCGCGGGCCTCGCCGGCGTCGGCCTGAACTGGCTCGAGCCCCTGGACCTGCTCCCGTTCCTGCTGGTCGGATTGGGCCTGGGCAGCTCCCTTCTCGGCCTCGGCTACGGCGCCCAGGCCCTGCGCACCGCCGGCGACGCGGCCCTGCGCCTCCATGAGCTGATGCAAACCCCCGAACTACCGACAGCCGATCCGCGCACTGCCTCCGGAGACACCGGGCAAACCGAAGCCGCCGCGACCGCGGTGCGCTTCGAGGGCGTGACCTTCGGTTACCGCGATGACCATCAGGTGTTGCGCGGCGTCGATCTCGAGCTTGCGCCGGGCACCATCACCGCGCTCGTCGGTCCCAGTGGTTCCGGCAAGTCGACGCTCGCCAAGCTCCTGCCGCGGTTCTACGACGTGACCGGTGGCCGGATCACCATCGGCGGGCGCGATATTCGGGACTTCGGCACCGAAGAGCTGTATCGCACGGTCGGATTCGTGTTCCAGGACGTGCGCCTGATCCGCGGCACGGTCCGTGACAATCTGCTGCTGGCCAAGCCGGACGCCGACGCCGATGCGCTCGAGCGCGCCGCGCGGGCCGCCCAGATCCACGACCGCATCACCGCTCTGCCGCGCGGCTACGACTCGGAGATCGGCGTGGACGCCATTCTCTCCGGTGGTGAGGCGCAACGTCTTTCGATCGCCCGCGCGCTGCTGGCCGACACCCCGGTCCTGGTGCTGGACGAGGCCACCGCGTTCGCCGATCCGGAATCCGAGGCGGCGGTGCAGGACGCCCTCGCCGTGCTGGTCGCCGGCCGGACCGTGCTGGTGATCGCGCATCGCCTGCACACCATCACCGGCGTGGACCGAATCCTGGTGCTGGAGCACGGCTCCCTGGTCGAGCAGGGCGATCACGCCACCTTGAGCACGGCGGGCGGGACCTATCAGCGCCTGTGGGAAATCAACGAAGCGGCGCTGACCGCCGTCACCCTGGAGGAATCGCGGTGATCCGCAAGCTGTTCGCGCTGGTGCCGGGCGAATTCGCACCGCTCACACCGAAACTCGTCGCCGCGATCCTGGCGCAGGCGCTGAGCCAGGCCGCCGCCTATGTGCTGCTGGTTCCGGTGCTGCAGGCGCTGTTCCGCGATGAACTCGCCAGTGCTTGGGCCTGGACCGGCGGCTTGGCGTTGGCCGTCGCGGGTGTGGTCGTCTTCAGCTACCTGCAAGCGGTGCTCGGCCTGCGCATCGGCGTCGGCATGCAGCACGGCCTGCAGACCCGCATCGGCGATCACCTGAATGCCTTGCCGCTGGGCTGGTTCGACGGCCATAACGCGGGCGCGCTGTCCCGCGTCGTGGTCGAGAACGTGCGCGAAGTGCAGGGCTTGATCGCCTATCTGCTGGCCAAGATTCTCACCGGCATCGTGGTCCCGCTGGGCGTGGCAGTCGGCATGCTCTTCATCGATTGGCGCATCTCGCTCGCCATGCTGGTGGCCGCTCCGGTCCTGTATCTGGTGAACCGCTGGGCGGGCCGCTCCTATGTGGCCGCCGACGAGCAGCTGCACGAGGCCGCCTCCGAAGCCAATGCCCGCGTGCTGGAATTCGCTCAGGCGCAACCGGTCCTGCGTTCCTTCGGCGCGGTCGGCGCGGGCAATCGCGCCCTCGACACCGCTCTGGAACGCCAGCGCAAGGCCGCCTTCGGCATGATGTTCGCCGCCGTCCCCGGCCTGATCGTCTTCTCCCTGCTGGTCCAGGCGGTCTTCCTGGTGCTGGTCTACCTGGTGGTCGGCCGCGTCACCGGCGGGGCCATCTCGGCGGCCGCCGCCATCGCCTTGATCGCGGTCAGCTCCCGCTTCATCGAGCCCCTGAACCAGGCCGCTCAGCTGGGCGGGGCCCTACGCGCCGCCGCGTCGGCCGCCGACCGGGTGAGCGCGCTGCTCGCCGAACCCGTACTGCCGCAATGGGAATCGGACGAGGATGTCGTCCCCGGCGCGCCCGAGATCGTCTTCGACCAGGTCGCCTTTGGTTACCGCACCGGGGCCCAGGTCCTGTCCGACGTCTCCTTCACCGTCCCGGCGGGCACCACGACCGCGATCGTCGGCCCCAGCGGCGCAGGCAAATCCACGGTCCTGCGCCTGGCCGCCCGCTTCCACGACGCCGACTCCGGCAAGGTCACGGTCAGCGGCCACGAGGCGCGCAAGCAGCCCACCGAACTCCTGCTCAACCAGATGTCCCTGGTCTTCCAGAACGTCTACCTCTTCAATCGCTCCATCCTGGAGAACATCCGAGCCGGCCGCCCCGACGCCACCGACGAGGAAGTCCTGGCCGCCGCCCGCGCCGCCCGCGTGGACGAGATCGCCGCCCGCCTCCCCGAAGGTTTCGACACCCCCGTCGGCGAAGGCGGCACCGCCCTCTCCGGCGGTGAACGCCAACGAGTCTCGATCGCCCGCGCCCTCCTCAAGAACGCCCCGATAGTCCTCCTCGACGAGGCCACCAGCGCCCTCGACCCCCACAACGAAGCGGTGGTCGTGCGCGGCATCCACGAATTGACCAGGGGCAAAACCGTAATCGTCGTAGCCCACCGCCTCGCCACCATCGCCCACGCCGATCAAATCCTCTTCATGGAGCAGGGCCGCATCATCGAACGCGGCACCCACGACCAACTCCTCACCCTCCAAGGCCGCTACGCCGCCTTCTGGTTCGAACGCACCCGAGCCTCCGGCTGGCGCCTCGAAGGCGCCCCGGCCTGACGCCGTCACCCCTCGTCATTCCGGCATGCTTTCGGCCGGAATCTCACTGTGGGAAGTGAGATCCCGGCCAAACCCACGCCGGAATGACGGTGCGGCGCGCGGGGCTTGCGTGTCACCGGCCGCCGGGGGCCGCTCCGCCCTGAGAGTCGTCTCGCGCGGGACTCTCTCCGCCCGAGGGGGTTCGGGGGCGTCAGCCCCTGAGAGTTTCGAGAGTTGTCTCACCGCACTTCGCATACCGGGCAATTCCAGCTAAGGTAAGGCTATGCAAACCTAAACCGGGGAGGTGGGTTGTGCGATCGAGTCAACTGCGGGCAACCGCGACAGAGCAGGAGAACCGGTGGACACACTTCTGGTGGTCGGTGCGGGGCCGAAAGCCCTGGCGGTAGCGGCCAAATCGCATGTGCTGCGCCAACTCGGCCTCCCCGCCCCGCGGGTGATCGTGGTGGAACCCCATGCGGTGGGCGGCAACTGGCTCCCCAGCGGCGGCTGGACCGACGGCCAGCACCGCCTGGGCACCAGCCCGGAGAAGGACGTCGGCTTCCCGTACCACTCCACCTGGGCCCGCGGCCACAACCGCGCCATCGACGAAGCCATGCGCGGCTTCTCCTGGACCGCCTTCCTGGTCGAGCACGGCACCTACGCCGAATGGATCGACCGCGGCCGCCCCAGCCCGCAGCATCACGTCTGGGCCAAATACCTGCAGTGGGTCGCCCGCAAGACCGATATGGAACTGGTCCCCGGCGCCGTGCGCGGCATCTCCGCCGCCGCCGACGGCTGGCTGGTCACGGTGGCCGACGCCGACGGCGCGACCAGCGAAATCGACTGCGACGCCGTCATGATCACCGGCCCCGGCCGCAGCGACCGCGCCCTCACCGCGCATCCCGCCGTCCTCAGCATCGCCGAATTCTGGGATCTCGCGGGCCGCCGCAAACTCCCCGCGGCCTCCCGCGCCGCGGTCATCGGCGGCGGCGAGACCGCCGGTTCCGCCCTGGACGAGCTGGTCCGCCACGAAATGCTCACCATCTCGGTGATCTCCCCGAAGGCCACCCTCTACACCCGCGGCGAGAGCTTCTTCGAGAACTCCCTCTACAGCGACCCCACCAAGTGGTCCACGCTCGGCATGGACGAGCGCCGCGATGTCATCCGCCGCACCGACCGCGGCGTCTTCTCGGTCCGCGTGCAGGAAAGCCTGCTGGGCGACAACCGGGTTCACCATCTGCAGGGCCGCGTCGTGAACGTCGCCGACCAGGACGGCGACCGCGTCGCCCTCACCCTGCGCAACGAGATGCGCCCCGATCAGATCCACACCTTCGACCTGGTCGTCGATGCCACCGGCGGCCAGCCGCTGTGGTTCCTGGACCTGTTCGATTCCGCCGCCACCGATCTGCTGGAGCTCGCGGTCGGCGGCCCGCTGTCGCAGTCCCGCATCGAGAACGCCATCGGCTACGACCTGGCCGTCTCGGGCCTGGACGCCAAGCTGTATCTCCCGAACATGGCCGCCCTCGCGCAGGGTCCGGGTTTCCCGAATCTCAGCTGCCTGGGCGAACTCTCGGACCGCGTGCTGCGGTCCGAGCTGTCGCAGCGGAGGGGAGGTGCGCGGGAGCGAGTGGCCGCCGCGCGCTGACCTGTTAGCGGAGCACCGGCATATCGGACGGATCGCGGGGCAGCGTGTACAGCGAGATCCTGCGGTCCGGCCGAATGTCGAAGTCGCCCAGATGGAACCAGCCGTTCTTCTCCAGCGCCTTACGCATCGGAGTGTTGCGGTGATCGGGTTCGCACATCATCCGGCGGCATTCCACCTCGGTGGCGAACACCCGCTCGCCCAGCTCCCGGATCCAGCCCGAGATGATGCCCTTACCCAGCAATTCGGTTTCGGCGGTGGCGATATGGAATCCCATATCCCGCGCATCGGCGTGATAGAGCCGCGCGATCTCGTCCTTGGCAGGCCGGTACAGCTCGATGTAAGCGACATCACGCCGGCCCAGATCCGCCCGGTCCACGGCTTCGAAGTCGTAGCCGAGAACACAAGGCCGCGAGAAGGTTCCGGCCAGCTGGGTGGCGCAATCGAGCCGCCGCCGGTCCGCATCCCAGGTCTGCTCCCAGGTTTCCACCAGGTGCGGCCGGTGCATCCACTCGGTAATCGTCTCGGGGTCCGCGGATTCCGCGTCTACCAGGCGCAAGGTGAACGGCGCGGTGAACTCGGGCACTACCGGCCCGGGGGCGGTCCGGACCTCCTCGGGCAGGTCGGTCAGTTCGCGCGCGAGGACGTAGGGCGTCCGGTTCATCGGTGCGGGCTCCGTTCGGTTGTCAGCTTGATCAGCCAGCTTGGTAAGGCTAGCCTATACTAAGTTCGGGATAATACGGTCTCCTGGACTGCTCAGGGGGACAAGGTGAATCAACCGGCGCCAAGTGCCGTCGGCAGCGTGTAGGAGAGATACGAGAAATGCCACGGGAACTCGGATGGATCAGGCAATTTCAAACTCCGGTTTCCGCGGAAAATCCGCCGTTGCTGATCTTCCCGCACGCCGGTTCGGGCGCTTCCGCCTACCGGGTCTTCGCCAAAACCCTCGCCGCTGAATTCGACGCCGTGGTGTTCCAATACCCGGGCCGTCAGGATCGCGCCAAGGAACCCGCCGCCGAAACCCTGCCGGAAATCGCGGCCGGCGCTTTCGAAGCGTTCCGGAACTCCGCGCACGATACCGGCGCTCCGCTCACCATTTTCGGGCACAGCATGGGCGCGATCGTCGCCTTCGAATTCACCCGCCTGGCCGAAGCCGCGGGAATGACGGTGCGCCTGCTGGCCGCCTCTTCGGCCGCCGCCCCGGTCCGCATCGCCGACCTGCCCGGCCATCCCACCGAGGACGAGCAGCTGCTCGATCACATGAGCGCGCTCAACGGCACCGGCGCCGACGTCCTGGCCAGCCGCGATGTGCTGCGCATGGCGCTGCCGGTCATGAAGGCCGACTACCGCGCCTTCGACGCCTATTCCTGCGCCGCCGAAATCGCCGTGGCCGCCCCGATTCTGGTGCTCGGCGGTGACGAGGACGAATTCGTCGCGCCGAAGGATCTGTACGCCTGGGACGCGCACACGAGTGGCGGCAGCACCGTCACCTTGTTCGCGGGCGGGCATTTCTATCTCAACGATCATGTCGCCGGAATCGCCGAACTGCTGGTCGCGGAGAAGAGCGTGGCGGCGTGAATATCGACGACCCCATCGTGATCGTCGGGATGGGCGTCGAAGCCCCCGGCGGTATCGACTCCCTGCCGGAATTCTGGGCCGCACTGGCCGAATCCCGGGAATTGATCGGGCCTTTCCCGCGTGACCGGGAATGGCCGCTGGCCGAATTGTTCTCGCTCGGTGAGCGGGAAGGCTGGGCCCCGGTGCGCGATCGCGGCGGATTCCTTTCCAGCGCCACCGAATTCGATCCGCTGTTCTTCGGCATCACTCCGCGCGAAGCCGTGGCCATGGATCCGCAGCAGCGGGTGGGCATGCGGGTGGCGTGGCGGGCCCTCGAGCACGCGGGCCTGAATCCCGGCGCCCTCGAAGGCGATACCGCGGGCGTGTGGATGGGCGTCTCGCTGATGGAGTACGGCCCGCGCGCCGCCGAGGTCAACGAGTTCAACGGCTACCGGGCCACCGGTTCCGCGCTGGGCGCGGTCGCCGGTCGCATCTCGCACGGCCTCGGCCTCACCGGCCCGTCGGTCAGCGTCGATACCGCGTGCGCGTCCTCGCTGACCGCCCTGCACCAGGCCGCCGCCGCCATCCGGGCGGGCGAGTGCGACTGGGCGCTGGCGGGCGGCGTCTGCGTGATGGGTTCGCCCGGCGCGTTCTACGAGTTCTCCAAGAACAATGCCCTCGCCACCGACGGGCACTGCCGCTCCTACGCCGCCGACGCCACCGGCACCCTCTGGGGTGAGGGCGCGGGAGTCGTCGTGCTGGAACGGGAATCGCGCGCTCGTGAACTCGGGCACCGCGTCTACGGCCGCCTGCTGGGCTCGCGCGTGAACCACAACGGCAAGGGCGCGCCGCTGGCCGTGCCGAGCGCCGCCGCGCAGGAGCGCCTGATCCGCGCCACCCTGGCCGCCGCCGATCTGGACGCCGAACTGGTGGGCCTGATCGAAGGTCACGGCACCGGCACCGCGGTCGGCGATCCGCTCGAATTGAGCGCGCTGGCAGCCACTTACGGCGCCGCCCGCGAACACGGCCCGCGCCTGGGCTCGGTGAAGTCCAATGCCGGGCACGCCCAGGCCGCCGCCGGCATGCTCGGCCTGATCAAGACCCTGCTGTGCGGTGCGCACGGCCAGATCGCGCCGAGCCTGCACGCCGGCGGCCCGACCACCGAATTCGACTGGGCCGCAACCAGTATGCGCCTGGCCACCGAACTCGAACCCTGGCAGCCGATCGACGGGGTGCGCTATGCCGCCGTCTCCTCGTTCGGGGTCGCGGGCACCAATGCCCACGCCCTCATCGCCATGCCGGTCCTTCAGGAGAGCGATGTCTAGCCACCGCCTGCCCGACGGCAGCATTCCCGTCCCGCTGTCCTCCGATACCGCCGAGGGCCTGCGTGCCGAAGCGGCCGCCGTGCTCGGCTACCTGGAGGCGCATCCGGCGGTCACCCCGGAACGGGTGTCGGACATGCTGTTCCGCACCCGCACGCCCCGCCGCCATCGCGCGCTGGCCACCGTCACCACCCGTGACGAACTGGTGGGCGGTCTGCGCGCCGTCGCCGCCGGGGACTCCCATCCGGCCGTGGTGGTCGGCGACGGCCCGGCCACCGCGCGCCGCGTCGGTTTCGTCTTCCCCGGTCAGGGCAGTCAGCGTCCCGGCATGGGCAAGCTGTACTACGAACTGTCGACCGCCTACCGCGACACCGTGGACGCCTGCTCGGCCATTCACGCCGAACGTTTCGGTCACACCCAGCCGTTGCACTACCTGCGCGGCGACGAAGGCCAATACGAGGACACGGTCTGGGAAGTCCAGCCCGCCTTGATGTTCCACATGACCGGCCTGGCCGCCATGTGGCGCGCCGCGGGTGTGAACCCCGCCGCCACCATCGGCCACAGCCAGGGCGAATTGGCGGCCGGTGCGGTCTCGGGCGTCATGTCCCTGCACGATGCCGTCCTGGTGGTCACCCATCGCGCCAACCTGGTGCAGCGCATCTCCCCGCGCGGCTACTCCATGGCGGTGCTGGCCATGAACCGCGAGGACTGCGAAATGCTGCTGGCCCGCCACTCCGGCTGGGCCGAGCTGTCGGTGGTGAACGCCCCGCACATCATGGCGATCTCCGGTGACCGCCAGACCATCAAGGACATGGTCGAGATGGCCACCGCGCGTGGCCAGTTCGCCCGCGAGATCGGCGTCTCCTACCCCGCCCACACCTCTATCGTGGCCGAGGTGCGCGCCGACTTCGAAGGCTTCCTCGGCGGCGAAATGGACACCGAGACCTTCACCGAAACCGAAATCCCCAGCTACGGGGCGACGCTCGGTGCCGCCATCACCCCCGACCTGGCCCAGGAACAGTACTGGTACTGGAACCTGCGCAACCGGGTCCGCTTCGACCGCGCCATCGTCGCCGCCGCGACCGACGGCATCGACACCCTGATCGAGGTCGTCGAACACCCCGTCCTGCAGCTGGCCATCCAGGAAAACCTCACCCTCGTCCCGCGCGACCCGGCCCGCGGCAATCGCGATTTCAAGGTCCTCGGCACCTCCCTCCGCACCGCCGACTCCCTCCGCGATTTCACCCGCAACCTGGCCACCGTCGCCGTCCACGACCTCGGCTACGACTGGTCGGCCCTGCGCACCGAATCCGCGCCTTCGCTCCCGTTGCGAGATTTCCCGCACACCATCCAGCACAACAAGAAACTCTGGGCCCCAGCGGGTTACGCGCCCGCCGCCATCACCGCCCCGCTGCCGCCGGTCCCGGCTCCGCAGCGTCTGATCGAAGCCTGGGTCCCCTGGGAGCGCCGCGCCATGACGCCCCCGCGCACCCTCGCCTTCATCGACCCCACGGGCCGCAGCACCGACCTCGTCGCCGCTTTGGTCAAGGCGGCCGACCGCCACGGCGCGACCGCACTGCTGCTCGACGCGGCGGTTGCCGACAGCGATGCCGCGCAGCGTGACCCGGTTGCGGTTCCGGTGGCCGGAGCGAACGGGGTCGCGGCGCCCGGCGGTGTCGATGCGGTGGCGTTGGCCGCCGCGCCCGGGTCGGGTGCTGCGAGCAGTGGCTTCGATACGGCTGTCATCGTGTGGCCCGCGCTGCCGGATGCCGATGGTGAGGGCACCATCGACGAGCTGGTGGAGTTCTTCGCGGCCAGGCAGTGGCTGCCCGCGCTGGCCGGTTTGCGGCCGGGCGGTGAGTGCTGGCTGGTGACGACCGGCGGCGAGTCCGTGGTGCCGGGTGATGCTGTGCCGCAGCTGTTCCACAGCGCGGTGGCCGCCGGGTTCCGGAGTATCGGGATCGAGCACCCCGGGCTGGCGCTGCGGCATCTGGATCTGCCCGCCGGGGCGGGGGCGGAGCAAGCCGTGCGGATCATCGGCGCGCTGCACACCGCCGGGGAGCCGGAAGTCGCGTTGCGCGACGGCAAGGTGTTCGTGAAGCGGTTGCACGCGGACGAGTCGGAGCCGGGTGCGGCGGCCGATCTCGATCACGTGCTGATCATCGGCGGAACCGGGCAGCTGGGACTGTTGTTCTGTGATCACTTCGCGCGCTCCGGCGCGGGGCGGGTCACGCTGCTCAGCCGGTCAGGTGAAACTGCTTCCACCGCAGCCGAATTGGCTCGCTTGCGTGGGCTCGGCGCGACCGAGATCGCCGTGGTCGCCTGTGACGCCACCGATCCGGAAGCGGTCGGGCAGTTCGCGGCCGCGCAGGTCGGACGGCCGGTCAGCATGATCATCCACGCGGCGGTCAACTACGTGGACGCCGAACTGACCGACATCACCGAGGACATGGTGCGCACCGCCGCCGCGTCGAAGGTGGTCGGCCTGGAGACGGTCCTGTCGGCCGTCCCGCGCACCGCGAATGCCCGTGTGCTGCTGTGTTCTTCGATGGCGGCGACGCTCGGCGGTCGCGGCCAGATCCTGTACGCGGTCACCAACCGCATGCTCGACACTGTCGCCCGCCGCCTGCGCGCCGATGGCCTGGACTGCACCTCCCTCGAATGGGGGCTGTGGAGCGTGGCCGGACCCCTGGACGACGCCGGTATGGCGCGCGTCGAGGGCGCGGGCGTCTACCCGATGCGCCCGGAAGCGGCCATCGCCGCCGGATTCAGCGGCCAGCCGACCGACGCGGTGATCATCTCCGCCGATTGGCCTTTCCTGCGCGACATCCTGGGCACCTTCGGCCTGGATGCCGTCTTGCGCGAGGTCCCGGAACCTGTCGTCCCGGTCACCGTAGTGGAAACCCCCACGGCCGCACCGGAACCCGAGCCGGTCGCCGTCGCACCGCAGCCGGTCGCCGCCGCGGCCCCGCCGGCCGCCGCCGACGTCTCCCTGCCCGATCAATTGCTGATCGAGCTGGGCCGCGTCATGGGCGTGGACGGCACCGACGCACTCGACCGCTCCACCCCGCTGGTCGCCCTCGGCCTGGATTCCCTCCAGGCCCTGGACTTCCGCAAGCGAGTGCGGTCCGCGCTGGACCGGGATCTCCCGGTGGCGGCGATTCTGGGCGGCGCGACCTTCGACGATGTCGTGTTGCTCATGGCTGAGAACACCAACTAGGGCTAGGGGCCAGATTCCATGTCAGACACCGAAGCCACCGTGCTCGACACCACTTCCACCTCCGCCGTTGCCGAGGCGACCTCGGACGCCGCAGGTACGGCTTCGGCCGCGCAAGCGCCGACGTCCGGCACAACGACCGCTGTGGCGGGCGCTTCGTCCGCCGGCGCGGCGGGTGGTTCCCTCGCCGACCGGCGTCGTGAGCTGCTGCGCCGCCGGCTCGCTGAAAGCGGACTGGAGACAGCGGCTGCGGCCGTGCCGGTGCGCCGCACCACGGCGGGGGAGCGCCGCCCGCTCTCGGCCGGGCAGCGCCGGATGTGGTTCCTGCAGACCCGCGATCCGGAAGACACCACGCTGAACATCTGTGTGGCGTACCGGCTTTCGGGTCAGTTGGACGAGCAGCGCCTACGCGATGCGGTGGCCTCGGTGTTCTCCCGGCACGACATTCTGCGCACCACCTACGGCGTGGACGAGCAGGGCGAACCGTTCCAGGTGTTCGCCGACGACATCACGGTGCCGTGGCAGTTCCACGATCTGACCGACCTGCCCGAGGCGAGCCGTGGCGTGCGCGTGGAGGTGCTGGCCCGCCGCGAGTTCGGGCGCTCCTTCGATCTCGCCGCCGACCTGCCGCTGCGGATCACCCTGGCGCGCACCGCCGCCGACGAGCACGTGCTGCTGCTCGCCGTGCACCACATCTGCTGGGACGACGACGCCTGGGGCGTGTTCTTCACCGAACTCAACGCCGCCTACAACGGCGCCGAAAAGCCGCTGCCGCCCGCGCAGTTCGTGGACGTCGAGGTCCTCGACGCCCCCGCCGACGATGATCAGGCGGACATCGACTACTGGCGCGCCAACCTGCGCCCGCTGCCCGAACCCCTGGAGCTACCCGGCGCGGCCGCCACCGTCACCTCCAAGCAGGCCGACCGCCGCACCGTCGCCCTCCCTGCCGACCTGCTCGCCCGCGTCGACGTCTTCGCCCGCGAGCACGCCGCCTCCCCGTTCATGGTGCTGCTGGCCGGATTCGCCGCCCTGATCGAGCGCTACACCGCCGCAGGCGATTTCCTCGTCTCCATCCCGGTGACCAACCGCCGCTCGGCCGCCGCCGAACAGCTCATCGGCTACTTCGGCAACACCCTGCTGCTGCGCGAAACCCTGCGGGACGGCGAAACCTTCACGGGCTTGGTCGAATCCACCAAGCGGACCTGCCTCGACGGTTTCGCACACCAGGCCGTCGGCATCGATCGCGTGGTGCGCGAAGCCAATCCGGAGCGCGTGGCGGGCCGCGACGGCATGGATCAGCTGGTCCGCCTGGGCTTCAGCGTCCGCAAGAGCGCCGACGGTTTCGCCCTGAACGGCATCGCCTCCACTCAGCTGGACGAACTCGGCGCGCCCACCGCCCAGGTCCCCCTCGCCCTGGCCGTGGTCACCGAGTCCGCGCACGGCGCGCTGCTGGAAGCCGAATACCAGGTCGACGCCCTGGCCGGCCCGCTGGTGGATCGCCTGCTCGCGCACTACATCCGGCTGCTGGACAGCGCCCTGACCGCACCGGCCGCCCGCATCGCCGACCTGGACATGCTCGGCGCGGACGACCGCGACGAGATCCTGGCCCAGTCGCGCGGCGCCCACGCCGAGATCGCCCCCACCACCATGGTCGAGCTGTTCGAACGCCAGGTGGAGGCGAATCCGGACGCGCTCGCCCTGGTCTCCGACACCGAAGAACTCACCTACGCCCAGTTCGACGATCGCGTGAACCGCCTGGCGCACTGGCTGATTCGCGAGGGCGTCGGCGCGGAGGACATCGTCGGCCTGCGTATGACGACCTCCATCGAATTCCTGGTGGCCGTCTACGCGGTGCTGAAGGCGGGCGCGGCCTACCTGCCGATCGACCCGGCCTACCCGGACGACCGCATCGACTACCTGATCGAGGACGCCCGCCCCCGCCTGGTGCTGGGCCGCGTCGAATTCGATGCCGCCGAATCCGCCGCCGCCGACCTGCCCGACACCGCGCCCGACGACACCGATCGCCGCCGCCCGCTGCGCCCGGACAATCTGGCCTACGTCATCTACACCTCGGGCTCCACCGGCAAGCCCAAGGGCGTCCCGGTCGCGCACGCCGCCATTGCCGAGCACGTGGTCAGCTTCACCGCCGAATGGGGCATGACCTCGGAAGACCGCCTGCTGCAATCGTCCTCGGTGAGCTTCGACGCCTCCCTGCTCGACATCTTCGTCACCCTGGCCCTGGGCGCGCGCCTGATCGTGCCCAAGCCGGAGGCGTTCCGCGATATCCGCTACGTCGCCGACCTCATCACCCGCCGGGGCGTGACGGTGCTGCACATGGTGCCGTCCATGCTGAGCACCTTCCTGCTGCTGCCCGAGGTGAGCGAATGGCGCGCCCTGACCCAGGTCCCGGTCGGCGGTGAAGCGCTGCCCGGCGAGGTGGCCGACAAGTTCGCCGGGGTCTTCGACGCCGAACTGCGCAACCATTACGGCCCCACCGAGGCGGTCGTCTGCGCCACCCACATGCCGGTGGAAGGCCCGCAGGGCAATGGCATCGTGCCGATCGGCATCCCCAACCAGAACGTGCACGCCTATGTGCTGGACCGGGCGCTGAACCTGGTGCCCGCCGGTGTGGTCGGCGAAATCTATTTGGGCGGTGCGCAATTGGCGCGCGGCTACCTGGGCCGCGCGGACCTGTCCGCCGGCCGTTTCGTGGCCGACCCGTTCACCCCCGGCGCGCGCCTGTACCGCACCGGAGATCTGGCCCGCCGCAACGAATTCGGCGAACTCGACTTCGTGGGCCGCGCCGACGAACAGGTCAAGGTGCGTGGCTTCCGCATCGAACTCGGCGAGGTCGAAGCCGCGCTGGCCTCGCATCCGTCGGTCGCGCACTGCGTGGTCGTGGTGGTCGAGGATCCGGCCGTCGGCCCGCAGCTGGCCGCCTACCTGGTTCCGGCCGCCGGTCAGCAGATCGACCTGGAGCAGGTTCGCGCGCACGCCGGCGGCGCGCTGCCGGAATACATGGTGCCCAGCGCTTTCGCCGTCATCGACGAGATCCCGCTGACCGTCAACGGCAAGCTGGACAAGCGCGCCCTGCCCGCCGCCACCCCGGCCGTGGAGCGCACCCATCGCGCGCCCGCCACCGCCACCGAACGCCGCCTGTGCGCCATCTTCGGCGCGCTGTTCGGCATCGGGAAGGTCGGCGCCGAGGACTCCTTCTTCGAGCTCGGCGGGCATTCGCTGCTGGCGGCCCGCCTGGTCGCGCAGATCCGCGCCGAATTCGGCCTGGAACTCGACGTCCGCGTCATCTTCGACGCCCCGACCGCGGCCGGACTGGCCGAGATCCTGGTGGAGCGTTTCCGCACCGAGTTCGAGATCGACCTGGACGCCATGAACGACGATTTCGACGACGACGCCGAAATCGACCTGGTAGCAGGCGATTCCGTCACCAGCTCGGCTCCCGGCCGTCCGCAGCTGTCGGAAAAGGCCCGCCCCGAATACCTTCCGCTGTCCTACTCGCAGCTGGCCATGTGGTTCCAGTACCGCATGGAAGGCGCGAGCGCGGTCGGCAACCTGCCGTTCGCGGTGCGTCTGGACGGTGCCGTGGACACCGATGCGCTGACCGCCGCCCTGGGCGACGTGGTGGCCCGGCACGAGGCCCTGCGTACCACCTTCGTCGAACGTGAAGGCGTGCCGTACCAGGTGGTTCAGACCGCCGTGGACATCCCGTTCGAGATCGCCGAGATTCCGGCGGACGGCCTGGACGCCGCCCTGGCCGATATCGCCGGCTACCACTTCACCGTCGAATCCGAACCGCTGCTGCGCGCCCGCCTGCTGGTGCTCGGCGACGACGAACGGGTGCTGTCGCTGCTGGTGCACCACATCGTGGCCGACCACGCCTCGCTGGGCATCCTCCTGGAAGACCTGGTCACCGCCTACCGCGCCCGGGTCTCCGGACAGGCCGCGCAGTGGACGCCGCTGACCGTGCAGTACCCGGACTATGTGCTCTGGCAGCACGAAGCCTTCGACACCGGCGCGAACGGCAAGCCCAGCGAATACGGTCAGGCCGAACTCGACTTCTGGCGCACCAAGCTGGCCGGGCTGCCCGACGAGATCAATGTCGCGCACGACCGCCCGCGCCCGGGCGTGCTCGGCAAACGCGGTGAGGTGGCGTCGTTCTCGCTGTCCGCCGATCGCCGTGCCGGGCTGACCGCGCTCGCCGAGCACAGCGGCGCAACGGAATTCATGCTGTACGAGGCCATCGTCGCCACCCTGCTGCACAAGCTCGGCGGCGGTGACGACATCGCGCTCGGCACCCCGGTGGCCGCCCGCACCGAAGCCGCGGTGACCCCGCTCATCGGCTTGTTCGCGAATATGGCGGTGCTGCGCAACGACCTGTCCGGCAATCCGACCCTGCGCGAAACCGTCCGGCGCGGCCGCGATGTCGTGCTCGATGCGCACGCCCATCAGGAGCTGCCCATCGAACGCCTGGTGGAGGCGCTCAACCCGGCTCGTTCGCGGTCGCGCAATCCGCTGTTCCAGTCCATGCTGCACTTCCGCGGCGCGGACTGGGCCCCGGCCGCGCTGAGCCTGGGCGGCGACGCCACCGCCACCGTGCTGCCCGTCGAATTCGACGTGTCGTTCCTGGATCTGAACCTGAGCCTGAACGTCACCGCCGACGGTGGCCTGGACGTGCGCGTGGTCGCCAATGCCGATCTGTACGAGGCGAATACGGTCCGCGCCATCGCCGACGCGCTGGCTGCCACCCTCGATGCCTACGCCACCGCGCCCGACACCACGGTCGCCGACCTGACGGTGCTGCCCGCCGCCGAACTCGAACGCCTGCTCGCGGTTCCGGTCGCCGACGCGGCCGCGAATATCGGTGCGGCCGAAGCGAACCCGGAGACAGTCGCCACGCTCATCGCGATCCTCGAGGAACTCCTCGAAATCGATGACGTGGACGCCGAGGACAATTTCTTCGCCCTGGGCGGTGACAGCGTCATCTCCATCCAATGGTCGGCCCGCGCCACCGCGCTCGGCTTGAACGTCACCCCGCAGATGGTGTTCGAGCACATGACCATCACCGAACTCGCCGCCGCCGCGGACGCCGCCGGACCGGTGGCCGCCCAGGCGGATTCGGCCCCGCAGGAGGAATCCGCCCCCATGAGCGCATCCGGTCTGGACGACGCGGCCCTGGCCGCCCTCACCGCATCCTGGGCAGCCCAGTGACCGCGGCCGCGCCCCAGATCGAGGACGTCCTCGCGCTCAGCCCGCTGCAGGAGGGGCTGTTCTCGCTGTCCCGCCTGACCGGCGACGGAATCGACCTGTACACCATGCAATTCGTGGTGGACATCGACGGCCCGGTGAACCTGGACCTGCTGCGCCGCAGCGCCCAGGCCATGCTGGACCGGCACCCGAACCTGAAGGCCGCCTTCTGGGACAAGGACGTGCCGCGTCCCGTGCAGATCGTGCCCAAACAGGCCGAACTGCCGTGGACCGAAAAAGACGCCACCCCAGCCGAATTCGACGCAATCGCCGAATCGGAACGGCGGCGTCCCTTCGATCTCGGCCGCGGCCCGGCCCTGCGCATCCTCATCCTGCACGTCCCCGGCTCCGACACCCGCCGCCTTATCCTCACCGCCCACCACATCCTCATGGACGGCTGGGCGGTCGCGGTGTTCTTCACTGAACTCCTCGCCGTCTACCAGGCCGGCGGCTCCACCACGATCCTCCCGCCGGTCCGCAAGTACCGCGAATACATCGCGTGGCTGGCGGGCCAGGATCGTGCTGCGGCCCTGACCAAGTGGGCCGCCTACCTCGGCGATTTGACCGGCCCGATGGTGCTCGCCGACGGCGCGGCCCTCCGTCCCGGCGCGGTCCCGGAGAAGACGAAACTGGTCCTCCCCGCTGCCGAAACCGAACGCCTCCAGCAGTGGTCGCGCGCCAACGGCCTCACCCTCAATACCGCGGTCCAATTCGCCTGGACCGTCGTCCTCGGCCGCCTCACCGACCGCCGCGACGTCGTCTACGGAACCACCGTCTCCGGCCGCCCCGAAGGACTCCCCGGCGTCGAAGGCATGGTCGGCCTCTTCATCAACACCGTCCCCGTCACCCACCACCTCGAACGTGGCGTGAGCATCGTCGACCAGTGCGCCCGCCTGCAACGCGAGTGCGCCGCCATGCGCGACATCGGCTACCTCAGCCTCTCCGAAGTCCAGCGCGCCACCGGCCACGGCAGCCTCTTCGACACCCTCTTCGTCTTCGAGAACGCCCCCATCGACGACGCGATTCAAGAGGTGACCGCCCCCGACGGCGCCCGCTTCCGTCCGATCGAGATGGAATCCCTCGCCCACTACCCCCTCACCGTCGTCTCCCACCTCAGCGACGGCGACCTGATCGTCCTCGTAGAAGCGATTCCCGAAGCGCTGCCGTACATCTCGGCCTCCGCTTTGGCCGAACGCCTGGTAGAGGTCCTGCGCCGCCTCCCCGACGCCGGCGCTGCCACCCCGGACCAGTTGGACGTGCTCACCGCGGCGGAGCGGGCGGAGCTGGACGCCGCCGTCGATCATGCGTCTGCGGACCAACCCGCCGCCGATGCACTCGACATCGCCTCGGCGGTCACGCCGGAGACCACTGTCGCAGGTACGCGTGAGCCCCTGGCACCCGTCGCCGGGGCGGCCGTTCCGGGTCGTGCCGAGAGAACCGGTGTCGAGCCGGGCACTCGGTTCGAAGCGGCCGAACGTTCGGTGTGGGTGACCTTCGAGCGGCAGGCGGCCGCCACGCCGGATGCGGTGGCGCTCCAGACCAGCGCGGGCGAGCGATACACCTACGCCGAACTGCGCGACGCCGCCGCCCGCCTCGCGGGCGAGCTGGCCTCGCACGGCGTCGGACCGGAAACCGTGGTGGCGCTGGTGATGCCGCGCTCCACGCAGTCGATCATCGGCCTGCTGGCCGCGTTCGCGGCAGGGGCCGCCTACGTCCCGGTGGATACCACCCTGCCGGTGGCGCGCATCGAATCGATTCTGCGCCAGGCGCGGCCGACGCTGCTCCTCACGGTCACCGAATCCCGCGAGCTCGTCGCCGGTGAGTCGACTGCCGCTTTGGTGCTCGACGATCCCGCTGTCGCAGCACGCGTTTCGCGGCGGCCCGCCATCGCGCCCGAGGTGGTCCGGCACCCGGACCAGTGCGCTTATCTGATCTTCACCTCCGGTTCCACCGGTGAACCGAAGGGCGTCGCGGGCACGAATGCCGCGGTACTCGCCTACTTCGCGGACCACCGCGACCGCGTATATCGCCCCGCCATGGAGCGACTGGGCCGTCCGCTGCGCATCGCGCACGCCTGGTCGCTGAGCTTCGACGCTTCCTGGCAGCCCATGGTCGGTTTCCTGGCCGGGCAGACGCTGCATCTGTTCGATGCCGAGGAGATGCGAGACGCGAACCGCCTGGTGGCGGGGATGACCGGCCACGGCATCGACATGATCGACACCACGCCTTCGATGTTCGCGCAGCTCAATGCCGCCGGACTGGTGGACGGTGAGCTGCCGGTGCTGGCGCTGGGTGGCGAGGCCATCGACGCCGCGCTGTGGGCGCGGCTGCGGGCTTTGTCCACAAAGGGTTCCGGGACGGCTGTGTATAACTGCTACGGCCCTACCGAGACCACCGTGGAAGCGGTCGTCGCGCCGGTCGGTGCGTTCGACACCCCGACCATCGGCACCCCGAATGCCGGAATGTCCGGCTACATCCTGGATTCCATGCTGCGACCCGTTCCGCACGGCGTGGTCGGTGAGCTGTACCTGTCCGGACCGCAGCTGGCGCGCGGCTATATCGGCCGTCCCGCAACGACTTCCGATCGTTTCGTCGCCGACCCGTTCCGTCCCGGCCGCCGCATGTACCGCACCGGCGACCTGGTGCGCCGCCTGCCGCATCGCGGCATCGGTTATCTGGGCCGCGCCGACGCGCAGGTCAAGGTGCGCGGCTACCGCATCGAGATCGGCGAGATCGAAACCGCGCTGCGGCGCTTGCCGGGCGTGGACACCGCCGCCGTCACCGTGGTGCGCCGCGCGGGCGGCGCGAGCCTGGTCGGCTTCCTGGTGGGGGAGACCGGTCGCACGCTCGACCCGGCCCGCCTGCGCCTGGCCCTCGCGGATCGCTTGCCCTCCTACATGATCCCCGCCCGCCTGCTGGTCCGCCCGCAACTGCCGGTGAACTCCAATGGCAAACTCGACGGCCACGAACTGCTCCGCCAGGCCGAAGAAGCCTTGGCGGGCAGCGGTTCCGGCACCGCCCCGAGCACCGCGACGGAGAAGGAACTCGGCGCGGTCCTGGCCGAACTCTTCGACGGCCGCACCCCCGGCCTCGACGACGACTTCTTCGCCCTGGGCGTGGACAGCATCGTGGCGATCTCGCTGGTCAACAAGGCCCGTCGCCGCGGCCTCGCGCTCACCCCGCGCATGGTGCTGTCGGCTCCGACCATCCGGGAACTGGCCGCCGCCCTGGACGCAGCCCCCGCCGCCGCCCAGTCCGACGATGCCGCCTACGGCGAGATCCTGCCGCTCCCGGTGGTGTCGTGGATGTACGAGTACGGCAGCTACCGCCGCTTCACCCAGACCGCCCTGCTGCGCCTCCCGTCGGGAATGCAACTCCCGCAGCTGGAATCGGCCCTGCAATCGATCCTCGACGGCTACGCCACCCTGCGTTCCCGGCTCATCGACACCGCCGATGGCCCCCGCCTGGTGGCCGAGCCCGCCGGTGCCGTGCGCGCCGCCGACTTGATCACCACGATCGCCGCCGACGGCGACCTGGATGCCGTTGTGCACCGGGCCGCCCGCACCGCCAATGACGAAATCGACCCGCGCACCGGCGAGATGGTGCGTGCCGTGCTCTTCACCGGAACCGGCACCGGCACCGGCGTGGGCGTGGGCGTGGGCGAGGACGCGGGCACTAACGCGGGCGCGGGCACTGGCGCGCGCGTGGGCACTGGCGCGCGGGTGGGCACGGACGCGGGCGCGGGCGAGATCCTGCTCCTCACCATCCATCACCTGGCCGTGGATGTCGTCTCCTGGCACCTGCTGCTGTCCGCTTTCGCCGAGGCGTGGACCCGAATCGCTTCCGGCGCAGAGCCTTCCGCACTCCCGGAAGCCACCTCCTACCGCGAATGGTCCCGCCGCATCTGGGACCGCGCCGCCGAACCGGAAGTACTCGCCCAGCGCGACTACTGGACCGCCCAGCTCGCCACCCCGGACCCCGCTGTCGGGCAACGCATTCCGGACCCGCGCACCGACACCTGGTCCTCACTCCGCGTGTCCACGGCCGTCACCCCGGCCGACGTCACCGCCCGCATGCTCGCCGCCCTCACCCGCGAGGAAGGCGTCCGCGAATTCCTGCTCACGGCCTTGACCATGACCGTCGCGGCCTGGCGCAAGGAACGCGACCAGGACCCGGCCGCCGGCGCTCTCATCGCCCTGGAGGGCCACGGCCGCGCCGACGACCTGCTGTCCACCGACACCACCAATACCCTCGGCTGGTTCACCAGCGTCTTCCCGGTCCGTCTGGGAGCGGGTGACAATGCGGTGGATATCGAAGCGGCGCAAGCTAACCCCGCCGCGGCCCGAGCTCTCCTGGAATCGGTCACCACCCACGTGTCCGCCATTCCCAACCAGGGCCTGGACTACGGTCTGCTCCGCTACATCACCCGTACGCCCGACCTGGTCACGGCCCCGGAACCCCAGATCGAGTTCAACTATCTGGGCCGAGTCGACCTGAGCGGCCAGACCCCCGACTCGGTCTCCCTGCTGACGGGCCCGTTGAACGACGCTCTGCCCCTGGACCCCGAACCGGACCTGCCCCTGCGCTACGCCCTCGACGTCATCGCGGGCATCGGCACCACCCCGGACGGCCCCCAGCTGACCACCAATTGGCGCTGGAGCACCGCCCTGTTCACCGAGTCCGAGGCCACCCGCCTGACCGAACTCTGGCAGCAAGCGGTAGCCACCCTGGCCGCCGCTCTCTAGCGGCCGGGGCGGGAGCCCCCACCGAACGCATCAGGTCGGCGAGAACCTCTCGCCGACCTGATGTCGTTTCGTGCGCGGCGCTTCGGCCGCGGCGGTCACCGGCGAGCCGGCGTTCCGATGATCATGCTGCCCACATTGCATTCCTCGAGTTCGTCCACGCCGGTGGCCTCGGTGAAGGCAGCGGTGTCGCTGAAGCCCTGGGCTACCGCGCCCAGGCCCATGGCGGTGGCGGCGAGATAGACGGTCTGCATGAGGACGCCGACATGCTTGAGGATATTGGCGTAGGCGACCTGCTCGTAGCCCCACATCACGCGTCCGGCGCGGGCCGAGACCAGCAGCGCCAGTTGGGGTTCGGCGGCCTCGGCGAGCGTGGCCGACGTCGTCTTCAACAGGCGTTGCACGGCGGGGGAGTCCGCGGGAGCGACCGGGTACAGGGTGTGGTCGAACGAGTTGTAGTGGTACATACCGGGTTCCAGGCCGGCCACATGGCGAACCACCGGGTAAAGCTCGAGTTCGTGGACACTGCCGCCGGACGGGTAGGGGCGCGATGGCCGCTCCTGGCCGTCCGGGGTGGTCTCGACCGAACGGGTGCGGGCGGTGCGGTAGAGCAGTTCCGCCAGCTGGGCCAAGGTGATCGGGGCGGCATCGTCGAAGGCGCGGACCGATTTTCGATCCTCGAGCACCGTGGTGAAACTCGGATCGGCGATGCGCAGGCGCTCGAGGTCGGGGGTCGGCAGCGCGATGGGCGCGCCGTCGAATTCGGGGCGGCGGGCAGGCGGGGCGGGGAACGCGGCGGCTTCGGCCCACGCGGTCGGGCCGAAATGATCCCAGGTGACGACCCGCGGCCCCAGCGTGCTGCGCCGATGGAACCACAGATCGGGCGCGCTCCAGCTGCGGGTGGCGAAGGTCTGGGCCTCGGTGGCCGGATCGGCGGTGAACCCGCCCCAGCGCAGATCGCCGGCGAAGCGCGCCGAGACCGCTTCCGGCAGGCCGAGTTCGGTGGTTTTCGCGCCCGCGGCCAATGCCAGCAGGCGCGGATCGTGGATGCGCACATCGCACCAGGAGGTCGGGTGCTCGAGCACGATCCCGTCCGAATCCCGGTGGATCACCGCGAATTTCGACAGGGTCGCCCTGCCGTCGGCCTCGCGCACGGCGCCGCCGGGCGGCGCGGCGAACGGCTGCACCGTATACAGCTCGTTCTCGCCGTCGAGCACCGTCAACGCCAGCCACCCCTGCTCGGCCAATTGTTCGAGCAGGGCGGCGGTTTCGGCGGTCGGCCCCGCGTCACCGGTCAGTTCGGCGGCGGTCCCGGGCCCGCGGTTGAGCGACTTCAACGCCTGCCCCTGCGCCTTGCTCAACCCGGTGAGCTTCTGCTTGTGCGGCGGATTCAGCAGAATCGCGCCGCCGGGCACGGTGAGGCAGGTGACGCCCGTGCGCAGGGCATAGCGGGTGGTGAGTGTCGGCAACCGCGGATCCTTCGAATTACGTGGCGGGCGGGCTTATTTCGCGGCGTTGGCGAGCGCCGGTTCCAGCTTGTCCAGCAGGTAGGGCAGCGCCAGCGGGGTCGGCTGGTTGACGGCGCTGATCTCCTGCACGGTCAGGAACACGACGGCGTTCTTCTTCGTCGCGGGCAGATCGTTGTAACCCGGCAGCTGCCGGTACTTCTCGTCCTGGCCCGGCGAATAACCCGCCAGCAGCAGATCGGAATTCAGCTCGTCCAGCCGCTCCGGCGAGAGCGCCAGCCGCCCGCCATTGCCGCCCTGCTCCACCAGCTTCTGCGGAATCGTCATGCCCAGCTGGGTGAACAGCAGCGTGGACCCGTCCTTGGGATCGGTCAGCACCATCAGCTGCGACGGCCCGGCCAGCCAGCTGCTGACGAAGGTCTTGCCCTTCAGCCCCGGATTGCGTTGCGCGATACCGTCGATGCGCGCGTTCAGATCGCTGATCACCTGCTCGGCATCGGCGTCCTTGTGCAGGATCTTGCCCAGCGCCCGCACCTGATCCGGCCACGGCGTCACGGCTTCCTTGGTCAGCCCCGGCACGGTCGGCGCGACCTTGGACAGATCCTCGTAGGTCTTGGCGTCGGCGATGAACGGATCCACCAGGATCAGATCGGGATTCAGCGCCGCGATCTGCTCGGGCAGACTGCCGGTGGTCTGCAGCGCCTTCGACGATTCCAGCGACTTGGGCTCCCACGGCGGCGCGGTCTTGGAGAGCACGGCGATATTGTCGACGTAGCCGACCGGCGTCACGCCCAGCGCCTGCGCGGTGTCGAGCCACTGGTTGCCCAGCGTCACAATCCGTTTCGGGGTGCCGTTGACGGTGGTCGAACCCTTGGCGTGGGCGATGGTGACGGGCGCGCCGCTGTCGCCGGTCTCCTCGTCACCGCTGGACCCGCACGCGGTGAGGCCGAGCGTGAGCGTGGCCGCGAGCACCGCCACACCCGCGCGCCACGCGTGCGATCGCCGACCCGTCGTCGCGGCGCCGCCGCGGGCCTTCGGGAACTTCAGGCGCGCCGATTTCATCGTCGACTTCTCCTTATTTCTGCCGTCGCCCGGCGAAAACACCCGAGCAGTAGGTGAGCCTAGCCTAAGATGCGAGCTGGTTGCCGGAAGCCGTTGCCGGTTCGATCCCCGGTGGGCCTGCCTATCGTGTTCTTCGTGGTTTAAGTTAGGCTTGCATAAGTTGTGTAGTTCGAGGTGAGAGCAATGGAGCGTGCGGTGCCCGAGAGTTTGTCCGCGGTGGAACGTCACCGGCTCGTGGACGAATGGGCCAATGGCGTCGAACTGTACGACGTGCCGTCGGTTTCCAGCCTGATCGAATGCGGTCGCCGTGTCCCCGCGCTGCGGACCGCGGTGCGCTGCGGCGGGCACATCCTCACCTACGCCGAACTCTACGAACGCCTCGACGGCGGCGTCACCGGCACCGCCGGACCCACCCTCGACGATCTGGCCCGGCTGCTCTGTGAGGTCGCCGCGGCCGCCGCCACCGGTGCGATGCTCGCCGAACTCGGCCCCGACGGCACCGGCCTGAAACCGGTCGCCATCTCCGCCGCCGCCGACGACCGCCGCGCGGTGGCCGCCGATCTGCGCGCCTGCCGCCTGGACCGCGCCTTCGGTTCCGCCGATGTGCGGGTGCTGGCCACCGACTGGAACACCTCCGACGCGGCCGTCGAACTCCTCGCCGCCCTCGCCGACGGCGCCACCCTGGTGCTCACCACCGCCGCGCAGCGCGCCGACGCCACCGCGCTGGCCGTCCTGCTCGCGGGCTGCGCCGCCACCCACGTGGTCGCCGACGCCGCCACCCTGGCCCGGTTCGCGCACGTGCCGGCCCCGGAACTGCCGACGGTGCGCCGCTGGGATGTGCTCGGAACCGAGTGCCCGGCAATGCTGTCCGGCCTGCTGCGCACCATCGCGCCCGGCTCCTGCGCCGGATTCGCCTACACCGCAATCGAATACGCGGGCGTGGCGGCGCGCGGTCCGCTCGATGGCTCCGGCCGCCTGCGTCCCATCCCGGGCGCACGGCTGCTGGTGCTGGACGAGGCCATGCGCCCGGTCGCGCCGGGCGGCAGCGGCGAGGTGTATCTGGGCGGCGCGGCGCTGGCGCTGGAGACCGACGCCGAGGTGCCCGGCTTCTTCGATGATCCGTTCGTGCCGGGCGGCCGGTTGGTTCGTACCGGTGCGCGCGGCGGCTGGACCGCGGACGGCTGGCTGGTCTTCGATACCGTGCCCGCCGTCATCGCCGATGCCGAAATCGATTACGCCGCCTGACGAACCGGTCATTCTGGGGTAACGGATTGTTGTCCGGTTCCCGAATGCCGCGCTAGCGACGGCCGAACTTTCTACGGATAAACCACCGAACACCACCGATCCGTGGTGAGGATGAGATCTCCGGCGATATCGTGGAACTCACCTAATGGCCGTAGAGCGCGACGTTGCGCCGACCGGCGCGACGATCACCGGCGTTCATCCCCTGCAGCGCCATCGAAACCCCCCGCGCGATTCCGGCCTGCCCGGGTACTCATCCCGGCCTGCCGACCCGGGGCAGTGCACTGCGGCACATTCGTTTTCGATCTCTCCCGCCGATCACGGCCGCCCCGTCGATGCCACTCCGGCATCGGCACCGTGTTCCGGAAAGGAGAGGCCATGAGCGCGCAATTCCCGGCGCCCGGCCCGGCGTCTGCCCCCTACGAGTTCCCACCCGCCGATCGCGGCAAACTACGCATCGCGATGGTGGTGCCACCGTATTTCGACATCCCGCCCAAGGCATACGGCGGCGTCGAATCGGTGGTGGCCGATCTGGTGGACGCGCTGGTCGAGCGCGGCCACGAGGTCACCCTGCTGGGCGCCGGCGAGAACGGAACCAAGGGCCGCTTCCTGTCGCTGTGGGATCGCGCGCAATCCGAACGGCTCGGCGATCCCTTCCCGGAAGTGGTGCACGCCTTGAAGGTCCGGCGCGCGCTGGAACGCCTCGCGGTCGGCGGCGGCCTGGACCTGGTGCACGATCACACCTTCGCCGGACCGCTCAATATGCCGACATACCGCGATCTGGGGCTGCCCACCGTGGTGACCGTGCACGGCCCGGTGTACGGCGACCCGTACACCTACTACCGCGAACTCGGCGAGGAAGCGCACCTGGTGGCCATCAGTGATCGGCAGCGCGCCCTGGCCCCCGACCTGAATTGGGCCGGGCGCGTGCACAATGCGATCCGGGTCGAGGACTGGCCGTTCGTCACCGAGAAGCGGGACTACGCGCTGTTCCTGGGCCGCTTCACCGCCGACAAGGCCCCGCACCTGGCCCTGGAGGCCGCGCACGCCGCCGGCCTGCCGCTCATCCTGGCCGGAAAGTGCGCCGAGCCACCGGAACTCGACTACTTCCACGCCCAGGTCGAACACCTGCTCACCCCGCAGGACACCATGTTCGGCATGGCCGACGCGCGCGCCAAACGCGAACTGCTCGCACACGCGCGCTGCCTGCTCTTCCCCATCCGCTGGGAGGAACCCTTCGGCATGGTCATGATCGAGGCGATGGTCTGCGGCACCCCCGTCGTCGCCCTGCGCGGCGGCGCGGTCGCCGAGGTCGTGGTCGACGGCGTCACCGGCCGCATCTGCGACGATCCCGCCGAAATACCCGCCGCCATCAAGGAAGTCGCCGGCTACGACCCGCAGGTCATGCGCGACCACGTCACGGCCAAGTTCGGCAGCGACACCCTCGGCCGCGGCTACGAGGACATCTACCGCGCCGTCGTCCGCGACCACAAACCCCGTCGCCCCGGCCGCGTCACCATCCACACCTGGTCCACCGCGCCCTCGCACCAATCCATTCCGCAATCCGGGCGGGCCGCCGGCACCGGCCCGGGCCGCGGCGGCGCCGTACCGTCCGGCCGCACGCCCGGCTCCGCCGGTTCGGGAAGAAGCGCCACGACGGGTCGTCCCGGCCTCACCGGTCGCGGTACGCGCGGAAAGCTCGATCGTGGTCCGGGACCCGCACCGGGCGGACCGGGCACGCCGGGCCCGGCTACGGGGGCGGTGGCCGGATTGCCGGTAGATTCGGCGCTGCCGGTCCCGGGCGAGCTCGGGGCGCGGCCGTCGAATCCGATTCCCACACCGGGCAATTCGCCCCTCGGGCCGCTTCCGCCCGAGGTCGTCGCCGAGCTGGTCGCCGATCCACCCCTCTTGACCGGCGGCGGCTTCGTCACGGGCCGTAGAACGGTTCCGGAAACGATCAGCCATGCAACAGGTTCCGCGTCCGGAGCCGAGCCCGGCGCAGTGCCGGATCCGGGTGCTTTGGAGGAAGGTTCCGTATGAACGGAGAGGCTCCGGCCGCGCTGAACACCGGTGAGCCCTCGACCCTGGGTGGGGCCGGCGGTGCGGTGACATTGGTGGAGGGCAGCACGTTCTGCCTGTCGGACCGGCTCGGCGATGTCGAGCTGGGCACCCCGTACGGTCTGTTCTACCGGGACGCCCGCGTGCTGTCCCGGTGGGAACTGCGATTGGACGGGCAGCGGCCGGAGCCGCTGTCGGTATTGAGTCCGGAGGCGTTCACCGCCCGGTTCATACTGCGCCGGCCTCCCCGGGCCGGCGCCGCTGACAGCACAGTATTGATAGTCCGGGAACGGCTCGTGGCCGATGGCCTGCGCGAGACCATCACCGTGGAGAACCTGGGCCGCGAGACCACCGCCCTGGACCTGACCCTGCACATCGACGCCGATTTCGTGGACCTGTTCGCGGTCAAGGAGGGCCGCGGCGGCAATGCCCGCGCCGAGGTCCTGGTGGCGGATGTGGAATTACTGCTCAACGACCGTTCCGACCGCTCGCGCGGGCTGGCGGTGTCGTCCTCGGAAACGCCGGTGGTGCTGCCGGGTTCGCTGTCCTGGCGGGCGGTGGTCCCGGCGGGCGGGCGCTGGCAGACCGAGATCGTGGCCCAGCCGACCATGGGCAATCAGCCCATTCATTCGCCGCTGCGGCCCGGCGAGCACTACGAGACCAGCGAACCCAGCCGCAAGATCGCCGCCTGGCGCGACACCGCCGCCAACATCACCGCCGCGGACCCGCAACTGGCCTGGATCCTGCGGCGCACCGAAAGCGATCTGGGCGCCTTGCAGATTCACGACGACGCGCGCGGTGGCCGGCCGTTCGTGGCGGCGGGCGCGCCCTGGTTCATGACCCTGTTCGGCCGCGATTCCCTGCTCACCGCCTGGATGGCGCTGCCCCTGGACGTCGGCCTGGCCGTGGGCACGCTGCAGCAGCTGGCCGAGATGCAGGGCCAGCGCGTCGATCCCATGACCGAGGAGGAACCCGGGCGCATCATGCACGAGATGCGGCGCGGCCCGGCCAGCGGCGCGGTGCTGGGCGGTGAGACCTATTACGGAACCGTCGACGCCACACCGCTTTTCGTCATGCTGCTGGCGCAGGCCCGGGCGTGGGGCGCCGATGTCGAGGCGGTGCGGGCGCTGCTGCCCGCCGCCGATGCCGCGCTGGCCTGGATGGCCGACTTCGGCGATCGCGACGGCGACGGTTTCGTCGAATACCGTCGCGCCACCGATCGCGGTCTGATCAATCAGGGCTGGAAGGACAGTTTCGACGGCATCAACGATGCGGCGGGCCATCTGCCGGAACCGCCGATCGCGCTGTGCGAGGTGCAGGGCTACGTGTACGCCGCGCTGCGCGCCCGCGCCGATCTGGCCGAGGAATTCGGCGACGGCACCACCGCCGGGCACCTGCGCGATCGCGCCGCCGAACTCCGCACCAAATTCGCCGAAGCCTTCTGGCTGCCCGAAAAGGGCTGGTTCGCGGTCGGTTTGGATCGGGACAAACGCCGCCTCGACGCCCTGACCAGCAATATCGGGCACTGCCTGTGGTCGGGCATCATCACCGACGAGCACGCCGCGCTGGTCATCGGCAAACTCGCGAGTTCCGATATGGACACCGGATTCGGTTTGCGCACACTGGCTTCCAATATGGGCGCCTACAACCCGATGAGCTATCACAACGGCTCGGTCTGGCCGCACGACACCGCGATCACCGTCGCCGGCCTGCTGCGCTACCGGCACCTGCCCGGCGCCGTCGAACTCGCCACCCGCCTGGCCGAGGGCCTGCTGGACGCGGCCGGGGCGTTCGGCGGGCGGCTCCCGGAGCTGTTCTGCGGCTTCCCGCGCGCCAAATTCGCCGCCCCCGTGCCCTATCCGACCTCCTGCTCCCCGCAGGCCTGGGCCAGCGCCGCCCCGCTGCTGCTGGTCCGGTCCTTCCTCGGCCTGGATCCCGATGTCCCGCACCGCACCCTCACGGTGCTGCCGCATCTGCCCGCGCGCTGGGGCCGGGTGGAACTCACCGATCTGCGCCTGGGCGGCACCGTGGTCGACCTGGCCGTGGAAGGCGACCGCGTCACCGCCAGCAACCTGCCCGACAATTGGCGGCTGGTCACGCACTGAGCCCGGCCGCGTCGCCGGTTGTCGTACCCGCCTGGGAACATCGGGAACATGACGGCAACCGGCGATGACGTTCGCGCTGCGGCACTTTCACTGCCCGAGACCAAGGAACTCTTCGAGTGGCAGATGCCGACCTTCCGGGTGTCCGGGAAGCTGTTCCTGACCCTGCCGGAGCAGGAGACCTCGATGGCCGTGCGCTGCCCCATGGCCGACCGTGACGAACTGGTGCAGGCCGAACCGGACAAGTTCTGGATCGCCCCGCACGAGGCCTACAACGCCTGGATCCGGGTTCGCCTGGCCGCCATCGACGACCAGGACGAACTCGAGGCCATCATCGCCGATTCGTGGCGGCAGGCGGCCCCGCGCCAGCTACTCGAGGAGCAGTGACGCTCAGAAGGTGACGCGCTGGTCCTGTGCCAGGAACAGCTTGTCGCCTTCTTTCACCCCGAACGCGCTGTAGAACTCGGGCAGATTCCGCACCGTGATGTTGCAGCGGAACTCGTCGGGGGAGTGGGTGTCGTTGAGCTGGTCGGCGGTCAGCTCCGGGGTCTGCTTGGAGCGCCAGGACCGCGCATAGCCCAGGAACATGCTCTTGTAGTCCGGATTCTCGTTGCCCGCGCGCTTTTCCGCGGTCCGGTAGGCGGCCAGCGCGATCTGCAACCCGCGCAGGTCGGCCAGGTTCTCGCCGAGGGTGAGCTTGCCGTTCACCTTGTTCTCGGCCGAGAGCCCGGTGGGCACCAGCCCGTCGTACTGCGCCACCACCTTGGCGGCTTTGGCCTCGAACGCCGCCTTGTCCTCCGGCGTCCACCAATCGCGCAGATTGCCCTCGCCGTCGTATTTGCGGCCCTGATCGTCGAAGCCGTGCCCGATCTCGTGCCCGATGGTGGCCCCGACCGCGCCGAAATTCACCGCCGGCTGCGCGTCCTTGTCGAAGTACGGCGGTTGCAAATAGGCGGCGGGGAAGACGATTTCGTTATTGCTGGCCGAGTAGTAGGCATTGACGGTCTGCGGGCTCATGCCCCATTCGGTCTTGTCGACCGGCGTGCCGAGCCGGTCCCAATCCTTCTTGTTGCTGAAAGCATTGGCGGCGAGCAGGGATTCGACCAGCTTGCCGCGGGTGACGGTGAGCTTCGAATAGTCGTCCCACTTGTCCGGGTAACCGATCTTGACGGTGATCTTGTCCAGTTTGGCGATCGCCGCGTCCCGGGTGGGCTGGGTCATCCAATCGGAATTGCGGAAGTTCTCCCGGTAGGCGGTCATCAGATCGTCCACCATCCGCTTGACCTCGTCCTTCGCCGCGGCCGGGAAGTACTTGTCCACGTACAGTTTTCCGAGCGCCTCGGGCAGGGTGCCGTTGACGATGTCGACGCCGTACTTCCAGCGCTCGGCCCGCTCCTGCTGGCCGCGCATGGTCCGGCCCCAGAATTCGAAGTAGGCGTCGTTGATGGCGATCGGCAGGTACCGGGCGAAGGCGGCCACCAGCTGCAGCTTCATGTAGTCCCGCAGCACCGCCATATCGGTCTCGGCCCACAGCTGCCCGGCCGCGGTGACATACGACGGCTGCCGGACGATCACCTCCGCGAACAGGTCCTTGGACCGGTCCGTGCAGCCCGCCAGCCACGGCTCGAAATCGAAACCCTTGCCCAGTTCGGTCAATTGGGCCCAGCTCATGCGGTTGTAGGTGGCGTCGGTATCGCGCTGGCGCACCTTGTCCCAGAACGCGGCCGCCATCCGCTTCTCCAGATCGAAGACGCGCTGCGCCATCCCGCCCGGATCGGGGAAACCCGCGCCCTTGGCGATCGCCTCCAGGAAGACCCGGTAGGCCGCCAGCTTCTCGGCGTACTGCGGCTTGCTGTAGTAGTCCTCGTCCAGGCCGATGCCGGTCTGCCCGACCGTCGGAATGTAGGCGGTGGAGTTCTTGCGATCGATGCCCACGCCGATCCCGAGGATCCCGCTGATCGGCAGCGCGCCCATCACCTTCGCCAGCTCGGCCTTGGTCGCGGCCTTGTCGACCTGGTCGAACAGGCCTTGCAGCGGGGTCATGCCGAGCTTCTCGACGGTGTCCCAATCCACGCGCGCGTCGTAGAGATCCCGGATCTTCTGCGCGTCGGTGCCCGGCTTCGGGTCCTCGAGGCCGTCGATGATCTCGCGCAATTGATTCTGCGTGCGCTCGATGGCCTCGCTGATCGCGCCCACCGACACCTTGTCCGGCGGCAGCTGATACTCCTTCAGCCACTTGCCGTTGACGTAGCGATACAGATCGTCCTGCACCCGCACCGACTCGTCGGACCCGGAAAGATCCGGCCCGGCAAGCGATTTCGCGTCATCTTTGGTGCAGGCGGCCAGCGCCGCGGCCGCGGGCACCGCGCCCAGGGCGATCAGAAACGTGCGGCGGCCAAGGCGCACCGGACCCGACGATGTCACCAGTAACCCTCTCGTTGGCGGACGTGCTCCGCTGCGAGGCTACCGGTGCGACGCCGGGTCCGGGCGGAGAGCGTTACAGGGTGACCCGCTGATCCGGTGGCAGGTACTCCTTGTCGCCCTCCTTGACCCCGTAGGTGTCGTAGAACTCCTTCAGGTTGCGAACCACCTGGTTGCAACGGAATTCGGCGGGGGAGTGGGGATCCTCGGCGAGCTGCTGCTCCAGCGCCTGATCGGTCTGCTTGGTCCGCCAGGTGCGGCCCCAGGATTCGAACATGGGCTTGAAATCGGGATCGCCGCTGCCGCCCTTGCGCTTCTCCACGATCCGGTAGGCGGCCAGCGAGATCTCCAGTCCGCGCAGGTCGGCCAGGTTCTCGCCCACGGTCAGTTCACCGTTCACGTGCTGATCCGCGGGTAGGCCCTCCGGCACCAGCGCGTTGTACTGCTCGATGACCTGTTTGGTCTTGGCCTCGAACGCGGCCTTGTCCTCCGGGGTCCACCAATCCTTCAGATTGCCGTCGCCGTCGTACTTGGAGCCCTGATCATCGAAGCCGTGCCCGATCTCGTGGCCGATGACCGCGCCGCCCGCGCCGTAGTTCACCGCGGCCTCGGCCTCGGGATCGAAGAACGGCGGCTGCAGGAAGGCGGCCGGGAAGACGATCTCGTTGGCGGCCGGGTTGTAGTAGGCGTTCACGGTCTGCGGCGGCATGCCCCATTCCGACTTGTCCACCTTGGTGCCGAGGCGGTCGAACATCCGCTTGGCGTCGAATTCGCCCGAGGCGCGCAGGGATTGGACGAGCTTGCCGCGGGTCACGGTGAGCTTGGAGTAGTCCTCCCACTTGTCCGGATAGCCGATCTTGGCATTGATCTTGTCCAGTTTGACGATGGCGGCCTCCCGGGTGGGCGGGGACATCCAGCTGGAATCGGTGAAGTTCTGCTTGTACGCCGCGCGCAGATCGCTGACCATATCGAGGGCCTGTTGCTTGGCCGATGGCGGAAAGTGCTTGTCCACGTACAGTTTTCCGAGCGCCTCGCCGACCGTGCCGTTGACGGTGGAGATGGCCGCCTTCCACAGCTCGGGGCGCTCCTTGAGCCCCTGCATCTCCTTGCCGAAGAAATCGAAGTTCGGATCGGCGATCGCCTTGGGCAGATAGCTCGCGAACTCGCGCACCAGCCCCAGCTTCAGATATTCCTTCCAGGCATTGATATCCACCTCGCCCCACAGCTGCGCGGCGCCGGTGATGAACGACGGCTCACCGACATTCAGCTTGTCGAACAGTTCCTTGGGCCGGTCGGTATTGCCGCTCAGCCACGGATCCCAGTCGAATTGCGGTCCCAGCGCGACCAATTCGGCCCAGCTGCGCAGGTTGTAGGTGGCGTCGGTGTCGCGGGTCCGCACATTGTCCCAATGGAATCCGGCGATCCGGGTCTCCAGATCCACCACCCGGTCCGCCATCGCGGTCGGATCCGGGAAGCCCGCACCGGCCGCGATCTGCTGCATGTACTTCCGGTACGCGGCCAGCTTGTCGGCGTTCTCCGGCTTGCGGTAGTACTGCTCGCCCAGCCCGAGCCCCGCCTGCCCGACCCCTGCCAGATAGGCGTTCGAATCCTTGGGATCGCTGCCCACGCCCAGCCCGATCAGCCCGACGCCTGGCAGCGCCCCCATCACATGCGCCAGGTCCGCCTTGTTCCCGGCCTGATCGACCTTGTCGAAGAGATCCCGCAACGGCGTCATGCCGAGCTTCTCGATCTCCTCCTTGTCCATCCGCCCGTCGTACAGATCCCGGATCCGCTGCTCGTCGGTCCCCGGCTTCGGATTGTGAATCCCCTCCACAATCTCCTTCAGCTGCTTCTCGACCCGATCATTGACCTCGTCGAACGTCCCGAAACTCACCTTGTCCCCGGGCAGCTGATACTCCTTCAGCCACTTCCCGTTGACGAACCGATACAAATCGTCCTGCGGCCGGACACTCGGATCCGACCCCGACATATCCGGCCCGATCAACCCCTTCGAAGCATCCGAACTCTTCGAACAGGCGGGCAACACGGCCACCGCCGGCACCACACCCAACGCGACCAGAAACTTGCGGCGATTCAGACCCAGCGGACGCTCGGACGTCAACGCGATCTCCTCTTCCGGATAATCGAACATTGCTCGGACGTAGCTTCGGGCCGACGCTAACCCCTCACCCTGAGGAAGACCTGAACCCTCCAATGCCTCGGCGGGCCGGGCGGCCACCCCGCGGGCACGGGGTGTAAACCCCCGGATCTCCTTCTCCGGGGGTTCGGGGGCTTGCCCCCGATTTCTCCCCGAACAGGGACTTGGCTACACTGGTCCGGTTGCCTGCGGGAGCTATGCCCGCACTTCGGCCGCGAACCCACAGCGGTTCGGTCTTTCCAGATCGGTGATAACCGCTGGCAGGCGCGCGTGCGAAGGGCAACTGACCATGCCCGTCGGGTCGGCAATCCGGCGTGCATTTCGTCCAGGTCTAGGAGGAGCTGAAGTGATTCAGCAGGAGTCGCGACTGCGCGTCGCCGACAACACGGGTGCCAAGGAGATCCTCTGCATCCGCGTTCTCGGTGGTTCGTCGCGTCGCTATGCCGGCATCGGTGACATCATCGTCGCCACTGTCAAGGACGCCATCCCCGGTGGCAACGTCAAGAAGGGCGAGGTCGTCAAGGCCGTCGTCGTGCGCACCGTCAAGGAGCGTCGTCGCCCGGACGGCTCGTACATCAAGTTCGACGAGAACGCGGCCGTCATCATCAAGGCGGACAACGATCCGCGCGGCACCCGCATCTTCGGCCCGGTCGGCCGTGAGCTGCGTGAGAAGCGCTTCATGAAGATCGTCTCGCTGGCCCCGGAGGTGCTGTAACCATGAAGGTGCACAAGGGCGACACGGTCATCGTCATCTCGGGCAAGGACAAGGGCGCGAAGGGCAAGGTCATCCAGGCTTTCCCCGCGACCGGCAAGGTCCTCGTCGAGGGCGTGAACCGCATCAAGAAGCACGTCGCGAATTCCGCGAACCAGCGTGGCGCCAGCTCGGGCGGCATCGTCACCCAGGAAGCGCCGATCCAGGCCTCCAACGTGATGGTCGTCGACTCCGATGGCCAGCCGACCCGCGTGGGCTACCGCACCGATGAGAACGGCAAGCGCGTTCGCATCTCCCGTCGCAACGGGAAGGACATCTGAGATGACTTCGACCGAGAACAAGGTGCAGCCGCGCCTGAAGACCCGCTACCGCGAAGAGATCCGCCCGGCGCTGAACGAAGAGTTCAACTTCGCCAACGTCATGCAGATCCCCGGTGTCGTGAAGGTCGTCGTGAACATGGGTGTCGGCGACGCCGCCCGTGACGCGAAGCTGATCAACGGTGCGGTCGCCGACCTCACCCTGATCACCGGCCAGAAGCCCGAGATCCGTAAGGCCACCAAGTCCATCGCGCAGTTCAAGCTGCGTGAGGGCATGCCGATCGGCGCGAAGGTCACCCTGCGCGGCGACCGCATGTGGGAGTTCCTGGATCGTCTGATCTCCATCGCTCTTCCGCGTATCCGCGACTTCCGCGGTCTCTCGCCGAAGCAGTTCGACGGCCACGGCAACTACACCTTCGGTCTCTCCGAGCAGTCCATGTTCCACGAGATCGACGTCGACAAGATCGACCGTCCCCGTGGTATGGACATCACCGTGGTGACCACGGCCACCAACAACGAAGAAGGCCGTGCCCTGCTCAAGCACCTCGGCTTCCCGTTCAAGGAGAACTGATCCATGGCTAAGAAGGCTCTGATCAACAAGGCCAACGCCAAGCCGAAGTTCGCGGTGCGCGCCTACACCCGCTGCCAGCGCTGCGGTCGCCCGCACGCCGTCTACCGCAAGTTCGGCCTGTGCCGCGTCTGCCTGCGCGAGATGGCCCACCGCGGCGAACTCCCGGGCGTCCACAAGTCGTCCTGGTGATCACCTGTCGGTGACACCGGACCACTGAGTCCACGAAGGCCCCCCGAATCCTTTCGGGGGGCCTTCGTCGTTCCTCAGTACCGACGTGGCGGCAACCGGCTCTGGAGTTCGGCGAAGGTGACCGCCAAGTTCACGGGCTCGGTGAGAACCAATGCGTCCGTATGGGTATGCCTGGTGACATACCTTCGGCCCGACCAGTCGAGCCGGCATTCCTCGATCTCCGTGATCTGCTGCCAATCCTTCGCGAAGTGCACGATCAAATAGACCGGAATTCCTTCGCGCGCATACAGTTCCCGTTTGATGCCGATATCGGCGTCTACGGTGTCCTCGGACGTGATCTCGACGATCAGGAGTGTCTGGCGAGCGACCTGTTGCACGTCGTACGGGCCATCGCTGCAATCGCGCAGGAGGAGGTCCGGGTATCGCACCCGGAGCCGCCGAGCGGATTCGTTCGACTCGGCATCGGCCAATCGAACCGGCGTGTCACTGTGGACCTCTCGGCACGGCCCCTGCGGATCGATCGCGTATTCCACGGCCGTAGCCAGCCTCCGAACGACCAGATCATGCGCGGGCGACTGCGCCATCGCGGTGATCAGCACGCCATCGTGGATCTCAGCGAACGCTTCTGCGGGCCCCGCCAAGAATTCCTCCACCGAAACGAGGCGAGGCAGCTCGTCCTGCGGTGTAGACATGACCATCACCCTACTCACGGCCGGACCGAGTCGCCGCGCTGTCGATCGAACCGGAGGTCACGATGTCCGAACCACCGATCGACAGCGACAACGCAGCGCGCGTGGCGAAGCGAGCCGAGGCCCTCGCCGAACTGGCCCGGATGGGAGAACGGGGCGACTTCGTCATCCTGCTCCAAAAGGACAACTATCGCCGATGTCGTTGGAATCTCGTTGGTGGGTGATTAGTGGCGGCCGCGATGCTCGATTCCGATTCGGAGTTCGAACGGAAGGCGGAGCAATGCGATATCGCGCGGGAATCCTGGGGATGGCGGCGGTGGCGCTGGCGGCATCGACGATCGCGGTGGCGGGTGGGGCGCAGGCGCGTACGCCCTGGTGCAGTACCTCGCAACTGCGGCTCGACGTGACCTCGGGGGAGGAGCTGGCGTCGAACCTGCGCACGGCGCTGATCACGCTGCGGAACGAATCGTCGGAAACGTGTGCGACCCAGGGGTATCCGGGTGTCGACATGTCCGCCTCTTCCGGCGGCGTCCAGCACATTCCGCGCAATGGAGCCGTCGGTAAACCCATTCAGCTCGCGCCGCACCAGTCGGCCACCGCGACATTGACCTACATGTTCGGTGCCACCGACTGGATCGTGGACGAAATCATCGTCACCCCGCCGGACAACACCGTCTCGCTCCGCGCCGTCTGGGATTGGCGTCGTCTCGGCGCCGTCACCTTCGCTCAGCCCGGCGCGGTCGAAATCAGCCCGCTGCGTACCTGATTCGCCGCCGATGGCCGATACGCTGCCCGATACGGCCGCCCATTCCAATTGCTACCGTTCGGCGGATCGGCGGGGATCCGCCGAATTGGTTGCAATGAAAAGGAATTCGATTTGAAGCGCCTCATCACCGTCGCCGCCGCCGGTATCGCCATTTCCGGCTTCGCGGCGGGCACCGCGATGGCCGCCACCGTGGACGGCGGTTCGTACTCCTCGCGCGCCGCCTGCGAAAGCGCCGGGAAGGCCCGGCTGGGCGGCAGCATTCTCGGCTACCGATGCAGCGCCACCTCCCCGAATTCGGCCACGGGCGACTACAACTACGCGCTCTACCTCGAATCCAAGGACGCGAACCGTCCCTGCCAGACCGGCGGGACCGGCTCCGCCGCGGCCTCTTCCGAATTGTTCTGCCTGTTCCAGAACAAGTAATCCGCGAGCGCGGGCGAAACCTGGCCGTCCCCTCCGAAGCGCGGCCAGGGCATCGCCGCGCACCGATCCTGTCAATGGCGGGCCGGTGGCGGCAAGAGGCCGGGCTGGCCCAAGCTGGTGGTAGCGTCGGGCACTCTGCCCCCGGCGCGGGGTAGTCGAATTTTCCACTGGCGCAAAGGGTTCGTTGATGCAGGTCGGCACCGAGATCGACGTCGAAATGCCGACGCTCGCCGCGTATGTGAAGCGGCTGCGGTTGCGGCGGGGCTGGACGCAAAGGCAATTGGCGCAGCAGGCGTATCTCGGGCTCGGCACGGTGCAGAAGCTCGAGCAGGGGGACAAGGTCAATGTCGGTGATCGGGCGCTGACCGGATTGGCCGATGCGGTGTGCGATGACGAGCACGAGCAGGCGCATCTGCGGGCGCTGGCGGGCGGCCCGATGTGCTCGGTGACGCGGCTTCCGCGGAGGATATGACCACCCTTCTCGACCGGCTCACCTCGATTCCCGCTGCGTGGCTGGTGAATTGGCGGGTCGCCGCCTCGAACGAGCGTTATCGCGACATGCTTCCGGGTCTGGCCGAGGCGAAAACCCAGCCGCACTGGATGTTCGGGGATCCGCGCGCCAAAATGGTGCTGCCGGGCTGGCAGTTCGAAGCCACCGTCATCGTGGGCTTGCTACGTCATCACCACGGCGCCGCTCCGGGGCATGAGGGCAGTGCCGAGATCGTGCGTGAATTGGCCGCGCAATCGGGTGAATTCCGCCGGATCTGGGATTCCGGTGTCGTCTTCGTGCGTAAACCCGACGGTGACCGCCGGGTCTGGTCGCCGCGCACGGGCGCCATGACCGTGGTGCGCGAATCGCTCATACCCGCGGCCTCGGGCTGGCTGGTTCTCGCTTTCCCGAGCGCCGGCTGATCAGTCCGGGAGACCGTCCAGGAATTCCCGGATCAGCGGTGTCACGACCTCGGGATGGGTCAGGTTGCAGATATGCGCCGCGGTATCGGCCGAAATCGTCTCGAACCGCGCCGGACCACCCAACCCGGCCGCGAGCTCCCGCATCTGCCCCTGACTGAACGCCTGATCGCCGATGCCGCGCATCAGCAGCGCCGGAACCGAAATCTCCCCGAGCAGTTCGCTGACATCCTCGCGATCGATGAGACACCGCGCCGCCAGCGCCAGCCGGCCGCGATCGCTCGCCCGCCACTTGTCCACCCACGGCCGCTGATGCCGGTCCCGGTCGCCGCCGATCATCACCGCCGCCATCGGCAGCGCGATGTCGTCGATCGGCACCGCCCCGCCGACCCAGCTCTTCACGATGACCCGCTCGTACCCCTCCCGCTCCTGTTCGGTGTACGCCGCCCCGGTAGTGCCGATCAGCACCAGCCCCCGCGTCCGAGCCGGCTGCAGCAACGCCATCCGCAACGCCGTGAACCCGCCCTGCGACAGCCCGCCGACCACCACCCGATCCAGCCCGAGCGCATCGGCCACCCGCCACGAATCCCACGCGAGATCCCAATAGGTGAAAGGGTTCCCGGCATCTTCGGTACGCCCGTGCCCCCGCGAGTCCACCGCGATCACCCGATACCGATCCGCCAGCTCCGCCAACTGCGGCTGCCACATCTCGGCATCCATGAAGAACCCGTGCCCCAGCAGCAGCGCCGGCCCCTCGGTCCCGGTATCCAGGTAGTGCACCTTGGTGCCGTCGTCACTGTTCACATAGGGCACGGCCCCAACTCCCTTGCTGATCCATCGAATTCACTAGCTGCCACCGCTGTCGGACCCGCCGCCCAGCCCGCCGCGCTCGATCCCGCCGCCGCTCGGAGCCTTCTCGCCCGTCGACGGGTTACCGCCGCTCCCGCTGCCGGGCGCATTACTGGTTCCGGGCACGCCGCCCGTATTCGGCCGACCGCCCGCGCCGGGTGTGGTGGTCAGAACTTTCGGCGCCGCCGTCGAAGTCGTAGTCCGCGGCGCGGCCGGACTGCTGGTCACCGCGGTCTTGGAAACAGTGGCGCTGACCGGCGCCTTCGGCTTGGGCGTCTTCCCCACGGCCCCGCACCCGCTAGCGAGCAGCGATGCCGCCACCGCGGCGGGCAACGCATACGCCACCCGCCGCGACATCCGCCGTTTCCCGCCATCCATCGCCCCGAATGCTTTGCCGCGCACAGACTTCCCCCGAACCGCCGATCAGAAAGCCCGATCCTAACAACCGAATGCGTTCCAGCAGCGGCAACTTCCACCCACCCTCACAACCCGGCAGCCACTTCCTGCAACTGCGCCATCCCGATCGGCGCGAACTCCGCCATCCCCGAAGCCGCCATCCCATCCCGGTCTTCCACGGACTGGAACACCGACACCGAACTCACTCGGGTCTTCCCGTCCACTTCCTCGAACGTGACGGTTTCCATCGACACATGCCCCGGCATGCCATCGAACTCGAAGGTGTTCACGATCCGGTCAGCGCTCACCTCGTGATAAACCCCGCCGAACCCGTATTCCCCACCCGCCGGATCGACATGCACAATCCGCCAAGACCCACCCGTAACCGCCTCGAACCGCTCCACCTTGCTCGTCAACTCCCGCGGCCCCCACCACCGCACCAACAGATCGATCTCGGTGTAGGCCCGGTACACGGCCTCCTTCGGCGCGTCGATGACCGCGACGGTGGTCGCCGCCAGGCTGCCCGGCTCAGCAGTGAAAGTGGTTTCCGGAGTGCTCATCGTCCTGTCCTCTCGTCATTGGCCACCGATCCGCGGCCTCGAAAATGTGGACGCCGTTCGCCCCCGGAACTCATCGCAGACGGCTGCAAACGGCAGTAGCCAGTCCGGCGATACCGCGACGCCTGTTCTTTGCCGTGTGCGAAGTAGTGCCTTCCGCCCTGCTGGGGATTCTCGAGTGATCGCAGTTCAGGTACGGTGTGCCGGAAGATCGCTGGGATGAAGGGGGCGCGGGGTGGCTGGGGATGTATCGACGCTGGCGGTGCCGCCTGACGAGGTGCGGGCATTGGGACGGTTGGCCTATGACGTCGCCTGTCAGTGCCGAGACGGCTATGCCTCGCTCGACTCCGACGTCCAGGACATGCTCGGCCGCTGGGTGGGCAATAACGCGAAGGTTTTCGCCGCAGGCTGGGGTGAGTTCCATGAAGGCGCGGTCCAGGTCTGGGACGCCCTGTTCGAGCTGGCTGCCGGCCTAGGCGTCACCGCCGAAACCGTCCGCGACACCGATCAGGCGTTCGCCGACGGCGTGACCTCGCTGGACTTGCCGACCGGAAATCTCCGATGACAGCGGACGCCACGGCCTTCTCGGTCGATCTGGAAAAACTGGATAACCTCGCCGCCCGCATCGGCAGCCTCGCAGGCTTCATCTCCGATCAACTCGCGGCCATCGACCGAAAAGCCACCGAGGTCGGCGCGACCTGGACCGGCGGCGCGGCCGCCGCCTACGCGGAAGCGCACACCAAATGGCTGGCCGGCGCGACCGATGTCCAAGACGGCCTCGCCGAAGTCCGCACCGCGGTGAAAACGGCCCACGAGGCCTACACCGGCGCCGTCGCCGCCAACCTCCGCATCCTGGGCGTCTGAGCCATGGCGTTGGACGTCGACCCCAAGGGCTACTACCAAGCCGCCACCAACTGCTTCGATGCCGCCGAAGCCCTCCGCGACAGCTTCCTCTACATCTTCCGCGAGCTTTCGGGTTGCGGAGCCATGGCAGGCGTAGACGAAGACGGCAAGGCGTGGGCCACCTCCTACGACACCGCCGCCTACCAAATGGTGTCCTTCTTCGCCGAAGTCCACTCCACCCTCAACGCCTACGGCACCGCCCTCAACGACCTCGGCTTCAACCACGCCCAAGCCGACTCCGCCTTGCAAGGCACCCCGCAACCCCAACGCCCCGCGGACCGCGGCACCCCCGTCTTCGGCCCCTACTCCGTCCCCGCCTCGGCGGGCGGCACCGGCAAGGGCATCATCGACGAAAGCATCGGCCTCCTGAGCGAAATCGGCGTCCCCGTCCCCGACGGCGACACCGACAAACTGCTGAAAGCCGCCGACGCCTGGGACCGCCTCGGCACCACATACCAAAACACCAACGCCAAAGACAAAATCACCATCGCCGCCGGCCTTTTCGACAACATGACCGCCCCCGACGCGATCCAAGCCGGCCAAGACCTGAAGTCCCTCGAATCCGCCATCGCCCAACTCCTCAACTCCTGCAAGGACATAGCCAAGTCCTGCACCGACTACCGCGACGCCCTCAACGAGCTTCGCGATGAGATCAAAGGCTTTCTGTCCGATCTGGCCAAGGAACTCGCCATCGATGCCGCGATAACCATCGTGGCTGCGGCCGTGAGCTTCGGCGCCGGTGCAATTACCGCGATCAAGAGCCTCGAAACCCTGCGGAAGTGGGCGGGGAAAATCAAGGATGCCGTGCGTCTGTGGAAGGCGCGCAAGGTGTCTCAGATCAAGGGGCTCACGGAGGGTGCCCGGGCTGGATTGGCCAACGCGAGGCAAGCGGTCAGGGACTTGCTGGTGCGACTGCGAGGAAAGCTGCCCAGCTCTATGCCAGCGAGGCCAGGGCTGTTTTCCAGGATCGGGAACCGTACGAATCGGGAGGTGCTGGACAGCGGTGATCATCTTCCGATGACGCGTGAGACCATTCAGCAGTACGCCGACGAGTTGGGTGTCGACTTGGAGGGGATCGAGATCAATATCGCGAGCTCGCCTGAGGACGTTCGGTATTACGACTACCAGCAAGCCAGCGCCAGTACTCAGTCCGGGTCTATCAACTTTGCACCCGCAACATTTGCGGACGAAGAATCGTTGGTCAGGAACATCATTCACGAGCGCGTTCACATCGACCAATACCGGGAAGGTCGAGTGGTCGGATCGGGTGTGACCAAAGCCTTGGAAGACGAAGCCTATGCCGCTGACCAAGCGTTCTGGGAGAAGTATCTCGCACGAAAGGGTGGCCGGTAATGAGTGAATTCCATGTCCTGCATATCTTTCCGGTCAGCTTCATGCCCCGGCCTTTCGTGGTCGGGCGTGCGATCGGTGACTTCGAGATCGGGCAGGCCGTCCGGCTGCACAAGTCCGGTGGCGTGGTGATCGAGGGACGGCTCGAATCCATGGATTTGCATCAGCGGGAGCCGGGGGAGTTCTCGTTCGTGTTCTCCGAGGAGATCTCGGGGCGCGTCGAGCCGGGGGATGTCATCTACGGCGGCTGAGTCGGTCCGGGTGTGGAGTCGCTCACCCCGATTTGGTGAGCTCAGAGGGCTTGTCTACACTAGACCGGTTGCTTGGGCACACCTATGTCCGCTGGCGTCCGCCCGCGTGACGTGCTCCACGCACGCGCGAATCATCCGGTCGGGCAACCCCGGCTGGACCGCCCCGAATTGTCGTAGGCCCACTGCCGCCGAATGTTTGACGGTGCTGTATGGGAACCGCGGCGAGAAAGGTAACGGTCAAACATGACCATGACTGATCCGATCGCAGACTTCTTGACCCGTCTGCGCAACGCCAACTCGGCGTACCACGATCAGGTGAAGGCTCCGCACTCGAAGATCAAGGTGAACATCGCCGAGATCCTGAAGCGTGAGGGCTACATCGCCGACTACCGCACCGAAGACGCGAACGTCGGCAAGACCCTGATCGTCGACCTGAAGTACGGCCCGTCCCGCGAGCGCTCCCTGCAGGGTGTCCGCCGCGTGTCCAAGCCGGGCCTGCGGGTCTACGCGAAGTCCACCAACCTGCCCAAGGTGCTTGGCGGCCTCGGCGTGGCGATCATCTCCACGTCCTCCGGTCTGCTCACTGACCGTCAGGCCAAGCAGCAGGGTGTAGGCGGGGAAGTCCTCGCCTACGTCTGGTAAGGGAGGTAGGAACAATGTCGCGTATCGGTAAGAAGCCGATCCCGGTTCCCGCCGGCGTCGAGGTGACCATCGACGGCCAGAACGTGACGGTCAAGGGTTCCAAGGGCACCCTGTCCCACGTTGTCGCCGAGCCGATCACCGTCGCCCGCGCGGAGTCCGGTGAGCTCGAGGTCGTTCGTCCGAACGACGAGCGCCAGAACCGCGCTCTGCACGGCCTGACCCGCACTCTGATCGCCAACATGATCGAGGGCGTCACCAAGGGCTACGAGAAGAAGATGGAAATCTTCGGCGTCGGTTACCGCGTGCAGGCCAAGGGCTCGAACCTCGAGTTCGCCCTGGGCTACAGCCACCCGGTCCCGGTCGACGCCCCCGAGGGCATCACTTTCGCGGTGGAGTCCCCGACCAAGTTCTCGGTGTCGGGTATCGACAAGCAGAAGGTCGGCCAGATCGCCGCGGTGATCCACGGCCTGCGTAAGCCCGACCCGTACAAGGGCAAGGGCATCCGCTACGCCGGCGAGGTCGTTCGCCGCAAGGTCGGAAAGACGGGTAAGTAAGCCATGGCACAGACTGAAAACCAGAAGGCCAAGCGCCTGCCGATCGGCAAGGATGCTTCGACCAAGCGTCGTCTGTCCAAGACGCGCCGCCACTTCCGTCTGCGGAAGAAGGTCGTCGGAACCACCGAGCGTCCGCGCCTCGTCGTGAACCGCTCGTCGCGTCACCTGCACGCTCAGCTGATCGACGACTCCGCCGGCAAGACCATTGCCGCCGCGTCGTCCATCGAGGCCGATGTGCGTGCCTTCGAGGGTGACAAGTCCGCCAAGGGCGCCAAGGTCGGCGAGCTGCTCGCCGCCCGCGCCAAGGCTGCCGGTATCGAGGCGGTCGTGTTCGACCGTGGTGGTCACGACTACCACGGCCGCATCGCGGCGCTCGCCGATGCCGCCCGTGAAGGTGGGCTGAAGTTCTGATGATCAACACTGCGAACGAAGGGAACGTCTGATGCCGGGACGTCAGCGGCGCGACGGCGGAAACAACGGTCCCGCCGGACAGAATGGTGGCAATGACCGCGATCAGCGTGGTGGCGGTCGCGACCGCCGCGGCGGCAACGATCGCCGGGACAACGCTGCCGAGAAGAACCAGCTCGAGCGCGTAGTCGCGATCAACCGCGTCTCCAAGGTCGTGAAGGGTGGTCGTCGCTTCAGCTTCACCGCCCTCGTGATCGTCGGTGACGGCAACGGTCTGGTCGGCGTCGGCTACGGCAAGGCCAAGGAAGTTCCCGCGGCCATCCAGAAGGGTGTCGAGGAGGCTCGCAAGGGCTTCTTCCGCGTTCCGATGATCGGCTCCACCATCACCCACCCGGTTCAGGGTGAGGCGGCTGCCGGTGTCGTCATGCTGCGTCCGGCTTCGCCCGGTACCGGTGTGATCGCCGGTGGCGCCGCGCGTGCCGTTCTCGAGTGCGCCGGCATCCACGACATTCTGGCCAAGTCGCTCGGTAGCGACAACGCCATCAACGTCGTGCACGCCACGGTGGCTGCCCTCAAGCAGCTGCAGCGTCCCGAAGAGGTCGCGGCCCGTCGTGGCCTGCCGATCGAGGACGTGGCCCCGGCCGGCATGCTGCGTGCACGCGCGGGACAGGGAGTCTGACATGGCAGATCTGAAAGTTACCCAGGTCAAGTCCAGCATCGGCGCCAAGGCGAACCAGCGGGAATCCCTGCGCACCCTCGGGCTGCGCGGCATCCGCCAGACCGTGGTGCGTGCGGACAACGCGCAGAACCGCGGCCTGATCAACGTCGTGCGCCACCTCGTAGTCGTTGAGGAGGTCTAAAGCATGACCATCAAGTTGCATCACCTGCGTCCTGCCCCGGGCGCCAAGACCGAGAAGACCCGTGTGGGTCGCGGTGAAGGCTCCAAGGGCAAGACCGCGGGCCGCGGTACCAAGGGTACGAAGGCTCGCAAGAACGTCCCGGTCCGCTTCGAGGGCGGTCAGATGCCGATTCACATGCGTCTGCCCAAGCTCAAGGGCTTCACCAACCCGTTCCGCACCGAATACCAGGTCGTGAACGTGGGCGATATCGCCCGGGTGTTCCCCGAGGGCGGCACCGTTGGCAAGGCCGAACTGGTCGCCAAGGGTCTCGTTCGCAAGAACGAGCTCGTGAAGGTGCTCGCGGAGGGCGAAATCGCTGTGGCCGTTCAGGTCTCGGCGGACAAGTTCTCCGGCTCCGCCAAGGAGAAGATCACCGCGGCCGGTGGCACCGCCACCGAACTGGCCTGACGGTAACCTGAATACACGGAGACACCGGGCGAGTCGAGAGCTCGCCCGGTGTCGCTGTTAAAGTTCAAGTGTTGTCTGCCAACACCGTCATGGTTATCGGGCTTTCCCCCGCTTAATCCATGGCCTGACCCATGTCGTTCGCCAGGAGGATCTGTGCTTTCCGCCTTCGTGTCGGCTTTCCGGACCCCGGACTTACGGCGGAAGATTCTCTTCACGCTGGGGCTCATCGCGCTGTACCGGCTCGGTGCCTCCCTGCCGTCCCCGGGCGTGGATTACAAAGCTGTCCAGGACTGCGTCAAGCTGGTCAACGGCGGTGATTCCGCCGGTATCTACCAGCTCATCAATCTTTTCTCCGGCGGTGCGCTGCTGCAGCTTTCGGTGTTCGCGATCGGCATCATGCCGTACATCACCGCGAGCATCATCATCCAGCTGCTGACCGTCGTGATTCCGCGGTTCGAGGAACTGCGCAAGGAAGGCCAGGCGGGTCAGGCCAAAATGACCCAGTACACCCGTTATCTGTCGGTCGCGCTGGCGATCCTGCAGGCGACGGGTCTGGTGGCGCTCGCTGCGCGCGGTCAGCTGCTGCGCGGGTGCCAGAAGGACATCCTGTCCGACAATTCGGTTTTCGGAATGATCATCATCGTGCTGGTCATGACGGCCGGCGCGGCCCTGGTCATGTGGTTCGGTGAGCAGATCACCGAGCGCGGCATCGGCAACGGCATGTCGCTGCTGATCTTCGCCGGCATCGCGGCGCGCATCCCGTCCGAAGGCAAGATGATCTGGGATACCAAGAGCCACCTGACCTTCAGCCTGGTGCTGGTCGCGGCGCTCGCGGTGATCGTGGCCGTCATCTTCGTCGAGCAGGGCCAGCGCCGGATCCCGGTGCAGTACGCCAAGCGCGTGGTCGGCCGCAAGATGTACGGCGGTTCCTCGACCTACCTGCCGCTGAAGGTGAACCAGGCCGGCGTCATCCCGGTGATCTTCGCGTCCTCGCTGCTGTATCTGCCGAACCTGCTGGCGCAGTTGACCCAGAAGAGCACCGGCGACCCCGCCGCGTGGCAGGAGTTCATCTCGAAGTACCTGGTCAATCCGACCAACTGGGTTTATGTCTCGGTCTACTTCGCTTTGATCGTCTTCTTCACCTACTTCTATGTCGCGATCACCTTCAATCCCGAAGAGCGCGCGGACGAGATGAAGAAGTTCGGTGGCTTCATCCCGGGCTATCGCCCCGGTAAGCCGACCGCCGACTACCTGAACTACGTGCTCAGCCGCATCACCCTGCCGGGTTCGCTCTACCTCGGCGCGGTGGCCGTGCTCCCGAACCTGTTCCTCAATATGGGCAATGCGGGTGGCGTGCAGAACCTGCCGTTCGGCGGTACCGCGGTGCTGATCATGGTGAGCGTCGGCCTCGATACGGTGAAGCAGATCGAGAGCCAGTTGATGAACCGAAACTACGAAGGGTTCCTGAAGTGAGAGTTGTTCTGCTCGGACCGCCCGGTGCCGGCAAGGGCACGCAGGCCGTGCTGCTGTCGGAAAAGCTTGGTGTTCCGCACATCTCGACGGGTGACCTGTTTCGGGCGAACATCGGCCAGCAGACTCCGCTCGGCCGCGAGGCCCAGAAGTACATCGACGCCGGTGACCTGGTCCCCAGCGATGTGACCAACCGGATGGTCGAGTCCCGCATCGCCGAGCCCGACGCCACCAACGGCTTCGTGCTCGACGGCTACCCGCGCACCGTCGACCAGGCCGAGGCCCTGGAGAAGATGCTCAAGGAGTCGGGTCACGATCTCGACGCCGTGCTCTGCTTCGTGGTGGACGAGGACGTGGTGGTGGGCCGCATGCTGGCGCGCGGTCGCGCCGACGACACCGAGGAGACCATCCGCAACCGGATGCGCGTCTACCGCGAGGAGACCGAACCGCTGCTCGAGCACTATGACGGCCTGGTCGTCACGGTCGAGGGCGTCGGCGAGATCGACGACGTGAACGCGCGTGCGCTGAAGGCGCTGGGTCGCTGAATGGTCTTCGGCCGCAAGCAGAAAAAGGTGGTGCCTTTCCGCACCTCCGGTGAACTGGACGCCATGGCGGCGGCCGGTGCCGTGGTCGGGCGTGCGCTGGTGGCGGTTCGTGCCGCCGCCAAGCCCGGCGTTTCCACCCTGGAGCTGGACGAGGTCGCCGAATCGGTCATCCGCGAGGCCGGGGCCATCCCGTCCTTCCTGGGCTACCACGGTTTCCCCGGCTCCATCTGCTCGTCGGTGAACGATCGTGTCGTCCACGGGATCCCGTCCAAGGACGACATCCTCGCCGAGGGCGACCTGGTGTCGATCGACTGCGGTGCGATTCTCGAAGGCTGGCACGGTGATTCCGCCTGGACCTTCGGCGTAGGCACCATTATCGAAGCCGATCGCCTGCTGTCGGAGGCCACGCGTTTGTCGATGGAGGCCGGCATCGCCGCCATGCTTCCCGGCAACCGCCTCACCGATGTCTCGCACGCCATCGAGCTGGGCACTCGCGCCGCCGAGGCCGAGCACGGTCGCGCCTATGGCATCGTCGACGGTTACGGCGGGCACGCCATCGGCCGTGAGATGCACATGGATCCGTTCCTTCCCAACGAGGGCAAGCCCGGCAAGGGCCCGCAGCTCGTGGTCGGTTCGGTGCTGGCCATCGAGCCGATGCTGACCCTCGGCACCACGGAAACCGAAACCTTGGAAGACGATTGGACAGTCGTCACCATAGACGGTTCCCGCGCCGCCCACTGGGAGCACACGGTCGCCGTCACCGAGGACGGCCCGCGCATCCTGACCCTCCGCCCGGAGTAGTCACCTTTCCTTCCGACGCCGCGCCCGCCTTTCCGGCGGGTGCGGCGTTCGGCGTTTCCGGGCTGGTTTGATGAACCGCATGGGCGACAAGGTTGTTCTCATCACCGGCACTTCGACCGGTATCGGACTGGCCGCGACCTGGGCGGCGATGGAAGCCGACTACACCACCGTGGCGACGCTGCGGAATCTCGATCGCGCCGATCCGGTGCGCGAGACCGGCGCGGACGTGCGGCGGCTGGATGTCACCGACGGGGAGTCGATCCGCGAGTGCGTGGCCGGTGTGATCGCCCACTACGGACGGCTGGACGCGGTGGTCAACAACGCGGGCGCCTCGGTCCTGGGCACCGTCGAGAACCTGTCCATGGACGACTTCCGCCGCGCGCTGGAGGTGAACTTCTTCGGTGTGGTCGAGGTGACCAAGGCCGCGATGCCGCACCTGCGCGCGAGCCAGGGGCGCGTGGTGACGGTGACCAGCGTCGGCGGCGCGATCGGCCAGCCGTTCAACGAGGCCTATTGCGCGGCGAAGTTCGCGGTGGAGGGCTTCATGCAGAGCCTGGCGCCGGTGGCAGCGACGGTAGGTGTAGGAGTCAGCGTCATCGAACCCGGCGCGGTGGCAACGGAATTCGTAGCGAACGCGGGTGTCGATCCAGAGGCGGCGGTCGGTGCGGCCGGACCCTACGCACCCGCGCTGCGCAACTACATCGATCGCACGCTCGGCGCCTACTCCAGCAGCCAGAGCGCCGACGAGGTCGCCGACGTCATACTGCAAGCGCTGGCCGCCGAACCCCCCGTCTTCCGCTGGCAAACTTCTGCCGCCGCAAGGGATTTCGTGGCGTCGTCCCTCGCCGACCTGAACGGTTCGGCGGTGCTGTCGATGACCTCGGGCTGGGTGCTCTGACGGTAGCCGGGGAGGTGGCGGGTTATCGAATGGCGGGGTGGCGGCGACTCCGCTAGGGTCCCTGCGAAACGGTAGATCGACATGGGGGGAATCCGTTGCTGCAGTTGCCGATCGAGAAGTCTGTCGTCGCCACGCCCGACCTGGGCCGGCGGCTGACCCGCGCGACCATACCCATGACCCTGCGCTCACCGCTGACCTGGGGATTCATCCTGATCGTGCCTTTGATCCTGATGTTCCAGCACATCATCGACGTCTTCAGCAATACCAGCAAGAACGGTTCCGGCCTGGCCGGGATCGTCGGCATCTACTTCGGCCTGTTGCTCGTGACGGTCGTGATGTTCGCGTTGGTCACCGCGCTGCGCGTGGTGCGCCCGCCCAAGCAGATCACCGCCTACGCCGGATCCGGGCGCACCATATCGGCACGCTACCAACAGGATTCGGTGGATTTCGTCCTCGCCACCGGCACCACCCACCTGTCCTATGCCGAGATCGACGAACTGATCGACCTCGGCGACGTGGTGTACGTCCGCTACGGAACGCTCAAGGGCATCGCCCTGCCGCGCGAACTCTTCTCATCCGACGCCCTCGCCGCCATGAGGCGAGAACTCAGCCCCCGCTGACAGCGGGACCGTTCCCTCAATCCCGCAGGCGGAGCCGCACTTCGGTGGAGAGCGCTGCGGCGGTGTCGCGCAGGGCCATGGCGAACGGGTGATGACTGTCGATGTCGCTGTCGGCACGGTAGGCGAGGACGATGGGGCGGAAGGCGGTGGAGCCCTGCACCTTGAGGATGGAAACCGTTGCGGGGAGCGCGGTTACGGCCAGACCCGGCACAACCGTGACGCCCAGTCCGGCCGCGACCAGACCCAGCTTTGCGACCCAGTCGCGGGCGACGTGACCGATGGCAGGTCGCCAGGCGACTTCGCTCCACACGCCGAGCAGGCCCGAACCGTCCTCCTCGCTGCCGGTGATCCAGCGTTCCTTGCGCAGGAGCCCGACGGGCACGCTACCCCGACCGGCCAGCGGGTGCGTGGCGGCGACGGCGACGTACAGCGAATCATCCAGTAGGGGAGTGGTTTCCACGCCTTCCGGCAGCGCTTCGGGTTGTGACAGCACGGCGAGATCGACCCGGCGGCGCACCAGCCCGTTCAGCAATACCTGGCTCGTTCCTTCCCGCAGCCGCACCCTGATCTCCGGATGGTGTTGTGCCGCAGCGGCAATGGCGCGCGGAACCAGCGCCGCGGTGGCGGTGGAGAACGCCCCGACCCGCAACCGCACCGGCGCCCGCTTCAGGTCCCGCAATTCATCCCGCGCATTGTCGAGCGCGTCGAGTACCGCATCCGCGTGCCGCAGCACGATCAACCCGGCCTCGGTCGGCCGCACCCCGCGCGGCAACCGCTCGAACAGCGCCCGCCCCGCCGCCTGCTCCATCAAGGTGATCTGCCGCGACACCGCCGACTGCGTGTAATCCAACCGCTCCGCCGCCCGCGAGAACGACCCGGTCCGCGCCGCTTCCCGCACCACCCGCAGCCCGGCGACGGTGAACTCTCCCATGCGAATACGTAATACCACCCATGCGAGACTCTCGCTGGTCGCATGCCTCGCACCCCCGTAGCTTTCGAAGCATGACCACCGCGCAACAGAACAAAACCCTCATCCGCGCCGTCTTCGACGACCTCTCCGCAGGCCGCACCGCCGCCCTCCCCGAAGCCATGTCCGACGACGTCCGCTGGACCTTCGCCGGTAACTGGTCCTGGTCGGGCACCTGGTCCCTGAAGCCCACCGTTCTGCACCAGCTCCTGGGCCCGCTCATGGCCCAATTCGACGGCGGCTACCGCATCCACGCCGACCTGATCATCGCCGAGGACGACCGCGTGGTCGTGCAGGCCCAGGGCAACGGCACCACCGTGGAAGGCGACCCCTACAACCAGACCTACTGCTTCATCTTCACCCTCGCCGACGGCCGCATCACCGAGGTCATCGAGCACTGCGACACCGCCCTGGTGGAGCGCGTCCTGCGCCCGCTGACCCCGGTGAATCCCTGAAAGCGACCGGTATCGTCAGCCCTCCAGCAGGATGGTCACCGGCCCATCATTGATCAACTCCACCTGCATGTGCGCACCGAACCGCCCGGTGGCCACCGTCGCGCCCAGCTCGCGCAACGTGGCGGCGAACGCATCGACCAGCGGTTCGGCGACCGCCCCCGGCGCGGCATTGTTCCAGGACGGGCGGCGCCCCTTCGCGGTATCGGCGTAGAGGGTGAACTGGCTGATCACCAGAATCGGCGCGCCGAGATCGGCGGCGGAGCGTTCACCGTCCAGGATGCGCAGGCGGAAGAGTTTGTCGGCGAGGGCTTTAGCGGTCGCCTCGGTATCGGTGTGGGTGACGCCGACGAGGGCGACCAGGCCGTGGGGTGCGCCGTGAGCGGCCGGATCGATGCGGCCGACCACCTCGTCGTCGACGGTGACCTGGGCGGAACTCACACGCTGGACCAGTACTCGCACCCATCGATCTTGGCAGCGGGCCGATCGAAGCACTGTCCGGGGGTCGGCGCAACCCCCAATTTCTTTGCGCGCCATCGGGAGTTCATGAAAGTACGCTGTGCTGGCATGCACAACTGAACCCGACGCGGAGCGACGTAGTTACCGATGGCACCTCAGAACAAAGACCAAACGGCTTGGGTGGGACTCAGGCAGCAGGCTGAAGCGCAGACGCTGGAGTTCGACCCGAGTACGGCGCAGAAGGCGATGTCGGCGTGCGCCGACCTGATCAGGCTGATGCGCGGGTACAAGAACGCTGCGGACCCCGAGCTCACCAATCTGCCCAAGATCGGCAGTTTGTCGGATGGCGACGCGATGGCGGCCAAACTGAATCGCCGTGGGCTCGAACTGGTGAACGCGTTCGACACCCACATCGACATCGTCACCGACATGCTCGAAACCTTCCGGGCGGCGGGTCAGGCGTACAAGCACAGCGAGGAATTGTCGCGGGACGAGTTCGTGCCGCTGAACAAGATCAAGGAAGGGCTGGGGACCTACAAGATCCCCGACGGGGCAGCCGATATCGGGGCGGGCCCGAAGCATCGAGATGCGAAAGACGCCGTGGGGGTGTCCTTGCCGGGCACATTGAAGAAGTGGAAGGACGACAAGGGCAAGTCCAAGGAGCCGACCAGCATCATCTTCCGGCCCAAGGATCAGATGAACATGCCCGATCTGTACCAGCTCGGGCAGGCGCTCAATCCCGGCCCGTTCGTCGCCGCGTCGGATCTGTGGACGAACCTGTCCGGCAAAGTGAATGGCAAGGTCACCGACTTCACCAATACGATTCAGGGCCTCAGCAATGCCTGGCGGGGCGCGGGAGCGTCGGCGGCGCAGCAGGCCGTCATCACCTACGCCAATGATCTGAAGCCGCTGATCGACACCATGAACGAGATGGGCGAGCTGCTCGATTACACCGCGCATTGGATGAAGGTCACCAAGGACTTCATGCCGGACAGCCCGGATGAGCCGGGTTGTATGGAAACCGGGGTCAGCTACTACCGCGATTCCTACGAGTCCAAATACCTGAAGCCCGCGAAGGATACGGAAGCGGCGATGCCGATCGTGCCGTGCCCGACGACCGTCAAGGGTGCGACGCCTACGTCGCCGACCTCGCCGACTTCGCCCACGTCTCCGACTTCGCCTACGTCACCGACGTCGCCTACGTCTCCGACGTCGCCCACTTCGCCTACCTCCCCGACGTCGCCTACGTCACCGACGTCGCCCACTTCGCCCACGTCTCCGACTTCGCCTACGTCACCGACGTCTCCGACTTCGCCTACGTCTCCGACGTCCCCTACCTCCCCGACGTCCCCAACCACGCCGACGCCGACAACTCCGACGGCGCCGACAACTCCGACCCCGACCACGCCGACAACTCCGACGACCCCCACTCCGACCAAGCCCACCACCCCGACGACACCGACCCCCACCACCCCGACCCCGACCACGCCGACCTCCCCGTCCGCGAGCGGCACCAGATCCACCGGATCGACGGGTTCGAGCGACCTGTCTCAGTTCGCCTCGGTGCTGAGCACCCTGGCCACCGCCGGTACGACCGCGCTGCAACAGCTGCCGACCATCCTCGAAGAGTTCCAGAAGCTCTTCCAGACCAACGACACCGGCAGCATCGCGTCTCTGCTCGGCATCTCCGAAGACCAGGTCACCAAGGCCATCGCGACCATCCAATCCTCTCCGGACAAGGTCGCGGCCCTGGCCGAGGTGCTGGGCCTCGGCACCACCGGCACCACGGGTGCGACCGTCGTGCCCGTGGAAAACGCGGGCACTGCGGCCGGAGCCTCGGCCGCGGGTGCGGCGGGCGGCGGGGGTGAGGGCCACACCAATCTGGTTCCGCGCGCGGGTGTCTCGGAGGAGCCGTCGCAAGGCCAAGGCCCCGGCGTGGCGGCCGGTCCCGGCGGCGGCGAAGCGCCCGCTCCGGCCGCGCCCGCTCCCCAGGAGGCCGCGCCCGTGCCCGCCACCGACCCGGGTTCGGTCATCCTCGACGTCGATTTCTTCCGCGGCATGGGATTCGACACCGGTGACTCGAAGTCGGTGATCGAGGCGTGAAATGGGAGTTCACCGATCTCGAGTTCCGGGCGCTGACCAATCGCTACCTGGAGGGGTGGATACCCACCCCGCTCACGTACACCTGCCGCACCGACGACAGCGACGAATACGACCGGCAGCTGTTCGAAACCGATGAGCTGCTGCGGGATCGGCTCGGTCCGAGCGTCGGCGCGCTCTTCGACACCATCCACCGCCCGGAGGTGATCATCGTCTCGCACACCTGGTGCGACGACGATATGACCAACCCGGAGAAGCGGATTCGCGTGCACGGCGCGGTGCGAGACCGGCGGGCCTGCATGATCACCCAGAAACCGGCCGAAACCATCTATCACAGCGGCGGTTTCACCATCACCGAATGCGATCCGCAGGAACTGCCGCGTCTGATGGTCGCCCAGCTGCCCGACGCCGGCACGGGCCGGGAAGCGGTGGTGCCGATCGTGCTCGAACCGCAGCGCGAGGCCCAATACGGTTCGCGTTCTCTGGCTTTCGACTCCTTCGACGACTCTATGGAGACGCGAAGCCTGGCCTTCCTGGGCCGCCGGGCCGACTGGACCGGCACCATCCGGGTGCTGCAGAGCCGTTCCAAGTACGGCCCCAGCGGCGTGATGGAAACCACCATGCTGTGGCGCGACGTCACCGACGACGGGCGCTATCTCATCGAACTGGGTGAGCCCGAGTTGCGGGCCGTCGGCATCGGTTCCGGCCAGCTCGTGCGCCGGATCGAGGCGCGGGTGGAGAAGGTGCGCAAGCATATGGAAGCCCGGGGCGAGGACGAGTACTGAGCACTCGCGCGGGTGAGTGCCCGCGCGAATCGGCACTCGCCGTTAAGGTTCCGGCAACTAAGCGGTTGCCGGAACCTGCCAAGGTCATCGACATGAGTGGTGGTGACGGTCGACTCGAGTCCTATATTGATCTGCTGACCACGGCTTCCCGCAAGACCGGGAAGGTCCGGGACAATATCGAGAAGATCATGGACACGCTCGAGGCCAGCACCAGCGGCCGCGGTGAGCCGTGGGGCAACGACACCCTGGGCAAGGGTTTCGCCGACGGCCCGCAGGGCTATATCGCCAGCCGGACGAACATGATCGAAGGCGGCGGCAATATGGCCGGCACCTTCGGGAATTTCTCCAAGGGCCAAGCCGATTCCGCCGCGAAGCTGCAGCGGATGGAAGACGGCAACCGCGACAGCTTCAAGTGATGCGGCTGCCATGACCAACGAACGCGCGAAATCCGATCTGGCCGCGATTCTGGACGACTTCCGGAATCAGATGACCACCATTACCGAATTGCAGCGGGAACGTGCCGCGCTGACCGCGTCCGCGACCGTGCGCGGCAAACGGGTCACGGTGACCGTGAACGCCGACGGCACCGTCATCGAGACCCGATTCGGTTCGGGCATCGAGGATCTCGACTATCACGAGATCGCGCGGGCGGTCACCGAGGCCGCGCAGCAGGCGTCGGCGGAGGTGGCGCGGCGCAGCCAGGAGCTGATGGCCCCGGTCTCGCAGAACCGCAATCGCATGCCGAAGCTGACCGACCTGATCCCCGGCATGCCGGATCTGAGCCGTGAACTGGCCGTACCCGACCTGCCGGTGGTCTCCACCGCCCCGCCGGGATCGCCGGAACGCGCTGCGGCGCACCCCGAGCCGGACGAGCAGGCCCCCAAGCCGCGAGGAACGGCCACCGATTCCGGATGGTGAGACGCCACTTCCGGGTGGGGTAACCGCGCATGATCGAATTCCCCTCCGAACTCGAATGGCTGGGCATCCTCGCGGGCATGGAATGGCCCCACGGCAACGAGGACGAGATGTGGAATCTCGCCCAGGACTGGCGGACCGCCGCCGAAGGACTGCGGGGGCAGATCTCGGCCATCGACGATGCCAAGTACGCGACCCTCGCCGCCTATGTGGACGGCGAGGGCCGCGACCCGATGCTGGCCATCTTCGATTCGCTGGCCGGGCGCGGCAGCGGGACGGTGGTCGGGCCGGACGGCAAGGAGCAGAAGAGCACCTCGATCCTCGATCTGGCCAAATACTTCGATCAGCTCGGGGAATCGGCGTATTCGACCGGCACCGAGATCGAGTACTCGAAGCTCATGTTCATCTCGTCGCTGGTGCTGTTCGCGGCGGAAATGGTCGCGGCGTGGATCTTTCCGCCCGCGGGACCGGCGCTGGAGGCGGCGGCGATCGCGGTCACCCGCATCGCGGTGCGGATCATCGGCGAGCGTGCCCTCGCGGCGATTCTGCGTGCGGCGGCGAAGGCCGGTCTCACCGCGTTCGTGAAGTTCGCGCTGCGGCACTTCGTCATGGACACCGCGCTGGGCACCCTGCAGGACTACGGGATTCAGCAGTACCAGGTCGACAAGGGCCACCGTAAGGCTGTCGACTGGGGGCAGGTCGGGGTCACGGCCGTCAGCTCCGCCATCGGCGGCGCGGTCGCGGGCCCGCTGGGCGGCAAGATCAGCAAGGGCCTCGCCAACCGAGGCATAGACGGCGCGCTGAACTCGGCCATCACCAGCGTCGGCGCCGGACTCGTCGGCGCGGGCGCGGGCCTCGTCGGCAGCATGGGCGCGCAATTCGCCCTCGACGCCCACCGCTACGGGCTCGACAAAGCCTGGGAGAACCTGAAGAACACGCCCCTCGACTACCGCATGTTCACCGCGGGCGCACTCAACGGCCTCGGCTCCGGACTGAATCACCATGCCGCACACCGAGTCTGGGAACCCACCGTAACCCGGATGCGAGCAGGCATCCCGACCATGCCGAATATCGGATCCCTCCCACCCGGCATGATCGGCGACCCCGGAACCCGCCTCGGCAACAACGGCACCGGAGGCAGCCCCACCGGAACCAACGGCGCCGGCGAAAGCCCGCGCACCAACCCGGCGGGATCCACCAGCGCAGGCGACCAATCCGGCACCGGCGCCCGCCCCATCGGCGACGGCAGCACCTCACGCCCGGAAACCAACGGCCAAACCAACGGCGCGGCAGCGTATTCCGGCGGCGACAACCGCCCCGGAGCCCGCGGCGAGGACCCGAGCGGCATGAACGGCTCCGGCCACTCGCCCTCCGCCCCAACCTCCGGCTCATCCGGAACCCACGATGGCAGCGCAGCGGCGGCAACCGGACCGTCGGCGACATCGAACGGAAGCCCCTCCGGCGCAGGGGCTCCCACGTCCGTAAGCCCAGCGGCCACCGGTGGCGGCGTCTCGGCGAGTTCGACCGGAGTTCCCGCCTCCAGCGGGGGTTCGTCCCCGGCTGCAACGGGTGGTTCTTCCTCGGCCGCCGGTGGTTCTTCCTCGGCCTCAACTGGTGGTTCTTCCTCGACCTCGACTGGTGGTTCGTCCCCGGCCTCAACTGGTGGTTCATCCCCGGCCTTGACTGGTGGTTCATCACCGGCTTCAACTGGCGGGTCGTCCCCGGCTTCGACAGGCGGCGGATCGCCGAGCTCCTCCGGTGGTAGTCCGTCAACCACGTCGAGCGGTGGTCCCTCGGGCAGCGGATCTGCCGGAAGTTCCATTGGCGCTGGTTCGGCGGCCGCATCGAACGCCGGTTCTGCGGCGGCATCCGGTGGCGGGTCCGCATCCGGTCCCAGCGGCACTTCCGCATCCGGTTCGAGCGGCGGCGCCGGGCCTGCCGCCGGTGCCGGATCGAGCGGCGGGCCGAGCGCCACCTCCGCAACCGGCTCCAGCACGGGCCCCGCCGCCGGCCCGTCAGCATCACCTAGCGCGCCCACCACCGGCGCGGGTCCCGCCGCCGGTTCGTCCGGTCCATCCACGTCGCCCGCCTCCACTGCGGCGAGTGGTGCCTCAGCGACGGGAGCGCCCAGCTCTCCCGCCGCAAGCGGTGCAGCTGCCTCCACCGCGAGTCCCGCCGGAGTGAGCTCCACCGCAACGAGTTCCTCTCAACACGGCGTCAACGCGGCCCCGAACTCCGCCCCGGCCCCCGGCCAGTCGGCGACAGGCGCATCCGACCGAGGCAATCACGACGCCCGCACAGCCGAAACACGTGCCACAGCAGCACCTTCCAATGCCGATCCGCGCGCGAACGCCCCTCGTGCCGCCGAGGTCGGCGCACCGCGCGCCGGTGAGGGAGCAGCGCCCCGCACGGACACTCCTCGCCCCCAGCCGAACTCGGCCGAAGGCTCCCGCCCGCAACCGGGCCCAGAGGTCCGCCCGGATACAACCTCTCCCGGGTCCACCTCGCACACCCAGGACTCGGAAACCCCCCACGAACCGGCCTCTCCGGACGGCGGCGACGCATCCGAAAACCGCTCGAATGCTGCTGATTCCACCCGGGCCGACGCCAGTGACGCCGACGCGCCTGCGAACCGACCCGACGCTGATGCCACCGCCGACCGTCCTGACGACGGAGCCGCCCAGCATCCCGACGAGTCGGGCGACCGGAACACCCAGCGCGCCGATGCGCCGCCCAGCCGCGATGGGGAGACCCCGTCGCAGCCGGACGGTGCATCGCCGCAAGCGGACGAAACACCTTCGCGTAGTCATGAATCGGGCGCGGATCGGGATGCGGCGGGGAATCGCGACGGGGTCGGATCCGGCCGGGATCGGGACGGTAGTCCCGGCGGAGACGAAACGCAGCGTCGGGATGCCGATTCCGGACCCGAGGACCGTTCCGGTGACCGCCCGGAGAGCGCTCGGCGGAGTGAGGACGAGGCACCCGCGGATGCCGATTCGCGTCCGGATGGTGTGCGTGGGCGCGATGACGCTGCTCCGCACCGGGATGAGGCGACGCGTCGGACCGGTGAAAGTCCCTCGGATGCAGAGGGAATGCCGCGTCGTGAGCCAGACAACGCGTCGCCCAGGGATGAATCGTCCATGGCCGAGTCCGGTATACGGCCGGAAGGTGATCGTACGGAGGGTTCGCCGACGCGCGACCGGGATGGCGAATCGCCGGACCGGAATCCGGATCGCGAGGCCGCGCGGCCGCGGGATGACGCACAGCCCGATCGCGCCGATTCGGCTGGGCGGCGGCCGGATGAATCGCCTGATTCCGACGGACGCAGGCAATCGGGCGACGATGTGTCGGGGCGGCCCGATCATGATGCGCCGGAGGGTGATTCGCGGCCACGGCGAGATTCCGAGGACGCTGCACGCACCCGGCTGACCGGTGACCCCGACGATTCGACCCCGCCGCGAGGAGACGACGACTCGGCCGGTCGCCGCCGCGACGATTCGTCCGATCCTGCTCCCGATGCCGGCCTGCTCGTCGGCCCGCCGCTCGCGGGCGACGGGCCGCATCCGCGTGGTGACGGCGGGGAGCGGCGGGCGGATGGTTCACGCCGGTCCGATGAGTCGTCCCGAACGGATGACGACACCCGGCCCGCACCCGGCGACGACACCCGTCCGGCGCCCGGCGACGACACGCCTCCTGACACGAACACCCCTCGGCGACCCGATCTCGCCGACACCGGTGATGGCGCGACGCCCCACCCGGGCAGTCTGGACGAGCCGGGATCTGCTCCACGCCGACAGGATTCGGGCGGCGACCCGCTGCGCGGCCGCTGCGGCGAACTGTCCCTGCGGTTGCTGCGCGCCATCACCGGCAATGAATCGATTCGTATCCCCGAAGGTCCGGTCGGGCCCGAAGGCATGTCGGCCGAGGAACTGGTGGGCAGTGCCGGCGGCCGGTTGAGCCGGTTCGCCGACCATGACGCCATCGCGCGCCGACTCGAGCGGCTGGGCCCGGGCTCGGCGGCGCTGGTGGTGGATCGCTACGCGGGAGCCGTCGACGAGCATGGTGTCGGCGCGCACGCCTACCTCATGGTCAACGAGGGCGGCTCCATCGTCGTCAAGGACCTCGCGGCAGGCCCCGACCACGGCTACCCGCCGGTCGTCCCCCGCGAAACCCGGGGCACCCGCGCCATCCTCTTCAAACCGGACGGCCAGCCTCTCACCCCCCTGAACGCCGAGACCCGCCACACCCTCCTCCGCATGGCCGGCGTCGAGGACGCCCGCGACCGCACCCCGAACCAGACCGACAACGAAGACGACGACGAGCCCATCCCGGACCCCGACGACCTCACCCCGGACTCCGACGACGAATCAGCCACCCGCCAACCGGATTCCGACGATGAGCCGGGCGCTCGCACCCCCGACTCCGACGATGAGTCGGGCACTCGTACTCCTGGCTCGGATGATGAGCCGGATACCCGTAGCTCTGGTCCCGACGACGAATCAGGCAGTCGCCGACCAGATTCCGACGACGACTCGGGCGATCGCACTCCCGACTCCGACGAGTCGGCCCGTCGACCCGCGGACACGGACGAGGAAGAGGCGCGCAAGCCGGCCGATACGGACGAGGGCGAGGCACGCAGACCGGCCGACACGGACGAGGGCGAGGCACGCAGACCGGCCGACACGGACGAGGAGGAGGCACGCAGACCGGCTGACGAAGACGAGCGGGAGGCGCGCAAGCCTGTCGGCGAGGACGATCCCGATACCCCGGTTCGCCCGGACGACGAGACGCGCACGCCCGCACCGCGCGATGACGACGACTTCCGCCGGACCAGGCCGGAACAGCGGCAGGAAGGCGAACTCCAGCCTGCCGCTTCGGAACCCGCGTCACGTGCCGTCCCCCGTCCGGCCGAGCCCGCCGGTGACGATGCCCCACAGCCGAAGGACGCCGCCGACGCTCCGGACGACGCCGCCTCGCACGACGTGCCCGACTCCACCGACTTCTCACCCCGCCCGGACGACGAATGGTCGCAGCTGGACCGCGAGGGCATCGAGGAACGGTTGTGGGCGCACTGGAACTTCGAGGAGATCATCGGTTTCGACCGGGTCGCCGATGTAGAGGTGTTGCGCGAGTTCGCGCGTGCCATCGACGACATGATGACCAGGCACGGCGATCTCGTCGATGTGCGGCGGCTGGAGGTCGGTCCGACCCAGCATCTCAACGCTTATGCCGAGGCGGTCCCGGGGACCGATGCGAACGGACGGCACTTCACCGAGAAGATCGTGCTCAGCGAGGCGTGGGCCAATGATCCCGAAACCTTCCGCCTGTCCACGCTGCGGGACCAGGACGAGGGCTTCCATGTCCCGAATTCCGGTGCGCGACCGATTTATTCGACGATCGTGCACGAGTTCGGGCACGCGGTGGACTTCCAGGGTCAGCTGCGCGGGCGGGACGATCTCGACGACGCGCTGCTGGCACGCTACAAGGAGCTGTACGGCGAGAATCCGGTGCTGTCGGAGTACGACGCATGGATCCAGCGGATGTCGGACTACAGCTTCGAAGAAGGCACCCCGTGGGTCGACGCCCCGGAGGCACTGGCCGAGGCGTTCGCCGATGTGATCCTCAACGGGGAGAACGCGACCGAGCCGGCTCGTGCGCTGTACGACCTGCTGACGGGGCGGGCACGGGAAGAGCAAGGCCTCGGCGCGACGCCGGACCATTCCCCACCGGACCCGCATGCGCAGCCGAACAGCGCAGGGGCGCAGCAAGATTCGAATGGCGCGCACCCGCACGGATCAATGCCGTCCGAACCTGGCACCGAGCGCCCGGCGCCCACCATCGATGACCACCTGCCCGCAACCGGCGACGAGTCGCCGCGCTCGCTGACCGAAATGCTTGCCCGCGCAGACGATCTGCTGCGCGAATCCAACGCTCGCTTGGACGAGATGCAGCGCCGCATCGACGCCGGTTTCGAAGCCCTCGACCGCATGGTCGAACAGGGCCTGGACGGCGCGGCCGACCGCACCGAACCCACGGTCCCCGAAGCGATCGCCCGCGCCAACGACGTGATCGACGAGTCCCAGGCCCGGCTGCGCGAGATGGACCGCCGCATCGCCGCAAGCCTGGACGATATCGACCGTCTCGTCCGCGACGGCCTGGAGCGCCCGATCGAGCCGGGTACGCACCCGGACGATTCCCGTACTCCGCACGAACCCGACGGCCCCGCCGACCACGACCGGGAACGCCTGACCGCGGAAACCCGTCCCGATGGCATCGACGCGGATGCCTTGGACCCCAGCCGAACTCGCGCCGACGACGACACCCGCCCCGACCTGCCCGCCGCCGAACACACCCGTACCGATGACCCGCGTACCGACATCCCGGTGGCCGAGCGGACCCGCACGGATGACACGCGCACGGATATCCCGGTGTCTGAGCGCACTCGCACCGATGACACGCGTTCGGATTTGCCGGTGTCGGGGCGGACTCGCACTGACGACACGCGTTCGGATTTGCCGACGTCGGAGCGGACCCGTACCGACGACACCCGCACGGATTTGCCCGCGTCGGAGCGCACTCGCACCGACGACACCCGCACGGACATCCCGGTTTCTGAGGCGGCCGCCGCCGAGCAGACCCGGGCAGACACCACCCGCACGGATCTCGCTGGTGCGCAACAGCATCGGGGTTCGGAATCCGAGGCGACCCGTCCCGACATCCCGGTCCGCAGGGAGACCCCGGCGCAACGCATGCTGGAGCGATTGCGCCAGCTGGGCAGCGAGATTCGTGACCTGTTCGGCAGCCACGACGCGATTCCGAAGCATCCGTCGGGTTCGGGACTGGACGGGCACGGGCAGTCGGTGGCCGTCGATGCCGCCATCGAAGTGGCGACCGGTCATGCCCCACACGACAAGTCCCCCAACGCGGTCCGGCTGATCAAGGAGATCGTCGAGCTCTATCGCAAGCGCGGGCGGATCAAGGAGTTCTTCCTCGGTATTCGCGCCGACCGTGCCGACGATTTCGTCATCGACCGCAATGCCGACGGCTCCGAGAACCGGTACTGGGAAACCGAAGCCGATCCGGATCTGCTCGCCCAGGTCGACGTCCCGGAGCGATTGCGCGAGCACGCCGCCCACCTGGATACGCAACTCCCCGCCCCGGATCCGGCCGCCCGCGCCGCGAACACCGACACCCGCCCCGATATCGCCCTGCCCCCGGCCGATACCACCGCGGATCGCGCCGCGTCCGCTGCCGAACTCTCGCGCCTGGCCGGCAATGCCGATGTCGCACTGCCGGATCACAGCCCGCTCTCCCTGCGCCTCGCCGAAGTCGAGCTGCACGAGCGTGCCCGGGAACGTCTGGCGGCGGTCGAACGGCTCGCGGCGGTGGCCGAGGCGTACAACGAAGAGCACCAACGAGTCCCGTTCCGTGACGAGCTGCCGCTCAACTTGAAGGGTGAGCTGGCCGAGGACCCCGGTCACGAATTCCTGACCGATATCTTCGGCGCCGGCGAACTGCCGCTGCACAATTTCCCGGCGGTGAACAACGGCGCGGAGCTGCCCGCCGAACCGCTGCCGCGGGAACTGCACGAGCAGGGTGAACGTCGGCGCGAACTCCGCACCGAGCGAGTGGAACTCGCCGACGAACTCGGTGTCCGGCTCGCGGATCTGGACCCCGAGCGACTACCGGAAACCCTGCGTCGCCTGGCCATGGACGCCGCCCGGCAGCAGCTACTGGCCGATGCCTTCTCCGAGCAGGCGCACCAGCACAACCTGCTCGCCGCCGACCAGCGTGCCCGCGATGCCGCCGCGCACGCCGACCCCTCCGGTGCACCCGAGCGCGGAGCCGAGGCCGAGGTCCCGCGCGATCGCCGGGAGCAGTCGCTGCCGAACGAATCGGATCCGAACGCCACCCGTGCCGACCCGCTGCCCACCCGCCCCGATCCCGACGCACCCGACCGATCGGGCGCCGAGGCCCGCAGACCGCTGGCGGACACCCGCCCCGACCTCCGGCTGCCCGACACCGCCGACCCGAACGCCACCCGCGTGGACCTGCCGCGCCCCGATCAGCCGCGTGGTGACGAAGCCGCCGCCGAGGCCACCCCGCCGGCCGCCGAAACCCGCCGGGACATCCCCGTGCAGGAGCGCACCCGCGCCGACGAGACCCGCACCGAACAGAACCAGCAGGAAGAGCAGCGCCCCCGCCGCAAACCGCAACAGCGCGCCCGCGAGATTCCACCCCCGTCGCCGTCGGGCCCGGCTCCGCACCCGGAACACACAGCCCAGGAACCGGACCCGCACGCGCGCCGCGATCCCACCGAGCCGGAAACGGAAGTCCCAGAGCCCCTCGACGGTCAGGACCGGCGGCCCGACGATGCCATCCGTCCGGAACCAGGTGAGGCGCCGGAGCTTTCCGATGGTGAGGGCAGGCGGCCCGAGGGCGAGACCGATGAAGGCCCGGAGTTCTTCGACGGCAGCGACTGGAAGACCGAGCCCGGCGACGGCCCCGAGTTCTTCGACGGCGACGACTGGCATTCCGAGACGCCGGAAACTCCGCCCGCGCAACCGGATTGGTCGCCGCGCCCCGACGATTCCTGGTCGCGGCTGGACGCGGACGGCATCGTCGACCGGCTGAGGACCGAGTTCGGTTTCCAGGACGTGATCGGTTTCGATCCCGCCCGCATCGACCCCGAGGTCATGCGCGAATTCGCCCGCGCGGTGGAGGATGTGCTCGCCGAGCACGGCGGTCATATCGATCGCGGAATTCTCGAGATCGGCGAGACCGTCAACCCCGGCGCGTATGCCGAGGCCGTGCCGGCGCGGGACGAGAACGGCAACCTGACCGCGCACCGGATCGTCCTGAGCGCGAGCTGGGCCGCGAATCCGGAAGGCTTCCACGCCAGCACCCAGCACGACCAGCACGCGCACTTCCACGTCCCGAACTCGAGCCTGCGTCCGATCTACGCGACCATGGTGCACGAACTCGGCCACGCGGTGGATTTCGCCGGTCAGCTGCACGCCCACGGCGATATCGAGTCCGCGCTCAGCAAGTACTTCGCGAAGACGCACCAGGACGAGAACACGACCCTGCTCGACTACCTCATGTGGGTGTCGGACGGCATGTCGAACTACAGCTTCCGCAGCGACGGCAGCATCAACAGAATCGAAGCCCTGGCCGAGGCTTTCACCGACGTCCTGCTGAACCGCGACAATGCCAGCGAACCGTCCCGCGTCCTCTACGACCTGATGACCGAACGCGCACAAGCCGCCCGCACCGCCGACGCGGAACCGGTCGCCCCGCACGATCCGGCTGACTCCACCGCTTCCAAGAAGGAATCTGAACTCGGCGCGGAAGATCCGGCCGATCCGGCTGCGCCCAAGGAAGATCCGGCCCCGCAACCGCACGACCCCGATGCGGAACTCCGCCCATCGCCGTCGATGCCGATGGTCCCGCCGTCGGTCCCGGACGGCCCTTCCGACCACGACCCGAACCAGCGGCCGTGGTCGTCGCCGGACGAACGCCTGACGCCGGAACAACGGCCGGTTCGCGAACACGTATACGGCCCGACCGAAACCGCAGACGGCTGGGTGCCGCGTGTCCCTGATCCCGACACCGTGCGCGTGCTGGAAGTGCTGTCGCAGACTGAATCCGGACGCAATGTTCTCACTTCCCTGCGTGACGCGGGGATCACCCTGCGCCTGGTCGATTCCGGCGGCGATACCCCCATCCGCGATTCCTACGACCCGGCCACCCGTGAGCTGGTCATCGACATGCACAACCGCGGCCAGCTCGAGCAAGCCGCCGCGATCGTCGCCGCAACCCCACATATCGACGTCCCGCCGGAATTCGCACCAACACAGAACGCTGGCGAAAACCCGACGCAGCGAACGGAATCGGAATCGGCCTCACGCCCGCAGGACGAACTGCCGCCAGGTCCGCTGGAGGAGGGGGCGCGTCCGCAGGACGAATTGCTGCCACGTCCGCACGAAGAATCGGGTGCGCGTTCGGAACGCGAACCGGCCGAGTCGGCCGACCATCTGCGCCGTGCGGCCGAATCCTTCGGCCGCGAAGCGGAATTCACGCGCGAGCTGCGTGACGCTGGGTATGACGACACCCGTAGTGCGCTGCGTGACCCGGTGGAATCCAGGTTCGAGGATTCGGTTCGCGAGACGTATCTGCGCGCTGCTGAAGCGGCTCGCGACGAAGCGCGCACGCGCACGCCCGAACTGTCCGAATCTGATTTGCGCGCGCTCGCGCACCAGGCCGGTCTCGAGGCCCTGCTCGCCGACCCGCGGTTCGCCGGGGGAGACGCTGAGGACAATCGCCCGAACCCACTGGCGGAGCGGCGTGCCGAGCTGTCCCGGCCCGAAGCACCCGAGGAAGCGGTTGATCCGCTGTACGACTCGCCCTTGCGGGAAGAACTCGACGCGCTCCCGGTCGCAGAGGACACGGAATCATCCGCCCCGCAGCGCATCGGCGACTTCGACGACCCCGGCCCCGTACGTTACGACCAGGACCGGGCTCGCGACCTCGTCCGCTACCACGCCCTGCAATGGCCGACGCGCACCAGCATCAGCGAGTGGGCCGTCAACACCCTCGACCGCCACGGCGTGGACATCCGCTTCACCGCCGATCCGGCCGCCGAGCTCACCCAGGCCCCGGATGGCCGCGTGGTCCGTGGCCCCGCCCTCGGCTACGACCCGGCCACGAATTCGCTGACCCTGCCGTGGAGTTCGAGCGGCAACACCGACCACACACCCGAATTGATCCGCGCCGCATCCATGATCGATGCCGCCCGCGCCCTCCCGGACGGCCCGCTGCAGCGCTTCGCGATGACCCGCGACGAGTACGTGAGCGCCATGACCGACCGCGACGCGCAAAGCCTCGCAATCGGATTCGAGAGCCGCCGCATGGGCGAGGTGGAAACCCGCGCCCTCACCGATCCGCTGGAGCGCGTATATCGCGATGCGCACGAGCGGGCGCTGAACACCGCCGAGCGCGCGTACAAGGGCGACGGGTCCGTAAGCCGTCGCATGCTGGAGGCCGCTGCCTACCGGGAGGCGGTGCGTGACGTCGCCGCACATCTCGCCACCAATGGCCCGCTGGTGGGCGGTACGGACCTAGCGCGGTCGCACGGCGCGGATTGGGATCGCGCGCACGGCATCCGGCCGATCGGCAGCGATGCCTCGGCGCGTCCCGAATCCGCGGACCGCGCTCGCCCCGGCGATGCCGATCACTCCCAGCCGAGACGCGGTAAGCCCGGCGCCCCCGAACGCGTCCAGCCGCCCCGGGATACCGATCAGGCCCGGACGAGCCGGGCCCGCGCCTACGCGGAGGAGATCGCCCAGCTGCGCACCTTGCGCGAGGTCGGCAACCCGTTCCCGGTTGGTCCGGCCGAACGTGCCTACACCGAGGCGTACAACGAGGCCCACGAGAAGGCCACCCGCCGTCCCGACCGCTACGGTGATCCGGAAACAGCCGCGCACCGGGCTGGTCTCGAACGTCTCGAGCGCTACCTGAAGCGGACCGGCCTGCGCGACGCCGAGATCGCCTTCGATGTGGTGCGCAGCTTCGGCGACGCCGACCATGCCCGCCTGGGTCAGCCGTCGCCGGAACTCACCAGCGGTGATCACTCGTCCACCGTCGCCGAACCGCCTGCCCCGCCGCGTATTTCGGAAGCCGAGAATCGCGAGCTGGCACGGCGGGCCTCCGAGACGGAGCTGCGCCGCTACCGCGAGGGCGTCGCGACCCGCCTCACCGATCACGTGATCCGGGTGCCGCATTCTTCCAGCGTCAGTTCGCATCTGCTGGTGTTCGCCGCCGAGGGACAGCACACAGCGGCCCTGCAGGAATTGATCAACGAGCATCCCCGCATGGCCGCTTCTCTCTGGGAGGGCCCGAGCCGGCTGCAGTACCGCACGGTCATGCCGGACGGGGACGACCTGCGGGTCACACCGCTGCACGCACACGAGGCCGAGGGCAGCATGCGCCGCCCGTCCTTCGCGGAGGGTCTGGGCGAAATGCTCGACCACTACCTCCGCTTCCGCGAAAACGGCTGGGTCACCACCGGTTTCGCGGACTGGATGGGCCAGCTCGGCCCCGACGCGTTCAACAACGCCACCCGCCCGCGCTTGTCCTTGCGCCGGGACGGCATGCACGAACAGGTCCCGGTCCAGCTGGCCAACCGATTCATGGAGGCCGGCAATCGCCTGGCGGTCCGCGGCGATTACACGATTCCGCATCCGGCCGCGGTCGCCCACGACCTGGTGCATCGCCGCATTCCCATGCCGACCTGGGAGGGCGAGCACCCGGACGCCCACCGCGTCGACAACCCCGACCGCTACGCCCGCCACCTCCTCGAAGCGGGCCCGATGCGGATGAACGTCTGGCTGGAGCGCGACGGTCAGGGCGGCTGGCGGATACCGCCGCCGAACGGTGCGGGCGGTCCATCTGATGTGATCGCCGCGCGCTACCGGGGTTTCACCGACACCGACCCGCAGCGCCTGCTGCACCGCATCGCGGAGAACCTGTCCGATCCGACCCGGCCGATCGCCGTGGAGCCGGAGCAGCGCGGCCGATTCCGGCGGCTGCTCGATCGTTTCGGCGGCCGCGAGACGGACACCGGCGCACTGCCGCCGCCCGCGGAGGAACCCGGTCGCCGCCCGATCGCGGACGAGAACGAGCACTACTCGATGCCGCGTGAGCGTCCCGTAGCGCAGTCCGACGAGCGCGCGATGCAGTTGAGCCCGCCCGACCCGGTCGAACCCTACGAGCCGCCGCCGTCGCCGTACGGTGACAACCTGCCGGTGGACGAGTGGTCGACGATGGGCGCCCGGCAGATCGCCGAAACCATCACGGAGCGTTGGGGAATCAAGGTCGAGGGCTTCGACAACCTCGTGCATCCGGATGTGATGCGCGAATACGCCCGGGCCTTGCAGGACGTCTTCGCCCGTTTCCCGCACCTTGCCGCGAGCATCGACACGGTGGCGATCGCGCCGATCATCGATCCGGCGTCCGCCATGGGCAGGACCCAGGGCGTGAGGTACGTCGGCGAGGACTGGAAAACCGATCGGATCGTGCTGAATTCGCTGCACCTGATCGATGACCTGGCTCTCGGCGAGATCATGTACAGCGACGTGTCCAGCGGTTTCCATGTGCCGCGCGCCGACGAACGCCCCGTGTACTCGATCATCGTCCACGAACTCGGCCACGCGCTCGACAACTTCGGGCAGTTGCAGGCCCGAGAGGGACTACTCGACGCCCTCGCCGATCACTTCGCCGAAACCACCGGCACGCACGACGTCAACCAGTTCATCGACTGGATGGACTACCTGGCGGGTTACAGCTACGACCAGGACACCGGCCGCCTGGTCCCACCCGAGGCGCTCGCCGAAGCGTTCACCGACGTCATCCTCAATCGCGACAATGCCAGCGCCCCCGCGAAACTGCTCTACGAGCGCCTGGTCACGAACGCCGAACCCCCGGCCACCCCCGACCACCCCACCCCTCAACCCCGCGACCCCAGACTGCCCCCGGAAACCCAAACCCAGCAGCACGACCAGCAACCCGGCGACCGAACCCCCCGCCCGGGTCCCGGAGGTGACGGCCAACCCCCGCATGAACCGCCCCGCACACCCGGCAACTCCGAACCCGCCGACGGCGGCAGCGAATGGTACCGCCGCCAGCGCGCCATCCAGGCCGACTGGAACGCCCGCATGCGAGACGAGCACGCCCAATTCCTCCGCGAGATAGCCGAACGCCTTCCGGAAGGCAGCCTCGAACGCCGCCTCGCCGACCTCGACGCCGAAACCGCCGAATCCATCGCCCGCATGGAATGGATGCTCGCCGACTTCCGCTGGGAAGGCCTCGGCGGCCGCCCCGACGAATCCACACCCCTCCACGACCCGAACGCCACCACGGCCCCCGTCAACCGCGACCCACAACCCGGCGGCAGCGGTCCCGTACACGATCCGAACGCGACGACGGTCCCGCTGAACGTCGACCCCAACGCCGGTGGCGCTGGGACGGTGCATGATCCGAACGCGGATACCCAGCCGTTGCCGGTGCAGTCGGACGGGGACACGTTGCCGCTGCCGGTGCAGGGGGACGGGGATGCGCTGCCGGTGCCCGCGGAGGGGGCGGATACGCCCGAGCCCGGTCCGGCGCAGCCCGCGCTGGCGTCGGATGCGCTGTTCGCGGTCGCCAATTTCCTTCGGGTGCACGAGTTCTCGGGTGCGGCTCCGCTGACTCCCGAATTGCGCGCTCATGCGCGTGCGCTGACGGACGCGCTCGGACTCGATCCGGTGCTGGGCCGCAAGCAGGACCCCCTCGTCGCGCTGCGTGAGGTCGCCGAGATCGCGCGTGCGCGGGGCGCTTTCGGAGACCCGGAGCAGAACCGTGCGCCGCGCGCCATGAGTGCGGACGAGATGCGCCCGCTGACCGCGGAGGAGCGCTACGGCAACGAGGAGTTCTGGCGGACAGAGGTTGGTCCGGAACAGTTGCGCGCGATCGACGCCGAGCATCGCGCTGCCGGTCTCGACGAGCGGCTGGCGCGGGCGGAGCTGGAGGAACAGCGCGCACGGAGCGAGGAAACCACCCGGGAGCTGGACGGTTCTGAACCCCAGCGCGAACTGGAGGGCTCTGAAACTCGGCACGAGCCCGAAGCATCCGAGCCTCGGCGCGGCATGGAACCTTGGTCGGATCCGGATCCGCGGGCGGCGCGGCAGGAGCGGCGCGTGCTCGGCTTGGATGAGCTGCGGCAGGAGATCGCCGATCGGCTCGGCTTGCGTCCTGAGGAGCTCACCCGGGACCGGCTGCCGGAGATCGCGGGTGACCTGCAGTATCGGAATACGTTGCGCGCCGGTGCGATCGAAGCGCTCGCTGATGCTCTTGCCCGGCACGAGCAGGCCGGTGATCCCGCCCGCCTGGCCCGCGATCCCGAAGCTCAGCAGCGCGCGGCCCGCGATCGCGACGATTGGGCACGCCTCCTCGGCATCGACCCGGACCTGGTGCGGCCCGGCGCCGATCACGAATCGCTGTTGCGCGAGCTGCGTGCCGAAACGGTCCGCCGTGCATCGGATATCGCGGATCTGGTCGCCGCCACTTTCCACGATCCGGCCGCGGACAAGGGGCACCGCGTGGTGCTGGAAGGCGACGGCCGCCGCGTGCACGTCCTCGTCTCCACCGACGCCGACGGCCGCCCGCGCGCGCAGGTGGCGACCCGCCCGGATCTGCCCGTGCCCGCGGTTCCCGACTCCACCAACCGCCCCGGCCTGCTGAAACGCGCCCTGAACCGAATGCTGAACGCGGTGCCCGGCTTCCACCCGTTCACCCCCAAGTACCCCTCGGGTTCGGGTAAGGACCGTGAAGGCCAGGTCGAACTCACCCGCCTGTTCGGCGATGTCTCCCATATCGACCTGCTCGCGAATATCGGCGACGATTTCAACCCGGTCCGCATCCTCAAGGAAGTCGCAGGCATCCTCCAGGTCCGCGAACGAATGCCGGTGCTGCGCTGGATGACCGGCCGCATCGCCGATATCTCGCCCGACGTGCTGCCCATGCGCACCCGCGACGGCGGCGAATACCAGCCCTGGTACACCGAAGCCGATCCGTTCCTGCGCGCCGAGGTCGAGGAATCCATGCGGCTCGGCGGCTTCAAGACCGAAGCCGACTACGCCGCCGAACTGCCGCCCAAGCCGGAGCCGAGTACGCCCGCGGAGACACCCGCGCACCGATTCGGCCCGGACGTGCCGGAGTCCCTGGTGGACGCACTCACCGCCCGCGACGCGGCGATGGACGAACTGGTCCGGCTGGCGCTGCGCGACGGCATCCAGCTGCGCGACGACAGCCCGGCGACCCTGCGGCGCGCGGTCGACGAAGCCGTCTACCGGCTCATGCGCCGCGCGGGCGCGATCGAGGCGCTCAACGATGTCGCACAGCGCTACAACGTGGAGGACGGCCGGGTGCCTTACCGCCCGGTCGCCATCAATGACAAGAGCCCGCTGGGCCGCTACGCCCGCGCGGCCTACGAGGTCGAACAGGCCCGGATCGAGCAGCTCAAGGCCGACCGCCGCCGCGAATTGGCCGGCGCCGCACCCGATGACCCGGGCTTGGAGTTCCGTCCCCGCGAAATCCGGCCCACCACCATGGATTTCGAGGGCGTCAACAATGGCGGCGAATCAGCGCGCCATTTCGACGATTCGGACCTGTCCGCCGAGGAACGCCTGGAAGGCCAGTTCTTCCACGACGCCCTGCGCCGCGATCAGATTCTCGAGGAGCGCTCCAACTGGGCGCAGCTGCTCGGTGTGGACCTCGCCGATCTGAGCCCGGAGGACCTCCGCCACACCATCGGCGATCTGCGCATGGAGGTGCGCGACAGCGCCGACCGCCTCGCCGAGTTCTCCGACGCCGTGGACGAATTCCTGCGCCGCCAGGACGAAGCGCAGGCCCGCACCGCCGACTTCGACGAGATCGCCGCGCGCAATTGGCTCACCGAGCAGGGCGGCGTCCTGGTCGAACCCGGTGTCGGCGTTCGACCCGGCGAAAGCCCCGGCGACCCCAATCATCTGGTGGTGATTCGCGGCAATACCGACCACGATCAGGTGCTCGCCGACACTTTGGCGCGACGTCCGGATCTCGCCGAACTGGTGAACAACGGTGCGCTGCGGGTCGATTACCGCGTCATGCTGCTGCAGCCCGACGGCGTCACCGTGGTCGCGGTGGATTCCCCGCACGCGCGCCTGGAGCGCCCGGTGGTCGACGGGCGGGAGACCCCGCTGCTCATGGCGCGCAATGGCGAGGAGCCGTGGCGAGTCGTGGCGGCGCATCCGGAAACCGGAGTCCCGCACGTGGAACCGGAGTCGAGTCCGGAACCGGCGACGCCGCGCGATCCCGATGTGGTGCGCGCCGAACGGAACGAGGCCGCAGCCCGGCTCACCACCTATCTGATGGACCTCGGTCCCGATCTGCTGCCCGCCACCATCGCGGCCCTGCGTCACGACAACGCCCTGCGGGCCGCACAGCTCGAGGGCATGGCGGATTTCATTCGCAGCAGCGACGCCATCGACAATTTCCACGATCTGGACCGGGTGCTGCAGAACCTCGCGCACCGGTTGGAACTCGACCCGCACAGCTTGACGCCGGAGAAGCTGGCCAAGGCCATGGCCGATCCTGACGTTCGGCTGGCACGGCGCGCGCAGGCCGTCGACGATCTGCTCGCATACGCGAAGTTGCTGCGCGACAACGACAATGTCGACAGCGCGGCGGTGCTGCGGGCACGCGATCAGCTGGCCGAACGGTTGGGGGTGCGGCCGGAGGACCTGTACGCGGACAAACACGTCCAGAACAAGGAAAAGACCGAGGTCGTCGACTACCGGCCGGACCCGGAAAGCACCGACCCCAAGGCGGTGCTGGATGCGATCAACAATCTGCTGTATCGCGCGATGGAACGCCCCGAACTCATTGCGGCACTGGCTGAATACGCCGCAGCACTGTCCGGGCTGGATCCGTTCCGCGAGGGGCTGCGCCTGGACATGGACCGGGATCCGCGGGCCGCCGACGGCGAACTGCCCATCCATGATCGCCGCGGCCCGAATGTGCTGCGGGCGCTGATGAGCGAATCCATCGGCGAGCCACCGATTTCCGATATTCCGCCGCAGTCCTCCAGCATCTGGACCCGGCTGCTCGGCATGGACCTCGAGGACATCGACCGGAACGTCAAGATCTATCGCGAGCAGGCGAAGGATCTGCACAACCGGATGACGCCCGCGCAATTCGAGCAGGTATTGCGCACATTGCGAGACGGCGACCCGCGCACCGCCTACGCCGAATACCGGGCCGCGCGCGAACCCGATCAGCCCTCCTTGAGCCCCGACGAGCTGCTCCGGGTCGTCGACCGGGTGGGCGAGCGGCGGTATTCCGAGGTCTACGAGGTCTACCGCGACGGCAAGGTCGAGAAGCACGAGCGGCTCAAGGCCAAGGACCTGGCCGCGGCGATCGACGGCATGCGGGAGGAGATCGCGCAGCGTGAGCGCGATATCGACGCGCTGGAAAAGCTGGCGGCCGAACACAATCGGCTCACCGCAGTGCCGGAGCCGGAGACCCCGCCGCGCACCCGCGAACAATTGCTCACCGATCTCGCGGCCGCCCGGCACGAACTGGAACTGGCCCGCGACGGTCGCGAGCACGCCATCGGGCGGATGTATCTGGAGCACAACCGGCCCATCCAGGACGGCGATCTCACCCCGCAACGGATGCCCGGCACCGCCGACTATCTGGAGACCCGCAGCGACCGCGAGGCGGGCAGCCTGCCCGGTAACGAGCAGCGCATCCAGGACCTGCGGGACGCGGCGGCCGAATACACGCGGGCCCAGGAGCGAGTGGCGGAACTGGATGCCGCGCTGCGCGCCGACCTCGCCGCGGCGGCCGCGCCCGATGAGACGCCGGTGGATGTTATGCGGCGCGAAGTCGACAGCGCGCGAACCGATCTCGAAGCGCTGCTGGCGGCGGAGCCGGGCCGCTGGCCCAGCGATGTGGACCGGGTCATCGCCGCCGTGGACCGGATGGCGGCCATGCCGCTGGACCAGGGGGAGGTGTGGACGCCCGAACTCGTTCCGGTGCGCGACGCGGTCGCCCGGCTGCACCTCGCCGAGGAATTCCTGGCCCGCTTCCAGGGCGAGGAACTGGCGGCGGTCCGGGACGCGGAACCTGCGAGTGCCCGCCTGGAACGCGAAATCCGTTACACCCGAGAGAATCTCGCCCTACTGCAAGCCGCCCGGGACGCCGCCGCGACGGGTCTGCCGGTCTCCCGCGATCAGCTGACCCGGGACTGGATCGCCGCCACCCGCGCGGAGATCGGCGACCCGTACCGCCCGCTGCTGTCGCCCACCGACCGCGGCCGCCTCGACCTGGCCACCGCCGCCGAACGTCACCTCGACGCCCAGGATCGTCTCGCCCGCCTGGAAGCCGATCAGCGCCAGCTCGCCGATCTCGCCGAAGCCGCCGCCGACACCCCGATCGCCGCCGCAGACCGCGTGATCGCCGCGGCCCGCGACGCGCTCGACGCGGCTCTCGCCGACCTGGCCGATCACACCGGAATCCGCCTAACCCCAGCGGATTTCGAGCCGGCCAACTATGGCGACACCCTGCTCGACCTGTCGAACCGCCTGGTTCCGGACCCGTCGCAAGCACCCACCCTCCGCGTCGACCCGGTCGACCCCGCCCAGGCCCCGACCGTCCACCTCGATCCGTCGGAAGCCCCCACGGTCCGCCTCGACCCCGTCGACCCCGCCGAGGCCCCCACCGTCCGCCTGAACCCCGACGGCACCCCGCTGGACCTGACCCTCCCGCACGAACCCACCGTCAACGCGACCCCGACCCTCCGCGTCCCCGAAGGCTCGGAAGCGCCGACCGTCGAACTCGACAACGCCCGCCCCGCCCGCCTCCTCCACAACCTCCGCGATGCCGCCGAAAACCTGCACCGCGCACAGGACTTCGCCGACTGGATCGGCGAACACCTGCCCGCCGACCCGAACCGCCCGGGCTCGAACCCCGACGGCACCGACCCCGGCGACCCCACCGCAGGAACCCCCGCCACCCCACCCACACCCAAAACCCCCGGCTCACCCGCCGGCGCCGCAGTTCCGCCTGGCGACACATCGAACACGGGCGCGCACCAACAGCCATCCGGTGTCAGTGGCGACGAAGGAGGAAAGCCCCAACAACAGTCGGGTTCGAGCGGTGACGAGGCAGGAAAGTCTCAGCAACCCAACGCAACCGGCGAACCAACCGAATCCGCTGCGCAGCAACAGCATGCGTCCACCGAGCCGCCCGCGAACGGCGGTTGGACCCGGGTGGGCCCGCCCGACGTGCATGTCCCGGCGAATCCGGCCGACGCGCAGCGCATTACCGACCTGGCCCGCCAGGGACACGAGGCCAGGGAGTCGATGCGCGCGGCCCGCACGCGCATGGACGACCTCGCCCGCAATGTCGGCGTAGACCCGACCGGCCTCGACACCCGCACCCTCCGCACCCGCTACCTCGAGGCGTATTCCGCCGAACTGCAACGAGTGCACGAGGTCGTGAACCGGACCAACATCCCCCCGGAGGAAATGGTCCGCTACTTCGACGAAAAGAAGGCCGCCGAGACCCGCAATGTCGAACTGCTGCGCCAGAACATCGAAGCCGGAACCGAACACCAGCGCTACTACGAACAGCGCAACACCGCCGAATCCGCCGAGTCCCAAGCCCATCGCCTAGCCACCGAATCGGCCCTCACCACCGCCTCCGACCAGCTGATCCGCCCCGGCGTCGGCGTAAGCACCGACCCCCGAGCCATCCACGTCATCACCCCCCTCGCCGACCCCTCCAACGTCCTCACCCCCGCCGAACGCACAAACCTGACCGCCCAGGGCATCCCGATCGACTACCGCCAGGTCGAAGTGGCCCCAGACGGCACCGTCCTAGTCCACACCCTGCTCCCGCCCACAACCCCGGGCGCTCCCACGCCCCCTGTCACCCCTCCGCGTACCCCCGGAGGCCCAGGCGGTGTACCCCCGGCCGCGCCCCAAAGCAACTCCGGCACCCCCACATCCGGCAGCACATCCACCCCCCACCCGATCGCCGGCGATCCGACCGACCCCGGCGCACCCCGCCGTGGCCCAGAACTGGTCGGCAACGGCGAAACCGACGGCAGCCGACTCCCGGCCGAGGGTGAGTCGGCTCCAGGGCCGACGGCTGGTGGCGCGGGTAAGCCCCCGCGCGATGGCGGTCCGCCCGCCCCGCCGTCCTCGGACCCGGATGATCCGACCGGCTCCGGGCCGCGCGATCCGAACGAGCCCGAGCAGCCCTCGGGTACGCCCGATGCCGAAACGCCGCCTCCGCCCGGCGTCGAACCGGACTCGAACACCACTCCGCAGCAGCCGATTTCACCGGACGACGTTGTTACGCAGCCGGTGCCGGTATCGCCGGACGACGTCGCGACACGGCCGGTGCCTGTGTCGCCGGATGACGTCGCTACGCAACCATTGCCGACGTCGCCGGATGACGTGGTGACTCAGCCGGTTGCCGTGTCGCCGGATGAGGTTGCCACGCAGCCATTGCCGGTGTCTTCGGAGGCGGAGACGGTGGAGCTCGGTGGGGCGGAGGCCGGGTCGGGGGAGCGGGTGCCGTATCTGGGTGACGGGGATCCGCTGCCGGAGGCGTTGCGGCCGGTGCGGGAGTTCGTGCAGGGGCTGGAGCCGCAGGCGGGGGAGGTGCGGAGTCCGGAGGAGCAGGCTCGGGCGCGGCGGTTACTGGATGCGCTCGGGTTGGGGGAGGCGTTCGCGCGGCATCCGGATCCGATCGGGGTGGTGCGCGAGATCGCCGAGATGGCGCGGGCGCGTGGGCATTTCGGAGATCCCGAGGCGGGGAAGCCGGTTCGGCCGATGGCGCGGCCCGAGGACTTCGCTCCGCTCACCGCGGAGGAACGCTATGGGCAGGAGGAGTACTGGCGGACCGAGGCCGATCCGGAGCAGGTTCGGGCGATGGAGGCCGAGCTCGAGCGGCTCGGAATCGCCGACCGTTTGGAGCGGGCGGCGGAAATCGAGGCCGCGCGTCGTGCCGAACTGGACGCCGCGCGGCAACGGCCGGCACTTGCTTCCGAACCTCATGAGGCGGGAACGCCCCGGCCCGAGGGCGCGGCCTCGCCGCACGAAGCGGGCACCACGCGACCGGAGCACGCGGCCTCGCCGCACGAAGCGGGCGCCTCGCGGCCGGAGCATGCGGTCCCGCCGCACGAGGCGAATGCCTCGCGGCCGGAGCATGCGGCCCAGCCGCACGAGGCGAATACCCCACGGCCGGAGAGCGATCCGGCGGAGCGAAAGCCGCGGGCGATTCCGCTCGAGGAGTTGCGGGAGCGCTTGGCGGACCGGCTCGGCCTGCCCGAAGGGGATCGGTCGCCGGAGCGGGTCGCGGAGGCGGCCGGGCGGCGGAACTTCGAGAACCTGTTGCGCGCCGGGGCCATCGAAGCCATGGCCGAGGCCGCTGCGCGGCACGATGCGGCCACCGATCCCGAGCATCGGGCGCAGCATGCGGCGCAGCGCGATGACTGGGCGCGGCTGCTGGGTGTGGATCCGGAACGGTTGACCGCCGCGGACCGGGAGGCCACGCTGGCGGAGCTGCGCGGGGAGAATCTCCGTAGTGCGGAGGACGTCGCGGATCTGCTGGCGCTGGACCGCCGCGACCCGAACGCTCCGGAACGGCGCATGGCGCTGGAGGCCGATGGCGAACGCGTGCACGTCCGCCTCGTCGAAGGCGCGGACGGCACCTGGCGCGCCGAACCGGTGAACCGGCCGGATCCCGCGCCGCCGGCCGCGTCCGCCGAATCGGCGGCTCCGCGGGCCTCGCTCGCCAAACGCCTGTGGCAGGCGCTGAAGTCCGGTTTCACCGGGCACACGCCGAAGTACCCGTCCGGTTCCGGCAATGACAGCAAGGGCCAGACCGAACTGGTGCACGGCCTCGGCGAGCTCCTGCACGACCCGGATCTGACCGGTGTGGACAGCATCAATCCGGCGCGCATCCTCAAGGAGACCGCGACCCTGTGGAAGGCCCGCCATCGCCTGCCGCTGGTCCGCTTCCTCACTCGCCGCATCGACGACCCGTCCTCGCCCGCCGTGCCCATGCACACCCGCGACGGCAGCGAATACCAGCCGTGGCGCAGCGAGGTCCCGCCCGCCCAGTTGGCCGCTATGGACGAGATGCTGCGCCGCGCCGGCCTGGCCGAGAGCAACGACATCCCCGAACTGCCTGCCGGGCAGGCGGATCCGGCCAGGGGCCTGCCGTCCTCGCATCCGGATCCGGTGACCCGTGGACTCCCGTCCGCGCAGGACCCGGCAGCCGGGGGAGCGCCACTCACCCACAGTGACGAGTCCACCACCCATCCCGACTCCGATTCCGCCCAACCGGATTCGGACGCGAACGGACGCCCGCCCGCGCCGGAACCGGTCGTACACGGCGATGCCGCCGACTCCGTCCTGCCGCAGGATGTGACGGACGCGCTCGGCCATCGCGACCAGGCTCTGCAGGATCTCCTGGAAGTCGCGCGCCGCCAGGGTATTTCGATACCTGACGCCGACCCCGCGACCCTGCGCCGCCTGGTCGACGAACAGAGCTACCTCAACCTGCGCCGCGCAGGCGTCATCGAAGCACTGCAATTGGCGGCGCAGCGCTACAACGAAGAGCACGCCCTCATCCCGTACAGCGACGAAGTCAGCTTCTTCGACAACGACCCGCTGGGCCGCTTCCTCAAGGAGGTGGCGCGCGCCCAGGGTGACAGCACCACCCTCCTCGATTGGGAGGGCGTCAACAATGGCGGCGAGCCGGGCCGGGACTGGGGCGATCTCAGCTACACCGATCAGCCCGGCCGCGACGATGGCCTGAAGTCGTTCCTGGAGAACGCACTCCGCCGCGACCAGATTCGCGACGAACGCTCTGGCTGGGCGCAGATGCTCGGCGTCGATCTTGCCGACCTGAGTCCCGAGCGCCTGGCGCACACGCTCTCGGAGCTGCGCATGGGCGTCCGCGACGGCGCCGACGAGGTGGCCGAATTCCGGAACGCGGTCGACGACTATCTGCGCGCCGATGACGAAGCGCACACCCGTGCCCACGACTACACCCTGGGCCTGGGCAAGGATTGGGTGCTGGCGCACGGCGGCACCATGATCGAGCCTGGGGTCGGCATTCGCCCGGGTGAAAATCCCGGCGACGCACCACATCTGGTGATCATCGACGGTCAAGCCGATCACTACGCCACGCTCGCCCGCACCCTGGCGGCCCATCCGGCGCTGGGCGAACTGCTGAATTCCGGTGCCCTGCACCTGGATCTGCGCCTGGTCGAAGTGGACGAGCACGGCCGCCCACAGGTGCACGAGCTGGAAATCCCGCGCGTCCGCCAGATCGACGAGGTAGTGGACGGCCGCCGCCTCACGGTCACCCTGCTCAGCGACGACGGCGAACGCTGGCGCGTACTCCAGGATCCGGGTGCCCCGCCGACGTCTGAAATTGACGCTCTCACAGCCGAACTCGCCGACCGCAGCCCGGACGAACTGCTGACCGCCCGCGACGAGCTGGCCGCCCGCCTCACCGTCTACCAGATGGATCTCGGCCCGGACCAGCTCGCCGACACCGTCGCCCAGTTGCGGCACGAGAACGCTTTGCGGGCCGCCCAGATCGAGGGCATGACGGATTTCATCCGCACCAGCGACGCCATCGACAATTTCCACGACCTCGACCGCCTGCGCAATCGCCTGGCCAACCAGCTCGGCCTCGACCCGGGCGAGCTGACCTCGCAGCGGGTAGCCGAGGTACTGAGCGATCCGTCGGTGCCGAAGGTGCGCCGCCTGGATCAGCTGAAAGCCCTGGCCGACTACGCGAATCAGCTCGGGGGTCTGGACAAGAACGCCACCGACGCAGCCCGCGACCTCCTCGCACAACGCCTGGACCTCGATACCGAGCAGCTGTGGCCGAACCGCTACAACAAGCAGCTCACCGGTTTCGGCCCGCAGGACAAGGGCATCTCGGGCTCGTCGATGCTGTCCGCGCTCGCCGATATCGTCTACCGCCCGGGCGAGACGGCGAACCTGCGCACCGCGCTCACCGAATACCTGGACACTCTCGGCGGCCTCGATCCCTTCACCGACGGCCTGCGCTACGACCCCGCCACCGACCCACGCGCCGCCGATGGCGAACTAGCCGTGCACGATCCGTCCGGCCCGGCCTTCCTGCGCGGTTTCGCCGCCGCCGACGACCTGATCGGCGCGGCGCACAGCATCGACGATCCGGCGCATTCGGCGAGCGTGTGGTCGCGCCTGCTCGGCCTGGACCTCAGCGATGCCACGCCCGAGCAGTGGGCCGACATCTACGAGAAGTACCGCGACGGCAAGATCGAAAAGCACGAGACACTCACCCCCGAGCAACTCGCCGCCGAGGTCACCCGGATGCGCGAGGAAGTGCTGAACCGGGCCGCCGATATCGAAACCCTGGCGCGCATCGCCGACGCCTACAACCAGCGCCTCGCGCCCCCGCCCGCCCCGCCGGTCGACCCCCGCACCGCCGCCGCCGAACTCGACGCCGCCCGAAGAGATCTCGCGACCGCCCGCACCCGCGCCGACATCGCCCTGGCCAACCTGCCGGTCGCACCGGACCGCCCGGCCCCCGGCACCGGCGCCGAGCCCGGCCACCCGATCACGCACAGCGATCTCACCCCGCGCCGCCTGCCGGGCACCCTCGATCACCTGACGAATCTGCCGATGGCCGATGGCTTGTCGTCCGCACAACAGGCCCGGGTAGATGCGATACGCACCGCCGCCGAACAGCTGCACGCCGCCGAGAACCGCCTCCGGGCCGCCGAATCCGGCTTCGAGGCCGCCTTGCTCGCCGACGGGTCTACACCCAACCCACACCGCAGCCCGGACGAGACCCCAGCATCCCCTGCAGGCGAACCCCCAATCGATAGCACGGGTGACACCCCCGCGGCCGGTGCCGCCGAACCTCCACTCGACACCCTGCGGCGGGGACGGGCGGAAGCGCTCGCGGCACTGGACGAAGCCATGCGCGGACTGCCAGTCGATCACTCCGATCTCACTCCGCAGCGACTGCGCGAGACGATTGGCGAATTGTCTTCGCGTGCATTGCCACTGGATCAGCAGCAGCCATGGCACGACCGCGTCGAGCACCTGCGCGAAGCCGCCACCCGCGTCCACCTGACGGATGAACTCATCGCCCGCCACGAGTCCGACCAGACCGCCGCGGCCCGCGCCGCCGAGGCCCCACTGGACCGTGTCCGACGCGAATCCGCTGCCGCGCAAGCCGAATTGGATGCAGCACGATTGGCCCTGCGCGAAGCCATGCGCGGCCTGCCGGTCGAAGAATCCGAGCTGACCGCTGGTCGGCTGAACGAGACCCTCGACCGGCTCGCCGCGCGCACCATCCGCGTCGACGAGGCCGAGGCTCATGTTCAGCGGATCAGCGCCCTCGGCGAAGCAGCGGAACGGGTGCATCAGGCGGAAGCCGCCGCGCAACGCCGGACCGACGAAGTGGCGCGCCTGGAAGCCGCCGCGGTCTCCGAATCCCCGCACGCCGGAGCCGAAAGCGCACGCGACGCCGCCCGCGCGGAACTGCGCCAGGCCATCCGGAACCTGCGCGAGGTCACCGGTCTGCTGACCGACGAGTCGGCGCTCACCCCGGACCTGCTCGCCGACACCATGGAATACCTGGAGTCGCGCACCATCCGCATGGGCCAGGGCGACCCCGGCGCAGCCTTCGAAGCCCTGCGCGCCGCAGCCGAAAACCTGCACCGCACCCAAGCCTTCGCCGACTGGGTCGACCAGCACATCCCCCGCGACTCCCAGCACCGCGACCTCGAAGACCCGGGCCCCGCCGACCCCGACGGGTCAACCCCGAACGACCCGAACGACCCGAAGAACCCCAACTCGGGCCCAGGATCGCCACGCCGACCGGACGGAGATTCAGGAGACTCCGGTTCGGCTCGCCACGTGCCGACCGAGAACGACGAAGACAAGCCCGCTGTCGGCAACGGCGGCGAGGGTCGTCCGCCGCGCGGTCCCGAGGCTCCGCCGTCGTCCGATCCGGGTGATCCGGACCCGAACACACCGCCAGGAGGCCAGCATCCGCCGGTTCAGCCGGGATCCGAATCCGGTCTGGCAACCGGCGGTGAGCGGACGTCGACGCTTGTGGAGCGGACGTCGACGCTGGTCGAACAGACCCCGACGTTGGTCGAGCAGACGCCTGACGCCGGTGCGACGGCGAATGTGCATGAGGCGGAGACGGTTACGGTTCAGCCGCCGGTGGCGGAGACTCCTGCTGCGATCGGTGACGGGGATCCGCTGCCGGAGCACTTGCGTTCGATACGGGAGTTCGTTCGGAACCTGTTGCCGGAGAACGGTGTCCCATGTAGTGCCGAGGAGCTGGTGTACGCACGGCGGTTGGTGGAGGCGCTCGGGCTGACCGATGCCATGGCGCGCCACGCTGATCCGATCTCGGTACTGCGCGAGGTCGCTGAAATCGCGCGTGCTCGTGGATATTTCGGGGATGCGGACCGTGGTGAGCGCGCCCGGCCCATGCGGTATCCGGCGGACTTCGAACCGCTCAGTGTCGCGGAACGTTATGGCGACGAGGAATTCTGGCGGACCGAGGCCGATCCCGAGCACGTTCGCGCCATGGAAGCCGAGCTGGAACGTCTCGGGATCGCCGACCGGCTCGCGGCCGCGGCCGTCGAGGAAGCGGCTCGCACCGCCCTCGAAGCCGGCCGACCGGATCCGGCGCACCGCAGTCGGAGTGAATCCGAGCCGACCGAAGAGCCCGACGGTCCGCCGCGCGCCCGTAACCTCGATGACCTGCGCAAGGCTCTGGCCAACCGTCTGGGTCTGCCCGAATCGGACCGTTCACCGCAGCGCGTCGCCGAGGAGGGCGGGCTGCGGCAGTTGGAGCATCTGTTGCGCGCCGGTGCGATCGAGGCGATGGCCGAGGCTGCCGTCCGGCACGATGCCGCCACCGAACCCGACCTCGCCGCTCAGCACGCGGCGGTGCGCGACGAATGGGCGCGTCTGCTCGGCGTGGATTCGGATTCGCTGACCGCCGAGCACCGCGAAGCGACGCTTGCCGAACTGCGTGGCGAAACCGTGCGTGGCGCTGAGGAAGTCGCGGATCTGCTGGCCTTGGATCGCCGCGATCCGAACCTGCCGCAGCACCGGGCCGTCATCGAGGCGGACGGCGATCGCTTGCACGTGAACCTGACAGAGGGCCCCGACGGTGTGTGGCGCGCCGAGCTCACCGGCCGCCCGGAGCCGGCCGAACCCGCGCCGGCGCCCAAGGCCGAGGAGCCGCGCGGCCCGCTGCTGAAACGCCTGTGGACGGCATTACGCGACGGGTTCACCGGGTACATCCCGAAGTATCCGTCCGGTTCCACCATCGACAGCAAGAACATGTCGATGATGGTGTGGCAGGCCGGATTCGTCTTCCACCTCGACAACCTGACCCACATCGGGGATAAGTTCAATCCGCCGCGCATCCTCAAGGAGCTGGCGACCCTGTGGAAGGACCGGCAACGCCTGCCGGGCTTCAACAGATTCACGCGCCGCGTCCGCGAGGGTATGAGCGACGACATCGCCATGCTCACCCCGGACGGCGAGGAATACGCCCCGTGGCGTTCCGAAGTCGATCCGCACACGCTGGCCCAATGGGATGCCGAGCTGCGGTTCGCCGGGCTGGACGAGATGAACGGCGTACCGCCGGAAGCCACGGAATCGGCTGCGGGACAGCCGGATCCGGTCAAGCGCCTGCCCGCCGGCGCACCGGAGCCCGATCCGACCCCGGAATCCATGTTCGAGGGCGGCGCGGACGAGCATCTGCCGCAGGATGTCGCCGCCGCCCTGGCCGATCGCGACCGGGCGCTCGGCGAGGTGCTGGACGCCGCGCGCCAGGCAGGCATCCGAGTTCCCGACGCCGACCCGGACGCCCTGACCCGGCAGGCCGACCGCAACAACTACCTGACCATGCGCCAGGCGGCCGTCATCGAAGCCTTGGCGGATGCCGCGCGCCGCTACAACGAGGAAGACGCCCGTTTCCCCTACAGCCCCGAGGTCAGCTTCTTCGACAACGACCCGCTGGGCCGGCTGGCGCGGGAAGTGGCGGACGGGTCCGGCGAGTCAACCCATGTCCGGCGCATGCTCGAATGGCAGGGCATCAACAATGGCGGCGAGCCGGGCCGAGCATTCGGCGATCTGAGCGACAGCGACGAGCCCGGCCGGGACCAGGGCCGCAAGGAGTACCTGGAAGGCGCATTGCGTCGCGAGCAGATCCGCGACGAGCGTGCGGGCTGGGCGCAGTTCCTCGACATCGACCTCGCGGACCTGAGCGCCGACCGCCTGGAACACACGCTGGGCGACCTGCGCATGGGTATGCGCGATGCGGCCGACCACGCGGCCGAATTCACCCGCGCGGTCGAGGAGTACGTGCGCGCGGACGGCGAAGCCCGCACGCGGACAGCCGATTTCGCGGCCGGCCTGGCACGCGATTGGGTGCACGAGCACGGCGGCGCGATGATCGACCGCGGTATCGCGCTCCTGCCGGGCGAGCCCGGGGCCGCACCGCGCCTGCTCGTCATCGACGGTCAGCTCGACCACCGCCAGCTGCTCACGCGCGCGCTGACCGAACACCCCGAACTGGCCGCGCTGCTGAATTCCGGTGCGCTGCAACCGGACTTCCGCCTGGTCGGAATGGACGAGCACGGCGGCACCGTGGTGCGCGAACTGGACACCCCGCAGGTTCGCCACGTCGACGAGCTGGTCGACGGCCGCCGCCTCACCGCCACCCTGTTCCACACCGATGGCGTCTGGGAGGTCCGGCAGGAACTGAGCCCGCCGCCGTCCGCACTCGACGAGCTCGCCGCCGAGCTCGCGGAACGGGGCACCGACGACCTGCGGGCCGATCGCGAGGAACTGGCCGAGCGGTTGTCGGTCTATCTGGTGGATCTCGATCCCGCCCAGTTCGCCGGCACCATCGAGGTGCTGTGTCACGAGAACGCCTTGCGCGCCGCGCAGATCGAGGCGATGGCCGACTATGTGAAGACCGTTGACGACCTCGACAACTTCAACGGCCTCAACCGCATGCGCGGGCGGCTCGCCACCCAGCTCGGCCTGGAACCCGGTGCGCTCACCCAGGAGAACGTCGCCGCGGCCCTGACCGACCCGAAGGTCGCCGAGGTTCGCCGCCTGGATCAGCTGAAAGCGCTGGCCGACTACGCCAAGCTGCTCCGCGGAATCGACGAGCAGGCGACCGATGCCGCGCGGGACCTGCTGGCGCAACGCCTGGGCCTGCCCAGCGAAGACCTGTGGCCGCGCCAGTACGACAAGAACCTCGAATTCGGCCCGCAGGACAAGGGCATTTCGGGTTCGGCCATGCGATCCGCCCTCGCCGACATCGTCTACCGCCCCGGTGAAGCCGAGCCCCTGCGCGCCGCCCTCACCGAATACCTCACCACCCTCGGTGATCTCGACCCGTTCACCAACGGCCTGCAACACAACCCCGCCGCCGACCCCCGCGTACTCACCGGCGAACTGCGCATCCACGACCCGTCCGCCCCCGCCTTCCTACGCGGCTTCATCGAAGCCGACCGATTGATCGGCGAACCCCACACCTCCGACGACCCGTCCCGCTCCGCCAGCGTCTGGACCCGCTTGCTCGGCGTCGACCTCACCGACGCCGGCCCCGACCGCTACGCCGAGGTCTACGAGAAATACCGCGACGGCAAACTCGACCCCCACGAACGCCTCACCCCCGCCCTCATCGACGCCGAAATCGCCCGCCTACGCGAGGAAGTCCTGAACCGCGCCGCCGACATCGAGGCGCTCTCCCTCATCGGCGAGGAATACAACCGACGGCAAGGCGAGGCCACGGCGCTGCCACCGGGCACGGAGCACGGCGGCCGGTTCGGGGGAGAGGCCGCCACGCCGGTGTCGCCGAGTGCGGCGGCGCGTGAACTCGATTCGGCGCGTGCTGATCTCGCGGCGGCGCGGACGCGTGTGGAGATCGCGCTGTCGAATCTGCCGGTTGCGCCGGAACGGCCCGCGCCGGGCTCATATGCCGAGCCGAGCCGGGCTGTCACTGCTGCGGATCTCGGTCCGCGGCGCTTGCCTGCCACTCTCGACTATTTGCGCAATCTGCCGATGAGCGAGGGGTTGATGCCCGCGCAGCAGGCGCAGGTGGAGGCGGTGCGCGCGGCTGCGGAGGATTTGACTGCGGCCGAATTGCGGGCTCGGGCAGCGGAATCCGGGCTTGCAGGGGCGATGCTGGGTGATGCGCGGCCGGGGGAGACTCCGGTGGACGCTATGGAGCGGGCGCGGGTGGAAGCTAGAGCCGAACTCGATGCGGCCTTGCTGGGGATGCCTGTGGATCGTTCCGAGCTGACTGCGGAACGGGTCCGTGAAACCACCGATGACTTGGCCACCCGTACGTTGCCGCTGGATCAGCAGCAGGCGTGGCAGGACCGTGTGGAGCGGCTGCGTGAGGCGGCTGTGCGCACCCATCTGGTGGATGAGGCGATCGCCGGTTATCAAGCCGCACAGGCCGATACTGTCCGCGCGGAGGAATCCCCACTCGACCGTGCGCGGCGCGAATCGACTTCCGCGCAAGAGGAATTGACCGCCGCTCACGCCGCAGTGGACGCGGCGGTAACCGACCTCCCGCTGCAGAAATCGCAACTGAGCAGGGACGAGTATCGAGGCATCCTCGACGACTATGCCGCCCGCACCCGTCCCGTGGAACAGGGCGAGATCGTCGCCCGTCGCGTGATCGCTCTCGGCGACGCACTCGACCGCATGTACCGCGCCGAGACCGCCGCCGAACGCTGGGGTGCGGAAGTCACCCGGCTCGAAACGGCCGCAGCGACATCCGACAATCCGCACGCCGATGCCGAACGCGTCCGCGACGCCGCCCGCGAGGAATTGCGCGCGGCCATCCGCACCCTGCGCGAGGTCACAGGCCTGCGCACCGATGAATCCTCGCTCACCCGGGACCTGCTCGACGAAACCATGGACTACCTGCAGTCCAGGACCATTCGTATGGGCCAGGGGGATCCGGGCGCAGCCTTCGAGGGTCTGCGCATCGCCGCCGAAAACCTCTACCACGCACAAGAGTTCGTCGACTGGGTGGACCAGAACATCCCACGTACCGGCGAACGCCCGGAAGGCCCCGAGGAATCCGGCCCCGCAGCACCGGCCCGGCCAGATGACCCGGTCAGCCCGAACGCGGGCCCGACGGCCGCTCCGACTCCGGAGGCCGGTCATCCGGCCGACCCCAACACACAACCGGGTCGACCGGAGCAGGGGTTCGAGGGTACGCGAGAAGCGGATCACGATGGGCCACCGGCGGATCCGAATCCGATCGTTCCGGAACCGAACTCGACGGAACATGCGATCCGTGACCACAGCGGTCAGGTCATGCATGAGGGCAACGCGCCCGATAGTAAGGCGCCTACTACCCCTGACACTACAGAGCCGATCGTCAGCGGACCGGTCAGCGAGCCGGACAACGTTGCTCCCGGCACCGATCACTCGGATCCCGACGAACTAAGTGGCGGCGATCCGGGTACGAGTGAACCCGAGGGCGATCGACCGGACACAAGGGAGCCTGAGAGCGATCGACCGGGTGCGGGTGAGCCCGACGGTGATCGACCGGACGCTGGTGAGCCCGACGGTGATGAACCGGACGCTGGTGAGCCCGACGGTGATGGTCCCGACGACAGGGATCAGTCCGCGCCGCGCCGCGAGCTGCCGCAGTGGCGGCCGAATTGGCGGTCGCATGTGCCGCATCTGCCGCACGAATTCGATCCGGAGTTCCCGGATTACGTGCCGGAGCCGTCGAAACAGCCTGCGCCGTGGACGTTGCCGCCGGAGCAGCAGCATCCTCCGCAGCCGCAGCCGCAGCCGCAGCCGCAGCCGCAGCCGCAGCCGCAGCCGCAGCCGCAGCCGCAGCCGCACGTGCCGCAGCCCTCGATGCCGTCTGTTCCGTCGGTGCCCTCGGTTCCGACTGTTCCGTCGGTGCCGTCAGTTCCTTCCGTCCCATCTGTTCCTTCGGTCCCGACGATCCCGTCGCTGCCGTCTATTCCTTCTCTGCCCGAGGGGAATTGGCCGCCCAGCATTCCGCAGCTCCCGGACTGGTCGAATATCCCTGGAGTACCGGGCGGGTCGTCGCAACCTGGTGGGCCTGCGCAGAGCTGGCCGAGTTTGCCGACGGTGCCCGACGGCTATCAGCAGGGCTATAACCCGGCGAATGGCGGTGCTGGGCATGATGGTTCGTCGGCTCCGGGTACAGCCGCCGGGGCAGGTGCGGGCAATGGTGCGGCGCAGCCTGCGTCGCCGCAGCCGTATACGCCGTGGGAACAGACGCCCGCGCCGTATACGCCGTGGGAGCGCCCCGGTGGCGGGGGTGGAGCAGCCACTCCGCCCGGTGGAGCACCGAATGGCTACGCGCCGAACGGGACTCAGCCGTCTGCGCCGGTCGAATCACCTACCGCTGTTCCCTCTACCAATGGTTCCGGCAATGGCACCGCCGGAACCGGCGCGAACAACGGCTACCCCGGCGGTTCCCCGATGATGGGTTCACCCGGCGCCCCCGGAGCCAACGGAAACGGCAATGGCAACACCGCACGCGGCGGTTCCCGCTTCCCCCGCGCCGCCGCACCCTCGAACACCGGCCGCCTGCTGCTGCGTTCGCATTCCGGCTACGGCGAGTTCGCGACGCTGGATCCCTCCACCGGCGACCTGTCCTCCGCACCGCACGGTATGGGCAATATGGCTGGCGTCTACGACCAGATCGACGGTGTGCGGGTGCTGTTCTATCGCGATCGCCAGCTGGGCCTGGTGTTGCGGATCGAGGACATAGTCCTGCATGTGGACCGGCTGGGCGCCGACGCGTACTGGGAGCGCAACGGTCAGGGCCTGCACCGATTGCTGGTGAGCGCGGCCGGCACGCCGCAGTGCGAGCTGCGCTATCGCGCGCTTCCGGCGGACGCCGATCTCGGTCTGCTGATCCGCGACGTGTTGTCCGATCCGGTGCGGCGGGGCAGCATTTTCGGGTGAGCGCCCCGATGTGAATTCGCCGATTCTTACGATTTCGGCCACCGCACGGTCGCGCGGGATATGTGATGCTGACAGTTGGTTCCGGTGAGACGAGGAGGATGCACGTGCAGGGTGGCCGCCCCGGCGAGGAGCAGTTGCGCCGCAATTTCGACAATGCGCTGGCCGCCGCCTCGGCCGGGCACGGGGTGCGTTCGGAGTCCGGACTCGACGAGCCGACGCAGCGCGCGCTCTTCGCCGTCGCCGGTGCTTACCCGGAGATTCCCCAGGAATTGACCGATGCCGCCCGGGCCGCGTTCGCCGGTCAGCTGGACGGCAGCAATGCCGCCGGGCGCCGCGCGGAATTCGAGCGCAAGTTCTCCGGCCTGGAGTGACCGTGTCCGAACGATTCAGTGAAAGCGGCTCCACCACAGTGCAATCCGAGCAGAACCTAGACGGTGCGGGGCTGGTTGCCCCGGATCGAGAGCTGGAACACCCCTTCGATGCGCTCGCCCCGGTGGTCGGCGCGGAGTCCGAAACCGAGGGGGGCGCGGCGGAATCCGCCGGCACCACACCGGCCGAACCCGAGCCCACGGACGAAACCCCCGACCCCGATGTCGGTTTCAGCATCGACCCGGCCCCGGTCCTGGACCTACCCGCCCAAGCGCGCAAACTCGCCCACCGGCTCGCCGTCGAACTGAGCGACTTCGGCCCGGAAGGCTGGCACCGCCTGTCGGCCGCCTTCGCGCTCACCACCACCTCGCACCGCTCCCGCCTGGTCTATTTCAATGCGGAGGGCCGCCAGCTCGCCCTGACCCCGCCGGTGGAGGCGCTGAGCCTGGTCACCGCCCACCGCGAACTCTCCGCCGAACTCGGCGACGGCCCATGGTGGCGACTGGAACTCGAGCTCACCGCCATCGGCGAGCTCACCGTCGATCACGACTACGGCGACGAACCGTTCCCCGACGATCAACTGCTGACGCCCGAGGACTACCGCGCCGACCTCGAGCGCTACCCGCGCTCCACCGTGCCCACCTGGCTGGCCGCGTACGCCAACCACGGCAATCGCCAGTCGCGCACCCCGCAGCAGGCCGCCGCGGCCGCCCGTGCCGACGCCGAATCCGGCTATCTGCCAACGGTTTCCGAAGGCGACTTCCCGGATTTCCCGGTGCTCTGGTCACGCTGGGCCGCCATCTCCGCCGCTTTCGTGGCGATCGGCTCCGATTGGGGCCCGCGCATGCTGCCCTCCTTCGGCTGGTTCGAAGGGTCCCGCCGCTCCGGCTCCTCGCTCTATGTCCTGCCCGGCGGCCGCGCCGTGCTCTCCGGCGGCGTCTGGAACGCGCCGGAACTCGAAGCCGCCTACAACGGGAAAGCCGAACTGCCGCAACTGTATGCGGGCGCCCCGGACTGGATCGCCAACCCGGTGCTGAACACGCGCGCCGCCGGCGGCCTGCTCAGCTTCTGCTACTGGTGGGAGCGCGGCCGCTGGTTCCGCGGCGATTCCCCGGACGCCGCCGAACTGGCCGCCGCCGTCCCCGGCATCTGGACCACCGGCACCGTCACCGACGTGATCGCCGGTCTGGCCGCCGAAGCGCCTTCCGACGAATTGCGCGCCACCGTAGCCGATTTCGTCGCCGCCGCCGAACGCCGCGATGTCACCCGATCCGCCCTGGCCGAAGTCTTCGGTCCCGCAGCCGATCTCGACGCCGCGCACTACCAGCTCACCCTCGCGGGCGTGGCGCGCACCGGCCCGGAACCGCTGTCCGCCGAGGACGCCATCGCGGCGGTGCGCTATCACCTGGAAGGCAGTGACACCACCGCCTATCCGCTCGATCGCCTGGTGGCGGAACGGCTTTCGGTAGGCTGGCTGGTCTTCGTGCCGACCGGCCCGGAAGAGATCGCCATCGCCCGCGCGTTGTATTACGTCGCGGACGACGGCGTGGTGGAGTCGGCGACCTCGACGACCCCGCCCTCGATTTACGCGTCCGGCTTCGAAGAGCGCTTCCGGCAGCGACATTCGTAGGAACCCGCTCGCTCGAATGAACAAGGTAGGGAGTCCGGCATGGTAGACAACCCCTGGCTGGAACTGCGGCAGCAGGCCCGCAACGGCGGTCTGGTGGTGGCTTCGGGCGCCGCCCAGAACGCCATCAACAATGCGGCCGAGGTGGCGTACCGGCTCGGCTTCGTCAAGGATCTGACCGGCCCGCTGGCCAGCCATATCGGTTTCAGCGACAACGGCGTCCTGCAGTCCGCGCTCACCATGGCCGAGCGCTGCAATCACGAGGGCGGGCGGCTGAACGGCATCATCGATCACTACATCGATCTCGTGAATGCCATGGGCGAGACGCTGATCGACGCCGACAACAAGTACCAGGACGCCGAAGGGGACTCCCGGTCCCAGTTCGACAAGGTCAAGAAGACCATGGGCCCGAACAATGTCTCGATGCCCACCGACGGCCTCGGCACGGGCACGGCGCCGGTCTGGACCGAGGGCAGCCTCGAGGAGCACGATGCCAAGGCCGGTGCGACCGGTCTGCCCAAGGTCGGCGGCAACCACTACGCCGACGCCATCGGCGCTGAGAACCCGTATGCCCAGCGCGGCAAATGGTTCTGGGAAGTCGGCCAGGGCATCCACCACGACAAGGTCGCCGAGAAGAGCTCGATCTGGAAGTGGGTGGCCAATCGCGTCGACGAGGGTTTCACCAATCTGGTGAACGGCCTGGAGCAGTTGGAGACGAAGGGCCTGTGGCAGGGCGACGGCGCGGACGCCGCCATCGCCGCCGCCAAGAAGTTCAAGACCCAGGCCGGCGATTTCACCGGTGACCTGCGGGTCATGGCGGGCACCCTGTATTACTTCTCGGGCGTGCTGGAGTTCATCAAGCGGGTCTCGCCCGACGACTGGCGTGACGAATGGAACGGCACCAAGACCGAGACGGAGATCGCCGCCACCCAGGCCAAATGGTTCGCCGGCTGGTACACCCCGGGTCTCGCGAAGGCCAGCGCCAATATCCCGATCCTGCAGGATCCCACCGTACCCGCGCCGAAAACGACGACCACCACGTCCACGACCCGTGGCGGCGGTGGCATCACCCCGAATACGAAGAACCAGTTCGGTTTGGGCACGCTGCCGAATCCGAACAACACGAACCCGAACAATACGAAGCCCAACGGGACCGACCCCAACAATACGAAGCCGAACGGCACCGACCCGAATGGGACGAAACCGAATGGCACCGACCCCAACGGCAAAGATCCGAACGGCACCAACCCCAACGGCACCAATCCCAATGGGACCGGTAACGGCGGCAACAGCGGCACCTCGAACTCGGGCGACAGCTCGGGGTTGACCAGCGCTCTGTCCGGTCTGCAATCGGCCGCGCAGCAGGCTTCCTCGGCGGCCTCCACCAAGAAGGCTTCGACCGACGGCTCCGATCTCACCGGCCTGTCCAGCCTGCTCGGCCAGGCCAAACAGGCCGCCGGCAAGGGCGGCGGTGGCGGTGGCGGCGCGGGCGGCGGTGGCGCGGCCACCAATCCGGCCGCGCTCAGCCAGCGCCTGTTCCCGCGCGCCGCGGTCAGCGCCGAGGGCGCGATGACGGTGTCCGCCAGCGCTTCCCGCGCCGGGATCGCCGCGTCGGGCGCCGGTATGCCGATGGGCGGCATGCCCATGGGCGGTCACGGCGCACAGGGCGGTCAGCAGGGCAAGGAGCACAAGCGCCCCGACTTCCTGGATTCCACCGAATACCTGGAGGAGGCCATGGGCGCCCCGCCGGTCGTGGCCAAGCCGGTGGTGGAGGGCTGATCCCGGTGTTTCGCAGCTGGTCGTTCACCGACCTGGAGCTACTGGTGCTGTGGGAGCAGCTCGGCGTCGAAACCCTGCCCTGGCCATTGGATTTCATTGCCCGGGAGCAGTGGTGGGACGACCACCTGGTGGCGCTGGCGGACGCCCGCGGCGCGCTGCGCGAGCGCGAGGAGAACATGGTCGAGGTGCTCGCGCCGATGGGTGCGCCCGATGTGAAGGTCGAGGTGCACGGCTGGGACGGCCGCGACCGGGAGGACCCGGCGGGCAGTATCCGCATCCTCGGCCTGCGCCGCGACGACCTCGGCTATCTGATCGTGCAGCAGCCCGGCGAAACCGTTAGGCACAGTGCCGGTTTCACCGTCACCGAGTGCTACGGCCCGGAACTGGCCACGGAATTGATTCGCGCCCTGCCGGATTCGGAAGCCGGGCGCGGACGCGACGTGGTGCTGGCCGAGCCGGAGCACACCGACGAATTCGACTACGGCTACGGCCTGTCCCCGGCGCACGAGACCATGGACGGCACCGTGGTCGACCAGGCCGCGGACTTCCTGGCCGCGGACGCGCTGCGGCTGGGCGTGATCGAAGTGGTGCAGGGCCGTTCGCGTTTCGGCCCGCGCGGCATCACCCGGCAGAAGCTGGAATGGCGCGATGTGGCCGAGGACGGCCGCTATATCGTGACCGGCGATTTCCCGCCGGTGGCGGCCGCGGCCGATCGCCGGCGCATGGCCGCCACCTTGGACAGCTATATCACCGAAGTGCTGATGACACTGGCGGACGAATGAGAGGGCGTCGATGACCGTCGAGCAACCCAGATTCCCCACCGAGTTCACCGTCTCCTCGCGGACCGGCGCGATCGTGGTGACCACGACGGAAGAGGGCCTGCCGGTGGGCCTTTCGGTGGCATCCGATCAGCTGCGTGGCGCACCTGAGCCATTGGCCGCGGAGATCCTGCGGCTGTGCCGGCAGGCCGCGACCCGCGCCGGTATGCAGCGCCGCGCCCAATTGCAGGCCGCCGGGCTGGCGCCCGAACTGCTGGCGCTGACGGGTTTGCCCACCGTGGAACAGGTTTCGCGACAGGAGATCGTCGAGGAGCAGGACTACGACACCGAACCCGACAGCTGGTTGCGGCCGATCTGAGGGTTTGTCCCGAAACACCCGGTGCGCCAGAATAATCCGCATCACCAGCTGATCATTTATGGATCACCCGGCGTTCATGCCCATTGTGTGAAGTATGTGAAGACTGCTATGCCGGGCGAAGCCTCGCTCTGTATAGTTCGATACGAGTTGATCTTCTTGATGGAGGGGCTCCGATGGACAAGCTCGTCGCTTCGACGGACGCGATCCGCGCCTACGGTGAGGCCAATGCCGCGCTGGCGACCACGGTCGCATCCGCGGCGGCGGTGGACCAAAGCGCCACCCTCGCCGCCGTGATCCCGGTGTTCGGCCTGATCGGCCAGGAATTCCTGGTGAGTTTCGCGGGCGCGCAAGCCAATCACTTCGCCTCGACCGCGGAGCTGGCGCACGTCTACGCGGGCACCGCGCTGGCCGCGCACGAGGCCGCCGCGATCCACGACACCACCGAAGCCGTCTCCGGCCACGATTTCCTATCGCTGTAGCCGCGACCATGACCACGCCCTCCGATCCGAGGCTGTCGGAAGTGCTGCGCGGCACCGCCCTCGGCCCCATGCTGGATCGCCCGGTCAACAGCATCCTGCGCGATATGGGCCTGCCGACGCTGCCCGAGATCCCGGCCGTATCGGTCTCGCTGGAGCTGCCGCCGCTGCCGACGCTGGACCTGTCGGTGCTGACCCGCCCGCTCACCGATCTGGCCTCGTCCTTCGGCACCGGGCAATTGAACACCTCCGATGCCACCACGGCGCTGTCGAACGTCTCCAGCGCCCTGCAGACCGTCCTGTCCCTGGTGAGCTCGCTGGCGTCGATGGCCTCCAGCGACTGGTCCGGCGACGGCGCCACCTCGGCCGCCGCGAAGGGCACCGAGGCCGCCGCCAATACCGCGGAGCTGGAAACCCAGAACGTGCAGCAGAAGACCGTGCTCACCGGCGCGGCGGGCACGGTGGCGGTCGGCAATGCCAGCATGGCGGCGATCATCACCAAGTTCGTGACCGGCCTGACCATCGCGGCCCCGTTCCTGGTCACCCCGGCCGGGCAGGTGTTCGTGCTGTCGCTGGCGAGCGAAACCGCCGCGGAGGCAACGGCGGTGGTGGCCTCGACCAAGGCGCAGCTCGGCGTGCACAGCGCGAATATGACGGCCGCGGGGCAGAAGGTGGCGGTGACCAAGGCCCCGTCCTCGTCTTCCTCGGGCTCGATGTCGCAGCTGACGCAGCTGCTGAGCCTGCTCTCGACGGGTGCGAGCACGGTGTCCAGCGGGGTGCAGTCGGCGCAGCAGAGTTTGCAGTCCATCGCCAAGACCGAAGCGGTCGAACCGGTGGCGAGCGAGGCGGCGTCGGCGGGCACGGGCGGATCCGCAGGTGGCGCAGCGGTTTCGGGTGCGATCGGTGCGCTCGCGGGCGCGGGCGCGAGCACCCCGCTCAGCCAGCTGCACAACACGCGTTCGGCGGCCACCGCCGCACCGGCCGCGCCGGCTTCGGAGTCCGGCGCGGCCCCGGTGCGCGGCAATACCGCCATGACTCCGGGCATGGTGCCGCCGATGTCCGCGGCCCACGGCGCCGGTCCGGCCGCGCGCGGCGGCGACGCCGGTGACGACGAGGTGCACTCCAACCTGGTCACGGGCGAGCACGGCGACGAGGTGGTCGGCGAACTCGGCAATACCGGGGTGCCGGTGGTGGGCGCGGTGGGGACCACCACGCCACGGGTCGCGCCGTGACACGATAGGATGCGCTGAACAAGGGAGGGATGGTCCGAAATGACTACGGGGAACGTAAGTTTCGACAAGAAGGCGGCGCTCGCGGCGGCCGCCGACCTGGACGCGCTGGCAGATCGCCTGGAAGCGGCCGTCGGCGCGGACTCGGCGGCGCTGTCCATTCCCGCGGCCGGCGCCGACGAGGTGTCGGTGCGCGCGGCCGGCACGCTGACCGCGGTCGGCGCGTCCTTCGTGCAGCAGTCCGCGCCCGGCGTGGACGAACTGCGCAAGCTGGCCACCGCGATCCGCGCCCAGGCCGATAACTTCGGCCAGGTCGAAGACGCGTCCGTGGTGGACTTCGTCTCGCTCTGACCCGTGTCCTAGCGGTGCCGGCTTGCGGCCGGCACCCCGTTCAGGCGTCCGAGTCGGATTCGGGCGCAGCGGTATCGGCGTCGAGCATGGCCAGGATGTCGGACGGGTCCGTGCCCGCCAGCGCCGCCAGCTTCATGATCGCGATCTGATGCGCGGGTGAGCCGACGTCGGCGGGCGGGACCTCCGGATTGCTCAACCAGGCCCGGTACGCGGCATGATCGAAGTCCGGGTGATTGGCGAGTTCGTAGGCCCGCCTGCGCAATTCGTCCAGATCGGCTTCCCGGCGCGGGGTCATCCCGCTCAGATTCGATTCCAGATGCCACGGCGTCATCTCGCGGTCGATGGCTTCGAGATCCAGATCGGCCCACACCACCTCCGGATCGCCGCCGGGCCGGAAACGAATGAGCGGCTCATTGCCCGAATCCGGTTCGGTGGGCGGCTGATGCTCGTTGATGATCTTCTCGAAGTTCCGGACCCGCTGATACTCGCCGGCGGGCTCCCAGTACACGTGCGGACCGTGCTGGATGCCCGCGTTCAAGCCCATCAGATTGGTCTCGTGCTCGGCCAGTTCCTCCGGCGTGAGCCGGGTGCCGTCCGCGTGACGCATGTCGAACAGATCGTGATCGCCGGTGACGGGCCGGTATTCGTCGCCGACCCGGCCTTCGAGCACGCCTTCCTCGGTCACCCGGAAATCGCCCCGCGCGATCAGGTCGGCCATGTACTTCTCGTAGGCCCGATAGTCGTTCTCGCGATCGGTGAGCCGCTTCTGCAACGCCTGCAGCTGCTCGGCGGTCAGCGTTTCGGGGTCGGGCAATTGCAGCTGCCCCGGCGCGAACCGCCCGACCAGACCCTTGGCCTCCGCCGGTGCGCCCAGCGCGATATCGGCGTCGTTGACGGTCTTGTCCTTGACCGCCATCGGTTTGGGCATGGCCCCGTCCTGCAGATGCCCCACCGCGTCGGGATTCGTCGGCCGGACATCGATGACCAGGTCGTGCTGGTCGGCGTAGGTCTGGATCTTGTCCTGGTTCTGCTCGGGTATCCCGTAGGTGGACTGGATCTCCTGCGCGTCCGGTCCCGGCTCGTAGACCAGCACCATGCGATGCTCGGGCAGCGGCGGATTGAAGGCCGCCATGCGCGCGGTGTTCAGGTTGTTGCTCGCGCCCGCGTCGATCGTGTAGTCGTAGTCGTTGTTGCCCGGATACGGGAAGACGCGGTGCTCGTCGATCCGGAACGGGTTGGGCTCGTTGCGATCCCGGTATACGGCCTCGATCGCGTCCCACAGCTTGGTGCCCAGGATGTGGTTCCGGTCGCCCGGCTCGCCGCCCTCCCGTTCGGGCTTCATATCCCACTGCACTTCGACCCGGCCGCCGGGCGCGAGCGTCTCCGCCAGTCTTTCGGCAATGGCGCGGTAGACGAAGTCGGGCAGGTCGGCGCTGACATTGTTGATGAAGATCCGCGCCACCTCGCCCGCGGGCGCATCGGTGAGCAGATGCCCGCCGGTCAGCAGATCGCCGAACACCATGACCGTGCCGGCCTGGGTCAGCGGTCCCGGATCCAGGATGCCGAGATCGCGGCGACGCTGGCCGGCGACCGCGAAATCGGAGGCCAGTTCGGTCTTGATGACCAGGCCGCCGCCTTCGCGATCCGCGGTCGGGGTCATCTCCACCGCGAAGGCGCTGCGTCCGACGCCGACGTCGATGGTGTGGCCGCCCGTGACGCGCGACACCGGCGGGCGCGGCTGGTGCGGGATGCGGGTGTTGTCCGGGCCGAATGCGTTCTGCGTCAGCGGAAGCCGATGCTGCGGGCGCGGGCGGGGAAGTATCTCGACGCTCGATTTCCCGTTCGCGCCGTCATGCACGACCACCGTGTACTCGATGTTGAGGCCCTGGGCCGTGGCGGCGCGATTGGCGCGATCCACCTCGCGCAGGAAGTCGCTCAGCGACACGGGCGAGGTGGTCCCCGCGACGTGTAGTCGCCCGCTCTCGTGATCTAGTACCGCGGTGATCCGGTTCGGCGCTGCGGCGAAAGCGTCTGCCGCGGCACCCATCCGGGCGAACACCTCGGGATCGATGGCCGCGTGGAACGCCTCCGGCATGGCGTTGCGGAACTCGTTGATGGCATCGCGCAACGCCACGGCACGCTCCTGCGGCGTCAATGCCGGATCGTTGAGCGCGGCATTGATGGGATCCAGCGACTCCAGCAGGAAATCGACCTTGACGGTGCCGCGTGCGGGCTTCGTGCTCGGCTCGAACAGCGGATCGAAAATGCGCCGCGCCAGCTCCTCGCGCATCCGCCCGTCGAGGGACCGCTGCTCGGCACGCACGAGGTCCTCCGCGAATTCGCCGGAAACCTCCTGCCGCAACCGATTCAGATGCTCCTCGACGGCCTGGTCGTAGTCGGCATCGCTCAACTGCGGCCCGAACCGGGGACGGAACTCGAGCAGGTTGCGCTCCTCGAGCGCCACCCGCCGTGCGAGCGCCGATTCCGGTGCGGTGTGGTCGGCCGTATCATGCTCCGCCAGCAGCCGTTCGACGATCGGCCCGTGCGCCGGATCGCGCAATCCGAGCCGATTCACCAGATCGTCGAAGTCTTTCCGCAATCGCGGCAGCTCCTGCGCCCGAGCCGGATCCACCGCCGCCTGATCGATCTGCGCGGTCAGCACCCGCAGCTCGGCGAACCGCCCGCCCAGGTGCGGGGTCAAGGTGGTCGGCCGGTCCTCCTGCGAATCGACCGGAAGCACCGGATCCTGATCCTGCAAGAGCCGGATCTCCGCCAGCTCGTGCGCGATGGCCCGCACCACATCCGCATCCCGCGCCCGCGGCGACAACTCGACGTCGTATCCGCCCGGCCGCGCCCGGAATTGCGCCACCGGCGCCTCGTCCGCCGCACCGCCCGGTGACTCGGCGATGGAAATCGTGACGGTATCGCCATTGTCGAGCAGGAAGTGCTGCTGATCCCGGTTCCACGAAACACCCTCGGGCGTGACCAGTCCCAGATTCTTGCTGATCTGATCCGCCACGAACTCCGGCGAGAGATCCGGTGCGCCGGTGGGCCGCGCATTACCGTGGAAATCCCCGACAGCCTTGGCCGTCCCGCTGTCCCGGGAATCGGACGGCGTGGTGGGGGAGCGGGTCCCGTCACCGGCATGATGCGGGGCCGAGCCATCCACGGGTACCGGGACCGGTACGAGACCATCGGCATCCGGCGTTGCCGGCGACCCGGTGTCGCGGGACGGCTCCCGTGCGGGGTGCGCTCCGTCAGCCTGGTCCGAGGCGTCATGAGTGCGGGGCGAACCCGCATCCGGGTGTTGCCCGGTGACCTGGCCGGGCATCGACGAACCCGGGTGATCCGCGCGGGGCGGTACCGAATCAGGTTGCGGTGCTACTGGTTCGGTTGCGGTGGGCGCCGCTTGAATGGGCGAGGCCGCCATGGGTTTCGCGGTGGTGCCGTCCATGTCGGACGACAGGCGGATATCCCGGCCGGGCGTGCCGGAACCCGGGGAGTTCGCCGAGGCAGGTGCGGCACCAGCGTGATTCGAGCCGGGGCCGCCAGGCTGACCTGAGGTAGGTGCGGATCCGGCCGGATTCGTGGTGCTCGGCGAACCTGCGGCCGGGGGAGTCTGTGTGTTGGCGCGGGCGTCGGTGGCCGGGCCGGATGCGGCGGTCGGTTGCGTGGAAGTCGACGAGGTCGGGGTGCCCGGGGTCGCGGTGGACGCCGGGTTGGTGGGTGTCGATGAGGGGCTCCCCGTGGTTGCGGAGGGTGCCGTTGTGGGTGTCGTTCCGCTCGCGGAGACGTTCGATGCCGGAGCATTCACGGCGGTCGATGCCGGAGGCCCGGAGGCAGCGACCACACCCGAGTTCTGGTCTGCCTGGCCGTTGTTCGCTTGGTGTGAGCCGTCGTTCGTGTCCGAGCCGCCGCTGTAGCCGCCGGAATGCGCACCGCCCGAGGTCCGTTGCGTGACCTCGGATCCCTCGCCCTTGTCCTGCGGGTCGGCCTCGGGCCGGTCGCGGCGGCCGTCCACCGCCACCGCCCCGCTGTTGTCGCCGGTGTGTTCGGGTTTGTGCTCCTGAGCCGGCGCCTCCTGGCGCGCCCCGGTGCTGGTATCGGTATCGCCCGCACTGGAACTGGCGGCGTGCGTGCGCGTGCCTTCGGATTCGCCGGTGCCCGAGGGCTCCTGCTGCGCCCCCGATCCGTTCTGCCCGCTCGGCGCATCCGTGCCCGCTTCGGGCGCGTGCTGCGCGCCGGCTCCGTTCTGTGCGCTCGGTGGTTCGGTCCGGTTCTCGGGTGCTTGTTGTGTGCCCGCACCGTTTTGGGCGGCCGGTGCTTCGGTTCTGGACTCGGGTGCCTGCTGTGCGCCGGATTCGTTCTGCGCGCCCGGAGCTTCCGTTCTGCCTTCGGGTGCTTCCCGCGTCCCGCTGCCGTTCTGCGTGGCATTGGGTTGACCGAGATTCGATCCGATCGGCGCACCCGAGTGATCGGATTGCCCGGCGAACCCGTGCAGCGCGCTCGGCCCGGCCCCCGACAACGCCCCGCCGGTCAGCGACCGCGGATCGAAATCCCAGTTCCCGTTGAGCATTCCGCCCGCCAGCCAGGCCGCTCCGGCCCCGGCCGCGCCCGCCGTCGCCCCTGTGATACCGCCCTTGAGCGCCCCTTTCCAGCCGCCCACATCCGCCGGCAGGAAGTGATTCATCCCGTACCCGGCGGCGCCGCCCGTCGCACCCGCGACAGCGGAGATGATCGCGTTGTCCCGCATCGCGCCCCAGTCGTACCCATCGGTATGACCGGTCTGCTGCTGAATGGTCTGCACCAGGAATTCCTGCGAGAGCCCCTGGAACGTTTCGACCAGCGCTTCTTGGGTGACCTCGTAGATCAGCTTGGGAAGAATCTGCCGCAGTAGGGGATTGGTGATCCGCCGCCCGATCAGCGACATGATCCGGCTGGCGAACTGCTCGCCGAGCAATCGGAAGAAGGTTCGTCCCGCCGCGAATGTGGTCGCCTCCAGGAACGGTGCGAGCGGTCCCGATGCCAGGGCAATGGCCAGTTCGGCGACCAGCCATGCCCCTCCGATATAGAAGTTCAGCTTCGCCGACTGCAACTGATCGCCCATATCGTCGGCGGCTTTGGCCAGCGCCCGATAGTGGTCGCCCAGCTCGGTGATCGACCCGTGCCCCTGCTCGTTCCCGTTCCGCAGCGGCTTCAACCAGGCCAGGATCTGTTCCCCGCCATCACCTTCCGGATAGGCGTCGCCGAGCTTGGAGATCAGCGCGTCGAGTTCGCCGACGAGATCATCGACCTGCCCCGCAACGGCTTCGAGATCCTGGGCCATCCGCCACATGCGGTCCTCATTGCCGTGTGGCCAGTCGGATCCGACCAGCCACTCCAGCCATTCCAGCCACGACGGAAACTCCAGCGCCACAAAGCCCCTCACGCCCGTCGCATCTGATCTCGGCGAGTCCGACTGTGCCACAACGTTGCCGGTGAACTCAACATTTACGGAAAACCAACGGTGCGGGACCGGGAGATGTCGCCCGCCGGTGATAGGGTCCGCCGGAAAGGAGGCGAGCATGGCCGAGTTCGAATGGCCGGACCCGGTGCGCACCCCGGAGACCGTCACGCCCGGTTACGTGCTCTGCTACGAGTGCGAGGGTTTGGGCTGGTGCCCGAGCTGCGGCGGCCGCGGCTGGCTCGACGACGGCGCGGGCGGGCGCAAGCGCTGCCCCGAATGCCACACGACCGGCAGCTGCCCGATCTGCCAGCGCGCGGGTCAACTGGCCATCTCACAGCTCTCGCCGTATCAGCGCGGCTACTACCCCGAATTGCCGGAAACCGGCGAGTGATTCACCACCCCGGGTTGGTGGCTCCGCCCTCGTTGTCCCGCCGCCACTTGTCGTAATCCACCGCATTGCGGAATTCCGGCCCGAGCTCCACCGACTCGGTCACCCGCCGCGACTTGGGCGGTGCGAGCGAGGCGGGCGGAATGACCGGCGCCTGCGTCTGCAGATCCGGCATCCCGTCGAACAGTTCCGACAGTTTCGGCATGCGCGACCGCTCGTCCCGCAACGGCCGCAACAGCTCCTGCGCCTGCCGGCCTACGTCGGCGGCGGCCTTCTGCGCCGCCGAAGTCACCGCGGCCGCGATCTCGTCCAGCGTCAGCGAGTCGGCGTCGGCGCTCAACCGCGTCGCGATCACGATCCCGTCCGCGTTCACGGTCACCGTGATCCGCCCGTTCGCCGCGCTGGCACTGGCTGTCAACTGCGCCCGTTTGCGCGAAGCCTCCGCGATCGCCCGCATCTGCTCCTGGAAGCCCTCCAGAATCGATGCCGCGTCTCCTGATTCCCGCACTACCGGTACCGGAAGTTCTCTTTGTTCTTGTGCTCCATGTTCCGCAGCGTGGTCGCGGCCGTCCCCAATCCGGTGGCCAGATTCTCGAACGAAGTCCCCAGATTGTCCGTCCCGGTGGTGATGTTGTCGGTTCCGGTGACGAAACCCTTCTCCCCGTCGGCGAACTTGGCTCCGAATTCGTCGTCACCCCAGGCCGATTGCCCCGCCGCGACCGCCGCCCGGCCATCCCCGGCAATGGCGTTCAGCCGCGCCCGGATCTCGCCCGCGATGGTCGCCGCGTCACCGACGAGTTTCGAGGTGGCCCGCACTGTTCCCGACATGGAGATCCCCAATCCGACGATCACGATCCTGCACTCAGCACAGCGAAATCGACTCTGCCACAGCACATCGGTGAACTCAATATGAACAACGCCGGGTTCCGGCCGCCCCCGGGATGGCTCCGGCGCCCGATCTGAGGCAAGGTAGGCGGCATGCCCGACACCCTCCCGCTCGCCCGCACCAATGCGGAAGCTCGCCTGTACGTGAGCCTGCAGCCCTGCCCGGCCTGCGGTGGGACGGACTGTGCCTTCCGCAGTGCGGTGGTCACCGTCGACGGCGTGCTGTGCAGCCGGTATTCGGGTGAATGCGCCCGCTGCGGCACCCCGCGTGACTACACCTTCCGCCTCCCCGACGAGGTCCTCCCGCCCCCAGCTCGCGCCGTCCAATTCGGCCTCGACAACCCGTCCGAACTGCTGGATCCCGGTGTCTGGCTCTGGTATTCGGATGTCGCCGCCCGTCAGGTGCCGGCCGACCCCGCCGCGCTCGACGATCGCGCCCGCCGAGCGGGCCGCCACGCCCTGGCCACCGCCGTCGCCGCGGTATCGGAAGTACTGAAGTTCATCCCCGCCGATTCCGACCGAATCCCCGCCTCGGCCTTCACCTCCGAGCGCGGCCGCAGCGTGTACTCGGCCGAACCCGGCCGCTTCACCGAGCCGCGCCTGCAAGCCCTGCACGACCACTACGCCGTGACCCTCACCACCTGGGGATAGGTCCGCGCGGGTCCGTTTGCCACCCCGACCGGTTGGCATTAGCGTCCTTTTCGACGCATTCAGGGCGAAGTTGGGGGGTGCGGTGAGCGTGCACCGCAGGCGAATTGGGCTGATCGGATCGATGCTGGTCACGGCTTTGATCGCAACCGGATGCGCGACCGTCCCGGGCCATCCGGTAGCCGCGCCGAACACCTCCCCGTTCTATGCCGCGCTGGTGGATCTGCTGACCCAGCCGGTCGCTCACTACACCGGTTCGAGTTCCCAAGGCGGTGCGTGGGACCTGCGCGCCACCTCCGGGGGTGACATGGTCGGGTCAGTCACCGCTGCCGGTCAGCAGAAGACCGATGTGCTCACGGTGGACGGCAAGACCTATCTGAAGCCGCCCAAGAACGCGCTGGCTTCCAACCTCCCGCGGGGGATGACGAGCGCCTCTCTCGAAGGTAAATGGGTCACCGGTTCGGACGATCTGGCTGCCGTTGTTCCCACCGGTGCCTGGTCCCCGCGGGAACTGGCCCTCACGCTGCTTCGCGGACTTGACCAGGCCACGGCCTTTCCCCGAGTCGGCGCACCGACCGTTCGGGTCGGTTCCGACGAGGCCATCGAAGTGGCAACGCCGACCGGAACTCTCGCGGTGTCCGCGTCCGCTCCCCACCGCCTGCTGCGCTGGATCCCCGACGCCTCGGGTTCGCATACCTCCACCACTGCCAAGTCAGGCAATGGCGGCGGAAGTGCCGGCGGCAATAGCGGTGGCGGCGGCATCGCCACGTACGGCGCAGACGGCCAACTCGGACCCATCCTGTTCCCGATCGTGACTCCCGCCGATCGCGAACAGACCTACAACGACCTCGCCTCCCAAACCCAAACCCTCTCCAACGCAGTGAATCTGGGCATCTCCTTCGACTTCGACTCGAAGGGCAGCCTGAAATGCGACAACTCCAGCTGCACGGTCACCTCCACCGTCACCACCAAAACCACCGCCACCGCCGGCGCCCGCCTCTCCGGCAATATCTCCGCCGTAATGAAGGCCTCCATCACCGTCGACGGCACCCCCAGCACCGGCTGCACCACCACCCAAACCCTCCCCATCAACGGCAGCGGCGTAATGACCTGCGTAGACACCGGCGTAGCCGCCCTCGTCTCCGCCATCCGCGCCCGCAAACAAGCCGAAGCCGACGCCAAAGCCCGAGCCCAAAACCGCGACGTCACAGTCGAATACACCATCAACTACGCCGGCTCCGTCGACATCCAAGCCACCGCCATGGTCCAAGCCGAAATCGACCGCGTAGTAAACACCATCCGCACCGCCCAAGACGGCGCCCGCACCCGCTCCTCCTGCGGCACCAACTGCACCTACCAACAGGCCCCCTACAACAAGGACCGCGCCAGCCAAGCCGCCTACAACGCCCGCCAATCCAGCGGCACCTCCCCCTCCCGCAACTTCATGGTCGCCATCGTCCCCGGCTTCAACGACCCCAAAACCGGCGACCTCGTAATCGGCTCCGGCGACGGCCAATCCGACAACCCCACCGCCCGCTCCGAAGAAGACCTCCTAACTCAGCTGAACGCCAAGGGCTTCAAACCAGACCAGATCACAGGCTTGTACAGCGAACGCCAACCCTGCTTCGCCTCCTGCGGTTCGAAACTCCAGGGACTCCGCTCGGAAACCCCCGTCTCCTACAGCGTCCCATGGGTAGCGAACGACGCAGCGGCATTAAGCGCCGGAAACGACCTGCTGCAGAAGCTGATAGCCGAGGCGGGCGGCAAATAGGTGCTGTACTACCAAGCGGTCTGCCGCGGCGACTTCGGAACAACACCGCCCTTCACCATCTTCGTGAGCAAACGCAAGTCCCACGACGCCCTCGTCTGGAACCAGGGAATCCAGACCTGGCAGTACGACCCCGAACGCGTCGTCAGATTCACCGGCGACTACAGGAACGACGATCGCTGGCAAATCGTCGATCGCACCGCCGCAGAGGATTTCGCCCGCGAGCTCGCCGCCGATGGCTCCAGCGAACTCCCCACCGAAGACTGGATCGAATGGTTCTTCTCCTGGAAAGGCGATCCGCCTGACCACGAGGACACATCCTGGGACGACGACGAGTACGTCCGCCAGATCAAGACCAAGCGAGCGCTGGAGACCACCGACTCGGATGGGTGTCTTTCCCCTTCATAAGACTCGAGCTGGGCTGGATTGCCGCTAGGAAGCGCGCACTCCGAACCCAGGCCAGCGCCCTTCCCGAGCGGCCTGACTCACGATCTTGGCTGCGGCCGCAACCATGAGATGGTTGCTCACCTGATCCGAACGCAGCCTTCGGCTCCCCTTCTCGATGATCAGCACATCCTGCAGCGCGTCTTTGTCGCCACCGTAGAGGTACTCCACCTCGGCATCGTTCTCACGAATTCGCTTGTAGTACACAAGCAAAGCCATCGAATCTCCTCGGCTCCGTTCTGGGTGATGTTCCAAGCAGTATGCGGTCCGACAGAGAGCTGGTTGATCACTGCGCGCACGCCCTCGCCGGAAAGTATGCGCGGAATGACATACGGCACCCCCGGACCAGGCTGACACCAGAACTTCGCGAACGCTATCGGTTCGTGCAGGCGCACTGCGCCACACATCGTCAACCAGGTCGACGGCATCGGTGCATGCTCCCGCCAGGAGTTGTCGTAGTCCCAGAACCATCCGTCGAAGTCGCCGGTATCGATCGGGTAGTGCGCTAGCACGCCGGTATCCGGGCATCTGGCGACTGCGACAACGGGCAGGGTCTTCGTGTACTGCCGCATCAGGGCTTCGCGCCGGCGGTGCGCTTCCATTTCGCCGGGAAAATCCCCGGCGGCCTTGAACTTCCGTGCCTCGCCGCGGAGTTCCTCGCCTTGCCGCAACAACTCCGCGCGTGAATCCACGCCTGGCTATTCACGGTTTCAGCGTATCGTTCGGTGCTCGTCGATCACCGGCACAGGCGCTCTACCGAGGATGACGGCTTCGAGAGCCTCCGGGAGCCTGCCGAACGATCCGAGCCAATCGGCTACCAGATAAAGCTCACTCGACTCGGCGACTCCGAGAAAGTAACGGCCGGAGTCGAGTTCACCGACGGGCGTGATCGATTCCCCGATCACCTCCGCCCATCCAGCGAACCTGTCGTCCTCGCCCTCGGCCAGCAGAGGATCCAGCTCGAAAGGTTCCCGAGCGGAGGTGATCCCAGGACCGGAGCCGGCGACAACCAATCCTCCGAACTCCGCGAGAAAGCGATCCGCCGCCCCACTCCACCGAAACCCGCTGCCCTCCAGCCGCTGTCTCCAGACACCGGTGTCGATCTGCCTGCCAGGCGACCATCCCGCAGTGCGAAGGACCCGTTCGACGTGACCGCAGAAGTAGTCCTCGGCCACGGGAAGAACCTTGCCGAAAAATGCTGCGGCGAAGGCATCTTGCGCGTTGCCGCCGAGAAAGTAGTTTCCTGTGTGATGGTGAAGGAAGAACCGGCCGTCTTCGTCGATCAGCCATATGCCGAACTCGTCGGTCTCCACGCCAACCGGAAACACTCGCCTGCCGAGCCCCGCCGCGAGCTCCTCGAAATCCTCGACGTCCCCGTCATACCCCGCCGTGGGATCCAGTATCAGCACAGCCCCTGCGGAACCCCTGGGCAACGGCAGCTCTAGTTCCCCAAAGGTGCGAATGAACTGAACGGCCTTATCGGACACGGCAAGTCGTCGACCCTGTAACACCGCATCGTCGCTTCGGATCCGGACGAGTTCCGCGACGTGTTGACCGATATCCCGGTCCGGAGACCAACCGTTCGCCCTGAGCCACATCGTGACATCGTCGACAGTCAACGTTCAGTGCCAATCTTCGGCTGCACGGCGTTCGATCCGGTCGATCTCCGCTGGGTCGGATACGACCACACGATTCGCAGAGATCGCAGGTCTGTCCTCGCTGTCCATGCCGTCGAAAGGTCCTGCAAATCTCACTCTTCGCCCCCACACATGAACTCGATGACACACCGTCGGCCTGTAGGCAACGCGATCCGTGTCTCGGGTGTCTTCCTCACTTAACGCTACCGCGTGCAGCGCTGCTATTGCCTCCCGATATTTCTCTACGATGTCCAATGCGCTCGTAGAACAGCGCGCCGTGGGCGTTCCAATGCGAGCGAAATCTCTTGGGACGACGACGAGTACGTCCGCCGCATCAAGGGAGAACGGGTTCGCGAAGAGGACTCCGGCGGGGTCAGTTGAGGTTCACGATGTGGCCTTCGATGGCACTGTCGATCGGTGTCGCGTTGCCGCCCGGTCCGTCCGGCTCGGCACCGTCGAGGATCGTGTCGAGAACGGCAGCGCGGTCCAACGTCGGCGGGAAGATACAGGTACTGCGGGCGCTGAGGATGACCGCGTGCAACACGGCCGCGTAGATCCGGGTTCGCGCCACGGTCAGCCGCCATCCGCATCGCTCGTGCTCACGCAGCTTGGCTTCGACCGCGTCGAGCACGTCCACGATGACCTGCAATTCGATCTGCTCACCGTCATCGCACGGCATGGCGACCTCCGGGGAGCAATGTGCCGACGGTGAATCCTGTTGTGGCGGAAAGGTTCCGGTGCGGTGTGGCCTCGTGGCCGCGCTCGCACTCCACCCGCTCGCGAATCGATCGGACCGTCCACCGGTCGCCGCCGTGCCGGCCCTCGGCTCCGGCTAGCACGCGACGGCATCGATCCATGACAAGGCTTCCCGCGCAACCGAGTACGAGAGCAGCGAGGAGGTTGAGCATTGCGACCATCACGACGACCACCCGATTCGATCAGCGATGTGAATGACCACTCGATAGTCGCAGCTCATCATGCACCTGTGCAATATGTACACGTGCAACATGTGTGCGACTATTGCGAACACAGTGCACCCTCAGCAACATAGGATTCAACTCATGGCCGACCGGAGACATGTTGCGACCCTGCGCTCTCAGTGGCTCGGCCAACGGCTTCGAGAGCAGCGCGAAGCGGCGGGGATCACCGTGGCCGAGGCCGCGGAATACCTGGGCGTCAAAGGCAACTCGACCATGAGCCGCTACGAAACCGGTGCTGTGCCGCTGCGCTGGACAGACGTGGACGCGCTACTGACGATGTACGGGGTGGCCGACGCGGAGCAGCGGGAGGAACTCATCGCGCTCGCCAAAGAGGCGTGGCGCAAGGGCTGGTGGGACGAGTATCGGGATGTTGTCGGCAGCAAGCGGTATCTGGACGTCTTCTGGCTGGAAAGCCGTGCCGCACACATCCGAATCTTCAGCCTCGGCCTGCTGAACGGCCTGCTGCAGAGCCCGGCCTATATGAACGAGTTGTTCCGGGAGGATCCCGCGCTGGATGACGCTAGCGCTGCCCGCGCGGCTGAGCTGCGCCTCGCCCGCCAACGGATGGTCAGCGACGCTGCGACCACGGTAACCGCGATCGTGCACGAGACGGTGCTGCGTCAGCGAACAAGTAACCCCGAAGCGATGCGGGAACAGCTGAACCATCTTCTCGAAATCGGTAAGAACCCTCGGATAGTGCTGCGGGTCCTGCCATTCGACAGATTCTTGCCGCGCGCCCTTGCCAGCTCCTTCGCGCTGTTCGACCTCGGCGAACAATTCGGCCCCGTTGGCTACGTCGAGAACTTGGCTGGGTGCCTCTGCGTAGAAACGCCTGTCGTGGATCGTTACCTCGACACGTACGCTGAACTCGAGGAAGCCGCACTCTCCCAAGGCGATTCGGCAACCCTCATCGAGCAGGCAATCGAGGTATAGATATGACGGTCTACTGGCGCAAAAGCTCCTTCAGCCAGGGCAGCGACCACTGCGTCGAAGTATGCGACGCCGGAGACAGCATCCTCGTCCGGGACAGCAAGTATCTTCGTAACCCTGCGAACGACCCTGCCCGCCAACCGATCATCGCGATCCCATCCCCGAACTGGCCCAAGTTCCTCGACCTGGCCCTCGGCCGTCCCACCGTTCACCCGGACGGCGTCCCCACCCTGAATCGGCATCTCGATGGCACCATCACACTCCGCGACACCGCCGGCGTAACCCTCGTCTACACGCCCGAGGAATGGGAAGCCTTCACCGCCGGTATCGCAGTCGGCGAGTTCGCCGCCTGAGCACGCGACATCGTGCGCTTACCCGCACCCTGTGGGACGCTGAATTTCCGCCCGGCAGCGGGGAATCGGCGTGCGGTGAGGCATTCTCGGTCTAGGTGGCGCGGCGCACGAATTCTTCGGCCTGCCGCCGCAGTTCAGGCGGTGCGGGCTTCCAGGTCGGACTGGCCATGAATGCCACCAGCTTGTCCCGCTTCTCCGCCTCGGGTGCGGATGGACCGACACCGATCACCCACCAGAGTTCCTTGAGGTTCTGCGCAGGCAAGTCCCAGTACATGGTGCGCAGCCAATTCTCGTTCTCCCACCTCGTTTGGTAGCTCTCGCGATGCGGCGGGGGAAACACCTTGAACCCGAGCATCTCCAGCTCGGCTTCCCGCGCAGCAGCCGTGAAAACCGCCTGCCAGTGCGCGATCTCCTCATCACTGAAGTCAACGTCATCTTCGGCGGAAATCGAAAGACTCCACTTGATATCCTCGACCCGCCAAAGATCGAGACTTACCGAGCGATCCCGATTCGCGCTGACATCCCTGAACCCGAAGTGCTCATCTTCTCTATCGGTCAGCCTGCCCATGCGTGTGAGTCCGAGTACCTCGCGCAACCGTTCGAGCCGGGCCTGATCCAGTCGACCACCAAGTGTCATCCGCATCCGAGGCATTTGTGGCTTCAGTCGTCTCATCCGTGGCCAATCCTCACGTGATCTCAGGTCTCTAGTAGTCGAGTGTCCCCCGCTCCGGCCAGCCCTGCCCGCTACGCCGCCGCATGTCTACCCAGGCAATCGCTCGCGCGCACGACTCGGTCACGACTCCGGGGGCATCCGTTTGGTAGTCGAACGGGAATTTCGTAATAGTCAGGATGTGTTCCGGAACCGGCTCCGCGTCCGCGGCCAACGGTTCCGTGCTCACCTGGTAGCGGATCATGTTCTCGTCCTGCGAGATTCGTTGGACTTTCACCCGCCACCGGAGCGGATAGACCTGGTTCCCCAGGACGGGCCGCCCGTCCCGGATCGCCTGGTCGTACATCTGCCCGATCGTCCGCAGCGGCAAGCTCGGGTGCGTTGTCACCACACCGGTCCGGGCGTCCAGCACGAACCTCACCTGGCCGGGATGCGGGCGACGCCGATCCTGCTGTGCCGGTCCCGCCTGAAACGGGATCCGCTGGAAGACCCAGCCGTACTCGCTCCGATAGAGATTGAATGTTGTGCCGGCCGGGAAGAGCGGCGTGAGGTATCGCTTCACCTCTTCTGGTGTGCGGTACCGCTCCGGCACCATTGGCCCTCCAGGTCTTCAGAAGTATCGGGCAATCGCCTCGTTGACCGCCGAGGTGAACTCGATGGATGCGGGCGGGGAATACTCGCTTCGTCGAACATGGTGCAGGAAGTCCGCTGGAATCTCGAGGTCGTACTTGCCGAGGTAGTGAATGGAATCGACCCGCCAGATCCACGTTCCATCCGAGACCAGCGACGAAGCGCTCATGATCTGATCGATGTTGTCGACCAGATCCGTCACCACATCGAGCACATCGAAGATTCCGGGCGCTGCTCGCATGTAGTCGAGCACCCGCTCGCGGTCCGCGATCTCGAAACCGGCGACAGCATCCGATAGCGCGGGCAACTCACTGCGCCGACCTTCGTACATCTCGCGATAGATCCCAACAGGTCTCACCAGTTCATCCCCTCAGCTCCGCCGACTGTTCGATCAATGCGACGGCGGCTTGCGCGGCGGCTGCATCGATGGCCGGGAACCGATGCCCGAGAGTTCTCATGTGCTCGACGAACTGCCGTTGCGGCGCGCGTTTGTGTTCGCGCACATAGTAATTGACGTCCTCCGGCCAGACCCAGGTGCCGTCGGTGCGAAATTGTCGGGGAATGGCATCGGGGTGATCGTGCACGAGCCGGTCGGGTTCGCTTCCCGCCCAGGTCGACACCACGGGCGCTTGCTCGAGATACGAGAGCACGGCGGCGTGTTCCTCATCGGTAAGGCGTGGGCGAAGGTCGAAGCGGGCCAGGCCATTCAGATAGTTGGGTACGGTCATCACGCTGTCGTACGGCTTGGCAAAACGCAGCACCGGACCGGTCTGTGCGCTCTTCTCCGCCAGCCAGGCGGGGACGGCGCTCTGATCACGCGGAAAACGCTCGAGCTCCTGCTGGTAAGCGGACCGCGGCGGAGCCGTCGGACCTTCCCATTCCGGCTCATCGAGCCAATTGAGTTGGATATCCAGATGAGTCATGTAGTCGAGCCGAAGATAAGCGCCGAACCAGGTACCCATGCCCGGCCGGTACATGCCCTCACGCAGCGTGTTCATCAATTCGAGAAGTTCTGCGGGCGGTGCCCAATCGGTTGTGCGGCCCAAGATGTCGCGCACGCCGGAGCGGATATCGATGCCGTAGCCGAGCGAGTTGTAATAGAGGCTGTACATGCTGTAGCCGGGCGGCAGGGTGTCGACCAGCAGGGCGCAGACCACATCGAGAAGTCGGCTCTGGTCGGCAACGTCCATGGGGCCCTCGACAACGGCGCTGCCGATCTGCCGACCCGGTTGCGCCGCTTCGAGATGGTTGCGTAGCCAGGCCGGCAGGTGGAAGACATCACGGGGAAACGCCTCGAAGTCGCGCAGCCAGACATCGGCGGACAGCGGAGGGCGCCATTCGGGCTCGCAATGAAAGTTGTATCCGACCGAATAGCCGCCCCGCGAGTTCAGACCTAGTCGGAGAGAAAACCAAGTGCCCTGGTCATCGGAGTACATGACTTGCCTCAACTGAGCGAGTTCCTGCCCCAGATTCCATAGGACATCTGGATCCAAAGCATCCGGGTCGGGAGTGACTGTGGTGCGGTCCTTCATGAGGCATGTGAGCCGCAGCTGGTGCCCATCGACCGTGACAGCCGCATGCAGTTCTACTCGCGCCCAATCACCTTCGGGCGCCAGTTCGGTCAGTGCCGACGCGATCCGGGCCTCCAGCTCTCCTCGTCGGGCCATTCGGACCTCATCTTTCCTTTGCGAGCACAGGTGATTCACCGAGAATGACAGCCTCGAGAAAGCATCGGCCGGAGTTAAGCTCCTCTCCCGGTGTGACCGACTCACCGACGACATCGGACCATCCAGCAAACCGGTCGGCCTCGCTCTCGGCGAGCACCGGATCAAGCTCGAAAGGCTCACCAGCGGGGGTGATCCCCGGTCCAGCGGCGTCAATTACCAATCCTCCGAACTCCCCGAGGGAGACCGTTGCCCTTGAGCGGTTTTCGCCGTCGAGTCGGTGAGTTCGGTCGCCGGGACGAGCCCATCTTGGCGATACACGTCAGCCCGTTGATAGGGTTGGTTCGGATGGTTGCGTCGACGGCGCATGAACGAGTGGGAGTGTGACGTGTTCTTGTATCGTGCAGTTTGCGTCGGAGATTTTGGCGAGACCCCGCCGTTGACAATTTTTGTGACCAAGCTCGGCACGACAAATGCTCTTGCCTGGAATCAGGGTATTCAGGCATGGCAGTACGATCCTAACCGGGTGTTTGCATTCACTTCTGACTTCAATAACGATGATCGCTGGAAGTTCGTCGAGCGTGAGGAGGCGGAGGAATTCTCCCGTCAACTAGCGGTTAACGATTCATCGGCAAGTGAGTTGCCGAATGAAGATTGGATTGAGTGGTTCTTCTCTTGGGAGGGTGATCCGCCGGAGCATGAGGATGTATCTTGGGATGATGATCTACACGTTCGGCAGATGAAAGCTGAACGCGTAGAGCGAGAAGGTCAGGATTAGAAAGTATTGTCTTGAACACTCTCGCGGTACTCTTCCCAAGTGGGCAGTTTGAAGACCGGTTCTCCCGGTCCGACTGGGCCGGTTTCGAATTCGGCAGCTACGGCCATTGAGTTCAATAGGTCAAAGGCTGTTGTCACAGTCTCGATGAACTCTTGGCGGCTTGCATAGTTTCGGCCGTCGATTGCAAATGCTGCGAACCATTCATTGCCTTTCTTTGTTCGAACGATGCAAGCCTCTGGGTCTGAGCGCCATTCGCGTAGGCTCTCTTCTCGACTTTCGTTCGTAATTACCGCCAGTGCAGTTTCTATTTGCTTTTCATTAGGGGTGGCTGCGAGATAATTCTTGCTACGGATATAATTGAGAAAGTCGGTCTCGATCGGAATATTGTGTTCGGTCAGATAGTAGGCAATTGCGTCTGGCCATATCCATTCCCCGTCTGTCATGTAGAACATCGGCACAACATGCCCGCGGCCCGGATCCACGACGTCGGCACTGCGACTGCTGGTGCCCATAACAATTCCGCCGCCGTTCAAGAATTGCCCTACTTTTTCGCGTTCGTCGGTGTCTTGTACAACGGAACGGCCTGGGGAGGACGGAGACGCTCCATTCAGGTCGTTATCGTCGAATGGGCTAGCTATGTGCACTGCGATACCTCCGGTTACTTTTTCGGTCTGAACAGCAACATCTTACCGTCGTGCGGGGTGGTGAAGTAGCCCTTGCGACTTGACGCGGAGGAAACGACTGTAGTGCCGTCCCCCTGGCCCCAGACAAGGGTTGTCGCGCCCTTGACCTTTACGCCCAGGTTGTTTGCCACAAGCTGCGCAAGCGGATTATCGCCTTTTCCAGCCTCGCATACGTTCATCCATACCGGTTGGCCCTTCCAGTTCGGGTCGGCACGGATCAGCTTCGCGAGTTCCGCAGCATACAAATCCTCTCTTCCGAAATATGCCTTGAGGCTGCTTCCATGCATGTCCAACATGTAATATCCCTGTACCGGCTTGGCAACCTTGGCCAACGCCAGAGATTTCGGATCTCCATCGTAGTAGGCGCGACCCCCAGCAATATCTACGCCGCCGTCGTAGACCCGTTGCAAGTATTTGGGTAAAGGCGGATGTGAGGTACTAGGATCGGTCGTCTGCTCGTCGTTGTCACGGCGGCCCTGTTGTTCGTCTCGCCGAGGCCCATCGTCCTCCGCCTGCTTCTGGCGTGGGCGCGGTTCCAGCTCTTCAGTACCTGTTTCCCCGCGGCGAGTGCCTGCTGACGATTCCTCGCGGCCAGCGCTTTCTCTGCCGAGTGTGAAGCTCTTATCGACGGGAGACTGCCGCGGTTCGGAGGCACGTGCTTCGCGCTGATCGAGCGCGGCCGCCTCGGCGAACATCTTATTGATCTTGGCAAGCTGTTCCGGCGTTGTCTCGACATAGGGCTTGTAGATCGTATTGTGGTTGATATCAGCCGCGATCGACGCTCGCTGAGTCGTCAACTGGAGTTCGTATGTGTGTGGGATACCGTCGATATCGATACGGACAACCAAAGGGATTACCCGATATTCTGGGTTACGTCCCTTGGGGGTGGCGTACATATTCTCGATCTCGAGAATCCGACTGTGCTCACCCACTCCGAAATGCTCTTGGATTCGTTCGAGTAGTATCGCGAGATCGTGCGTATTTTTGACGGTGATTCGAGCGCCGACGGCATCGATCACGTCGCCGACCTGATAGTTGGGTCGAGGTGGTCGGTTCTCTCCGCCTTCCACCATTCGCTGGACCTTGTCGATGATCCCGTCGCCGGACTTGGTGCGCAGGCTCGTGCGCGCTCCGTCGACAACTTCGGTCAGCCGAGCAAGTTCGGCCTTTACTGCTGGCTGAACGTCAGTGAACAGGCGACGGGCGTACTCGGCGACCTGCGCCCGTTCGGCGGTGGTCGGATGTGCTCCGACCTGTCGGGCGGGGTCGATGGCTTTGGCCTCGGCGACGAGCGCGTCCAGCCGCGTCTGCCCGTCGGGTAGGTGGTTGACCTCGGGTGCCAATTCCTCGAACAATGAGCCATGTCCGGGATTCTCGGCAAGGTACTCAGCCAGTGAACGATTGCCCAGGGCCTCGCCGTCTGCTAGCTCTGCCAGTATCTTCAGCGTCGAATCACGTCGGCTCGGGTCCAACAGCGCGCGAGTCAGGTCGAGCGGATGCGCCGAATCTTCGACCAGATCGCGCACAACCTTTGCGATCTCGGGATGGTTCGGAAGTGCTTCGTCGATGAGCGCATGAACCGGATTTACTGGTTCCGCTCCGCGGTGAGCAATCTCGGGGTTGCTCTCCGGTGCAGTCTGTTCGTGGAGACTCTCGTCCTGAACGACGACTGCTCTCTGCTCTTCATGAGCGCCGGGCGCGAGCTTTTCGTCCGGAGCGCGTTGCGGTGTCTGTTCGCGAGGCGCCTCGTTCGTATGGGCCGTCGGGGTTTCAGCCCGGCTTCCCGGCTGGGTATCTGCTGGCGCTGTTTCGACTGTCTCCGGTTTGTAGCCGGGGAGGATTTCGTGTTGTTCGAGGCCGAATTGTTCTGTGACCCAACTGAAGTCGCGGTTGTTCTCGGTGAGCCATTCGTGGTATTTGGTCCAGAGTTCTGGGTTTTTCTCGACCCATTTGGCGAAGCTGGTGTCTTTGGGTGGCCAGCGTTCGCTGAGTCCTTCTGGGATGTGTTGGCCGAGTTCGAGTTCCTTGTTGATTCGGAGGGTGTCGAGGAGGGCGTGAACGCGGCGTTCGATCGGTTCTTGTTCGACGCGGAAGACTTCGTATGCGGTGTGGGTGAGTTTGTTGGCTCGCCAGGCGGCGTCGGTGGGGAATTGGACTTCGAATTCGCGGCCTGTTGCCGATTTGAGAGTGGCGTTGATGTTGATGTAGCGGTTGTTTTCTTGCCAGAAGTTTTTGACGTCGACTATCTCGTATCCGCGTTCGCGGAGGGTGTTGAGGGTGTGTTCGAGTGCGGGAGTGTATCGCGTGCCTTCGGGGAGTTGGATCGAGTAGCGGACGATGTCGTTGGTTCGTTCGAGGAAGCTCTCGACCGTTTCGACGGTGTGGGTTTGTTTGTCGACGGTGCGGTCGGTGTAGTACTTGCGTTCGAGTGATTCGGCGGATTTGACGCGGTGATCTTCGCCGAGGGTCTTCAGCGGTTCGTGTTGGAGGTTGAGGTCGTTGTTGACCTGGTTGAGCGTGTCGTGCAGGTCGGTGAGGATCTGGTCGGCGTCGGGTCTGGCCTGACGGACGGCTTCGGCGATCTGCTCTCGGTCGTGGGTGGCCAGGTCGACGGTGACCTTGTCCGCGGGCTTGGCCGCGTATACGGGCGCATGCTCCGAACCCAACAGATCACCTGGCAAGAGACTGCGTTGCTCCGCAGCCCGAAACAGTGCTATCTCGTCCCATGTTTCGGCAACGCGCCCGGGCCTGTAGGCGACATCGCCATGCTCGCCGCCGACACGCAATGTGCCATCAGCAAGTTCGCGAATCTCGACGCGTAACGGGTTGCGCTCGCGCCGGCTTTGATCCCACTCGTGTGCCCAATCGGCCAATCGCTCCGAGGGCGAGTGCAGTGCGATCGGTACTTCCTCGATGCCCGCCATACGCGCCGCAGTCAGACGACGGTTGTCGAGACTGACGACTCGTCCGTCTTCGTACAGCACAGCGTGTGCTGGACCGCCTCGCCATCCGGTTTCCGCCATGCGGTTCGCGAGCTCCTCGATGGGAATTCCATCCGAGGTTTCGCGGCTCACGCTGCGCTGGGTGAAGCGGACTTCCTCCGTGGGAACCATCTTGGTGACGGGTAGCGCTTGTTCGACGCCATGCCGTATGTCCAGGGGCACCTCTTCGAGATCACGGAACCCGAGATCCTCCAGCGAAGCTGGCCGATACTCTTCAATCGGCCCTGCCTGATGCTCTAGAGATTCCCTTTGGTGAAGGGGATTCGGAGTTTCCTCCTCGATGCGTCTGGCAAGCTCTGGGTCGTGTTCGCGGAGTAGCCGTTGTTGCGACTCCTTGGTCGCCGGATCCCGCATCCCGAGTTCGTCCAGCACCTCGGCGATTTCGTTACGCAGCCTGGTGTGCTCGTCGGTCCGGGTCTTGTCCTGCAGAGCCCTGTCGAGTTGGGCGTCCAGTACTTTCAGCTCCGCGAATCGACCACCCAGGTGGGTTGTCATCTGTGCCGGAGTCTCGGAGATCGGGTCTCGCAGGATCGCCGGATCCTGCTCCAACCGGATCTCGGCGACCTCGTGCGCCACTGCGCGGGCGACGTCTTCGGTGCGCGCACGTTCGGAGACGGTTACTTCGTAGGCGGGCTTCTGTTTCGAGCCCTCCGGGCCGTGTGCTTCGGTTTCCTCGCGCCGGGTGAACTTCGCCACTGTGCCGGGATCGGACTCGCCGACTCGGACGTGGATCTCCGTGCCATCCTCGAGGACGAATCGGGAGCCTTCTGCATCCCACACCGCGTCCTCGGGCTTGACCGCGGCGAGATTCTCCTCGATTTCGCGAGTCAATTCGGGGTGAGTGAGGTTGGGTTCGTTCGGTGGTCGGGCATCGCCACGGAAGCTGCCGAGATCGGATGCGTTGCCGCCACGGCTGGAATCCGGGCGAGCGGGCTGCGTGTCGTTCGGCCGGGCGGCTTCGATCGGTTCGGGGACCGGGAACACGCCTCCGGTGGGATCCGCGGGTTCGGCCTGGCGCCGGTTTTCCGGAAGGTCCGCACGGCCGTTCGGATTCCGTTCCGCCACAGGTGTGCTCGACCCGGGGCGTGTGGGCGGAGTCTCGCCGGTACGGCCTGGCTGGCCTTCCGGCATCCGCTCCGGACGGGGTATGGGAGCGTCCGCAGACGGGCGATGGGGCGCGACGGGCGTTTCGGCGGGTGTCCGGGTGCCCACATCGGCGGGGGGCCGATTGGGTGCCGCGGGTTCAGCCGCGTTGCGGTCTGGGGGAGCGGCAGGTTCTTCGGTTGCACGCTGCACCGGTGTCGCGGGATCGCGCGCCGGCGTCACCGGCTCGTGGGCCGGGGCCGCAGGGGTGTGCCGAGGCGCCGCAGGTTCGACGGGCGCGCGGGTAATCTGCGGTGCGTCGCTGTGGATCTCCGCTCCGGGCCTGGCGGCTTCCGTCTTGCCCGGCTCACCGTGATTCTGTGTTACCTCGCCCGGGCGAGCTGTTTCGGAAGGAGTTCGCTCGGGCGCTACTTCCTGCACAACGCTTTCGCGGCCAGTGACCTTCGATTCCGGTCCACGGACCGGCACGGGCTTTTCACTCGCACCTGCTGCGACCGGCGAGCGCTCCGCATTGGCTGTAGCCGCGGCATTCCGGGCCCCGCTTTCCGCGGGTTGTGGTCGATTCTGTGCGGCGTCCCGGCTTTGCGCGTTATCGGTCGATGATGCTGCGCGGCCGGTGTTGTCAGCGGAGCGACCAGTGTTATCGGCGGCTCGCGTGTTCTCTGCCGTTGCCGCCGGACCGCCGCGCCCGCCTTCGGCCGCACCCGCGTTCGCGACTTTCGGCTCCTGGCCGACCCCGATAACGCTTGCGCCGCTGTGCTGTGCACCGTTCTGGTCCACGCCGATGTGCTGCCCGACTTCGGACTTGCCAGCTCCCGCCTCCACGAGCGACCCATGCTGCCCGCTTCGATCGCCGTGACTGGCGTTGATCTCCGGTGTTGCCGCGGCGGCACGCGAATTCTCGCCCAGCGCATTGCTCTTCGGCGCCCCGCTGGATTCCGGTGCGGCGGTGCGCGAGCTGCCATCGTGCGGAGTCATGCCATGGCGTGCACCACCCAGCCCACCCATACCCAAACCGCCGAGTGCGAGTTGGTAGTGGAACTTCTTGTCGACGTCGTTCCAATTGCCTTTGTCGTAGTACTGGTTACCGAGTCCCGCCGCGTACATGCCCCCGCCGCCGGCCAGACCGCCGAGGCCGCCAGCCAGGGTCTCGCCGAACAACTTGGCCGCTGCCGGGCCCTTGCCTGCGACCTGTTTCTCGAGCATGGACGGGATCAGCTTCCCCAGCCCGGCACTGAGCAGACCGTGCACCGGCGCACCGACCGCGCCGCCCGCACCCCATTCCAGCGCAGTTTGGAAGGTCCGCTTCAGGTCGTAACCATTGTCCCGATTGCCTTCCAGCATTTGGACGCCCTGAATCGCGGCATCCATACCCGCGCCGATCGCAGCGCCACCCCCCGCGCCGATAGCTCCCAGCGCCGGATACTTGATAATGGCCGGCGCCTTGTTGATCGCCCCCAGCCCCTTGGCGACCGGCACCCCGATATTCCGAACGAGCGGGGCGGCCATCTTTTTCGCGGCATTGCGCGCCATGATCAACCCGATGCGTTCGGCCGCCGCGGACGCGAACTTTGCCAGTGTTGTCCGCGCCGCGACCAGATAGGCCGGAGCCAGGGCGCTCCCCGCAGCCGAGTACATCAGCGAAAGCACACCCCACAGGGTCAGCAGCGCGAAGATCTCTTCCTGGATCTTCGTGTACTCGATTTCGGTTGCCGCCGAGCGGGCATCGGCTCCCAGCGATTCCAGGCTCGCGACCAATGTCGGAATGGAGTACTCGCTCTCACCGAGGAGAGTCGCCAACTCCTTGACCGCCGCCGCGCCGCCATCTCCGACGTAGTACTGCGAGAGTTTGTTGTTGGCAGCCCGCAGTTCGGGTTCGAGGTTCTTGAGGTCGGACGCCGCCTGCTTCCACGCGTCACCGAGCGCGAAAAGCTGATCCTGATCGCCCTTGGGGTAAGCCGCACCCCAATTGAGCCACTGCATGAGCCAGCCCGGGAGAAAATCACCGGCTGCGGTCAACCCCGACATCGATTACCGAACCGTGTCGTTCACCACTCGGGTGCCGAGATACTCGAACGCTGGCGAGCCTGCGGATCATGCTCGTATTCTTCGACATTCGTGAACTGCGGACCGTCGTCCTCTGCGGCGTCCAGTCGGCGCTCACGCGCATCGGGGGGTGCTGTGGAGACCTTCGGCGGCGTCGGCAGCATCGCTTTGATGTCGGGCATCTCGGGAAAGAATTCCGTGATCGTCGGGATCTGTGCTTGCTCCCGCTCCAACTCCTCCATGATCTGCGCGGCCTGCTGCTGAACCTGTGCCGCGGCATCCTGGGTGGCGGTAGTGACCGCGGTGGCGATTTCTGCGTAGGTGAGATCGTCCACGGCATCGGAGAATTCGGTCTTGATCACGATGCAGTCCGCATTGACAGTGATCGTGACGCGCCGGCCGGCCGCATGTGCGGTGGCCGTCAGCCGAGCGCGTTGTTCTTGCGCCCTCGCGACGGCGGTCATGCCGCCCTTTACCATCTCGATCAGGTCCGCAAGCTGTGCCTTCGCATGCTCGTTCACCATTGCTGTGTCCTGCTCTCCCCGTGCGCGACCCGAATTCCGACGGTTCCAGGGTCAGAACTGAGTGCCGCTGTCTCGGTCCGTCGTGTCGAGCGAAGTGGCGGCGCCGCTCAGCGTGGTAGAGCACCCGTCGATGTGAGAAACCTTGGACTTCAGAGAATCCACGAGTTTCGGCTCACGCGTCTCGTAGCCGTTCTGTCCCTGGGAGAAGTTGTGCCCGTGCTCGTCATCTCCCCAACAGCCGTTACCGGCTTGAACTGCCGCCTCAAGTGTCGTCAGAATGCTAGCGACTTCAGTGGAGATGCCTTTGAGACTGCTTGCTACATCGCGCAAACCAGCCACATCTACCTTCAGTTCTGGTGCCATGTCAACCCCCCGAGTTCGCGACTATCGGCCTGGAGAAACCCATACTCCCCGCTGATCATATACAGGGCACGTCTGGGTCGCGACCGCGTCATCTGGGCGAAGGTAATGGTTCGAAGTCACTTCACCACTCCTGCCAGCATCAACTGGTAATAGCCGCCACCGATATCAGGCACGTTGCGGCCCAGCGCATTCAACAGATGCGCGCGACTCACATACCCGCCCTCCGCAGCGAGTACCAGCGTCTCGAGCGCTGCTCGGTCGGCGTTGCCGATCAACTGTGCGATCACATCGACCGTGTCCGCTGTACTCCAGATCCCGGGCAGCGCCGCCCGCAAGGCTTCGGCCGCAGGCGATTCCCCTCGCCGCCACTCATCCGAATCCCACCAGTAGCAGAATGACAGCAGTCCGCTATCGGCGCGAGGATTCAATACCGGCGCGGCAACCCAGTCCGGAGCCCCACGATAGAGCTCCGGCAGTGGTGCCTGGTCGTTGTAGAAGGCATCTAATTCCGGTGCGTTCCATATTCCGCCCGACAGCACGGCACGACCGGCCGGCAATCGATGCAGGGAACATCCACTGTGACCTGATCCTTCGAACCAGCCCAAAGCCGTTGTAACTCGCGGCCCCCATGGCGAATTCATCGCTACGAATGCGGCAGATACGACCGCCCAGCGTGCCCAGAGCACGGGAAGCGCTGGTAACACGCCGCTGTCACGAACAGCATGGATCCCCGCGTCGGCCTCGGTCAGCGACCGGGCGAATGCATCGGCCGGTGTGCGAACCTGAACTCCCTCGTTACCGATGTACGCCGCGAGCCAGACCGGTAGCCGACGGCGCGGATACGTCTCCAGATCGGCGCGATAGGCGTGCGCCGGAAACAGGTGCTCACCAGGGAAAGGTTCAGCGCCGAAATCGTATTCGACCTGGACTCCATCACCTTCGGTCACCGCGGCCAGGAACCGCCACCATGGCCCATCGGCCGACCGCGCCGAAAGCTGCCGATGCTCCCGTAGCGCCGCGAGTAGTGCGGTCGACGGGCGAGCCAGCGCCGCCTGCTGTCCGCTCGATAGGACCATTTGTGCTGCCTCATCGGTAACTGTCATCGCGATCGCGACATCCAGACGCTCCCAACCGGGCGCGAGCAATGCGGTCAACTCGGCGGTGATCACCGACATCGGATCATTATCCAAGCGAGCCTTGGGCGTCGCAGCGATCGTCTCGCCGAGACCGAGCGTGAATCCGATGTCCGGGGACTCGGCGCTCGCGTCAGGGTTGAAGGGTCCCACGCTCATCCTTGATCGCCCGGATGACCGCCGCGACACAGACATTGATCGTGGTGATCAACTGTTTCGAATCGGCTGGAACCGCCATGTAAGGCGGCTCGCGGCGAATCACATAGCGCCCGTCGTCCTCGAGATCACGCCACTGGAGACTGTGCGAGACCATCCCCTTCGGACCGAACTTGGAGTGTCCTTGGCGGACCTCGATTGTGCCGAGGCACATCGGAGTTATCGCGAGAAACCTCTTCGAACGCACCGATGTCGAGTCCGCGAAGATGTCGTCGATGATCAAGCGGTCGAACTGTGGTTCAACAGTGGTGGTTTCGCGGGGATCGGTCAGGGGAGTGTTGCCTTGGCGGCCTGCTTCCACCTGAGGCAGAGCCGCGGTCACTTCGTCGGCCAAGCGCACGGGATCGCACTCCCGGACCGTGAATCCGGCACTATGCGAGTAGGTTTCGCCAGGCAGCTGCTCGATCAACAGGCCGCGGTCGCCCCGTCGCAAAGCGATCATCCGGATCCGTCCGTCGGCTCGCCACTCGTCGCGTCCATCGACTCCGGTGACGATCATCCGCAGGTCGGGCTGTTTGATAACGTCCGCCAGCGCGTCCACGGAGTAGTCCCACCTACTGCGCAGACGCTCCGCCATCTCGCGCTTCTCGCGAAAGTAGTCGTCTCGGAGCGGGGTACGACTGGTGAAGATCAAGGGGGCGGGCAAGTCTTCGCCGGTGATCATCTCCCAGAGCACGGTGAACTCGAGGTCGCCGAATCGCCAGTGTCTGCTCATGAGCGATCCGCCACTGGGAGGACGGCGTTGGGAGCAGCCTCGAAGACCTCTTCGAGATTCTCGTTCGATTTGAGGTACTCGGCTCGCTTCGCTTCCTTGCCCGCGCCTTGCCCAGCAGAACCTGCCCCAGTCATCGGCATGCCCGACATGGGTGTGCTTGTGGTGCCGGTCGACGTGGTCGCCAAGCCAGCTCTGGATGTGGTTGCCGCGACCTCGGTTTCGGCGCTCGCGCTCGTTTGCGCACTGGCGCGTGGGAACAACTTGCTCGACAGTTCCTTGGCCGAGGCCGCTGCGACACCCGCCCCGGAACCGCCACCCGAACCGCCGCCGGATCCGCCACTCCCGACGATGCCGGCACCTGCGGCCACACCCTCCAGGTTGGCCTTCTGTTCCTGCTGTTCGCCGCTACCCGTTCCGGTCCCCCCAGAGTTCTGTTTGAGCGAGGAGGACAGTGCCTCGATCCCCTTCTGTGCCACTGTGGAACCCTGCGTCGCCAAGGTGGATATCAGAGAGGCGCCCTGCGTGGCAACGGTGGATGCCAACGAGGCGAGGGTCGAAAGCGTGGTATCGCTGGTCGGCGAAGTGGGAGATGTCGGTGACGTGGGGGATGTCGGCGAGGTCGGTGATGTGGGGGATGTCGGTGAGGTAGGCGAGCCAGGGGTCGGAGTGGTCGGTATGCCGCTACCGTTCCCGGTGCCGTTTCCCGTTCCGCTCCCTGTCCCATTCCCTAGCCCATTCTGGCCTGGGACCCCCGCTGGGCTTCCGGGCTGCGGGTCGGGAAAATCATCGAACTTTAATATGGCTTTGTTGTACTCTTCAATTCCTTGTCTGACATAGATCATGTCGAATGAATAGCGATACTTTCGAACTAGAAGCTCAAGGCAGGCGTCAAATGAAGTTGCATATTTACGTTCACCATTATCGACGGCTTCAAACGAGGTTGGGCTGTTGGTGATAATCTGCGGCGGATGCTCGGTGGTAGGCATCGCCTTCTGTGTAGTGCTGAGAACGGCTGCAGCTTGGAATAGCTGAGTTGCGACATCGCCTAGTTTGTTTGCAAATTTCTTCGCTTCATCGACATACCTGCCAGCCGCTGACCCCGCATCGCTGGCGCCGCGTCCCGTCCATCCGTCCTTTATGAAGGTGTCCTCGGATACGGCCTTGCGGAATATATCCAATGACTGATTGAGTTGGTCTTGCATCCACAAGTAGTCGATAGCAAGTGACTCGACATTGGTATTTATTTCATTGCGCATCGCGGCGAAATGCTCCCAGAGAAGGCTCGCGGAATTCTCTGGTGTGACCGCTCGGTCATTATCGGGAACCGTTACTAGTGGGCCCTCGGCTCGGTATGACCCGTCGATATTTGTCGGGTAATGAGGTCCCGGTTGCCTGACTACAGGAACACTCGGATTATTGTTGATCGGATTAGGAAACTCTACATAGAGCCATTCTTCACCTGTGCCGACCGTCTTTCGGTGGTCGGCTATCTGCTGGTCGGTCACCCTGGTATCCAGGCTTGATGCGGATCGATTGATGGGAATGCTGGTGAAGGCTGCTGCGGAGCCATCTTCGGCACTCGAATACGTCTTTGCTGCCTCTTTGTACAGCCCGATAAAAAATTCTACTGTCTTTCGGTTCGATTCGATTATCCCGCGAGCGTCGTCTGCAATCCGCTGAAAACCATCTGCCCATTTTCTTCCCGACGCGATCGGATCATTCGGACCAGCGAAGTCGGTAGTATTTCCCTTGGTCTCATCGAGTTTATTTCTTACCGCTAACAAATGGCCGAGAAGGTCGTTGCATGCATTGATAGCCTTAGTGGCAGCGGCCGGATTGAAGCGCAAATCGTCGTTTGCGGCGAAACTGAGAAGGTTTCCTAATGACTCGACCACCGATATCCTCTCCCCGGCTGGATATTCTTTTCGACAACCATATTGCTACCCGTTGAGTCTCGGAAGGGTCGATTCTGCAACCTTGCGAAGCATTGCGAGGAGGTCGCTATCCGGCGCGAGAGTGATCTCACCAGGGTTGGCGACCAGTTCCTGAAACCAGGATATTCCATAGACCGCCCAGCCGTGTCGGATCCACAATTGCATCTCTGTATTGGAAGTCGATCCAACCTTGTGGGTGACTGTCTGGTAAGCCTCATCACCGAGGCCATCTATGCGACTGTAAACGGTGACTGGAACCAGTGACCCCAACTGATCGTCTCTGTCCGCCAGGTACCCTGCTTTGAATTCGGGGGCTGGATCGGATTGTTTGTATAGCTTGACGATCACTCTCAAATTTGTCACCGATTGTTGTCTGGCAGGAGATTCGCCAGGTGATCGGAACCGGATGGTGCAGCGCATCGTATCGAGGGCTGGATGCACGGACGCGGCGGGTGCAGGATTGCGGTAGAAGCCGGACGGGACCGACTCTGCCACGAACCCTGCCGCAACGAACGGAGTGAGGTCGGTTACCGTGCAGATGTCGTCGACGAAGTGATAACCACGCAGGTCCGCGACGGGGTTGGGATCGTCAACGGCTTTCGTACCTGCGGGACCAACAGGCTTGCCCACCGTCGAAAAAGCACCTGCCCACACCGCCGATGTCAGTAGGACAGCACCGAAAACCAATAGCCAGCGGCGGGTTCCGGAAGTGCTCGCTTTGGTCACCGGTACCTCGCCAAACCATCGCTGGCGAAGGCCGTCAATACCTGTCGCATCATGTCGTTGGAGACAGCGGTCGTGCTCGCGCCGAACGTCTGCCAAGTTGCTTCGAAGGTGAACCAGCCATCTCGAACTCGTAGTGCCGCGTGGGATCGATCATCGCTGTACACGATGTACGCTTCGTCCCCGAGCCCGGAGAGCTTCTCAACGGACTCCCCAGCGTCGCCGCTCACTCCCGATTGCTGGGTGGTTTCGAGTTGGGCCCGGAATACCGGGAGCGGATTGGACTGCTTGTGCAGGTCCGCGACGGTGCTGATCCTCGCACCGACCGCCGAAGAAGACATCAGGTCAACTTCGCAACTTGCACTGTCGATGGCTTCATGCCGAGAAACCGTGATCTGCATTCGGGAATTCGCACCATTGGCAAGCTGGAACCCTTGGGACGAGAGGCCGGCGAAATCACCTACCCGACAAGGAGTCTCGATGATTCGATGACCTCGGAGGTCTGCAGCCGTAGCTGTGTACAGGTTCTCACCCTCGACCGTGAATATCCGAGTGCCGAATACCAGCGTCGCCCATGTTAGTGAGGTGATCACTACCGCAACAACGACCCACGCTATTGCGCTGACCTGCCACTGACCAGGTAGTTGGCTCGTAGGCGCGGGTGGTGGGGGCAGGTCGGGCGCGGGCTGAATGTCCCATGCGGTGTGCGGCATGGTTCTTCGCGCGAACACCGCATCATCGTGCTGCTGATCCCCCGACCTGGACATAACCGGACCGTATCACGAAGCTGATACACCATCCTTGTGTGTGTGGTTCGGCCTACAACGCGCGAAGACGATCCCGCCGCTATCTCATTGGCGAGGACTCATGAGTATGTGATACTCCTACGCTAACGATCTGGGAGGGAGTTCGTCGATGGCCGATGAGGTGACGGGGGCAGTTGGCCCTGCTGGAGGGGGCTGGCAGACGGTTGATTCGGCGTCGCAATCCGGATCGATTCGCGTGCGAACCACCCCGCAGGGGATTCCCGTGGCCTTGAAGGTCGATCCGGCTGAGCTGCATCGAAATCCAGACGAGTTGGCTGGGGAGTTGCTGCGGTTGTGTCAGCGTGCTGCCGCCCGCGCCGGCCTCGCCCTCCGCAAGCAGTTGGAGGAGTCCGGGATGAGCGCTGAAGCGCTCGCCCGCACCGGTCTCCCCACCGAAGCCGATGTCGCTCAGCAAGAACTTGTCGAAGAGCAGGACTACGATACCGAGCCACAGAGCTGGTTGCGGACTGTGTGAGGAGGGGCTCTGTGGTTCAGTCGATGGATGAGCTCGAGGAGCGGGTTCGTAGACAGCTGTATCGGTTTCAGGATTTGGCTGATCATATGAAGGCGGTCCGGGGGCGGGAGACTTCGGAAGACGGGGCCGTTGTTGCCGAGGTGGATGGCAATGGGGCGCTTACGGATTTGCAGTTCAGCGCGGGGATTTCGCGGATGACGCCGGAGGAGTTCGAGCGGGCCGTGGTGACCACGGCGGCTGCTGCGGCTCGGGTGGCGTTCGAGCGGCGGGCGGCGCTGGTGAACCGGTTCAACGAGGAGATGGCCGGGTAGGGGCCGTTTTGTTCACGCAGGGTTGAGACTGCGTTTACGGTTTATCGTCTGGCACAACCTTTTTCAAGATTGTAGTGTTGTTCAAGATCGAGGCATGAGGGAGGGGAACCGTGCTCAAGGCGGATTACCTGTCAATCGCGAATTACGGGACCGAACACGGGGTTATCGCGGCGAACATCGCGGGGGCGGCGGCGGCCGACTCGGTGGGTGCGATGGCGCAGGCGGTGCCGGTGTTCGGGCTGATCGGGCAGGATTTCCTGGTGGCTTTCGGGCTGGCGCAGGCGAATTACCTGTCCTCGGCGGCCGAGATCGCGGCGGTGCACGCCAAGACGACCGTCGCGGCTTACTCGGCGGTGGGCGTGTACGAGGGCGCTGAGACCACGTCGGGCGTCAACCTCCTGAAATCCGTTCTGTCTTCGCTGTGACCGAAGCGGCCAATCAGACCGTCCTGGACGTGGTCCGGACCACGCCGGTGGGACCGTACCTGGACAAGCCGGTGTCGGAAGTGCTGAGCGGATTGAATCTGCCTCAGCTGCCTTCGCTTCCGACCATCAGCTTTCCGGACCTGTCCGGGATCAGCCTGCCGACCCTGCCGACGATCGACCTGTCGTCGCTGATCTCGCCATTGACTTCGCTGCTGTCCGCATTCGGCACCGCGGGAAGCAGTTTGGCGAGTGCGTTCGATCTGTCGAAGATCTTCACCGCGGTGTCGTCGGCGCTCACTTCGGCCACGGGAGCGAGTTCGGCGGCTTCCGCGACGGTGGACACCGGATTCGTCGGCCAGGGGGCGACGGCCGCAGACATTCAGAGCAAGCAGGTCGATGCCTACAACCCGATCGTCGGCGCCCAGGGCGATGCGCTCAAGGTGATCCTGGCCGATGCGGAACGTGCCGTGGCACAGGGGTATGCGCTGCTCAGCGCGCTGATCACCCGGACCATCGCGCAGATCAGCGGGGGCATGGCGCTGCTCGCCACCCCGGCCGGGGTGCCCTGGCTGATCGCCACCGTCACCGACGCGCTGACCGAGGGCGGCGTGATCGTCGCGCAGACCCGCGCCGACCTGGCGGTGCACACCGTCTCGGCGGTGCAGGCCGGTACGAAGATCGCGATCGCCGGCGCGCCGACCATCGCCGATATCGGCACGCTGGCCAGCGCTGCCTCGCAGGCGGTTACGCCGTACCTGAGCGCGGCGGGCACCGCGGCTACCAAGGTGGTCGAGAAGGGCGCTTCGGTGGCCTCCACCGGCACCACGCTCGCCAGCAGCGTGGGCTCGGCGGGCAAGGATCTGGTGAGCGCGCTGACCAAGGACACCAGCGGGACCAGCGGTGGTTCCGGTTCGGGATCCGGGTCCGGCAGCAATGGCGGCAGCGCCAAGCAGGAAGAGAAGACCGCCAGCGGCGGATCCGGCGGCTCGGGTGGGAGCGGCGGCGGTTCCGGCAGCGGCATTGTCGGCGGTCTGCCGAGCGCGGGGAGCGGCGCCGGTAGCCCGGCCAGCGGCGCGACCAGTGGCCGTATCGCGGCCAGTGAAGCCACGGCCGGCTCGGGCAGCCGTGGTGCGACCTCGGGTGCGCAAACCGCAAGGGCGGCAAGCACTCCCGGCATGATGTCGCCCGGCGCGGCGAACACCGGACGGGCCGGCGCCGCCGACGAGTCCGAAGCCGAGACCAAGGCCAACCTGGTCACCGGCGCACACGGCGACGAAGTGGTCGGCGTGATCGAAGGCGTCTCGATCCCCGTCGTCGGTGCGGTCGAGACCGTCGAAGAACCACCGGACAAAGCGCTCACGCTCTGACATATCAGGGGTAACAGGAGGATTGGCATGAGCACCAACGAATTCGAGGGCATCAGCTTCGACGCGACGAGCGCTCTCGCCGTCGCCTCGCAGCTCGACGCGCTCGCCGACCGGCTCGCCGGGGGGATGAGCATCGAGCAGGCGAAGCTCGCTATCACCCCGGCCGGCTCCGACGAGGTGTCCGTGCGGGCCGCGCAGTCGCTCAACGCGGTGGCCGCCTCGTTCCAGCAGTCCGGTGGCACCGGCGTGGACGAGGTGCGCAAGCTCGCGGCGGTGCTGCGCGCGCAATCCACCCAGTTCACCCGATCCGAGGACGAGAACGCCCTCGGCTTCACGGTCGCCTGAGCAGGTCGTATTCGATGGTCGAACCGACGAAACCCGGCTTCACCGACGTTGTCTGGGAAGCCAGGGAACCGGAGCAGCTGGCGCGTGACCTGGTGAGCGGGGCCGGTGCGGTGCCCGCTGCCGAAGCGGGTCTCGCGTGGGCGCGATTGAGCGCCGGGTTCGGGGCGGCGGCCATCGAATACGAGCGGATCCTGGCGAACCTGGATACCGCGTGGGAATCGCAGAACAGCCGGGCGTTCATCGAACGCATTCGGGCACTGCGGGATTGGTTCACCGAGTCCGCGGCCGCCGCGGCCGGTAACGCCATCAAGGCCGAAACCCACGCCGCCGCATACGAAATCGCTCGGCTGGCCATGCCGGATGCCGGTGAGGTCGAGCAGATCCGGGATATGCAGAAGCTGCTGGAGACGGTCGGGGCGGCCATCGGGGCGCCCATGCTGGCGCAGGTGGCGAAGGCGGACGAGGACGCCGATGCCGCGAAAGCCGTTGCGGCGCGGGTCATGCGGACCTACGAGGCGACCACCGAACCACTCGCCACGCCCTGGGAGCACCAGGCGGCACCCGCGGTGACGGCGGGCATGGAAGCGCTCACCGAAACGCCCGCGGCCGCGCCGGCCGAAGCCGAGGCGCCGCAGGTGTCCGGCGGGGTGCCGCAGATGCCGATCGGGCCGATCAATATCCCGCGCGTGCTGACGCGGATATCCGCGCGCGGCGTCACCCCGGTCACCAATGTCACCTCGGAAAAGACCACGGTGCAGCCGGTTACGGTGCAGCAGGGCGTGTCGTCCATGCCGATGGCGCCGGCGGCGGCCGGTGGTCACGGACAGGACGAGGAGGAGCACACGGTGCGGCCCGGCCTGGCCGGGGTGCCCGGCTCGGACGAAGCGCTCGGGCTCACCTCGGGCATGCAGGTCGCGCCCGCCGTGCTCGGCGGCGTCGATCCGAACGCGCAGCGCATCCCGGACATCGCGTTCAATGCCGCGAGCACCGGATCGGAACCGGCCGTGCCCGCAGCTCCCGCCGCCACCGCGGAGGCGGCTTCGTGATCACATTGAGCAATGACGGAGTGATGGCGCTGGCCGCGCAGCTCGGGGTGCAGACGTTGCCCCTGGTGCTCGCCATAGGCCCGCAACAGGATTCGTACCGTGAGCTGGCGCGCGCACAGGAACAAGCGCGCGCCGAACTACGCAGCGGGCGAGTGATCGACGCATACGGAGACGCGCAACCGGACACCGCCGCAGAGCTTTTCGTGCTCGCGCAGCCGGATCATGAACTCGCAGTGCGGGTCTACACCTCGAACGGTCAGATCCGGATCTGCGTCGCCCAGCGCGACGGCCAGCACGTGGTGGCCGTCCGGCGCGGGGACAGCATCGAGATCCGTTCGATCTGGGCCGACGGCACGGGCGAATCGCTCGCCGGACCGATCCTCGAAGCGCTCGGCCCCTGCCCGCCCGCAGCCGTCGCGAACTTCAGCGCCCCGGCGCAGGAAATCCGCGAAAAGCTGGATGCGGCAACGAGTTCAGCGGACTACACGAACGTGATCTACGCGCTCGGACTGCCCGAGACCGACGCGACCGCCTACGGCCTGGCCCTCGCGTCCTGCCACAGCTACGCCGAAGTAGTGGCCTATGCCCACGCCGACGGCGTCACAGACCGATCACCGGCGGCTGTCGTCATCTACGACACCGCGCGCGGCCGCATCGTGGCGGCACCGGGGGTCGCCTCGGACCAGCAAGTCTGGTCCACGTTCACACCTGGCACCGATCACCGGATCGCGCAGGCGATTTCGGCATTGGTTGGGATCGTGCCGGGAGGGAGGTGGATGCCCGATTATCACGCGAGCGACCACACCGTATGAGAGCCACAGAGCCGAAATAAGTATCACCAGGAGAGGGCAGAAGAATGGCCGGAACAGAGATTAATTTCGAATCGTTCGGCGCCAAGGGCGTCGCGGATTCGATGGCCGACGCGGTCAACGCGATCAAGACCACCATCAACTCGGTTACCGAGGCCGCCGCGGCTGCCAAGGGCGGCTGGCAGGGCCAGGCGCACACCGCCTTCGCCAGCGCCGCGATCGCTTGGGAAGACGAGGCGGACCGCTTGAAGGGCATCCTCGACAACATCACGCAGATGGTCGGCGAGGGTAACACGAAGTACTCCACCATGGACTCCGATAACAAGGACTACTTCGACAACCTGCGCAACAACGCGACCGCCGGCAAGTCGTACACGAACCTCTGACGGTTCACCAACTTCTACTAAGTCGAATACCAATCGAAAGGGTCTGTCATGTCCGACGGATTGAAGTATCACTTCGGCACCATCAGTGAACTGCAGAACACGCTCGACGAGCTGCGTGGAAAGCTGCTGGCGGAGGCCGCGAACCTGGAGACCGCCGCCAAGAATCTGATGACCGCTTGGGAAGGCAACCAGGGCTACGAAGCGTTCGCAACCACCAAGAAGAAGTGGGACGACGAGTTCGGCAGCGCTGACAGCCCGCAGCCCGGCTCGACGATCTACACCCTCGACGCCATGTCGCAGGCTGTGCGAGATGCGGGTTCCCGTGCGTCGGGTGCAGACAAGTCTGTCGAGAGCCTGTTCAGCTAGTCTCAGACGTGATGCGGCCCGCCAGCTCGCTCAGTGTGAGCAGGCGGGCCGCTAGCGTGTACGCCGTTGGCCTGATGGAGGTTTCGTGCCAGCACAATTGACCACAAAGGCCCAGGTCAATGGGTATCGGTTCCTGCTGCGTCGACTCGATCACGCGCTTATCCGCCGCGATGTGCGGATGCTGCACGACCCGATGCGGGCGCAGTTCCGTTCGCTGATCTCGGGTGCAATCCTGGCTTTGCTGGTGGTCGCGGGCGCCGCGATCATGGCGTTCATCAAGCCTCAGGGGTCGATCGGCAACGCGAATATCGTCATGGGCAAGGACAGTGGTGCCCTGTATGTGGTCGTGCGTGACAAGACCGACAAGACCAAGATGACCCTGCATCCCACGCTGAATCTCGCGTCCGCGCGATTGATCGCTGGGAGCAATGAGTCGCCGACGTCGGTCAAGGACAGCAAGCTCAGTTCGGTTCCGCGCGGGCCGATTCTCGGTATTCCAGGTGCGCCGGCTGCGCTGCCAGGAACGCGGCAAGGTGATCGATCGCAGTGGACCCTCTGCGATATCGTCCAGCTGTCGGCCACCGGTGGTGCCGCTTCCTCCGCCGGTGCCACCACCACTGCGATCGCCGGCGGCCTCGAACTCAGCGACCGTATGAGAAAAGCGGATTCCAGCGCTGCTCTGCTGGTCCGTAAGGGCGACAAGTCCTATCTGATCTACGACGGCAAACGTGCCGAAGTGGACCCGCAGAATACCGTCATGTCCCGTTCGCTGAATCTTGCCGGGCTGCAACCGCGTCCGGTATCGGCGGACCTGCTGGGAGCGGCTCGGGAAGTTCCGCCGCTGGTGGCACCCTCGATTCCGCAAGCCGGTGAATCAGGTCCCGGCAAGCTGAGCAACATCAAGATCGGCAGCGTTATCCGGGTCGGCGCGGCGGACGCGTCGAGCCCTGAGCTGTACGTGGTGCTCGCCAATGGTGTGCAACGCATCTCGACCTTCACCTCGGTAGTGATCCGAAATGCCGACTCACAGGGCATGAGCGAGATCAAGTCCGTGCCACCGGATCTGCTCGACGGTGTCCCGACTGTGAGTTCCCTTCCGGTGAAGGACTTCCCGGCGGAAACACCGAAGGTGGTTCGGGCCGAAGACAGCCCCGTTGCCTGCATATCGTGGGAAAAGGCCAGTGGCGCGGGCCGTACCGAAACCGATGCGACCGAAGGTCCCTCGGATCGCTCCACCGTGACCTTGCTGACAGGAACTCGCCTGCCGCTGGCCGAGTCGGCGACCCCAGTGGCACTGGCCACCGCGGACAAGACCGGCGATCGGATCGATGCCGTCTATATTCCTCCGTCGACTGGTGAGTACGTCGTAGTCACCGGGACGGAACCCGGCAGCCTGCGGCGCGACAGCCTGTTCTATGTGGCGGACAACGGGATTCGGTACGGAATTCCGGACAGCAAGACGGCCCAGACACTCGGCTTGGGTAGCACCCCTCATCTGGCGCCCTGGTCCATTATCGGCCAACTGGTAGCCGGTCCCACCCTGTCGACTCAGGACGCGCTGACGCAGCGTGACATCCTGCCCAGCGATTCCTGATCGGGTGGCAGGCCGCGCTTTGATCGGAACTGTTGGTTAGAATCCGCGAATCGAAAGGCATTCTCCGACAGTTGGAGTGGGTGGGGGCAAGCTCATGCTTGGGCTGAAGAAGCTATGGCGAGTCGGCGTCGGACAACGTGCAGTGCTGGCGCTCGGGCTTGCGATCGCCGTAGCGGCGAGCGCCGGCTGCGGTTCTGAATCGGAAGCGGCCACCTCGAATTCGGGATCCATAGACCTCTCGAAGCTGGACGTTGGCACGTATTCATCCGGGCCACAGGACTTGACTCCGAAGGACCCGGCTTTGCTGGGGCGAAACTTGGAGGCGTTGCGTTTTGCGCAGCTCATGCCCCTCCCACAGGAGATAGACCCCGCGCTCTCTCACCGGGCGGGCGCCGTCGCTCCCTTCATGCGCTCGGAAGACTTCAGCGGTGGCTCGATCTTGGAAGTGCTCGATGGTGACCATTTCGCGGAGAACACGCCCGGATTCGTCTCGGGCTTCCATATCCGCGGCCAATCGAGCAGCGATCAGGTGATCTCATACTCGATCAGCGCTGCCGCGATGCTTTTCGAGACCGAGGAGGCTGCGGCGGTAGCCGCGCCCGCCCTTGCGCGAAGCGGCTTCACCGAACGTTTCAAGTACAGCGAAGGAACGGAACCTGCGCGGTCGAGCATGTTTCCGACAGCCTCAGCTGTTTGGACACCCAAGATGCAAACATTCGCATCGTGGTACGCCACAGGCAGATTCGTCATTGTCAGCGTCACGCGCAGTATGGAGAACGTTCTGCTGCAGGTGACAGATCAAACTGGACTGGTGACCCTGGCGGACCGTACGACTAGCCTGATTGCCGAGCGCCTGAAGAACTTCCAGCCGACTCCCGCGGACAAGCGGCCGGGGCTACCAGTAGATCCCGAGGGAATACTGAGGCTGACACTGAGCCGCCCACCCGGCGATCAGACAAGCTATGCGGTAACCGGCACGCTCGACCGTAATACCGCTCTGCAACGCGTAGTCGATCCAACGAAGACCCGAGTGCTCTACGAGAAGGCTGGCGTTGACTTCATCGGTTTCGGAGCGGGAGAGCTGGTCCGGACGCGCGATGCTGCTTCTGCTGAAATCTACATGAAAGAGGTATCCGCCAGCAGATTCCTGCACCGCATCGACTCACCGCCAGGCTTGCCGGTTGCTTTGTGCGAGAAGTATCGCGGTCCGCGGAAACGGGAGTTTCCCTTCCACTGCTATGTGGCTTACGGAAGGTATGCCGCAGAGGTCTGGTCTCAGCAGCAGCAGGACGCGTACCAGCGGATCTCCGCCCAGTACGCCATTCTCGCGAACGACAAGTAGGGGGATTTGTGTCCGAGCGTCGGACCGACCGTTTCACTGGCCGAGCGGTTTCGGCGGTGTTCGCTGTCGTCGTGACTGCGGCGTGCTCGACCAGCTGCGGGAGCAGTGTCGCGGGTACGTCGGTCGCGGCCGAGATCGACATTCGAGCCTTGGACGTCGGTAATTACCCGACCGATCCATTCGACGTTCGCACCGAGTCCGACCATGGGAGTGCAGGTGGTCAGGCGCTGGCCACAGTGCGCTTAGCAGATGCGATCGCTCTGGGAACCGATATCGATGCCAGCCTGGTGTACGGCGATATGGGCGGAAGCGCAGTCAACCCTGCCAACGGAGCCGATGTACTCGGCAAAGCGGTAAGGCCCGCGCTGGCCAGTAATGGCGTGATCCTGACAGTTACTACTGCGAGCAGTAGCCTTCCGTTGCCCAGCACGTATGACTACGATTTGTCGGACAATTTCAAGCCGTTTGGGACTGCGAATGGAATCCCAGATGCGACCGCTGTCAACATCACCGTTCTGCAGTTCCCCGATCAGCAACGTGCCCAGTCGGCAGCAGTGCAGATGGAAGCCGCCGACTTCGACGTTGCACCGGACCAGAACGCACATGTCTTGTTGAACGGGTACCCCGAGGCGAAGGCACATTGGCGTCCCGGTGTGCCGTCGATGGCTGCGACCCTCGCACGCGGTTCATACGTGATCAACGTCTTCGTTCAACTGCCGAAGACAGATATCGATGCCCTGAAGGCTCTGGTGGAGAAGGCATTCGCCGTCCAAGCGCCGCTATTGGACAAGCTGACACCACTTTCGGCACGTGACATGCTTCGAATGGACTATGACCCCGACGGAATGCTGCGTAGGACCTTGCATCCCAGGGAGTATCTGAAGCTGAATACCAAGGAGGAAATAGTTCACGGCGCTCGCAGCTACCTGCAATTCATTGCGGATCGTACGCCGTGGAAGCAACTCTTCGACAACAACGGAGTTGACCGGATCTCGATGGCCTCCACGGGTGCACAACTGATGCGCGCCCGCGACGAGGAGGCGGCGAAGACATTGTGGTCTGACATCAAACCCATGCAGCCCGGCAGCGTCGAGGCGCCTCGTGGGGTTCCCGATGTGTTCTGCGGAGAGAACCCGAACCCGAACAAGTCCGAATACGAAACCGCCTGGGATTCCAAGAACCGCTACTACTGCACCCTTCGCTACGACCGCTATGTCGCCCGCGTCGCCAGCTCGCAGCTGTCCGACCTGCACCAGCGCGCCGCTGCTCAGTACGCCTTGCTGGCCAAAAGCCAGTACCTGTAAGGATTTGCGATGACAATCGGCCCGGGATCCGTCGTCGGTGGCTACCGAGTAGAACGGCTACTCGGAACCGGTGGCATGGGTTCGGTCTATCTCGCACGCCACCCGCAACTGCCCCGCTGGGATGCGATCAAGGTGCTCAGTGCGGAGTACTCGAGCGATAGGGAATTCCGCGGCCGCTTCGAGCGCGAGGCGAATCTCGCTGCCACACTCGATCATCCGAACGTCGTGTCGGTGTACAACCGCGGCGAGGAGCACGGGCAGCTGTGGATCGCCATGCAGTATGTGGAGGGGATCGACGCGGCACAGGTCATGGAGCGGGATCCGGGTTCCATGACAGTCTGGCGGGCGCTGCATATCGTGTCCGAGATCGGGCGCGGGCTGGATCACGCGCATCGGCGCGGCATGCTGCATCGTGATGTGAAGCCGGCGAACTTCTTGCTGTCGGCGGTGGACGGGGCCGAAGAGCGGGTGTTACTAACCGATTTCGGGGTCGCGAAGTCCACTGATGACACCAATGAGCTCACGCAGGCGGGCAGTTTCGTCGCCACGATCGCGTATGCGTCGCCGGAGCAGCTGGCGGGGCGAGCGGTGGATCATCGGGCGGATATTTATGGGCTCGCCTGCTCGTTCTTCAAGCTGGCGACGGGACGGAATCCGTATCCGGGCACGCAGCCGGCCGTCGTGATGATGGGGCATCTGAGCGAACCGCCGCCGCGCATCACCGAGGTCGATCCGGGGCTGCCCGCGGCCGTGGACGAGGTGCTGGCGGTCGCGCTGGCCAAGGATCCCGATGAGCGTTTCGGGTCGTGTCATGAGCTGACGGCGGCGTTGAAATCGGCGCTCGAATACGGTGTTTCGGGTCTTTCGATGAGTACGGTGCCCAGGCCGACGATCTCGCCGTCGCCAGCGGTTCGGCAGGAACCGGTCGTCGCGCCCGCCGGTGCAAAGCGGGGGCGGCGTGCAGTGCGCTGGTGGCTGCTGGGCGGGGTCGCCGCCACGGCGGTGGTGGCGGTGGCTGTCACCGTCGGCATGCAGTTGACGAAGGCACCTTCGAGCGCGACCGCCGGTACCGGGACGACGTCTTCGGCCGCGCTCGCCGCCCCGAAGTCCATCGCGGAGGCGAAGGCGCAGAACCCCGCGTTCAGCGGCAAATACATTGTGGCGATGGATATCTCCGGCAACAGCGGGCAGTCCGCGGACCTGGATTTCCAACTGAAGCCGGGTGCGCAATCGAAGTTCTTCGAGGACCTCGGGTTCTCCTACAGCCCCCGCTTCACCCGCACGGGCGACGAGCCCAGTCCCCGGCCTGTCGCTCCGGGCAGTCAAGCCAAATATGAAGCGCTGGCGCCGATCACGTCCGGTTATCTGCTCGTGGTGCGCAGCGATACGGACGCCGGCAATGGCGGACTGATCAATCTGCCGGTCGCGGTCGGCTCGACCCCCGCGACGATCATCGTGCTCGACGATCCCGCGGCGGTCACCGCCTTCCGTGAGTGGTCCGACAGGTCGGAGCGGATCCTGCTGGAGAAGCTGGTCCCGATCCTGCGCCGAACCGTCAGATAGCCCGCGCCGGAGCCAATCCGATGAATCGCTGCTCGGTCGGCGTGGTCACCAATTGCGCAACGGTTCTCGCCGCCGGGGTGTGCACGGTGACCATGTGCGGGTCGTTGGGGTGCTGGAGGATCGTCACGTCCGCGTCGTCGGGCTGGTAGTCGTCGGGCAGGCGGTCGTAGACCGACAGCACGGTGGCCGAGCCTGGGGGAGCGGAGGCGGGGACGCCGTCGAAGACGATGATCGTGGCGGCCGGGTGGGGCGCGCGGGGGTTCATGATGTTCTGCCGGGAGCTCTGGGTGACCGAGGAGGCCAGGGACAGGGCGTGGGTGGAGCCGACGTTGTTGATCATGGATTGCCAGGCGCCGGGGCGGTTGGTGTGGACTACCGCGCCCGCGCCGAGGGCGATGGCGCGCAGGATGACCTGCTGGGCGAGGGGGAGTCCGGAGACGACGTCGATGCGGCGGGAGCCGTCGCCGACCAGGGGGACGGCGATGCCGCGGCCGGTGGCGTCGGCGCCGATCAGCTGGCCGCAGCCGGCGGTGGGGACCGCGATGTCCGAAAGTGCTTCCAGGGGGCCGCGATAGCCGCTGGAGCGGGTTTCCTGCGCGCCGAAGGAGAGTGTGTCGGCGAGGGCCCAGAGTTGCAGGCCGTTGAGTTCGCGGAGGCCGGGCAGCGGGGGAGTGTCGAGTTCCTCGGCGGCGTCGTAGCGGACGCGGGCATCCACCTCGATGGTGTCGGCGGACGGCTCACCGCGGGTGGAGCTCTTGGCGACCGGGCGCAGGCGCACGGTCACGGTGGTGGCCAGGCTGCGGACGGTCCAGATGGCGGCCAGGCCGTCGGCGGTGAAGGCGTCCGGATCGATCTGGAAGCTGTTGAGGTGGATGCCGTTGTGCTCCAGGGACTTCGGATGCTCCACGAACTGGCCGACGGGGATGCCGCGGCTGAGTTCGCGCACCGCGCTGGTCATCTCGGCGGAGGTCAGCACGGAGGCCGTGATGCCGCGCGCGGCAAGGCGATTGGCGACGCGCCGGGTGGCGATGATGGCCGAGCGCAGCGCGCCCTCGGGACCGCCGCCGCGATTGTCGACCGCCTTGCTGTTGTTCAGCGGGTTCAAGCGCAGCACCAGCCACACCGTGCGATGGGCGATTGCCGGTAGCGGGCCGAGGATTTCGTCGTACAGGTGGCCCAGCGGCGCGATGCTGGCGGCATAACCCGACAGCACGGCCTCGGTGCTGGCGGTACGCGTACCGGTGCTGATCACATCGGCGGAATCCAGCTCCAGGTCGTATTGCCGGAGGCAGGAAGCGATTTCGGTCAGCGGCAGCACCTGATCGGTGCTCAGCGACCCGCGCTTCAGCAGCGTCAGCGTGTCCGGCGGCGGATCGATACGCAGCATGGTGGTGAGCAGCGTTCCGTCCCAGCGCAATCCATAGCTGCCGCCCTCGGGCAGCGGCACGTCGAACAACCGCGACTCGGTCATTTCCTTGCGCCGCGCCTGCCGCCATTTGAACGCCGCCCAGGAGCCGAAGCGCAGCCCGAACGGCTTGCCCCGCACCGGGAACAGCCCGATCAGGACCGGGACGGCGGCGGCGATCAGCGTGGCCCACCAGGGCGCGTGGAACGCGACGGCGACCAGCGAGGCCGCCACCGCGAGCAGGCCCACCGGAATCACCAGCCGCAGCGGCAGATTCCGGAACAGCCACAGCTCGTCCGAACGCAGTTCCGCCGGTGCGGGTCTCGGCGCGGGCGAGTCGTTCAAAGGTTCCCCCTCAGTCGGCTGCCGACGCCAAGCCCAGCGAGGTGAGCAGCGTCGTCAGCGCGGCTTTCATATCCGATGCCTCGATGCGCATCAGGACGGATTCGTCGACTTCGCTCAGGTCCAGCGATTCGTCGTTGGCGAGCCGGAATTCGCGCTCTTCTTCGGCCGTCTCGATCAGGTTGCGGATGAAGCGGCCGTTGCCGGCCAGGTCCACGCCGCGGCGCGGCTGCCCGCTCTGATCGGTGCTCTCCATCTCGTACAGCTTGGTGCAGGTGCGCACCAGCTGTTCCAGCGCGCCCTCGGACAGCGAGGAATCCCGCTTGGCCGAGATCACCTGGCCGATCTGGCCGAGCTCCTCGGCGCTGTAGGACGGGAACTGCAGGCGCTTGGCGAAACGGGAGGCCAGACCGTCGTTGGCGGCCAGGAAGCGATCGATCTCGCCGTCGTACCCGGCGATGATCACGACCAGTCGGTCTCGATCGTTCTCCATACGCGCCAGCAGCGTGTCCACCGCCTCGCGGCCGAACGCGTCCCCACCCGAAAGACCGGTCTGGATCAGCGTGTACGCCTCGTCGATGAACAGCACGCCGTCCATGGCGGTATCGATCAGCGCCTCGGTCTTGATCGCGGTCGCGCCCAGATGCTGACCCACGAAATCCGAACGCTTGGTCTCCACGACCTTGTCGGTCTTGAGAATGCCCAGGCCGCAGTAGATCTTGGCGACCACGCGCGCGATGGTGGTCTTACCCGTTCCGGGTGGACCGGTGAAGGCCAGGTGCTGACCGCGCGCCGAACTCGAAAGCCCCTTCTCGGCACGGATCTTCGCCAGCTGCGCACTCGACTGCAGCTTGGCCACCTGGGTCTTCACCGCGGCCAGGCCGATCTGCTTGTCCAGCTCGGCGCGCGCGGCGGCCAGGATCTCCTTGGCGCGATCCTCGTGCTCGGCGGCCTGCTTCTCCTCCAGCGAAGGCGCCGAAGCCGGATCCCACTTGTCGGTGCGGGCCTCGATCACCTCCTTGTTGGTCAAGGTGATCCGATACGTCCGGTCGCGCATGGCGGCGGTATTGGCATCGAAATCGGGGGCCTGCGAATAGACCTTCTCGAACAGCGCCTGCGCCTCTTCGGCGTTGCCGGTCTCGCGCAGGCACAGGCCGCGGCAGAACATGGCGGCGGTGCGGGCCGCCGGAATCGGCCCCGCCTCGGCCTGTTCCATGCGGCGGATCGCCTCGCCGAACAGACCGAGCTGCGCGCAGGCTGTGCCGACCATCACATGTGCGCCGGCGGCCAGATAGGGATCCTCCCACTGATCCGACCGCGCCAGCACGGTCATCACATCGGGCCAGCGCTGGGTGTTGTAGTGCAGGATGCCGCGCACGTAAGCCGCGATCCGGCCGTCGATTTCGAAGTCCGGATCCGAAGACCGTTCGCGGCGGTGCTTTTCCAGTTCGTCGAGCACCAGTTCGGCTTCGTCGTACTGTTTATCGGCAATCAGATGCGCGGCGTACGCGAGGTGAATTTCGGTGAAACTGGCCAGCGGGTAATCGATGTAGAGCCCGGGCAGAAAACGTCCAGCAAGCACCCGCTGCGGCAGCCCCAACCGGCGCTGTTCCCGATACAGGGAGACCGTGCTGGTCTTGTACAGGTTGTACAGAACATCCTTGGTCACCTCACCGGCAACCGCCCGGCCCAACCAGGCGTCGCACATGGTGGCGTCCCACTCGGTGGCGCGCTGAAAGGCCAGCTTCGCGTACTCGAGATCCTTGTTGGACTCCTGGCCGTCGATGCTCAACCCCAGTGACAGCACTCCCGCATCGAAGGCGCGTTGTGCCTGGCGAGTGTCGATCATCCTTGGCGAACCCCGAATTCGTAGAACCTGGTTAGGCTTTCGTTCACAATCCCACCCCGCACCGTGCGATCGCACAGGTGCGGTCAGTCGGATACATTATGGTTAACCGCCCTAGGCGGGCAACTGTTGGAGAAGTCAGGAGCAGTTCAGCACGTGACCGCACAGTCGCTCGGCGGCCTTGGAGCCACCGAACCCGAATTGTGCCGAGTGTCCGTCATCGGGGGGAACACCCAGCTCGACGTCGGGCTGCCGGCAAACACGCCGATCGCCGCATTCATCGACGATCTCGTGAAGCTCATCGAATCTCGCGACCCGGAGCCACTGGGCAGCGAAGAGGGGGGAACGCCACTTCAGCCGCAGCATTGGACGCTGGCCAAACTGGGCCGCGACATGATCGCGCCCAACCAGACGCTCAATGACGCGGAGATCTACGACGGCGAACTGCTCGTCCTGCGCGCGGTGGCGGCCAAGGAATCGCCCGCGCTCTTCGACGATGTGATCGATGCCGTATCCCGGCTCACCGCAGAGGAATTCCGGGGCTGGTCGCCGAGCTCGGCGCGCTGGACCGGCCTGGTCGCGGGCGCGGTGGCGGTGCTGATGGCGCTGGTGCTGGGCGCGGTATCGCGCGGCAACGGCGATGATTTCGTCGCGCCCGCCATGCTGCTCGGCGGGGCCGTCGCGGCACTGGTCGCGGCCATGATCGCCAAGCGCAAGTACGCCGACGAGCTGACCGCCTCGGTGCTCACGCTGTGCCTGCTGCTGCTGACCTTCGGCGGGGCGGCGCTGGCGGTGCCCGGTGAGATCGGCAGTCCGCATCTGATGCTCGGCGCGACGGCCACGCTGCTGGTGGCGGTCGTCGGCTACCGGGTGATCGGCGCGGGCGGGACCATCGTCGCCGCCGCCGTCACGCTGGTGGTGCTGGCCGGTGGCGCCGCGGCGGTGCGGGTGATCTGGGATGCGGGCACCGTGAAAATCGCTGCCGGGGTGCTGATCACCTCCATTCTGCTGCTGTCCATGGTGCCGCGGCTGGCCGCCATGCTGGCCCGGCTGCCCGTGCCGCCGGTGCCCACCGCGGGCGCGGCCATCGATCCGGCCGATCACGAACCGCGGCCGACCATCGAGGGCATCGGGGCGATCGGCGCGACGGTGCTGCCGTCCGCGCACGGCCTCGGGCAGCGGGCACGCACCGCCAACCAGTTCCAGACCGGCATGGTCATCGGCAGTGCGGTCGGTGCGGCCTTCGGCGCCGTCGTGGCCGCCGATCCGCTGGGCTCCCCGCGCTGGCAGGGCATCGCGCTCGCGGTGGTCGTCGCCGTCATCCTGTGCCTGCGCGGTCGCTCCTTCGCCGACCTCACCCAGGCCACCACGCTGATCGCCGGCGGCTGCGTCACTTTCGTGTCGCTGCTGGTGCTGCTGGCGCTCGCCGATCCCGAAATGCCGCTGCTCTCGGCCGGACTGCTGCTCGCCTTCGCGGTGGGTGCGATCGGTTTCGGTGTCATCGGTCCGCACGTCGAGGTGACCCCGGTGACCCGGCGCTTCAACGAGATATTCGAATACGGCCTGATCGTATCGATCGTCCCGCTGGTGCTGTGGCTCATGGACGTCTACTCGATGGCGCGGAACATATGAGACGGATTCATCGCGACTGGGGTCGGATCGTCTGTGCGGCAAGCATTCTCGGGGCGGCGCTGCTGGGGCCGGTAGTGCCGGCTTCGGCGTTGCCGGTCAAGGCCGTGACGCCGCCGACTGTGGATCTCGGGGCGTTGGGGGAGGCGCAGGCGCTCAGCGGCAAGCCCGCGCCGCAGCAGCCCACCGAGAAGCACGCGCTGTGCAACGAGCCCTCGCTGGCCGGGTCGGTGCCGAAGGACGAGCCGTACTCGCAGGGGGTGCTGAACCTTTCCGCCGCATGGCAGTTCAGCCGAGGGGCCGGGCAGAAGGTCGCGGTCATCGATACCGGGGTGAACCGGCATCCGCGCTTGCCGGGGCTGGAGGCCGGGGGCGATTTCGTTTCCGGTGGTGACGGCACCGACGAGGACTGCGACGCGCACGGCACCTTCGTGGCCGGCATCATCGCCGCCCAGCCCAGCCCGGACGATGCCTTCGTCGGCGTCGCGCCCGAGGCCACCATCCTGTCCATCCGGCAGGTCAGCGACCACTACAAGGTCAAAGGCTCCGGCGGCGACAAGGCGCCGGGCAATATGAGCACCCAGGGGTACGGCAATGTGACCACCCTCGCCGCCTCGGTGGTGCGGGCGGTGGACATGGGCGCCACGGTCATCAATATCTCCGAAGTGGCCTGTACCGCAGCGGGTTCCGAAACCGCCGACGGCGCGCTCGGGGCCGCGGTGCGCTACGCCTACGACCGCAATGTCGTGGTGGTCGTCGCGGCCGGGAACGTGGACTCCTCCAGCGGGTGCAGCACGCAGAACGACGAGAATCCGCAGAATTCCGCGGACAGCTGGAAGAAGGTCAAGACGGTGGCCAGCCCGGCCTGGTTCAGCAAGTACGTGCTGGCCGTCGGCTCGGTCGACCGCAACGGGAGCCCATCCAGCTTCACCCTCTACGGTCCGTGGGTCTCGGTCGCCGCGGTCGGCACCAATATCATCGGGCTGGACAGCAAGGGCGGTGCGACCGGATTGGTCGACCGGGCGCTGACCTCGAACGGGTGGCAGCCCATCGGCGGCACCAGTTTCGCCGCGCCCTATGTGTCCGGCCTGGCGGCGTTGATTCGCGCGCGTTTCCCGGAGATGACCGCGCAACAGGTCATGGACCGGATCACCCGCACCGCGCACGCGCCCGGCACCGGTCGTGACGATCGCATCGGTTACGGCCTGATCGATCCGCTGGCCGCGCTCACCGCACAGCTGCCGGACAAGCCCGTGACCGTCGGCTCCGATCAGGCGCGCGCCTTCCCCGAACCTCCCAAACCCGCTGGCCCGCCGCGTCTTCCGCGACTGGTGGCCATTGTCGGCTCCATTGTCTGTCTGTCCGCGCTCGGAATCGGTCTCGCGCTGTCGATCCCGTTCCGCCGCGCCCGCCGCGACGACGAGCTGCCCGACCTCGATTCGTAAGAACCGGAGCAATATTCATGGCTACCGAAGGTTTCGTACGCCGGCCCCGCATCGCCCCGCCGCGCGCGCCGGGCGGCGAGATGGCGCTCACCCCGCCGCCGGAAATCCCGCGGGCGGTGGCGGGTTCGCTGCTCACCAAGCTCATGCCGGTGGTCATGGTGGTGGCCATGATCGGCATGGTGGCCATGATGGCCATGATGGGCCGGTCGATCCTGACCAACCCCATGATGATGATGTTCCCGATGATGATGATCATGTCGATGGCCGGCATGCTCATGGGCCAGCGCAGCGGCAACAAGAGCGCGGCCGAACTCAACGAGGATCGCAAGGACTACTTCCGGTATCTGGACCAGACGCGCCGGGAAGTGCGGCGCACGGCGCAGAAGCAGCTGGAAACGCTGGTGTGGAGTCATCCCGAACCCGCCGACCTGCCCTCGGTGGTGGGCTCGCGGCGGATGTGGGAGCGGCGGCCCAACGATCCCGACTTCGGGCATGTGCGGGTCGGGATCGGCACCCACCGGCTGGCGGCCAAGCTGGCGCGGCCGGAGACCGGGCCGCTGGAAGACCTGGAGCCGGTGTCCACGGTGGCGCTGCGGCGATTCGTGCGCACCCACTCCGTGGTGCACGAACTGCCGACCGCGGTGTCGCTGCGGGCATTTCCGGCCATCAATGTCGAGGGTCCGGCCGAGGACGCCCGCATGATGGTGCAGAGCATGCTCATGGAGTTGACGGCTTTCCATGGGCCCGACCATGTTTCGGTCGCCATCGTGTGCGCCGATCCGGATGCCGAAGCCTGGTCGTGGGCGAAATGGCTGCCGCACCTGCAGCATTCGTCGGCGCGTGACGGTATGGGCGCGGCGCGCATGATGTACGGCTCGCTCGGTGAGCTGGAGACGGCGCTGGCCGACGATCTGCTCGAACGCGGGCGGTTCATGCGCAATCCGCAGCCCACGCAGGGACGGGTGCATCTGGTCGTGGTCATCGACGACGGGTATGTCAGCGGTAACGAGCGGCTGATCAGCGAATCCGGTCTGGACGCCGTGACGGTGATCGACCTCAGCGCCAGCGAGAACTCCCTGGCCGCGCGGCGTGGGCTGCAGCTGGTCGCCGCCGGCGGTGAGGTGTTCGCCAAGAGCGCCGCGGGCACCGAGAAGTTCGCGACCGCCGACCGGGTGACGCTCGCCGAGGCGGAAGCGTTCGCGCGCAGTCTCGCCCGCTATCGGATCGCCACCGCCGCCCAGATCGTGAGCCTCGGCGACAACACCACGACCACCGATCCCGGTCTGATGGCGCTGCTGAAGATTCCGGACGCCGCGCAGATCGACCCGTCCAAGGTGTGGCGGCCGCGCGCCGGACGCGAGCGGCTGCGGGTGCCGATCGGCGTCACCCCCGACGGCACGCCCGTCGAGATCGATATCAAGGAATCGGCTGAGAACGGTATGGGCCCGCACGGGCTGTGCATCGGCGCCACCGGTTCGGGTAAGTCGGAATTCCTTCGGACCCTTGTGCTTTCGATGGTCGCCACGCACTCGCCCGATCAGCTCAATCTGGTGCTGGTCGACTTCAAGGGTGGCGCGACCTTCCTCGGCCTGGATCCGCTGCCGCACGTCGCGGCGGTCATCACCAACCTCGAGGACGAGCTCGCGCTCGTCGACCGTATGCGCGACGCGCTCGCCGGTGAGATGACCCGGCGGCAGGAATTGCTGCGTTCCGCGGGCAATTTCGCCAATGTCAACGATTACGAGAAGGCGCGGGCGGCCGGCGTGCCGCTGGATCCGCTACCGGCGCTGTTCGTGGTCATCGACGAGTTCTCCGAATTGCTCTCGCAGAAGCCGGATTTCGCGGATCTGTTCGTCATGATCGGCCGGCTCGGGCGGTCGCTGCACGTGCACCTGTTGCTGGCCTCGCAGCGGCTCGAGGAGAACAAGCTGCGCGGACTGGACGCGCACCTGTCGTACCGGATCGGTCTGCGTACCTTCTCCGCCAACGAATCCCGGGCCGTACTCGGTATCACCGACGCCTACCACCTGCCCGGTGTGCCGGGGTCGGGTTACCTCAAGAGCGATGCGTCGGATCCGTTGCGGTTCAACGCGACCTACGTGTCCGGGCCCTATGTCGCGCCGCGCGCCACCCGGCAGGCCGACGGCAGTGCGCTCGTCGAAGCGCCGCCCCGGGAATTCACCGCCGCGCCGGTGGAAGTGCTGGCGCTGCCCACGCCCGATCGCGTGGATCCGCTCGATCTGCTGCCGCCGCCACCGACCGCCGACGAAGGCATTCCGGACAGCCTGCTGCAGGTCGTGGTGAAGCGCCTGACCGGGCACGGGCGACCGGCGCACGAGGTGTGGCTGCCGCCGCTGGAGGAATCGCCGACGGTGGACATGCTGCTGCCCGATCCGGACTGGCGGTCCCCGGTCAACCGGCACGGTCAGCTGTGGATGGCCATCGGCATCATCGACAAGCCGTACGAGCAGCGGCGTGACGTGCTCACCATCAATCTCGCTGGTGCGCAAGGCAATGTGGCGGTGGTCGGCGGCAAGCTGTCCGGTAAATCCACCGCGCTGCGCACCATCATCATGGCGGCGGCGGCCACGCACACCCCCGAACAGGTGCAGTTCTACTGCCTCGACTTCGGTGGTGGCTCGATGGCCAGCCTGGCCGGGCTGCCGCACGTCGGATCGGTGTCCAACAAGCTCGACGTGGATCGCATCCGGCGCACCGTCGCCGAGATCGCGACCCTGCTGCGGCAGCGCGAGGAGCGGTTCGCCGAGCTCGGCATCGAATCCATGGCGGAGTTCCGGCGGCGCAAGCATGCCGCGCTGTCGCAGGGCATTCACGATGATCCGGTGTTGCAGGACAAGTTCGGTGACGTCTTCCTGGTCGTCGACGGCTGGGGTGTGATCCGCGAGGAATTCGACTTCCTGGAAGGGCAGATGAATGCCTTTGCCGCCCAGGGACTTTCCTACGGCATCCACCTGGTGATCGCGGCCAACCGCTGGGCCGAGATCCGGCCGGGCGTCAAGGACATGACCGGCACCCGTATCGAGTTGCGCCTCGGTGACCCGTCCGACTCCGAGATGGGGCGCAAGGTCGCGGTCAATGTGCCGGTGAACCAGCCCGGGCGCGGTATCACCGCCGATCCGCTGCATATGCTGATCGCGTTGCCGCGCCTGGACTCCGATACCGATCCCGATACGCTGGCGGCCGGTGTGGCCGATGCGCGCACCCAGATGGAAGCCATGTACGGCAACCGGCGGGCCGCGGAGGTCCGGATGCTGCCGCTCAGCGTGCCGCGCGAGCAGGTGCTCAATCTGGCCGCCAAGCACGGCATCCAGCAGGGGCCGACCAAGGTGGTCATCGGTATCGGCGAGGCCGAATTGCAGCCGGTGGTATTGGATTTCGCGGCGGAACCGCACTTCATGGCGTTCGCCGACATCGAATCCGGCAAGACCACGCTGCTGCGCAACCTGATCCGGGGGATCGCCGAGAACTCGAACTCGCAAGAAGCGCGCGTCATCCTCATCGACTATCGGCGCACGCTGCTGGGCACGCTCGAAGGTGAACAGCTGGCGGGTTATTCGACGTCGTCCCAGACCTGTGGGCCGATGATCAAGGAAGTCGCCGGGTACCTCGCGAACCGGATCCCCGGCGCCGACATCACGCCCCAGCAGTTGCGCGAACGCAATTGGTGGACCGGGCCCGAAATCTATGTCGTGGTGGACGACTACGACATGGTCACCACCGGCGGCAATCCGTTCGGACCGCTCGTCGAACTGCTCCCGCAAGCCCGCGACATCGGCCTGCACCTGGTCGTGACCCGCATGATGGGCGGCGTCTCGCGCGCCCTCTACGACAATGTGCTCGGCACCATGAAGAACCTCTCGGTGTCCACCCTTCTCATGAGCGGCCCCCGCGACGAAGGCAAGCTCATCGGCGATCTCCGCCCGATGAAGCTGCCGCCCGGGCGTGGCATCCTCTGGTCCCGCTCGGGCGACCAGATGATCCAGATCGCCGATCTCCCACCGGAATAGGGTTTCGTTCACGTGGCAAGACTGTTCATTCTCTTCACCCTGTTGGCCGGGGTCTTCTCGGCCCTGGCCTTCAAACAGGGCGGCTACCTCCCTGGCGTCGTCTTCGCCCTGCTCGCGGGCGGCCCGCTGGCGTGGTTCGTCTACGCCGCGGTCCGCACGCGCCGCAATGGCGGCGTGGTACCCGAGGGTTCGCCCCGTAGCCGCGCCATCGGCTGGATCGCGGTCGCCCTCATGGTCCCGCTCACCGGCTACTCGGTGTATTGGATGTTCTGGATGCCGAAGGCCAGCCAATCAGCGCTCTCCGAGTACCGCGATCTCGAAAAACTCTGCGGCGGCAGCGATCGCACCTATTTCCCCGACGGAGCGGCCCACCAGGGCAACGGCCCCCACCCCGTGGCCATCTTCTACGTGGACGAATCCGAAACCACCCAGCACGTCTCCCTGGTCGGAGCCTCCGCCCCCAGCTACTGGAGCGGAGACTATAAAAACCCCGGGAACATCCAGCTCGTAGCTTGCCTCGGAAGCGCCTCCAAAGGCCAGCGCATCACCAAGTGCGAGTTCAAAACCGACACCCTCGATCAATACCAAGGCATCTACGACGCCACCCTCTACGAAACGACCACCGGCAAGAAAATCGCCGAAGCCCGCCTCTCCGGCGCCACCACCCCCAACTGCCCCCACTTCACCATGACCAAGGGCAAAGACCCCGTCCTCTACACCGAACCCGACTTCGCCGAATACCAACGCGCCTTCGGCAAGTACGTAGAGAAGTAGCCGTGAACATAGGCCCCGGAACAGTCCTAGGCGGCTACCGCATCGAGCGCGCCCTCGGCAGCGGCGGCATGGGCACGGTCTACCTCGCCCAGCACCCGGCGCTACCCCGCCACGACGCCCTCAAGGTCCTCTGGCCCCACCTGGCCTCCGACCACGAGTTCCGGGCCCGCTTCGAACGCGAGGCGAAACTCGCCGCGACCCTGGACCACCCGAACATCGTCGCCGTCCAGAACCGTGGCGAGGACGAAGGCTGTCTCTGGATAGCCCTGCAATATGTGCCCGGCACCGACGCGGCGACCGCCGCCGAACACGATCCCGCGGCGATGACCGCGCAACGTGCATTGCGCATCATCACCGAAATCGGCAAGGGTCTCGATCACGCCCATCGCCGTGGCATGCTGCACCGCGACATCAAACCCGCCAATTTCCTGCTCGCCCCGCAGGATTACGGGCAAGAACGCGTCCTGCTGGCCGATTTCGGCATTGCCAAACAGGCCGACGGCAATACCGAATTGACCCGCACCGGTACCTTTCTGGCCACTATCGCCTACGCCTCTCCGGAACAACTCTCCGGCGGCCCCGTCGATGCCCGCAGCGATATTTACAGCCTCGCCTGCTCGTTCTATCGCCTCCTTACCGGCGAAACTCCCTATCCTGGAACCCAACCGGCCATGGTGATGATGGGACACCTCAACGAGCCGCCGCCGCGCATCACGGCGAAAAGGCCTGATCTTCCGACCACGCTGGACGCTGTGATCGCCAGGGCCCTGGCCAAGGACCCCGCACGCCGATACTCCTCGTGCGAGGAGTTCACCGCAGCCGCCGAATCGGCGCTCGCCGGTCGGCCCGCGAATGCCGCTCCCGCCCAGCGGAACTCGTCCGGCCCGCGCAGTACACCACGCCCGGCAAGACCGGAAACTCAGCGGCCCCACGAAAGTGAAAACGAGTCAGACCACGGGGGCGCGACCTTGGTGGCCGTCGTAGTGGTGGGCGCGGCGCTGTTCATGATCGCGGCCTTCGCCATCATCGGCAGCAGAGACGACACACCCGCACCCAAGCCGCTCGTGACTACGACCAGCCCTACCCCGACGTACTCGGTCCCTGGCGCAATCCCGCGCACATCGAAACCAACCGCACCGAGATAGCCTGCCGACCGTCGATCGAGCTATTTGACGCTCTTGCGGAGGACTGGGATCAGTTTTTCCAGGAGGATGCGTTCGGATTGGTCGGTCCAGTTGCGGAGGGCTTCTACGGCGGCGGGGTCGTCGAGGACCATGACGGTGGCTCGGCGGCTTTGGATGCTGGAGGGCAGGTTTACCAGGCCGCCGCCGCCGGAGTTGGTGTCGCTGCGGACCGCGAGTAGGTAGCCGGAGTCGATTTGGTCCAGGGGGGAGGACTCGTAGCGGATTATGGGGCGGGGGGTGGTTTCCTCGTCTTTGCGGGTGCAGGCGGCGTGGTAGACGAAGCCGAGGTTTTGGAAGAAGGTGGCTTGGGGGCTGGGTTTCAGGTGGAGGGCGACGGTGGCGTTGTAGCCGGAGGTTCCTGAGACATCCACCGCGGCTATGGTTTTGCCTTCGAAGGCGGGGTTTTGGCGGCGGGCGTCGGCGGTGGTGGCGGGGGCGCCGGTGGGGGTGGGCGCCACGGTGGAGGTGGCGGCCGCTTCCGGGGCGGAGGTGTCCCGGGTGGACCAGATGCCTATGCCGGCGGCCAGTGCGAGGACGGTGACCGCGGCGGCTGCGGCGAACCAGAGGCGCTTGCGGGCGGGGGCGGTCCGGTCGCTCGCAGGTGGGGCGGCGGAAGGCGCCGGCGGGGTGTGGGTCTGGGTGCGCGGGTAGGACGCCGGGGTGGCATAGCGGCTCGGGAGGGTGTGCATGGTGAGGTCGGAAACCCCGAAATGCATTGCGGATTCGAGCGCTTTGGTGAATTCGTGGCAGGTGTCGAAGCGGCGGTTCGGGTCCTTGTCCATGGCTACCGCGAGGACTTCGTCCAGGGCGGGCGGGAGACCGGGGAGGGCGGCGGAGATGAGGGGCGGGGGTTCGGTGAGGTGGGCCATCATGATCATGGCCGGTTGGGTGCCGGGGTAGGGGTTGCGGCCGGTGGCGAGTTTGAAGAAGGAGCAGGCCAGGCCGTAGATGTCGGAGCGATGGTCGAGCTGGCCGCCGGTGAGCTGCTCGGGTGCGGCATAGGCGATGGTGGCGACGAAGCTGCCGGCCTGGGTGAGCTCGGTGGTGTCGGCGGTGGATTTGGCGACGCCGAAGTCGGTGAGCAGCACGCGTTCCTCGTCGCCATCGCCGTGGGAGAGCAGGAAATTGGCGGGTTTGATGTCACGGTGCAGCAGACCGCGGCGGTGGGCGTGGTCGAGACCGCGGCCGACTTCACCGATGATGCGCAGGGCCCGGTGCGGGGTCATCGACCGCGGGTCTGCCTTCATGGCGGCGTCGGCGTCGACACCGTCCACATACTGCATGGCGATCCACAGCTGCCCGTTCTCCTCACCGCGGTTGTAGACCGACACGATGTTCGGATGATCAAGGGCGGCAGCGAGATTGGCCTCCCGCTGGAACCGGGTGCGGAACTCGGCGTCGGCGGAGAACTGCGTGCTGAGCACCTTGATGGCGTCACGTCGGGGCAATACCGGATGCTTGGCCAGATAGACCGTACCCATGCCGCCCGCGCCGAGCACCCGCTCGATGTAGTACCCGCCGATCACGGCACCCGGTCCGATACTCATGTCTTCCCTTACATCCATTCCGCATTGGCGAGCAGCGCGTATTGTGCCGCGGCACGCTGGTGCACGTCGGTCAGCTGATTGCTGACGACCATCGCGACGTAGCGGTTGTAGCGAATGACGCACCGGAAGCGTTCGGCTGCTTGGGGATCGGCCGCCTCCTCGCAGATGACATCTGGAACACCTTGGGGTGTACTAGCTTTGTTCTTAAAGCCGCCGGTTATCGCGCCCGACAAGGTCGCGGCGGCAGCGGCGTCGCGGGCACGCAACAGCAACGCGCCGTTCTTGGTTTCCGAGACCAGGTCCACCCCGGACGGTTCGATGATCGCCCGCCATTTGTCCTGAGCGGTCACCCCGTGCAGGAAGCCGCGTGCGCTCATCACCCATTCGGATTTGACGGAGGGGTCGGGGCTGCCGGTGAGTTGCAGCGTGCGCCGGAGCATGCCCTGCGGGTCGTAGTCCAGGCGTACGACGTCGCGGGGCGTCAACGGCGGCAGCTGGTCCAGCATCGGGAGCTGAACGGAAAGCGCCTGCTGCGCGAGGCTTTTCAGCCCCGCCTCTTCCGCCGACGGCTTCTGCACGAACACGTTGATCAGGTAGTCGCCGTGCGACAGCGTTACGCCCATGGTCGGAATGCCCGGCCGCCAATGGCCTTTCGCCTCCGGATACTTGTCGAGCGTGACCGGCTGGTTGGCCTCGGCCGCGACGGCGAAGTCCGCGGCCTCGATCTCGGTCGCGGTCTTGGCCGCCGATCCGGCGTCGGGGAACTGGATAACGGCGATATTGACGCTGGTGGTCTGCCCCGGATTGCCGCCGTCCGAGCGGTTCACCTCACGCTGGACCGTCTGGTCCCGCGCGGTGCTGAGATCGGTGTCGGCCGCCGACATGCTGAAGCCGAACATCATATTGCTGTTCTCGAGGATCGGCGTATCGACGGCGGCCAGGATATTCCCGGCATTCCGGGCGGAGGTGATGCCGACCGCCGCACGCCCGAATTTCAGGCTGGGATCGACTTCCGTCCCGTTGGCTACGAAGCCGGCCAGCCGCATGGCGGCCAGTTCGTTCCCCTTGTACACCTTGTGGAAATACTGCGCCCGGTAGTCCAGCGGGATGGTCGAGTACCGCCCGACATCGAAGGTGCGCGCATCGGGCTCGGCGGCGCCGGGAGCACCGGGCACCGTCGGCCCGCACCCGGTCGCCAGCGTGACCGTAGCCAGGGCGAGCGCGCCGGAGAGCAGGCGGCCGGGAGTGCTGCGGAAGAATGCCATGCGCTGTCTCACTTGCTGTTCGCGAGGATCGCGTACTGGGCCGAAATGCGTTGCTGGGCTTCCGGTAGCAGAGACGCGAAAGCGAACCCCACATAGCGGTCGTAGCTCACGTAGCAGTAGTAGGGGACCGCGTTGGCGATAGGACCCCGGTACTTCTGGCAGCGTGCGCCGGGCAACCCCTTCGGGGCCTCGGCCTCGACCATGTACTTGTCGGCGGTCACGTCGGCCAGATACTGCTTGGCGGCGGCCGCGTCCCGGGTCCGCACCAGTTGCGTCGCACCGTAACCGACCAGATCGACACCGGTGCGTTCGTACAGCGCCCGGGTGCGTTCGGGATACTCCGCGAAATGCAGGTCGGCCGCCGCGCTGTAAACGCCCGGTGGCCGTTCGTAGGAATCGCCGTCCGGTTTGGGCAGGGTCCGGTAGAGCATCTGGTCCGGATCCGAGACCCGCTGCGCGAGCTGATCGGGCGGGGTCGGCTGGAACGCCCGCAAACGATCGGCGACCACGCGAATCGCGTTCTCCGCCATGCCCAGCAGCTTGTCCGGTTCGGAGACGCCGAGTTGCTTGTCCTCGGCACTGTCGACGACCGGCACGATCACGTACTTGCCGGTCGCGTACCAACCGGCCAATGCCTTCTGCTCGGCGTGGAAGCCGAAGACGGTGTCCGGGTACTTGCCCGACTTGATCGCGGTGATGTCCTCGGGTCGCCCGCCGGTGTTGCGGAACCCGCGTACGGCCAGGGCGCTCGCGGCGGCGCCGGCCTGGGCTTCGGTGCCGAACAGCAGCACCGACACCGACATCGAATAGCCGATGCCCTGATCCGCGTCGGACTGCCCGGTACTGGCGAATCCGCCGATGAATCCGGGTGCGTCGGCGGCGAATCCGGTCTGGTCCAGGTACGAGAACATCGGTCCGGCGTAGCTTTCGCCGGGAGCCAGGAAGGCGTGCACGACATCCGGCCGATTGACCTTCAGCGACTGATCCATCTCGGCCGTCAGCGGTACGACGCCGGCGAGCGCCTCCGCTTCGAAGAACCGCCCCACGAATTGGCGATCCTTGGGTTCGAAGGCTTTCGGCTGGGTGCGATAGTTGCCCACCTCGAGCGCGGCGAGGTCGACCACGGGCTCCGGATCACTGCCCGCGCCGGAGTCGCCACCGCACGCCGCCGTGCCCGCGACCAGCGCAGTCGCCAGCGCCAGCGCCTGCCATGCTCGCGAAAATGTGCGCAACGACTTCGCCCCCCGGCCCCTTGGTCCACCTCGATTCGCGGGTGGATGTCAATCCTTGTTGCCGGGAGTCTAACCAAACGCTCGGTTTCGGGCGCGGCCCAGGTCGTACGCCGCTACTCCGGCGTAGCCCCCCGCCGTGCCCGGCACGTGGAGCGGTTGCAACTCACCCGGCTCCCAGGTCGCCGCCTCGGGCCAGCTGTCGGCTCGGCGTTCGAACAGGGCCGCCGAGGGCCCCGTGGCCTCCGGTCCGGCGATCCGGGCCAGGCGGAATCCGGCCCGCCGATAGTAGTCGTGCAGGCCGGTATTCGTGGTCCAGGCGTCCAAACGCACCCAGGCGCGGTGCTTTTCGCGGGCGAGGGCTCCGGCGTGGGACAGCAGTGCTTGGCCGATGCGATTGCCCGCGAAGCGCAGGTCGACGATCATGAAGTGGACGATGACCGCGTCGGCGAGCTCGCCGGGTGACCAAAGGCCTTGGTCGGCGCGGTCGTTCACCGTGATGGTGCCGGCGGGTTCGCCGTTGACCTCCGCTATCCAGGTCTCCCCATTGCGCACCGAGCGGGTGACCGCGCGGGCGAAGAGCTCGATGGGGAGTCCGCGTCCGGCCCGGGTCCATTGATCACTGCCGTGGGCTGCCAGCCAGTGGGTGCGTTGGAGGCGGAGCCTGGTGATGGTTCCCAGGTCGGCGAGTCGGGCCGGGCGGACGTGCGGAGTCATGGCGAACTAGGTAGCAGGGAACTCTCGAAGGAGTGGGCATTGGCCGGTGGGGGCGGCGAGCCGAGGGTCTTGCGAATGATCTCGGTACCCAGGTCGTCGCCGAGCTCGTAGGCCAGGCGGTTGCGTGCGGCCGTGGAGCGGTGCCGGGTGACCCGGGTGATCCGCTCGTGGTTCGCACCGATGCGCAGGTGGTCCAGCAGGACGGTGCCCGGGCCGATGCCGAGGATGACGGCCTCCTCGGCGGTGGCGGGGCGGGCGACCACGGTGTCGCGATGGGCGGTCTCGGCGTAGCCGCGCTCGGCCAGCCGCCGGGTGGTGCCCTCCGGGATGTCGTGCGGGCAGTCGATGCCGGTCGCCTCGGCCAGGTCTCTGGGATAGAAGCTGACCTCCCAGGACCAGGGCTCGTTGTCCAGGTACTGCATGATGGTGCGCGATACCACCCAATCGTCCTTTTCCACGCCGAGCCAGTGCGCCACCTCCGGACTGGCCGGTTCCATGCGGGCACTGAACTGCTTGGACGGTTCCCGGCCCGCGGCCAGCGCGATCTCGACGAAGATATCGCGCGCGGTCTTGGGCCGATCCGGCCGAATCGGGCTGGTGACAACGGATTCCAGCACCTCGCGGCTGCGCACGATGGTGCCTCTGGAAGTTGCCGTGTAGACCAGGTTTTCGGCGACCAGGAGCTGAATTGCGTTGCGAGCCGTGGTGATCGAGACCTGCATCTGATCGGCCAGCTCGTTGTGACTGGGTAGTCGATCGCCCGGTTTCCATTTGCCGGCGCGGATCTCCTCGCGGAGGAGGTCTGCGATCCGTTGATATCTCGGACCGTCCGCCATCTCGCTCCTCGGTTGTTGCTTCAAGGCTCAGAAGTCTACTCCCGGACCCCTACTGCCGTGTAAGGCTTGACAAGCGCTTTCCGAGGTTTATTGTAATGAACGTCCTGAATGCGGTGTTGTTTTACGTCGATGAAGTCGAGGCAACGTGGCAGGTTCGGAGACATCGAATACGGTTGTTGTGGCACTGCCCGACATGTCCCCTTCGTATGGGGATATCGAGGCGCCGTCATTGGTCACCGGTCTTTTACCGACCTCCGACCTACTCCTGCGCGCATGCCGCGGTCATCGCGTCATCGGCGGACCCCTGCTGTGGTTCGCTCATGACCTGGCCGTACTGCATGAGCGCAGGTTGGTCGGCCGCGGCGGCACCGGCCCCGACACCGATCCGACGTCGATCATCGAAAACAAGCGCCGCCGAATCGAATTGGTAATGGCCATAGACGATTGGATCGTGCGTTCGGTTCCCCAGCATCGCCTGGGTGCGACCTTGCATACCGAAACGGTCGGATCGGTCATCGATCGATTGGCGGAGGCTTCCATTCGCGCTCATCACGCGTTGATGACCCTTGACGCGAATGATGAAGTGCTACACGGTGCTTGGCACCATTTGGCTGAATTGTCCGACGCCTACGATGATCTCGTACGCGACGTCCTAGCGGGCCGGCGGCGCCTACCCGCGTGGTGATGACCTCCGGTGTGCTCCGGGTCCGAGGGTGACCCGGAGCGCGCCGGACTCATTTCGGCAGGTTCGCCACCACTGTGCGAGCGATGGATTCCGCTGTGCGGCAATTGGCTTCATTGTCCGATCCGCCCTGTATCCGGATCTCCAGCTGTTCGGTGAACTCGCCGAGCTCCCGGTACCGGAAGTCGCGGGTGCAGATCGAAGCCACCTTGCTCGCCGGAGCCAGCAGCACCCGGCCGTCGCCCAGATCGACCTCGGGGTACTGTCGCGAGGTCGTCCGCTCGCGGCTCGCGGTCACCTTCAGATCCTGGGTGCCGGTCCACTGGCAGACGTGCGCGGCGCCTTTGGCGTTGTCGTCGGGCTGCGGGCCGAGCGTCGCGGTGAGGGTCTCGCGATCGACCAGCGTGCACGGGTCGACGAGCGCCAGTGACCCGGTGCGGTCGGCGGCGCGCGGCGGCGAGCCGATGGCGATCGACTTGGCGAGCGCGTAGTCCGCCAGCGCGCACTGATCGCCCTTGCCGACGGACACCCGCAGGCCCCAATGTTCCTGTGCGCCAGCTGTTTGCAGACCGCGTTCGCAGCCGGACTCGTAGCTCGATCCGAGCACCGGGCGACTGGCCAGTGTGGTTCCGGTGCGGGTGAGCGTGTCGAAGTACCCGCCGGGCTGGAACGACAGCGTTTGATCCCGGCCGCCGACCGCGCGGCAGCTCCAGTCCGGTTCGGTCTGGAACTGCCACGTCGTGACGTCCGGCGACCAGGCCGGTACGAGGTTCTCCGGCAGCGTGGAGCCCAGCGCCGCGCGCAGCCAGCCGCAGGCGTCGGTGGCGCGCAACTCGGCCAGCGTGTGCTGGGCCGGGTCGGCCGCTTTCTCGCCGTCCCAGCGCCACCAGGCCGCCCCCGCCGTGACCGTCACGACGAGTAGTGCGACCAGCGCGGTGACCAGAATCCGTGAACGGCCGCGCCGGCGTGCCGAGGGCGCGCCGGCCATGGCGGTACGGGTAGCCGGGTTCCGGCGCGCGCCCGGCAGTACCGAGGTGCCTTCCGGGTCGGCGGTCAGCACGGTCAGTTTGCTTGCCCGCCGGTCGATTTCCTCGTGAATGGCTTCCGGCCACGGCCGCCCGAACGATTCCGGCCGGCCGAGATACTGCAAGATCTGCGCGGGCGTGGGGCGCGCGGCCGGATCCTTGTCCAGGCAGGTGGTCAGCAGCTCCCGGAACTCGGGCGGCACCCGGGACAGGTCCGGGTCCACGTGCACGATATTGAACAGCGTGTAGGCCATGGTCTGCGCCGCGAACGGATGCGCGCCCGTCGCGGCGTTCACCAGTAGCGCACCCAGCGAGAACACGTCCGAAGCGGACGAAACACGCTCCGACAGCGCTTGTTCCGGTGACATGAAGGCGGGAGAGCCCAGTGCGGAACCGGTTTCGGTGAGACCGCCCGGATTCTCCGCCAGCTGCGCGATACCGAAATCGATGACCCTGGGACCGTCGGCGGCCAGCAGCACATTGGCGGGCTTGAGATCTCGATGCACCAGCCCGGCGCGATGCACCGCCTCCAGCGCCGCCGCGAGCCCGGCGGCCAGCATGCGCAGCGCGGGCACCGGCAGCGGACCCCATTCGGAGATCACCTGATCCAAGGGCACGCCCAGCACGAAGGCCGACGCCAGCCACGGGGCCGGCGCATCGATGTCGAAATCGATGACCGGTGCGGTGAACGCGCCCGAAACCCGGGTCGTCGCGGTCACTTCCCGGCGGAAGCGGGCCCGGTACTCGGCTTCCCCGAGCAGATGGCCGTGCACCTGTTTGATCGCCACCAGGCGGCCGTCCGCGCCGGTGCCGAGCAGCACGCGGCCCATACCGCCCGCGCCCAGCACGCCGAGGATCCGGTAGCGGCCGATCTGGTGCGGATCGTCCGGACCCAGTCGCTGGACGGTCATTTCGGCAGCTGGGGTAGTACCGCGGCCATGGCCTGCTTGGCCCGGTCGCAGGAGGTCGTGTTGTCGTCGCCCCAGCTGCCCAGCATGATGTTCACGACGTCCGCCTTCTTGTCGGCGGTGGGGCGAACCATGTACTTCAGCGTGCAGTTCCCCTGGCCGTACTTGGTCACGCCGTCATCGAGATAGACGATCTTGCCGTCGACCTGCGTGGTCGGCGGGGCTTTGCCTGATAAATCGGGCAAATCTGGCCGGGTGGTCTCCGAGAGCTCGAGGCTCATGAAGAACTTGTCGCTCTCCAGGTAACAGGTGCCGGGTTGGAGCAGGCGCCGGGAGTCGGTGCCGCCGAGCACCTTCGCGGCCGTTTGCCCGTCCAGCAGCGCGCACGGTTCCAGCCGGCGGATCGCGTTGCCCGGAACGGTCACCAGCGGGGCGTTCACCGCGAGCTGGTTCGCGATCGAGAGGATCCCCGCTTCGGCGGCTTTACACGATTCGATGCCCTTTCCGCCCGCGGTCACCTCCAGCACCATCCGCGGGCTGCTCTGGGTCACCACCCGGCGCTGGCAGTTGGTGGTATCCAGGAAAAGTCCGTAGATCGGCATCCACGCGGCGGAACCGCCGGTCGGCGTCCACTTGCCCAACGTTTCCGACACGGTCCCCGTGAAAGTGAGGCTCAGGCTGCGCTTCTCGCCCGAGGTCGGTGTGAAGGAGGATGAACAGCCGCCGGAGACATCGTTCTTGATCTCGCCGGTGCGCTGGCCGATTGTGGCGATACCGGCCTTCTCCACCACGGCACAGGTATCCAGCAGCTGCCATTCCGCTCCGGTCAGCGCCACCGGCGGGTTGGTCATCGGGGTGGCGTGGCCCGACTGCAATGCCAGTTCGCGTGCACCCGCGCCGAGGCCGCAGAGCAATGCCACCACGCCCGCCGCTGCGGCGGAGCGGAGCACGGTGCGTTTGCGCCGGGCCTGCAGATCCGCCAGCTGCGCTTGATATTTCGCGTGTTTGGCGGTGGTCTCGGCCCACCATTCGGAATCGGTGCGATGGGTGGCGATCACCTCGCGCACCGCACCCGGCCATACCGGTTCGGCCTCGATCTGCCCGGCCGCCGCCATCAGTTCCTCGGGTGCCGGGCGTTGTTCGGGATCCTTCGCCAGGCAGCGACCGACGATGTCCCGCAACGGTTCCGGCACCCGGGAGATATCCGGCGGGTTGTACATGACGTTGTAGAGCACCTGCGGGGTGGCGGTACCCGCGAACGGGCTCGCCCCGGTCGCGGCCATGGTCAGGATCGCGCCCACCGAGAACACGTCGGCGGCCGGGGACAGCGGCTGGCCCTGCGCCTGTTCGGGCGACATGAAGGCGGGGGAGCCGATCACCGAGCCGGTGGCGGTGAGCTGGGCATCGCCTTCCAGGGCTCGCGCGATACCGAAATCGATCACCCGTGGGCCGTCGGTGGAGAGCAAGACGTTGGCGGGCTTGAGATCTCGGTGAATGAGCCCCGCCCGGTGGATCTCGATCATGGCCGCCGCCAGACCGGCGGCCAGCAGCCGCAAGCCGCCCAGGGACAGCGGTCCGGTCTCCTCGACCACCGTCTTCAGCGACGGGCCGGGGATGTATTCGGTTGCCAGCCAAGGGGTCGGCGATTCGGTGTCGCTGTCCACGACGCCGGCGGTGTACGCGCCGGTGACCTTGCTGCTGGCCTGCACCTCGCGATGGAAGCGGGCGCGGAATTCCGCGTTGCCGGCCAGGTGCGGGTGAATCCGCTTGACCGCCACCAGTCTTCCCGACGGCGCCTGGCCCAGCAGCACCCGGCCCATGCCGCCCTGGCCGATCACGGCCACCATGCGATTGCGGCCCAGCCATTCCGGATCCTTGGAACCCAAGCCCTTCATTCGCCGTCCTTCAATACCGCGTACTCGGCGGCAGCCAGTTGGCGCACATCCGACTCTTGATTGCTGAACACTTCCGCGACGTACTTCCCGTGCGGGATCAGGCAGCGGAAGCGATGTGCGGTGGCCACGGTCGGATCGGCCTGGGCCGCTCGGAGACACGCGATCTCGGGGACGTCGGCGACGCCGGTGATCGGCGCGTACTTCGATACGCCCGGGTCGGCGGCCAGCTGTGCGGCGAACCCGGTCGCCGCGGCGGCGTCGGGGAGCCGATACAGATACTTGTTGTCCGACACCGCGATCGCATCCACCCCGGCGTCCCGGTATCGCTTGGCAGCGGCCGCCGGGGCGGTGTTCCTGACCGCGAAGGCGCGAGGACCGTAGACCGCGAAGTCTCGTTGATCGGGGGTTCCGCTGCCGGTCCGCACCAGCCGGGTGAGGAGTTTGTCGCGGTCCAGCTTCAGATTCGGCTCGTCGGCTTTGGTGGAGGCCACGGTGTAGTCGGCCAGCAGCGCGGTCTGCAGCTGGTAGGCCTTGGACGCGATGGCGACCATGCGGTCCAGGTTCGGTTCGCGGATCTGCACGTACATGCCGATCACCACGGACTTGTATGCCATCCAGGTGCCCATGTCCGGACGGCCCGGACGCCAATGGCTCAGTGCCGTCGGCTGATCCGGGATCGGGAACGGGACGTTCTCGGCGTTCAGGCGGAAGTCCTCGGCCTCCACGGCTGCGGCGGCCGCGGTGGCGGCCTGCTCGTCCGGGAAGGAGAGCAGGGCCACCGTCAGTTCGTAATGATCTTCGTGCGCACCGAGATACGCGGTATCCGCCGCATCCGCGACATAGGCGCCGAGCAGGTCGAACGGCACCACCGCTTCGGCGCGCACGGCGGTGGCGTTCTCCAGGCCGTGCGGCTGGTAGATCACCCGGCCGCCGCGGCCCGCCGTCAGCTCCGGCGCGACGTCGCTGCCGTACACGATGTGATCGGCCAGGCGCAGGCTCTCCGCCAGGCGGCCCCGGCCGCGGTCTGCCCCGTCGTCGTATTCGCTGCCCGGGCGTTGGATCGAATATGTGCCGTAGCGTGAATCCGCCTGGCTCGAAACGGAGTCCGAACCGCAGGCGGCGGTGAGACCGCTCATGGATACCGCGGCCAGCGCCACCGCAGCGAGCCGGTGGAACCGGAACCGCATAACCCCCCTAGGTCCGGCGACGGTGCGCACGGACTTTTCGACTGCAAACTGAACCGAGCGACTGTCCGGTCTCGGTCGGCGTCAACCTATCACCGGCGCGCCGGGGCCAGCCAGCCGAGAAACCGGTTACGGGGCACCCGATTTGTGCCGGTCCGGGGCGGTGCCGCGGATCAGCCGCGATGGCGGCGGTGATCGACGACGAAATCGTCGGCCACCGTGGCGGCGAGCTCCACGTACGCGCGCTTCACCGGCTTGCTCAGGCGATGCAGGTCGATCTCCGCGCCCTCGCCCAGATGCGGGTCGTAGGGGATGATGTGGACCGCGCGGCAGCGGGACAGGAAGTAGTCACGCAGCTGATTGATGCCCACGTTCGGCGCGCCCGGGCGGGGCAGGTTGATGACCACCACCGCGTTTCGCACCAGATGGTCGTGGCCGTGCAGTGACAACCAGTCCAGGGTGGCCGCCGCACTGCGCGCACCGTCGATGGCCGAGGACGAGATCAGCACCAGCGAATGCGCCAGGTCGAGCACGCCCGCCATGGCCGAATGCATCAGCCCGGTACCGCAATCGGTGAGGATGATGTTGTAGAAGCGCTGCAGAATCCGCGCCACGGCACGGTATTCCTCATCGCTGAAGGCTTCCGAAGCGGCCGGATCCCGTTCGCTGGCAAGCACTTCCAACCGGCTGCCGCCCTGCGAGGTATGCCGCCGCACATCCGAGTACCGCTGAATGTTCGGGTCCAGCAGCAGATCTCGCACGGTGGACCGCGTCTGCAGCGGCACGCGCTGCGACAGGGTTCCGAAGTCCGGGTTCGCGTCCACCGCGATGACCCGGTCCCCGCGAATGGAAGCGAAAGTCGACCCCAGACCCATGGTAGTGGTGGTCTTACCGACGCCGCCCTTCAGCGACAGCACCGCGATCCGGTAATCCCCGCGCACCGGCTGCCGAATCCGCGCGACCAATTCCTGCAGCCGCCGCTCCTCGGCCGACATGCCGGGATTGATATTCCCGCCCGACATGTGATGCACAGCCTTGCGCCATCCGGTCCCCGGCGCCTTCTTGGCCCGTCGCATCGGCACATCGTCGAGCGAAGGCGCCGGACTCCCCGGAGCACCCCCACCCCACTGCGGCTGCCCACCCCACTGCTGTCCGCCGGACCCCTGCGGCTGGCCCCACTGCTGCCCGTCCGCCCCTTGCCGGGCGGCCTGCTGCTGCGCGGCCCACGCGGCCAACTGCGGGTCCACAGCACCGTGCTGTGCCGGCTGCCCGCCCTGCGCCCAGTTGGCCTGCTGCCCAATGGCATCCGCGCCGGCGTGCGGGGCTGCGCCCGGCTGACCCTCGGTCGCAGGATCGGATCCCGGCTGTCCTGCGGCTCCGAGAGGTGCGTTCCCACCCGGCTGCCCGGGCAGTTCGCTCGGCCGCTGTCCGCTCGCCTCGTGATCGGGACGCGCATCAGCGGATTGCCCCGCCTCGTGCGGGCTACCGCCTTGGGGCGCATTCGTCGGCGCGGCCGTACCGGCCTGCTGCCCCGGACCAGTTGGGATCCCCCCGCCATTCCACTGCGAAGGCGAACCGACCGGACCGTTCTGCTGCCACGGGCTCTGCTGGGATGCGGGACCGTGCGACGGCACGCCGTCCGGGGCAGTAGGAGCATTAGGCCCGTATCCGACCGGCGGCACCAGCGGATTCGACCCGGACTGCGTCGTAGATCCTTGCGGCATCGGCGAATTCGAGTGCGGCACGAGCGGCTGCGAGCCGGTCCCCTGAGGATTCATCCCCGGTGCGAAGTGGCCACCATTCGTTCCCGGACCGCCCGGCGAACCGTTGGTCTGCCACGGATTCGGCTTCGAAGCAGGCCCGTAAGGCTGCGCGCCACCGACGTTGCCCGGCACCGGATTCGACTCGGAGCCGACCGGCGGCGCGAACGGATTCTGCCCGGTCCGAGCCCCCGGCCCCGGTCCCGGTCCCACCGGGGAATTCGGATCACCCACACCCGGCGGCACCGAGCCGGGCGCACCGGACGGATAAGCAGGCGGGGCCATACCGACTGGACCGGGCGCCATATTGCCCGGCCCGAGAGGCTGCGCGGCCGGTGCCATATTGCCCGGGCCCAGGGGCTGAGCAGGCGGGACCATATTGGCAGCGGCCGGCGTATGCGGAGCCGGAGCCGCCCACTGGTTGCTCGGATCAGGCTGCGGAGCGGCCGGACCGGGCACGCCCGGCTGACCGGGCTCGACGCCACGGGGACCGTAAGGCGACGGGCCCTGCTGATTCGCCCACGAATCCAGCTGCGGCCCACCGGCTGCCTGGAAACCCTGCGACGGAGTAAGCGGCGCATCGATCGCGCGATGCCGCCCACCGGTCACGGGCAACTGCCCGGTGCTGGGTTCGCCTTCGGCATTCGAAACGTCGGAGGAAGCCGGAGCCTGCGCATCTGTTTCGGCCGCTTCGGCATTGTCGCCGGACGGCGTGCCGATGAGTCCGGAGGCGGCAGCCGCCTGTGCGGCGGCGGCAACCGGATCGAAGTCGGAGGTTCCACGAATGGGTCCGCTCGCCGCCGCCCACGCCGCGTCGGTCGGGTGCAGACCGATCGGCGACGGGGTCCCCGCGGCGTTGGGTGCGCCCACCGTTCGGGAGTCGGCCGTTGCGGAGCTAGGCCCGGATTGCGCTGCGGCAGAAGCCGGATCGGCGTCACCGGCCGTGGTGTCGAGGTCGGAACTGTTCCGGGTCCGCGCGGCGTCGATCGGATCGGAGACGGCCGAGTCCGATCGCGGGATACCACTCGAACTTTGGCTGCCCGTGGTGGCTGCGGGCACCGCATAATCGGACGTGCCGGAATCCGCGGCTGCGCCCGTGGCATCGGAGCCGACGGCCGGGCGGTTCAGCGGCGGTGTGACCGCACCGACATGGGGGCGTGGCGCGGCGGTCGTCGAATCCGCGGCCGCAGTTCCATCCGGCGAGTTCGAGTTCCCCTGTGCGGTGGTCGCTTCGGGCCTCGGGCCGGTCAGCGCTCCTGCGGCGGAGCGGGAATCGGTCGCAGGGTTGGCCGCGCCGGGGCGGTCCTCTGGTGTGTGATCGCGGTCGGTCGGCGAAACCGCTTCGGGGGCAGGGCTGTCCGGGAAGCGGGTGGTAGGCGCGGCAGTTGCCGGGGTGGGGCCGGTCGCGCCGGGATTGCCTGCCGGATTCGGCGGGGCGGGGATCTCGGGGCGGGCGGGTGGGGTCACCGGGACGCGGGTCGTGAGGTCGGCCGGGCCTGCGGTGCCTGGCGTCGGGGCATCCGCGGCGGGCGGCGGCGGAGGCAGCGGAACTCGGGCCGGGTGCGGTGCGGACGACTGTGGTTGCTGCGCTTCGGCGTTCGGGTCGAGTGGAGCCGGAGGCGGGGGAGCGGCATTCGGCGATGGGGGCAGCGGCATGCGCGTGGTCATCGCGGATGGGGCGGACGCGGCCGGCGGTTCCGGGATGCTCTGGCCGTTGTCGATGTGCGGCGGCGACGGCGGCAGCCGGCGATCACCGTTGAGGTCGGGCTGTGGTGGCAGTTGCCGGCCGGGTCCGGTGGCGGGCTGTGGCGGGAGTCCACCCTCGGCGGCGTGGCCGGGCCGAGACGGGAGCCCGTGGTCGCCCGCGAGATCGGGGCGAGGCGGGAGGCCGTGGTCGTTCGCGAGATCGGGGTGGGGTGGGAGCCCGCGGTCGCCTGCGGGGTCGCGCTGGGGCGGAATTCGGCTGTCGCCGTTGCGGTTTGCTGCGGGCGCGGGTGGGAGGCCGGGGTCGCCGAGGGGCGGCATCGGGGGGATGCGGGTGTGAACGGTCGGGTCCGAAGGGGCCACGGGCGGGCGCGGCGGGACCGGGTCGGCTCCCGTGAACGGGGCCGGGATGTGCGGTGGCGCAGGAGGATTCGCGGCGCCGCGCAGCTGCGACGGGGTCGGCGGATCGGCCGGACCGCGCTGCTGGGGCGGGGTCGGCAGGTCGGCCGGGCCACGCTGCTGGGGCGGGGTCGGCAGGTCGGCCGGGCCACGCTGCTGAGGTGGGGTCGGCAGGTCGGCCGGACCACGCTGCTGAGGTGGGGTCGGCGGGTCGGCGGGGGGCCGCTGTTGGGGCGGGGTGGCCGGTTGTGCGGGTGGCTGGGTGGCGGAGGACCAGCGCTGGGTGGGGGCGGCCGGGGTGGCCGGAGGTTGGGTGGGGGCTACCGGGGGGCGGTAGGGCTGGGATTCGGGGGCGCGGCCGTCGGTGGGGGACGGGGGCTGGCCGGGCTGGTTCCACGAGGGGGTCGGCGGGATGCGGACCGGTTCGGGGGTGTGCTCGGGTTCGGGGGCCGGGGCGTCTTTGCGGGACTTGCGGCGGCCGAAGAAGCCGCGGGAGGACTTCTCCTCCGGGATCGGGTCCTCTTGGGGGAGGTTGCGTACGGGTTCTTCGTAACCGGCCGGCGTGACCTCGTTCTCGGACAGCCACGGCGGCAGCATGGGGAGGCCGTCGTTGGTGCGACTCACATCTACCCCTCGTACCCCTGAGTCCCGATCTTGCTCGATTGCGACGCCAGTTTAGCGAGAGTCGGCGGGGCTGTCCGGGGGAGGCGGGACGAGAAGGTGTTCTGGCGCACGTCCGGGCGGCCGTATTTGGCCGCATCTGGGGATACGGGTAAGCTTGGCTGCTGGTGCGTTCTCAGAGTGGTTGTGGCATGTCCGCATGCGGGCCCGCTGAGTATCGCAGCTGGTCGACGCAAATGCACGACGAACTGTGACGACCCACCAGCCGTACAGAGCATGAACCAACCAGGTTCAGCCTAACCGGGATCGCGGAGGATATGGCGAAGAAGGAAGGGGCCATCGAGGTCGAGGGCCGGGTTATCGAGCCGTTGCCCAATGCGATGTTCCGGATCGAGCTGGAGAACGGTCACAAGGTTCTCGCGCACATCAGCGGCAAGATGCGGCAGCACTACATTCGCATCCTGCCCGAGGACCGCGTCGTCGTGGAGCTTTCGCCCTACGACTTGACCCGCGGTCGCATCGTCTACCGCTACAAGTGAGTTTCCGGGGCCTCGAGTCCCGGTTTTCCCCGGTCGAACTGACCGGGGAACAACTGTGTTCACGGCCAGTGGACACCAACCCAGATTGGATCTGACGTGAAGGTTCAGCCGTCCGTCAAGCCGATCTGCGAGAAGTGCAAGGTGATTCGCCGTCACGGGCGAGTCATGGTGATCTGCGAGAACCTGCGCCACAAGCAGCGTCAGGGCTGAGTCCGGTCTTAGCGCCGGGCTCACCGGGGTTGTTTTCCCGGTCGCTCACCAGCCAAGCACCGAACGCGGTTCGGATTGGCTAGAAGAAGAACTCCCAGCACCAGTCGCCGTCGCCGAGTCCCGTCAGGGGCGGATGGCGGCCTTCCCCCGGCACGGAGGCCGGGGCCCCACACGCGGGGACGGACTGGGAGCAGACCTCCGCAAAAGTAAGGAATCGCCAAACATGGCACGTCTGATGGGCGTCGACCTCCCGCGCGAAAAGCGCATGGAGATCGCGCTGACCTACATCTACGGCATCGGCCGTACCCGCGCCAAGGAGATCCTGGCCGCGACCGGCGTCAGCGCCGATCTGCGTTCCAAGGACCTCAGCGATGACGACCTGACCAAGCTCCGCGATTACATCGAGGCGAGCGAGTTCAAGGTCGAGGGTGACCTGCGTCGCGAGGTGCAGGCCGACATTCGTCGCAAGATCGAGATCGGCTGCTACCAGGGCCTGCGGCACCGCCGCGGTCTCCCCGTGCGCGGCCAGCGGACGAAGACCAACGCCCGCACGCGTAAGGGTCCGAAGAAGACCGTCGCCGGTAAGAAGAAGTAGGGATAGCGCATGCCTCCGAAGAGCCGGGCCGCTGGCCCGAAGAAGACTCAGAAGTCGCGTCGCCGGGATAAGAAGAACATCCCGCACGGCCACGCGCACATCAAGAGCACGTTCAACAACACGATCGTGTCCATCACCGACCCGGAAGGCAACGTCATCTCGTGGGCGTCCTCGGGTCACGTCGGCTTCAAGGGTTCGCGTAAGTCGACCCCGTTCGCCGCGCAGCTCGCCGCCGAGAACGCTGCCCGCAAGGCGCAGGAGAACGGTGTCAAGAAGGTCGACGTCTTCGTGAAGGGCCCGGGTTCGGGCCGCGAGACCGCGATCCGCTCGCTGCAGGCCGCCGGCCTCGAGGTGGGTTCGATCTCTGATGTCACCCCGCAGCCGCACAACGGCTGCCGTCCGCCCAAGCGGCGTCGCGTCTAGCGGGAAAGGATTTAGCGAAAAATGGCTCGTTATACAGGCCCCATCACCCGCAAGTCGCGTCGTCTGCGTGTCGACCTCGTCGGAGGCGACCAGGCGTTCGAGCGTCGTCCTTACCCGCCCGGCCAGCACGGCCGCGCGCGGATCAAGGAATCCGAGTACCTGATGCAGCTCCAGGAGAAGCAGAAGGCTCGTTTCTCCTACGGCGTCATGGAGAAGCAGTTCCGCAAGTACTACGAAGAGGCGAACCGCCAGAAGGGCAAGACCGGCGACAACCTGCTGCGTCTGCTCGAGGCTCGTCTGGACAACGTCGTGTACCGCGCCGGTCTGGCTCGTACCCGTCGCCAGGCTCGTCAGCTCGTCTCGCACGGCCACTTCATCGTCAACGGCGTGAAGGTCGATGTGCCGTCGTACCAGGTCTCCCAGTACGACATCATCGATGTCAAGGAGAAGTCGCTGCCCACGCTGCCTTTCCAGGTTGCGCGTGAGACCGTCGGCGACCGCCCGGTTCCGGGTTGGCTCCAGGTCGTTCCCGGCCGCCTTCGCATTCTGGTGCACCAGCTCCCCGAGCGTGCGCAGATCGATGTTCCGCTGCAGGAACAGCTGATCGTCGAGTTCTACTCGAAGTAATAGGTGCGGTAACGCACCGCTGGTGGGAAACCACGTGGGGGCTTCGCCCCCACACCCCCGGAAAGGGGGACTGGGGGCCTTGCCCCCAGGCCCCCCAAAGGGATTGGGGCGCAAGCCCCTTGGTTTCTCACAGCTCCCAAACGTGGGCGTCAAATAGTGGGCGTCCGAAGGAGGAAGAGTATCCATGCTGATTTCACAGCGACCGACGCTGACCGAAGAGGTCGTGTCCGAGAACCGGTCGCGGTTCACCATCGAACCGCTGGAGCCGGGCTTCGGTTACACCCTCGGCAACTCGCTGCGCCGCACCCTGCTCTCGAGCATTCCGGGTGCCGCGGTCACCAGCATCCGCATCGACGGCGTGCTGCACGAGTTCACCACGGTTCCGGGCGTGAAGGAAGATGTCACCGACATCATCCTGAACCTCAAGGGCCTCGTGGTGTCGTCCGAAGAGGACGAGCCGGTCACCATGTACGTGCGCAAGCAGGGCCCGGGCACCGTCACCGCCGGTGACATCGTCCCGCCGGCCGGTGTGACCGTCCACAACCCGGACATGCACATCGCCACCCTGAACGACAAGGGCAAGCTGGAGATCGAGCTCGTTGTCGAGCGCGGTCGCGGCTACGTTCCTGCCGTGCAGAACAAGGCCTCGGGTGCGGAAATCGGCCGGATTCCGGTGGATTCGATCTACTCCCCGGTCCTGAAGGTGACCTACAAGGTCGAGGCGACTCGTGTCGAGCAGCGCACCGACTTCGACCGGCTCATCCTGGATGTCGAGACCAAGAACTCGATCTCCGCTCGGGATGCGCTGGCGTCGGCCGGTAAGACCCTGGTCGAGCTGTTCGGCCTGGCGCGCGAGCTGAACGTCGAGGCGGAAGGCATCGAGATCGGGCCCAGCCCGGCCGAGGCCGACCACATCGCTTCGTTCGGTCTGCCGATCGAGGATCTGGATCTGACCGTGCGGTCCTACAACTGCCTCAAGCGCGAAGGTGTGCACACCGTCGGCGAGCTGGTTGCCCGCACCGAATCCGACCTGCTGGATATCCGGAACTTCGGCCAGAAGTCCATCGACGAGGTCAAGGTCAAGCTGCACTCGCTCGGCCTGTCCCTCAAGGACTCCCCGGCTTCCTTCGATCCGTCCTCCGTCGTCGGCTACGACGCGGCGAGCGGCACTTGGAGCGACAGCGGTTCGTTCAGCGACACCGACAGCGGCGAGCAGGACTACGCCGAGACCGAACAGCTTTAGGCAATTCGGGGTGTAGCGCCCCGAATCGGCCTTAGACACAGGAGATTCCAACAATGCCCAAGCCCAAGAAGGGTGCCCGCTTCGGCGGGACGGCGTCGCACCAGAAGGCGATCTTCGCCAATCTGGCGACGGCGCTCTTCGAGCACGGTCGCATCACGACCACCGAGGCCAAGGCCAAGGCGCTGCGCCCCTACGCCGAGAAGCTTGTCACCAAGGCGAAGGGCGGCACCCTTGCCGACCGTCGCGAGGTGATGAAGGTGATCCGTAGCAAGGATGTCGTGCACAGCCTCTTCGCCGAGATCGGTCCCTCGTTCGAGGGTCGTGACGGTGGCTACACCCGGATCATCAAGACCATCCCGCGCAAGGGTGACAACGCGCCGATGGCGATCATCGAGCTGGTTCGCGAGAAGACCGTGACCAACGAAGCCGATCGCGCCCGTCGCGTTGCCGCCTCGCAGAAGGCCGCTGAAGCCCCCGCCGCCGAAGAGGCTGTGGTCGAGGCCGAGGCTCCGGCTGCTGAGGCTGCCGAGGAGAAGAAGGAAGACTAGTTCTTCCTTCCCCCACTCTTGGGGTTCTCAGGGGTAAACCCCTGAAACCCCGATCGAGTGGGACCGGTTCCGAGGTCGGGGTTCTCAGGGGTAGTTCCTTGGGCCTCGATCGTGTGGGACCGGTTCCGAGGTCCCGGGTTCGTCCCGGGGCCGACGAGCTGGATTCCGGGCCCGCCTGGAATCCGAAGCGGGAAAGCCCATGAGTGAGCCCGCCGTCCCCTCCGGGTCGGCGGGCTTTCTCCATGTTAACCAGGAGATCGCTGTGACGGTTGAGGATCTGCCGCCGGGGCCGGTTGCGGTTCGGGTACGACTGGATATCAGCTATGACGGCACCGATTTCACGGGGTGGGCGCGGCAGCCCGGATTGCGCACCGTGCAGGGCGTGCTCGAGGAGTCGCTGAGCAAGGTGCTGCGCGAGAGCGTGCAGCTGACCGTGGCGGGGCGGACCGATGCGGGTGTGCACGGGGAGGGGCAGGTCGCGCATTTCGATACCCGCGCCGAGGTGGACGGGCCCAAGCTGGTGCATCGGCTGGCCCGGTTTCTGCCGAAGGACGTGCGGGTCAAGGACGTTCGTATCGTGCCGCCGGAATTCGATGCCCGGTTCTCGGCGATTCGCCGGCATTACGCCTATCGGCTGACCACCGCGGCCTACGGGGCGGAGCCGTTGCAGGCGCGGCACGTGGTGCCCTGCCGGTCCGGCGTCGACCTCGAAGCCATGCGGGAAGCCTCGCGAAAGCTGTTGGGGCTGCACGATTTCGCCGCGTTCTGCAAGCGGCGCGAAGGCGCCACCACCATTCGCGAACTGCAGCGCTTCGACTGGGAGCAGGACGGTGACCTGCTGACCGCGTACGTGAGCGCCGACGCCTTCTGCTGGTCCATGGTGCGCAGCCTGGTGGGCGGCGTGCTCGCGGTGGGCGAAGGCCGCCGCACCCCCGACTGGATCGTGGGTTTGCTGAACGAACGCGAACGCTCCAGTTCGGTCACGGTGGCGCCGGCGCACGGCCTGAGCCTGATCGCCGTCGACTATCCCGCCGACGCGGATCTCGCGGCCCGGAATGCGCAGACCCGTGAGGTGCGCACCGTCGCGAGCGCCGAAGGCTGTTGCGGGGACTGACTTTTCGACGGCACGACACGCCGGTCGTGCGGGTCGCGCGAAGCTTCGCGCACCCCGAGGTATTCGGCATGGCGGATCTCGCGGCCGGGGATCGTGGGGTCATGAGCCGAAACAGGGGGCGTAAGGCGCGAAGGCGCGGCGGGCAGGGGAGCGGAACCCGATTCCGCAGGCCGGGATGGTGCGGTTGCCCGCGCTGCCGGCGCGGCGAGTTCGATCCGTGGCAGCTGCTGGAGGGCGTGCTCGCGGGCGCGGCCGAATTGCCTGCCGACGAGGGCGCGTTCGAAGGGGAACTGCTGGCGGCAGCGGTGTCGGAGTTCGGCGGTCTCGGGGGACCTGCCTTCGCGCATGCTTTCACCGCCTGGTGCGTGCTGCTACTGGAGACCCGCCCCGGCCCGGCTGCGCTGGGGGTGCTGTGCGGCTTGTCCCGGCTCGCCACCGGAGAACTGGCCGATGCGGCGAGTGCGGCCGTGGACCGCCTGGTGCTGGCCGGAATCATCCCGCCGCCGTGGGCGTCTCGGCTCACCGAACCGGTGCGGCCGACCGCGTTCACCCGCGTGAACTCGCCGGACGGCGTCGGTGCGGCATTGGTGGGCACCTTCGAACGATCCGGCTGCGCACACGGATTCCTGCTCGAAGTGGACACTCTCGGCGACGGCTCGGCGGAGCAGATCATCCCGTTTCCCGGCACTGAGCTGGAGACCGCGGTGCGCCTCGCGCGAGAAAGATTCACCGGCGCTGTCGAAACCTTGCCCGCCCCCGAGTTTCGCCGCCAGGTCGAAGCGGCACTGGCCGTCCGCACCGAACTGGACTTCGCCGACCTTCATGCCGGTGTCCTGCCCTTCGACGAATCCGTCGACGGCATCCCGCCGTTCAGCGTGGCCGCCCGCGTCCTCCGGGCCCACCTGCACAGCATCGCACTGGAATAGGCTGCCGCCCTTCAGCGTCTCGCACCGCATCCTGCCGGACAATGCGTGTGATTTCCGGTGGTTTGCGCACTGCCGCGTGCTGGTGGAGGTGTCTGCTTTCCGGTGGTGTTCGCGCTGTATCGCGCTGGGAGC
>NZ_BDCD01000012.1 GCF_001613325.1 Nocardia yamanashiensis NBRC 100130 | reverse complement strand
CGCTGCCGCGTGCTGGTGGAGGTGTGTGCTTTCCGGTGGCATCCGCACCGCATTGCGGTGGGAAACGGGTTTGCTTTTCGGCGTCATCGACGGGTGGGTGGGTATCCATTGCGCAAGTTGCGGTTCGTCATCATGCATGTGGGAGATGTCGTCCACATGGGCGAAAGTTTAAATATCTCAGGGGATTTCGCGTTCGATCGGGGGGAGTGGTGCGACAATCGGCGCATGAGCGGCGGCTCTGAGCCCGCAGTGGTCGAGGTCCGGTCCACCCCGGAGGTTTCCGAGAGGGAGGCATTCGAGCAGTGGGAGGCTGCGGTAGCGCAGGCGTACGTACCGCTGGTCGTCACGCCGGTGGCGCCGGGGGAGTTCCGGGCGCGGATCGTGCATTCGAGTTTCGCCGATATCGAGGTGTCGACGGTCGCGGCCACCGGACAGCGGATCAGCCGGATACCGAGGCTGATTCACGAGCCCGATGAGCCGTACCTGTTCGCCACCGTGACCACGCACGGGCGGGGGTGGCTGGAGCAGGACGGGCGGGTCGGGGAGATGGCCGACGGCGGGTTGATGCTGTACGTCAGTTCCCGGCCGTTCACGGCGCATTTCGAACACTCGTGGGCGGTGTCGGTGGTGCAGGTGCCGCTGGCGCAGGTGGTGGTAGCGGCGGGGATTCCGGCGGATCGGCTGCCGACGGCGGTGCGGTTGCCGCCAGTGGGGGCGGCCGGGATCGTGGGGCGGTTCTTCTGCGGGCTGGCCCGGCTGCAGCATTCGGATCCGATGGAGGCCGCCATCCTGGCCCGGCACGGGACCGGGCTGCTCGCCTCGGTGGTGCAATTGGCCGCGGGCGAGATGCCGCGCGAGGAGCCCGGGCAGGCGCTGGCCAAACAGCGGGCGCTGGGCTTCCTGGAGCGCAACTACACCGATCCGGCCTTGACCGTAGAGCAGGTGGCCGCCGCCTGTTCGGTGTCGCGGCGCACCCTGTACCGGCTCTTCGAGGACGGTGAGGACGGGGTGGCCGCCATGTTGCGGCGGTTGCGCATCGAACACGCGGTGGCGCTGATCCGGACCGATCCGGCCCGCCCGCTGCTGTCCATCGCGCGGGCCGCGGGCTTCGTCTCCGAGCGCCAGTTCTATCGGGCGTTCAAACGCGAAACCGGTATGACGCCGGGCGAATTCCGCCTCCGCCACGCCTGAATTGCGAGTTTCATTGTGAATAGTCCGAATTCGCGCCGCCGATGGGCGGGCAGCACGCGAACGGGTTGAAATGCGTTGGCCGGGCGGTACCCGGTGGGAAGATACCGGTGTGGATCAAGCCGCCGTCGGCACGGTCGAGGTGTGCTCCTCGTCGACTGTTTCGCCACGCCAGGCCTTCGAGCGCTGGGAGGCGCTGGTGGCCGACGCCGTCGTGCCCTCGGCCATCGAGCCATTGCACGACGGTCATTGGCGCGGCCGCGTCACCAGCACCCAATTCGATCGTTTCAGCGTCTCGCTGATGCGAGCCAGCGCGCAACGCGTGGTGCGCTCCCGGAAACTGGTCGAACAGTCCGAGGGTGAGTTCCTGCTGGTGAATATCGTGCTGGACGGGACGAATTGGACCGAACAGGGCCGCGGTACCGCCGAATCGCGGCACGGTTCCATCGCCTTCTTCGACAGCGCCCGGCCCCTGGAAAGCCGCACCACCGAGAACTCCACCTCCGCCATCGTGCGCGCGCCCATGAACCTGGTCCTGGAACACGCCGGCCTGCTCCGCGAGGAATTGCCCACGGCCACCGCGATTCCCATTACCGGCGCGCTCGGCGTGGTGGCGGGCTTCTTCCGCGGACTGGCCGAACTACCGCCGGGCGAAGCCGAAAAGGCTGCGGCGGTAATGAGTTCCGAGGGTGCGAGCATGCTGGCGTCGGCGCTCCTGCTGGCTTCGGGCAGGGATTCGCCCGCCCCGTCGGATTCGCTCTACACCCGCCAGCAGATCCTGGCCTACCTGCGCCGCCGTTTCACCGATCCGGACCTCACCATCGACGAGGTGGCGCACGCCTGCCTGGTGTCGCGGCGCACGCTGTACCGGGTGTGCGAGGGCTTCGGCGGTCCGGGTGCGCTCATGCGCCGGATGCGCGTCGAGCACGCCCGCCGGTTGCTGCGGGTGGATCCGGCGCGCCCGCTGGCGGCGGTCGCCGCGGCGTCCGGATTCGCCAGCGATCGCCACTTTTACCGGGCGTTTCGCGAGGAAACCGGCCTGACGCCCGGGCAATTCCGAGTGCGGCTGGACGCAGGCACTCGCGGTCGGTAGACCGGCACGCTACGTCGGTGCCGTGCGCATCGGTTCGGCGAAAGGTGATTGCACAGCAATCCCGTTCGCGGCGAAGGAGCCGAGGTGTCGACGAAGGTGCGAGTGGCGGCTGTCCAGGCGGAACCGCGCTGGCTGGATCTGCGGGCGGGCGTCGGGCAGGTCATCGAGCTGATCGAGACGGCCGCCGCGGGCGGTGCGCAACTGATCGCATTCCCGGAGACCTTCCTGCCCGGTTACCCGTGGTGGCTGTGGCTGGATTCGGTGAGCTGGGGGCAGGGTTTCTTCGCACGCTATCGCACCAATTCGATGACCGTGGGCCGCACCGAATTCCGGCGGATCGCCGACGCGGCGCGCCGCCATCGCATCCACGTATTACTGGGTTTCAGTGAACGCTGCGGGAGTTCGCTGTACATGTCGCAGTGCCTGATCGATGATCGCGGGGTACTGCTCGGAGTCCGGCGCAAGCCCGAACTGACCCCGTTGGAGCACCGGATCTTCCGGAGCGGCGAGGCCGGCGGTCCCCATGTCTTCCGGACCGGTATCGGCCGGATCGGCGTGCAGGGTGGCTCCGAGCAGTTGCACCTGCCCGCGCGGCACGAGCTGGAACGCACCGGGGCGCAGGTGCACATCGTGTCCTGGCCGGGTTTCATCGTGGCCCGCGACGTGGAATGGGGTGTGCGCGTGAACAATGCGGCCACGCTCTGGTACGCGGTGGTCGGGCAATTGCACGTGGTCGCGGCCTGCGCGGTGATGGATGTGGCGGGCAGCGAGAGCCGGCACGGGAACGACCCGGCCAAACAGCTGGTACGCGGACCCGGCGGGCACGCCCGCATTTTCGCCCCGGGTGGTGACGAGCTGGGCGCGCCGCTGGGCGGACACGAGGAGGGGATCGTCTACGGCGACCTCGAGCTCGAACTGTCCGCCGAGTCCGCGGCCTAGCCATACGCCCGTATTGGCTGTGTCGCTTCGTATCTGACAGAATTCCTGCTATTCGGCCGTACCCGGTCGGCTGGTTTGTCGAGGGATGCGGAGTGGATCGGTCGGACGCGGTCAGTCGGATAGAGGTGCGATCCGGGCCCGAGACATCGGCGAGTGAGGCATTTCAGCGCTGGGAAGAGCAGGTCAGCGCGGCGTATGTGCCCTTGGCGGTATCACCAGTACAGACTGGTCGGTTTTCTGGTTTCATCGAGCACTCCCGCTACGGCGATATCGACCTCAGCGTGGTCGGATCCAGTGCGCAGCAGATCCATCGCACCGAACGGCTCATCGCCGACGCCGACGATCAGTACCTGATCGCCAGCATCCCGGTGGCCGGCAGCGGCCGGCTGCATCAGGACGGCCGCATCGCCGAGGTGCGTCCCGGCGAGATGGTCTTCTACGACACCACCCGCCCGTACCACTGGGAAATGGAACGGGAATGGGAGCAGGTGGTGCTGCAGGTCTCCCTGACCCGCCTGCGCGAGCGCTACGGCGTAGCCGGTCCGGAGGTCCCGACCGCGACCGCCTTCGGCCGCTCCACCGCGCCCGGGGTGGTGGCGCAGTTCTTCCGCGGCCTGGCGCGGCTGCAGGACCAGGATCCGGAAGGGGCCGCGCTGCTGGCCGAATCCGGGATGGATCTGCTGGCCGCGGCGGTGATCGCGGCCGCCGGCGGGACGGTGCGCGATCAGTCCGCCGACGCGCTGAATCGGCAGCGGGTACTGGCTTATATGCGCGCGCATTGCGCCGATCCGGACCTGGGTGTCGACCGAATCGCACAGGGGTGCAGAATGTCTCGGCGCACCCTGTATCGCGTTTTCGACGAACTCGAAGGCGGTCCGGGAACCGCTTTGCGGCGGATGCGAATCGAACGTGCTTGCGAATTGCTGCGTAATGCGCCACAGTTGCCGCTGTCGGCGGTCGCGAAAGCGGCGGGTTTTCTCACCGAACGCAGTTTCTACCGGGCATTCCGGCTCGAAATGGGCACCACACCCGGCGCATTCCGGGCGCTGGTCTGAGCATCGTTGGCATGATCGGTCCGAAAGACGGCACACACTGGCACTGACATTCCGTAAATGATTGGCAAGCATCAGCTTTCATGAGGAATGCGCGATGAGGAATACGGTGCGAGTCGCCGCCGTCCAGGCCGAGCCGAAATGGCTGCGGTTGTCGGACGGTGTCGAGCAAGTCGTCGAACTGATCGGTGCGGCCGCGGCCGAGGGGGCCCGGTTGGTCGCGTTTCCGGAGACGTTTCTACCGGGGTATCCGTGGTGGCGGTGGGTGGAATCCAATCAATGGAATGTCGAATACTCGACTCGGTGCCGCGAGAATTCGATGACGAGAGACGGCGCCGAAATGCGGAAGATCGCAATTGCGGCGCGTCGCAATGACATTCACGTGGTGCTCGGATTCGGGGAACGGCAGGAACGCCGGATCTTCATGGCGCAGGCGGTGATCAGCGATCGCGGCAAGGTGCTCTCGGTGCGCCGCAAGGCCGGGTTGAACAGTGTCGAACGCAAGGTGTTCGCCTCGGGCGCGCCGCAATTGCCGGCCGTGCACCACAGCCCGTTCGGCAGCCTGGGCGCGCTGTCCGGGCAGGAGAACCAGCGCACCCTGCTCACCCGGGCGCTGCGCGCGGACGAGGAATCCATTCACGTGGCGGCCTGGCCGGGCGGACCCGCGGTCGAGACCTCGCCCGCCCAGTCCGGGCCGACGGTGAGCCGGATGTACGCGCTGGAGGGCAGTGCGTTCGTGCTGGCGCCGTGCGCGGTGGTCGGCGACACCGGCTGGGGCGGGGTGGCCGGAGTGCGGACCGGGCAGGCGCACATCTTCGCGGCCGATGGCGGTGAGGTGGTGCCGGCGCTGGCCGAAGGGGCCGAAGGCATCTTGTACGCCGAACTCGAACTGGGCGCGGGCGAGCTCGCCGATCCCGATCGCGGGCCGCGGCTGGATCCGCGCGGGTCGATGCGCGGGCCGCAGCAGGCGCGGGGCTGGGGTGCGGGTCCGCGCTCCCGGACCGGCCAGGAGGCACGTGCCATGCCCGCGGTGATGAATTTGTCTCCGCGGTTCGCTGCTGCCTGCTGAGGTTCGCCGGGGGCGGCCCTGGAAAGCGAAGCGGCCCGGCGGGAATCCCGCCGGGCCGCAGCGCTGTGTGATCGGCTCAGGAGCGCACCAGGCGGGCGATGGCGTCGGTGGCTTCCTTGATCTTGGCTTCGGCCTCGGGGCCGCCGGCGACGGCCGCGTCGACCACGCAGTGGCTGATGTGATCCTCGAGCAGGCCCATGGCCACCGCCTGCAGCGCTTTGGTCATGGCCGAGACCTGGGTGAGGATGTCGATGCAGTACTTCTCCTCCTCGACCATCCGCTGCAGGCCGCGAGCCTGGCCCTCGATGCGGCGCAGGCGCTTGAGGTAGTCGTCCTTGGCGGTGATGTAGCCGTGCGTGCCGTGATCGTGGCAGGACTCATCCGTGGTGGTGGTGGTCTGCTCGTTCGTCATCGACCGTGTCCTCGCTCCCGGCCTTGTCGGGCCCTCGCCATTGATACCCCCCGAGGGTACACGCGCGGTGCCGGGACTGCCAGCCGCCCGGCGCGGGGCCGGATGTGATGTCGGCCCGGGTGGGCGGACCTGGCACCGGCATCCATGCACGAGTGCGCAAGAATCGAGCCATGAGTTCGGATTCTTGGGCCGCGCTGGCCATTATCGGCGGTAGCGGGTTCTACGACTTCTTCGGCGACGACGCGACCACGGTCGAGGTCGAGACCCCGTTCGGGGCGCCGAGCGCGCCCATCACCATCGGTCAGGTGGACGGGCGCTCGGTGGCGTTCCTGCCGCGGCACGGGCGCAAGCACGAGTACTCGCCGCACACCGTGCCGTACCGCGCCAATATGTGGGCGCTGCGCTCGCTGGGCGTGCGGCGGATCTTCGGGCCGTGTGCGGTGGGCTCGCTGCGCGCCGACTGGGGTCCGGGCACCGTCGCCGTTCCCGACCAGCTGGTGGATCGCACCTCCGGGCGCGATCAGACCTTCTACGACGCGGGCGGCGTGCACGTCTCCTTCGCCGATCCGTACTGCGCCGAGCTGCGCACCGCCGCCATCGGCGCGGCCGTGCCGGAGCTGCCCATGAAGGATCAGGGCACCATGGTCGTGGTGCAGGGGCCGCGCTTCTCCACCCGCGCCGAGAGCCGCTGGTTCGCCGGGCTGGGCTGGGAGCTGATCAATATGACCGGTCATCCCGAGGCCGTGCTCGCCCGCGAACTCGAAATGTGCTACTCCGCAATCGCTCTGGTCACCGACCTGGACGCGGGCCTGGAGTCCGGTGAAGGCGTCACCGCCGCCGATGTTTTCGCCGAGTTCGAGCGAAACCTGGTGCCGTTCAAGGCGCTCGTGCGCGGTGCGGTTGCCGCCGTCGAAGGCGACGACACCTGCGACAAGTGCCGCGTGCTGACCGGCACCGGCGTGCAGCTGCCCTTCGAACTGCCGTAGTCGGCCCGGCCGGGTTCACCCGGTCACGGATGTCTCGAACCGCCGCCGGTCACCCGACCGGCGGCGGTTTCCGTTCGGCGGCTATCCGCCGTCCCCAGGTCCCACCCGTACTCCTGTGCCGCAGGCGATTACAGCGGCCTCCGGGGAATCGGGCGCCCTCCGCGGGTCGCCTACGCTGAAGAGATGAGCACGGACGGACACGACGGTGTACGGGTGCTGCTGACCGGCGCCGCCGGCTTCATCGGGGGACATGTGCATCGCGCCCTGATCGCGGCCGGGCACGAGGTACTCGCCGTCGACGCCATGCTGCCGATGGTGCACGGTCCGCATCCGATGCCGCCGGAAGACGTACTGGCACTGGATATCCGGGATCCGGACGCGCTCGAACCACTGCTGCGCGGCATCGACATGGTGTGCCACCTGGCGGCAGCCGTACCGCTCCCGGATCTCCCCGAACCGCCCGCCGGGCTCACCGGTTCGGGCCGCCGCGCACCGGGCGGACCGGCCTTCGACCTGCCGCATGCCACCGATCGCCCCGTCGCGAAACCCGCCGAGAGCGCGCGGAATCGGCTGGACGATGGCCACGGCACGGGGCCGTGCGTGCGCGGCGCGGCGGCCGAAGGCCGGGACAGTGGAGGGGCCGAGAAGCCCGTTCAGGCGGGTATGCAGCGGGCGGCGCTGTACGCCTCGCACAATGATGCCGGGACGGCGGTCCTGCTGGCGGCTATGGAACGCGCGGGGGTGCGGCGGCTGGTACTGAGTTCCTCGGTGGCGGTGTACGGCGAGGGCCGGTATCGCGGGGTGCGCAGCGGGCCGTTCTTTCCCGGTATCCGTCGCCGGGCCGACCTGGACCGCGGGCTGTTCGATCACCGCGAGCCGCGCAGCGGGGAAGTGCTGACTTGGGAGCCGCTGGGCGAGGACGCCCCACTGCGTCCCCGGAGCGCTTACGCGGCAAGCAAAGTCGCGCAGGAGCATTACGCGCTGGCCTGGGCGGCGAGCACCGGTTCGGCGGCGACCGCACTGCGCTTCCACCACGTTTACGGCGACCCGATCCGCGACGGCCGGTTGCTTCGTTCCGCGGAATCCGGTGTGGCAGCTCGCTTCCGCTCCGACCTCCGCGACGGCCGCGTTCCCCGAGTTTTCGAAGACGGCGGCCAGGTAAGGGATTTCGTCCACGTCCGCGACGTCGCCGCCGCCGTAGTGGCCGCCGTGGCACGCCCTTTGGCGGGTTTCGTCCCGCTCAATATCGCCTCCGGTCGCCCCCTCACCCTCTGGGAAGTGGCTTCGATCATGGCCAAAACCCTCGACGCCCCCGGCCCGATCGTCTCCGGCCAATACCGCCTCACCGACATCCGCCACCTGGTCGCCAGCCCCGACCGCGCCCGCCACGCCCTCGACTTCACCGCCCGCATCCCGCCCGCCCGCGGTCTCGCCGACTACGCGGCGAGCAGCGCCGAACGCCACTGATCGGGGAGTCCGGCCGACATTCGGTGTTCAGCGATTGCCGCACGACGAGACATGGATCACCGACAAGCGGCCGTACTACATCAGAGGGGGCGGTCGGTGGTGGTATCGAACATCGCTGACTGCCGCTCCGGCCGAGAGCGACTGCTGTGGTCCAGGCTGCCGGGCGTGGGACTTGCGTTGGCAGCTGTTTGCCGGCGCTGCTGACTCGGCTCGGGGGCGATCGGGCGGAGCGGGGGTGAAATAGGGCGGGTGGGGTGGGTGTTGGACCGGAGGTCTGTGCCGAATCCGGAGGAGTCTCATGATCGACGTGCCGTTGTCCGTGCTGGAGCTCGCGCCTGTGGAGAGTGGGCGGAGTCCGGGGGAGGCGCTGGGGGCTACGACGGAGTTGGCGCGGCGGACGGAGGCGCTGGGGTATCGGCGGTTCTGGGTGGCGGAGCATCACAATATGCCGGGGATCGCCAGTTCGGCGCCGGCGGTTCTGCTGGCGCATGTGGCCGCGAATACCTCGACCATCAAGGTGGGGTCGGGTGGGGTGATGTTGCCGAATCATGCGCCGCTGGTGGTGGCGGAGCAGTTCGGGACGTTGGAGGCTCTGCATCCGGGGCGGGTGGATCTGGGGATCGGGCGGGCGCCGGGGACCGATCAGGCGACGGCGGCGGCCTTGCGGCGGACCACCGAGGGGTTGAACGCGGAGCATTTTCCGCGGGAGCTGCGGGCGCTGATCGATTACTTCCGGGATGCGGGGCCGGGTGGGATCAAGGCCACGCCGGGGCGAGGGCAGGAACCGGATATCTGGTTGCTGGGGTCCAGCGGGTACAGCGCGCAGGTGGCGGCGGCGCTCGGCTTGCCGTTCGCGTTCGCGCATCACATCAGCCCGGGCAATACGGTGGCGGCGCTGCGGTTGTATCGGGAGAACTTCCGGCCGTCGGAGGCGCTGGCCGAGCCGTACGCCATGGTGGCGGCGTCGGCGATCTGCGCGGATACCGACGAGGAGGCCGATTTCCAGGCCACACCACGGGATCTGGCGTTCCTGTATCTGGTGAGCGGGCGGCCGCAGGCGCTGCCGTCCCCGGAGGAGGCGGCGCGCTTCGAACCCGACGCCCAGCAGCGGCAATTCATCACGCAGCGGCGGTACGGGCAACTGCTGGGATCGCCCGCCACGGTGCGCGCGCAGGTCGAGGAACTGCTCGCCGAGACCCAGGCCGACGAGCTCATGCTCAATACTCTCGTCTACGACATCGACACGCGCACACGCTCGTTCGAGCTGATCAAGAAGGCCCTGGCGGCTTAGCCTAGGCTCGCGCCATGGACTCTCCGCTGCGGCTCGAGGTGTTGGTGGCCAGTACGCGCCCGGGACGGTTCGCGCCGGTGGTCGCGGATTGGTTCCTGCGCACGGCGCGCGCCGACGACCGGTTCGAGGTGGGCGTCATCGACCTCCTCGATACCCCGCTGCCGGTGGATCTCGGCGATACCCCGGAAGCCGAGGCGTATCGCGAAAGGGTCGCCGCCGCCGATGCTTTCGTGGCGGTGACCTCGGAGTACAACCACGGCTACCCGGCCTCGCTGAAGACCGCGCTGGATATCGCGAAGCGCGAATGGCGCGCCAAGCCCATCGGTTTCGTGAGCTACGGCGGGCTCTCCGGCGGCCTGCGCGCGGTGGAACAGCTGCGGCAGGTGGTCGCCGAGATCCACATGGTGTCGATCCGCGAGACCGTCAGCTTCCACGAGGCCAAACGGAAATTCGATGCCGACGGCAATACCGCGGACGGTGCGGCCATCGACGCCGCCGACCGGATGCTGCGCCAATTGGCTTGGTGGGGGCGTACTTTGCGCGCCGCCCGCGCCGCCGATCCGTACCCGGGCTGAACCCGCCTACTGCGCCAATGCCCCCGCCCCGCGCGGCTGCCCGATGTAGGTGGCCTCGCGAGGAATCGACACCAGCGTCAATTCCACCTGGGTCTTCCCGGTGCGCAGGATGATTCGATTCCCGGTCGCCCCCGGCTGCTGAATCGACAGATCGGGCCGCGCGGCCGGCCAGCCCAGCGGATCGCCCGCGAGATACACGGTGGTGACCCCGGCGTGCGGCGCGGCGGCCAGCACCCCGTCCACCACCACCGCGGTGAATTCGGCGTCGGGCTGATGGGTTTCGGTGGCGAGGGTCAGCCGCTCCGGATTGCCGATGGTGGTGACCAGTTGATTCCACGCCTGTGGCCGATCGGTCCGGATCAGCACCCGTTCGCCGACCGCCAGCGCCCGGAACACCAGCTGCTGCGCCAGGTACAGCTCCCCGGCCAGGTACACGCTCGAAATGCCCTGTCCGACAACCCGGACCGCCACACCATTGCCCTGATCGTCGGAGCCCAGCAACTGCCCGCACCCGGCGGACGGCAACTGCACGTCCGCGATATCGGCGAGCTCGCGTTCGGCGGTCGGCACGGTGTCGTCGAGCCCGGGCACGGCCAGCGGCAGATGCGCCAGCAGCCCTTCGCGATGCCGCCCGTTCATCGAGATCATGTGCTGCTGCAACGGTTCTTCCGGCAGCTCCCGCGCGGTGAGTCGCCAAGCCGCACCCACCCGCACGGTCCCGGCATCCCGGCCGGGCCGCAGCCGCACCGCCACGGTGGTGCCGCGTGACTGCGGCACCCACAGCCCCGCCAGGGTCTCGGAATCCAAGCGCGCGGGATCGAGTGCGGCCCCGAGGTTCACGCTGTTCCCGAGCTCCACATAGCGCCAATGCTGTTGCAACTGCCCGGGATCCACACCCGCCGTGACCTGCAAGGCAGCGGCTTTGATCTCGTGCGCGGTGAGAATGCGTGCCGGGCAACCGGAATCCTCCAGCATCCGCACGATCCGCCGGGTGGCGATGGTGACCGCCCGGCAGGCCCCGTCCGTGCCGCCGCCCCGCCGTGCCGCCGCCGCGGGCGACAACAGCGGATCGAACGCGATCGCCAGCCATACCGTGCGGTGCGCGGTCGCGGGCAACGGTCCGAGCAGCGATTCGTAGATGGCCCCCGCCGGCGTCCCCGACCGGCTGCGATGCCCGTGCGACACGATATCGATCCCCGCCAGCGCGATGTCGTGCTGGCGCAGGCTGGCGGCCAGTTCGGTGAGCGGCAGCAGATGCGAGGCGGCCACGGTGGAGCGCCCGAGCCGGGTCAGCCCGCCCTTGGGCGGCAGCACCTCGACCACCGCCACCACCCGGCTGCCATCGCGATAGAGCCCGAGGGTGCGCCCGTCGCTCGCGCGGTAATCCACCAGGTCGGCGGCGTCGTGCTCGCGATGGCCGCGGAAGCGCCGCCGGGTGCCGATCCATTCGGAAACTGGTCGTTTGCCTAACGGCATGAGAAGAAGCAGACCGACCACCACGCCGACCGCCAGCGCACCCCAGAACGGCAGTCCGCACGCCAGCGCCACGAGCAGGAAAACCGCACCCGCAAGCTGCGCCACCAGCAGGCTGCGCAGCCTCCCCGATGCGCTCATCGTCCTCCCCGCGCGGCTCGATCGGCCCGGTTCCGGTGGCCGAGTGTGAATGGCGATCGCAGCGAACTGTACTGTGTTCGGCGAACGTCATGACTGGTCGGGGGTGATTTCGATGCCTTCAAATCCCACTACGCGCTGGCAGGTGAGCGGCTATCGCTTCCTGGTCCGCCGGATGGAGCACGCCCTGGTCCGCCGGGACGTGCGCATGCTGCACGACCCCATGCGCTCGCAGACCCGCGCCTTCACCGTCGGGCTCATCCTGGCACTGGTCGCCCTCGCCGGTTGCGGTGTGTTAGCTCTGCTGCGCCCGCAGGACAAGATGGGGTCGAGCAAGATCCTCATCGGCAAGGACAGCGGCGCGGTCTACGTGGTCATCGACAATGTGGTGCATCCGGCGCTGAACCTGGCCTCGGCCCGGCTGGCGGCGGGGGAGGCGGCCAAACCGGCCACCGTCAAGGAATCCGAACTGGCGAAGAAGCCGCGCGGACAGCTCATCGGTATCCCGGGTGCACCGGCTTCGCTCAATTACGACAGCTCCGATCGCGCTTGGACGGTCTGCGATGTGCTGGCCAATGACGGCAGCCGCAGCCTGGCCACGTCGGTGCTGGTCGGCAAGCCGGTGCTGGGGGACAAAGCCACACCGCTGGCGGACGGCAAGGCGCTGCTGGTGCAAGGACGCGACGCCGCCTATCTGGTCTACGACAATCAGCGCGCCCGGATCGATATGAACGATCGCGCCGTGGTGGACGCCCTCGATATTCGCGGGCGAACGCCCCGCCCGATCAGCGAGGGGCTGCTCAACGCCATCCCCGAGGTGCTGCCGCTGGTGCCGCCGCCGATCGCGGATGCCGGTGCGGCGCCGGGGTATTCGATCGGCGACCATCGCATCGGGGATGTGGTGCGGGTGCGCACCGACAATCGCTACTACGCGGTCCTGGCCGATGGGCTGCAACCGGTTTCGCAGCTCACCGCCGACATCATCCGCAACACCTACCGCTCCGCGGCCGCCGATGACCAGATAGCGCAGGCGGATCGGACCGCCGCGCCGGTGTCCAATGCCCTGCACGTGTCGAACTATCCGGATCGGATTCCGGAGCTGGTGGACGGTAAGGATCAGCCGGTGGATTGCCTGTCCTGGCAGCCCGTGAGCGCGGCCGATCAGACCGACGGCAGCAAGCACGCCGAGCTGACCGTGCTGACCGGCCACGCCGTCCCGATCCCCGATCGCGCCCGGCTGGTGCCCCTGGCCCAGGCCGACGGCAACGGCTCGAACGTCGACGCCTTCTACACCAAACCCGGTGCGGGCGAATACGTTCAGGCCACCGGCATCGAACCCGACAGTCAGCGCCGCGACAGCCTGTTCTTCGTCTCCGATTTCGGGGTGCGCTACGGCATCAAGGATCTGGAGGCGGCCAAGGCGCTCGGCATGGATCCGGCCGAGGTGACGCCCGAACCCGCGCCGTGGCCGATCATCGGCCTGCTCGCGCCCGGCCCGACCTTGAGCCGGGAAGCCGCCATGGTCGCCCACGACGGCGTGGCCCCGGACCCGAATCCCGCACCGCAACCGGTCAAGGGCCAGAACCAGAACTGATCAATCGTCGTGCACGCCGAAACGCCGGCGCAGCGGGAACGAGGCCAGAAAGCCCAGTAGCAGCAGCAATCCCACGATGCCGGTGCCGATCAGGGCCACATTGCGCGCGGTGTGATCCGGCGGCGGAGGCGGGCTCGGAATGGCGAGTTGTTCGGCGACGGCCGCGTGGGGTTGCTTGGGCGGCAATTGTTTCGGCACCTGCGCGGTCAGTGCGGCGACGGGATCGACCGCCCCGTAACCGATATACGGATTCCAGCCTTCGCCCGGTGCGTGCGCGGTGGCCTCGATGCGCTGGATGACGTCGTGCGCGTTCATTTCCGGGAATCGGGAACGGATCAACGCCGCCACCCCGGAAACGTACGGCGCGGCGAAACTCGTTCCGCTGTACGGCATTATCTGACCCTGATTGGTGACTTTTGCGGTGGTCAGTCCGGGGCCGCGCGGATCGAGCGAAACAATGTTCTCGCCCGGCGCGGCCACACCCATCCACGGCCCGGGCACCGTGAATTTCGAGGATTGACCCAGGGCGTCGACGGCGCCGACCGAGAGCACGTATTCGTCCCACCAGGACGGCACCACATACGAGGTGATGTGATTCCACAGATCCTCATTGGGCCGCACCGGATTCAGTCCCGGATTGCTCGCCTTGCAGGTGTCGGTATTACCGGCCGAGGTGACGATTACCGCGTCCTTCTCCACCGCCGCGTAACGCACCGCCGCACCGAGCATGCCCATTTCCGGACTGTCCGGCTCCCGGGTGGGGCAGGCGACCAGCGAGATATTGATGACCCGGGCGCCCGCATCGGCGGCCCGGCGAACGGCGGAGGCCAGCGCGGAGATCTTGCCGTAGCCGTCGGGCATATCGTCGGGGCCTTTGTCGCGGCCCGCGCCCTCGGCCTGATACAGCGCGCTGGTCTGGCGAATGGTCATGATGCGGGCCTCGGGCGCGACGCCGGCGAAACCCTGGCCCTCCTGCTGGGTGGCGGCGATGAGCCCGGCCACCAGGGTGCCGTGCGCATCGCAATCCTCGGTGCCGTCACCGGAATTCGCGACGTAGTCGCCGCCGGGGATCAGGCTGGGCAGGCGCGGGTGCGGGGCGACGCCGGTATCGATGACCGCCACCAATTGGCCCGCGCCCTTGGAGAACTGCCAGGCGTGTTCCAGATCCAGGGAACGCTGCGCGATCGGGATGGTCGGTCCCGCGCCCCCGGATTGCGTACTGATGCAAGGGGAATTGGCCGGGTGCTCGGTCTTGCCGGGCGGTGCGGCGGGTCCGCCCGGCGGCAGCAGGCCGGGATCGACGGCGGGCGGGCGATCGGCGGCGGCGAGGCCGGGGTGCGCGCCGAGCGACACGCCCGCGGCCAGTGCGGCGGTGGCCGCGACCGTGCGGAAAGCCTTGGCGCCCAGGGTGATCGGCATCGGAACTACAGTCCGCGCACGAGCGAATAGAGCTCGGTCACCCAGAACACCAGCGGCACGACGGCGGCCACGAAGGCGTATTCGAGCAATTCCAGGGCCCGGCGCACGGGCGGGGTGGCCTGCTGGCGTGGCACCAGAATGCCGAGCACCAGCGCCGCCACCAGCAGCAGGATGGCGATGCCGAAGATGACCAGGGGCTGTCGCAGCGTGAACGCGCCGAATCCCATGAGCACCAGCAGGATTGCCGCACCGCCCGCCAGCAGCACCACCGCCTGCTCGGCCCCGGCGTAGGTGCGGCTGCGGAACATGAGCACCGCCGCGCACACCACCGCCAGCGCCAGGCCCGGCCAGTACGGGCGATCCGCGATCGGCTCCACCGCGGCCACCGCGCCGGTCGCGACGACCAGGGTGGTGGCGGCGACCAAACCGGCCAGATACTTGCGCGCCCGTTCGGATTTGGCGCGCAGCGCCTCCAGGCTCGGCAGCGCGCGATGATCGTCGGGATCGTCCTCGGTGGGATCGATGGGCGTCCCCGGCGCGGGCACCGGCGGCAACGGCAGTTTGGCCAGCAGCATGGAAATCCGTGGGGCGAGCGACAATCCGGCCAGTCCGAGCCCCGCCGCGCCCGCGCCGATGGCCTTGACCGGCAGCTCGGCCAGCAGTCCGATCAAGGCGGCGGGCACGGCGTACACGCACACCGTGGTCACGCCGATGAACAACCCGAGCCCTACCCCGCTGACCCGCCAGGTCAGCACGGCGATCGCGCCCAGCAGCACCGATCCGAGCAGCAGGTTCGCCCAGCCGTAGTGATCGGGCACGAACAGCATGCCCGCGCTGAACGCGGCGGGCAGTGCGCAGCCGCCGACCACCAGCGCGCTGGCGGTATCGCCGTACATGCGGCTGAGCAGCATGGACGCGATCACCAGCAGCACCGCGACGAACAGCGCGACCGTTCCGGTCACCCAGCCCGGGAGCGCGTCCGGCGCGGCCAGCAGCCCGAGACAACCCGCCAGCATGGTCAGCACGGCCAGCACCGACCCGGTGAGCCGCGCGGTGCGGGGCGTCCAGCCGCGGAACTGCTCCGCGTCGGCGACCGCGACGTTGTACATGATGTCGTCGAACAACGGTGTGGGAGCGGTGTGTTCGGCGCTTTCCAGCATGAGCAGCTCGCCGTCGCGCACATCCTGTTCGGTGAGGGTGAGCGACCCGGTCAGCGGCGGCTGCCCGATGCGGGCCAGCACCCATTCGTGCGGTTCGAACTGCTCGCCGTCGTGGTCGAAGTCGTTGACCCGGCTGTGCTGGGCGACCATATCGACCACGCTGGGGATGACCAGGGCCACCGGGACGTCGCTGGGAATGGCCATATCGACCTGGGTGTGCTTGGCCAGAATGGTGACCCGCGCGAGGTCCGGCGCCCGGACGGTGCCGCGGGTCTCGTCGAGCTGCTCTGTTCGCGCGTCCGTCACGCTGCCCCCAACTCCGGGTGTGAACTCGTTTCCGCGCGCGCGGGGTGCGGAGCATGCGGTCGCGGCGCTGGGCTGTGCAGAAATGTTGCCCGCACTTTACGGCATGTCGGTGCAGGTCCGTACACTGAGGCCCGACTCGGTCGGCAATGGGGGACTGTGAAGCAGTGAGCAACCAATGAGCACCGTACGGTTTCAACGACGCCCGCGCCGGGAGATGCCGCGCTCGCCCGGCGGCGAGGTGACCCTGCAGCCGCCGCCGGAGATTCCGCGCGCGGTCCCCGCCAATCTCTTCGGCAAGCTCATGCCGCTGGTGATGGTGGTCGGCATGCTCGGCATGGTCGTGCTCATGTTCACCTCGGGCAGCGGTATCGCGTCCAATCCGATGAGCCTGATGTTCCCCATGATGATGGTGTTCTCCATGGTCGGCATGTATGCCGGGCAGAGCGGCAAGGGGCAGAAGGCGGCCGAGGCCGACGAGGACCGCAAGGACTATCTGCGCTATCTCGATCAGGTCCGCCGCGATGTGCGCGATACCGCCGAGCAGCAGCGGGCGGCGGTGGAATGGAGTCATCCGGAGCCGGGGCTGATCTGGATGCTGGCCGGCACCACCCGGATGTGGGAGCGGCGGCCGGGGGACAAGGACTTCTGTCACGCGCGGATCGGACTGGGTAGCCAACGTCTGGCTACCCGACTGGTGGCGCCGGAAACCGGTCCGGTCGAGGAGCTCGAACCGATAGCTGCTGTGTCGCTGAGGCGGTTCGTGCGCACCCATTCCACGGTGCCGGACCTGCCGACGGCCATTGCCGTGAAGGGGTTCGCCAGTATTCAGCTGACCGGCGACCGGGCGCAGGCCCGGGAGCTGACCCGGGCCATGTTATTGCAGCTGGCTATGTTCCAGGGACCGGATCAGGTGCTGATCGCGGTGGTCTGCGGCGCCGATACCGCGCCGGAATGGGAATGGGCGAAATGGCTGCCGCACACCCAGCATCCGGACTCCGAGGACGGGGTGGGCAGTGAGCGCATGGTCTACGGCTCCATTCGCGAGGCGCACGCCGGGCTGCGGCCGCTGCTGCACAACCGGGTGCGCTACTCGCGCAATCAGCCGCCGGACCCGAATCTGGCGCAGCTGATCATCGTGGTGGACGGCGGCCTGCTCGAAGCCGAGGAAGATCCCTTGCGGGAGAGCGGGTTCGAGGGCGTCACCATTGTCGACCTGTGCGCGTACGCGCCGCGGCTGGCGGCCTCGCGGGGCATCCAGCTGGTGGTGGAGAACGGTGAATGCGCCGGACAGGGCGCGAGCGGCGGGATGGAACGGTTCGCCGTCATCGATCGCATCACCGCGCGCGAGGCCGAGCAGGCGGCGCGGCGGCTCGCTCCCTATCGCGCGCCCGCCAAACGCGGGCCGGACGCGAGCGGTGAAGAGGGCGAGGTGATTTCGACCTGGTCGCAGCTGCTGGGATTGGGCGATATCGGCACCTTCACGCCGGAAACCGCCTGGCAGCCGCGCTACGGCAAGGATCGGCTGCGGGTTCCGTTCGGGGTCGGAGCCGACGGGCTGCCGGTGTACCTGGATATCAAGGAAGCCGCCGAGGGCGGGATGGGCCCGCACGGGCTGTGCATCGGCGCGACCGGTTCCGGCAAGTCGGAATTCCTGCGCACGCTGGTGCTTTCGCTGATCGCCACGCACTCGCCCGATCAGCTCAATTTCGTGCTGGTGGACTTCAAGGGCGGTGCGACCTTCCTGGGGCTGGACGGGGTCGAGCACATCGCGGCCATCATCACCAATCTGGAGGAAGAGGCCGACCTGGTCTCGCGCATGCACGACGCGCTCGAGGGCGAGATGAACCGGCGGCAGGAATTGCTGCGCGCGGCGGGCAATTTCGCCAATGTGGGCGAGTACGAGAAGGCGCGTGCGGCGGGGGCCGATCTGGATCCGCTGCCGGCGCTGTTCGTGGTGCTCGACGAGTTCTCCGAACTGCTGGCGCAGCATCCGGATTTCGCGGATCTGTTCACCATGATCGGGCGGCTCGGGCGGTCGCTGCACGTACATCTGCTGCTCGCCTCGCAGCGGCTCGAAGAGGGGCGGCTCAAAGGGCTGGAGAGCCATCTGTCGTATCGGATCGGCTTGAAGACGTTCTCGGCCAATGAATCCCGGCAGGTGCTCGGGGTGCCCGACGCCTATAATCTGCCCAACAATCCCGGCGGCGGTTACCTCAAGTCCAATTCTGGCGAGATCGTGCGATTCCAATCGGCGTACGTGTCGGGGCCGTATCTCGGCGGGGCTTCGACGCGAGATGTCACGCGGTCCGGTGCTCCGGACACCGAAATGGACACGGCGGCGCGGCTTTTCACCGCCACCCATGTGGACTTCCGGGCCGGTGACTACCTGCCGTTGCCTGTAGCGCCCGAGGCGGCGCCGCCGCAGCCCGAGGCCGAACAAGTGTCCAATCTGCAAATGCTGGTGTCCCGGGTGCGCGGTCACGGCCGGCCCGCGCACGAGATCTGGCTGCCGCCGCTGGGTGCGCCGTCCACGCTGGACGAGCTGGTGCCGCGTTCGGTGCTGACCGGGGACGTGCATCCGATCGCCACCCTGCGCGCGCCCATCGGCATCGTGGATCGGCCCTTCGACCAGCGCCGGGACCCGATGGTGGTGGATCTGTCCGGGTCTCGCGGTCACGTGGCGGTGGTCGGCGGCCCGCAGTCCGGCAAGTCCACGGCGCTGCGGTCGCTGGTCATGTCGATGGCGCTGACGCACACCGCCGAACAGGTGCAGTTCTATCTGCTGGACTTCGGCGGCGGCACCCTGGTCGGGCTGGAAGGGCTACCGCAGGTGGGTGCGGTCGCCGGCCGGCTGGAAGCGGACAAGGTGCGGCGCACCATCGCCGAGATGGTGACCGTGGTGCGGCAGCGCGAAGCGCGGTTCCGGCAGTTGGGCATCGAATCCATGGCGGAGTTCCGGCGCATGCGGGCCATGAGCCCGGCGTCCGGCGCGGCCGCGGCGGGCGTGCACGAGGATCCGTTCGGCGACGTCTTCCTGGTGATCGACGGGTACGGGGTGTTCCGGCAGGAGTTCGACGCACTGGAGCAGACCGTCATGAACCTTGCGGTGCAGGGACTTTCGTACGGTGTGCACGTGGTGATCTCGCTGGCGCGCTGGCCGGAGGCGCGGCCGGCGCTCAAGGATCAGATCGGCACCCGTATCGAACTGCGCCTCGGCGATCCCATGGATTCGGATCTGGGCCGCAAGTTCGCGACCCTGGTGCCGATGGGGCGGCCCGGGCGCGGTATGACGCCCGACGGGCTGCACATGCTGACGGCGCTGCCGCGCGTGGACTCCGATCCGGACCCGCAGACGCTGGGAACCGGAGTGGCGCAGGCGGTTTCGGCCATCGCCGCCGCGACGCCGGGCCGTCCGGCGCCCCGGGTGCGCATGCTGCCCGAACGCTTGCCGCGCGCGGACCTGCTCGCGCTGGCGGAGGATTGGCCCGCGCACGAGGATGCCGCGGCCAAGACCATGCGAATCCCGTTCGGCATCAACGAATCCGAGCTGGCGCCGGTGTTCCTGGACTTCAACGCCAGCCCGCACCTGGTGATCATCGGTGATTCGGAGAGCGGGAAGACGACGCTGCTGCGGTCCATCGTGCAGTCCGTCTGCGCGGCGAACACACCCGATCAGGCGCGCATCATCATGGGCGACTACCGGCGCACCATGCTCGGCACCGTGCCGCAGGGTTATCTGGCCGGATACGGTTCCACCGCACCGCAATTCACCCGGAACATGGCGGATCTCGCGGCCTACGTCGGCAAGCGCATGCCCGGGCCGGACGTGACGCCGCAGCAGCTCAAGGATCGGTCCTGGTGGAGCGGCCCGGAGCTGTACGTAATTGTGGACGACTACGACCTGGTGGCCACCGCGAGCGGAAATCCGTTGCACGCCATGGTCGACCACCTCGCCCACGCCCGTGACCTCGGCTTCCACCTGATCATCGCCCGCCGCTCCGGTGGTGCGGGCCGCGCCATGTACGAGGCCACCCTCAATCAGCTCAAAGAACTCAACTCGGCCGCTCTCGTCATGAGCTGCAGCCGCGACGAAGGCATCCTCTTCGGCAACACCCGCCCCGCCCTCATGCCTCCCGGCCGCGGCACCTACGTCACCCGCGCCGGTGAGGACCTGGTGCAGTTGGGTTGGCTGCCCCCGGCCTGACGGGAGGGGGATGACGGGAGAGTGATGATGGCGGGGGATACGACAACGCCCCGGCATCTGTGATGCCGGGGCGTTTCGTTTGGTCTGTCGCTCAGAAGAGTCCCGCGAGCGCGGTGTCCTTCATCTGGAGCTCGGCATTGCCGGTGCGCACCAGCGTCGCCGCGCCGCCCAGGGTGGCGTTGAGCTGACCCACGTGCCCGTTCCACATGCGCTGGAGGTCGGCGAACGCCTCGTTGGCGTCACCTTTCCAGTTGGTGGTGACGAACTCTTCCACGCTGCGGTGGAAGGCTTCGAGCTGGTCACGAATGTGCTCCGCGCGCTTGATGATCGAGTTCGCGCCGTCCTCGACGCCGGCGAACTGGGCCGAGATGATCTGACCGCCTGCAGCCATGATGACTTCCTTTGCCAAAGTATTCGAGAGGAGAGGGAGACGAGCCGTCAGACCGCGGGCAGGTCGAGGCTGGACATCTGCGCGTTGACCTGAGCGCTGTAGTCGCGGTCGTGATCCTCGTAGCTGGAGCCGGCCTTGATCAGGTTCTCCGACGTCTGCATGAGCTTGTCGTTGAGCTTGTCGGCCTGGAAGTAGTAGCGCTCCATGAAGGCGTTGAACGCCTTGCGGGCCTCGCCTTCCCACTTGGAACCGACGGTCATATTGTCCTCATCGCGCTTCAGGTCGCGAATCATGATCATGAGCGTCTCGTGGGTCTTCTTGAACTCCTGGGCCTTGGCCTGGATGAGCTCATTACTGGCTTCGAATGCACCGGCCACGGTGCCTCCTTTCGAATACGCGGGCGGACGACCTCTGCTGTACTGATTGGACGTGGGTCATAGCCCTGCGGTTCCACCCCGGGTGTAGCAATTTGCCAGCACCCTATCCGAGGACCGCCGTCCGTGACCAGTGCTTACGCCTATACGGTGAGGTCAGGCACGCGAGATCGATCTCACACCGCGCTTCGACGGCGGCTACCAGGTGCTGTTCGCCAGCAATGCGTACTGGGCGGCAGCTTTCTGGTGAACATCCGCGAGCTGATCGGCCTCCACCGTCGCGGTGAAGCGCTGATAGGTCAGCGCGCACCGGAACCGCTTGCCCGATCCGCTCTTGCCCGCGGCGCTCTCCCCGCATTCCGCGGCCGGCACCCCGGCCGGCGCCTCCGCCGCTCCCGGGAAGGCCCGTTCCAGCAGCTGCTTGCGCAGCTTCCCGGCCGTCTCGGCATCGCGGGTGCGGTACAGCAGCGAGACGCCGCTGTAGGACGCGCCGGAGACGGCGATCCGATCCACCCCGTGATCACGCAGCACCCGCCCGGTGTAGTCCTGATCGGAGATCCGGTGCTGATAGCCGCGCACCCCGACGGTGACCTGCGAGGTGACGTCCGGGGTGCCGATGCCGTCGGCATTGAGGGTGCGGCGCAGCAGCCCGTCCGGATCGGCGGGCAGTCGCAGCACCCCTTCGCGATCCAGCGGCGGGAGCGCGTCGAGCAGCGGGAGCTGGGCGTTGTAGATCTGCTCGGCCAGCGCGGTCAGCTTGCCGATCTCCGCCTCCCCGGTGCCCGCGTAGAGCTCCACGACATAGTTGCCGCGCGCGATCGAAGCCCCGATGCTGGCCACGCCCGGCCGCCAATGTGCTTTCGCCTCAGGATATTTCGACAGGCTGACCCGCTCGTTGCGATCCGCCGCGACATTGAAGTCGGCCTCGTCCAGTTCGTCGGCCGCCTGCTTGGCGGACGCCGCGTCCGGGAACTGCATCACCGTCACGGTGGTGAACGCGCTGCCCTCCGGCGATTTCCCGGTCTTCTTGTCGGCTTCCTTCTCGCTGTGCCCGACCGCGACCCCGAACATCAGGCCATTGCGATCCAGCACCGGCGCGGCGACATCGGCCAGCGTCTTGGTGGCCTTCGCCGAATCCAGGAAGGGGATGGATCCGGTGCCGTACTTGAACTTCGGATCGATCTCCGGACCGGTCACCACCTGATCGGCGAGCCGGGCCAGCGCCAGATTGAAGCCGCCGCTCATGTCGTAGTGGTAGGCGTACCGCTCTTCCAGCGGGGCCGTCGCGTACTTGCCCACATTCAGGGTGCGGACATCGATCTCGCCGGGGCGGGCCGAGCCGTCGACCTGGGAGGCGCAGGCGGACAGGGAGATTGCGGCCAGCGCCAGCGCCGCGCCGCGAAAACGTCGTGAAAGCATGGGATTTCCTCGACTCTGCGATCGGTCAGCCGGCGTTGACCAGCGTGGCGTACTGGGCCGAAATGCGCTGCTGGGCGTCGAGCAGCTGATTCGCCGACACCTCGGCGGCATAGCGGCCGTGCTGGACGAAGCAGTAGTAGCTGATGGCGATGCTCGGCCCGGAGTACTTGCGGCACTTGGCATTCGGTAGCCCAGTAGGCGATTCGGCGGCCTTGAACTGCCGTGAGGTCTGGGCATGCTCGGTGACGATCTTGGCGGCGCCGGCGGCATCGCGGGCGCGATAGACGGTGCCGCCCCGGAAGCCGAGCCGGTCCACGCCCGCCTCGGCGAACAGCTTGATCTCCTCCTCGCCCTGCTTGATGTGCAGGGCGGCGTGCGGGCCGTACACCCCGGGAACGCCGGGCTGGGAGCTGTCTGCGGTGACGGTGGGCAGCGCGCGGCCCAGCATCTTGTCCGGATCCACCGCCAGCTCCATCAGCTTGTCCCACGGCGTGGCCGGGAATTTGGCGACGGCGGGCGGGATCACGTCCAGGCTGCGTTCCACCCGGTTCAGCAATTTCGGCAGATCGCGCTTCTTCACCGCCGACATGACGCTGTCGTACACATAGGTGAAGACGACGAATTTGCCGCTGGCATACCAGGATCGGAGCGGTCCGCCCACGCCGCTGATGCCGTTCTCGATATACGCGACGGCGGCCGGATACTTCTCGATCCGCACCGCCTCATTGGTGCCGCTCTCGAAATCCAGCTTGCCCAGCGCCTGTGCGGCATCGGACGCGGACTGCTCGTCCTTGAACACCATGACCAGGTTCTCGAGCTCGTAGGAGAGGCTGACCTCCGAGTCGGACTTGCCGGTGCTGACGAATCCGGCGACCAATCCGGGCGCGGCGGCGTTCATGGCCGTGCCGTCGGCCTTGGTGCGGCTCTTGATCGCGCCGGAGGTGAAGTCCTGGAAGGCCCGCACCACCGTGCCCATGGCCTGCGCGCGATATTTGACCTCGGGAATCACTTCCGAAGGCAGCGGCACGTATTCGGCCAGCCGCCAGGCTTCCACCAGCTGCGCCATCTCGATGGCGGTGGGTTTGTCGTAAACCTTCGGCTGGGTGGGCAGATTGCCCACATCGAGTTTCGACAGATCGACCACCGGTTCCGCCGGCTGTGCCGATTCCGCCGACGATCCGGACCCACAGGCGGTGGTCCAGGCGACCGCCGCGGCCAGACCCGCGGACAATAGGACACGTCCGAATTTGCGCATTTACCCTCCCCGAAGCAAAGACGCGGGTAACCCTACTTGATCACCTTGCGCAGCGCTGGAACCAGTTTGCTGATCAGCACCTGCTCCGATTCCGGGGACCAGGTGCGCATGGCGGCGACGGCGGCCGCATCGTCCAGCGGGATCACCACCGCGCGCGAGGAGGTGATCGCGCTCGGCAGCCCGAGCAAGCCGCCGTTGCCGGCTTTCTCGTCGCTGCGGACCGCCACGATGTAGGAGTCGTCGGTGACCTTCAGCGAGCTGTACCCCTCGGCGGGCCGCGGCGAGGGTTCGTCGCCCTGGCGCTTGTACTCCAGGTTGTAGACGAAACCGAGATCCTTCATGAACTGCGCCTGCTCGGTGCCGTCCAGATATATGGAGTACTTGTTCGAGAGCGTCGACTGCGTGACATCGACCAGTGTGATGGTCTTGCCCTCGAAAGCCGGATTGTCGCTGCGCGCCTTGGGCAATGGCGGCACGGCCACGCTCGGCGACACCTCCGTGGTCGACGCGCCCCGCGACACCGTGATGTCGGCGTGTACGTCGGTGTCGTCGCCGCCGGTCGCGACCACCACACCGATTCCGGCGGCCAGCGCCACCACCGCCAGCGCCGCCGCCCCGGCCAGCAGCCCCTTGCGGCTCTTGCGTGGCGTCCCGGCCACCGTCCGCCCGGGGCCCGAGGGCGCGGTGTGATTCTGGGTGGGATCCCCGGCGCCGTAGAACCCGGGCGCGGCCACCTGTATCGGATAGGTGGGAGAAGTGTTGGTGGACACCGGATTCCAGCCCGGGGTCAGCGCATTGGCCAGCGCATCGGTGAATTCCCGGCAGCTGTTGTAGCGCTGTGCCGGATCCTTGGCCATGGCCACCGCGATCACATGATCCAGCGCCTGCGGCAGATGCGGGTTCAGGGCGGTCGGACGTGGCGGCGCCTCGTGCAGGTGGCCCATCATGACCAGCGCGGGTTGCGTTGCCGGATACGGGTTCTGGCCGGTGAGCAGCTTGAAGAACGAGCACGCCAGGCTGTAGATATCGGCGCGATGGTCCAGCGGCAGCCCGGACAACTGCTCCGGCGGCGCATAGGCGATGGTCGCCACGAAACTGCCGGTCTGGGTGAGCTCGGTCGCGTCCTCGGTGGACTTGGCGACGCCGAAGTCGGCCAGCAGCGCGCGCTCGTCCTCGGCGTCGGCGGTGGCGAGCAGGAAGTTGGCGGGCTTCACGTCCCGATGCAGCAGGCCCTTGCGATGCGCGTAGTCCAGCCCGCGCCCGATCTCGGCGACGATGCGCAGCGCGCGCAGCGGGGTCATGGCCGCCGGATCGCGCTTCTGCTCGGCGGAGGCGTCGGTGCCCTCCACGTACTGCATGGCGATCCAGAGCTGCCCGTTCTCCTCGCCGCGGTTGTGCACCGAGACGATATTCGGATGATCCAGTCCGGCAACCAGATTGGCCTCGCGCTGGAACCGGCCCCGGAACTCGTCGTTGCGGGACATCTCCGTGGACAGCACCTTGAGGGCGTCCATGCGCGGCAGGCTCGGATGTTTGGCCAGGTAGACGGTGCCCATGCCGCCCGCGCCGAGGACCCGCTCGATGCGATATCCGCCGACGATGGTGCCGGGACTCATCACCATGTCAGGACTCCTGGATCGCTCGCGGTCGTGCAGTGCCCCCGGAGCTTACTGGAGGCGTTGTTCAGAAGCTGTTCGCCAGCAGGGCGTATTCGGCGGCCACCTGCTGGCGGACGTCTGATTCGTTATCGCTGGACACCACGCCGAGGTAGCGCTTGTAGTAGACGTAGCAGCGGTTCTTGTACTCGGTTTCGGTATCACCCTTGCTGTTCAGCCGCACGCATTTGGCATTGGGCAGATCCTTGGGCGCTTCGATGGCGTCGTAGTGGTCGCCCTCGTCGGCGATCAGCGCGTCGAACATGATCCGGGCCCCGGCCTCGTCGCGGGTCCGCACCAGCGCCGAGGTCCGATTGGTGGCCAGGGCGTCCGCGCCGCTGTCGGTGACGGCCTGCTGGATCTTCTGCTGATTCAAGGCCCCGTGCACCAGTTTGGCGCCGCCGTACACCGCGAACAGCTGTGCGTCCGGGGTGCCGCCCTCGGACCGGTCCTCGGTGACCAGCCGGGCCAGCAGATTGTCCGGATCCACCTGGAGGCTGGACAGTTTGGATTCCGGGGTGGGCTGGAACTTGTCCAGCACCGGCACCTCGGCGTCCAGGGTCTTGCGGACCCACTCCAGCAGATCCTTCTCGTCCGCCTTGGGGCGCTCGATGAACAGCGAGATGACGAACTGCTTGTACGCCAGGAAGGTGCCGATGGTGGCCACGCCGGGCCGCCAGTGGATCTGCGCGTCGGGGTACTGGCTCAGCGAGAGTTTGCGATTGAGATCCGCGGCCACGTTGAAGTCGGCGTCCTCGAGTTCGCGCGCGGCCGTCTTGGCCGTCTTCTCGTCGGCGAACCGCAGCACCATATTGGTCACCGAGGTGGTGCCGGCGTCGGTCTTCTTGCCCGGTTTGGTCTGATCGGAACCGGCGTGCATGTACCCGGCGATCAGATTGTTGCGCTCCAGGACCGCCTGCGACGGCCCGGCCAGCCCCATATCGGTGGCGTCCTTGGCGTCGACGGTGGCGCGGCCGCCGCGGCCGTAGATCAGCGAGGGATCGACCTTGACCGAGGGCACCACCGCGTCCGCCATCCGGAAGCCTTCCAGCAGTGCGCCGTTGCCCTTGGCGGACTGGCCGTAGCTGAAGCGGTCCACGGCGTACTTGCCGACTTCCAGCTTGCGCACGTCCAGTTCGCCCGCGACCGGCGTGCCGGAGACATTGCACGCGGCCAGTAGCAGTGCGGTCGCGACCGCGGCGGCGGCGAACAGCGAAGTGCGTGCGGTGCGAACCATGGCAGGTCCTCGTTCCTCCCGTGCGATGCATCAAAAGTAGCGGACTGCGGCCGCTGCCGGGCGCGGTCGAAGATCGTCGCACGCACCCGGAAACACATCGCGGGACGAGGCCCCGAACGCAACATCGCGGGGCGACGTAACCTGGTCGATGTGCTGAACATCCCGCGCCGCGCAGCTTCCGGGGGCCGGTTCCGTTGATGGATCGGCAGGTCGAGGTTGTTTCGGGCCCCCATGTGCTCATCCGGACGGCCGGCGCGGTGATCCTGGTCGCACACCGGGAACCGGGCCGGGTGCATGCGGAGTCCAAGGCCGCGGTGGCCGCGCGGGCGCTCGCCGATCTGGTTGCCGAGGTCACCGATCAGGCGCCCGACGGGCCCGGACGCCTGGTTGCCCGCCAGGCCACCCGCTGGCTGATGAAGGAGGCCGAGCGGATCTCGCCCGGGGTGCCCATCGAATTCGGGATCCTGTCCGCGTCCGATACCGGCGGGGTCGCGGTCTTTCTGCACGGATCGGTGACGGCGGTGCTGGCCGGGCCCGTCGCGGAGTACTACCGGGGCAGTGACGCGGCCTTCACCGTGGACCGGGTGGCCGATCGGCCCGCGCGGGCGGCGGCATTGTTCATCGACGACGGCAAGGGGCGGGCGCCCGAGCTGCCCGAGCGCGGCATCGGGACATTGATCGAGGGCACCCTGACCGCGACCGGTGCGGTGGTGTGGTTCGAGGGCGAACCGGTGCTGCCGCGGCGACCGGCCCGGATGTCCACGGGGGAGCGGCGATTGGTGGAACCGCCGCCGCCGACCGCCGCCTTCGATCCGGAGCCGGAGCGGATTCCGCTGGATCCCAATCTGATTCCCACCCGGACCTCGGCGCGACTGCCCACGGAACTGGATTTCGAGCGCGGCGCGCACTCCGCGACCGCCGGCTACGACCCGGACGTGGACGAGTTCGCCGATGCCGAGACCGCGGAAGAGGTGTTGCCGCTCAACCTGTTCGATCCGCATCGCGCGCCCACCGAGATGGGCGGGACCAATCCCGCGCCCAAACCCGATCCGGACCTGCAGCGGCGGCTGGACGCCACCGCCAAGGCCACGGCGCTCACCGTCAAGGTGCTCGGATTCAAGTGCGCGCGTGCCCATCCCAGCGATCCGCGGGCGGCGTTCTGCACGGTGTGCGGGATGCCGGTGGATCAGACGCAGCAGGTGGCGGAGGTGATCCGGCCGCCGCTGGGCATGCTGATCCTGGACGACGGCATGACGTACGTGGTGTCCACCGATGCCGTCATCGGGCGGGATCCGGAGAACTCCGAGTCCGCGCGAGCCGGCCTGGTGCCCTTGCGGATCGACGACGCGTCCGGCGGCATGTCCCGGGCGCACGCCGAGATCCGTTTGGTGAACTGGGATATCACCGTGGTGGATCGCGGCTCCACCAACGGCACCCGGGTGCGGCTGCCCGGATACCGCGATTGGGTTCGGCTGCAACCGAATCAGCCGATGACGCTGCTCACCGGCGCCGAGGTGATGCTCGGCAACCGGGTGCTGCGGCTGGAGCCGGTCGCGCCGCCGCCGTTCGGGTGATCGCCCCGGTAATCGCTAGGAGTAGCGGGCTTTACAGGTGTCCTGGGTGCCCAGCACCCCGGCCCGGAAGGCATCCACCCGGGAGAATCCGCTGGGCACCGTCTGGCCGTTGGTATCGCTGGCCGCCAGCCCGTCGGTGAGCAGGCCGGAGACCGCCTCGTCCAGATCGCCCGCCGAAAGGCTCACGCTGCCTTCGGCTTTGGAGCGATACGGATCGTTCAGCTTGGCCGTCACCACCCCGGCCAGGCAGGCCGCGCGCAGGCCGGTCTTGGCGCCCTTCAGCGTCTGCCCGGCGGCATGCTGCACCGCCAGCGCGTAGCGGGAGATGAACACCACGTAGGCGGTGAAATCGCCGGTCACCTTGACCGGCAGGCCGTCGCTCTCCCCGGTATTGGAGACCCCGCGCTCGTGCAGCGCGGTGATATCGGTGCCGATGGTGTTGGTGGCCGGGCAGTACGTCACCGGGATGGTGTCGGAGGCATTGCGGCAGCTGAGTTTCGCGCCGCCGTAGTCGTACTTCGGCTCCGGATCGATCGGCATGATGGTGGCCATGGACTTGGCCAGATCCTCCAGATTCGCCTGGTCGACCTCGGATTCGCCCTTGGAGGCGTCATTGCCGAAGGTCTGCGGCAGATTGCCGCGGCGGCGCTCGATCTCGGCGGCGTCGATGGCCTTGCAGCCCTTGGCGCCGTCGGTGAACCCGACCTGCACCGCGGTCACCCGCTCGAACGCCGAACCGTGCACGCTCTCCGGATCGTCCGGATCGTCGTCGCGAATGGCGACGGTGGCGGCCAGCACCTGATTCAGGCCGTCGGAGGTGTTGATGGTGAAGTGCTTCGACTTGCCCTCGGCCACATTGCGGATGAAGGCGCCGGCGAAGCAGTCCGCCTGCTGTTCCTTGACGATGGTGGCGGTCTTGCGGCCGACGATATCGGCCATCAGCTGGATGGCGTGGCCGTATTCGTGGGCCAGCACCATGACCACCGACATCTTGCCGAAGGTCTCCTGCACGGCGGGCAGCAGCACCGCGCGGTCCCAGCCGATCGAGCCGTCGGTCTTGCAGTAGGCGGCGTTGACCAAGCGGTAGGTGCTCTCGCCGCAGAACTCCACGGCCTGCGCGCGTTTGGCCTTCGAGCTCCAGGACAGGAACTTGTCGACCGGTTTGAAATCGCCGCCGAACTCCTTGGGGTACTCGCCCTGCCAATAGGTCTGGATGTCCTCCAGGGCATTGAGAACCAAGCGGTCGATCTCGCCGCCGTCGGTGTTCTGCGCCGTCAGCGTGGTGTCCGGGACATTGGCCCGCGGGCCGTTCGGGCCGCCGGTGGTGGGCAGGCCCGCGACCTTGAACGGATCGTCGTAGATGGAAACCGGGTGGCCGGAGACCATCCGGGTACATCCGGTCAGTAACGCCGCCACCAGCATCAGGATGCCCAGCGCCACCGCGCTCCGGCGTCTCGGCACGGCCACCCCCGGGCGTCTAGCCACTTCCACTCCCTCGCAGGCCAACGGACATCCGCCCGGGTCGCAGGCGAACGGTAAGTAAGCGCAAAGCCGATTGCCCGGGCCTTCGCATATTATGCGGCCATGTCTTCACCGGGGGCGCAGCAGATCACCGTGCGTCATGAGGGAACCGATCGGGTCTTCGACGCGAGCCAGCAGATCACCATGGGGCGGGCCCCGGAAGTGGCGTTGTTCGTGGACAGCCCGCTCGTGTCCAGGGTGCACGCGACCCTGACCTACGAGGCCGGATCGTGGATGCTGACCGACAACGGCAGCACCAACGGGGTCTTCGTGGACGCGCGGCGGATCACCACGCCGATCGTGATCAATCGGGCCACGCAGGTGCGGCTGGGGGACGCCATCAACGGGCCGCTGCTGCATCTGCTGCCGTCCGGGTCGCGGATTCCGGCGGGAACCTCCGCGCCGGAGAATCCCCAGTTCCAGGGTGGTGCAGGGGGATTCGGCGGGCAGCGGCGGCCGGAGGGGCAACCGTGGCAACAGGATCGGCGGCAGCCGCCGGGGCAGCGGCCGGCTTCCGGGCCGCAGCAGAACGTGCCGCCGCCGGGGCAGCGTCCGCCGCCGGGGTTCGGGCCGCAGCATGGTCAGCAGGGACCGGGGCCGGGTGGCCAGCGCGGGCCGCAGCACGGCCAGCAGCCAGGGCAGTTCGGGCAGCAGCACGGCCAGCAGCCAGGGCAGTTCGGGCAGCAGCCGGGGCAGCACGGGCAACCGGGTCAGTTCGGGCCGCGGGGGCCGCAGGGGCAGCCCGGTCAGTTCGGCCAGCAGCCCGGTCAGCATGGACAGCAGCCTGGTCAGCACGGTCAGGGACCTGGTCAGCAGTTCGGGCAGCGGCCGAATCCGGTGCCGGGACGGCACAGTCCGCAGCAGTCCGCTCCGAATCCGTTGCAGCCGCCGACGCCCCAGCAGTCCGGCGCGAATCCGCTGCAGTCCGCGCCGAATCCATTGCAATACGGCGGCCATGGCCCGGCGCAGGCGAATCCGCAGCGGTCCGGGCCGAATCCGGTGCAATCGGGCGGTAATCCGCAGCAGTCGGGGCCGAACCCGGTGCAGGACATGCCTTTGCATCCGGACGTTCCGGACAACATCAATATGACGGCGCGGGCGAGCACCGCGGCTTTGCCGCCCATGCGCGCGCGTTCCAATAAATCGGCGGTCGCCAAGGCCGATCGGCTGCCGCCCGGCGGCTTGAGCATCGGCCGCACCAGCGACAACGAGATCGTCGTCAATGATCCGATGGCCTCGCGCAAGCACGCCCGCCTGCTCGCCGACCCGCAGGGCCTCGCCATCGAGGACCTGGGTTCGGCCAACGGCACCTTCGTCAACGGTCGTCGCGAACAGCGCACCCTGCTGCGCGAGCGCGACATCGTCACCATCGGCAATGTCGACTTCGCGGTAGAGGAAGGCTCGCTGGTGCACCGCCAGCGGCCGATCGCCGAACAGGGTCTGCACGTGCACGGCATCGGGTTCACCGTCGAGGGCAACAAGCAACTGCTCGTCGATGTGAACATGCAGGCCGGGCGCGGATCGCTGACCGCGCTCATCGGACCGTCCGGTGCGGGCAAGTCCACGCTGTCGCGGCTCATCGCCGGCACCACCGCGCCGTCCACCGGCGTGGTCACCTTCGAGGGCCGCAATCTGCACGCCGAATACGACGCGCTCCGTTCGCGCATCGGCATGGTGCCGCAGGACGATGTGCTGCACCGCCAGCTCACCGTGAAGCAGGCGCTCGGTTTCGCCGCCCAGCTGCGGCTGCCGCCCGACACCAGCAAGGCCGACCGGCAGCGCGTGATCGACGGTGTGCTGGACGAGCTTTCGCTCACCCAGCACGCGGATACCCGGGTGGACCGCTTGTCCGGCGGTCAGCGCAAGCGCGCCTCGGTGGCCATGGAATTGCTGACCGGTCCCTCGCTGCTCATCCTGGACGAGCCCACCTCGGGCCTGGATCCGGCGCTGGATCGCCAGGTCATGACCATGCTGCGGGAGCTGGCCGACGCCGGGCGCACCGTCATCGTGGTCACCCACTCGGTGGCCTGCCTGGACATGTGCGATCAGGTGCTGCTGCTCGCGCCCGGCGGCAAGACCGCCTTCTGCGGGCATCCGGGCACGGTCCGCGATTTCCTCGGCACCAGCGACTGGGCCGAGATCTTCGCCCGGGTGGCCGACGATCCCGATCACGCCTTCGCCAATTTCCGCTCCCGCCAGGCCTTCGCGCCGCCACCGCCGGCCGCGCCGCCGGGGGAGAAGGTGAAGGGGCCGAAATCCAGTGCGCTGAAGCAGTTCTCGACGCTGTCGCGGCGGCAGATCCGGCTGGTGCTCGCGGACCGCGGGTACCTGGCGTTCCTGTTGATACTGCCGTTCGTACTGGGCGGGCTGTCGCTGGTGGTGCCGGGCAGCAACGGTTTCCAGAAGGGCGCGCTCAAACAGATGCCGGACGGGTCGTTCCAGCTCGTCGGCGGCAGCGAATCGCAGCAGCTGCTGGTGGTGCTGATCCTGGGCGCGTGCTTCATGGGATCGACGCTGACCGTGCGTGATCTGGTGGGCGAGCGGGCCATCTACTTCCGGGAGCGGGCGGTCGGCCTGCGCTCCGGGGCGTACCTGATGTCCAAGATCATGGTGTTCAGCCTGGCCGCGCTGTTGCAGTCGGCGGTCATGGTGGGCATCGTGCTGGTCGGCAAGAAACGGCCCTCGGCGGGGTCGGTGATTCCGGCGGGCAGCCTGGAGCTGTACGTCGATATCGCGCTGACGGCCATCACCTGCGTGGTGGTCGGATTGCTGCTGTCCACTCTGGCCAAATCCAGTGAGCAGGTGATGCCGCTGCTGGTGGTCACCATCATGGCGCAGCTGGTCATGGCGGGCGGTTTGATCCCGGTCACGGGCCGCGTTGTGCTGGAACAGGTTTCCTGGCTGTTCCCGGCGCGCTGGGGGTACGCCGCCGGGGCGTCCACGGTCGATGTCCGCAAGCTGTTCCCGAGTGCGCAGCCGGACAATCTGTGGAAGCACGAGTCGGGCATCTGGACGCTGGACGTGGCGGTGCTCGGGGTCTTGATCATCGTGCTGGCGCTGCTCACCTGGTCGCGACTGCGCTTGAAGAAGTCGGCTTCGTGACGCCGATGCGGACAGTGGCCGGAGCGGGACGGACGGCGTTGCCGGACCGGTGCGGGGGAGCGGCGCCGGGCGACGCGCCGGGGTTCGCCCTGCGCGAAGTGTCGGTTCGATCGCGCACCCCGCGCGCGGAACAGGCACACTGATGGCTGTGACAGTTCGAGTCGGCGCAGTGCATCTCGGCTGGGACGTGGTCTCGGTAGCCGCCGGTGGCGGCGGATCCCCGATCCGGCCGGTCCAGGTCGAAGGCACCTATACCCCGCCCGCGTACCTGCTGGCGGACTCCTCCGGCCGGCTGCACACCGCCGGGGTGGATCGGCGTCCCGACGTCGGCATCGCCATCTCCGATGTGCGTGACATCCTCGGCCATCCGCAGATCGTGGTGGCGGGTGCGACCTGGCCGGCGGATCTGGTGTTCCGCGCCCGGCTGCACAATCCGGTCGAGGCCATCGTCAAACACCTGGGCGGCGCGCCCGACGTGATCGCCGTGCCGTTCCCTGACGAATGGCCCGATCCCAAGGTCGACGAATACGTCCGGCTGGTCGAGTTGCTCGGCTACCCCGCCGAACCGCTGCCCGAATCCGTCGCGCTCTCCGGGTACGTGCGCGCGCTGGGCCTGGTGCGTCCCGCCGGGCGCGGGCCTGCCGTCGGCGCGACCGGGGTCTACTCCGACGGCCGCGAATGCCTGGTGGTCGCCGTCCACGGCGATGACGAGCGCCCCACCGAATCGGTGTCGGTGCCCATCACCGCCGAAGCGCTGCACGACGCCCGCTCCGCGGACAATGTGGTGATCGAGGTCATGGCCGCGGCCCGCGCCATCGACGCGGACACCTCCACCATCCTGCTGACCGGCAATGTCTGCTTCAACGACGCCGTCCGGCTGGCCTTCCAGAACCATCTCGGCCACCGCTTCCAGGTCGCCGATCACCCCATGCACGCCCTCGTGCTCGGGGCCGCCCACCTGTTGGTGGCGGACTACGACGTGGCAGCGGAACACCCCGAACCCCAAGCCCGCCATCAGGATCCGCGCGCCGCCGGTCCGGGGCAGCAGGGCGGTGCTCCGCAGGGCGGAGTGAACCCGTCGGCCGTCGTCGACCAAGGCCCCCGCCATGTCCCCCAGCCGCCGCATCCGGCTCAGGCGCAGCAGCCGTCCCAGCAGCATCGCCCCGAGCCGCAGGGACAGCGGCCGGAACAGCCTCAGGCTCAAGTGGATTCACCGTCGTCCGGCGAACCCGCCCCCGGCCGAACGCCTTCCGCTCGTCCCGCAACAGGCGCACAGCCGGTCATCCCCGCATCCGCCCACGATGACTCGGAAACCCGCCGTATCACCCCCGACGACATCGCACAGATGACAGCCGTCGTCGCCCACCACACCGATGCCCTGCGCCGCGCGGCCGCGGAAAGCGGCCAGCAGCCCGACGCGGCTGGTCAGGCGTCGCCTCAGGCGCAGCAGGCAGCTCCGGCCGGTCACGCTCCTGCCCCCGGTCAGGCGTTCGACGCGCAGGGGCACGGTCAACCGGCCGATCCGACCCAGCGTGTTTCGCCCGGCGACTTCGCTCAGCACGCGGCTGGGGCGGCCCCGGCCGATCCGACCCAGCGCGTGACGCCGGAGGATCTCGCGAAGGCGGCGGCGCAGTACGCCGAGGCGACGCGGCAGGCCGCGGCGGCCGGGCAGCCCGCGGATGTGACGCGTCGGGTTACCGCGGAGGATCTCGCGCAGGCGGGAGCCGCTGCGCAGCAAGGTGTTTCGGGGCAGCCCGGAGTCGTCGATTCGGGGCAGTCCGGAGCCGCCGAGAATCCCGGCCAACCGAGTGGTTCGCGGTCGCTCCCGCCCGGTCTGGCGAATGTGGGCAGCCGATTCACGCGGCCGCCCGCCAAAGCGGGTTCGCCCGCTGACGATCAGATGACGGCCGTGATGGGCCGCCCACAGCAACAACAGCAGCAACAGCCCGGAACCGGCTCGGTTCCCGGCGGACCGCAGCAGCCGGGCGGCGGCTCCGCCCCCGGCTATGGCGCCCCGCAAGGGCCGGGTACCGGCACGTACGGTGCGGTTCAGCCGGGTTCGCCCGGCGCGCAACCGGGTTCGGGCGGCGGCTACGGCCAGGCGCCGGGTTCGACGTCCCCCTATGGGGCCGGCGGTGGTTCGGCTCCGGGCGGCTACGGTCCCACCGGGGATGCGGCAGCCGGTGGCTATGGTCCCGCCGGAGATGCGGCAGCCGGTGGCTACGGTCCCGCCGGAGGCGAAGCCGGATACAGCACCGGGGCGAATCCGGTGGTGGGTGGTTACGGACCCGGAATGGGTTCCGGCGGTTACGGATCTACCGGTTACGGTTCCGGCGGTAGCGGGCCCGCGGCCGGGTACGGGCAGGGTGGCAACTCCGCAGCAGGCGGCTACGGTGCGGCGCCGGGAAGTGAATACGGTGCCGGCGGCGGCCAGGGCGGCTCGGCCGGTGGCTATGGAAATGCCGGTGGCCAGGGCAGTTCCGGTACCTATCCGGGTGCCGGCGGCAATTACGGTCCGGGTGCCGGTGGCTACGGGGCGCCCGGGGCCGGAAGCGGGAATTTTGCTGGACCTGGTGGAAACGCTGCTGGTCAAAGCGGATCGGGGTACGGTGGGGCGATGCCTCACACTGGGCCGCGTCCCGCGAATTCGCCGGAAGACGCCGCCGGACAATCGGATTCGAAGTCGGAGTCCGAGGGTGGGCGCAAGCCCCGCAAGGGCAAGATCTGGAACAAGATGAAGGACAACCTGTTCGGTGCGCCCATCGTGGTGGGTGCGGCGGCACTGGCGGGCCTCGGCATGCACGCCGACGACCAGTCGTTGCGGCCGGCGAGTGCCGCGGGGGAGATCGGCGTCGCCGATTCGCTCACCGGATCGGACATTCACGGCATCGGCGCGCAGGCGTCCGGCCTACCTGGCTTCGCGCCCGCGGTTGCCGATGCGAGCGTCCGGCCCGTGTCCTTCCAGCCCGCATCGAACGCGGCCGAGACCTTCGACCTGGCCTCCGCCATCGACCAGGCCGGTCCGCTGTTCGCCGCCTTCGGCGCCTGGCCGTCCCTGGAGCGCGGCGCGGTCCAAACCGGTGAATCCTGCGCGTTCACCCCGGCCATCACCGGCAATCCGCACCCCGGTATCGCCAGCATCAACGACCAGGGCGTCCTGGACTGCCTGGGTCACGGCACCGGCACCCTGCGCTATTCGGTGCCGGGTCCGGTCCGCGGTGTGGACCCCGGCCCGCCGCTCGCCATCTGAGCGGCGCGGCCCCCGTGCCCCGTGGCCGATAGAATTCGCCCGCGCGCTGCGCTCAGCAGCGCGCGGGCTTCGCTTTCCAGACCGGTTTCCGACCGGCGATACCGCACTGGTATCGTGCTTCGTTGGCGTGCGGTACGGCCGGGCAACCGGTTGTCGCACGAGCCCCTGGGTCTCCACCGGCCGCCAGGGATCAGCTCGACCACACGCTTGGCTGGCAAAACCTACGACAGACAAGGGATGCACTGTGCCTACGTACAGCCCCAAGGGCGGTGACGTTACCCGCAAGTGGTACGTCATCGACGCCACTGACGTAGTGCTCGGCCGTCTTTCCGTGCAGGCTGCCAACCTGCTGCGCGGCAAGAACAAGCCGACCTACGCTCCGAACGTCGACGGTGGCGATTTCGTCATCATCATCAACGCCGAGAAGGTTGCCGTCTCCGGCAACAAGCGGCAGGACAAGGTCCTCTACACCCACTCCGGTCACCCGGGTGGTCTGAAGGGCCGTACCGTGGGCCAGATCCTGGACACCCGCCCCGACCGTCTGGTCGAGCGTGCCGTCAAGGGCATGATCCCGAAGAACAAGCTGGGCAACCAGATCATCGGCAAGCTGAAGGTCTACGCGGGCCCGAACCACCCGCATGCGGCCCAGCAGCCCATCCCCTTCGAGATCAAGCAGGTGGCCCAGTGACCGCTCCTGAGGAATTCAACGACGACTACGTCGTCGAGGACACCGCCGTCGAGGTCGTCGACGAGGGTGACGGCTACGAGGCCGAGGCCGAGTACACCGAGTCCTTCGCCGCGCCGGTCCTGATCGACCGCCCGGTGCAGACCGTCGGCCGCCGCAAGGAAGCCGTCGTTCGCGTGCGCCTGGTGCCGGGTTCCGGCAACTTCGTGCTGAACGGCCGCACCATCGAGGATTACTTCCCGAACAAGGTGCACCAGCAGCTGGTCAAGTCCCCGCTCGTCACCGTCGAGCGCACCGAGACCTTCGACATCTACGCCCGCCTGGTCGGCGGCGGCCCGTCGGGTCAGGCTGGCGCCCTGCGCCTCGCCATCGCGCGTGCCCTCATCGAGGTCACCCCGGACGACCGTCCCGCCCTCAAGCGTGCCGGCTTCCTGACTCGTGACCCGCGTGCCACCGAGCGTAAGAAGTACGGCCTCAAGAAGGCCCGTAAGGCGCCTCAGTACTCGAAGCGCTGATATTGCGCCGTCAGGCTCTACCGTGCCCGGCCCGTTCGCGGACCGGGCACGGTACGGTCTACACGGCGACCTGTACGAGAGCAGGCACCCGGCAACGGTTTTCGAACCGGCCGGGCGTCTGCTCTCGTGCTGTATACACAGACCAGGGGTGAGGTATGGGACGTTTGTTCGGCACCGACGGAGTCCGCGGGCTCGCCAACGACTCGTTGAGTCCTGAATTGGCGCTGCGCGTTTCGGCTGCGGCGGCACAGGTTCTGAGTCGCGGCAAGAAGCGCGCGCTGGCTGTCGTGGGACGTGATCCGCGCGCGAGCGGCGAGATGCTGGAGGCCGCCGTCATCGCGGGCTTGACCTCCGCCGGCGTGAACGTGCTGTCGGTCGGTGTGCTGCCGACCCCCGCCGTCGCCTACCTGACCGGCGTCTACGACGCCTGCCTGGGCGTGATGATCTCCGCCTCGCACAACCCGATGCCCGACAACGGCATCAAGATCTTCGCGGCGGGCGGCCACAAGCTGGACGACGTCATCGAGGACAAGATCGAGGCCCTGATCGCCGAAGGCGCGTTCACGCGCCCGACCGGCGCGGCCATCGGACGCGTCCTGGGCAAGCCCGGCCTGGGCGGTCACGTCTTCGACGCCGACGATCGCTACAGCCTGGAAGGCACCCACGAGCGCTACGTCGAGCACCTGGTCGAGGCCACCGCCCGCGACCTGAGCGGTCTCACCGTGGTCATCGACTGCGCCCACGGCGCCGCCTCCGAAGTCGGCCCCACCGCCCTGCGCGAGGCCGGCGCCACCGTCATCGCCATCAATGCCGACCCCGACGGCCTGAACATCAACGACGGCTGCGGCTCCACCCATCTCGAGCCCATCCAGCGCGCCGTCCGCGAACACGGCGCCGACCTCGGCCTGGCTGTGGACGGCGATGCCGACCGCTGCCTGGCCGTGGACGGCACCGGCGCGATCGTCGACGGCGACGCCATCATGGCGGTGCTCGCGGTCGGCATGCGCGACGCGGGCGAGCTCGCACAGGACACGCTGGTGGCCACCGTTATGAGCAATCTGGGCTTGCACATCGCCCTGCGCGCCGCCGGAATCACCGTGCGCACCACCGCCGTCGGCGACCGCTACGTCCTCGAGGACCTGCGCAACAACGGCTACACCCTCGGCGGCGAACAGTCCGGCCACGTCGTCTTCCCCAAGTTCGGCACCACCGGCGACGGCGTCCTCACCGGCCTCAAACTCATGGCCCGCATGGCCGAAACCGGCCGCACCCTCGCCGATCTCGCCTCCCTGGTCCAGACGGTCCCGCAGGTACTGGTCAACGTCCCCGTCTCGGACAAGTCCGCCGTGGCCCAGGCCCCCTCGGTCCTCGACGCGGTCGCCGAAGCCGAACGCGAACTCGGCGAAACCGGCCGAGTCCTGCTGCGCCCCAGCGGAACCGAACAGCTCGTGCGCGTCATGGTGGAAGCCACCGACCCGCACGCCGCGCAGCGCCTGGCCGACGATCTCGCCAAACTCGTCGCCGCGGTCTGAGACCGCCGCACCTTTCGAAGGGAACGGGGCGGTGCGCCTCGTTCCCTTTCTCGTTCGTCTCGGCCTAGAGCGTTTCGGTCAGCTTGCCGCCGTCGATATGCCAGCGGCGGGTGGCTCGGACATTGTCGAGCATGCGACGGTCGTGGGTTACCAGAAGCACTGTGCCGGAAAAGGATTCGACGGCTTCCTCCAGCTGCTCGATGGCGGGCAGGTCCAGGTGGTTGGTCGGTTCGTCGAGAACCAGGAGGTTCACTCCGCGGGCTTGTAGGAGCGCCAGGGCCGCACGGGTGCGTTCGCCGGGGGAGAGAGTGTCGTTGGGGCGCATGACGTGTGGGCCGCGCAGGCCGAATTTGGCCAGCAGCGTGCGGACGTCGGATTCGTTCCAGTCGGGGATCTGGGCGCTGAAAGTATCCGCGAGGGTGGCGGTGCCGCGGAAGAGGCCGCGCGCCTGATCCACCTCGCCGACGGCTACGCCGGAGCCGAGCATGGCGGATCCGCTGCCGGGGTGGGTCTTTCCGAGCAGGAGGGCGAGCAGGGTGGATTTGCCGGCGCCGTTGGCCCCGGTGAGGACGATGCGGTCACCGGCATCCACCTGCACGGTGATGGGGCCCAGGGTGAAATCGCCGCGGGTCAGCGTCGCACCGGACAGGGTCGCCACCACCGAACCGCTGCGGGGCGCGGCGGCGATCGACATGCGCAGTTCCCATTCCTTGCGCGGTTCCTCGACCGCGTCCAGCCGCTCGATGCGCTTGATGGTCTGCTTGATCTTGGAGGCTTGTTTCTCGGTGGATTCCGCGCGCATCTTGCGACCGGCCTTGTCGGAGTCCAGCTTTCGCGGATCCTTGGCTTTGCGGCGGGCATTGCGGACGCCGTGTTCCATCCAGTTGCGCTGCATGACCGCCCGCGCTTCCAGACCGGCCTTGGTATCGGCGTACTCGTCGTAGGCTTCGCGCGCGTGGCGGCGGGCGATCTCGCGTTCGGTCAGATACGACTCGTAGCCGCCGTCGTAGACGCCCACCTGCTGCTGCGCCAGGTCCAGTTCCACGATCCGGTTCACGGTGCGCGCCAGGAACTCCCGATCATGGCTGATGACCATGAGCGGTTCTCGCACGCCGGTCACGAACTGCTCGAGCCGGGCCAGGCCATCGAGGTCGAGATCGTTGGTGGGCTCGTCCAGCAGCAGGATGTCGAAGCGCGACAACAGCACCGACGCCAGTCCGGCCCGCGCCGCCTGCCCGCCGGACAGTACGGTCATGAGCGTGTCGAGGCCGTGCGGCAGGCTGCCCGCCAGCCCGAGTTCGGCGGCGATCTCCTCGGCCCGCTGCTCCAGATCCGCCCCGCCCAGCGCCAGCCAGCGCTCCAAGGCGGGGGAATATTCGTCCTCGCCGCCCTCGGCCAGCCGCTCCGCCGCCGCGTCCATGGTCTGCTGGGCGGCGGCGACTCCGGTTCGCCGGCGCAGGAATTCGAGCACCGTCTCGCCCGCCAGGCGTTCGGGTTCCTGCGCCAGATAGCCGACCGTGGCGTCCGGCGGGCTCAGCGTGATCTCGCCTTCCGGAGCGTGACCATCGGCCAGGATGCGCAGCAGCGTCGACTTGCCCGCGCCGTTCACCCCGACCAGCCCGATCACATCGCCCGGCGCCAGCACGAGATCGAGGTCACTGAACAGGGTCCGTTCGCCGTGTCCGGCCGCGAGTCCGCGCGCCTGCAGAGTGGTGCTCACCAGGGCGATTCTGCCCTGCTCAGGGTGACACCCTGACCCCGCCCCTCCCGAAGTTCAGGGTCGGAATGGGTCAGGGGACCGATGTGCGGGCGGGCCGGAACACGGAGAGTGGAGGTATGACAACACCGACCAGCACCCGCCGCCTCACCCGCTCGACCAGCAACAAGTGGATCGCGGGCGTCTGCGGCGGTCTCGCCGAATACCTCGGCTGGAACGCCACCCTCGTCCGCCTGCTCTTCGTCCTGTCCTGCCTGCTGCCCGGACCGCAGTTCATTCTCTACCTGATCCTGTGGCTGGTGATTCCGAAGCGCTGATCGCTCACCCGCTGTAGCGCACGATCCGATCGTTGTCGCCGACGTAGATCGTGCCGGAGTGATCGACGGCGAGCGCCTGTGGGTAACCGAGGCCCTCGATGGGCACCCGCTGCCATTGGGTGCTGCCGGCGTCGAGGCGGAATACCGCGCGTTGCAGGGCATCCGCGACATACACGGCGTCATTGACGTCGACGTCGATGCCGTGTGGGAAGTTCAGATCGGCGCCCGGGGTATCGATGGTGGTGCCGGAGCGGCCCGCGACGCTCCACAGCACGGTCGGTTCGGTCGCACCGGCGGCCCATTTCACTATGCCGCCGGGGGCGCCCCAGGTCAGGTAGAGCGCACCGGACTGGTCGACCGCTATGTCGTTGGCGCTGTCGGGCATTCCGGGTGTCGGCAGTTCGGATGCGGTCGTGGCGCCGGACTCCAGTTTCAGGACGCGCTTGCCGTCGAGGATGTAGAGCGTGCCCGCCTGATCGAAGGTGAGCGCGGTCGGTGCGGCCGCGCCCACGGGGACGTCGATCGGGGTGGTCGAACCGGGTTCGTATTTGACCACTTTCGCGGTGGACCTGTTCGAGACGTAGATGGCGCCGTTCGCATCCACCGCGATGCCGTCCGGGAAGGTGTTCTGCGGGGTCAGCTTCTCGACCGGTGGGGGCGCGCCATACGGATATTGGACGACGCCGGCCGTTTTGCCGTCTATGTAGAGGTTCCCGGAGGAGTCGACGGCCAATACCGAACCCTGCCAACCGCTCTGGGTGGTGATTTCGGACTGCGTGACGGTTGCCGCGCCGTGCTCGGTCGGCGCGTCCGATCCCTGGTGCTTGGATTGGGTCACCAGGACGGTGATCAGGGTCGCGACGGCCGCCAGGACGGCTGCGGCCGCAATCCATTTGGTGCGCTTGGTATTCCAGTGTGTGCGTGCCGCCGCGGGTGCTGCTCGGCGGATGGCCGGTGCGGCTTCCGCCCCGCCGCGTTCGGATTCGAGCGCCGCGGGTGCAGCGACCGGGTACAGCTCGGTTTCCGCCGTGGGCGGCCGGGTCGGTGCGGGGGACTGCTGCACTGCTACGGTCACTGCGCTGTCACCGTCCGCCAGGGCGCGTTCCGCGTCGCGGGCGAGCGCGCCGCAACTCTCGTACCGCTCGTCGCGGTTCTTGGCGAGTGCCTTGGCGATGACGGCATCGAATCCGGCCGGGACCCGGCCCCGGGTTTCCTTGCTGGGCTTGGGAATCGGCGCGTAGAGGTGTCCGCTGATCATGTGCGCGGGGGAGGTGCCCGGGTACGGCTGCGCACCCACCAGCAGGTGGTAGAAGGTGCAGCCGAGGGCGTACACATCGGTGCGCTCGTCGAGTTCGGCGGCGGGATCGAGCTGCTCCGGGGCGGCATAGGGGAAGCTGGCCAGGATGGTGCCGGTGGTGGTCAGCCCGGCGGTGTCCTCCAGGGATTTGGCGATGCCGAAGTCGGCGATCAGCACGCGCTCCAGCGGTCCGTGGCCCGGACGCGGTTCTCCCAGCAGGATATTCGCGGGTTTCACATCACGGTGCAGCATGCCGTTGGCGTGCGCATAGTCCAATCCGCCGGCCGCCTCGGCGAGAATCCGTACCGCACGGTCCATGTCGATATTCGGCTGTTTCCGCAGCAGGGTGCCGGCATCGGAACCCTCGATGTACTGCATGGCGATCCAGAGCTGCTCGCCGTCCTGCCCGCGGTCGTAGGCGGTGACCACGTTCGGATGGTCGAGACGCGCGATATTGCCCGCCTCGCGCAGGAATCGGGCGCACAGGGCCGGATCGTCGGTGAGAGCGGGATTGAGCAGTTTCAGCGCGACGAGCCGGGGCAGGCGCGGATGGGCGGCGAGGTAGACCGTGCCCATGCCACCGCCGCCGATCCGCCGGTGAATGACGTATCCGGCTACCTCGTGGCCCGGCGCGAACTCCCGCACACGCCATATTGTTCAACGCTTCGGGCCGGCGTGCGTGCTGTTCACAGGGACCGGAGTTATCCACATTCGGTATCAACCGGCTGCGGACCGCCGACGCGGGTGACAGGATGAAAGCCACGTCACTGCGGAGGAGCGCACATGGTCACATCGGGTGATCTGCCGGGCTTGGACCTGCCGAATCTCGACGCGCATTCGGAACTCGGCGCGCTGGGCGCGGTGGAACTAGAGCATCCGACCCAGGACATCGACGGGGACGGCCGGCTCGACACCGTGACCACCAACAGCGATCACACCATGCATGTTTGGACGGATCTGGATCACGACGGTTACGCCGACCACGTGACCGTGGTGGACACCGGCGGCGACTACGCGGCCTGGGAGTTCCACCATCATCCGGACGGCACCACCGAATGGGTGCGCACCGACGAAGGACGCCTGGGCAAGTAGTCCGGCGGGGGAGTTCGAACGAGGGGGAGGGATGGGCGGATCCGACGTGCTCGGAGTCAGTACCGAGACGCTGCGCGGTGCGGCCACGATGTTGCGCGAGACTGCCGCCACGCTGGGGCGGCAGTCGAACCGGATCGGCGAGCACGCCTTCGGTATCGGCAATGACGAGGCCGGGCGGAACTACGCGCCGCAAGGGTCGGCGGTGCACCACGGGCTGGAACGCATCGCCGGCTGCCTGCACGCCTGGGCCGCGTCGGTATCCGCGACCGCCGACGTATTCGACCGTGCCGCAGCCGAATACGACCGGCTCGACAGCACCCGGGCCGCCGCCGTCGCGGGGGTCCACCCATGACCTTCGACCCAGCCGGCAAGACGATCGACGAGATCCTCGACTACGGCGCACCGGGTTTGCAGTACTGGGAGCACTTCCTGCCGCTGTATGAAGAGGCGTTCGGACCATGCCGCAATGCGACCCTGCCAGGTTTGCAGGCCGCGTACGACGAACAACGTGGCACCGATCTCGCGAAGCTCGACACCACTCGCACCGAGTTGGCGAAGGCGCTCGAGAACGCCGAAACCCAATGGCAGGTGGAACAAACCGTGGCGCGCGATCTCACGGCCGCATGGATCGGTGGCACCGGGGACCAAGCCCTCGCTATGGTCGATGCCCAGCTGCGCCGTGCCCGCGCCGATCTCGACGCCACCCGCACGGCCACCGACGCACTCGGTGCGATTGTCGAACCCCTCCGCCAAGCGGTACTCGCCAAAGCGCAGGCCACGCTCGCCCTGCTGCCGCGAACAGGTGACGGTGCAGTCGAACTCACGCTCGGCGGCAAAACTCCCGACGACATCGACACGCTGATCGCCGACCAGTCCGATCCCTGGCTGACAGACACGTTCCGTCCCGACGTCGAACGCAAACTCGACCTGTTCACCACCGCGTGCACGACCGCCGACACCGCCTTCGAAACGCACTACGCGGGCGTGATCGCAGCCCTGAACCAAGTGGTCGAACTGCCCTTCCCATGCCCTCGCGACATCGCCGTACCGCCGATCGGAACGGCCGGACCAAGCGTGATCCCGCCGGTCTATTCCGTCCCCTCGGGCGGGAGTTCGACACCGGCACAGCCGAGTTGGCCTGCCACACCGCAGTCGTACGCCCAGTCGGCCGCGCCGGGGCAAGCGGTTCACGAGCCCAGCGGCGAACCGGCGCCGAACTCGGGAACGCCTGCGCAAGGCCGCGAAGCCGCGCCGAACTCCGCAACAGGTAGCGACTCATCCGTTCCCACGGCGCCGGGAACAACTCCGTCCGCCGACCCGGAACCGCGATCCCAACCCCAATCGGCAACCGGCACAACAGCCGAAACCGCCCCCGCGACAACAGGAGATGCATCGCCGTCGAGCGCCACCACCGCACGCTCCCTGAGCAGCGGCCTCGAATCACTGACATCCGCCGTCCAGCAGGGCATTACCGACACCCTCACCAAACTCCGATCGCTCGTCCCCGGCAGCGACGACAAGGATTCGGACACAACATCGGCCGCACCCGAAGCACCGAAATCCGAGACCGATCCCGGCAGTACCTCACCCAAATCCGAATTCGATTTGGCCGGAAAACATTTCACCCTCGAACAACTCCCGGACGGCGAACTGCGACTGACCGTCACCGACGAGACCGGCGGCTCACACACCTACACGCTCAGCTTCGACGAACACGGCATCCCAGTCCTCACCGAGAGCACACAGCCGCCCGACGCCGACGGACGGCCGGATTCATCCGAAGGCTCGGATTGCCCACCGCCGGCAACCGGTGGAGAGTCCTGCGAACCAGGCGATTTCGGTGGACCCGGGGACTCCCGCGAATCCGGGGACCCCTGCCCACCGGAAAACGCGCAAACGCCAGGTGTTGCCGAGTCACGAGAAGTACCGGTGTCCCCGGGCCCAGGCGAATCGCCGGGCTCGGCGGAACCGCCATCGGAATCGCGGGACCACTCCGCGCCCGGCGACGGGGTGACCGGGGTGCGACCCGGCGGCGGAATGTGTTCACCACCAGGCGAAGACAATGGCGCGGGCGACGGCACCGGTCCGTCGCCGTGGCCTGGCCCGGATGTGCCGCCGCTCCCCGGGCAGGATCAGCGGCCGTTGCCCGAGTCAGAGCCGCCGGCGCTGCCTGAGGACAGCGGCGAGCCGATCGAGATTCCCGATGCGGGTGTCGAGATTCCCGATGCGGTGACGCCGTGATGGGGGAGGGTGCGGGTGGGTTACTTGCGGAGGGCCTGGATCAGTTGCAGGACGGGGAGCTTCTGGGGCTGCTCTGGTTCCTCTTCCACGGCTTCGGGATCGACGATCTGGGTGTGCGGGATGAGGGCTTCCGGGTCGGCGAAGGGCTTGTACTTCTTGTCGCCGAGGACGGTGTAGTTGAGGAAGCCGACCAGCAGGCCGCGGGTGAGGCGTTCGGTTTTGGCTTCGTGCTTGCCGGCGCCGAGCGCGGCCAGGGCGCGGCGGCCCTCGACCATGCCGTTGTGGGTGGCCTTGTCGACCGAGCGGAGTACCGCGGGGCCGCCCCAGGCGGCGCCGAGCGGGACGGCGTTCGAGCTGACCGAGCCGATGTCCTCGCCGCCGCCCAGGATGAGCGCGGGCGTGTCGATGCCGGGTGCGAGCGCCTCGCCGGAGGGGGCGGTCGGGGCGGGGTAGAGCGCGGCCACGGCGGCCACCTCACGCTGCGAGGCGGCGATCACGGCCGCGCCGGCGCCCATGCCGTGCCCGGCCAGCGTCAATTTGTCCGGATGCACGCTGATCTCGCCGGTGCCCAGCCGCACCCCGGTGCAGATGTCGAGCGTGGTCAGCAGATCGGTCGCCAGGTTCAGGTGCGACGGAATGGGTCCGCGTTCGGTGTCCGGCGCGGCCGCCACATAACCCCAGGAGGCCAGATGTTCCAGCGTTCGCCGATAGTTCGCGGCACTGGCCAGCCAGCCGTGCGCGAAGGCCACGGCGGGCAGGTTCAGCCCCTTCGTGGGCGTGAAGACCACCCCCGGCTGCCCGGCGATGCCGAGATTGCCGCGCAGCACCTCATGGGGGCCGCGGGCTGTCAGGGTGCTCAGGAGCGATTTCACAGACGCCGACACGGAGACGAACTTATCCGATCGCAGCAAGGTTCGGGTGTTTCGCCCGGGTCCCGGTCCCCTTCGAATTCGCCGGCCCGCACCTCCCGGTTAGGCTGGTGACCCATGTGCGGAATCGTGGGGTACGTGGGGTATAGGGAAGCCCTCGGCGTAGTGGTGGACGCGTTGCGCCGCATGGAATATCGCGGCTACGACTCCGCGGGGGTGGCCGTGCTCGACGGCGCCGGCGGACTCGCCGTGGAACGCAAGGCGGGCCGCCTGGCGAACCTGGAAGCCGAACTCGCCGAAGCGGGGACGGGCCGCTTCGCCGGCTCGACCGGCATGGGACACACCCGGTGGGCCACACACGGCGCGCCGACCGACCGCAATGCCCATCCGCACCGCGACCACACCGGACGGGTGGCGGTGGTGCACAACGGCATCATCGAGAATTTCGTGCCCTTGCGCCGCGAACTCGAATCCGCCGGGGTGGAACTGGGTTCCGACACCGATACCGAGGTGGCGGTGCACCTGGTCGCCCGCGCCTACGCCGACGGCGACACCGCGGGCGATTTCGTGGCCTCGGCGCTGTCGGTGGTGCGGCGGCTGGAGGGCGCGTTCACCCTGGTCTTCACGCACGCCGACCATCCGGGCACCATCGTCGCCGCCCGCCGCTCCACCCCGCTCGTGGTCGGCGTCGGCCAGGGCGAGATGTTCATCGCCTCCGATGTCACCGCCTTCATCGAACACACCCGCGAGGCAGTCGAACTCGGCCAGGACCAGGCCGTGGTCATCACCGCCGACGGCTACACGGTCACCGATTTCCACGGCGCGACCGAGGGCGTGCGGATCCGGCCGTTCACCATCGACTGGGATCTGGCCGCCGCCGAGAAGGGCGGCCACGACTACTTCATGCTCAAGGAGATCGAGGAGCAGCCGGCCGGGGTGGCCGACACGCTGATCGGGCATTTCGCCGACGGCAAGATCATTCTCGATGAGCAGCGCCTGCACGATCAGGAACTGCGCGAGGTCGACAAGGTCTTCGTAGTCGCCTGCGGCAGTTCGTATCACGCGGGGCTGCTGGCCAAGTACGCCATCGAGCATTGGACGCGGCTGCCCGTGGAGGTGGAGCTGGCCAGCGAATTCCGTTACCGCGACCCGGTACTGGATCGTTCCACGCTGGTGGTGGCCATTTCGCAGTCCGGGGAGACCGCCGACACGCTCGAAGCCGTGCGGCACGCCAAGGAGCAGAAGGCGCGCGTGCTGGCCATCTGCAATACCAATGGCGCGCAGATTCCCCGCGAATCGGACGCCGTGCTGTACACCCGCACCGGCCCGGAGATCGGCGTCGCCTCCACCAAAGCGTTCCTCGCGCAGATCACCGCCAACTACCTCGTCGGTTTGGCGCTGGCTCAGGCGCGCGGCACCAAATACCCCGACGAGGTGGCGCGCGAGTACGCCGAGCTCGAGGACATGCCGCGGCTGGTGTCGCAGGTGCTGGAACAGGCTCCGCACATCCGGGAGATCGCGCGGCAGTTCGCGTACGAACCGACCGTGCTGTTCCTGGGCCGCCATGTCGGCTACCCGGTCGCGCTCGAAGGGGCTTTGAAGCTCAAGGAATTGGCGTACATGCACGCCGAGGGGTTCGCGGCCGGGGAACTCAAGCACGGGCCGATCGCGCTCATCGAGGACGGGCTGCCGGTGTTCATCGTCATGCCCTCGCCGAAGGGCCGCGCGGTGCTGCACTCCAAACTGCTCAGCAATATCCGCGAGATCCAGGCCCGCGGCGCGCGCACCATCGTGATCGCCGAGGAGGGCGACGACACGGTGCGCCCGTTCGCCGACCACCTGATCGAGATCCCGTCCGCGCCAACGCTGTATCAGCCGCTGCTGTCCACCGTGCCGCTGCAGATCTTCGCTGCCGAGGTGGCGCAGGCGCGCGGGTACGACGTGGACAAGCCGCGCAATCTGGCCAAGTCCGTCACCGTCGAATAGTGCGGTGGCCGAACCTGTTTCGGCCTACTGCTCGACGGTGACCACACCCTTCATCTCCGGATGCAGCGGGCACAGGTACCGGAATGTGCCCGCCGTGGTGAAGGTGTAGCTCCACTCGCCGGTGCGGATGATCGGGCTGTTGATGCCCATCGCCGCATCCCCGATCCCCTGTACCGCGTGCGGAGCCTTGTCGGAGAACTTCCACTGCACCGTGTCCCCGACCTTCACGGTCAGGTTCGCGGGCGAGAACTTCATATCGTCGACAGTCACCGTGGTGGTCGCGGCCGGGCGCGGCCCGGCGGGCGTGGTCGTGGCACTGGTCGCCGCCGGGGACGAACTCGCCCCCGATTTCGACGAATCCGACCCGCACCCGCCGACCGCCAACGCCCCCGCCACCAAGGTCACCAGGAACAGGGCACGGGCGGGCGAGGTGCGTCGGATCGGCATGGCCGCCAGCGTAACCCCCGTGGTTAGCGGCCCATTCGCGGGCACCGGCGGCAGTCTGCGGCCGGTGTGTCCCGGATCGACCGGCGCGGTCCGCGAGTGCCGCGCCGTCGTTCCCCGGTTGCGCCCGCAGCACCGGTCGAACCGGCCGGATGAGCCCGCACTGTGCTGGCGGGGCTGGGAACGGCATTCGGCGGGACCGTCGCTATCAGCCGATGTGCTCACCGCGGCAGCGGAATCGCACCGCGTCGGCGTACGCATCCGGGTCCGGTGCCCGGATTCTGGCCGACGGTCCGCCGATGCCGGATGCCCGGCGGATATCGTGGCGGGATGGCCGGTTACTCGGGCACGCCGCTACCTCGCAAACTCGGCATCAAGGCGGGGGATCGAGTGCTGCTGGCGAATACGCCGCCGGGCTTCGAGTTGGAGCCGCTGCCCGACGGCGTCGACGTGCACCGCCGGGCCGGTCACGGCAGTTACGAAGTGATCGTCGGCTTCTGCCCTGATCGCGCCGCCCTGGTGCGCGGCTTCGACGCCTGGCGCGAACGGATGACCCAGGCGGGCGGGCTCTGGCTGGCTTGGCCCAAGAAGGCCAGCGGGGTTCCCACCGATCTCAGCGAGAGCATCGTCCAGCAATACGGTTTGGCGTCCGGGCTGGTCGACAACAAGGGGATCGCCATCGACGACATCTGGTCCGGGCTGCGTTTCGTGGTCCGCTTGACCGACCGCAAATAGGAGGCGAGCCGACAGTGCGCGGATATTTCACGGCCGACGAGGTGCGCGCGGCCGAGGCCGAACTTTTCACCCGCGTCCCGGACGGAATGCCCATGCGCCGTGCCGCTTTCGGACTGGCCGAGGTGGTCGCGCGTGAACTCCGCGAACGTACCGGCGGCATAGCGGGTCGTAGCGTCGCCCTGCTTGTCGGCTCCGGCGATAACGGTGGTGATTCCCTCTGGGCGGGCTCGTTTCTGCGCCGGCGCGGGGTGGCCGTCACCGCCATTCTGTTGTCGCCGGATCGCGTCCATCCCGCCGGACTGGCCGCACTCCGCCGCACCGGCGGCCGAATTCTGGATGGGCGCGGCGACTCCCGATCTCGCGCCGTCGGCGACCTTGGTGGCACGGCCGCCAGGGACCTCGGTGGTATAGCCGCCGGGGACCTCGGTGGCATATCTGATCAGGGAACCGATGCAGCCGGCGGTGACGCGGCGGCGGCGCTCCGTGCCGCGGACCTGGTCGTCGACGGGATCGTCGGGATTTCCGGTCGCGGCGCATTGCGGCCCGGGGCGGCGGAACTCGTTGCGGCGGTGCGGGCGCCGATCATCGCCGTGGATCTGCCGAGCGGGGTGGATCCGGACACGGGTGCGGTGGTGGGGCCCGCGGTGCGAGCCGCGGTGACGGTGACGTTCGGGGCGTACAAGCCGGTGCATGCCCTGGCCGTGCCGTATTGCGGGCGGATCGAGTTGGTGCCCATCGGATTACGGCTGGGCGAGGCGGGGCTTGCCGCGCTGGATCCGGAATCGATCGGTGCGGAATGGCCCGTGCCCGGCGCGGGCGACGACAAGTACACGCAGGGGGTCACCGGGGTGTGCGCGGGAAGCGCGACGTACCCGGGCGCGGCGGTGTTGTGCACCGGGGCGGCGGTCGCCGCGACCTCCGGCATGGTGCGGTATGCGGGGACCGGGGCCGCGGAGGTTCTCACGCACTATCCGGAAATCATTGCCGCGCCGAGTATTTCGGACACCGGACGGGTACAGGCCTGGGTGTTCGGGCCCGGAGCGGGTACTGACGCCGGAGCGCGCGATCGCCTCATGGAAGTCCTCGCCACGGATCTGCCGGTGGTCGTCGATGCCGACGGGCTGACATTGCTGGCCGCCGACCCGAGCGTGCTGAAGACACGCACCGCGCCGACGGTGCTCACGCCGCACGCGGGCGAGTTCGCCCGGCTGACCGGCCACGAGCCCGGCCCCGACCGGGTGACGGCGGTGCGTGAACTGGCCGAATCCTGGCAGGTGACAGTGCTTTTGAAAGGGCGTGCCACGCTGGTCGCCGCGCCCGGCCGGCCGGTGCTGGTCAACGAGGCGGGCGGTTCGTGGGCGGCCACCGCCGGTTCCGGGGACGTACTCTCCGGAATCATCGGCGCGTTGCTCGCCGCCGGTCGCGATCCCGCCTGGTCCGCCGCGGCCGCAGCCCGCGTGCACGCCCTCGCCGCCAACCTGGCCGCCCACACCGACACCACGGCCGGCGCCCCGATCTCGGCCTCCCCATTACTCGCTCACGTGCGCGCCGCTATCGCCACATTGCGCGAGCTGGCGCCACCCGCCGCCGTCCGCCCCTAGAGCTGCGCCGCCCGCTGCGATCGGTCCCTAGAGCTGCGCTGCCTGCTGCCATGCGCCCCTAGAGCTGCGCCACCGGCCTTCCGTCCCTAGAGCTGCACGGCCCGCTGCCATCCGCCCCAGAGCTGCGTCACCCGCTGCCATCCGCCCCCAGAAGCTGTTGTCCGTAGGCGGTGCCCGCTCGGTGTTCTCGCAGGTGGTGCTCCGCTCGATCGAGCCGGGGAGACGGATCGGGCGCGGGTGTGAACCGTTGGTATTCACCATTGCGGGTTCGGGTGTGCCCGGTGCTCAGTAGGCTCTCGGGATCGGCTTTCGATCCGGGAATGCGGAGCCGGTGGCTGGGAGTCACGTGGAAAACAGGGTTCGGTTCGGAGCGGGTGTGATCCGTATCGCGTCGGCGCGGATGGCAGGATCGGGATTGTGAACAACGCCGGTCCGCAGTTGGAGACGCTCGTCGATCTGGATGCCATCGCCCACAATGTGCGCATTCTGGTGGAGCACGCCGGGAGCGCGGCGGTCATGGTCGTGGTGAAGGCGGACGGATACAACCACGGGGCGGTGGAGGTCGGCCGGGCCGCGCTGGCGGCGGGGGCGCGGGAACTGGGGGTTACGACCATCGCGGAGGCGGTGACGCTGCGGGAGGCGGGGATCACCGCGCCGATCCTGTGCTGGCTCAATGCATCCGACGCGGTTTTCGGGGCGGCGATCGAGCACGATATCGAGGTCGCGGTGTCGTCGGTGGCGCATCTGGAGGCGGTGGCCGAGGCGGCGCGGCGGCTCGGGCGGCAAGCCACGGTTTCGCTGAAGGTGGACACGGGGCTGAACCGGAACGGCACCTCGGTGACCGAATTCCCGCGCGTGCTGGAACTCCTCAAGCAGCTGGTCGGTGAGCAGACCGTGCGATTCCGGGCGCTGTTCTCGCATCTCGCGGTCGCCGACGAGCCCGAGCATCCGGCCACCGATATGCAGCGCGACCGGTTCCTCGAATACATCGCCGCCGCCGAAGCGCACGGCCTGCCGCCGGAACTGGTGCACCTGTCGAATTCGGCTGCGGCACTGACCCGCCCGGACCTGGCCTTCGACATGATCCGCCCCGGCATCGCCATCTACGGCCTGTCGCCGATGCCGGAAATATCCGATTTCGGCCTGCGCCCCGCCATGACCTTCCGCGCCCGCATCGCCCTGGTGAAGCAGGTCGCCGCCGGTGAGGGCGTCTCCTACGGCCACCGCTGGCACGCCGACCGCGACACCACCGTCGCCCTGATTCCCGCTGGTTACGCCGACGGCGTCCCGCGTCCGCTCAGCGGCCGCATCACCGTCGAGATCGGTGGTGAGCGATATCCCAATGTGGGCCGCATCTGCATGGACCAGCTGGTCGTGGACCTGGGCGACAACCCGGCCGGGATCACCGCCGGCGATACCGCCGTCCTGTTCGGCGCCGAACCCCACCAGCCGCACGCCGACGAATGGGCCACCGCCCTCGGCACCATCAACTACGAAGTGGTCTGCGCTCCCCGCGGCCGCGTCCTGCGCACCCACATCGGCGGCACCCGATGATCGACGCCCGCGGTCACCGCCTGCTGGCCACCGTCGAGGACACCGAAGCCCTCGGCCGCGAACTCGCCGCCCACCTGCAAGCCGGCGACCTGATCATCCTCGACGGCCCCCTCGGCGCCGGCAAAACCGCCCTGACCCGCGGCATCGCCGCCGGACTCGGCGTCGAAGGCCGAGTCAGCTCACCGACTTTCATCATCGCCCGCCAGCACCGGCCCGGCCCGCATCCCGGTGCGGTCGGCCTCGTCCACGTGGACGCCTACCGGCTGGGCGGCGACCTCGACGAACTCGACGCCCTCGATTTGGACACCGACCTGGACCACGCCGTAGTGGTGGTCGAATGGGGCTTGGGTGTCGCAGAACACCTGACCGACCGCCATCTGCGAGTCCAACTCCGCCGCGAACCCGAATCCGATATCCGCACAGTCGAATGGGAATGGGTAGCAGCCGCAGGCTGAGCCATAGAACAGTCCCACGCCCTTTACCCGAAACGCGACAACTGATTTCGCAAGAATCGGGGTAACTCCCCGGGCACGCCCAAAATAGTCTCGGCACGCAACCGCCGGCACGCGTGCAAATCCCAGCTACGGCTCTCTGCTGGGCGCTGAAGTCGCGGAGAGGCGGAACGGTATTGTTGAGGGAATCATGTTGATATTGGCTGTCGACACCGCGACGCCCGCTGTCACGGCGGGACTGGTGGAACTGGAACCGGCGGACCCCGGGACGACTCCTCGAATCACCACGGTCATCACGAAAGTGACCGTGGACGCTCGCGCGCACAACGAGGTGCTGACCCCGCAGATCCTGGCCTGCCTGGCCGAGTCGGGGCGTTCCCGCGCGGACATCGACGCCGTGGTCGCCGGGATCGGGCCGGGACCGTTCACGGGTCTGCGGGTCGGCATGGCCACCGCCGCCGCGTTCGGTGACGCGCTCGGCGTGCCGGTGTACGGCGTGTGCAGCCTGGACGCCATCGCCGCCGATACCGAGACCTATATCGCGGGCCGCGCGCAGGACGAACCGATCGAGCTGCTGGTCGTCACCGACGCCCGCCGGCGCGAGGTGTACTGGGCGCGCTATCGCGCCGAGGGCCGGGTCGAGGGCCCCGAGGTGAGCAAGCCCGCCGATCTGGATCAGGGCACCGCCAACCTGATCGCCGGATCCGCTTCGCATGTCGACTATTTCGATCTGCCGGTGCTGCCGGTCGAGACGCCGTCCCCGGCCGGGCTGGTGCGGTGCGCCGCCCGCGAGCTGCTGGCCGGCACCCCGCCGGAGCCGCTGGTGCCGCTGTATCTGCGCCGCCCGGACGCCGTGGAGAAGAGTTACGCGCAGGTGGGCCGATGACCCTCCGCATCGAACCGATGCGGCCGTCCGACGTGACTCGCTGCGCGCAGCTCGAACAGGTGCTCTTCCCGGAAGACGATCCCTGGCACGAGGTTTCGTTCCTGTCGGAGCTGGCCGGACCGCACAATCGCTATATCACCGCGCGGGACCAGGACAATCGCATGCTCGGGTACGCGGGTATCGCGCTGCTGGGCGATCCGGAGCATCCGGAGGCGGAGATCCACACCATCGGGGTGGATCCGGATCTGCATCGCGGCGGTATCGGCACCCTGTTGCTGCAGGCGCTGCTGGCCGAGGCCGGGAAGCGCGGCGGGCCGGTGTTCCTGGAGGTCCGCACCGACAACGCGGCCGCCATCGCGCTGTACGAGAAGCACGGCTTCCACATCATCGGGCTGCGCAAGAACTACTACCAGCCCAGCGGCGCGGACGCGTACACCATGCGCAAGCCCGCGGTGGCCGGGTTCCCGCAGGACGTCAACGGATCTTCGATGGGGACGACGGAGGTCTTGTCGTGATCGTCATGGGTATCGAAAGCTCCTGCGACGAAACGGGAGTCGGCATCGTGCGGCGGCGGCCGGACGGCAGCTGCGAACTGCTCGCCGACGAGGTGGCCTCCAGCGTGGATCAGCACGCGCGCTTCGGCGGCGTGGTGCCGGAGATCGCGTCGCGCGCGCACCTCGAGGCGATCGTGCCGGCCATGCGCCGGGCGCTGGCCGCGGCGGGCATCGCCAAGCCGGACGCGCTGGCCGTGACCATCGGCCCCGGACTGGCCGGGGCGCTGCTGGTCGGCGTGGCGGCCGCGAAAGCGTATGCGGCGGCGTGGGATATCCCGTTCTACGCGTTGAACCATCTCGGCGGGCATGTCGCCGTGGACACCCTCGAGCACGGGCCGATGCCGCCGGCGGTGGCGCTGCTGGTGTCGGGCGGGCACACGCATCTGCTGCAGGTCACCGATCTGGCGCAGCCCATCACCGAATTGGGCAGCACCGTCGACGACGCCGCCGGTGAGGCGTTCGACAAGGTGGCGCGGCTGCTCGGGCTCGGATATCCGGGCGGTCCGGTGCTGGATTCCATTGCGGCGGACGGTGATCCGCACGCCATCAACTTCCCGCGCGGGATGACCGGTCCGCGCGATCCGCGCTACGACTTCTCCTTCTCCGGGTTGAAGACCGCGGTGGCGCGCTATGTCGAGGCCGCCCAGCGCGAGGGCCGGGACCTGCCGATCCCGGATATCGCGGCGTCGTTCCAGGAGTCGGTGGCCGATGTGCTCACCATGAAAGCCGTGCGCGCCGCGCAGGATGTCGGCGTGGACACGCTGGTGCTGGGCGGCGGCGCGACCGCCAACTCCCGTATTCGCTCGATGGCCGAGGAGCGTTGCGCCGCAGCGGGTATCACCCTGCGCGTGCCCAAGCCGCGGCTGTGTACCGACAACGGTGTCATGATCGCCACCCTGGGTGCGCACGTGATCGCCGGTGGCGCACCGCCTTCGGAGCTCACGGTGGCCACCGACCCCGGCCTTCCGGTCTCGGTCAGCCGCATCTGACGAGGGTCAGCGCAGGATCGGGAACGGTGAGGCCGTTGTCCTACCTGACGCTGCTTCGATGAAATCGACGGCCGGCGCCATCTCGGCGAGCAGTGCGGTGGTTTCGGTGAGCGCGCGGGCGGGGATGAGTTCGGGCGGGAGTTCGAGGGCGCGCAGCACGTCGAGCAGGTGAATCGTGGCTTCCAGCAATACGATTCGCACACCCTCGTTCAGGGTGATCATGCGCCCGGTCGAACCCCACGGCGCGACCACCGTCGGCGGCGCCGAGCGCAGCTTGCGCACCGCGTTCGCCCCGCGAACCCGGAACCGGTCGGTCAGCTCCTGCGGTTCGACCGAAACCGATTGCGCGGCAGCCTGATCCGCGACGGTATCGGCCAGCGTATGGGCCAGGCCGTCCGGTTCGTTGAAACCCCGCAGCGCCTCGGCCGCCGTGTACACCCGTCCTACCGCGCCGGGCTCCGGCAGCTCCACCTGACTGTCGAAGGCGACCGGCATCAGCGAATGATGCGCGTAACAGGCCGCCACATCCCATCCCGGGCAACGGCTTTCGGTCCGCCACTGTTTCTCGTCGAGCCCCGCCCCGAGCTCGGCCCACACTCCCCAGATCTCCTCGAGCGCATCCACCCTGCTGCCGTAGAAATCGTCCATCCTTCGACTGTGGCACAGCGCGGGCGATCCGGGCCGGGGATGCAGGGGCCTGGATGAACGACACGCCGGGCGGACCCCGGACATACGACCGCGACCGGGGGATCGATCCTCGGTCGCGGTGAGATGCGGTGGTTCAGTCGGTCGGGCGGACCAGGGTGGTGGTGCCGCCCCCGCCGGAACCGGTATTGGCCCGGTTGGTGGTGCTCGGTGCGGTGGTGCCGGTGGTGGTGGAACCGCCGGTGTTGCTCTCGGTGGTGGTCGGCAGCGGGGTGCCCAGCAGCGGCCCCAGAATGCGCGGGAGGTCCGCTGGGAAGGGAATCTGCGGCAGATCGGGATCCGGCCGCAGCGGCGGCTGCTGGACGGTCGTAGCGGTGGTCTGGCTGCCGCTGGGGGCGGCGCTCGGCCCGGTCGCGGGCGCGGTGGACGGAACGGTGTTCTTGACCGTCCCGCGGGTCTGCCCGGCGGTGGTCGGCGTGAGCGGCGGTGTGGTCGGCGCGCTGGGATTCACCGGCACCGTGGCGCCGGTGGTGGTGGGCGAGTAGTTGGTGCCCTGCGGTTCCGGGATCATCTCCTTGATCCCGTAGCCCACGATCAGTCCCACCACCACGATGGCCCCGGCCAGCGTGCCCGCGAGCTTGGTGAAGGTGCCGACCGGCGCGTCCGAGCCCAGGCTGTTGATCACCTGGAAGGTGGCCGGGGTGGTGGTGTCGGCGACCAGCGCCGCACCCTTGGCGATCGCCGATTCCGGTTCCGGAACGGTGAAAACCGGTACGTCGAGCTGCTTTTCGAGGCTGTCCAGCACGGCCGGGGTGTTCGCGCCCCCGCCGAGCACGGCGACGGCCTCCGGGAACTTCGGGGCCCGGGCGAAGACGCCGCGGGCGAATACCGCCAGCTCGCGTAGCAGGTCGGCGACGAGTTCGTCGAAGTCGACGCGGGTGAGCTTGAGCGGCTGCCCGGCCACGTGGTCGATGGTCACGGCCTGCGCGATGGACAGGTGCTCCTTGGCGGCGCGGCTGCGATTGAGCAGCATGCCCCGGTTCGGGCGGGTGCCGCGCCGGGCCAGATGGCAGTCCAGCAGGTGCTGCAGGATCAGCTCGTCCATGGCGTTGCCGCTGACCACGCCGGTGCGCTCGGAGCGCAGCACGGTGTCGTCGGCGTGGTCGGCCACGGTGACGGTGGCGCCGGTGGCCCCGAGGTCGATGATGGCGACCGTCTCGTACCGGTCCAGCAGGCCCGTGTGGCGCAGGAACGCGAGCGCCGCGGTGCTCTCCGGGATGAGCTTCACATTGTGGCGCTGGCGGCCGATGGCGGAGCGGATGATCTGCGCCTGTTCCCGGTCCCGGTAGGCGACCGCGATCTCGCCGGGCGGACTCGGTTCGGGATCGCCATGCGCGCCGTTGCGGGAGATCGGGTGCGCGCCGACCGGGTGCACGGTCTCGCGCGGAATCTGGGTGGTCATCAACTCGATCGAGGACGCCACCAGATCACCGAGATCGGAGTGGGCGGTGTCGGCGGTGACGACCCGGTAGTCGAAGTGCTGGGCGCCGTTGGGCGCGGTGGCGACGGTTGCCGAGCACACCACCTCGCTCCCGGCGGATATGCCGAGGGATGTTCGCATGTTCACCTCCCTTCGAGCGGATGGCCCCGGTGTAACCGGCCATCTCGAACGGACTGCGGAGGCATCCTGCGGGTAACGGACGACTCCGAGCTACGGATCAGGCCGGACCCTTGTCCGATGGGGCGTCGGGACCAGCCGGTGATCAACTGCGGTCTTGCTCTCGTCTCATGCCTGCACGGACGATGCCGCACAGTTAGCGGGGTGAAGCGTTTATGTAACTCTCGGCGGTGCGCTGACGGGGTCCGATCGGGTCTGCCGCGCGGCCGTCGTCAATAGTGTCACAATCCGTTATCCGAACGTTACAGATTTTCGGATTTCTTTGGAAGCCCTCAGAATCCCTGCCCGGTCGCCCGGCGAGTCGCGTTGTCCAGCGGGATTACCCGGTTGTCCTGCGCTATTGCATTTGTAAGTACAGTCGCGGTAGCAGAGCCCGCCCTTGAGCGCTGGCACTCACATGTATAGAGTGCTAGTCGGCACTGGTTGTTGTGCTCAGGTGCCAGCTACGACTTCTGCGCAGGAGTCCCGGCACCCGCGACGACGGGGCTGATTGCACAGAGTCGGTCAGACCGAAACCGTGCGTCCGAGGCAACCGCTTCGGACGAGAAGAATCCCCTGAAAGTGGAGGGCTCACTGTGGCGAGCGTGAACATCAAGCCGCTCGAGGACAAGATCCTCGTCCAGGCCAACGAGGCCGAGACGACGACCGCCTCCGGCCTGGTCATCCCCGACACGGCGAAGGAGAAGCCCCAGGAGGGCACCGTCATCGCCGTCGGCCCCGGCCGCTGGGACGAGGACGGCGAGAAGCGCATCCCGCTGGACGTCAAGGAAGGCGACGTCGTCATCTACAGCAAGTACGGCGGCACCGAGATCAAGTACAACGGCAGCGAGTACCTGATCCTGTCGGCGCGCGACCTGCTGGCCGTCGTCACCAAGTAGGGAACGACCACCTCTCGCCCCGGCGTCGCCGCTGTACATCAGCTCCGGCCCGGGGCGGAGTGCGTTCTCCCCCAACTCATTTCAGGAGTAGGTAACACATGGCAAAGCAGATCGAGTTCGACGAGAAGGCGCGTCGGGCCATGGAGCGCGGCGTCGACAAGCTCGCCGACGCCGTCAAGGTCACCCTCGGCCCGCGCGGCAGGCACGTGGTGCTGGCCAAGGCCTTCGGCGGCCCGACCGTCACCAACGACGGCGTGACCATCGCCCGCGACATCGATCTCGAGGACCCGTTCGAGAACCTGGGCGCGCAGCTGGTCAAGTCCGTCGCCACCAAGACCAACGATGTCGCCGGCGACGGCACCACCACCGCCACTGTGCTGGCGCAGGCGCTGATCAAGGGCGGCCTGAAGAACATCGCGGCTGGCGCCAACCCGATGGTGCTGGGCAAGGGCATGAGCAAGGCCGCCGACGCGGTCGCCGCCGCCCTGCACGCCGCCGCCACCCCGGTCTCCGGTGAGAAGTCCATCGCGCAGGTCGCCACCGTGTCCTCGCGGGACGAGGAGATCGGCAACCTGGTCGCCGAGGCGCTGACCAAGGTCGGCAAGGACGGCGTCGTCACCATCGAGGAGTCCTCGGGTCTGCAGACCGAGGTCGCCATCACCGAGGGCGTGCAGTTCGACAAGGGCTACCTGTCCCCGTACTTCGTGACCGACGCGGAGACCATGCAGGCCGTCCTGGAGGACGCCTGGATCCTGCTGAACCGCGACAAGATCAGCTCGCTGCCCGATCTGCTCCCGCTGCTGGAGAAGATCGCCGAGTCCGGCAAGCCGGTCGTCATCATCGCCGAGGACATCGAGGGCGAGGCGCTCTCCACCCTGGTGGTCAACGCGATCCGCAAGACCCTCAAGGTCGTCGCCGTGAAGGCCCCGTTCTTCGGTGACCGCCGCAAGGCGTTCCTGGACGACCTGGCCATCGTCACCGGCGGCACCGTGATCAACCCGGACCTGGGCATCACCCTGCGCGAGGCGGGCGTGGACGTGCTGGGCAAGGCGCGCCGCGTGGTCGTCACCAAGGACGAGACCACCATCGTCGAGGGTGCGGGCACCCAGGACGCCATCGACGCGCGGGTTTCCCAGCTGCGCAAGGAGATCGAGAACACCGACTCCGACTGGGACCGCGAGAAGCTGGAAGAGCGCCTGGCCAAGCTGGCCGGCGGCGTCGCCGTGATCAAGGTCGGCGCGGCCACCGAGACCGAGCTCAAGGAGCGCAAGTACCGGGTCGAGGACGCCGTGTCCTCCGCCAAGGCCGCGGTCGCCGAGGGCATCGTCTCCGGCGGCGGCACCGCGCTGGTGCAGGCCGCCGCGCAGCTGGGCGCGCTGCGCGACTCGCTGTCCGGCGACGAGGCGGTCGGCGTCGAGGTCGTGCGCCAGGCGCTGCTGTCCCCGCTGTACTGGATCGCCACCAATGCCGGCGTCGACGGCGCGGTCGTGGTCGCCAAGGTCACCGAGGGCAAGGACGGCTTCAACGCCGCCACCCTGACCTACGGCGATCTGGTCGCCGAGGGCGTCATCGATCCGGTCAAGGTGACCCGTTCTGCGGTCGAGAACGCCATCTCGGTGGCGCGCATGGTGCTGACCACCGAGTCGGCCATCGTGGAGAAGCCGGCCGAGGAGCCGGAGCACAGCCACCACGGGCACTCGCACTGAGCGAGCGGCCGCCGCGGTGACGCGGGGTAGCTGAACGAGCCCCCGGACGGGTGACCGTCCGGGGGCTTCGTCATCCGGGGGAGACACCGGAAATGTCCGGGGGGCTTGTCGTTTCGGCGGTGGTTCAGAGTCCGAGGCGGCCGAGCAGGCTCTCGGTTTGCTCGCGATCGAGTTCGCGCACCAGCTCGCAGGAGGCCTCGAGGGCTTCGTGCACCACGGGATACATGTTCGAGGGCCGCCATTGCAGGTGCATGCCCTTGGGTTCCACGAGGAGCAGCGGTGTGCCGTCCAATACCGGCAGTTCCGCCGGCGATGCCGATCCGGGCATGAACATGAATCCCGGCGGGGCGAAATTGAAGCGCTGATAATCCAGCAACTTCGGCGCCGCCGCGTAATCCTCCGGCGTCAGACCGTGATTGCGCGCATATCGCACCGCCGCCGGATCGACCGGTTCGGCATTCAGATATCCCGGCCCGGTATGGCGCAGCAAGGCGTCCTGTAAGAGCGCATAGCCGTGATAGAGCCGATCCCGCATCCCGATCAGCCGGAATTCGAAGGCGCGCCGATTGTTCCGGTCCAGCACCAGCAGATCCAGATCGTCGTGCAGCGTGAACACCTCGCGCAGGAAGAACGGCACCAGCTCGCTGTGCTCGAGATCGTCGAGCCGTTCCATCACCTCCGGGTGCGCCCGCCAGCGTTTGCGGGTCTCCTTGGACCGGCACAGCATGGTCATGGCCGCCGGAATCGCCAATCGGCTCGCGGCGCGGGTGGTTTCGTCCGGATCCTCGGCCAGTGCGTCCAGCTGGCGCACCAGCAGCTCCAGCGTGGCGTCGATGGTCGCGCCCGGATCGGCTCCGTTCTCGACCATGGTGCCGCACAGCAGGGCCAGCAGCGCGGTGTGGAAAAGGTCCGCGCCGGGCATGAGATTGCGCAGCGATACGACGCCGGCGGTCAGTTCCGCGCGGGTGCTCCCGGATTGGATCTCGGCGATCTCGGCCCGCACCTCGGGCGGCAGCAGGATGCCGTGGCCGCCGGTGAACGATTCGATCTCCGCCGGTTCGGTTTCGGCCGCGACGAACTCGCGCAATGCCCGCAATGCCATCACAGCTTTCCCCCGCACCCGATGTGTCCGGTCACCAACCTAGCAGTCGGCCACAAGTGATTTCGGCGGCGCGGTGCGGTCGGGAACGCGGCAGGCCCCGGACGCGAATCCGTCCAGGGGCCTTGTCATTTCGGCGTCCGGCTTACGAGCTGCCGGTGGATGCCCGCGGCTTGTTGCGCAGTTCCTCGCATGCGGCATGATCCGCCTCCGGCCGGTCGTTGCCGTCCCGGGCGCAGCCGTTCGCGGTGAAGCCCTCCCGGTCGTATCCGGACCGGTTGTAACCCTGGCGGTTGTAGCCGCTGCGGTCGTAGCCGAAGCGGTCCCGGCCGAACGAGTCGAACCCGCTGCGGTCGTAGCCGTAGCGGTCGCGGCCGAAGGTGTCGTAACCGCTGCGGTCGTACCCGGAGCGATCGCGGCCGAACGAGTCGTAGCCGCCGCTGTCGTAGCCGCTGCGATCCCGGCCGGACCGGTCACGGCCCGAGGAGTCGTATCCGTCCGCGCCGTAGCCGCCGTTGCAGCTGAGATCGCTCGGCTGACAGGGGGTGGCGAGCGCGGGCGCGGAAACGGCCAGGGGAGCGAGCAGGAGGGTGCCGGCGATGACGGCCCGTGCCGTGATGCCGCGGAATCCGTGAGTACCGATGGTCTGCAATTCGATCAATCTCCTCTACGCGAGCACGAATTCCGTGCTCTGCGGAGGCTGTCGATGCACCATCGAAATTTGTTACTTCCGCTAACGAATCCGCTCCCGCCCGGAGCGGTTGAACGGACCGGGCGGGCGACCGAAACCTCGGCGATGCGGCGAGGTCAGTCTCGTAGCGAAGGGGTGCTGCGGCCGTTTCCCTGGCGGAAAGCGGTGGGCGAGTGGTGGATCGCGGTGGACGGCGCCGGGTCGGTGGAGATGGCGGCGAGGAGACGGTCGCGAAGGGCGGGCGGCGGCGCGGTGGCCACCGTCGAAGCTAACTGGGCGAGGACTTCTCGGGTCTGCTGCACTTCCTGGGTGAAGTCGGCGCGCAGTACCGGGTCATCGGTGTCGAGCAACTCCGCCACTGCGCGCTGATCTTCGTCGCCGATCGATCCGAGCGCGACAGCGGCCGCGAGATCGATCTGGCTTTCGTTCATCTCACGTCACTCCCAAACTTTTCTTGAGTCGTGTCAGTCCATCCCGAATACGGGACTTAACGGTCGGTAATCCTACGCCCAAATACGCCGCTACCTCGGCATATGTCCGGCCGCCGAAGTAGGCGAGCGAGATGGCTTCCCGCTGCGTCTCGGTCAGCGTGGCCAGACCGGCCAGGACCGCCTGCTGCTCGAGCCGTCGACCCACTTCTTCGGTGACTTCGTCGAATTCGTTACCGAGAGTGCTGGTGCCGTAGGCGACTTCGCGCAGGGCATGGGCCTGCTCGGCGCGCACGCGATCCACCGCGCGGCGATGGGCGAGCGTCATCAGCCAAGTGACCGCGGAGCCCTTGGCTGGATCGAAGTTGGCTGCGGTACGCCAGATCTGGAGATAGACCTCCTGGGTCGTCTCCTCCGCGTAACCGGGATCGTGTAGGACGCGTAGGACCAGGCCGAACACCCGAGCGCTGGTGCGGTCGTACAGCTCGGCGAACGCCTGCTGATCCGACTGCCCGCAGCGTTCGAGAAGTGCGGCGAGTTCGAGGCTTTCGGCTGCGCGTGCCGTGATCGCAGAGTCGGGCGTCGCCACCCGCTCGTTCCTCGAACTCTGGAACGAGTCGCCCTCTGCGGCCGGCGGCCGCGTTGTCACAACGCTCCGTTCTGTGTCATCGGCCACGAGGGTAGCGTGCCGCTATGACCTCCTCTCGGTGGGGGGTATCGGCAAAACGACTGTCGCACAGCGATTTTCCGTTTTGTACCGACTCGCCCGAATCGTGATCCGAGAGACACGCCGACGCACGCCAGGCCTTGCCGGTCACAACCGATCGCTGCCGGAGCAGTGCCGGTTGTTTGCTAGACATTCGGCGCGCCGGGGCGCACGGATGGGAGGAAATTGCAAATCACACCGCTGTGTTCAGCGGTAACGAGCACCGTGCGCCCCGATCGCCTCGGTGGTGCACAGCCGTCACAAGACGGTCTGCGCTTCTGATCGGGGTTCCCCGCACCCGGGGCCTGGGCCCGGGCAGTCCCTGTCCGGTCGTCGGGGTTTCGAGGGCTTGCCCCGGCAGTCCCTGTCCGGTCATCGGGGTTTCAGGGGCTTGCCCCTGAGAGTCCCGAGAGTTGGCCTACGCCACTACCCGGCGCCGGTTGCGGCGGGCGTGCATCTCGCGTTCGGTCTCGGACATTCCGCCCCAGATGCCGTAGGGCTCACTCACCTTCAGCGCGTGCGAACGGCACTGCAGCAGCACGGGGCAGGCCCGGCAGACTTCCTTGGCTCGCATCTCGCGCTGCGAACGGGCGCGGCCGCGTTCGCCGTCCGGGTGGAAGAAGACCGAAGAGTCCTGGCCCCGGCAGCTACCACGCATCTGCCAATCCCAGACATCGGCGTTCGGACCAGGGAGGTGGGTCGGCATAGGCATGTGAACTCCTTATGGTGCGAGCTCGTCGGCATTGTCGAGCGGTGCTTGTGGCTAACAGTGGGCCGCATCGCCGGCACCCGGCGATCGCACTTCGCCGCCGCCGCAATTTCGTACGGCACCGACGATGACGATGACGTACGTTAGGTCGGGGAACGAAATCGAGTCAATAGTTTGTCCCGCGGCGATCCAAATACCAGCGCATTAGAGAATTAACATCCTCTCTATTTACAAAGTACCCCCGCTGTGGTGATACTGATCGGTTGCCCAGGAGCCCCGGATCGCAGTCATAGCCCATCGGACTGGCGAAAAGGCCTGGTAGAACTTGCTTTTCGAACTCGAATGCGATCAATGTCGGCTATGCGCCACCATGGGCCCGAGTGATCTCGAGCATTGCGCCCTCCGCACTGAGTAGGGTAGAGATGGCCACTCCGAGGCGCGCAGGTTAATAGCGCGAAACGCCATACGAATTTCTTACGGGCGTGCTAGCCGATAGCGAGCACAGATTTACCGAGTGGAAACACAATGCCGCTTGTGAATGCTGCGGGATAGCTGGCGATCTATGCTATGGCGGCGTGAATGCCCGATAGCGGCACTGGTTACAGTGCGGCTGTGCCTGTGCCCGAAGTGAACTCCGTGCTCGCCGCCACCGCCTTCGGTGCCACCCCCGAGCGCGCTGCCACCGGATTGCCCGCCCCCGCGAATCCCGCCGAATCCTGGCTGCGCGCCGTCGCCCTGGGTGGTGTCGGGGACTATGCCGCGGCCCGCGCCGAACTCCGCCGCGCCCGCCGCGCCACCACCGATCCGGTCCTGCGCTCGCTGACCCACAGCACCGAGGGCTCCCTGCTGCGCCAACTCGGCTGGCACAGCTACGCCGCTGTCTCGGATGGGCGAGCCGCCGCCCTGGTGCTGCCCGGCCCGGTCCGCACCCCCGTCACCCCCGCGCTGGAAGCGGCTCGTGCCGAGGCGGTTTGCGATGCGTTGACGGGCCTGGCCGCGGATGCCCTGGGCACCGCGCGCCCGGCCCTTGCCGCCCGGCTGCTCGAACGTTGCCGCCAGCAGCTCGATGTTCATCTCCCGGATCCGGGCACGGCGTGGCGGCAGCGGATCCGGTTGCACTGGGTGAGTGCCGAAACCGCGCTGTCGGCACCGGGATCCGGTTTGATCGCCGCGCCCGCGCCCGGCGCGCTCGCCGATTGCGAACGGGCACATCCCGATCCCGCCGTCGGACACGCCGAAGCGGCGCTGGCGCTGGCCGAACGCGCGCCGTCGCAGCGTCACCGGGTGAAATCCCGGCTATTGCTGGCCGCCGCGACCACCGTGGCGGGCGATCTCGACCGGGCCCGCGCACTGGCCGCCGAAGTCGATTCGCAATGCGTGGAATTCGAGCTGCGACCGCTGCGCTGGGCCTGCGCCATGCTGCGCGCGGGGATCGATCCGGCCGGTGACGGTGCGGCCGTCGCAGCCGATACCGAACGGTTGCTGGCTACTCGGGGCGGGCGATTCCGTTCGGCCGCCGATCATCTCGCGCGACCCTGAGTGTTCTCCGGGAGGTCCCTGAATCCTCCCCGAGAGTGACCCCGTAACACCTGTCTCGAATGAGTCAGCCGCTATTGTTGACGCGTTCCGCCCCTCCGCGGAAGCACCGCCCCTCCGGCGAAGTGCCACTCGTAACGCCAGGAACAGCTCTGACGATGAACAACACGGGTGAGGAGTTGGATCCCGCAGTCGTCGCTGCCGCCGCGCAGGGCGACCGGTCTGCGCTCGCCCAGGTACTGGAGAGCATCCGCCCCTTGGTGGTGCGGTATTGCCGTGCGCGCATCGGTTCCGCCGAACGTGGATCGCTCTCCGCGGACGACGTGGCGCAGGAGGTATGTCTGGCCGTGATGACCGCCCTCCCGCGTTATCAGGACCAGGGCCGGCCGTTCATGGCTTTCGTGTACGGCATCGCCTCGCACAAAGTCGCCGACGCTCATCGAAATTCCGCCCGTAACAAGGCGGACGCCATGGCCGAAGTACCGGATGTCATATCCACCGACCAGGGACCGGAGCAGCGAGCTCTCGAATCCGAAACCAGCCGGCAGATGAACGCTCTGCTGGCGACGCTTCCGGAAAAGCATCGAGAAATCCTGATCCTTCGCCTGGTCATGGGTCTGTCGGCAGAAGAAACCGCAGTTGCCGTGGGCAGTACGGCAGGTGCTATACGAGTCGCCCAGCACCGGGCACTCGCGAAACTCAAGTCTCAAGTGGCGAGGGCAGGTGAAATGTATGGCTAGGGATGGCGAGCGCGGTCGGGGCGACTGGAAGGCGCGACCTGGATCGCAGAACAGCGGTCCCTACGCCGAGGCGTCCGGTGACACCGGGCCGGTGGACATCGCTGCGGTGCGCCGCGACGATGCGCTGATCGACGCCATCTCCGGCGACGGTCCCGTGCAGACGGGCACCGCGGAGGAATATCAGCTGGCCGCATTGCTGGCCAACTGGCGAGCGGAGATCGTGGCCGAGCCGATGCCGGCCGGACCCGACCTGGACACCATCGTCGCCGCGGTCAATCAAGAGATCGGCGCGCGCACCGCGCGTATCAATGCCCACGCCGGTGGGCGACTACGGCTGGTGCGGCCCATTCTGGGTGCGGCGGCGGCCATCGCCCTGGTCATCGGCGGTCTGACGGCGTTCTCCTACAACGCGGCACCCGGCGATCCGCTGTGGCGGATCAAGGAGGTCGTGTTCAGCGAGCAGGCCCAGACCACGGTGGTGGCGCGGGCCGACGGCGACCTGGTCGAGGCGCAGAAGCTGATCGAGGCGGGCAAGCCGCAGGAAGCCGCCGCCGTCATGGAGCGGGCGCAGGCCAATGCCAGCCAGGTCAACGACAGCGGCAAGAAGGACGATCTGCTCGAGCGCTGGCAGGCGCTGCTGGTGCAGCTGCCCCCGGCGGTGCAGGCGACCTTGTCCGCGACCACGACGCCGTCGACCCCGAGCACCGGCAAGCCCGCGGTGACCACGCAGCCGAACGTCACGGTGGCGCCCACGGCTCCCACCACGGGCGGCAACGCGACCCCCGATCCGACGATCATGGGTGTCACTCCGGAGCCGGGCACCGGCGGTCCGAGCACGGGCGGCCACACCACCGTCCCGACCCAGCCCAATACCCAGCCGTCGCAGCCGGCGACCGAACCGTCGGAGCCTTCCGTGCCGACGGGCGGGCCGATCGTCACCACGACGGCCGCGGTCCCGACCGCGAATCCGGGTACCGGAACAGGTGGCGGCCAGCCCGCCACCCAGCCGCCGGTGGACCAGCCGACGGCCGGCCTTCCGACGATGCCGGCGACGCAGCCGAACACGCTGCCGACCGCGGGCATCACGATGCCGAATTTCCCGGCTCCGGGCGCGACTCGATGAGGACCGGGCGCGGCCGCGATAACGACGCGTGAACCGATCGCCGATCCGGCGATCGGTTCATTTGCGGCACTACGGCCTTCGCGGCGGGGTGCCGCATTCGTCTGCTCCGGACACGAAAAACCGGGCCTGCGTTCCGTGAGGGACGCAGGCCCGTAATCGTTTTCAGCGGGTAACGGTCGCGATCAGAGATCGAACCCGTCGAACCCGTCGCCGTGCAACGCCTCGTTCATCGAGGCATCGGCATATCCACGGCAGTAGTCCCAGGTGACGTACGCCTCGGGAGTCGGATCGTAGGCGGGTTCGTGCGGGCGCACCGTGCCGTCCACCAGTAGCTGGAGGAGGTTGGCGCGCAACATGTCCCAGTCGTGGTAGTGATCCTGCCGACAGTCCTCGCAGCTGACGACCAGCCCGCGAATTCCGCGATGGGCCAGCAGCGCCTCGTAGACCGCGAGGTCGGCGAGATCCTCTTCGACCGCTAGACGCTCGTGAGGATCCAGCGGTTCCCCCGGCTCGATGGCATCGAGCGCGGCCGACGGGTCGGAGGGGTCTCCGGCGAATGGATCCGGCGGCAAGCCAGGTGGTAGATGGTCACGCACAGGTCCACGGTACGCAGACAACACCCCTCCGCGCCAGCGCTGACGCCCATTTGCCCCCACTTCGCTGGTGGCAAAGCGCACAGTGTCCCAGTGTGAAAGCACACAGCGCCTAATGAGTAGGACTACGCAGTGTCCGAGGAGGCACGCTACAGCGCGCGGTGGCCGCGCGCACACCGGCGGAAGCTACCGGCGCGGACTCCCGGGCGTGGGTGCGATTCGGAATCATGCGACCGATACCATGGTTCACCAAGAGCCGGGTAGGAATTTCCGGCATTGTCATTCATCCACTCGCTCGACGGGTATCCGGGCCGGAGAGCGAGGACTTAGGTCCAGGAGGGGTCGATCCGATGAGCAGTCCCGTGACGGGCGAACGAAACAACGGCCGCCCTCATACGGGCGGCGACGATCCGAACAAGATCGCGATGCTGGGTCTCACCTTCGACGATGTGCTGCTGCTGCCGGCGGCGTCCGATCTCATTCCGAGTTCGGTGGACACCTCGAGCAAGCTGACCCGCGACATCACCCTGCGCACGCCGCTGGTGAGCTCCGCCATGGACACCGTGACCGAGGCGCGCATGGCCATCGCCATGGCCCGCGCGGGCGGAATGGGTGTGCTGCACCGCAATCTGTCGGTGGAGGCGCAGGCCTCGCAGGCCGAGACCGTGAAGCGTTCCGAGGCCGGCATGGTGACCGATCCGGTCACCTGCAGCCCCGAGAACACCCTCGCCGAGGTCGACGCCATGTGCGCGCGGTACCGCATCTCCGGTCTGCCGGTGGTGGACGCGCAGGGCAATCTGGTCGGCATCATCACCAATCGCGATATGCGTTTCGAGGTCGACGAGAACCGCAAGGTCGCCGAGGTGATGACCAAGGCGCCGCTGATCACCGCCCAGGAAGGCGTCACCGCGGAGGCCGCGCTCGGCCTGCTGCGCCGCCACAAGGTGGAGAAGCTGCCGATCGTGGACGGCAGCGGCAAGCTGCGCGGCCTGATCACGGTCAAGGACTTCGTCAAGACCGAGCAGTACCCCAACGCCACCAAGGACCGTGACGGGCGACTGCTGGTCGGCGCCGCCGTCGGTGTCGGTGAGGACGCCTGGGCGCGCGCCATGACCCTCGCCGATGTCGGCGTGGACGTGCTGATCGTCGACACCGCGCACGGGCATCAGTCCGGCGTGCTGCAGATGGTCACCAAGATCAAGGCCGAGGTCGGCGAGCGCGTGCAGATCGTCGGCGGCAATGTCGCCACCCGCGCCGGCGCGCTGGCGCTGGTCGAAGCCGGCGTGGACGCGGTGAAGGTGGGTGTGGGCCCCGGCTCCATCTGTACCACCCGCGTGGTCGCCGGTGTCGGCGCGCCGCAGATCACCGCCATCCTCGAGGCCACCGCCGCGTGCAAGCCGCACGGGGTTCCGGTCATCGCCGACGGCGGCGTGCAGTACTCCGGTGATATCGCCAAGGCCATCGCGGCCGGCGCGTCCACCGTCATGCTGGGCTCGCTGCTGGCCGGCACCGCCGAATCGCCGGGCGAGCTGATCCTGGTGGGCGGCAAGCAGTTCAAGAGCTACCGCGGTATGGGTTCCCTCGGCGCCATGCAGGGCCGCGGCGAGGCCAAGTCGTACTCGAAGGACCGCTACTTCCAGGACGACGTGCTGTCGGAGAAGAAGCTGGTGCCCGAGGGCATCGAAGGCCGGGTGCCGTTCCGCGGTCCGCTGGACCAGGTCATCCACCAGCTGGTGGGCGGTCTGCGCGCGGCCATGGGTTACACCGGCGCGCAGGGCATCACCGACCTGCAGGCCGCGCAGTTCGTGCAGATCACGGCGGCGGGCCTGAAGGAATCGCACCCGCACGACATCACCATGACCGTCGAGGCGCCCAACTACACCACGCGCTAGCCGATAATCGGCTGCCGGGATGGGTTCCCGGCGGCCGAGGCCCGAGCCCCGCAGGTGCGCGGCCCGTTCCGGATCGCGATCGACCTCCGCCCCGAGGCGGGCGGAGGGATCGCCACTCCGGGTTCCGGAGCAGCGGAGGGCACAGGGCCGCGAACCCGCCCGCAGCGAAGCGGAGGGCCTTAAACACAGGAGGATGAACGAAGAATGCGCGACCTCGTCGAGATCGGCATGGGCCGGACTGCCCGGCGCACCTACGAACTGGACGATATCGAGCTCGTTCCGTCGCGGCGGACGCGTTCGTCCAAAGAGGTGTCGGTGGCCTGGCAGCTCGACGCCTACCGGTTCGAGATCCCGTTCCTGACCCATCCGACCGATGCGCTGGTCTCGCCGCGCTTCGCCATCGAACTGGGCAAGGCGGGCGCGCTCGGCGTCATCAACGGTGAGGGGCTGTGGGCCCGGCACGCCGATGTCGAGGCCAAGCTGATCCAGCTGGTCGAGACCGCGGAGAAGGAAGGCACCGAGGCCGCCATCGCGCTGCTGCAGGAGCTGCACGCCGCGCCGATGCAGCCCGAACTGCTGGCCGCCGCGGTCGCCGAGGTGCGCGCCGCCGGCGTCACCACCGCGGTCCGGGTGAGCCCGCAGAACGCGCGTGCCCTGACGCCCGCCCTGGTGCAGGCCGGTATCGACCTGCTGGTCGTGCACGGCACCATCATCTCCGCCGAGCACGTGGGCGACGGAGAGCCGTTGAACCTCAAGACCTTCATCGCCGAGCTGGATGTGCCGGTGGTCGCGGGCGGCGTGTCCGATCACCGCACCGCGCTGCACCTGATGCGCACCGGCGCGGCCGGCGTCATCGTCGGCTACGGCTCGATGCAGGGCGCCACCACCACCGGTGAGGTGCTCGGCATCGGCGTCCCGATGGCCACCGCCATCGCCGATGCCGCCGCGGCGCGCCGTGACTACCTGGACGAGACCGGCGGGCGCTACGTGCACGTCATCGCCGACGGTCAGATCCTCACCTCGGGCGATATCGCCAAGGCCATCGCGTGCGGCGCGGACGCGGTCATGCTCGGCGTGCCGCTGACGCTGGCACAGGAAGCGCCGGGCAGCGGCTGGTACTGGCCGTCGGCCGCGGCGCATCCGTCGGTGCCGCGCGGTTCGCTGCTGCCCTACGCCATCTCGGAGGAGCGGGTGCCGCTGGAGCAGGTCCTGAACGGGCCCTCCAACGATCCGTTCGGTTCGCTGAACCTGGTTGGCGGCCTGCGGCGTTCGATGGCCAAGACCGGCTACAGCGATCTCAAGGAATTCCAGAAGGTCGGCCTGAACGTGCGCGGCTGAGGCTGCCCACGCTGTTTCTCGACCCCGCCGCGAGTACGCGGCGGGGTCGAGCCGTTTCCGGGCGGCTGCCGCGCCGCAGCTGGCCGCGGCCGACCGCCACGGGTGCGCAGTCGACAGCCCGCGAACCAAGCGACGTGCGGGGCCCCGACGTCCCGGATTCCGTAGTCGTCGCGAGGACGACGTGTTCAGCCGGGCGCGGTGTGGACCGGAGGCGCGGTGCAGGCGTCAGTGGCCGCTGTCGTGTGGGGATCGGGCTGGGGAGCGCGGGATTTCGATGTTCTCGGGCGATTGTGCCGAGCTGCGTGGGATTTCGACGGTCGGCGGGACGGGATCGGTGGTGCGGATGGGGATTTCGCCGGACCAGAGCCGGGTGGAGGGGGAGGCCAGGGCTCGGGTGACCGCCGGTTCGCGCAGGAATTCGCGGAGGGCGGTGTCGATCAGCGCGGGGTGGGTGAGGTTGACGGTCTGGCGTGCGCCCTCGATCTCCAGGTAGCGGGCACCCGGCAGCCGGTCGGCGAGTTCGCGGGCGTGGGCTCGCGGGACGCCGCCCAGGGTGGGGTGGATTACCAGTGCGGGGCAGGTGATTTCGGCTAGTCGGTCCAGGATGGCGTCGCGGCCGAGCAGGGCGCCCGCGGCGACCTCGGTGGCGTGCGGGTCGCGGCCGAGCCAGCGCGCCACCCATTGCGCGTGATGCCGCTCGTCCGCGCCGAGCAGCCGCCGGGCCAGGAAGGCGGCCAGCGCGGGCCGGGAGGAGTCCTCGTGCCACTTGTCCAGGAAACGCCGGGCATTGAGCTGTTCGGTGGGCGTGGGCTCGTGCGCCTCGGTGCTGATAAGTATCAGTGCCGCAACACGATCCGGCGCGAGCAGGGCGGCGCGTAGCGCGATGGCGCCGCCCTGGGCGGTACCGCCCAGCACGGCTCTTTCCACACCGAGCTGATCCAGCACGGTGAGCTCGTCGCGGGCACAGGTCCAGTAGGTGAACGGCAGCCCCTCGTCCCGGGTACGGCCGTGCCCGCGCGCATCGGGGGTCACGAGCCGGAACTCGGGGGTGAGTGCCGCCTGCTGCGACGCGAACATCGTTCGGTCCATGAGGAATTCGTGCCCCAGCAGTACTACCGGTCCCTCGCCCCCGCTGTCCTCGTAGTGGATCTCGGCGTCGATCGCACGGGCGAATGGCACGAGTTAGAGAATAGCCAGACCCTCTGACGAAAACCTCCGCTTTCCTCCCGACGACACACCCGGTGTCAGTGGACCCGCCGTACCGGGGCCGGAGTTCCCCCCGGCGCGGGGCGGCATCCCCTATCGCCCGGCGGGCACGCCCGCTATCGTGCAGCCCGCTGCGGCCCCCCGGGCCCGGGCCGAGGGTTTTGCCGCCTAGGGTCGGAATGCCCTATTGCCATACGGACGCGGCTCGATACCGTCCCTTCGCCTCCACCGTTCGGGCCGACCGCCACCGCTTCCGAGGCCGGTGTGCGCGAGGCCCGGTGGAGGTCCAAAACGTCCGGTCGTCCCGAGGTCATTGTGTTCTGTGTCGCTCTTTAGACTGATCGCGTGGCAGAAACCCAGCGACCAGTCCTTGTCGTCGACTTCGGCGCGCAATACGCCCAACTGATCGCGCGCCGGGTGCGCGAGGCCAGCGTCTACTCGGAGGTGGTGCCGCACACCATCACCGTGGAGGAGATCGCCGAGAGGAATCCCGCCGCGGTGATTCTCTCCGGCGGCCCGAGCAGCGTGTACGCCGAGGGCGCGCCGCAGCTGGACGCCCGGCTGTTCGATCTCGAGCTGCCGGTGTTCGGTATCTGCTACGGCTTCCAGGCCATGGCGCAGGCGCTCGGAGGCACGGTGGCGCACACCGGGACTCGCGAGTACGGCCGCACCGAGCTGAGTGTGGACGGCGGCATCCTGCACGGCGGCCTGCCCACCCGGCAGCCGGTGTGGATGAGCCACGGTGACGCGGTCACCGACGCCCCCGCCGGTTTCGAGGTCACCGCGACCTCCGCGGGCGCTCCGGTCGCGGCGTTCGAGGATCGGGCGCGCAAGCTCGCGGGTGTGCAGTACCACCCGGAGGTGCTGCATTCGCCGCACGGCCAGCAGGTGCTGAGCCGCTTCCTGCACGAGATCGCCGGCATTCCGGGCGCGTGGACCGCGTCCAATATCGCCGAGGCGCTGATCCAGCAGGTGCGCGAGCAGGTCGGCGACGGCCACGCCATCTGCGGACTGTCCGGCGGCGTCGATTCCGCTGTCGCCGCGGCGCTGGTGCAGCGGGCCATCGGCGATCGCCTGACCTGTGTGTTCGTCGATCACGGGCTGCTGCGCGCCGGTGAACGCGAGCAGGTGCAGCGCGATTTCGTCGCCGCGACCGGGGCCAAGCTGGTCACCGTGGACGCGGTGGACAAGTTCCTGGGCGAGCTCAAGGGCGTCTCCGATCCCGAGGAGAAGCGCAAGATCATCGGCCGCGAGTTCATCCGCTCCTTCGAGGACGCGGTGGCCGAGGTGGTCGGCGAACAGGGCGAGACCAAGGTCGAATTCCTGGTGCAGGGCACGCTGTACCCGGACGTGGTGGAGTCCGGCGGCGGCGCCGGCACCGCGAACATCAAGAGCCATCACAATGTCGGCGGGCTGCCGGACGACCTGGAGTTCGCGCTGGTCGAGCCGTTGCGGCTGCTGTTCAAGGACGAGGTGCGGGCCGTCGGCCGCGAGCTCGGCCTGCCCGAGGAAATCGTTGCGCGCCAGCCGTTCCCGGGTCCGGGTCTGGCCATCCGCATTGTCGGCGAGGTGACCTTCGAACGCCTGGAGCTGCTGCGCCAGGCCGATGCCATCGCTCGCGAGGAGCTCACCGCGGCCGGCCTGGACAAGCAGATCTGGCAGTGCCCGGTGGTGCTGCTGGCCGATGTCCGCAGCGTCGGCGTGCAGGGCGACGGCCGCACCTACGGTCATCCGATCGTGCTGCGCCCGGTCTCGTCCGAGGACGCCATGACCGCGGACTGGACGCGCCTGCCCTACGAGGTGCTGGAGCGCATCTCCACCCGCATCACCAACGAGGTGGCCGACGTCAACCGCGTCGTGCTCGACGTGACGAGCAAGCCGCCGGGCACCATCGAATGGGAATGAGTTTCCCGCAGGCATAGGGAAGGCCCCGCACACCTGGTGTGCGGGGCCTTCTTGCCTTCCGGTGGAAGGCGTTTCGCCGTCCCGTTGGGGGGAGGTCGGTGACGGCGAAGCTTTCTATTCGCGGGGTTTGCGGGGCGAGAGCACCAGCACGATCCCGACCACGATGGCCGCGATCACCACGATCCAGCCCAGCGACAGTCCGCCGGATACCGGCCAGAAGTGCGGGCCGATGAAAGCCCAGACGCTCACGCCCAGTCCGAGCAGTCCCGCCAGGAGCAGCGAGAACGACGGACGCCGAGAAGTCTTGTTGTCAGCCACGATTCACCTCCACATTGCCCATCCGGACGTCGATATCGAGATTGAGGACCGGACCCGTCGCGGGCCCCGACATGCCCTCCTTACAATTGGCGTTGTCGCCCATGCCGATCTCACAGGTGGTGCGCACCCGCAGGTTCTCTGGCAGCAGCACCCGCACCTCGCCCATGCCCAGCGACACCTTGACCGTGCGGTCCTCGGTCAGCGCCAGCTGCCTGAGATCGAGGGTGGCCGAACCCATTCCGAGGTGATACTCCGGCTGCAGGTCGGCGGCGGTGACGGCGGACCAGGTGCGGTCGCCCATCGAACCCTGATCGAACTGGATCGGCCCGACCAGCGAGGACAGGATCACGAACCCGGCCAGCGGGGCCAGGATCACCATGAGCCCGTAACCGCGCCGCAGGAACGCGCCGACGATCAGCCCGAGCGCCACCACCGCCAGCGCCGCCGCCCCGATCCGGCCCGGCGTCATCCAGTCCACCCCGGCGGCAGCGACCGACCCCGCGGCGGCCGCGGCCAGCAGCGCCAGCCCGATGGTGATCGGCGTCAGCCGGGACCGCGGCTTGCGCGGGGCGGCCGTCTGTACCGGATTCTGTACGGGCGCGGTGGGTTCCGGGAGATCCCAGGCCATCGGCGCGACGCCGAGCGGGTCCCAGCCGGGTGGGGTGGGGCCGAAATCGGGGGAGATGGGGGCCGGGCCGTACGGGCTGTACGGGCGGTCCAGCGTGCTGGGAATCTTGTGCAGGACAGCGGTTTCGGTGCTTTCCACCGTGATTTCCTTCGTCAGGTGCACGGTTTCGTGCGTTTCCGGTTTCTCGGGTTCCGGATCAGGCTCCTGATCGGAGGCGGGCTCGGCCGCGCTCGCTTCCTTCTTCAAAACCACGGTGGTGCTGTCGTTTTCGGTGAGCGCCGGCTCGATGACCTCGGTCGGCCGCTCCGTCTCGAAGGTGACCGCATTGCCCTGGACGGGCTCCGGCTCGTAATGATCCGGCAGCTTCGTATAAGGCCCGTAGGTCTCGAAAGACGGTGTGGTACCGGGATATCCGGTCCACCAGGGATTGGTCACGGGCCCGCCGACGGCGCTGTCGGCGGGGGCCTCCAGATACCCCGCCGGCGCCGTCGGCTGCCGCTGATACAACAGCCACCAGCCCGCCAGCATGAGCGCGAAACTGATGGCCCCGGACCCGCCGAGCCCCACCCCGACGGGCCCCATCGTGCTGACGAAGATCCCCAACGCCACCATCAGCACAATGGTCCGCGACGAATTCTGCGAACTCTGTCCCTTCCCGAACAGCGATTCCGCCGCCGAAGTTTCGTCCCCCGCCTGCGGCAGCAGCAACCACGCCATCAGATACAGCGCGATCCCCGCCCCGCCGAACAGCGCCGAAACCACGAACGCCACCCGCACCACCACGGGATCCACATCGAACCGCCGCCCGAACCCGGTCGCCACCCCCGCGATCGGCCCCTGCTGCGGCAACCGCACCGGCCTGGTCCGCCACAATTCGTGCAGCTGCTCGGAGAAGCCGGCCCGGCCGGTGTTCGGGGACCAGTCGCTCGTCTTCGTCATGCTCCCCATCGTGGCGGCTCGCCCAGCTCAGGCACATCAGGGTTGACCCTGAACAATCACCTGAATTGCCTTCGGCCGGTCGATAGCAGGGTAGGCGTAGGGGAGTTGCGGGAGACGGGCTTTCAGTCAGGGACAAGTCGGCGGCAAGGGCTGACACATAGATGACGGGTATGAGTTTTCGAGCATTGAGCGGGAAGTCGCGAGCCGCGGTGGTCATGGGTCTGCTCGCGGTTCTGGTGCGTGTCGAGTCGAAGTCGGAGCGGACGGTCGGCTCCGTGGTGACCGAATGCGGTTACGTGAATTACGCGGGCCTCGTGCTGGGGGCGCTGACCCTGGTGGTCGCGGCGAACGCGGTCTGAGATCTGACGCTCTCGGGCGTCCCGCCGCTGCGTGAGGTCCGGCGCGTCCCGTCCTTCGTTGCCGTTGCGGTGGCGTTCGCGCTGGCCGGATACGGCATGCTGCAAGGCGGCGGCATGATCGGGAACCCCTGTTCGGCCTGACCTCTCAGGGTGGGAATCCGGGTGTTTCCGGATGCCCGGGTGTCGGTCCGGCGTGCCAATATCGAAGGCATGTACCCGGCCGCGCCCTTATACGACCCTGCCCGCGGGGCGTTCGAGCCCCAGCGTGCGGTGGAAGCGGGGCCGCTGCCGCCGCGGCTGGTGCGGCGGGGTGGTGGGCGGATCGTCGGCGGGGTCGCGGGTGGGCTCGCCGATCATCTCGGGGTCGACGTCTTCAAGGTGCGGATCGCGTTCGTGCTGCTGGCCGCGCTGGCCGGGGCCGGAGTGGTGGCGTACGGGCTGCTGTGGATCTTCACGCCGGGCGGCATGGACAGCGCCAAGCCGAGTCCGGCGGAGCGGCGGCAGGCCATCGGGCTGGCGCTGCTCGGTATGGGTTTGGCCGTCGCTATGGCGTGGGTGTTCAACGGGACGGCCGCGCAGGTGGTGGGGCCGATCATCGTGGTGACGGTCGGCGTGGCGCTGGTGTGGCGCGAATTCGACGCGGACGGACCACGTTCGGTGTTCGGGCTGCCGGCGGATTCGTCGGTGGTGACCTGGGCGCGGATCGTCGGCGGGGCCACGCTGATCGTGGTCGGGCTGGGCGTGGTGGTGCTGGCGCGCATCGATCTCAGTTCGCTCGGGTCGGCGCTGCTGGCGGTCGCGGTGACCCTGGTCGGGGCGGGGCTGCTCACCGTGCCGCTGTGGCTGCGCATGGTGCGGGCGCTCAATTCCGAACGGGCGGCGCGCATCCGGAACGAGGAACGCGAGGAGATCGCCTCGCACCTGCACGATTCGGTATTGCAGACCCTGGCCCTGATCCAGCGCCAGGCCGACGATCCGCAGGAAGTGGTGCGGCTGGCGCGCAGTCAGGAACGCGAGCTACGCCGGTGGCTGTTCGACGACGCCGGGCCCGCGCAGGAGTCGAGCCTGGCGGCGGCGCTGCGCACCATCGCGGGCGAGGTGGAGGATCAGCACGGGGTGAAGGTGACGCCGGTGACCGTGGGCGATGTGGCCATGGATGTCGACGACAGCGGAACCGGTTTGCCCAAGGAGCATTTCACCGCGCTGCTGGGCGCCACCCGCGAGGCGCTGGTGAACGCCGCCAAGCACGCCGGGGTGCCGGCCATCGACCTGTTCGCCGAGGCGGAACCGCATCAGGTGAGCATCTTCGTGCGCGATCGCGGCCAGGGGTTCGATCCGAAGACCGTGGAAGCCGACCGGCAGGGCCTGGCCAAATCCATTCACGCCCGGATCGAGCGGCGCGGCGGGCACGTGGAGATAGACTCCGCCCCGGGCCGCGGCACCGAGGTGCGAATCATCATGCCGCGCAAGGATGGCAAGGACGACCGCCTGGTCGCGCAGAACGACATCCCCGAAGACGCCGCCCCACTGTGAAACGGTGATACCTATGGGGTGGGTCCGGTTCGTCAGTGAGGAGAGGTAGTTGAGCATCCGGGTTTTTCTGGTCGACGACCATGCCGTGTTCCGGTCGGGAGTGCGGGCGGAGTTGGGCCGGGAATCCGATATCGAGGTGGTCGGCGAGGCGGGCGGGGTGGCGGAGGCCATCGCCGGGATCAAGGCGATGACACCGGATGTGGTGCTGCTGGACGTGCACATGCCCGACGGTGGCGGGGTCGCGGTGCTGCAGGGCATCGAATCGGGTCCGGTGTGCCTGGCGCTCAGCGTGTCCGATGCCGCCGAGGATGTGATCGCGGTGATTCGCGCGGGGGCGCGCGGCTACGTCACCAAGACCATCTCGGGTCCGGAACTGGCGGACGGGATTCGCCGGGTGTCCGGCGGCGACGCGGTGTTCAGCCCGCGGCTGGCCGGGTTCGTGCTGGATTCCTTCACCGGCAAATCGCAAGTGCCGGAACCGCCCCTGGATCCCGAACTGGATTCGCTGACCCCGCGTGAGCTGGAGGTGCTGCGCCTGCTGGCCCGCGGCTACACCTACCGCGAGATCGCCGAAACCCTGTTCATCTCGGTGAAGACGGTCGAGACGCACGCCTCCAATGTGCTGCGAAAGACCCAGCAGTCCAACCGCAATGCGCTCACCCGCTGGGCGCACCGCCGTCGCATCGATTGAGAAGTCCTACAGCGCAACCAAGATCACGATAATGATCAGCAGGCCGATGAGCAGGCCGACCGCGACCGCCAGCGGGCCCGCGTTCGGCCCCAGCTTGGACAGGTCGAACCCGCCCGATTTGCGTTGCGGGGCAGCCGGAGCCGCGGCCGGGGTGCGCTGCGGGCGCGGCAGCGGGCTGGAGTTGGGACTGCGCAGGCCGGCCGCGGAATTGCGCGCCGCCCAGGCCGGAATGGTGCCGTCCTCGGTGCGCACCGGCGCGCCGAGAATGTAGGGCGCGGTCCCGGGACCGAAGGCGGCGGTGAGGATTTCATTGCGCGCCTCGGTCATGGTGGGGCGGCGCTGCGGCGCGGGCTCCATCATGTGCAGCAGGACTTCGGTGAGCGGCCCGCTGCGCTGCGGCGGAATGATCTGCGCCATGGCGGCGCGCTCCACGATCACATTGCTGTCCTCGTCGAAACCGAACGGCGGCTGCCCCTCGATGGCGGTGTACAGCGTTGCGCCGAGCGAGAATACGTCGCTGGCGGTGGTCGGCCGCGCCCCGCGCGCCACCTCCGGCGGCAGATAGGCGGGCGTGCCGGTGATGACGTCGCCGATCTCCTCGGAGGTGTCGTTGGCCCCGCTGGAGATGCCGAAGTCGCTGAGCTTCACCATGCCCACCTCGTCACCGCGATCGGCGACCAGGATATTGCCGGGCTTGATATCGCGATGCACGATGCCGGCGGCGTGCGCGGCGGCCAGCGCGTCGGCGACCTGCGCGCCGATCTGCGCCACCTCGATGGGGGAGAGGGCATCGGCCAGCGAGAGCGCCTTGGCCACACTGCGCGAGGGCAGGTACTCCATCACCAGCCAGGGTTCACCGGCCTCCAGCACCACGTCGTACACGGCGATGGCGTGCTCGTGCGACAGCTTGGCCGCCACCCGCCCCTCGTGCATGATGCGGCTGCGGACCTCGTGAGCTTCTTCCTCGCTCAGTCCGGCGGTGGTGAGCACCTGTTTGATGGCCACATCGCGATGCAGCAGGCGGTCGGTGGCGAGCCAGACGGCGCCCATACCGCCGCCGCCGAGCTTCGACTGGAGGCGATAGCGGCCGGCGACCAGGTAATCGGGGCCGACGATGGGACGGGCGCGTTCGGTCACAAGGGTGCAGGGTAGCGGAAAACCATCCTGACTGGCCTGGTTCGAAACTCGTCGTTTGCGCCACTGCCCCTTGACGCGCGCCCGGGCTCGAGTTCTACTGTGGCAAGGAGTCGAACGTATGTTCTAGTATTCAAGTAGCTGGAGCGGTGCTGATTCTCCGTCCAAATGGGGTCCGTTCATCGGGAGAGGTGGTCGATAGATGGGTTCGGCAGGCGAGGCGAGACAGGAACAGCTGGCGGAGCTGCGCCGCCGCATGGCCGCCGTCCCGGCGCGCGGTGCGGAGCGGGCAGCCCGCGTACCGGCGGCGGAAGAGTTGCGGCGGGAGTCGTTGCCGGTTCCGGCCGCGCTCGAAAGTCTGTTGCCGGACGGTGGTTTGGCGAAGGGCTCGGTCGTGGAATACGCGGGCACCAATTCCCTGCTCGCCGGTTTGCTGGCCGCCGTGACCGGCGCCGGCGGACATGCCGCGGTGGTCGGTCTGCCGCGCCTGGGCTTGCTGGCCGCCGTCGAAATGGGCGCCCGCCTGGACCGTCTGGCCGTCATCTCCGACCCCGGCTCCGACCCCCTGGAAGTAGCTTCGGTTTTGCTGGATGGTCTGGACCTGGTCGTCCTCGACCTGAACGGCCGCTCCGTCCCCGCCGCCCGCACCCGCGTGCTCGCCGCCCGCGCCCGCGGCAAGAACTCCACCCTCGTCGTCACCGGCGGCGCCTGGGCCGGACCCTCGCTGCGTATCGACACCCGCGTCGCCGGTTACACCGGCCTCGGCCGCGGCTGCGGCCGCCTGCGCACCGTCCGCCTCGACGTCGCCATCCGCGGCCGCACCACCCAGCCCCGCCGCGGCGAACTGAACCTCGCCCCGGGTAACGGCCGCGTCGAATGGGTGGCCACGAATTCCGGGCCGCAGTCCCTCACCCTGAACCGTCATGCGGTCTCCTGACCGTCCCGGAGGCGTTCGGATGGGCGGTACCGGGTTGTAGGGCAGCGGGTTTCGGTTCGGACAGGCGGTGGCGCCGTGGGGATGGAGCAGGTGTGAAGGCGCGGTCGCGGGTGCTGGTGGTGTGGTGCCCGGATTGGCCCGCGGTGGCGGCGGGGGCCGAGGCGGGGGCGCCGGTGACGCGGGCGGTGGCGGTGTTCTCGGCCAATCGGGTGGTGGCTTGTTCGGCGGTGGCGCGGGCCGAGGGAATCACGCGGGGGTTGCGGCGGCGGGAGGCGCAGGGGCGGGTGCCGGATCTGCTGGTGGCACAGGCGGATCCGGATCGGGACGCGCGATTGTTCGAGCCGGTGGTGGCGGCGGTGGATGCCACGGTGCCGGGGGTGGAGGTATTGCGGCCGGGGGTGCTGGCTTTGGCGGCGCGGGGTGCGGCGCGGTTCTTCGGGTCGGAGGAGGCAGCGGCCGAACGGCTGGTGGACGCGGTGGCCGCGGTGGGGGTGGAGTGCCAGGTCGGGATTGCCGACGAATTATCGACCGCGGTGTTCGCGGCCCGGCACGCGACGCTCGTTCCCGCCGGGAAGGGTGCGGAATTCCTTGCTCCGCTGTCGGTTTCGGAACTGGCGGGCGAATCGTCGCTGGCCGGGCCGGAACGCAAGGACCTGGTGGATCTGCTGTGGCGGCTCGGTCTGCGCCGTATCGGGGATTTCGCGGCTCTCACCCCCGCCGAAGTTTCGTCACGTTTCGGTGCGGATGCCATTGCCGCGCATCGGTGTTCGCGCGCCGAACCGGAACGCCCGCCCTCGGCCCGCCCGCCGTCACCGGATCTGACGGTGCAGGACCGCTGCGATCCGCCGATCGAACGCGTGGACATGGCCGCCTTCGCCGGCCGCCGGCTCGCCACCCGATTGCACGAGCGCCTCTCCGCCGCCTCGGTGGCCTGCACCCGCCTGGCCATCTATGCCGAAACCGAGACGGGAGAACAGCTTTCCCGCATCTGGCGCTGCGCCGAACCCCTCACCCCGGACAGCACCGCCGACCGCATCCGCTGGCAGCTCGACGGCTGGCTCACCCGCCGCGCCCTGCGCACCCGCCGTACCTCGGCGCAGGCGGATTTCGATGCGGCGCACGGTGAATGGGACGAGCGCGGCGCGATCACGCTGCTGCGGCTGGAGCCGATCGAAGTGGTGTCGGCGGGTGCGCTGCAACTCGGGCTGTGGGGCGGGGTCGGCGAGGACGAGGAGCGAGCCCGGCGGGCCTTGATCCGGGTGCAGGGCCTGCTGGGCGGGGATGCCGTGCGCATGGGCGTGCTCAGCGGCGGGCGCGGGCCGGGGGAGCGCATCACCATGGTGAATCTGGGCGACGAACCGGTGCCCGCCGCCGATCCCGCCCAGCCGTGGCCGGGCCGCCTCCCCGAACCCGCACCGACCATGATCCTGACCAACCGCCCCGAAGTCCGGCTCGAAGCCGCCGACGGCTCCCCGGTCTGGGTGAGCGACCGCGGCCTGTTCACCGCCGACCCCGCCCGGCTGCACTGGGGCAGCAGCTCCTGGCACCTGACCGCCTGGGCGGGCCCGTGGCCGCTGGACGACCGCTGGTGGAGCCCCCAGCTCCCGCACGGCTACGCCGCCCGCGCCCAGGTCCAACTGGACGCGGCCGACGAAGACCACCGCCGCCGGGTCCTGCTGCTGCTCGGCTACCAGCACACTTGGCACGTGGAGGGTCTCTACGAGTAGGCCGGTATCACTCTGAGCGCACCGCCGCTCGGACCGTCCACGTGCAGCCGAGCACTGCCGGGAATTCCGCGGATCCGATTTGTTTCGCGCAGGTCGCGGGTTTATGGCGGTGCGCACATCCTGCGGCGGCGCGGCGGGGCGGTCCGTACGCTGGTTCTTCGTGGAGTCGACGGTCAGCAAGGTCGCGTTCGGGGACGCGCGGATCGCCTACCGGGATTCGGGGGCGGGGACCGGGCACTCCGGACCGCCGGTGGTGCTGGTGCACGGTATGGGCGGGGACGGGCACACCTGGGATCGGTTCGCGGCGCGGCTGGTGCGCCGGGGGCGGCGGGTGATCATTCCGGATCTGCGCGGGCACGGCCGCAGCGGGCACGCCGATTCGTATCTCTTCCCGGAGTTCGGCTCCGATGTGCTGCGCCTGTGCGAGCGCCTCGGACTCGGCCGGGTGGATCTGGTCGGGCATTCGCTCGGCGGTTACGCGGTGTCCTGGGTGGCCATGCAACGGCCGGAGCTGGTGCGCCGCTTGGTGATCGAGGAGCAGCCGCTGCCGCTGCGGTCCGGGGACGAACAGGTCACCTTCACCCGCCGGCTGCCGTCGGTGCCGGAACTGTGGCACGCCACCACCAGCCTGCTGCGGCATCCGCGCGCCGTGCTGGCCTTCGATCGCACCATGACCGGGACCGCGCTCGAGCAGTTCCGCAAACCGTATCCGGAATGGTGGGAGGGGCTGGCCGAGATCAGCGCGCCGACGCTGTTCCTGCGGGGCGGGCCGGGCGGCATGGTGGATCCGGTGAAACTGGAGCTGCTGTGCGCCGCCCTGCCCGATTGCACGGTCCGGGCCTTCACCTGCGGCCACAGCATTCACCGTGATCGCTACCCCGAATTCGAGGCCGCGGTGCTGCCTTTCCTGGGCCACTGACCTGCCCGGCGCAGCGGTCCGCCGGGTCGCGCTTTTCCGGCGCGGACCGGCCGCGCGGTGAAATGCCACGACCGCCGCACGCAGGCGATTTGCGCCCTTCTACAGTGATGCTGTGTCCGCACTCGAGCGCCCGGTCCTGTTCTTCCCGGATGAACGATCGTTCCGGGATTGGCTGGCCGCCAACCATGCCGCCGTGGACGGCATCTGGGTGAAGTTCGCCAAGGATCCCGGCGTCGAATCACTGGGGTACGACGGGGCGGTGCGACAGGCGCTGTGCTTCGGCTGGATCGACGGGCAAGCCCGCCGCGCCGATGACGAATTCACCCTGCAGGGGTTCACGCCGCGGCGGCGCAACAGCCCGTGGACGACCCGGAACACCGCCGTCGCCGAGGAGCTCATCGCGCAGGGGCTCATGCATCCCGCCGGGCAGGCCGAGATCGATCAGGCCAAGGCGGACGGGCGCTGGAGCAATGCCGAGGAACGCGATGTGCCGCAGGACTTCCTGGACGAACTGGCCAAATACCCGGAGGCCGCGGCCTTCTTCGAGACCTTGCCGCCGCTGTCGCGCTACACCGTCGGCTACGAGCTGAGCAGTGCGGCCCGGCCGGAGACGCGGGCGCGGCGGCTGGAGCGGATGATCCGGAATCTGATCGACGGGAAGCCGCTGTGACGGAGTTCGAGGGACTGCCGTGTTCGGCGGCGGCGCAGGACATTCCACTACCCGGCAGCGCGACCCAGGTCACCGGATGGCTGTGCGTGGAACAGCCCGGTGCGTGGGGGCGCGATGTGATCGGCGACGAAGTGCTCGGGCCCGAGATCACCGCCGAACTGGCCGCGCGCACCAAGGCCGCGAAGGTGCGGCCCACGCTCATCCGGCGGCCGGGGCGCAATGAATTCACCGGCATCCGAACGGTATTGCTGGCCAGTTCGCGGCCGGAGGGGTCGTGGTGCGAGCGGATCGCCATCACCGATCTGAAGGAACTCCTCGACATCGACCTGCACCTGATCAACGGCCCCGCGCCCGGACTCGGTGTGGCAGTGAAAGATCCGCTCGTCCTCGTCTGCGCCCACGGCAAACGCGATCAATGCTGCGCGCTGCTCGGCCGCCCCATCGCCGCCCGCCTGGCCGAGGAATTCCCCGACCAGGTCTGGGAGTGTTCACACACCGGCGGCCACCGCTTCGCCCCCGCTTTGGTGGTGCTGCCCACCGGACTGACTTACGGCCGCTTGAACGGTGATTCGGCCACCCGCGTGGTGGCGGCCGCCCGCCGCGGCGAACTCGAACTCACCGGCTTCCGCGGCCGCAGCCACCACACCCCCGTCGAACAGGTCGCCGAAATCGCTGTCCGCCAACGGCTCGCCGACGACGACTACACCAGCCACACCCCGGAATCCGATGACTTCGGCTCGGCGACCGCCAGGAATTCGAGTGCGGGCGAGCCCGATTCGCCGTCAGCAGGCGCACCCGGCACCGGCGATGCCACCGCACCCACGGCGGACACCACCCGCATCGACGCCCTACAGGTCACCGCCGCCGCGGCCGGCACCGTCCCGGACCACGACCCCGCCAACTTCGCCGGGGCAGCCGTGGTCACCCACCGTGACGGCCGCCGCTGGCTGGTCACCACACGCACCGAAGCGCACGCTCCCCGCCAAGCCAGTTGCGGCGCATCCCCCAAACCCGCCACCGCGATCGTCGCCGACACGGTCCGTCTCCTGCCCTGAGCGCAGCGCTGTCAGCCGGGCGCGCTGATCGCGGCCACGAGGCGGGCGCTGCGCTGGGTCATCTGCTCGGCGGTCTGGTCCGGATGTTCCAGCCACCAGTTCACCAGGGCGGTAACGGAACTGATCCAGACGCGGGTGAGAGCCGAGGCGTCCAGCGGGTCGCGCAATCCCGCGGCGGTGAGGACGGTGGCGACGCCGCGTGCGCCCTGGCCCTGTATGCGGTCGATGACGGCGCGGGCGGCCGCCGCCGCTTCGCTGTCTTCCGGCACGGTGCGATCGAAGACGACATTCCAGCCGTGCGGGCGCTTTTCGAGCGTGGTGAAGATGGCGTGCAGGGTGGCGGTCGCCATGCTCAGGTCGGCGTCGCTGCCCGCGAGGACCGCTTCGATGGCGGCGGCCAGTTCGTTGCCGACCCGTTCCACACAGGCGATGAACAGTCCGGATTTACTGGAGAAATACGTGTGGATGAGCGGTTTGGAGATGCCGGCGGCGGCCGCCACCGTGGCGACGGAGACCCCCGCGTACCCGTGCCGCCCGAACAGATCGGTGGCGATATCGAGGATCTGCGCCTCCCGTTCGGGGCGGGCGACTCCCTTGGTTCCCGCGGTCCCTTTGGCTCCCGCGGCGGTGGCGGCCGGCATGCGTCAGCCCTATCGGCGGTCGATGAGCACGCCGGGGTTGAGGATCCCGGCCGGGTCCAGCCGGGTCTTGACCGCGTCCAGCGCGGCCGCGAACACGTCCGGCCGCTGCCGGTCGTACCAGGGCCGATGATCGCGCCCCACCGCGTGATGGTGGGTGATGGTGCCGCCGTTGCCGAGCAGCGCCTCCGACACCGCCTGCTTGATCTCGTCCCACTGCTGGACGGTGGCGCCCCAGCGCCCGCTCGCGTAGATGCCGAAGTAGGGCGCGGGACCGTCCGGATAGACATGAGTGAACCGGCAGGTCACCACGCCTTGCACGCCCGCCGATGCCATTGCGGCGTAAGCGGATTGCAGTATGCCTTCGCGCAGGGCCGGGAATCGATCCCAGGTGCAGGCGGTTTCGAAGGTTTCCACGATCATGCCGTGTGCGGCGAGGGCGTCACGTTGATACGGCATGCGCAGGAACGACGATCGCCAGGTGTCGGCGGCCTGCTCGCCCTCGGTGGCCGTGTCGGCGGACAGCTGCGCCTTGCCGCCGAACTCCCGGCACAGCTCCAGCGCCGCTTCGAGCAGCGAATCCACCGGCACCGCAGCCGATTCGAAGCCCAGCACCAGCACGCCGCCCGCCGCGTCGGCCCCGGCATTGATGAACGCCTCGACCGGATCCAGCAATCGGCAATTGGCGGGCCGCAGCCCGGACTGCGCGATCGCCCGGGTGGCGTCCACGGCGCGCGCGTAATCGTCGAAGAGCACCGACGCCCCGGCCTTCCAGCGCGGCCGGTCCTGCAATCGCATCCACGCCTCGGTGATGATCCCGAGCGTCCCTTCCGAGCCGAGGAACAGCCGATCCGGCGACGGCCCTGCCCCGGAAGCGGGCAGTCGCCGCGATTCGCTCACGCCGGAAGGCGTTACCACCCGCAATGATTCGGTGAGATCGTCGATGTGGGTGAGCACGGTGGCGTAATGCCCGCCCGCCCGCGTGGCCAGCCAGCCGCCGAGCGAGGAGAACTCGAAGGACTGCGGGAAGTGCCGCAAAGTCAGTCCGGCGGGGCGCAATTGGTCTTCCAGCGCCGGGCCGAGCACGCCCGCTTGAATGCGCGCGGCGCGGCTGGTGCGGTCGACTTCGAGTACGCGATCCAGCCGCCCGAGGTCGAGCGTCACCACACCCGGGTAGGCGTCGTGCAATTGCCGCGGCTCGACGCCGCCGACGACGGAACTGCCGCCGCCGTAAGGGATTACGGCGATGCCCGCGGTGGCGCACCAGTCGAGCAGATCGACGACGTCTTGCTCCGATTCCGGGCGTGCCACCAGGTCGGGGACGGCGTCGAGCTGCCCGAGCAGATTGCGCACCACATCACGGAATGCTTTGCCGTGCGCATGTGCCGCGCGATCGGCGAGCTCGGTCGAGCACAATGCCGCCAATGTCGCGGGCGGGCGATACGCGGCGCGGACAACTCCAGTTCGGCCAGTTCCGGCGGCTGATGGTCCGCCAGTTCGGCTTGCGGCAGCAGCGTTTTCACGCGTGAGAGCAGCCGTGCCCGCTCATCCCCGGTGATCGCGCCCGCGTCGGTGCCCCAGCCCCACCAAGATCGAGTCGCCACTGCGGCCCTCCTGCCATCGAATTGAGTTGTGGGTAATTTACCCATCGGTCAATTCGGTGTCCATGGGTGGATTGGAGTTTTGCTCCACTTTCACCGCCCCTCCGTCGGGAACCCGACGGCATCCGGCCGAAAGTGGAGCAAAACTCCAATCAGCGGGCTACCAGTGGGTGCCCGGCACCAATCGCGCCGCGCGACGCAACGCCGTACCGGTGACGCGGACGGCCGGCGGCACCTGACGCCGACGGCGTTTCGGTGCAACGACTTCCACGGGCGTGATCGGCTCGACCGCTTCCCCCTTGGCGGCGGCCGAATCGGGGTTCGCGCGGTAGTACCGGTGCAGCACCCGCTCCTTGATGGCCGGCGCGACCAAGTTGCCGTACTCGGCGAGGGTGCCGAGCGGGACGTCGATGCGGCGGGGGCGTTCGGTGAGCGCGCGCACGATCAGCGCCGCCGCCCATTCCGCCGACTGAGTGGGCGCGCCTTGGTCACCGCTGGGCGTGATCATCGGGGTGCGCACCAGCGGCATATGGATGGTGGTGAAAGTGACGTTGTCGGCGAGCATTTCGGCCGCGGTGACCTCGGCGAACTTGTCGAGTGCGGCCTTGGAGGCGAGGTAGGCGGCGAAGCGCGGGGTGGCGACCTGGACGCCGGCGCTCGAAATGTTCACGATGTGACCGTCTTTGCGCTCCCGCATCTGCGGCAGCAGGGCGAGGGTCATGCGGACCGCGCCGAAATAGTTGACGGCCATGGTCCTTTCGAAGTCGTGCATGCGATCGGTGGAGCGGTGCACGGCGCGGCGGATGGAGCGGCCCGCATTGTTGACGAGCATGTCGACGTGACCGTGCTCGTCGAGGATGAGGGTGATGGCGCGGTCCACGGATTCGGCGTCGGTGACATCGCATTGATAGCCGTGTGCTTTGCCGCCATTGGCGTTGATCTTGTCGACCACGGCGGCCAGTTCGTCGCCGCGCCGGGCCAGCAGGATGACCGTCGCGCCTTTCTCGGCCACCGCGTACGCCGCGGTCTTGCCGATGCCGGAGGAAGCTCCGGTAATGAGCACGTGCTTGCCGGTCAGGTCACGGCGGGCGCGCCGGCGGGCCAGGTAACCGGAGCCGTTGGCGGCGGGCGTATCAGTCATCTCTGCTCCCTTGAAGGATGAGTTGCCTAGAACTTACTCCAAAGTAAGTTCACCGGCCAGATCCGTCTTTGTGCCGGGAATCACCTCGATGGCGGCGCACGCATGAATTCCCGCGACACGCCGAGCGGTCCGGCCCACCTCGCTGTAGAGACCTCTCGGTCTCGAATGTATGTTCGATACTGATCGGTCGGCTGTCGTGGGTGAGGAGGTGCGTCATGGGCTGGCACAACGGCCCGCCGTCCTGGGCGGAAATGGAGCGCGTCCTGTCCGGGCGGCCCGACCCCGCCCGGCGCGAGATCGACGGCGACGGCGGCGACAGCCCGGCGTGGTCGCGCAAGCGGGAGAAGTATCAGGCGGGCGAACTGCACGGGCCCGCGCAACCCGTCGTCCCCTATGCCGAACTGCACACCCACTCCGCCTACAGCTTCCTCGACGGCGCGAGCCAGCCCGAGGAACTCGTGGAGGAAGCGGTGCGCCTGGGTTTGGAAGCCCTCGCTCTCACCGATCACGACGGCTTCTACGGCGTCGTCCGCTTCGCCGAAGCCGCCCGCGAATGGGGCATGCCGACCATCTTCGGTGCGGAACTGTCCCTCGGCACCGCCGCCCGCCCGGGCGCGCACCTGGCGCCCCGCGGTCGCGGCC
>NZ_BDCD01000011.1 GCF_001613325.1 Nocardia yamanashiensis NBRC 100130 | reverse complement strand
GGCCGCGCCGCGAGCGATGGGTGGGGCGCGCCCGCCGCAGTTCGTGTCGCGGACCGGGCAATCGCCGCTTCGGCCGGGCGGGCCCAGGATGCGCGGTCCGCACACGGCAGCTGCCGATCATCCGGCGTGGCTGATTTATACGTCCGGGTCGACCGGGATGCCGAAGGGCGTGTCGGTGTCGCATGCCGGGATCGCGGATCTGGTTGCCGCACAGCAGGAATTGCTGGGGCTGGATGCGAATTCGCGGGTTTTGCAGGTGGCTTCGCCGAGTTTCGACGCTTCCGCGTTCGAAGCACTCATGGCGTTCGGGGCCGGGGGGACGGCGGTGATTTCGCCGCCGGACGTGTTCGGCGGCGAAGCGCTGTCGGATCTCATTGCGGCACACCAGGTCACGCATCTGGTGATCACGCCGTCGGCGCTGGCGACCATGGATCCGGCCGCGGTGACCAGTGTGCGGGTGCTGGCAGTGGCCGGTGAGGCGATCGGTCCGGAACTGGTGGAGAAGTGGGCTCCGGGGCGGATGCTGGTGAACCTGTACGGGCCCACCGAATTCACCATCTGGGCAACGGCTTCCACACCGCTGCGGCCGGGGCAACCCGTCACCATCGGCCGGCCGATTCGCGGCGCGGCGACGCTGGTCCTCGACGACCGGTTGCGGCCGGTGCCGATGGGCGTAGCCGGCGAGTTGTATCTGGCCGGTCCGGCGCTGGCGCGCGGGTATCACCGGCGGGCCGCGCTGACCGCCGCACGGTTCGTCACCAATCCGTACGGCGGGCCGGGCGAGCGGATGTATCGCACCGGCGATCTGGTGCGGTGGACCGGGGATCACGATCTGCCGACCCTGGAATACCTGGGCCGCACCGACTTCCAGGTGAAGGTGCGCGGCCAGCGCATCGAACTGGGTGAGATCGACGCGGTGCTGGCCCGGGCCGAAGGCGTGGAATTCGCTGTCACGCTCGGTGTTCCCGGCCCCGGCGGCGGCACCGCGCTGGCCGCCTACCTGCTGCCCGAGGACGGACGGGAACTTGATATGGCCGCCGTCCGCGCCCACGCCGCCGACAACCTGCCGGGCTATATGGTCCCGTCCGCGTTCGTCGTCCTGGATGCCGTACCGCTCAACGCCGTCGGCAAGCTGGACCGGAAAGCCTTGCCGGAACCGGTGTTCGAGGCCGAGACCGAGTACCGCGCACCGCAGACCCCGACCGAGAAGGCCCTGGCGGCCATCGTCGCCGAACTGCTCGGCCGCGATCGCGTCGGCGTGCACGATTCGTTCTTCGCGCTCGGCGGCGACAGCATCCTGGCCATCCAGCTGGTGTCCCGCGCCCGCCTGCACGGCCTGGAACTCAGCCCCATGCAGGTGTTCGAGCATCGCACCGTCGCCGCCATGGCGGCCCTCGCCGACGACGCCGGGGAAGCCATTGTGCTGGAGGAACTCCCGGGCGGCGGCGTCGGCGACATCCCGCTCACGCCGATCGTGTCCTGGATGCTCGAACGCGGCGGCGACTTCGGCCGGTTCGCACAGACCGCGGTACTGGAGATGCCGCGCGGCATCACCCGCGAGCAGATCGTCGCCACCGTCACCGCCGTGGTGGACCGGCACGACATCCTGCGCGCGCGGCTGCGGCAGGAGGACGGCGACTGGCGGCTGCACACCGGCGAACCCGGCACCGTCGAGGTCGACAAGGTGCTCAACCGCATCGAGTTCAGCACCGCCAGCACCGTCGAACTGCGCGAATACGCCGCCACCGAACTGGATTCGGCGCTCAACCGCCTCGATCCGGCCGAGGGCGTCATGCTGCAACTGGTGTGGCTGGACCCGGTCGACGCCCAGCGCACCGGCCGGCTCATCCTGGTCGCCCACCATCTCGTCATCGACGGCGTCTCCTGGCGCATCCTGGTGCCCGACCTGATCGCGGCGTGGGCGCAGCTGTCCGGCGGCGCCGATCCGGTGCTCGCCGAACCGGGCACCTCGATGCGACGCTGGTCGCACGCCCTGCACGAGGAGGCGCACAGCCCGGCGCGCACGGCCGAGCTGGACTACTGGCGCACCGTGGCCGCCACCCCCGATCCGGCCATCGGCCCGCGCGAACTCGATCCGGCCGTCGACACCGCCGCCCGGGTGCGGGCCATCGACATCACGGTGCCCGAGGAGGTCACCTCGGCGCTGCTCACCACCCTGCCCGGCCTGTTCGACGGCACCGTGGAAGACGCCCTGCTCGCGGCCCTGGCCCTGGCGGTGCAACGCTGGCGCGGGGCGAGCGGCGACGAACCCGATTCGGTGCTGATCCGTATGGAAGGACATGGACGACAGCAGGAGATCGTGCCGGGCGCGGACCTGTCGCGCACCGTCGGCTGGTTCACCACCGTGTATCCGGTGCGCCTGGACCTGCCGGGCATCGATCTGGAGGCGGCGCGCCTCGGCGGACCCGGCATGGGCGAGGTGATCCGCGCGGTCAAGCATCAACTGCTCGATGTGCCGGACAAGGGCATCGGGTACGGGCTGCTGCGCTACCTGAACACCGAGACCGGGGCGCAATTGCCGCACCGGGTGCCCGGGCGGATCGGGTTCAATTATCTGGGCCGCTATGCCGCCGCCGATATCCCCGCCGGGCTGGAAGGGCTGGGCTGGCTCCCCACCGACGAACTCGGCGACCTGCACGCCCCCGAGAGCCCGGACGTCCCGGTGACCGCCGAGGTCGAGATCAATGCCGTGGTGGTCGGCGACCGCATGCAGGCCACCTTCACCTATCCCGGCACCCTGCTGGGACGCGGTGATGTGGCGGCGCTGGCCTGGCTGTGGGTGGAAACCCTCACCGCGGCAGCGAGTTTCGCGGCGTCACCGGCGGCGCAGGAAGCCTCGGCCGCCGAGGCGGAGTTCATGGCCGAGCGGGCTCGGGCCGCCGCGGAAGCGGAACTCGCTGCCGCCCAGGCGGATTCCTCGCCCGGACTCGGCCTGGACGTGGTGCTGCCGATCCGGGTCGGCGGCGAGCAGCCCGCCCTGTTCTGCATCCACCCCTCCTCCGGAATCGCCTGGACCTACCTCGGTTTCGCCGAGAACCTGCGCCCCGGCCGCCCGGTCTACGGCTTGCAGGCTCCCGACCTGTCCGGGGAGGCGCACGCGGACAGCATCGAGGACTTCGCCGACCGCTACGTCCGCGAGATCCGCCGCCTGCAACCCGAGGGCCCGTATCACGTACTGGGCTGGTCCTTCGGCGGCCTCATCGCGCACGCGGTCGCGGTCAAACTGAAGGAGCAGGGCGCGGAGATGGGCGCGCTGGTGCTGCTGGACGCCGACAGCACCGATATCGACGGCAACAGCATCGAAAAGCTCAGCGCCGGTTCGTTCGTCGCCACCTTCGGCTCGGTCTTCGGCATCACCGATATGCCCGAGGACGCCACCGCCGAGGAGGCCGCCGACCTGATCCGCGATCGCATGGGCGGCGTATCCCTGGTGGACGCGACCACGCTGGAGCGCATGGCCGCCTCCTACAACGCGTCCGCCCGCACCCGTACCGGCTACCAGCGGCCGGTATACCACGGTGACGCACTGTATTTCAGCGCCACCGTGGACCGTCAGGAGATCTTCGGACCGCAGGGCTGGCACCCCTGGATCACGGGCGAGATCACCAGCCACGACATCGAAGCCACCCACGAGGAACTCACCGCGCCCGATGCGCTGGCGGCCATCGCCGCACTCCTCGACGAATATCTGGGAGAGACACAGTGAAACCCGGCAGCGGCGTGGACGGCGTGGTCGTCGAAGGCGTCGAGAAATCCTTCGGTGCGGTACAAGCCTTGCGCGGCATCACCTTCAAGGCCGCGCCCGGCGAGGTGCTCGGCATTCTCGGGCCCAACGGCGCGGGCAAGACCACCACCGTCAATATCCTGTCCACCCTCATCGCCCCCGATGCCGGCCGCGCCCTGGTGGCCGGGCACGACGTCACCTCCGAGGCGGCGGCGGTGCGGCGCAGCATCATGCTGACCGGGCAGTTCGCCGCCCTCGACGACGCCCTGAGCGGCTACGAGAACCTGGTCATGTTCGGGCGGCTGATGGGCCTGCGCAAACGCGCCGCCAAGACCCGCGCCGACGAACTGATCGGCGAATTCGATCTCACCGCGGCCGCGGGACGGCGGGTCGGCACCTATTCCGGCGGTATGCGCCGGCGCATCGACATCGCCTGCGGGCTGGTGGTGCGGCCCGAGGTGGTGTTCCTCGACGAGCCCACCACCGGGCTGGATCCCCGCAGCCGCCAAGGGGTCTGGGATCTGGTGGGCGGATTCCGCAAGCACGGCATCACCACGCTGCTCACCACCCAGTACCTGGAGGAAGCGGACGCGCTGTGCGACCGCATCATCGTGATCGATCAGGGCGTGGTCATCGCCGACGGCACCGCCGACGAACTCAAGGCGCGCACCGGCGGCAGCTACTGCGAGGTGGTGCCGCTGCGCATGGAGGAACTGCCGACCATCGTGGCCGCGCTCGGCGACCTGCTGCCCGCCGCCAATCGGGAAGCGCTGACCGGTGATTCGGACCGCATCGCCATCCCGGCCCCCGAGGGCGCGAAGACCCTGGCCGAGGCGTTGCGCCGGCTCGACGGGGCCGGACTGGAACTGGTCGACATCGCCCTGCGGCGGCCCTCGCTCGACGATGTGTTCCTCACCCTCACCGGGCATATGACCGAGAAGGAACCGGTCAACGGGCAGGTCCGGCCGTGACCGCCACGACCGCCCCGGGCGGCTGGCTCACCAGCACCCGCGCCACCCCGGGCACGCTGCAGCAGTGGTGGGTGCTGACGGTGCGGCTCATCGTGCCGTCCATCACCACCGGCGAGATCCTCACCTCGATCCTGGCGCCGATCTCGTTCACCGCGAGCTTCTACATTCCGCTCAATCGCGTGATGTCGTTCTCCGGCACCGGATTCAGCAGCTACGCGCAGTTCATGGCCCCGATCGTGATCCTGCAAGCCGCCGCGTTCACCGCCATCTCCGCGGCGTTTCGCGCGGCCACCGATATGGTGTCCGGCCTGGACCGCCGCTTCGACGCCATGCCCATGCATCCGCTGGTGCCGACGGCCGCGCGCATGGCCGCCAACGTCTTCCGGCTCACCATCGCCATGATCACGGCACTGGTCTGCGTGCACGTCATCGGCTTCCGCTTCTACGGACCCTGGTCGCACACCGTGGGTTTCGTGGCGCTGGGCATGCTGATCGGCATCGCGTTCTGCCTCGGCGCGGACGTCATCGGCACCGTCACCAAGAGCCCCGAGGCCACCACCCAGATGCTGGTGCTGCCGCCGCTGATTCTGGGCATGCTCTCCACCGGCCTGGCTCCGGCCTCGCAATTCCCGCACTGGGTGCAGGCTTTCGTGCGCAACCAGCCGGTTTCGCAGTTCGCGTACGGGATACGGGCGCTCGGCGGGGACAAGCCGCCGCGCTTCACCGTGGTCACCGACGCGGTGCTGATCCCGCCGCTGCTGTGGTGCGCCGCCATCATCGCGGTGTCGCTGTACTTCACCGTCCGGCTGAACCTGAAGAGGTCGTGACATGGCCACCCTCGACGCCACCGCGCCCACCGACACCATCGATATGCCCGAGGCCTCGGCCCCGGCCCTGCTGCGCCACACCTGGATCCAGACCCAGCGGCTGCTGCTGCGCTGGGTGCGCGATCCCATTACGCTGCTCGAGACGCTGATCGTCCCGTGCCTGCTGCTGCTCATGCTGGACATCGTGGTGGGCAATCAGATCGAGAAGTTCTCCCATCACAGCGCCCTCTACGGTTCGGTGCCGATGGTCACCCTGGTCGGCGCGCTCTCGGGCACGGTGGCCAGCGGGGTGATGCTGGGCCGGGAACGCGATGCCGGACTGCTCGCGCGGTTCTGGGTGCTGCCCGTGCACCGCGGTTCCGGACTGGCCGCCCGCATCCTCGCTGAGGGTTGCCGGATATTCGCTGGAACGCTGATCATCGTCGGCTTCGGCATGCTGCTCGGCTTCCGGTTCCAGCAGGGCCCCTTGGCCGCGTTCGCCTTCCTCTGGCTGCCGGTGCTGTTCGGGCTGGCGTTCGCGACCATCGTCACCGCCATCGCCGTCTTCACCGCCAAGTCCACGCTGGTGGAGGCCATCGCCATCCTGACCTCGCTGCTCATGTTCTTCAGCACCGGATTCGTGCCCTTGGCCGCGTACCCCAGCTGGATTCAGCCGGTGGTCCGCAACCAGCCCATGTCGGTGACCGTCGACACCATGCGCGCGCTCGCCGAGGGCGGGCCGATCGCCGGACCGTTCGTGCACACCGTGCTGTGGTCGGTCGGCGCGATCGTGGTCTTCGCTCTGCCGGCCGCGTACGGCTACCGCCGGGCGAGCCGCCGCTGACCGTCGAATCCCCTTGTTTGCCCCCACTCGAAGATCACAAACCCCCGATCCAGCCCCCTTTCCGGAAATACCGGGACAACGGCGCGTCGTCCCGCCGCCGGATGCCCGGCGGCGAACTAAGCTGGCCGCCGTGCTCGAACCCGAAACCGCCGTCGCGCCCCACCCCGACATCGCCCATCTGGCCCCGTTACTGGGCACCTGGAAGGGGCGCGGGCAGGGCGAATACCCGACCATCGACTCCTTCGAATACCTGGAGGAAGTGCATTTCGGTCATGTCGGGCGGCCGTTCCTGACCTACCGGCAGCGCACCCGCGCCGCCGACGGCAGCCGGCCCATGCACAGCGAGACCGGGTACCTGCGGGCCATCGGCGGGGACCGGGTGGAGCTGATCCTGGCGCATCCGACCGGCATCACCGAGATCTGCGAGGGGCGGCTGGTCACCGAGGGCGGGGATCTGCGCCTGGAACTGGACTCGACCGCGATCGGCCTGAGCTCGAGCGCGAAATCGGTTACGGCACTGGGCCGCACCTTCGACCTGTCCGGGGACACCCTCGGCTACACACTGCGGATGGCCGCGGTGGAGCAGCCGCTGCAGCATCACCTGGCCGCCACCCTACATCGGTCAAACTGACCGGTCTCTTTTTTCGAGCCCGAATTCCGCTGTGACCTGCGCCACTCTCGTTCGGCGAGTGTGCGGGGTCACACTCGGGCCTTGCCTGGGGCATGACGTCCGGTTTACCGTTTGTTTCCGGCGGCAAACAGTCAGCCAACCCTAATGAGCAATGGTCCTCCGAAACAGACCTTTCGGGTCTCCTGAGTCATCCCCGAACAAGGGAGCAGGATATGAAGCGTTCGGCTCTACTGCTACTCACCACCGCGGGCATGATCCTCGCGGGCGCCGGCGTCACCGAGATCCTCGGCGACGCGTCCAGCGCCGGACCGCCGTCGCGGACCCTGGCCCAGCAGCGCTACGTCTCCGACGAATCCCTCACCGGCGGTATCCAACCCGCGGCCTGCGTGCGCGAATCGACCTTCGTCCCGCAGTTCCCCGCCGACCGCTGACCCTCAGTACCCCGGCGGTAATGCCGTGACCATATCCCGCGTCACCGCCACCGCATTGTCGGAACTTCCCCCGCGCACCACCAGCGTCGCCCAGGCCATATCGCCGCGGTAGCCCACGAACCACGAGTGCGAACCGCCGTCCACCTCGGCCTCCCCGGTCTTGCCGTACACCTCGCCCTGATCGGCGATGCGTTCGGCGGTGCCGCCCAGCACCACCTTGCGCATCATCATGCGCAGGCCGTCGATCACCTCCGGCGACAGCGCCGGGCGATCGCCGTCGACCTTGGTGGGATGGCCGGAGATCAGGAACGGCACCGGCACAGCGCCATTGGCGACCGTCGCGGCCACCAGCGCCAGCCCGAACGGGCTCACCAGCACCTTGCCCTGCCCGATCCCGTCCTCGGCGCGCTGCACCAGATCGTCGTCCTCGGGCACCGAACCCGACACCGTCGGCAGGCCCACGATCGTGTAGTCCGGGCCGATGCCCAGCGCCGCCGCGGCCGTGCGCAGATCCGCGCCGTCCAGCTCGGAGGCGATCTTGGCGAAGGCGGTGTTGCAGGAGCGCTCGTAGGCGGTGGCCATCGGGACGTCGCCGACGGTGAAGAGGTTGTAGTTCGGAATGGTGCGCTCCCCCACCACGATCCGGCTCGGGCACGGCACCACGGTATCGGGGGTGGCCAGCCCGTTCGCGATGGCCGCCGCCGCGGTCACCGTCTTGAAGGTGGAGCCCGGCGGATACATGCCCGAGGCCGCCACCGGACCGTCCTTGTCCGCCTCCGCGTTCTGCGCGATGGCCAGGATGGCGCCCGTGGACGGCTGGATCACCACCATCATGGCCTGCTCCTGGCGCAGGTCCACGGCCCGCTGCGCGGCATTCTGCACGAAGCGGTCGACGCTCAGCGAGAACGACGGGGAGGCCTGCGGCTCAACCTCTTTCAGCACGTCGGTGTCCGCGCCGTTGGAGTTCACGGTGACGACGCTCCAGCCGGCCTTGCCGTCCACCTCGTCGATCACCGTCTTGCGCACCTGGGTGAGCAGGTCGGGTGCGAAGCGGCGATCGGTCGGGACCATGTCCCATTCCTTGTTGTAGGTCACCCCGGCCAGCCCGAGCAGCTCCGAACCGACCTGGTCGAACTCCCATTCCGAGAGCTGGGCGATGGTCACCGGGCCGTCGGCCTTGCGCACCGCCGACCAGATGGCGTCCGCGGTGAACTTCTCGTCGATGGGCTGCAGCGCCGCCGCCAGCGCCCGCGCCACCGCGCCGGTATCGGCCCCTGCGACGCGTTTGAAGGTCACCCGGTACATGGGTCCCGGCACCAGCACATCGCTGCCGGAGCGCTCGTTCACGCGGGCGCGCGGGGCGGGATTGGAGCGCAGTTGCAGGGTCTGCGTATTGCCCAGCTGCGGATGGATGTTCGCCGAGTTCCAGCGCACCGTCCATTTGCCGTCGCTGCGGCCCATCTGCAGCTGGCCCTTGTAGGTCCACACGCGTTCCTTGGGCAGATGCCATTCGTAGTTGTAGTCGACGATGGCGGTGTCGCCGGTGACGCGGGCGTCGCCGGTGTGCGCGACCAGTTTCTCGGCCTGCAGGTTCTCCCAGGCGGAATTCAGTGCGGGGGCGGCCTTTTCGGGCTGATTGGTCAGGTCGGCCGCCGCCTGGGCGTCATGGTCGGCGAAGGCGGTGACGAAAGCGTCGGCGGCCTGCGCCGGGCCCTGGGGGCCGGTGGCGCACCCGGCCGCGGCTATCGAAATCGCGACGGCGATCAGCAAGGTCATACCCCGTGTGGACATCGGCACACATGGTAGAGCCAACTACCGGCAAACATCGGCGACACACTGCGCCGGAACGGATTTCACGCCGAACTCACAGCCGGCTCCGGCGCGGCGTCAGTCCAGCAGCACCGTCGCGAAGGTCGCCACCTGCTGGAAGCCGACCTTGTCGTAGGCGCGGCGGGCGACCTCGTTGTAGCAGTTCACGTACAGGCTGGCGGTGCGGCCCGAGGCCACCACGACGTTCGCGACGGCCGCCGTGCCCGCGGTGCCGAAGCCCTTGCCGCGATATTCGGGATGCACCCAGACGCCTTGGATCTGGCCGGTGCGCCGGGACAGGGCGCCGACCTCGGCCTTGAACACCACTTCACCGTCTTCGAATCGCGCCCAGGCGCGGCCGGATTCGATGAGGCTCGAGACCCGGCGGCGGTAACTGCGCCCGCCGTCCCCGGCGCGCGGATCGACGCCGATCTCCTCGGTGAACATGGCGACGGCGGCGACCAGATAGCGGTCGATCTCCTCCGGGCGCACCCGGCGCACCTTCAGATCGGGCGCGATACCGGCGGTCTTCTCCAGCGCCAGCAGCGGTTGATCGTCGCGTAGCTCGCGCGGCTGACCCCAGTGCTCGGTCAGCAACTCCCAGAGCGGGAGCGCGAGTTCGCGGCGGCCCACCACCGACGAGCACACCCGTGCCCCGCGCACGGCCCGATCGGCGAAGGCGCGCAGGTCTTCCGGACCGCCGCGCAACGGCACCAGATTGGCGCCCGAGAAGCACAGTGAGTCCTCCGGACCGCCCCGGCTCCACAGCTCGCCGTAGACGCCGCGCGCATCCAGCCCGTACTCCTGGAGGCGCGCGGCCACCATGCAGCTCGCCACCGGGTCGGTGTCGAGCACGCGCAAAACCTGTGTCAGATCGCGGTTCGCGAGCTGACGGGCTCCGGACGGTTTGGTCCGGCGAGTCGGCTCCAGCACACTCCGCACGTTCACAGCCTGCCAGAAAGAGTGAAAACGCGCCGCACTATCGCCTCGGACCACATGCCGACCAGGATTTATCCGGCGGTGACGACCGGCGCGCCGCTGGGCGCGTCCTCGCCCATCTCCTCGGCGAGGCGCATGGCCTCCTCGATCAGCGTCTCCACGATGAGGTGCTCGGGCACGGTCTTGATGACCTCGCCCTTGACGAAGATCTGACCCTTGCCGTTGCCGGACGCCACGCCCAGATCGGCCTCGCGGGCCTCGCCGGGACCGTTCACGACGCAGCCCATGACGGCCACCCGCAGCGGCACCTCCATGCCTTCCAGACCGGCGGTGACCTCGTTGGCCAGGGTGTACACATCGACCTGCGCGCGCCCGCAGGACGGGCAGGAGACGATCTCGAGCTTGCGCGGGCGCAGGTTCAGCGACTGCAGGATCTGACCGCCGACCTTCACCTCCTCGGCCGGAGGCGCGGACAGCGAGACGCGGATGGTGTCGCCGATGCCCTGCGAGAGCAGTGCGCCGAACGCGGTCGCGGACTTGATGGTGCCCTGGAAGGCGGGACCGGCCTCGGTCACGCCCAGGTGCAGCGGGTAGTCGCACTGCGCGGCCAGCTGGCGGTACGCCTCGACCATGATCACCGGGTCGTTGTGCTTGACCGAGATCTTGATATCGCCGAAGCCGTGCTCCTCGAACAGGCTCGCCTCCCACAGCGCCGACTCCACCAGCGCCTCCGGGGTGGCCTTGCCGTACTTCTCCATCATGCGCTTGTCGAGCGAGCCCGCGTTCACGCCGATGCGGATCGGGATGCCCGCGGCGCCGGCCGCCTTGGCGACCTCTTTGACGCGGCCGTCGAATTCCTTGATATTGCCCGGATTCACCCGCACCGCAGCGCATCCCGCGTCGATGGCGGCGAAGATGTAGCGCGGCTGGAAGTGAATATCGGCGATGACCGGGATGCCGGACTTCTTGGCGATGATCGGCAACGCGTCCGCGTCCTCCTGCCGCGGGCAGGCCACGCGCACGATGTCACAGCCCGAGGCGGTGAGTTCGGCGATCTGCTGCAGGGTGGCGTTCACGTCATGGGTCTTGGTGGTCGTCATCGACTGCACCGATACCGGGAAATCACTGCCGACGCCCACATTGCCCACCATCAGCTGACGGGTCTTACGACGCGGCGCGAGCACAGCCGCCGGTGCGGACGGCATGCCCAATGTGATGGCACTGCTCACGATCGGTTGCCTTCTTTCGTCAAGTCCTCACCCATCCGGTCTCGAGCTTACCGACGCTCGTATACCGGTCGCCCTGTGACGGCGGCGACAAGGGTACCCGTGCCGGGTGTTCGGGCCGGAACCGGCCGGGGCCTACAGTTCTTATTCGTTGCAGATGGCGCGAAGGTATACGGAGCGAAATGTGAAGGTAGCGAATCCCGATCCGTGGCCGGACAGCCCCGAGGAGGCTATCGCGCTGCAGGATCGGCTGCGCTCGCGGGTGCTGGCGCGCAATCCGCGGCCGCCGCGTTTCCGCACGGTAGCGGGGCTTGACTCGGCGTATGACGAGGACGGCAATGTGGTGGCGGCCATCGTGGTGCTGGACACCGAGACCCTCGAGACCGTGGAGATCGCGACCGCGCGGGGGCGCACCGATTTCCCGTACGTGCCGGGGCTGCTGAGCTTCCGGGAACTGCCGACGACGCTGCTGGCGCTCGAAAAGCTCACCGTCACACCCGATTTGTTCATCTGCGACAGTCAGGGGCTGGCGCATCCGCGGCGGTTCGGATTCGCCTGCCATCTGGGACTGGTGACCGGGACGCCGACGTTCGGGGTCGCCAAGAACGCGTGGGGGCAGTACGAGACGCCCGAGGACGAGCGCGGGTCGTCTTCGGAGATCACCATCGACGGCGATCCGGTCGGGCGCGCACTGCGCACCCGGACCGGGGTCAAGCCGGTGTTCGTGTCGGTCGGGCACCTCATCGATCTGGAAACCGCGTGCGCGCATGTGCTTTCGCTGACGCCGGAGTTCCGGCAGCCGGAGACCACGCGGCGCGCGGATCAGCTGTGCCGCCAGCTGCTCAAGGAGCTGGCGGCTTAGCGTTCAGATGCGCGCACCCTTGGCCAGATTGCAACGGCGGCACAGGATCTGGAGATTGTCGACGCTGGTCGCACCACCGCGGCTCCACGGGATGATGTGATCGAACTCCAGGTATTCGCTGGAACCGCACTCCGTGCATTTGCCGCCGTCGCGCTGCCACACCTGCGATTTCACATCCTGCGGAATGGCCCGGGAATCGCGCTGGCCCGGTGCGAGCACCAGGCGTTTGGCCACCCGCAGCGCGCCCTCCAGCACCGCCGCGACGTATTCGGCATCGGGCACGCGATAGGTGCCGCCGCCCCGCGCGGTGGTGGCGGAGATGACCACCGTGTCGTACTCGTGGCGCACCGAGACGATCTTCGCCCAGGTCAGCTCGGTGCCCGCGCCGGTGCCGACGAACCGCAGCTTCTTGCTGCTGCCGATGAGGCGGCCGCCGGTGTGCTTGGGGCCGCTGGCCAGGTATTTGATCTGGGTCGAGTTGACGTCCACGTACAGCAGCTCGTCGGCTTCCAGATGCAGATCCGCGCGTTCGATCCGCGGCAGCTCGCCCACCTTCACCTGAGTCAGCGAGCGACCGCGCAACATGCGCTGGCGCAGCCCCTCGATGTGCTGGCTCGCCAGCGACAGATCGGTGGCGGCACGCAAAGCGGCGACGGTGCGCTCGAAATTGTCCAGCTCCTGCTGATCGATCTCACCGTCCGCGAAGGCGAACGCCACCACCCGCTCCAGATGCGATACCGCCAAGGGCTGCAAGGCTTCCCGCCCCGTCGATTCGCTGATCATGTGGAACCGCAGCATGACCCACAGTTCGTCCCAGCGCGGACCGTCCGGACCGGTACTGCCCAGCACCTGCCACGCCTGCTGCCGCCACGTCTCCAGCAACTCGGCGACCTCGTTCTCACACCAGCGGCACGCGTGCGGCGCGCCGTAGCCGCCGAATCGCGGCACGCTCTTCGGCCGGCCGCACCGCGCGCAATGAGCGGGGTCGTTGGCGGGGAACGCCTTTCGATAGTCCTCCGACCAACCGGTCCCGCTCCACCAGCGCAGGCGGTTGGGATCGGCGGGCGCGGGATACCAACCGGCAGGCTGCACCGGAGCCGGTGGCGGATCCAGATGCGGCGAGCGGCCCGGCGCGCCGCCCAGCGTGACATCGGGGGTGGGTACCGGCGCTCCCGAAGGCGGGGCGGGCGCGGACGGCTCGTCGTCCACCTCGACGCCGAATTCCTCTGCCAGGCCCCGCAATCCGCTGTCCCAGCCCTGCCCGACGGCCCGGAACTTCCACTCCGCGCCGCGCCGGTAGAACTCGCCCAGCACCATGGCCGTCACGGCTTCCGACCGCTGCACCACGTAGCGCAGCAGTTCGCGGCCGCCATCGCGCACCGAGACGGTCAGCCCGGGCAGGTCCCGGAACGAGCCCTCGTCCATCGACCCGGTGATGACGACCTTGTCCACGCCGGGCTCGATCACGTTGAGCCCCAGGCGAATCGTGGCGCGGCCGCCGCCCGCTTCCTCCAGCGCCACCGCACCGGAGGGATGCCGGGGCGCGTTGAAGAACACGAAGTCGTCGTTCGACCGGATCTTCCCCGTCCCGTTCAGCAACAGCGCCTGTGGATCGACCTCGCGGCCCGAACTCCACTCCACCACCAGCGATACCGCCGAAGCCGCTACCGGCGCGTTCGCGCCCCGCGTCAATTCCACGACGCAAACACCGTTCCTTCTCACGCCAGAGACCGTGAGAGCGCCACCGCGCCAGGAACTTTGGATCCGAAATCCCCACCCGCGCTAAGCAACGCCCCGTGCGAGGAACACTACCGAGCGCCACCGACACTCGGCGAGCCCGAGCGCTCACGCGGCACGCATTGTCGGTCGGCGCGGTTCGGTTCGCCGGATCCGGCGGGTCAGGGGAAGAGCTTGACCGGGTTGACGATATCGGCGACCAGGGTCAGCACCATGTACGCGCCGCCGAGCACCACCACCACGTAGGTGGCGGGCAACAGCTTCAGGTAGTCGACCGGCGGACCGGCCGGCAGGCCCTTGCGCCCGCGCAGGGTGTTGCGGATCTTCTCGTAGATCACCACCGCCATGTGCCCGCCATCGAGGGGCAGCAGCGGCAGCAGGTTGAACGCGCCGAGGAAGAAGTTCAGGCTGGCCAGGGTCAGGATGAAGACCGGCCAGGCGCCGTGCTCGGCGGTCTCGCCGCCGATCCGGCTGGCGCCGTACACCGACACCGGGGTCTCCGGATCGCGTTCGCCGCCGGTGATGGCGTGCCACAGGTCGGCGACCTTGGACGGCATCTGCGCGAGGGCCTGCACGGTGCGGACCGCGATATCGCCGGTGAAGGCGGCCGAGGCCGGAATGGCGGCCAGCACGTTGTACTGCACCGGGCCGTAGACGTCGTGTCCGACACCGACTTTGGAGACGGTCTTGGGCTTGCCGTCCTTCTCGGTGTAGACGGTGGCCTGCTGCGGGACGACGGTGATCGGGTCGAGCACCTTGCCGTCGCGTTCGACGGTGTAGGTGAACGGACCGGTCTGCTTCTCGGTCTGCTCGCGGAACTGCGCCCAGGTGGTGATCTTGGTGCCATTGACGGCGGTCACGATGTCGCCGCGCTTCAGCCCCGCCTTGGCCGCCGGGCCCTCACCCTCGCACGGGATCGCCTTCAGGTCCGGACCCTGGTTCGACACGCAGGTCGGGGTGCTGAGCTGGGTCTCCGGCGGCTGATCGAAACGCGGCAGGCCCCAGGCCACCGCCAGGATCATGATGAGGATGAACCCGAGCACGAAGTTCATCAGGATGCCGCCGGACATGACCAGCAGGCGCTTCCAGGTGGCCTGCCGGTACATGGCGCGATCGACTTCCTCGGGTTCGAGTTCGTCGAGCGCGGTCATGCCCGCGATATCGCAGAAACCACCCAGCGGCAGCGCCTTCAACCCGTATTCGGTCTCACCGCGCTTCCACGAGAACACCTTCGGGCCGAAGCCGATGAAGTAACGCCGCACCTTCATGCCGGTCGCCTGCGCCGTCCACATATGGCCGCATTCGTGCAGGGCCACCGAGAACGTGATGCCGAGGGCGAACAGGATGAAGCCGATCGCGTACACCATGCCGGTTACGAACCCTCCTGGAATCAGCCGCGCACGATCGTGGCGGCGGTCTCGCGCGCCCACGCATCAGCCGCGAGCACCTCGTCCAAGCTACCGGGTTCGGCGGTCCAGCGGTCGGCTGACTCCACCACCCGGGTCACGGTGCGCACGATATCCGGGAACTTGACGATCCCGTCGAGAAACGCCTGCACCGCGATCTCATTGGCGGCGTTGTAGACCGCGGTCACGCAACCACCCGCCTGACCGGCCCGGCGGGCCAGCTCGACCGCCGGGAACACCTCGTTGTCGACCGGTTCGAAGGTCCAGGTGGAGGCGGTCGAGAAATCGCAGGCGGCCGCCGCGCCCGGCACCCGGTCGGGCCAGCCGAGCGCGAGCGCGATGGGCAGTTTCATATCCGGCGGGCTGGCCTGGGCCAGGGTGGAGCCGTCGGTGAAGGTGACCATCGAATGCACGATGGACTGCGGGTGCACGGTCACGTCGATGCGGTCGTAGGGCACCCCGAACAGCAGATGCGTCTCGATCAGCTCCAGGCCCTTGTTCACCAGCGAAGCCGAATTCAGCGTGTTCATCAGGCCCATCGACCAGGTCGGATGCGCCTTGGCCTCAGCCGGATTCACCGACTCCAGCATCTGTGCCGTCCATCCCCGGAACGGCCCGCCGGACGCCGTCAGCACCAGCTTGTCGACCTCTTCGGCCCGCCCGCCGCGCAAGCACTGCGCCAGCGCCGAATGCTCCGAATCCACCGGCACGATCTGCCCCGGCTTGGCCGCCCGCGTCACCAGCGACCCGCCCGCCACCAGAGATTCCTTGTTGGCCAGCGCAAGTCGCCGCCCCGATTCCAGCGTGGCGAGCGTCGGCTCCAACCCCAGCGACCCGACCAGCGCGTTCAGCACCACATCCGCATCGGTCCGCCGCACCAGTTCGGTAGCCGCCCCCGGACCCGCAAGCCCCACACCCAATTTCGCCGCGGCCGCCTCATCCGCGATCGCCACGTTCGTGGTCCCGGTAGCCGCGATCTGCTCCGCCAGCAGTTCGGTATTCCCGCCCCGCGCGGCCAGCCCGACCACTTCGAACCGATCCGGATTCTCGGCGATCACCTCGAGCGCCTGGGTGCCAATGGAACCGGTGCTGCCCAGCAGCAGAACTCTCACAACGTCGGACACAAGCCCATTCTCTCCTGCGCGGCCGCCTACACGTGCCAGCGGGGTTTCCCGCCCGGGGTTTCAGGGGCTTGCCCCTGAGAGCTCCCGAGAGTTGGGCGTGCCCCTGCTGGCTACGACGTGGAGTCGTATGTCACGATATGACCCAGCAATCGGATTCGAGCCATAAAGGAGCGAAAGTGGCCTCGTCGGAACTGGACGCCGCACATCCCTCGGACGTCGTCACCAAGGTCGACACCGCCGAGGTTCCCTCCGCGGCTTGGGGCTGGAGCGGCGAATCCCGTCGTACCGCCCGCGCGGCCGGCTGGGTCGTCGTCGTCATCCTGCTCGCCATGCTCTTCGAGAACCAGCAGGGCAGCTCCTCGGGTTCCGGCAATGTCGGCTACATCTTCCTGATCCTGTTCGCGGCGGGCCTCGCGTTCATCCTGATCCGCGACTCCATCCTGCAGCGCAAGCCGCGCTAGTGCGGATGTAGCTCCGAGACAACAGAAATCGGGCCAGGTCACCTCCGTTGACCCGGCCCGATTTTTTGTGCCCGTGGCTTACTGGTTCTCGGGCAGGTTGATCCGGTTGAAGAACCCGATGCCGACCGCGATACCCGCGGGAATACCGGTCAGGATCAGACCGGCGGCCGCGCCCAGCGGGATACCGATGCCCGCACCGGCCAGGCAACCCAGGATCGGGCCGAACCCGGCGGCTTCCAGAATCGGCAGCGTCAGCGTCGCACCACCGATGATGCCGATCACGCAGCCCAGGCCCGCGCCGACGACCGTGCCGATCAGGGTGCCGACCGAGGTGGCCAGGCCGAACTGGGTGGCGGCGGCGGATACGGCGTCATCGAAGGCGTCCTGACGAACCACGTCGTGCAGCAGACCGGTCGGGCGCAGCGCGGCCGGATCCAGGTTCGGGGTCAGCGTCGCGGTATTGCCGTCGATGGACGCCGCGACCGGAACCGCCATGCCGTCGTTCTTGACGAAGGTCAGCGGGAACGCGGTGACGATGGTGCCGGCGTCGTCACGCACCTGCAGCTGGTCGCCCTCGGTGGTGAGCGAGCCGATATCGGTCTTGACGATGACGGAGTTGCCGGCCAGCTCGGTGTTCCAGTGGATGCCCGTGGCTTCGGCCTGCGCCGGGGCCGCGTTGACGGTGCCGGCGGTGACGCCCAGCGCCGCGATGACCAGAGCCGAGGTGGCGGCGAACTTCTTGATACGCATAACTTCTCGTCGCTTTCTTCAGCGGATGCGTCCTCTGCGGGGATCGCAGGTCCTCATCGAGCACCCGTGAATAGAGTCGTCAGCGCCTGTTGCCAAAATGTTGCCAATTCGTGGCTATCAGGATTCATCAAGCATGATTTCGTTACATTTCATGTTCTTGGAGTCTGTTTTCCTGCAGAAACAAGACCGAATACCTGTAGCCATTAGATAGCAAGAAGCCCGCTCCGTCCACCGGAAGCGGGCTTTGACCTTGCGAATGCGCGCGACTACTGGTTCTCGGGCGCGTTGATCCGCTGCGCGAAACCGATGCCGACGATGATCGCGGCCGGAATACCGGTCAGGATCAGACCGGCGGCGGCGCCCAGCGGGATGCCGATGCCCGCACCGGCCAGGCAGCCCAGGATCGGGCCGAGACCGGCGGCCTCGAGCACCGGCAGGCTCAGGGTCGCGCCGCCGATGATGCCGAGCACGCAGCCCGCGCCCGCGCCGACGATGGTGCCGACCAGGGTGCCGATGGCGGTGATGATGCCGAACTGGGTGGCCGCGGCGGACACCGCGTCGTCGAAGGCGTCCTGACGAACCACATCGTGACGGAACGCGTCCGAGGCCGGCTTGGCATCGGCCGGGTTGGTGCTCGGGGTCAGCACCGCGCGCAGACCCTGCACACCGGCCTGGATCGGGTACTCGAGATCGCCGAGCGAGTAGTTGAGCGGGAAGCCGACGAGCACCGTGCCCGCGTCGTCGCGGATCTGGAGCAGACCGTCGCCGGTGGTCATCGAACCGTGATCGGTGGTGACCACGACCGAGTCGCCCTCCTGCGCCACATTCCAGTGAATGCTCGGCAGCACCTGACCGACACCCTGATTGATGCCGTCGAGGAGCGAGGGGATGACGCCGGGGGCCGACGGAGCGGCGGGAGCCGGATCGGCGTAAGCGGTGCCGGCGGTGATACCGAGAGCCGCGATGACCAAAGCCGAGGTCGCGGCAGCCTTCTTCAACTTCATAGCCACTTCTTTGCTGTCTTGCGAGGGCACTCCGGGTTCAGAGTGGGAGGCTTCTCAAGCGCCCTAGTCAAGTGTCCAGCAAAGGCGTTACTGAATGGTAGCTAAGAATGGCTTTTCATAGCGCATCTCACTTACCGGTCGGTAAATGTCGCTCGGCACACTATCGAGGCCCGGGACGTATGACTCTTGGCAAGTTACCCGCCGGGCAACTCATGAACCTCATCGAGGCTGCTCAACACGCATTCACCCCAGCCGCACCCGGCGCAGATCCCCCACCTCGGAGGTCAGATACAGCTCACCCGGCGACCCGGGTGAGACCGCCACGGCGGTGATGGGTTCGCCCGTCAGCACCGTGCAGCTCAGGTGCGTCTCAGGATCGACCTGTACCAGCTGCCCGGTGACGGTGCCGACGTACAGCCGCCCGTCGGACCCCGCCGTCAGATCGTCGGGCAGCGCGGGCGCGGCGAACAAGGCGGGCGACAGATCCGCCGCCACGACCGGGTGCGCCGGATCATCCAGGGGAATCCGCACGATCCGCCCGGTCGGGCTGTGCAGCAGCGCCACGTACATCGAATCGCCGTGCACGGCCACGCCGCCCACACCCACATTGTCGAGCCCCAGTGCGCCCCGGGCCGCCGCCGTCCACGCGCTGTCGATACTGCCGCCCGGGCGGATGCGCAGTGGGCCCGCGTACGTCACCCCCACGTACAGATTCCTCTGCGCGTCGAAGTCCGCGCCATTGGCCATGCCGAGCCCCGACACGATGGTCTCCGGAATCGGTTGCGCGGCAGCCGGATCGAACCGAACCACGCCACCTTTGCCGACCAGGCCGCTGGTCGGGAAATTCCCGGTGGTCACGTAGAGCAGACCGTCCGGTCCCAGGCGCACCGCGCCGGGCAGTTCGACCGCCACCGACCTGGTCACCACGCCGGCGGCGTCGTAGCGCTCCACTACGCCTCGTGCCGTACGGGACACCCAGAGCGCACCGCCGGCATCGAATCCGGCGTTCTCGGTCCAGTCCAGCACCGGCACCCCCGCGGTCACGGTGCTCACCGCGGCCGCGGGACAGGCCGGAGTCTCGCCCTGTGCCACCGCGCCACCCGGTGCCAGCACTCCCGCCGCGGCCAGCGCGATCACGAATCCCGTTCGGCCCCAACCCGGAACAGACAGCAGACTCTTCGGCACGATCCCCCCATGTACAGCCTTGTCGAGCATTGGCCCAGACAGTACTGCATCCGGGTGCCGGCGGCCTCGCGGAGGGTCAGGCGCGACTCGGAACCTTGACCAGCAGGAGCGGACGGCCGGTCGAAACCGACCAGTGCTCATAGCCGTTCAGGGCGATGAGCAGCGTTGTCACGATGACCAGGGTGGCGATCGCGGGAATGTGCAGGGCGATCGCGGTGAGTGCGGCGAGGATCAGGGCGACGGTGAAACGGCCGACCGTGGGTGCGCCGAACATGCGCCAGCGGGTGTAGCAGAACGCGGACACGAACAGGGCCGCGCCCATCGGAAGCAGGTAGCCGTTGACGCCGTGCGGCACCTCGGCCGGATGTTCGACCAGGCTGCGGGCACCGACCGCGACCAGCACCAGGCCGACCACCAGCAGGATGTGGCCGTAGCTCAGCACATCTCGCACGACCGCGCCGCGCACCTGGTTGGTGCGCAGCGAATGTTCGATGGCCGAGAACCCGAAAGCGAAGTACAGCCACCACAACCCGCATCCGAGCACGAAGATCAGCCCGATGGCGACCCACGACAGCACCCCGAGATGCGCCGCCGCGGCCTCGGAACCGACCGACGCCACCATCTCGCCCAGCGCGATGATGATGAACAGGCCGAACCGTTCCGGCAGATGCGAAGCCCCGAACTGCACGCTCCGCATCCGCGGCGCCAGCACCGCCGGACCGCCGAAAGCCAAGAGCACCGCGACAATCCAGAGCCAGTTGCGCACCGCGCCCTCCGGCGCCACCGCGGCCACCACCAGCAGCACCGCGGCCACCAGCGTCACCGTGAACGGGTTCACCCAATTGGCGAACGTCCCCGCCTCCGAGAACGCCCGCTTGCGCCGCATCTCCTCCCACAGCAGCACCCGCAACACCAGATGCGCCACCGCGAAGATCAGCGGCTGCCCGTGCCCGGTGAATGCGTGCGCGGCGGTGATCGCCATGACGAACATGCACAACCCGCAAGCGAACAGAAAAATCCGCTGCCGATTCGAATCCTCCACCCCGTGCACCGCCAGCGTGGTCCCCACCCACGACCACCACATGACCGCGAGCAACAGCACGGTCTGCCCGACCGCCCCCCACCCCTCATGCGAAATAGGCAGATGCGCCGCCTGCGTCACCGCGAAAACCAGCACCAGATCGAAGAACAGCTCGGCCCAACTGGCCCGCTCATGCGCCTCGTGAAGAGGTTCCGTCACACCCGTAAATCCCTGCCTAGCCCACCAACTGCGGCGCTAACTGTAACCGCAGCGCGAGGCCCGCACCGACCGGGCGCGTTCAGCGCCAGGGGATTCGATCGGCGAGCACGGTTTCGATAACCGGCAAGGCGCGCCCGCAAACCCCGCCGTCGATCTTCTCCTCCCCCACCGGATCGATGGTGATGGACACCAGCCGCCGCGGATCGGGATAGATGGTCATGACCAGGCAGTCGGTGGCATCGTACCCGGTGAGGTCGACCGCCCGCCCGACCTTCGCACTCACCTGCCGACTGCGCTCATCAGCCGCGGTGATGACGTAATCGTCTTTGACCAGCCCATTGAAATCGATTTGCAGACTGGGCATTTCCCCGCCCCAAGCACAACTCACCGACCGAGCCGGGATGCTGACGGAACGTGTGGGCGTAAGCCCGGACCGGCCGGTCAACCGCTCCACTTCGGCGTCGGTGACCAACGTGCAGGGATCGAGATCGCCGAACAGGTTCAGTACCTCGGCGTCAGAGGTGACCACCGGCGTCGATGTGGTGGACGGAGCCGCCGAATCGACCGCCGGCAGGTACTCGACGAGTTCCGCGGCGACTTTCCGGGTTTCGGCGCAGATGTCGTTGCCGACCGGCTGGTCCGGTCGGCTGTTCGCTTGCACCAGGACCATTCCGGTCGATGCCGCCACCCCGATAGCACACATGGTGCGCCGATCCGGATCGAGTACCGACGCGAACACGGTGGCATCGCGGCCAGCGATATTCACTTGCTCTCCACGCACGAAGGACCGAGTGAACGTCGAATCCCGCTGGAAGTCCGCGAGTTTCCACGTGCCCGCATACGCGGCGACGGTAAACCCTCCGGACACGGCATTCCAGGTGCACCCATGCCAGCCGTTGAATTCGACGCCGACCGTACCCGGGCGCTTTCCGGCGGCGTCGAGTCCAGCGGCGGCCAGCGCCGAATCCGGCATGGCGCAAGGATTCTCGAATACGGCCGCACGATCCCGCCCCGCCGAATCCGTGCCCCCGCACGCGGTGACCGTCATCGCGAGCAGGCCGATCACCATCGATCCCGCTGCATACGACCGGATCCGGGTCATCACCACTCCTGCTCTGTCACAGGGACCGCCGCCACGAATTGCCCTTGGGGTAGTACTCGAAATCATCCGGCCAGTCGCTGGGGCCGACCGACTTCTCGCCCTTCGGAATCCGCGGCGCATCGGGCGGGGGCAGGGCGTCCCAAATCCAGCGGAAGGACGGTGCGCTCTTCAAATACGCGACTTCGGGCGGCACCGGGCGCGCGAGTCGTTCGATATCGCACCATTCGCACTCCCCACGCTCCACGCGCGCCGCGTACTGCCGCAACCCGGCGGAGGCGAATTCGGCGGCTGCCAGCTGGCACATGAGACCGTCCGTGACCGGAGTCCGCTCATTCACGAGCTCGGCCGGCTCGGTACGTTCGACCCGCATTCCGATGGTTTCCAGTTCGTACGCGGCATCCATCACCTGCCGGGCCGCCCGCTCGACACCGGGATCCAGATTCGGATCAAACACGAAGGCACCCCTCTCGATTCATCGAAAACCCCGACCGGATCAGACCGCGTCAGCCCACGGATCCGTACCCGATCCGGCCTCGTATCTGCCGCCCGGCCGGCCCAACGCCGCCTTCGCGTCCTGGAGTACGGTGGCGAGATCAGCCGCCTGCGCCACCTTCTCCGACGTGCGCTCGGCTTTGCCGGTGTACGGCTCGAGCTTCTGTTCGACCTTTTCCCGGCCCGTGTTCACCGGGTTCTCCAGGAACTCGAAGAAGGTTTTGATCGCATCGCGCAGCTTCTCGGTCCCGGACACGATGTCCTGCACCAGTTTCAATGTGGACAGCAGTTTGGTGCCCATTTCGAACGCTTCGATACCCCAGCCGATACCGGGGATCTTCTTCAGAACCGTCTTGGCGATGCCCTTGATGGAACGGAGGTCGATGAACGACGCGAGCATGTCCTTCAGCGATTCGCAGACCCGCCGCACATTGTCGCGAATGACATCCGCCGCCTTGTTGAGCAGGTCGGAGATGGTGCGCCCGACCGGCCCCTCCCACTTCATGGCGGGTAGTTGCCGGGCCGCCCAGTCTTCGAAGCCGCGCGCCGCCTTGCCATCCCAGTGCGGGCCGACGCGTACGACACCGGCGTCGAGATTCTTACCGCTCGCTTCCATCATGTTCCCGGCCAGCTTGAACGACTCGCCGATCCGCCGTAATTCGTTCCAGTTCACCGTGATCGGCGACAGAATCGTCTCGAGTACGTTGATCTCGTGACCGGCCAGCCGCGTGCAGTTCTTGATGGTGTCGTTCACATCGCCGATCACGCCGGTGGTGTCGGCGATCAGGTCGGCTAGTTCGGCGGGCGCGGCGGACGGCGGATCGAGCTTGATCTCGTTCGGCTTCGAATAGGCGACCGGCGTCGGATACGGCTTCACGAATCCCGGCATCTCCCGATCGGAAACGACGGGCACCGGCTGACCGTCGAGCCCGACTGTCACGGCGTTCAAAGCCGAGTAGTTGTCGAAATCCTGGGCGGAATACGTCCAGGCCGCACGCCTGAGTTCGCCGCTGGTGCTCAGCAGGTCGCTGCCGATCCCGCCCATGCGTACCCGGAAGGTCTCGACCGCGTTGTTGATCGGCGCGACGACCGGCTGGAGAATCGCACCGCCGAATCCGGCGGCAGCGACTTTGCAATGCTCGGCCACGAAAATGCCGCAATTGCAGGCGTCCCAGCCGATCCCGGCGACCGCCTCACCCAAACCCGCGACTTCGTCCGGCACTACCGAGAAGTACTCGTTAGCCAACGTCCCACCCCATTCGTGTTCTCATTCGGTGCGATGCAGCGACGCGATAACGGCGTCCACGTCGCCCTCCGTCAAGGCGCGCTCGACACCTTCGTGGTGTTCGATCACGAAAATCAGCACTTCGGCCGAGCTGTATGCCGCGGTCGCCACCACATCGAAGTGCGCCCGTTCGGGACCGCAGGCAGAGGTGCGAGGAATGTCGCTCACCGTGGCCGTATAGCGGATCGCGGGCCTGCCGTCGATTTCCAGCGAGCGCGGTGCCGAGATATTCACCTCCGGCCGCTTCCCGCCCGCGGCGAAGACCCGCTCGGCCTTCGAAACCTCCTCGCGCGCAGCGGTTTCGATATCGACCCCATTGCGTCCCTGCACACCCGCGAAACCGATCCACGACTGCTCGGACTCCGGGCACGACCCGTACCCGTAATCGCTGACCGAACCGTAGGTCGCGATCCGCTCGTCCTGATCCGACCACCCGAGGATTCGCTTGTTCGACGGACGCCAGCCGTGACCGTTCGGCACCGAATACGACAGGCCGAATCTGGTGGGCACCGACTGCGCGAGCCCCGGTGCGGCGTCGACCATCGGCGGCGGCGCCGACAGGGAAGGAAAACCCGGGGGCAGCGTCGCGACCGGAGTGGTCGATCGAACCGGCGGCAACTGCGCCGACGACGCGTTCCAATCCGCGTCCCCGGCATCCTTCGAAAACGGGTTCCCCACCCACACGACAAGGTTCAGGCCGACGACCAAGGCGGCGACCGCCAGCACGATCTTGCCCAGCCCGGAGCGCACGAATGCGGCGAGAAAAAGCTTCACACCCCACCGCACGTCTCGAGTTGTGAAGGCATGAACGACTCCCCTGACCTGTCCTGAGCTCGCGCAACAGCGTACAGCAACCCTCAAGCAACCAAGAATGACGGTCGAGCCCGCCACCGACGCCCCGCGCCCGGTAGCAAACGAGCCCCTACACCCGCGACCGCCTGAAGATCAGATTCGCATGCGCGACTGTCCAGTTCGCGAGAACATGCACCCCATGAGAATCGAACAAGCCGTAATCGTCGCGGCAGCATCCGCAGCGGCGATCGGCCTCGGCTCGGCACCCGCCTCCGCGGCGCCGACCCCGGCGGACACCCCGCGCACGGCCATCGCCCGCGCCTACATCGACGCCCTCGTCACCCACGACGCCTCCGCCGTCCCCTTCGCCCCCGGCGCCACCCGCGTCGAAGCCGGCCTCAAAACCGGCTACTCGGGCCCCCAACTCGCCTACGACCTCGAACACGGCATCCAATACCGCGTCATCCAAACCATCCGCGACCTGCAAATGTCCGAATCCGGCGACCTGGTCAGCACCCGCTACCTACTCGATTCCGGCATCGCGGGCGTCAAACTGATGACGGTCGAGATCACCGAAACCTTCGTCGTCCGTGACGGTTTGATCCAGACCATCGAAGCGACCATCGTTCCGGTCTGAACCCTTCGCATCCTGCCCAGAAGCCGATGCGATCCGCGTCGGCTTCCTCGGATTCGCGCGGTCGGCCAGATCCGCGGCCGTCGAACGCCTCAACTCGAGTTCAGGGCCGGGAGTTCTGAGAGAGTTCCAGCTCGACCGGGGTGACGATTCCGATCCCGTGCCGGCCCGGCGTCGCCCATTTCGCAATGTCGACTTGAAACCTCGGGCCGTACTCTGCGTCGTCGAAGTCGTAGTTGACGACCTTGGCAGACGCGACAGCCAGATCGACACCGGTTATTCGGACGGCGAGATTGAGGTCGTCCTCGCTCACGATCGTCATCTGAATCGGAGCCGACGACGTGATCGACACGTGATGGCTGGGTATCGTGCCCGTGCTGCCATCGGCGAAGCTGATGATCAGATCCGCGTCCTTACCGTTTCCGGAGTAGAGGATCTCGCGAACTTGCCTGTTGCGCAACGGAAGTTCTTCCCACGGGGCTCCGGTCACGTCGCGAAAGCGTGCCACATCTTGCAAGCAAACACGCGGAAAACGTAGATCCCAGCAGGAACACACCACGGCCCGCACCTGGCTCCGCCGTCAGAGGCCCAGGGCGAGGAGGATCGGGGCGCCGAGGGTGCCGAGCCAGTGGGCGAGGGCTACCAGTGGACCTTGGACGGCGGCTGTTGCGCCAGCGACCGTGGTGACGGTCTGCGCGATTCTGGTCAGGCGGGCGGCGATGGATTCGCGATTGGGCTGCGGGTTGGCCAATTCTCTGCGGATGGCTTCAGCGTCCGCGGCCGGGTGGGCTAAGCCGAGGCGGCGGAGGGTTTCCGCGAGTTCGGTTGCGGAGTCCTGGATTTGGGTGAAGGTCCCGTGCTGGCCGCCGTAGATGGTTTGGTCGCGGCCGACGTTGTTGATGTTGCCTTGCTGGGAGCCGATGTTGAAGGTCACTGGGGTTCCTTAGTAGCGGGGTGTGTTCCAGGCGTGGCGGGGGTCGGTGTCAACTTTGCGGGCGCGGGCGGCGGCGACTATCCACATGATCAGGCCGACGAAGAAGAGGATGTTGCCGATCAGGGCTACGCCGAAGCAGAGGATGCCGGCGGGGACGCCGAGGCTGGTGTCGGGGCCGAAGATGGGGAAAGACGTTGATTCGGTGGCGTTTTGGAAGTCGGTGCCGGCTTGGCCGATGGCCTTCAGGAGGAAAAAGGCGTAGCCGCCGATGCCGCCGATCGTGAGGAACAGGCCGATCCAGAAAACAAACCGGGCTTTGGTGCGAGAGGCCGCCGCTTCACGCAGAAAGCTTTCGCGTTGCTGGATATAGCTGTTGTATTGGTCGCGCCCGACATTGTTGATCTGATGGCCGGACTGCTGGCCGATGTCATAGCGCACCCGATTGGTCGATCGCCGGCGCAGCGCGTCCTGATCCAGGCGGATGGTCGACGGACCCGACGATTGCTCGAAGCGCGCTTCGATGCTGCCGAACGAAACGACATCCCCGTCGTGAAGTTCGCTGGGCCCCCGAATGATTCGGCCGCCGATCCAGGTCCCGTTCGAGGAGCCGAGATCCTCCACCGTGAACCGGCCGCCTTGACCGCAGACGACAGCATGCGCCGAACTGACGTGCTGATCGTCGATACGGAGATCGGCCCGCGCACCGCGACCTATGACCTGCCGCCCCGAATTCAGTCGCAGTACCTTGCCCGCCAATTCCGGCGGGTGGAGGATAACCAGCTGCTCCACATCCGAATTGTGGCAGTCACGGCCGCACACCAGATGAGTAGTCGACTACCTGATTCGTTCTTGTGGCCGAGTGGAGACGCGGATCAATCGTGCCAGTTGAAAAGCAGTTGTCCGATCGGTTGCGGTCCGGGACCACCGAAGTCGGAAACCGCCAGGCCGGTGAATACGGTACAGGCCAGCTCTTCGTCGATATGGCGGAATTCCGGCAGCGCGGCCTGTACCTCGCCGACATCGCCGACCGCCCGGACGAACGGCCCGAGGGTGCTGACTGTGACATGCCCGGCCGAGGTCTCGATGACGTAGTAGGTTCCGGCGCCTTGCCGCCACTCTTCGGCCGCCGAAATCGGTTGTCCTGGGCGCAATCCGGCGGCAGCCAGCGCGGCGACAGCACGGTTCACCAGGTCGCGTTCGTCCGGTGCCGCGACGGGTGCGAGCAAAGCTGCTTCGATCAACCAACGGGGGTCGGTGCGCGAGCCGGCCGGTACATAGTGACGCAGGATGGCGGCGCGCACATCGGCCGGAACCCGCGGCAGTTCGATGCGGGGAGAACCCAGTTCCTCCCAGACCGCGCGGACCAGCTCTATGCGTCCACGCGCGGCCGCCACCGCCAATGCCCAGAACCGGCCGGGGCCTGGTTGCGCGGCCAGCGCGATAACTTCCGGCAGTCGATCGAAATCTCGATGTGGCCCGTGCTCGACCGCGAGGTCGTAGGCATCGCGCGCCACGATCACGGAAGGATCCGCCAATGCCGGCGTGATATCGATTCCGGTCTGCTCGCACAGCCGCACGCCTAGCCTGCGTGCGGCGCTGGTGTCGCCCGCGAGCATGAGCGTTCGAGGCGAGTCGATATCGAGGACCGCAGACAGTCCATGGCGGACGATCAGTGCGGTGATCGCCTTTTCCTCGTCCATGCCGAGATACGAATCGCCGACCGCGGCGAGGAGCGGGCGAGCGGCATCGACATCACCCAATACGGCCCGGGCAGTGAGGAATTCGGTCTGTGCGCGAACCGAATTCTCGAACCCCGAAGGCTCTCGCAACCAGCCCAGCAAGGCTCGAACGTGCGGTCCCTGGAACGAGCAGAGCAAACGCATCACCTGGAGACGGACCATTTCCTCGTCAGCTACGTTTCGGACCACACCCAGCAGCATGTCCGCCCGATCGAACGGGGTCCGAGCATGAAGAGCGCGAGCGCACGAGAAACGATGGTGCCAGGGATTGTTCGTGTCGACGACGTAGTCAACTATTTCGTCCACCGGCACGAACGTGAGCCGCCGTGCCTGCTCATCGTCCGGTACCCAAGTCGCCGGCCAGTTCTCGGTGGACCCGAATAGCTCGGGGCCCAGCGCGGAACTCACCCCTCGGCGGCCAACTGACCGCAGGCGGCGGCGATTTCCTGGCCGCGGGTGTCGCGGACCGTGCAGGGCACGCCCTGGGCCTCGACGCGGCGGACGAATTCGCGTTCCACGGGTTTCGGGGAGGCATCCCACTTGCTGCCCGGGGTCGGGTTCAGCGGGATGAGATTCACGTGGACGCGGGAACCGAGGGCCTTGTGGAGTTTCTTGCCGAGCATGTCGGCACGCCAGGGCTGGTCGTTGATGTCGCGGATCAGCGCGTATTCGATGGAGACGCGGCGGCCGGATTTGTCGGCGTAATAGCGGGCGGCGTCGAGGACTTCGGCGACCGGCCAGCGATTGTTGACCGGTACCAAGGTGTCTCGGAGTTCGTCGTCGGGGGTGTGGAGGGAGACGGCGAGGGTTACCGAGAGGTCTTCGTCGGCGAGTTTGCGGATGGCGGGGGCCAGGCCGACCGTCGACACCACCACGTTGCGCTGGGAGATGCCCAGGCCGTCGGGAGCCGGGGAGGTGATGCGGCGGACGGCGTTCACCACGCGCTTGTAGTTGGCGAGGGGCTCGCCCATGCCCATGAAGACAATGTTGGACAGGCGCCCGGGGCCGCCGGAGACTTCGCCGTCGCGCAGGGACGCGGCTGCCGCGCGCACCTGGTCGACGATTTCGGCGGTGGACAGGTTGCGGTTGAGGCCCGCTTGGCCGGTGGCGCAGAAGGGGCAGGCCATGCCGCAACCGGCCTGGCTGGAGATGCAGAGGGTGTTGCGGTCGGTGTAGCGCATGAGAACGCTTTCCAGCAACGTGCCGTCGCCCGCGCGCCACAGGGTCTTGCGGGTGGTGCCGTCGTCACAGACCACGTGCCGGACTTCGGTGAGCAGCTTCGGGAACAAAGCGTCGGCGACCTTCGAGCGCATGGCTTCGGGCAGGTCGGTCATCTGCTCGGGGTCCGCGACCAGGCGGCCGTAGTACTGCCGGGCGATCTGGTCGGCGCGGAACTTGGGCAGGCCCAGTTCCTCGACCACCTTGCGTCGTTCGGCCGAATCGAGGTCGGCTAGATGCCGGGGCGGGAGACCACGGCGCGGGGCATCGAATACGAGGGGCAAGGGGGTGGCAGTCATAACCCTTCCAGTGTTCCATCTGGAATCCGATTCCGGGGCGGCGGGGTGCGAGCCGCTCGTCACATTCGCGGCAAACACCCAGCTGAGGCGACATACCGGAGATAAGGGGCGATATGCGTGCACCGGTCATAGCGATCGGCAATGATCGACGCATGACCACCGCCGATATTCCCGCCTCGGGGGCCGACCCGACGCCGAGCCAGGGATCTTCCAAGCAAAAGGGACAGGGTGTGCTGAAGACCCGGGCGGGTTACGCCTGGGTCGGGCTGGTGTTCGCCGCGGTTCTGGGCATCCTGGTGCTGGTTTTCATCCTGCAGAACCTGGAGCAGTCCAAGGTCGAGTTCTTCGTCTGGACCTGGAATCTGCCGATCGGCATCCTGGTGCTGCTGGCCGTCATCGTCGGCGCGCTCGGCACCGCGCTGGTCGGCGGCTACCGCATTCTGCAGCTGCGCCGCGCGGCGAAGAAAGCCACCAAGTAACAGCGGATCGACAAAGGGGTCCGGCGGATTCAACCCGCCGGACCCTTTCGGAAGTTCACTTCAGAGCAGCGCGGTCAGCACCAGCCACGACACGAACGCCGACGGCAGCATCGAATCCAGGCGATCCATGATCCCGCCGTGCCCGGGCAGCAACGTGCCCATGTCCTTGATCCCCAGCTCCCGCTTGACCTGCGATTCGATCAGGTCGCCGCTGGTCGCCACCAGCACCAGGCCCACGCCCAGCAGCACGCCGATCATCGAATTGGCCTGCAGCAGCAGGGTTACCGTCAGCAGGCCGCCGATCACGCTGAACACCAGCGACCCGGCGAAACCCTCCCAGGACTTCTTGGGGCTGATGTGCGGCACCATCGGATGCTTGCCGAACAGCACGCCCGCCACGTACCCGCCGACGTCCGAGCACACCACCAGGATCATGAAGGTCAGCACCCGCAGGTTGCCGTCCTCCTGATCGAGCAGCAGCACCGCGAAGGACGCCAGCAAGGGCACCCACGCCAGCACGAAAATACTGATCGCGGTGTCGCGCAGGTAGTTTCGCGGGGTCGCGGTCAGCCCGTGGTCGAACAGCCGCCACACCATCACCGTCAATGCGGTGGCGCCGAACGCGCCCACCGCCCCCTGCGGCCCGGCCGGCCAGGCCAGCCAGATGATGGCCTGCCCGCCCACCAGCAGCGGCACCCGCGGCACCAGCACATCGGCTTCGCGCAGCCGTTTGGCGACCTCCCAGGTCGCCACCGCCATCGCCACCGCGATCACGCCGACGAGCACCTTGGACGCCCACAGCAGGATCGCGATGAGGGACAACCCCAGCCCGAATCCGACCGCCAGCGCCGCCGGCAGATTACGTCCGGCCTTGGACTTGGGCGCGGGCGCCGGGGTCGCCCCCGCACCCCCCTCGTCCGGCGGGGTCGCCGCGTCGGTGGCGGCAGTCTCTTCGGCCACGATTGTCCCGTCGCTCACTTGTCGTCCGTTCGTCCCTACCCCCGGCCGGATGATCCGGCCGTCTAGACCTCGAGCAGTTCGGCTTCCTTGTGCTTCACCAGTTCGTCGATGCTCGCGACATACTTCTGCGTGGTCTTGTCGAGATCCTTCTCGGCGCGGCCGACCTCGTCCTCGCCGGCTTCGCCGTCCTTCTGGATGCGGCCGAGCTCGTCCATGGTCTTGCGGCGCACATTGCGGATCGCGATCTTGGCGTCCTCGCCCTTGGACTTGGCCTGCTTGACCATTTCCCGGCGGCGTTCCTCGGTCAGCTGCGGCACCAGCACGCGAATGATGTGGCCGTCGTTGGTCGGGTTGACGCCCAGATCCGAATTGCGGATGGCGGTCTCGATATCACGCAGCTGCCCGGCCTCGTACGGCTTGATGACGAGCATGCGCGGCTCGGGCGAGGAGATGGACGACATCTGGGTGATCGGGGTCGGCGTCCCGTAGTAGTCGACGACGACGCGGGCGAACATGCCCGGATTCGCCCGGCCGGTCCGAATGGAACCCAGATCGTCCTTCGCCACCGAGACGGCCTTTTCCATCTTTTCCTCGGCATCGAAGAGCGCTTCTTCAATCACGGCGATTCCTCCACAGCGTCATCGTGTCTTTGGCGGTCACGAACGGACCAGCGTGCCGATTTTCTCACCGGCGACCGCACGGGCGATATTTCCCTTGGTCAGAAGATTGAACACCAGCATCGGCATCTGGTTGTCCATGCACAGGCTGAACGCGGTGGCGTCGGCCACCTTCAGGCCCCGTTCCAGGACTTCCTTGTGCGTGACCTCGGTGAACATGGTGGCATCCGGGTCCTCGCGGGGGTCCGCGGTGAAGACGCCGTCGACGGCCTTGGCCATCAAGACGACTTCCGCGCCGATCTCCAGCGCGCGCTGGGCGGCGGTGGTGTCGGTCGAGAAGTACGGCATGCCCATCCCGGCGCCGAAGATGACCACGCGGCCCTTCTCCAGGTGCCGCTTGGCGCGCAACGGCAGGTACGGTTCGGCGACCTGGCCCATGGTGATGGCGGTCTGCACTCGGGTGTCGATGCCCTGCTTCTGCAGGAAGTCCTGCAGCGCAAGGGAATTCATGACCGTACCGAGCATGCCCATGTAGTCCGAGCGGGCGCGTTCCATGCCGCGCTCCTCGAGTTCGGCGCCGCGGAAGAAATTGCCGCCGCCGATCACGACCGCGACCTGCACGCCGTCCTCGACTACTTCCGCGATCTGTTCGGCGACCGTCTGAACCACATCGGGATCGAGGCCGACCCCGCCACCGCCGAACATCTCGCCACCCAGTTTGAGGAGCACTCGGCGATAGCCCTTGCGGTCGGGCGCCGTATCCGGGTCCGTCATCGGTCTCCTTATCCTCGGCAGACGCGCGTGGTGCACGCACATGAAAAGACCATCCCGGCGCAAGCGAATCGCACGGGACGGCAACAAGCTTTGTCTATCCTGCCTCACGAGTGGTCGCGTTGGTGAGGCGACCCTCGTTCCCGGCGGGAATTCGCGGGTTCATTGTCCGGTTTCGGAGCCGTCGAGGAGGGCGGCGATGCGCCGCTTGGCCTCGGGCGTGGCGGGGATCTGGGTCACCAGCAGCAGGTTCGGGTCTTCCACCGGGCGTAATTGAAATACCTCCAGTTCGATTGTCCCGGCGACGGGATGCTCGATTCGGATACCGGCCGGACGGAATCCTCGGACGCGATAGTCCGACCACCACTCCCGGAACTCGGGGCTGGCCTCGCTCAGACCGGCGACCAGCGCGGCCAGGCGCGGATCCTCCGGGCGGCGGCCGAGCGCCTCGCGCAACTGGGCGATGACGGCGCGGGCGGCGTTCTCCCAATGCGGCATCATGGCGCGATTCACGGTGTCGGTGAACATCATCCAGAGCAGATTGCGGCGCTCGGCGGGCATCTGCATCGGGTCGCGGCGGGCCAGCGCGTAGGCGCGATTCCAGACCAGGAAATCGAAGGCCGGATCGTAGACGGCGCTGATGCTGGGCAGCATCGAATCCACCAGCCATTGCAGGCGGGCGCGATCGGCGGCCGAATACTCCTCGTACGGGGCGGCCAGCCCGGCCAGCAGGCGCAGATGGCGATGCTGATCCGGGTCCAGGCGCAGGGTGCGGGCCAGGGCATCGATGACCTGGCGGCTGGCATCCACCTCGCGGCCCTGCTCCAGCCAGGTGTACCAGGTCAGGCCGACACCGGAGAGTTCGGCGACCTCCTCGCGGCGCAGGCCGGGCGTGCGCCGGCGGGCCGGATCGCCGTATGGATTGATGCCGACGTCGGCGGGTTGCAGGCGCTCACGCTGGGCGCGTAGGAACCGGCCGAGCTCGCCGTGCCGCTCGCCGGCGGCGGGATTGCCGTTGCCGCTTATCATTTCGACTTTCCCCTGTACAGATCGCTTGGGTAGCAGTATCGCCACCAGGACAGGTTCGCGCGCGGGTTCCTACCGTGATCAGCAGATCGGAAACGGCGGGAGCAGGGCATGACGAACGACAAGGGACCGATACTGGTCATCGGGGCGACCGGACGGCAAGGCGGGGCGGCGGCGCGAGCGCTGCTCGAAAAAGGCTGGACGGTACGGGCATTCGTGCGGAATCCGGATTCGGATGCGGCCCGAGCGCTGGCGGCGGCGGGCGCGGAGCTGTTCCGGGGCGATCTCGACGACGAGGATTCGCTGCGGGCGGCCATCGACGGGGCTTACGGCATCTTCCTGATGCTGACCATGATGCGCGGGCACAACATCAGCCTGGAGGCGGTCGCGGACGAGGAGCGGCACGGGAAGCTGGTCGCGGAGCTGGCGGCCAAGGCCGGGATCACGCATTTCGTGTACAGCTCGCTCAATGGGGTCGATTCCGGTTCGGGGATCGAGTATTACGACGCGAAGCGGCACATCGAGGAGCACATCCGGGCGCTCGGACTGCCCGCGACCATGCTGCGGCCGGTGTCGTTCATGGACAATTTCGCGACCTTCAGCAAGCCGGTGCGGGACGGGGACGAGCTGGTGCTGTCGCTGGCGGTCGCGCCCGATACGCCCATGCCGCTCATCGCCATCGGCGATATCGGGCGGTACGCGGCGCTGGCGTTCGAGCGGCCGGAGGAGTACATCGGCCGGGCCGTCGGGCTTGCCGGTGATGTGCTGACGCCCCGGCAGATCGCCGAGACCTTCGGGCGCGCGGCCGGATTGCCCGCCCGGGTGGTGCAGGTGCCGATCGCCGCGATCAGCGCCTTCGACCCGCAGGTGGGAAAGATGTTCGCCTACTTCAACGAACATCCCGAATCGATCGACGTGGCTCCGTTGCGCGCAGCCCTCCCCGAACTGCGGACTCTCGAAGCGTGGATCGCCGCCACCGACTGGAAACTCTGAGGAGCTCACCATGACCGATGGATTGCTGGCCAGTAACGGCCTACTGCTGCCACCCGGCGCGGGCGACAAAGTACAGCCCACCATGACCCTCAAGGTCGGCGCGGAAAGCTCCGACGCCTGGTCCGCCTTCGAGGCCGAGGTCCCACCGGGTTTCGACGTCGGCGCGCACTGGCACGGCCACGCCGAAGAGATCTTCTATGTGGTCGAGGGCGAACTCGAACTACTGGCCTTCCACCCCGCCGCCGAAGCGGTCGGCGACTGGACTACCTGGGAAGCGGAGGACGGCACCACCGTATTCCGCGGCGGCCCAGGCGCTTTCATGTACGTGCCGGCCGGTTGCCCGCACGCGTTCTACAACCCCGGCAGCAGCATGGCCAAGATGTTGTTCATGGTCACGCCGTCCGGCCACGAGAAGTATCTGGCCGAGCTGAGCGAACTGCTGATCTCGGGCGAGGCAACCCCGGACCTGATCGGTGAGCTGCGCTTGAAACACGACATTCATCAGCTGACGGCCCTGCAGAATCGACCGGTCGGCTGACCATGCCCGCCAAGGTGTTTCGGTGCCCCTGATTTCCGGGGCACCGAAACACTATGAAATGACAATGTTTTAGATACGGTTCTGGGCATGAACCACCCACCTCGCGCCCTCCGGCTCGGCGTCGCCGCTGTTGCGATCAGCGCCGCGCTGGTCGCCACCGCCGGTCCGGCAGCAGCGGACAGCACCCCTCCCTCGACCGGCAGCAGCTCGCTGAGCGCCCAGATCGCATGGAACGCGGCGTACCCCTTCATGCAGATCCTCGCGAAGATCTTCGACATCGGTTGCGCGGTCGGATCGAACGCGTGCGTCGGCACCCCATCCCCCGGCTAGCCCGAACGACGAAAAGGCCCTCCGGGCATCGGAAGACGATGCGCGGAGGGCCTTTTCGGGCTTGTCAGGCGATTACGCCTGGCCGACCTCGAAGCGAGCGAAGCGGGTGATGGTCACGCCGGCCTCGTCCAGAAGCGCCTTGACGGTCTTCTTGGAATCGGTGACGGACGCCTGCTCCAGCAGGACGACGTCCTTGTAGAAGCCGTTGACGCGACCCTCGGTGATCTTCGCCAGGGCGGCTTCGGGCTTGCCCTCTTCGCGGGCGGTCGCCTCGGCGATGGAGCGCTCCTTCTCGACCAGGTCGGCCGGAACCTCATCGCGGGTGACGTACTTGGCCTTGAGCGCGGCGACCTGCATGGCGGCGGCGCGGGCGACCTCGGCGGCGGCATCGCCTTCACCGGTGAACTCGACCAGGACGCCGACGGCGGGCGGCAGGTCGGTGGCGCGCTTGTGCAGGTAGACGGTGGTGTTGCCGTCGAAGGCGGCGACGCGGCGCAGCTCGAGCTTCTCGCCGATCTTGGCGGCCAGCTCCTGCAGGGCGGCGTCGGCGGTCTTGCCGTTGTCCAGCTCGACGGCCTTCAGGGCGTCCAGGTCGGCCGGGCGAGCCTTGGCGGCAGCCGCGACGATGGCGTTGGCCAGGTCCTGGAACTCCGCGTTCTTGGCGACGAAGTCGGTCTCGGAGTTGATCTCCACCAGGACGCCGTCCTGCGCGGCGACCAGGCCCTCGGCGGTGGCGCGCTCGGCACGCTTGCCAACGTCCTTGGCGCCCTTGATGCGCAGGAACTCGACGGCCTTGTCGAAGTCGCCGCCGTTCTCCTCGAGCGCCTTCTTGCAGTCCATCATGCCGGAGCCGGTGAGCTCGCGGAGCCGCTTCACATCGGCGGCGGTGTAGTTCGCCATCTCGGGCGAGCCTCCCTTTGTGAGTGAAAGTCTGTGGGGGTCACACCTTGCCGACCGCTACCTAACGGAATCGGTCGGCAAGGTGAACAGATGCCTGGTGGGCGTGGATCAGAAGTCGGCCGGGGTCTTGCCCGCCGGCTCTTCCTTCAGCTCCGCCTCGGCAGCGGTCTCGACGGTCTCGGCGGCGGGGGCGGCCTGAGCCAGCAGCTCCTGCTCCCACTCGGCGAGCGGCTCGCCGGCGCCGGCCTCGGGCTTCGAATCGCCACCGGCGCGCGAGGCACGAGCCTGCACACCCTCGGCGACCGCGGAAGCCACGACCTTGGTCAGCAGCGCGGCGGAACGGATCGCGTCGTCGTTACCCGGGATCGGGTAGTCGACCAGGTCGGGATCGCAGTTGGTGTCCAGGATCGCGATGACCGGGATGTTCAGCTTGCGAGCCTCACCGACGGCGATGTGCTCCTTGTTGGTGTCGACCACCCAGATGGCCGAAGGCACCTTGGCCATGTCCCGGATGCCGCCGAGGGTGCGCTCCAGCTTGGTCTTCTCACGCGTCAGCATGAGGATTTCCTTCTTGGTGCGACCTTCGAAGCCACCGGTCTGCTCCATGGCCTCGAGCTCCTTCAGGCGCTGCAGGCGCTTGTGGACGGTCGAGAAGTTGGTGAGCATGCCGCCCAGCCAGCGCTGGTTCACGTAGGGCATCCCGACGCGAGTCGCCTCGGCCGCGATCGACTCCTGGGCCTGCTTCTTGGTGCCGACGAAGAGGACGGTGCCGCCGTGGGCAACGGTCTCCTTGACGAACTCGTAGGCCTTGTCGATGTAGGTCAGCGTCTGCTGCAGGTCGATGATGTAGATGCCGTTGCGGTCGGTGAAGATGAACCGCTTCATCTTCGGGTTCCACCGACGGGTCTGGTGACCGAAGTGCGCGCCGCTGTCGAGCAGCTGCTTCATAGTTACGACAGCCATGGCTCCCGTTACTCCTTTGTTGCTGGTTGACACAGGAATCGGCGATCCCTGCCCTGGCGCCCACAGCCACCGGAACCCTCCGAAAGATTTCAGGGGACCAGCCGACGGCCTTCGATGTAGGCGCGCGAAGTCGGTCTGCACGCAACGCAAACCGCTGGACCAGTCTACGCAGGGGTTACCGGGAGGAGAAATCGCCCCCTCGAGCAGGCGGATTCGGCGGGCTCGAGTGCTGGTCGGCAGGTTGCGGCGGGGGCGCATCGGGGGCGGTGGAAGCGCTGCCTGCCAATTTTCACAGGCGTGCGTGTTATCCACACTCGCCGATCACGGGGTTCCGGGCGGGTGGGCTTGCGCGGAGGCTGAGGGCATGCGCCTGATGTGGATCGTGTTCGGGTGGTTGCCGATCGTGCTGGTCGCCGCGCCGGTGTGCGTGGCGGCGCCCGGTGAGCGGTTCGAGTGGCCGCTACGGCCGCGGCCGGCGGTGGTGCGGGCGTTCGACAAACCCGCGCAGAACTGGCTGCCCGGGCATCGGGGAGTGGATCTGTCCGGGAGTACGGGCGATCCGGTACTCGCGGCGGGTGACGGGACCGTGGTGTTCGCGGGGACCGTGGCGGGCAAACCGGTGGTCTCCGTCGATCACGCGGGTGGGCTGCGCACCACGTACGAGCCGGTCACCGCCTCGGTCACGGTGGGGCGCAGGGTGATTCACGGCGAGGCGATCGGGGTGCTGGCGGGCGGGCACGAAGGATGCCCGGTCGCGGCCTGCCTGCATTGGGGCTTGCGGCGCGACGGCGACTATCTCGATCCGCTCGGCCTGCTGCGGGCGATCCCGATTCGGTTGAAACCGCTCGCGGCGACCGGCGAGACGCGACTCACGGCTGATTGCCCTGTCGAGACTCCGGACGCGGGTTCAGGATGGGGTCATGACGCAGGAGTCAGCGGCGGTGCCGTTCAGCTATCCGGAGGTCGGTGCGACGGCGGGTGAGTTCCCGGCCGGATACGACCATTTCCGGTTGCGACGGCGGATCGGTTCGGGGCGGGCATTGTTCGAGAGCGCGGGCGAGCAGATCCTGGCGTATCGAATGCAGCGGGGTACGAACGTCTTTCACGACGCGAGCACGCCGACCGCGGAACCTGGCACCGAGATGACGATCCGGCTGGGGCCGGGGCCCATCGGCATCACCGCGCGGTGCCGGGTCGTGTACGTGGTGAACGAGCCCGATCGACGCGGATTCGCCTACGGCACCTTGCCGCAGCATCCCGAGATCGGCGAGGAGTTGTTCGCCGTCGAGTTCGATCCGGCCGATGAATCGGTTTACGGCGTGGTGGCGGCGTTTTCGCGACCGGGAACCTGGTACGTGCAATTGGGTGCGCCGGTGGTGCGGCTCATTCAGCGCTGGTTCGCCGGCCGCTACATCGCCACCCTCGTACCCCAGCACTGAACCTGGATTATCAGGAGTCGAGTTGCGCAGTGAGGGCAGCCGCCTCGGCCCGCAGGGATGCGGCGCGCTCGGCCCCTCCGCTCAGCCCGTCGTATTCGCTTGCAGCGGTGAGACGGTCGGCGATTTCGGCCCGGACGATGGCTTCGATATCGGCTTCGGTGAGAATGCGGCGCTCGCGTTCCGCTGCGCCGAGGCCGACCGCACTGGATTCGATCGCGCCCGCCTGTACATCCGATCCGTCGACCGCTTCCGCATTGTCGATCGCGGCCAGGGCCGAGCGGAGTGCGGCTGTCGCCGTTCGATCGCGGGCCTTCATGGCCACGGGCACGGCCGTACGCAGGCGGTCACGCAGGGACGGGGTCTCGGTGGATCGGTCGACGGTCATGAAATGGACGCTACGGACCGAATCCACTCGCGTCGAGCATATTCCGGGCTACCCGCCGATGCGGTGGCCGCGAAACCACCACATCGACTGGGACGCAAGGTTTCAGACGCCCGCGGTGGCGGCCTTCTCCTGCTCCGCCAGTTCGGATTTCCAGCGGCGGAAACCCTCCTCGGTGCGGCCGCGCCGCCAGTACCCGGAGATCGAGGACGCCCATTCGGCGGTGATCCCGCGCTGCTTGCGGATGTAGGGGCGCAGCTCGTGCATGACCGCCTGCGCCTCACCGTGGATGAACACCTGGACCTGGCCCTCGCGCCACGGTGCGGCCTTGACCGCCGCGGCGAGACGTTCGCCGGGTTCGGCGTCGCCACGGTGAACCCAGATGCGCTCCACGCCTTCGGGATAGGGGAAGAACAGTTCGTCGGCGGGACCGCCGACCTCCAGGAAGACCGAGCCGACGGCCTCGGCGGGCAGGGCGGCGCAGGCGGCGGCGATGGCGGGCAGGGCGCTCTCGTCACCGGCGAGCAGATGCCAGTCGGCGTCCGCGCGCGGGGCGTAAGCGCCGCCGGGGCCCATCAATTCGATGCTGTCGCCGGGTTCCGCGGCGGCCGCCCACGGTCCGGCTACGCCCTCGTCACCGTGGTAGACGAAGTCGATGACGATCTCCTGTGCGGCGGCGTCGACCTCGCGCACGGTGTAGGTCCGGACGGTTTCGCCGTCGGCGCCCGGGAAGACGAGTTTGACGTAGGCGTCGGTGAAGGCGTTCGGCTGGAAGGCCGCGAACCCGGGGCCGCCCAGGCGCACGCGGATCAGGTGATCGGTGAGCCGGACGGTGTTCTGCACTACGAGGGTCGTACGTGGGCGAGCCACAACCAGTACCTCCATGAATTAGGATTACCTAAGTAACCGTAGCACGATCTCCGATAGCTCGTCGATACGTTCGCGATATGGCGGAGGTATACCCGGTCCGGCCGGACTCGGTTGAAACCGCGCAACTCGTCCGAGCGCTGCGCTGCGGCCGAGGTCCGGGAACCCATCGCGAGTTCTGGCGTATGCGCCGCGGCGAGCGGCGATCGTCGACTTGTCAGATCAACGGCATCGCGCCCGGAATGATTCCGCACTCTCACCAGTGCGAAGCAGCGCCGGCCGTTACCTGCGAGGGTCTTGCGAACATGAGCTGGCACCACTTACAAGGACAGTCGATACCACTGACAAGGGCAGTCGGCAGTCGGCAGTCGGCAGTAGTGACAATTCGAGGCCGGTCAGCCGATTGATCGCGAGGCTGTCAGCTGGATCGAAATCCGTACGGCGCGGCGGCGGGCAGCGATCAGGCGAGTTCGTCCGCGAAGGCGGCGAGCGCCCTACTGACTTCGGAAAATCCGGAGGTGGGCGGGCCGCCGGGCTCCGTCATGTAGACATCGCGGCGGATCTCGATCATGAGGGCGGTGACGCGGGGGTCGGTGACGTAATAGTCCAGGGGCACATAGGTTCCCGCGAACGGCGCGTCGGTGGCGGTCTCGCCGATCACTCCGAGACAGGCGCGAGCCCGGTCCAGCAGGGCGGGTGGGGTGTGGAAGTCGTCGGTACCCAGGCAGATCGGCGGGCGGGGGCCGTCCGCGTGCAGTTCGTACGGGAGCGACCGGGAGGGATAGGAGTGCACGTCGAGGATGACGGCGCTGCCAGTGGCGGCCAAGCGGTCGGCGACCAGATCGGTCATGGCTCGGGCGTACGGGTGGAAGTAGGTGTCGAGCAAGGGGTTCGGGTCGAACTCGACAGCACGGAGTGGGGTGCGGTGGGTGGTCCGGGTGTAGACGGCGCCCATGCCGACGGTGAGCATTTCCTCGCGGTCGTCGGGGAAACGTTCGGGATCCACGACCAGGCGGGAGCGGCGGTTCACGAACTGCCAGGGTCGGATTCGCATGCGGTCGGCAGTCGCGGCGGCCAGGTGTTCGGTGTGGGCGTCGGTGATGTGGTCGAGTTCGAGTTCCAGGGCGGCGTCGTCGAGCAGGATGCCGGAGCGGACCTCGGGCGGGATGACGCGTGACGAGTGGGGTACGTGCAGGATGATCGGCGAATCGGGGTGGCCCGGAACGCGTTCGAAGGAATCAGGCACGGGGGTGCGCCTGGTCGTGGACCTTCTTCAGGCGTTCGATGGAGACGTGGGTGTAGAGCTGGGTGGTGGCCAGGCTGGTGTGGCCGAGGATCTCCTGGACCACGCGCAGGTCGGCTCCACCTTCGAGTAGATGGGTGGCAGCGGTGTGGCGGAAACCGTGCGGGCCCATATCGGGTGCGCCGGGGATGGCGGAAACCACCTCGTGCACCACCGTTCTGGCCTGCCGCTGATCGATGCGTTTGCCGCGTCGCCCGAGCAGCAGCGCCCGCCCCGATTCGGGGGTGGCGAACGATGATCGCCCGTGCTGCAACCATAGTTCCAGAGCCCGATCGGCCGGCGCCCCGAACGGCACCGAACGCTCCTTGTTCCCCTTACCCAGCACCCGCACCAACCGGCGCTCCCGATCCACATCCTCGATATCCAAACCACACAGCTCACTCACGCGAATCCCGGTGGCGTACAGCATCTCCACGATCAGCCGATCCCGCAACGCCATCGGATCATGCTGCGCCGCACCCGATTCCGCCGCCGCCATGGCCGCCTTCGCCTGCTCCTTCCCGAGCACCGCGGGCAGCACCCGATGCGCGCGCGGCGACCCCAGCCGCGGCCCCGGATCCACCTTCAACCGCCCCGTATGCGCCAGCCACCCCGTGAAAGTCCGCGCCGACGACGACCGCCGCGCCATGGTCGTCCGCGCCGCCCCACCGGCCGCCTGCTCCGCCAGCCACGACCTCAGCAACGCCAAATCCAGCTCCCCCACCCCCGAATCCGCCGACCGCGCCAGCAAATGCTCCAGCAACGACCGCGCATCCCCCACATACGCCCGCTCCGTATGCACCGACCGATTCCGCCCCAACCGCAAATGCCGCCCGTACTCCACCAGCAACGCTTCCAAATCCTCCGGCAATCCACCCATCCCCCCACGCTGACCCCGATCCGCCCCCACCGCAAGCGCCCTCGCCGAAAACCAGCCCGCCGAGTGGCACACCAACGTCGCCAACACGCGCAAAACTCCACGCTGGTGTGCCTCTACCCGGCTACTCCCTGAGTCGGCCACGTGAGCTCGACCAGCGACCGTGCTCGACCAGCGGCCACGCTCGACCGGTGGGCCACGCTCGACCAGCGACCACTCGCGACGAGCGGCCACAGTTGGCCACCGGCTCGTGGGAGTGGGGCGGGGGCGGAGGTGGCGATCGTGAGTGGCTGAAAACTCCTCTGCGGCTGAACGGCTCGACCGGCCATGGTCGGCCAGCGGCCACGCGCGACCAGCGACCATGCTCGACCGGCGGCCGCGCTCGACCAGCGACCACTCGCGACCAGCGTCCACAGCTGACCAGCGGCCATGGTCAGCCGACCACGCTCGACCAGAGGCGACAGTTGGCCAGGGGCCGGTGGCGGTGGGGCGGCGGTGTGAGTGGCGATCAACGGTGGCGATCGTGAGTAGCTGAAAACTCCTCTGCAGCTGAGCGACTCGACCAGCGGCCATGGTCGGCCAGCGGCCACGCTCGACCAACGAGCATGGTCGACCAGAAACCATGCTCGACCCGCAACCATGCCCGACCAATGACCGTGCTCGACCAACGACCATGCTCGACCAGCCACCATGCCCGCCAGCGGCCACAGTTGGCCGGCGGCTGGGCGGGGGGCGGCGGTCAACGGTGGCGGTCGTGGGTGGCTGAAACCTCCTCCGTGGCTGAGCGGTTCGACGGGGCGAGGCGGTACCACCCGTCGCCGTCGCAACCGACGAGGCCGGCCAGCTCGAGTGCGGACAGGGTGGCTCGGACGGCGGGTAGCGAGAGGCCGGTGGTGGTGACGAGAGCGCGCGGCGAGCACGAACCCGCCGCGGGCAGGGCCGCGTACAGCAGGGCTTCGTCGTCGGCGAGGTTATCCTCGGGATTCGCGGGGACCGTGCCCGGGAGCGACAGGCGCAAGGGTCCCGCTTCGTCGAGCACCTGTTCGGCGCTGGTCACGATGAATGCCTCACCGTCCCGGATCATCCGATGGCATCCGGCCGAGGCCGCCGAGGTGATCGGCCCGGGCACCGCCATGGCCGGACGTCCGAGCCGCCGCGACCATTTGACGGTGTTGCGGGCCCCGCTCCGCATTCCGGCCTCGACCACCACGACCCCATCGGCCAGAGCGGCTATCAGCCGATTCCGGGCCAGGAAGTGATGCTTCCGCGCCGTCGTCCCCGGCGGATACTCGCTCACCACAAGCCCGGTATCCGCGATCTCGGCCAGCAACCGGTCATGCTGCACCGGATAGGGCCGGTCCGCACCGCAGGCGAGCACCGCGACAGTCGTCCCACCGACGGCAAGCGCAGCCCTGTGCGCCATTCCGTCAATTCCGAACGCCGCCCCGGAAACCACCGTCCATCCGCGCGCCGCCAATTCCCCCGCGATCTCCCCCGTCGCGTGATTCCCGTACCCGGTGCTGCATCGCGACCCCACCACCGCAACCGCCTGCTCGGTGCACTCCGCTAGCGACCGAGACCCCCGCACCCACAGCACCAACGGCGCGGCCCCGGCCTCGTCCCGCTCCGGATCGAGCTGCCGCAACCCGAGCATCCGCCAAGCAGGCCACTCCGCATCCTCCGGTGTCACCACCCGCCCCCCGAACCGTTCGATAGTGGCCAAATCCCGCTCCGCCACATCGATTCCGCGCCGCAACTCAGTAGGCCCCCGCAACGCCTCCGGCAGCGCACACTCCCGAACCGCCCGCGCCGCCTCCACCACCCCCACCGACTCGATCAACGACGACAACGCCGCACACGGCCCCTGCACCACCCGCGACAAATACACCCACGCCAAACGCCTTTCATCGGACCCGAATTCGTCCGCAACCCCGACCGACATCTGACCGCACGCGAAGTCCTTCCCCGCCTCGACAGACGCCTGACCGCCCGCGAATTCCCCCCTCGCGCTGATACGAGACTCATCGCCGACGCGTTCTTCTCGCGCGGCTACAGGTGCCTCGGTGCCCGGGGCTTCGTTCCGGACACCGATGGTGGCTGGAACGGCTGGAAGTTTCTCTGGTTCAGAGTGTTCCGGGGTGTGGTTACTCGTCCCGAACTCGTTCGGCTCGCTATTCATGTCGGCCGCCGTTCGAGAGGGCTCGCCTGCCGATGCAGTGATTTCGATAGCGGCCGTTGCGAATCCAGCCGTATTTCAGAGCATTCGGCGGTTCCGGAGTGTCCTCGGGGCGCGGGACGAGTGGCAGCAGGTGGTGTGGAATGTCGTTGTTGCTCGGCTTGCCGCCGGGGGCGAGGCAGGCACAGCATTCGCCGCTCTCGGCGCAGCCGCCGTCTTCGCCGCAGGGGCACGGTTTTCCGTCTTCGTCGTAGCCACCGCAGCCGTAGGGTTCGCAGTGGGTTTCGGGCGACGTGTGGAAGGCATCGGCGGGGTTGGAGGCGGTGCTGTGGTCGAGGGCGTTGGGGTGCTGGCGGGTCATGACACTCCTCGCTGACGGAAGTTGATGGCTTGCAGGACGTCTTGAGCTGTGGGGAGGTCGCCGCCGCGGAGGTCGCAGACCGTCCAGGCGACTCGGATTGCGCGGTCCGCGCCGCGGGCGGACATGCGGCCGTGGCGGAGGGCGTGTTCGACGGGGGCCAAGGCTTCCCGGGGGAGGCGGAAGCGTTGGCGGAGGACGTGGCCGGGGACTTCGGCATTGGTGACGAGTTGTAGTGCGGCCCAGCGTTTCGCGGCTGCTTCGCGCGCGGCGGTCACCCGGGTTCGGACGGCTTCGCTGGATTCGACTTCGTCGCCGCTGAAGGCCCCGGCCGCTTGGGCGTGCATCTGGACTGCGAGGTCGATGCGGTCCATCAGCGGACCGGACAACTTTCCGAGATAGCGGCGCCTGGCCAAAGGCGCACAGATACAGTCGATGTCGCGTGCGGGCGCGCAGGGGCAAGGATTCGCGGCGAGAACGAGCTGGAACCTGGCCGGGTAGCGCGCCACTCCATCGCGGCGGGCTATGCGTACCTCGCCTTCCTCGAGTGGAGTTCGCAGGGCTTCAAGGACTTTGGTCGATATCTCCGCGCATTCATCGAGGAACAGGACACCGCGGTGAGCACAGCTGGCGGCGCCGGGGCGGGCCGAGCCGGAGCCACCGCCGATCATGGCGGCCACCGAGGACGAGTGATGCGGAGCAACGAAAGGCGGCGCGGTGATGAGGGGATGATCGTCGGAGAGGGTGCCGGCTACCGAATGGATCGCGGTGACCTCCAGGGATTCTCGTTCCCGCAACGGTGGGAGGAGGCTCGGGAGACGCTGGGCCAGCATGGTTTTACCGATGCCGGGCGGGCCGGTGAGGAGCAGATGGTGACCGCCCGCCGCCGCCACTTCGAGGGCCCAGCGAGCCTGGTCCTGGCCGACCACTTCACTCAGATCGCCGATGGACGGGAGAGCGGGGACCTCCATGGGTTCGGGTGGCTGCAACTCGGCGCCGCCGCGCAGCCAGTCGACCAATTCGCCGAGGGTGGATGCGCCGAGAACACGCACACCGTCGACCAGACCGGCTTCGGTCAAAGCGGCGGTGGGGACCACGACGGTGCCGCGACCAGCGGTGCGGGCAGCGAGAACAGCGGGCAGGATGCCGCGCACCCGGCGCACCCGGCCGTCCAGGGCGAGCTCACCGAGCAGGACCGTATCGGCCAGCCGCTTGCCCGGAATCACCCCCGCCGCATCCAATACCGCTGCGGCCAAAGCAAGGTCGTAGACACTGCCGACCTTGGGCAACGTGGCCGGCGACAACGCCAGGATGACCCGGCCGTCCGGCCACTTCTCACCGGTGTTCGTCACCGCCGCCCGCACCCGGTCGCGCGACTCCTGCAAGGTGGTGTCCGGCCGCCCGACCAGATGCACCGACGGCAAGCCCTGGCCGATATCGGCTTCGATCTCCACCAGCTGGCCGTCCACACCATTGACCGCCACCGAGAACGCCCTGCCCAGCGGCATGCTCAGAACACCCCCTCGAGGTGTTTGATCTCGGGTTCACCGACCGGCCGCAGCAGCACCGACACCACGTCGAACCGGACCCGCAGCCACGGCCCCTGCTGCTCGTGCAGCCACACCACGGCCAGTCGGCGGATGCGCTGCTGTTTGAGGAAGGTGACCGCTTCGGCGGGCTGGCCGAAGCCCAGTCCGCTGCGCGTCTTCACCTCCACGAACACGGTCAGCCCGTCCGGCGCCCGTGCGATCAGGTCGAGTTCCCCGTACCGGCAGCGCCAGTTGCGGGCCACGATCTCCATCCCGGCGTCGCGCAGATACGCGGCCGCCAGGTCCTCCCCGTGCGCTCCGAGCGCGAGATTGTGTGCCATGAAAGCCAGCATGGCCGGGCCCGCGAACGGACCCGGCCATGCCGACCTGGGAAAACAGAAAACCTGTGGATACCGGAAAGCTGTGGATTACTCCGGAAGCCGCAGGTCAGGCTTCTCCAGTTCTTCGATATTCACGTCCTTGAAGGTGATGACGCGAACGTGCTTCACGAAGCGCGCCGGCCGGTACATGTCCCAAACCCATGCATCGGACATACGCACCTCGAAATACACCTCGCCATCGGCGTTCTGCGGTCGCAGTTCGACGGAATTGGCGAGGTAGAAGCGGCGCTCGGTCTCCACCACGTACGAGAACTGGCCGACGATGTCCTTGTACTCGCGGTACAGGGATAGCTCCATCTCGGTTTCGTATTTCTCGAGGTCCTCGGCGCTCATCGGGTGGAACGTCCTCCTTATCGCCACACTGGGTGTAGTAGAGACATCATCCCGCATGCACCGACGCGGTAGCCACTCGGCCGGTCTCCCGGACGTTTCGCCAGGACCGACGGTGCTCGGGGGTGATGCCCAGCCGCTGTATGGCCTCGGTGTGCTCTGGGGTGTTGTAGCCCTTGTGGGCGGCGAATCCGTACCCGGGGTACTGCCGGTCCAGATCCACCATCATCCGGTCGCGGGTGACTTTCGCCAGCACGCTCGCCGCGGCGATGCACGCGGCGGCCGCGTCACCCCCGATGACCGGCAGCGATGGCACCGGAACCCCCGGCACCCGGAAGCCGTCGGTGAGGACGTAGCCGGGTACCGGATCCAGGCTCGCGACGGCCCGCCGCATGCCCTCGATATTGGCCACGTGGATGCCGATGGCGTCGATCTCCCAGGCCGGGACGACGATCACCGACCAGGCCAGGGCCAGCCGTTTGATGACCGGGAACAGTTCTTCGCGGGTCGATTCGGTGAGCTTCTTGGAATCGTCGAGACCGGCCAGCGAGGTGTACGCCTTGGGCGCCAGCAAACAGGCGGCGACCACCAGCGGCCCGGCCGACGGACCGCGACCGGCCTCGTCCACGCCCGCCACCGGCCCCAGGCCGCTGCGGATCAGCGCGGCCTCGAGCGTCCGTAGCCCGCTCGCGCGCCGCATGACGACGCGCGGAGGCCAGTCACCGCGCTGAATCGGCTCGATCTTCTTGCCGCCCCGCTGTTTCGGGGTGCTCTTCGCCATCTTCCCCACCGGTCGATTATCCCGTAGGAACTCAGTTCGTCTGCGGGTCCTGAGACCGCACCGGACCGATCCGCCCCGGCGGCCAGATCTTGAAGACGGCCTTGCCGCGGACATCGTCCACCGGAACCGTGCCCTGCAGTTCGTCTTTCATGTGGTAGCGGGAGTCGGCCGATTCGGCGCGATTGTCACCCATCACCCACAGATTGCCGTCCGGCACCGTGACCGGCCCGAACGCGCGCCCGCCCGCATTGAACGGCACATCCGGCCGCGCGGGATCGAACGGATTGTTGTGCACCACGTACGGCTCGTCGAGTGGCTTGCCGTCCACCAGGATTCGGCCCTGGGCGTCACAGCATTCGACCTTCTGCCCGCCGGTGGCGATGACGCGCTTGACGAGGTCGTTCTCGTCCGGCGGCACCAGGCCGAAGAAGGACAGGCCGTTCTGCAGGCCGCGCACCAGGGTGTTCGAGGAACGGATCGACTTGTAGTGCTTGTTCCAGTCGTCGGTCGGGCCGACGAACACCACCACGTCGCCGGGCTTCGGATCACCGAAGTAGTAACTCAGCTTCTGCACGTAGATGCGGTCGCCGGTGCAGCCCGCACAGCCGTGCAGGGTCGGTTCCATCGATTGCGAGGGAATCACGTACGGCCGGCCGATGAATGTCACCAGCAGCGCCACGATGATCGCCGCGAAACCGACCAGCATGGGCAGTTCCTGCCAGAACGGACGCTGCTTCTTCTTCGGCTTGGGGGCCGGTGCACGTCCGTCGTCGTCGGATCCCGACACCGCCACCGCCTCGCTCTCGTCTGCCACCGGAACAGAGTAGCCCGGCACCGCGAACAATCATGCGGTGCCGGGCTACTCGGCGATCCTGGATGCTGGGCTAGCTCAGCGCTTTTCCTTGATCTTGGCGGCCTTGCCGCGCAGATCGCGCAGGTAGTACAGCTTGGCGCGACGCACGTCACCACGGGTCACGACCTCGATCTTGTCGAGGTTGGGGCTGTGCACCGGGAAGGTGCGCTCCACGCCGACACCGAACGACACCTTGCGCACGGTGAAGGTCTCGCGGATGCCGCCGTTCTGGCGACGGATGACGACGCCCTTGAAGACCTGGACGCGCTCCTTGTTGCCTTCGATAACCTTCACGTGAACGTTCACGGTGTCACCCGGGCGGAAGTCCGGGACGTCGCTGCGCAGCGACTTTTCATCGACGAAGTCGAGGGTGTTCATTTCCGTCCTTATGTGTTTTCGCGCGAACAGAGGAACCTGGCGGCTGGCCGTGAGGCGCTCGACCGGTTCGTGCTCCGGATATTGGGCGGTGCCCGGGCATGGTTCACCCAGGGCAACCCGAGTATTGTGCCATAGCCCGACTCTCGGGACTCTCAGGGGGTTCCACCCCCCGAACCCCCGGGGCAGCTTGCGGCGGCGCTGCCACCGAACCCCTGGCTACGACCGGGTGTTCGCGCGGGTCAGGGCAGCGGCTATATCGGAGACCAGGGGCGGGTAGTCGGTTTTGCCGGTCACCACTTGGAGGAAGACCAGGCGGTTCTGCTCGGCGGTGGCGGCCTTCAGGCAGTCTTGCAGTTCGCCCACGGTCGTCGCGCGCAGGGTCAGGACGGTTTTGTCGTCGCCGCCGAAAGCATGCGGGAGGAAGATCCAGCGCCAGGGGGCGATGTCGTTGTACTGCGCTTCCGGTCCGTGGATCGCCCGCTCGATGGCGTAGCCGCTGTTGTCGACCAGGATGATGACGCCGGTCAGCCGCCGCTGAATCCAGGTGCCGAGTTCTTGAATGGTGAGCTGGGCCGCGCCGTCGCCGATGACCAGCACCGTGCGGCGGTCCGGGCAGGCCAGGCCCGCGCCGAGCGCGGCGGGCAGGGCGTAACCGATGGAACCCCACAGCGGCTGGCCCAGGAAGGTGATGCCGGCGGGCATGCGCAGGGTGGCCAGGCCGAAGAAAGCTGAACCCTGGTCGGCGACAACGAGATTGTTGCTGCCGAGGGCGGCGGCGACCGCGGGCCAGAGCGCGGCCTGGCTGAGCGGGGTGTCCGGCGGCGTGGTCAGGGGACGCGCTTCGGCATCCTCGTGCACGACCTGTGCGGGGTCGGCGAACTCGCCCGCGAGGGCGGTGAGGATTTCCAGCGCGGCGGTGAGCGAGAGCGGCGCGAAGGCGTCGACGCCGCCGATGACCGTGCGTTCGGGACCGATGTCGATGGTCCGCCGCGCATCGATGCGATGGCTGAATCCGGCCGTGATGCTGTCCGTGTACTGCACACCGACCGTCACCAGCCGCTCGGAATCCTCGACGGCGGCGCGCACGCTCTCCGGTGAAGCCGCGCCGGTGTAGACGCCGACGAAGTTCGGGGCCGATTCGTCCACGACCGTCTTACCCCAGGCCAGCGTGGCGTGCGGGAGGGCACGGGCGGCGATGAGGGCGCGCAGTTCGTCGGTCGCGCCGACCCGGTTCACGAAGACGTCGGCGAGCACCGCCACCTGCCGCCCGGCCAGGAATTCCCGCGCGGCCTGCGCGAAGGCCACGCGAGCCCCTGCGCTGCTGAAGTCGGCGGGCGGGGCCAGCGGAGCGGCGGGTGGGTCGACTTCCAGGCGCGCGGTGTCGGTGGCGAGCATGAGATAGCCCGGACGCCGATGCACCCGAACCGAATTCAGCACGCGGTCGATCTCCTGGCAGGCGTCGGCCGCGCCGAGATCAGCCTGCGCGCAGGTGACCTCGGCGGCGATCCGGCGGAAGTGATGGAAATCGCCGTCGCCGAGCGTGTGATGAATGACGCGATGATTGGCCTGGATGTCTTTCGCCGGGACGCCGACGATGTGCACCACCGGCACATGCTCGGCGTAACTCCCGGCGATGGCGTTCACCGCACTGAGTTCGCCGACGCCGTAGGTGGTGACGACCGCGCCGATGCCGCGCAAGCGCGCATAGCCGTCGGCCGCGTAGCCGGCGTTCAATTCGTTCGCGCTGCCGACCCATTCGATATTCGGGTGCGCGACGATATGGTCGAGGAATTGCAGATTGAAATCGCCTGGCACCCCGAATATTTCGGTGACGCCGAGTTCGTGGAGCCGATCGAGCAGATAATCGCCGACGACATAGCTCATGGACCTACCTTGTCACTCCGGCCATGAGTCAGCAACCGATCAGCTACAGATCCGGGTGTCGGGAGTGGCGCGGGCGGGGCGGGCACCACGGTGCGCACCAATTCCTCTTCGGCGGCGCGGCGGACATGCACCACGTCCGGCTTTCCAGCGAGCAGGTCCTGGACGAAGATCTTGGCCCGGATCACCGGGCGGCGGTAGCGGCGTTCGCGCACGATCGCCCGGCGCATGAGCCCGCGCCGGGTGCCGTAGCGCCAGCGTGCCCAGGGTGCGCCGGGGCGGGACAGGCGCAGCGCGCCGACCACCAGCAGCGGCAGGAAGAACATGCCGAACAGGCCGGTCCAGATCTTCCCCTTGGCGATGACGATCGCCGCCAGCACCAGGTTCACGAAGGCGAAGATCACCACGACCGCGCGTTCGTAGGCGTTCGGGTCACTGCGGAAGTCGTTGATATCCAACAGCCAGAGCGGATGGAAACCGAGCAGCAAAAGCCCGGTTACGGCGATGGCGACGAATACCGCGTCCACCGAAGTCCGGCCCTGCTCCTCCCAATACACGTCGCGCAGGTAGTAGATGAGCGCGAATTCGTCGAGCACGAGAGCCGCGCCCAGACCGAACGACGCGGCCAGTGCGCTGATCACACCCACGCTGCTCTGATACAGGGTGATCAGGCCGACGCCGGAACTGAGCACCAGGATCACGCCGAACACCATGTGGTGAATGTGCACGTCCCCGGCGCGGAGATTGCCGGGCCACCAGCGCACCTGTTTGCGAATGAGCCGCACGCTGATTCGGATCAGCAGGAATCCGACGATGAACCCCAGGAGCAGGCACGCCAGCGGCAAGCGACCGTTCTCGATGATCGCGTCGTGCCACCACCGGCGAAGTTCCATGCGCTTGCCATCTCCCGATCAGCTCCGCGATCAACCGTCCCCGCCACGCTACCGGCGTGCGGCCAACACCGGTTGAACCCGCACCCAGCGCCATTGTGCGCCCGGGTGTCGGAGCCGTGACATTGCGGTACGGACCGGACGGCCGCTACCGTCGGTCACGTGACAACACCGGCGCACGCAGCAGTCGTTCTCTGACAACAGGACTGACGTAGTTCCGGCCGCTCCCCCCGCGGCCGTATCCGAACCGCAGTCCTGTCGTGCCCGGCATCGGCCGGTAATGCCGCGATTCCGGCAGAATTTCGCGCGCTGTCACCGCGCACCCATGGCCGATCCGCACGTTCCCGGACCTTCGAGGAACGAGCTTCCCTTGAACAACCCCGACATGATCCGGTGGATCGAGAACGGGCGGCAGCGTCATGCACGCTGGCGTTCGGAGAACGGTTCGCCGCCGCCCGCCCGCATCGTGGTCGTGGACGATCGGCTCAGCGCGGACGCGGCGCTGCGCCTCGCGCAAAACGGCACCGCGATGCTGTGGCGCGGCGATTTCCACCAGGCGATCCAATTACTGAACGCCTTACGCGCCAGACTGGACCGGAATGCCGACGATCGGCGTCACGCGCGCGGTCCGGTCCTCCCCGGCGACGCGACAGATCGTCATGCCGCACAGCACATTCAACCGAACGACACCCGTGATTCCGGCCCGCAGCCACCGACGTACCTGCGCGGCGGAGTGACTTTCGCCGCCGACTCCGAGGCGCGAACGGCAACGCCCGCAGAGGCGGACGATGTCGGCTCAGTGGCGGCCAGTTCCAGCGCGGCGATGGCGCTCGCCTATCGGAAGTATCGGAACGCGCGGACCCGGCGGGCGCTCATCCTCGGAATGTTGCTGGTGGAACTCGATCCTGGCCATCGGCTCGTCCTACGACGCGCGCCCGATTTCTCGGCGGCGTGCCACCAGGCATACGGCCCGGGTATGGAATCGGCGCTGGTATCGCTTTCCGAACTACGGGGTGTGGCAAGTGCTTCCGAATGGCGGCGGCGGGGCGTGTACGTCCCGGCGCTGGATGCGCGGATCCATCCGCACTACGGAGTCTTCGCTCCCGGACGGGGCGAATACGTGGATCTGGTCGCGCGCGCCCCGCTGCCGTCGCGGGAGCTGGCGTTCGATATCGGAACCGGCACCGGGGTTCTCGCGGCGGTGCTGGCGCGGCGGGGTGTCCGGTCGATCGTGGCGACCGATACGAGTACGCGGGCGCTGGGATGTGCTCGCGACAATCTGGATCGGCTCGGATACGGCGAACAGGTCGAGCTGATGCGCACCGACCTCTACCCGCCGGGGCGCGCATCGCTCGTGGTCTGCAATCCGCCCTGGATACCGGGAAAGCCGCGCACGCCCTTGGATTTCGCGATCTACGACCCGGGCAGTCGGATGCTGCGCGCCTTCCTCGATCGGCTCGGCAAGCATCTCACCGTTGATGGCGAAGGCTGGCTGATCCTCTCCGATCTGGCCGAACGTATCGGCTTGCGAACTCGCCGAGAATTGTTGTCGGCCTTCGATACTGCTGGGCTTCGGGTTGTCGATCGGCTCGATACCCGGCCGCGGCATGCTCGGGCTCAGGACGTGGACGATCCGTTGTTCGCCGCTCGTAGTGGTGAGATCACTTCGCTGTGGAGGCTTTCGAGAGTCACCTAGCCGGGGCCGTAGAGCGGCAACTGGATAGTGGGGTTGCTTCGCCTGCCGTTCCCGGCTGTGGTCCCCCTGATGGGAGCCGTCACGTCGCCTTCCGGCGTCGTTCCGGCCGTTGTCGCCTTTTCGGACTTCGATTCGGGCTTTCGGTGGCGAGATGCCTTGGGTTGGAACAGACCCGGGGGTCAGTGGCACATCAGTGCGGGGGTTCCTCGGTGTGTCGCCGCGGTCATGTGCCGTTGATCTTGGAAGGGGATGACCTTGGTACTTGGGCGTGGGGAAATGGGACGAAATCCACGGTGAGGTACCAAGGTCAAGTTGGGGGTGGGGGATAGCGGGACGGGCGGGCTTCAGGGGTACCTGAGCCCGCCCGTTGGCGAATCGCGGTGTGAGTTACTTGCCGAAGCCGGCGCGGCGGAGGGCGTCCGCCATGGAACCGCTGGGGGCCGACTGGTTTCGGCGGTCCTGCTGGCGATTGCCCTGGCCGCCTTGGCCGCCCTGGCGTCCGCCGCCCTGGGCGCGCTGCTGGCCGCCGCCCTGGCCCTGGCGAGGCGCGCCGCCGCGCTGCTGGCCGCCGCGTGAACCGCCCTGACCGCGTTCGGGTTTGGCGCTTCCGGGCTCGTCGTCGAGGCGGAGGGACAGGCCGATCCGCTGGCGCTGGACGTCCACCTCGAGAACCTTCACCTTCACCACGTCGCCGGATTTCACGACTTCGCGCGGATCCTTCACGAAGTTGTGCGACATCGCCGAGACGTGGACGAGGCCGTCCTGGTGGACGCCGATGTCGACGAAGGCGCCGAAGGCGGCGACGTTCGTGACTACGCCTTCGAGGACCATGCCGGGCTGCAGGTCGGCGACCTTCTCGATGCCGGCGGCGAATTCGGCGGTCTTGAATTCGGGGCGCGGGTCACGGCCGGGCTTCTCGAGCTCGGAGATGATATCCGTCACCGTCGGGACGCCGAACTTCTCGTCGGTGAAATCGGCCGGCTTCAGGGCGCGGAGGGCGGTCGTATTTCCGATCAGCTCGGCGACGCCGCGGCCGGAGGCGTCGAGGATCCGGCGGACGACCGGGTAGGCCTCGGGGTGCACGGCCGAGCTGTCCAGGGGATCGTCGCCCTCGCGGATCCGGAGGAAGCCGGCGCACTGCTCGAAAGCCTTCGGGCCCAGACGGGGTACGTCCTTCAGGCCGGTGCGGCTGCGGAAGGGGCCGTTCGCGTCGCGATGCGCGACGATGCTCTCCGCGATCGAGTTCGAGACGCCGGAGACCCGGGACAGTAGCGGTACCGAAGCGGTGTTCACGTCCACGCCGACCGCGTTCACGGCGTCTTCGACGACCGCGCCGAGCGAGCGGGCGAGCAGGGTTTCGGAGATGTCGTGCTGGTACTGGCCGACGCCGATGGACTTCGGGTCGATCTTCACCAGTTCCGCCAGGGGATCCTGGAGACGGCGGGCGATGGAGACCGCGCCGCGGAGGGAGACGTCCATATCCGGGAGTTCGGCGGAGGCGTAGGCCGAGGCGGAGTACACCGACGCGCCCGCTTCCGAGACCACGATCTTCGTCGGCTTCTTGTCCGGAATGCGGGAGATCAGTTCGGCGGCAAGGGCGTCGGTCTCGCGAGAAGCGGTGCCGTTACCGATGGCGATGAGCTCGACATTGAACCGCGCCACGAGCGCACCGAGCACGGCCAGGGACTTCTCGGTCTGCCCCTGCGGCTTGTGCGGGTAGATCACCTCGGTGGCGACGGCCTTACCGGTGGAATCGACGACTGCGACCTTCACGCCGGTGCGGTAGCCGGGGTCCAGGCCCATCGTCGTGCGGGTGCCGGCGGGCGCGGCGAGCAGCAGGTCGCGCAGGTTCGCGGCGAACACGTCCACGGCATCGCGTTCGGCGGACTGGCGCAGCCGCATGCGGGTGTCGATGCCGAGGCTGACCTGGAGCTTCGTGCGCCAGGCCCAGCGGACGGTATCGAGCAGCCAGGTGTCGGCGGGGCGGCCCTGGGCGGCGATGCCGAACTTGTGCGCGATACGGCCCTCGTAGACGGTCCGCTCGCCCTCCTCCGGCTCCTCGGTGTCGGCTTCGAGGTGCAGGGTCAGCACCTCTTCCTTCTCGCCGCGCAGCAGCGCGAGAATGCGATGGGACGGCAGCTTCGTGAACGGCTCGGAGAACTCGAAGTAGTCGGCGAACTTCGCGCCCGCCTCTTCCTTGCCCGCGCGCACCGTGGAGGTGATCTGCCCGCGATTCCACATCAGCTCGCGCAGTTCACCGACGAGATCGGCATCCTCGGCGAACCGCTCGACCAGGATCGCCCGGGCGCCGTCCAGCTGTTCGGCGTCGTACTGCGCCGGATCGGTGTTCGGGTCGCCGAGCAGTGCGTCGGCCACCGGCTCGTGCCCGGCCTCGCGCGCGATCTGCGCCTTCGTGCGCCGCTTCGGCTTGTACGGCAGGTAGATGTCTTCCAGGCGGGCTTTCGTGTCGGCGAGCATGATCTGCGCGTGCAGTTCGGGATCCAGCTTGCCCTGGCCGCGAATCGATTCGATGATCGATGCCCGCCGCTCGTCCATCTCCCGCAGATAGTGCAGGCGCTCGTCGAGGGTGCGTAGCTGAGCGTCGTCGAGGCCGCCGGTCACTTCCTTGCGGTAGCGGGCGATGAACGGCACGGTCGAACCGGCGTCCAGGAGTTCGACGGCGGCACGCACCTGGTTCTCCCCCACCCCCAGTTCGTCGGCGATACGCCGGCCGACGCTGGCGAGGCGGACGGTGCTTTCGGCACCGGTGGTTTCTGCGCTGACGGTTTCGGAGGCTGTCGTCACGCCCGCAGACACTACCGGCGTGCCCCGACGGCTCGACACATAGGCGCACCGCGCATTACGAGGCGAGGTGTTGCGGGCAGTAGGCGAGGATGTCGATCTCGGTGGCGGTCATGCCGTTCACGCCCACATTTGTGCCCGGATTGCGGCGATCGAACGCGATCAGGGATGCCTTGCGCGCCGGGCCATTACGGTCGATATCGGCGCAGGTCTTATGGCCGAGGGAGACCGAATAGGACTTGAACTGGTCGCTCTGGTGCAGGTCGTCCATGAGCAGGAAGCGAAGTTCGTCCTGCGGTGTGAACGCTTGCGCGACAGCCTCACCGGAACCGACGATCGCGACACTTACGGCGAATGCGACAAAGAACTTCCGAAACACTTCCACGCCTGCCTTTCCTCGTCCGAATCGAACTCGAGCAGACCGCGGGTGCGGCTGAGCGAGAACGATAGCGGGAGGATTACTCGGGGGGAAGTAGTTCGGGGCGGCGTTCTCTCGTGCGCTGAATGGACTGCTCACGGCGCCAAGCGTCGATCTTGGCGTGATTGCCCGAAAGAAGCACTTCGGGGACTTCCAGGCCGCGCCAGGACACCGGGCGGGTGTAGGAGGGGCCCTCCAGGAGACCGTCGGAGAACGAATCCTGTTCGTGCGATTGCTGATTGCCCAGGACGCCGGGTATCAAGCGCACCACGGCCTCGGTCATGACGAGCACCGCCGCCTCGCCGCCGATCAGCACGTAGTCGCCGATGCTGACCTCCTCGACGCGCACGCGGCGGGCGGCATCGTCGAACACGCGCTGATCGATGCCCTCGTAGCGACCGCACGCGAAGACGAGATGCTTTTCTGCGGACCATCTTTCGGCGGTGCGCTGGGTGAAGGGCACACCCGCCGGAGTGGGCACGACCAGGAGCGCGTCATCGGGCAGCACCTCGTCCAGGGCATCGCCCCAGACGACGGGTTTCATGACCATGCCCGGACCGCCGCCGTAGGGCGAATCGTCCACGGCCTTGTGCACGTCGTGCGTCCAGCGGCGCAGATCGTGCACCCCGACTTCGAGAATCCCCTTGTCGATGGCCTTGCCCAGCAAGGCCGTTCGCATCGGCTCCAGGTATTCGGGGAAAATGGTGACGACGTCGATCCGCATCGCGCTCACTCCGGGTCCAGCAGACCTTCGGGCGGATCGATGACGATCAGTCCGTCGGCGACCGACACCGTGGGCACGATCGCATTCACGAAGGGCACCAGGATCTCCCGGCCGGCGGGCGGGAACGCCTCGGACGCCTTGATCGAGAGCAGTTCTCCCGCAGCGGAATGCAGGACTTCCCGCACCGTGCCGACGACCGTGCCGTCACCGAGCTGGACGGTCAGGCCCTCGAGCTCGTGATCGTAGTATTCGTCGGGATCCTCCGAGGGCGGCAGATCCTTCGTGTCGACGAGAAAGAGCAAGCCGCGCAACGCATCCGCGGCGGTCCGGTCCCCGATGCCGTCCAGACGCAGCAGGAGCCGGCCCGAGTGCTCCCGGGCCGACTCCACTACGTACTGCTGCGTCTGCTTCGCCTTCGGCAGCCGCCCCGTAAGGCTGCTGCCGGGCGCGAAACGCAGTTCCGGCTCGTCGGTGCGGACTTCTACGACGAGTTCGCCACGCACCCCGTGCGATTTGGCGACCCGCCCGACGACCAGTTCCATCTACTGATCCGTGTCGACCACGTCGACGCGAATGCCCTTACCGCCGATCCCGGCGACCAGGGTGCGCAGTGCGGTCGCGGTACGACCGCCGCGCCCGATCACCTTGCCCAGATCGTCCGGGTGCACGTGCACCTCGACGGTCCGGCCACGACGGCTGGTGATCAGCTCGACGTGGACGTCGTCGGGATTGGCGACGATGCCGCGCACCAGGTGCTCGACGGCATCGGCAACCACGGCGGTCATTACTCGGCGGCTTCGGTGGTGGCCTCGGCCTCGGCGGCCTCGTCCTTCTTGGCGGCCTTCTTCTTCGGGGTGACGGCCTCGGCAACGGGCTCGTTGTCGGCGGCGGCCAGCGCGGCGTTGAAGAGGTCCAGCTTGGACGGCTTCGGAGCCTTGACCTTCAGGGTGCCCTCGGCGCCCGGCAGACCCTTGAACTTCTGCCAGTCACCGGTGATCTCCAGCAGACGCTGCACCGGCTCGGTCGGCTGGGCGCCGACGGACAGCCAGTACTGGGCGCGCTCCGAGTCGATCTCGATGAGGGAGGGCTCTTCCTTCGGGTGGTACTTGCCGATGGACTCGATCGCGCGGCCGTCACGACGGGTACGGGCGTCGGCGACGACGACGCGGTACTGCGGGTTGCGGATCTTGCCCATGCGGGTCAGCTTGATACGAACAGCCATGAGACTGCTTCCTTTCGAAGGTTGGTCACGTCGCAATTCAGCGACCCACACCAGGTGGGCCCGGTTTTGCGTCAAGTGCTGTGACCGCCGCGCGGTACGTAACCGGAGACGGGCTGACACTGTCCTCGACGAGGACGGTCGTTCATTTTGCCAGACGGGTGCCCGGGGCCGGAAATCGGCCCATGACATGGAACGGCCCACCGGATGTGTGGACCATATCCGGTGGGCCGGGTCAGCCGTGGCTCAGTGCCCGCTGCCGGAAGTCAGGAACTTCACGATCAGCCCGGCCAGCACGGACACGAGCAACGTCTCGACGGAACCCACAACGGTCTCCTCATCAGGTCAACGAAAACAAACATGTGAAGCATGACCGATTCACTCAGTTCGCGCGGTGAAATCGCCAGACCGGTCTAGTCGATGCGATAGCGCAGCAGCACCACGCCCGAACGGAACGCCTTGGCCTCGACCTGACGCAGCGGCGGGACCTTGCTGCCCTCCTCGAACAGGCGCGCGCCGGAGCCGAGCACGACCGGGTAGACGAACAGGCGATATTCGTCGACCAGACCGGCGGCGATGAGCTCGTGGACCAGCTGGATGCTGCCCGTGGTCACGATGTCCCGCCCCGGCAGCTGCTTCAGCGCGGCCACCTCGTCCAGGTTCCGCAGCACCTGCGAGTTCTCCCACGCCGGATCGTCCATGGTGCGCGACACCGCGTACTTCTTCATCCGATTCAATTCCGCGGTGATACCGGTCCGGTCGTCGGTCTGCACAGGCCAATAGCCGCGCATCTGCTCGAAGGTGACGCGGCCGTACAGCACGGCGTCGCAGCGCTCGGTGTGCTCGAGCAATTCCGCCAGCACATCCGAATAGTCGGCGTCGTCGCCGTCACCGACGACGAACCAGCCCGCGCTCGCGTCGACCACGCCGTCGAGGGTGATGTTCTGGGTGACTACGAGGTCTCGCATGGTCGCCCCTTTCAGAAGAGATTTCGGCCTCTCCTGAAGGGACTGCCCGCGGGCTCCCGATTCATCGGTGGCCGGTCACCGGATCCCGGCGGTCGTAGACGCGGCCGCGCAGCACCACCCAGGCGGGGGCGGCGAGGGTGGCCAGGTCCAGGCGTGGATCCTGCTGGTAGACCACGAAATCCGCGCGGGCGCCGGGTTCGATGCCGGGGCGGCCGAGCCAGGAGCGGGCATTCCAGGCCGAGGCGCCGAGGGCATCGTGGGCCGACAGGCCGGCTCCGGCCAGGGCGGCGATCTCGTCGGCGATGCGGCCGTGCGGGATGGAGCCGCCGGCGTCGGTGCCGGTGTAGATGGGGATTCCGGCGGCGTGCGCCTTGGCCACGGTCTCGCGGGAGCGGCGGTGCAGGTCGCGCATATGGGCGGCGTAGACAGGGAATTTGCCTGCGCCGTCGGCGATTCCGGGGAAGGTGTCGATATTGATCAGGGTCGGCACCAGGGCGGCGCCGGTGCGGGCCATCAGTTCGATGGTGTCGTCGGTGAGCCCGGTCCCGTGCTCGATGCAGTCGATGCCCGCGCCGAGCAGGCCGTAGAGGGCGTCCTCGCCGAAGACGTGGGCGGTCACCCGGGCGCCTTCGCGATGCGCCGCGTCGATGGCTTCCTTCAGCACGGCGTCGGACCACAGCGGGGCCAGGTCGCCGGCCGACCGGTCGATCCAATCGCCGACGATCTTGACCCAGCCGTCGCCGCGCCGCGCCTGCTCCGCCACGATCTCCGGCAGATCGCGTTCATCGTCGAGTTCGATGCCGAGTTCCCGGATGTAGCGGCGCGGCCGCGCGATGTGCCGGCCCGCGCGAATGATCTCCGGCAGCTCGTCGCGCTCGTCGATGAACCGCGTGTCGATGGGCGATCCGGCGTCACGCAGCAGCAGTGCGCCCGCGTCTCGCTCCGTCTCGGCCTGGGCGACCGCGCCGTCCCGATCCTCGTGTCCCCCACCGTATTTGATGCCGACGTGGCAGTGCGCGTCCACCAATCCCGGCACGATCCATCCCGAGGCGTGCACGGTCTCCGCATTCGCGACGGGTTCGAAGGAGATCACCCCGTCGCGCACCCACAGATCCCGCACCTCGTCCCCGGGCAGCACCACCCCGCGGAAATGCAGACGCATGACCGGCCTCCTCGCCACGTACGCCGTCGCCTCGTTCCCTACAAAGCTACTGCGCCGCCCGCCACAAGATCAGCCATGCGGGTGCGGAATCGGTGCGAGCCGGGCGCTCGCACCGACCCGACGCGATCAGCTGATCTTGATAGTCCCGGCGGCCAGATCCTGCTTCACCTTGGCCATCGCGGCGGTGACCTGCGCGTCCGCGCCGCAGAGCACGATATCGGTGGCGCCGGTGCTGGAGGCGATGCCGAAACGCACCTGCTCGGCCTTGAAGGTGTTGTCCAGCACCGCGTTCACGGCGTACTCGAGTTCCGCGCCGGTATCGCTCTTGACGTATCCGGTGAATCCGGCCTCGGAGCCGCACGCCTTCACCAGCGGGCCGCCGACCAGCGCCGCCCCGCCCTCCTTCGCGGCCTGCGCCAGCCCCTGCCGGCCCAGATTGAGCTGCTGACCGAAGACGTCCGCGCCCGCACCGACATCGGCCTGCGCGGCCTGCTTGGCCTTGGCGACATCGTTGAAATCGCCGACATAGACGGGCGCGAGCACGGAGATGTCGGCGCGAATGTGCTTGGCGCCCTGCTCGAACGCCCGCGCGGTCTTGACGATGGCGGGCAGTTCCATACCGCCCACGAAGCCGATCTTGCCGGACTTGGAGGTGAGCGCCGCGTACGCGCCCGCCAGGAAGCCGCCGTCGGCCTGGACCGGGTCGTAGTAGGCGAGATTGGCGGGCGGGACCGCGTCGGCCGGGCCGCCGACCTCCACGAACTTCACGTTCGGGAAGGCCTGCGCGACCTGTTTGACGGCGGAATCGGTCTGACCGCCGAAGGACACCACCAGGGTCGAGGTGGAGGCCAGGCGGGTCAGCACCTGCTGGTAGTCGGCGGCCGCCACCTGTTCGACCTTGGTCAGCGCCACCTTGTCGGCGAGCGATTTCTCGATGCGCTGGTAGCCCTCGTACCCGGACTGCATGAATCCGTCGTCCGACAGCGAGCCCGGGAAGAGCACGCCGACCTTCAATTTCGTTCCGGCGTCGTCGTTTCCGGCGCTACAGGCGGCGGTGGCGCCGACCGCCAGGGTCAGCAGGGCGAGGGCGATCTTCTTCATTTTCTTTCCTTCAACGGGGTGGGGCGAAAGGTCAAGCGGCGAGGTCGATTTCGGTGCCGATGCCGCGGCGGCGCGCGGTATCGATCAGCAGGCGGGCGGCGGCCAGATCCTGCAGGCCGATGCCGAGGGAGTTGTAGAGGGTGATCTGATCGGGTTCCGTGCGACCGGATTTCGCGCCGATCAGCACCTCACCGAGTTCGTCGCTGACGTGGTCGAGGCCGAAGACGCCCTCGCGCAAGGGGATCAGCGCATCGCCGGATTCGTGCAGGGTGGACAGGCGGCTGTCCACGATCACGCGGGCGCGGCGCATACCCTCGCTGTCGATCTCGCGATGGTCGGGGCGGGGCGGGGCGCCGACGGCGTTCACGTGCAGGCCCGGACGGAACCAGTCGCCGCGCACCACCGGATCGCGGGACGGGGTGAGGGTGCACAGTACGTCGGCGGTGCGCACGACTTCCTCAGGGGTGGAAGCGATCTCGGCGTCGATGTCGGCGGCGAATCCCTTGGCGGTGGCGTCGGTACGGCTCCAGACCACGATCCGCTCGAACGGCAGCACCGGCCGCAACGCCTCCACGTGCGCCCGGGCCAGTGCGCCCGCGCCGATCAATCCCAAGACCCGGCTCTCCGGCCGCGCCAGTGCCGCCGTCGCCACCGCCGTCGCGGCGGCAGTCCGGAACCGGGTCACCGCGCCGCCGTCCAGCACTGCCTCGCACGACCCGTCCGCGGTCGCGACGGTCAGGATCGCCGAACGCTGCACCGGCAGACCGCGCTCCCGGTTCCCCGGCACATCCGCCAGCAGCTTCACCGCCGCCAGCCCGGCCGGGCCCGATGCCGCCGCCATCGCCAGGAACGCCGAATCCGATCCCGGCAGCCGCATGACCGGCGGTGTCGGCGCGACCGCGGCGCCCCGCGCCAGGTCGGCGTGCGCGGTGCGCACCGCGGCGGTCACCTCCGGCAGCGTGATCATGCTCAGCACATCGGAGCGGGTCAGGATGAGGGTCAACGGACACCGGCCTTTCGGATCGGATCGGGAGGGACGACGCTCGGCGCGCCGGAGGAATCAGCGCTGCGTGATGTGGAAGGCGCTCAGTCGCATCAGGTTCTGGCTTCGCGCTGGAACGGGCGGGTGAGGGCGGTGGGGGCGCGGCTCGCGCCGACCAGGCCGCTGACCGCGAGGACTGCCAGCAGGTAGGGGGACATGACCAGGACGGCGGTGGGCAGGTGCAGGCCCAGGGCGGGGGCGGCGAATTGCAGGGCTTGGGCCAGGCCGAAGAACAGGCAGGCCAGCATGGTGAGCCAGGCGCGCCAGCGACCGGCGATGACGGCGACCACGGCGAGGTATCCGGCTCCGGCGGTGAGGTTGTCGGTGAAGGCGTGCACGTCGGCGAGGGCCAGGTGGGCGCCGGCCAGGCCGCTGGTGACGCCGGTGATCAGGATGGCGGTGTAGCGGAAAGCGTTGACCGGCAAGCCGGATCGGTCGGCTGTCGCGGCGTCCTCGCCGATCGCGGTGACGGCGATGCCGAGGCCGCTGCGGTGGGAGAAGAGGAAGGCGAGCAAGGCGGCCGCCGCGATGCCCAGGTAGCCGAGTGCGGTGAGATCGAAGAACGCGCGGCCGATGATCGGGATCCGGTGCAGCAGTGGGATTTCGATGCGGTCGAAGCCGGGGACGGTGCGGCCGTCGGTGAAGTACAGGCGTGCCGCATAGGTCGTCGCGCCGAGCGCGAGGGCGTTCGCGGCGATGCCGGTCACGATCTGATCGGCGCGCAGGGTCACGCTCAGGACGGCTTGCAGCAGCGCGACCAGCAGGCCCGCCACCACCGCGCACACCACGCCCGCGAGCGGGGAACCGCTCTCCCGCGCCCCCACCGCGCCGGCGAGAGCGCCGGTCAGCATCATGGCTTCGACGCTGAGGTTCAGCACCCCGGCGCGTTCGCTCACCAGCTCGCCCGCCGAAGCCAGCAGCAGTGGAATCGCCAGCCGCACACCGCCGTCGACCAATTCGCTCGCCGCGCTCATCGCCGGGCTCCCTTCCGCAGGATCGCCGCGCCGGCGACGAGAATGATCAGCACGCTCTGCACCACCTGCACCGACGACGCCGGAACCGCCGCCGCCAGTTGCAGATTGATGCCCGCCGAGGCCAGCAGCCCGAAGGCCAGCGCGATACCGGCGACCGCCGTGAGCGAGCCGCGCGCCAGCAGGCCGACCACCAGCCCGGCGAATCCGTAACCGGAAGTGAAGCCCTCGGTCAGGATGTAGGGCGCGGTAGCGACCAGGCCCGCACCCGCGACCCCGGCCAGCCCGCCCGCCACGGCGAGCGCGCCGAAGCGCAGGCGATCCACACGCACGCCGAGCCGCGCCGCGGCCGCTTCGGACAGCCCGACCGCACGCAGCCGGACGCCGATCACGGTGCGCCGCAAGACGATCGCGGTGACGACCACGGCGACCAGCGCCACCCCGATCGCGATGGTGGCGGGTGATCCGGTCATACCCAGCAGCGGCAGCCGCGCACTCGCCGCCAGCGGTTCGGACTGCGGCAGCGTCTCGATCGAGGTCACCGGCTGCCGCAGCAACCCGGCCTCATGAACCACCAGCGTCACCAGTCCCAACCCGACGAAGTTCAGCAGCAACGTGGTGATGACCTCGCTGGTACCGCGCCGCACCCGCAGCCAAGCGGCGATACCCGCCCACACCGCCCCGGCCGCGAACCCCGCCACCAGAATCAGCGAAACCCCGAGCCCCACAGGCATTCCGGCGGGAATGTTTACCCCCACCGCCGTAGCCGCGATCCCCCCGAGACCGAGTTGCCCCTCCGCCCCCACATTCACGAGCCCGGCCCGATGCGCGATGGTGAACCCGGTCGCGATGAGCGCCAGCACGGCCGTCGCGTTCAACGCGGTCCCGAACGCGTACGGCGTCCCGAACATGCCGTCCCACAACGCTTTCGCCGCCGCGGCCGGTGACGCGCCGCCGCCGATCACCAACAGCAGCCCGATCAACGCGGCAGCCGCTATCGCACCGCCATACACCGCGACCTCGCGCACTCCCCCGGTCGCGAGACTATTTCCGCCACGGCGGGTCACGACGGACGATTGCCCATGACACGGCAGCGTGTTACGGCGCGGACCGACAGGCAAGCGCTCGTCTTCCGAATTTCCTGTGCGGGAATGGTTTTCGAGGAGGTTCATGAGCTGGTTCCGAGCATGAGGTGGGCGATGCGCTCGCGGGCACGAGGATCGGTGGGGTCGACGGGGCCGAGCAGGCGGCCGCGGTAGGCGACGAGGATCCGGTCGCAGAGGGTCAGGAGTTCGGGGAGTTCGTGGGAGACGACGAGGACCGCGGCACCAGACGCTGCGGCCTCGCGCAGGCGGGTGAGAACGACGTCCACCGCACCCAAGTCCAGGCCACGGGTGGGCTGTGCGGCGAGCAGGCAGCGCAGGGGGTCCAGCGCCAATTCACGGGCAATGACGACCTTTTGCTGATTGCCACCGGACAAGGTGCTCATGAGAGCGCCCGGCGACGAGGTCTTGATGCCGTGCTGGGCGATCATGGCGGCGGCGGTCGAGGTGACGGCACGACGGTCGAGCAGGCCCCGGCGGCGGAAGTCAGGGAGACGGGCCAAGCAGAGGTTGTCGGCGACGCTCATGGCCGGAATGCAGCCTTCGTGGTGACGGTCCTCCGGGATGACGCCGAGCCCGTGCGCAGTGCGGACGGCCGGGTTGGCGTGCGTCAGGTCGGCGTCGCCGAGCTGGAAAGTCCCGGCGGCAGGACGCAACGCACCACTGAGAGCGGCGATAAGCTCGCTCTGCCCATTGCCTTCCACACCCGCGATACCGGTAATCTCCCCCGGCCGCAGCGTCAGATCGATGCCGTCGAGCGCGGGGACGCCGTCGCCGCGGACAAACCGCAAACCGGAAACCCGCACGATCGGCGCAACATCCGTGAAGTCGCGCGCGGTCCGCGCCACCGAATCCCCGGTCACCAGAGCCGAATCCAGGTCCGCAAGCTCGCGGCCCACCATGAGCTCGACCAGTTCGTCACGACTAAGCACAGGTGAACCCGAGAAGCCTGCACCCCGGCCATCATCTTCAGCGGTCTCGGCGCACGGGCCGCCCGCCCTGGGGGCACTGGCGCGCAGCGGACCGGAGCCGGCTACGCGGCCGCCGCGGAGGACGGTGGCGGTGTCGCCGGCGCGTTCGATTTCGCCGAGTTTGTGGGTTACGAGGACTACGGCGCAGCCGGAGTCGGCGATGCGGCGGCAGGTGTGGAGGAGGGCGTTTACTTCGGTGGGGCCGAGGACGGCGGTGGGTTCGTCCAGGAGCATCAGTTTTGGTTGGCGGAGGAGGCATTTCACGATTTCGACGGTTTGGCGCTCGCCTACCGAGAGGTTTCCGGCCGGGGTGTCGAGGTCGATGCGGAGGCCGAATTCGTCGGCGATGGCGGCTACCCGGGTGGCGAGTGCGCTGCGGGCCGGGCGCAGGCGTACACCCTCGGCGAGCAGCAGGTTGTCGGCGACCGTCAGGGTCGGGACCAGGCTGAAGTGCTGGTGCACCATGGCGATTCCGCGGCGCAGGGCGTCGGCGGGGCGGCGCGGGCGGTATGACGCACCGAACAGGCGCATCGCGCCGGTGTCGAAACCCACGCTGCCGTAGACGATGTTGCACAGGGTGGATTTCCCGGCGCCGTTCTCGCCGAGCACGCAATGCACTTCGCCGCGCCGCACGGTCAGTTCGATCTCCGAAAGTGCCCGTACCGCACCGAAACTCTTGCCGACTCCGGTCAGCTCGAGAGCTGTCTCCACAACCAACCTCCAGTTAGTGGTATACCGCTAACTGTCGGCCGGGTCCGTGGCGGACAGGTTCCGGCTATGTTTCGGTCCGGAAAACCCCTGGCGCGGCCCGATACTGTGGATTCCCGTGACCGCCCCCGGATCCCTGCGCAACCGCGCCTACGAGACCATCAAGCAACGCATCGTCGGTGTCGAGCTACGTCCCGGCCAGCGTCTGGTGGAGCGGGATCTGGCCGCCGAGCTGGAGGTTTCCCGTATTCCGCTGCGCGAGGCGCTGCGCATGCTGGCCGCCGAACGGCTGGTGCTGCTGGTGCCGGGCAAGGGCGCACTGGTCGCCCCGTTCACCCCCGCCGACGTCCGCGATCTCTTCGACGTCCGCGAGGCCCTGGAACCGCTCGCCGCCCGCCTGGCCGCCGCCAAGGTCAGCGCCGACACCCTTCCCCTCTTGCGCACCAGCCTGGAAACCGCCCGCGCCGCCACCGCTTCCGGCGATCGGCAGCGCATCGCCGCCGCCAATGCCGCGTTTCACACCGCCATCGTCGAACTCGCCGGCAATCCGCTGCTCACCGCGCAGATGCGCCCCCTGGACGCCCTCACCGAATGGCTCTTCCACCTGACCGCCGCCCGCGACGCCGACGAGCAGCGCTCCGAGCACGAGGCCATGTACGACCTCATCGCCTCCGGCCGGTCCGAGGACGCGGCGGCCAGCGCCCTGGATCACGTCGTCGCCGGACGCGAAATGAGCATCGCCCTCGCCGAAACCTGGTCCACCGGCGATCTCGATCCGGAGGCCATCGCCAAGGGCAGGCGACGGCGGCGTCCCGAAACCCCTTCCCCGACAGTCCATTCGGCCACCGAATAGGCCGGATCATTCACCCAGCACGGTGATATCGGCGCGTTCGCGGCACACTTCGCGAATGGCGCGCAGTCCCGCGGCGATCACCGGATGGCCGCCCGACCCACGCCGCACCACGGTCAGATGGCGGCGCACCGGCACGTGGTCCCCGTGCAGCGGTACCCGCACGACCGCGAAATCCGCTGGGAGATAGGCCAGCCGGGAGATCAGGCTGACTCCGAACCCGTGCGCGACCATGGCGGCCACGCCGATGAAATCCACCGACCGGCCGGTTATGCGGGGCGTGAATCCGGCGGCGGCGCACGCGGCCGTCACCACCCGGTGGTGGGTGATCCGCTCCGGACCGCTGATCCACCCCTCCAGCGACGCATCGGCGAGCGTCACACCGGCCCGGCTCGCCAGTGGATGACCGGCCGGGACGAGCAGATCCTGCGGTTCGTCCAGCAGCGGAAGTTGCTCGAACCGCACATCATCGGGCGACGGCGACCCGGGCGCGGGCAGCACCACGCCGATATCGCTGTCCCCCGCGAGCAGCAGATCGAAACAGTGACGGCTCTCGTCCTCCACGAGTTCCACCGTGAGCAGCGGATTCCCATCGCGCAGCCGCGCGGCGGCGGACACCACCAGGGCGGCCAGCGCCGTCGGCATGGCGCTGATCCGCAAGGTCCCGGCCATCCCCGCCCGATAGCCGGCGAGCTCGGCCCGCGCCCGTTCCGATTGCGCGGCCAGCAGATCCGCGTGCCGGAGCAGCGCGTGCGCGGCCGCGGTCAGCCGCACCCGCCGCCCGACCGGAATCAGCAACTCGACATCGAGTTCCTGGGCCAGCCCGCGCAATTGCTGCGAGACCGTCGACGGCGTCAGATGCAGCACCCCGGCCGCCGCCGTCACGGTCCCGTACTCGCGGAGTACCCGCAGCGTCTGCAAACGCGGATCGATCATGTGGAGATTCCGAACGATTCTCTCCGGGATTATTCGATGGACCCAGCCTAGCCGTCCGGCGAAGACTACGAATATGCCCGGAACCCAACCCCTTTGCCCGAACTGCGGCTGGCCCGCCGACGAACCGTTCGAGACGCTCTCCCGCCACCGCACCTCGGAGGGCACGGTCATCTACCACCGCTGCGCCTGCGGCGCCATCCGAATCCGATTGACCCCGAACAGGTTCCAGGGCGACGCCGGCGACCTCTCGGCGGCGACGCGGAAACCGCGCGGGTGAACCGGCGCTCAGGAGCCCGGATCGGATTCCGGTGCGGCGGGCGGCTCGCTGCGGCGGACGAGGCGCAGGGTGGCCGCGCCGACCCGGTCGATCTCGTTCTGCTGCCGCCGCTTCCGCGCTTCGGTCCGCACCAGCGCGGCCTCGCTGCGATCGAGGCGGGCGGCGCTGGCGACCAGGGCCTCGCGCGCGCGGGCGATCGCTTCCTGTGAGCGCTGCCCGGTCGTCGGAACGACGACACCGGCCACCCGGGCCTGGTGGTCCAGCCGCTGTTCCCGGTCGTTCAGTTGCAGCTCGCGGTCGTCGGCATCGGCCTCGCGGCGATCGGCCGCCCGTTCCCGGGTACTCGCGGCGATATCGCGGTTGTCGGCGATCCGCTCGCGCGCGTCGGCCTCGGCCTCGCGCAGATCGGCCAGTTCCTCGCGGGCGTCGGCATCGGACGCGCGCAGCTCGAACCGTACTTCCCGTTCGTCGGCCGCGGCCTCGCGCAGCGCCAGCGCCGTCTCACGCCGCCCCAGCTCGTCGATCCGGCGCGCGAACCGGCCTCGGGGTCCCCCGTCGTGATCTTCCGACCGCTCGGCATCCATAGTTCATGATTGCACTCCGCGCCGGTGCCGGGCCACGCTCGCAGCCGGGGGCAGAGCGCTGCCGAAGCGAACGGGGCGGCCCGTCGTACGGACCGCCCCGGTTCGAATCGCCTACTGCTTGGGGAACTTCAGCTTCGACAGGTCGAAACCTTCCAGCCCCGGCGGGAGTTCGTTGAGACCCGCGGGCAGATTCGAGATATCGGGCATACCGGCCGGCATACCGCCGGGGAGCCCGGGCATCCCCGGGAAACCGCCGCGCATCTTCGGCGGGGTCGGCCCGCGCCCGCCCTTCTTGCCCTTCTTGCCTTTGCCCTTGCCCTTGTTGGCGCGCGCGCCAGGCATGCCGAACTGGCGGCTCATCATGCCCATCATCTTCTTGGCTTCGAAGAAGCGGTCGACAAGCTGATTGACGTCGGTGACGCTGACGCCGGAGCCATTGGCGATGCGCAGGCGGCGGGAAGCGTTGATGATCTTGGGGTTATCGCGCTCGGCGGGCGTCATACCGCGGATGATGGCCTGCACCCGGTCCAGCTGCTTGTCGTCGACCTGGGCCAGCACGTCCTTCATCTGGCCCGCGCCCGGCAGCATGCCGAGCAGATTGCCGATGGGACCCATCTTGCGAATCGCCAGCATCTGCTCGAGGAAGTCCTCGAGGGTGAGCTCGCCGGAGCCGATCTTGCGGGCGGCTTCCTCGGCCTGCTTGGCGTCGTAGACCTGCTCGGCCTGCTCGATCAGGGTGAGCAGATCGCCCATGCCGAGGATGCGCGAGGCCATGCGGTCGGGATGGAAGACGTCGAAGTCTTCCAGCTTCTCGCCGGTGGACGCGAAAAGGATGGGCTGGCCGGTGATCTCACGCACCGACAGCGCCGCGCCACCGCGGGCATCGCCGTCGAGCTTGGTGAGCACGACGCCGGTGAAGCCGACGCCGTCGCGGAACGCCTCGGCGGTGGAGACCGCGTCCTGGCCGATCATGGCGTCGAGGACGAACAGGGTCTCGTCGGGGTTGACGGCATCGCGGATGCCCGCGGCCTGCGCCATCAGTTCGGCGTCGATGCCCAAGCGGCCGGCGGTGTCGACGATGACCACGTCGTACTGCTTCTGCTTGGCCTCTTCGATACCGGCGCGCGCCACATCGACCGGATCGGACGCGGAGATGCCGAGCGGATTGTCGCCGCCGCCGATGGAAGTGCCGGGGTGCGGGGCGAAAACGGGCACGCCCGCACGCTCACCGACCACCTGCAGCTGGGTGACCGCGCCGGGACGCTGCAGGTCACATGCGACGAGCAGCGGCGTATGCCCTTGCCCCTTCAGCCATTTCGCGAGCTTGCCCGCGAGCGTGGTCTTACCGGCGCCCTGCAGACCGGCCAGCATGATGACGGTCGGCGGGTTCTTGGCGTACTGCAGCCGCCGCGTCTCGCCACCGAGAATCGTGACCAGCTCGTCGTTGACGATCTTGACGACCTGCTGCGCCGGATTCAGCGCCTGGGAGACCTCGGCGCCCTTGGCGCGGTCCTTGACGCGGGCGATGAAACTGCGCACCACGGGCAGCGCCACGTCGGCTTCGAGCAGGGCGAGCCGGATCTCACGGGCGGTGGCATCGATATCCGCCGGTGACAGGCGTCCCTTCCCGCGCAGATCCTTGAGGGCACCGGCCAACCGGTCGGAAAGGGATTCGAACACCGATGCTCCTACATCTCGAGGGACGTCACTCGAGATACCAGGGTAGTGGGCCGCGCGAGTCGATGGCACGCCGACCACCGTCACCTGCGGCCGAGCGGTTCATTCCAGGCGGGGACCGGGCCGGGCGGCGGGCCGGCGCAGATCGTGCTGTTCGGTCTGCACCATCCAGACGGCTTCGCGTGCGGTGAGCCCGAGTTCGAGGGCGAGACCGTCCAATACGGCCCATTCGACATCGGTCGGCGGCGCGCCCGCGACGGTCGAGGCGATGGTCATGGCGGTCACCGCCTGCTGACCCGACAGGGTGCGGCCCGGCAGCCAGGACACCACCCACCGGTCGCCGCCGACGCAGCGGGCGATGTGCTGAGTCAGATCGCTCGTCATCATGGACGCGGATACGACTTCGATTGCCACCGACTGCTCCCCTCATGCTCGCGACCACTCTTATTTTTCGGGCCGTTGCAGGCCCAATCGCGAATACTAGGGTGTGATGCCAATCACTTGACCGGTATTTCAGCAAATTGCTCGCAACGATCGGATTAACTGGCAAACACATGGTTTGCCAGTTAATCCAGCTTCATGGCGACCGGTCAGAAAACCGTGGTCTAACCGATTTCTGTGTCCGATTCGGGCGTTTTCTTCGGTTGTTGCGGAGGCACCACCGCGAGCACCGCCGCCGCGATTTCGGCTCGCCTTTCCGGCGTGTCGGCGGCCCCGAGATCGAGGCAGAAAGTGTCCATGACGGCCGTGCCCAAGGTGACGACTTTCGCCCAGCACACATTCGCGCCGGATTCGGCGAGCGCGGCGGCCAGCCGGGACAGCAAACCGATCCGGTCCTCGGCGCGCAATTCCAGCAGCACCCGGCCGGGTTCGCTGGTCTCGGACCAGAGCACCCGCGGCTGCGCCCGCGCGTACGGACTGGGCTGAGCGCCGCCCTGTTCGCGTTCCTTGCGCGCCAGCACCGAGACCAGATCCAGATCGCCATTGATGGCCCGGATCAATTCCTGCCGCAGCAACCCCGGATCGGGCGGATTTCCGAAGCGCGGCGCGACCACGAAGGTATCGATGGCCGAGTCCCCGACACTCGCCAGATCCGCGGAAAGCACGCGCAGCGAATGCAGCGCGAGCACACCGGCCGCATCGGAAAGCAGGCCCGGATTGTCCGGCGCGACAATGGTGACCACGTGGTTGTAACGCCCCTCCCCGGGTTTCAACTCCACGTGCACGCCGCCGTTTTCCGCCCGCTCGCGTAATTCGTCCGGAATCGGTTCGGGTTCGGGCAATTCGTCACCGGCCATGGTGATCCGGCAGCGCCGCACCAGATCTCCGATGAGCGAGGCTTTCCAGTCGTTCCAGACGCCGGGCCCGGTGGCCAGGGAATCGGCTTCGGCGAGCGCGTGCAGCAGATCCAGCAATTGCGCGTCGCCGTCCAGGGCCTCGACCACCATTTTCACGGTGTCGTTATCGGTGATGTCGCGGCGGGTGGCGGTATCGGGCAGCAGCAGATGCTGGCGCACCATCGTGGACAGGGTCTGCACGTCCGAGGGCCACAGCCCGAGCCGGCGCCCGATGGACACCGCGAGTTCCGCGCCCACCACGCTGTGATCCTCGGTGCGCCCCTTGCCGATATCGTGCAGCAGCGCGCCCAGCAGCAGCAGATCCGGGCGGGCGACCCGGGTGGACAGCGCGCTGGCCTGCGCCACGGTCTCCATGAGATGGCGGTCCACGGTCCAGGTGTGCATGGCGTCGCGCGGCGGAAGATCGCGCACCACACCCCATTCCGGGAACAGCCGCCCCCACAGCCCGGTGCGATCCAGGGCTTCGATGGCGTCGATGGTGCCGCGGCCCGCGCCCAGCAGGACCAGCAGGTCGTTGAGGGCGTCCTTGGGCCACGGCTCGCGTAGTTCCGGCGCGTCCTCCGAGAGCCGGTTCAAAGTCGTTGCCGACATGGGCAATCCGGTCTGCGCCGAGGCCGCGGCCACCCGCAGGATCAAGCCCGGGTCGCGCTGCGGGCGGGCATCCCTCGCGAGCACCACCTCGCCGGCATGTTCGACCACCCCCTCATCGAGTGGTCGCCGTACCGGCATGCGGCGCAAGCGCGCGAGCCCGCGCCGCGGCAGCGCGTTGGCGGCGGTCCGCAGACCGACGTCGGTGGAGTAGCTGACCGTGCGCGCCGCATCGCTGAGCGTGCGCGCCAGGTCGAACCGATCTCCCAGGCGCAGGGCCGCCCCGATCTCGTCGGCGTCCTGCGCGCGCAACTGATCGCGGGCCCGGCCCGCGACCCGATGCAATTCGGTGCGCACGTCCAGCAGGCGGCGATGCGCCAGCTTCAGCCCGCCGCCGGGCACATCCGGACCGAGCCCCGGCATGGCGTCGGTCAGTTGTGCGATGGCGAGGGCATCCAGCAGCTGGATGTCGCGCAGTCCGCCGCGCCCGTTCTTGAGATCGGGCTCGGCGCGGTGGGCGACGTCTCCGCTACGCCGCCACCGGGTTTCGGTCTGCGCGATGAGCGCGTCGAACCGGGAGCGGATCCCGGTCCGCCAGTCCCGCCGCACCCCGGAGACGAGGAGATTGCTCAGTCCCTCGTCGCCGACGATGTGCCGGGCCTCGAGCATGCCCAGCGCGGCGGTCAGATCGTCCGCGGCGACGCGCAGCGCCTGGGGCACCGTGCGCACGCTGTGGTCGAGCTTGATGTGGGCGTCCCACAGCGGATACCAGAGCTGATCGGCGACCTCGGCGACCCGTTTCGGATCGACGTCGTCGTAGAGCAGCACCAGATCCAGATCGGAGTAGGGCAGCATCTCCCGGCGGCCCAGACCGCCGACCGCCACGATGGCCAGGCCGCTGTCGGCGGTGATGCCGACCTCGTGTCCCTTGGTGGTGAGCCACAATTCGTAGAGATCCACCATGGCCTGGCGTAGCGCCTCGGTGTCGAGCCGGGCGCCGCGGCCGTTGCCGCCGATCCCGCCCGCTTCCTCGAGCAGCTGGTTGCGGGCCCGGATCAGATCCGAAGCTCCGTTGGAGACTTTCGCGCCGTTGGCGACTTTGTCGTCGCGTTCTTGCTGGAAACCCACAACCCACCTCTGTGTTTGATTTGCCCTCCGCTTCGCTCCGGGCGGGTTCGCGGCCTCTATGTCCCGTTCTTCCCTCCCTCCGCTCCTCCGCTTCGCTCCCCCGCTCCACTCAGTCCAGAACGGGACGGCCGCGAACCTTTGGGGTTTCTCGAAACCGAGCGGCAAATGTATTTACTTGTCAGCGAGACTGCGACGGCCCCGCCCCATCCGGTTTTGCGTGTCCGGCGGGAGCGGGGCCGCCGCTCGATCGATCCTCTTTAGAGGGCGTCGGACCCACGTTCACCGGTGCGAACCCGGATGACGGCTTCGACCGGGGTGACCCAGACCTTGCCGTCGCCGATCTTGCCGGTGCGCGCGGCCTCGACGATCACCTCGACGACCTTCTCGACGGAGGCGTCGTCCACGACCACCTCGACCCGGACCTTCGGGACGAAGTCGACCGAGTACTCGGCGCCGCGGTAGACCTCGGTGTGGCCCTTCTGGCGTCCGTAACCCTGGACCTCGCTGACGGTCATGCCGAGCACGCCCGCCTGCTCCAGCCCGGACTTGACGTCCTCGAGCGTGAACGGTTTGACGATTGCAGTAACCAGTTTCATGCGTCATGCCTCCTTGACGGCGGCGGTGCGCGCCGCACCACCCACAGCAGCGAAATCGTATGCCGATTCCGCGTGCTCGGACTCGTCCATCCCCACGAACTCCGCTTCTTCGTCCGCGCGCAGCCCGATGGTGAACTTGATGGCGAGGGCGATGATCAGGGTCGCGATGCCCGAGAAGGCAAGTACCGCACCGGCTCCCACCGCCTGCTTGATCAGCTGATCGAAGCCGCCACCGTAGAACAGGCCCTTGACCGCCGCCGGGGCCTCCGGCGCGGCGACCAGGCCGACCATCAGGGTGCCCGCGATACCGCCGACGAGGTGCACGCCGACCACGTCGAGCGAATCGTCGAAGCCGAACTTGAACTTGAGGCCGACCGCCAGGGCGCACAGCACACCCGCGACCACGCCGATGGCCAGCGCGCCGACCACGTTCACCGAGGAGCAGGACGGGGTGATGGCGACCAGACCGGCCACGATGCCCGAGGCGGCGCCGAGGGAGGTGGCGTGTCCGTCGCGGATCTTCTCGACCAGCAGCCAGGCCAGCATGGCGGCGCCGGTGGCGATGGTGGTGGTGATGAAGGTGGCGCCCGCGATGCCGTTGGAGCCGACCGCGGAACCGGCGTTGAAGCCGTACCAGCCGAACCACAGCAGACCGGCGCCGAGCATCACGAACGGCAGGTTGTGCGGGCGCATCGGGGTGGTCGGCCAGCCCTTGCGCTTGCCGAGCACGATGGCCAGGACCAGGCCGGCGATACCGGCGTTGATGTGGACCGCGGTACCACCCGCGAAGTCGATGGCCTTGAGCTTGTTGGCGATCCAGCCGCCGTGCTCGCCGGTGATGCCGTCGAAGGCGAAGACCCAGTGCGCGACCGGGAAGTAGACCACGGTGACCCACACGGCCGCGAAGAGCAGCCAGGAGCCGAACTTCAGGCGGTCGGCGACCGCACCCGAGATGAGGGCGACCGTGATGATCGCGAACATGAGCTGGAAGGCCACGAAGACCGTGGCGGGAATGGTTCCGGCCAGCGGGATTTCGACCTTGACCGAAGCGTCGGCTGCGCTGGTCAGGTAGGTACCGCCGAACAGGTCCTTCAGTCCGAAGTACTGCGCGGGATCACCGAACAGGTTCGACTTGTCGTCGCCGAACGCCATGGAGAAGCCGTACAGCACCCAGATGACCGTGACCACGCCCATGGAGGCAATGCTCATCATGATCATGTTCAGCACGTTCTTCGAGCGGACCATGCCGCCGTAGAAGAATGCCAAACCCGGTGTCATCAAAAGCACGAGTGCTGAACTGGCCAGCATCCATGCGGTGTCTCCGGCGTCGGGTGCGCCGATTACGGGGAACGCCACCTCAATTTCCTCCTCATCTCGGGCTCCGCCTTACCGGCGATAACGAGCCTGCAATGAGGTTCCTCAGTCGGTGTTTCATCCGTGAGCCTGCGGCGTTTCACCTAGGTGAACGGATGAGATTGCACTGTTGCAGTCACGTTTCCGAACCCGCACCGATGTTTCGTCCATGTTGTGAGGTAGATCTTGTTCACCCGTATTCAAGCAGGTGAGAGGCGATTATCCGAGGAGGGCGTCGACGAACGCGCCGGGCTCGAACGGAGCTAGATCATCCGCGCCCTCGCCCAAACCGACCAGTTTTACGGGAACGCCGAGCTGCTCCTGGACCTGAAACACGATGCCGCCCTTGGCGGTACCGTCCAGCTTCGTCAGAGCAACACCGGTGATATCGACGACGTCCGCGAATACCTTGGCCTGCATCAGACCGTTCTGTCCAACCGTGGCGTCCAGCACCAGGATGACCTCGTCGACCGGAGCCTTCTTCTCCACCACGCGCTTCACCTTGCCGAGCTCGTCCATCAGGCCGGTCTTGGTGTGCAGGCGGCCGGCGGTGTCCACCAGCACCACGTCCACGCCGCGATCGATGCCGGCGCTCACCGCGTCGAACGCGACGGCGGCCGGATCCGCGCCTTCCTTGCCGCGCACGGTCTCCGCGCCGACCCGCTCGCCCCAGGTCTGCAGCTGATCGGCGGCCGCGGCACGGAAAGTGTCGGCGGCGCCGAGCAGCACGCGGCGGCCGTCGGCGACCAGCACGCGCGCCAATTTGCCGGTGGTGGTGGTCTTTCCGGTGCCGTTCACCCCGACAACCAGGGTCACCGACGGGCGGTCCTGATGCGGGAGCACGCGGATGGAGCGGTCCAGTTCGGGGCGCAGGGCCTCGATCAGCACGTCGCGCAGGACTTCTCGCGCCTCCGCGGCGGTGCGGACGCTGCGGGCGGCCATCTCCTCGCGCAGGCGCTCGACCACGGCGGCGGTGGAGGCGGTGCCGAGATCGGCCATGACGAGGGTGTCCTCGATCTCCTCCCACGAGTCCTCGTCCAGATCGCCACCGCCGAGCAGGCCCAGCAGGGACTTGCCGACGGCGTTCTGGGAACGGGACAGGCGGCCGCGCAGACGGGTCAGGCGGCCGGTGGTGGGGTCGATCTCGGGAACCACCGGGGCGGGGGCGACCTCGGCCGGAGCTGCGGTCTCGGCCGGAGCCGGAGCGGCCTCGGCGGGCGCGATGGTGGCCGCGGCCGCGGATTCCTCGGCGGACGGCACGGTTTCGGCGGGCGCGGGTTCGGCGGGCGCGACCGGGGCTTCCGGCGCGACGACCTCCTCGATCACGACCGCTTCGGCCACGACCTCCCCGGCCGGGGTCTCGACGACGACTTCCTCGACCGTGACTTCCTCGACCACGGGGGCCGGTGCGGCTTCGCCTGTGACTGCGGCCGCGTCCGCCTCGACCGGCGGGCGCTCGGGCCCGAGTTCCGGTTCGGGCAGGCGGACGTCGTGAATGCTGCGCTTGCCGGAGTCGCGCGGGACGGCCGCGTCGTCGCCGACGTGCGGCTGGCCCTCGTCGTCGGTGCGCTCGACGGGCACCGGCTCGGGCTTCGGCTTGGGTTTGGGCAGCGTGGCGGCCCCGCCGCCCTCGCTGAAGCTGAATCCCCCGCCCGCCGTATACCCGCCCGACCGGTCGGTGAGTTCCGGCTGCTCGGGAGCGGCCGGGGTGAGCGAGATACGGCGGCGCTTGTACAGGACGAATCCGGATACGAACGCCACCAGCAGCACCGCGGCGATCGCGGCGATGAGGATCCAAGCTTGTGCAGTCACGTGCCCCATCCTTTCAGAACCCTCCGAGTTGCCGGTTTCACACACCTACCGACGAGTTTCGGAGCAGTGTCGTCTAACACACATCGGGTACGCATAGGCTATGGACACGCCGGAGCAAGCCGACTCATTCGGGACAACGACCGACCGGTTTGCTCAACATCGCACCACAGTGCGGAAGGAGCGGCGAATGCGACACCGAGACAATAGGATCGGCGACGTGACCGATCGAAATGTGCTTGGGGGACCGCTGGAGGAGTGTGGCACCGATCCTCTCACCGGCTTCTACCGGGACGGATGCTGCAGCACCGGCCCCGAAGATCTTGGCAGCCACACCGTGTGCACCGTCGTCACGGCGGAATTCCTGGAGCATCAGAAGTCGATCGGCAATGACCTGATCACCCCGCGCCCGGAGAACAACTTCCCCGGCTTACAACCCGGCGACCGCTGGTGCGTGGTGGCCGTGCGCTGGCTGCACGCCCACGAGGACGGCGTGGCGGCACCCGTGGTGCTGGCCGCCACCCACGAGAACGCCCTCGAGGTGGTGCCCATGGAAACGCTGCGCAAGTACGCGGTCGACGTCCCGGACGACGTCAGCGACCTGCTGTAGACACACGCCACCCGGCGAAAACGGATCGCGAGCAACCGATGCGGTGGGGCATCGCACGCGATCGCAGGGGATGCGGAGCACCAGTACTGCTCACGAATCGGGCGTCAGCGTGCGCGGAAACGCCGTGCACGCGGCCGGAACGCACTGGATGCGGCCGAGTCACGCGCGCCCGATGCCGGCCACCGCCGATCATGCTGTCACGCAGGGCGATCGGCGAAGCAGCGGCCGAGACCATCAGCGGGAACGCGGTGCGGAAACCACGCGCGACGGGTTTTGCGAGTACGCACCGGCATTGTTCGCTGCGTCGGCGTGCGCCGAGCGGGTGGATTCCTCGACGAGGGCACTTCAACGAGGCCTGCAGGGTGGCGGGCCGCACCAAGCCGCTCACGAGCGCGACAGGACGCGGATCGCGGTGTCGCGCAGGGTGATCGCGAGGCGGGAGCCGGGGACGATGAGCAGGCCCGCGGTGCGGAAGCCGCGGACGGCTGGCTTTGCCAGGGCGCGTTGCCGCTGTTCGTAGCGTGCGAGGGCGCCGGCCGGGTCGCCGGGTGTGCTCGTGAGTTCCTCGGCGAGGGTGTGTGCGCCTGCGATGGCGAGGCTGGAGCCGTCGCCGAACAGGGACAGGCTGGAGCCGGCGTCGCCGAGGAGGGTGACGCGGCCTTTCGTCCAGTGCGGCAATGAGACTCGGCTGACGGCGTCGAAGTAGAGGTCTTCGGCGGCGCGGACCTGGTCCAGTAGCTCGCCGAATATTCCGGTGCGACCGTCGAAAGCGTCGAGGACCAGGGACTTGTGCTGGGCGGTGTCGCGGTAGTCGTAGTCCGGTACGGCGGGTGAGCGGAACATGAAGGCGGCGAGGGGTTTTCCGCCCGCCGGATGGACCGAGACAGACCGGCCGGGCTCGTTGTACATGACCACTTCGCGGTCGCCGCCGAAAATCCGGTCCACCGGCAGCGTGGCCACGTACATGCCCATGTGCCGCACGAAGTCCCGTTCGTCGCCGAAGACCAGGCGGCGCACCGCCGAATGCAGGCCGTCCGCGCCGATCACGTAGTCGAAGCGCTCCGGCGCGGCATGCTCGAAGGTGACATCCACGCCGGCTTCGTCCTGCGTGATACCGGAAATGCTGTCGCCCCAGTACATCCGGGCCCGCCCCTTGGCGGACTCGAGCAGGATGGCCGCCAGTTCGGCGCGCGCCAGCTCGACTTCGCCGCCCTCCCCGGCGCGCCCGCGCGTGGTGCGCATCGAGGCTTTGCGCCGTCCGGTGGCATCGACGAAGGTCAGCCGGTCTACATGGGTTGCCGCCGCGCGCAATTCGGGCATGATGCCCATCGCCTCGACGACCGGCAGCGCCGCGCCGCGCACGTCGATCGGGTTCCCGCTGGAGCGCTGCCCGGCGGCGCGTTCCACCACGGTCACGTCGAAACCGTTGCGCCCCAGCCAGTACGCCAGTGTCGAGCCCCCGATACCGGCTCCCGAAATCAATACCGATGCGTTCATGTCCATCACCTCGCGGCCTAAGTGGACGAATTTCGTCCGCTTAGGCCGATGCTACGCTAAGCGGAAGAATTTCGTCCACTTATTCTTTTCGGAGGTTTCGGAGGTGAGGAACACGGCCGAGCAGCTGCGCGCCGACGCCCGCGGCAATCGGGATCAGATCCTGCGCGCCGCCCTGGAGGTGTTCTGCGAACGCGGCACCCAGGTGCCGATGAAGGACATCGCCGACCGCGCGGGGGTGGGGGTCGGCACGCTGTATCGCCGCTTCCCCGACCGCGAATCGCTGATCATCGCGACCTCGCTCGCGCATCTGGAGATGGTGGCCGAACTGGTCGCCGCCGCCTGGCGGACCGAACCCACCGCGTGGGCGGCGCTGGGCCGCATCCTGCGGGAAGGCGCGCGGCTCCGGCTCGGCGCCCAGGCGACGGCCCTGGAACCCGCCACCCACCTGATGGTGCAGGCCGATCCCGTGGTGATCGAGCAGCGCGGTCAGCTGCTGGAACTGGTCGGCCGGATGATCGCGCAGGCGCAAGCCGACGGCGATCTGCGCGCCGACTTCGGCGTCCCGGATGTGGAGGCGCTGATGACCCTGGAGATCTTCGTCCGCAAGGCGGAGACCTACGAGCAGGCCGTGGATCGGGTGGTGAGCCTCGTGCTCGACGGCCTACGGCCGCCGCAAGGCCCGTCCGGCGGCGGGAGCGAGTAGTTCGCGGCGTCCGGCTCCGGCACCAGGGCGGCGAACTTGTTGTCCAGCAGCACGATCTGCGCCGTTCTATCCGCTCGAACGCCAGCAACGCCGCCCGGCTACGGTGCCGGGCGGCGTTGCTCCGAGCTGATCAGCGCTCGGTGCGCAGGGTCCAAATCTGCGCGGCGGCCATCGCGGCGGTGAAGGCGGCGATGAACAGGATGCCCGCGGTGCCGAGCGCGGTCGGGTGCAGCCAGCCCGCGGCGAGGGTCACCAGGCTGTCCACGGTCCAGAAGATATTGAGCCCCACGATGATCGCGGCCGGGCGGCGCGGGATCACCCGGCGGGTGGCGACCACCAGCACGCCGACGGCATAGGCGATGAAGAACACGCCGGTGGCGAGCAGCACCTCGAAGGACAGTCCGAGCGGTTCGTCCAGCACCGCGGCCAGGGCGGTGATGGCCACGCCGGACAGCAGGGTGGCGATGCCGTCGGCCTCGTAGGCCAGGCGCAGCGGGGTCATACCGGCGATGGTGCGGGCGGTGGAAGCGGTGGTGGCGGTCATCGGAATCGGTTCCTTCCTTCGGTGATTCGTGCTGCTCCGAAGGTGGCCCGGACGGCGCTGCCGACACCACGCCAAGTCCTGCCGATTACTGCCAACCGCTGGTCACAGCGTTTTCCCGAGTCAGGAACGCACGCTGTCGAGGCTCGAACGCAGTTGCGCGGCAATGAGCTTCGCTGCCGCGTTCTGCCAATTGTGCAGGGTCCGTTCGGGCACCTGATCGACGAACCAGGACAGCGCCTTGCGCGCCACCGGATCCAAGTCGGTGCGTTTGGTGCGGACGCTGTAGGGGCGGATGCCGGCCACGTAGTAGAAGTAGACCGAGTTGTAGTGCCGCCATTCCTCGCTGGTGCCGAAATCCGCTCCGGTGCGCGGTTTCAGGGCGGCGATGCTCTCGCTCAGCAGCGCCTTGAGTTCGGTGGCGCGGTCCAGCGGGCCGACCGGGGCGCGGTTCCGCAACCGGCTGTCGATGGCGGGCAGATCGACCAGCGGACTGGACACCAGCTTTCCCAGATCGGCGTAATGGCTGAGCGCGCGCCGGGTGAGCCGCGCGAATTCGTCCTCGCCGAGCGCCGCCAGCCCGCTGTCGATGTCCTTGCGCGGCAGCGCGTCCGCCGCCTCCCGTAGTTCGGTGCGCGCGTCGCGCAGTTCCGGAGCCGAGGCGAAGGCCAGCCGGTCCGCGCCGGCCTGGAGCGGCGCGTTCAGCACCTGTAATGCGATCGCCGCCCCGATGGCCCCGAAGAGCAAGGCCACCAGTGCGGTCCGCTCCCCCGTCAGCACGATGGCGACCGCCGCCTGCCCGCCGAACACCGCGGCGGTGGCCGCCGACACCAGCAGCGACCGCGTCATATCGGCTTGCAGCGCTTCGCCTTCGTCGAACGCGTCCAGCACCGCGATGCCGATGCCGAGCAGCACCAGATCGACCGCGACCCCGGACAGCATGGCGGTGCGCGGCAGCACATTGAAGCCGACCAGGATGAGCGCCGCGCTCAGCCCGAACATGAGCGCGCCGACGGTGAGCAGTCCGGCCACCGAGCGCCGGGCGTCGTCGGCCCATTCGGAATGCTGGCCGAGAATGGCGAGCAGGGAGCCGAGCAGCACCAGAATCATCAGTGTGCCCAGCAGATACGCGACCGGCATGAGCCCCGCCGCGGCCGGCATGGCCAGCGCCACGAACACCGGGATGAGCACCAGCCGCCACAGTCGATCCAGCCGGTCGGACCAGCGCTCGGGCAGCAATCGCAGCAGCACGCCGCTCCAGGCCAGCGCGGGCACACAGACCAGCACGATCCGCAATCCGTCGAACCATTCCGCATCCGCGGCCAGCGCGTCGGCGATCACCGCCACCGCATAAGCGAGCAAACCGGCTCCGGCCCTGCACAGCACCGGTTTCCGCGTATCTCGCGCCAGCAGATACAACCCGAGCCACCAAGCAACACCGAAAGCCACCGCCGAAACCCACACCACGGTGGGAGCCTAACGCCGCACCCCTGGAATTCCGTCACCCATCGCAGGTCACGAATTCATTTCCCTATCAGCAGTTTTCGATCACGGCCAGGGGAGAGTGGCGGCGGCGGTGGGCTTTCTGACGGCAGGCGGGCGAGCAATAGCGGGCCGGACGCCCGGCGCCGCCGGGGCGGAGCGGCGTCGCGCACACCGGGCAGTGGGCGGCGGGCGTAACGGAACCGCCCGCACTTTCGTTACGCGCCGCGACGGAACTTCCGTCTTTCGTCACGCGCGTCCCGGCCGGCTCGGCGCGCAGCGCGTCCAGCACCAACTGCGCCCCGCGCGCCAGCCCCGCAGCGTTCGGCCGCAGCCGTTGAATCACAACGCATCCGGTGAACAGCTCCAGCACATCGGCGACGTCGATATCCGCCCGCACGGCCCCCTGGCCCTGCGCCGCCACCAGCAACGCCGTCAAGGCCCGATGGAACCGCTCCCCCGCTTCGCGCATCAATTCCCGTGGCCAGCCGTCTTTTTCGAGGATGTCGCACAGCCCTTGATTACGCGGCGTCGACATCACCACCTCCGTGCAGAACGCGAAGAACGCCACCCCCGCGTCCGGCGCACCCCCGAACCCGACCGCCAGCGCGGTCAGCCGATCCAGCCGCTGCTGCATCACCGCTTCCAAAAGCGCCGTCTTACTCGGGAAATGCCGATGCACCGTCCCCGCACCGACCCCCGCTCGCCGCGCGATCTCCGCCAGCGAAACCCCCGTCCCCTCCTCCGCCAGCGCCCGCTGCGCCGCCGCCAGCACCAGCGCCCGATTCCGCCGCGCATCCACCCGCTCCGCCGCACCGGCCCGCCCCGCCGCCCCGGCACCAGAACCGAACGCGGCCTTGGACATTCGCACCTCACCAGATGTGTTCTCCGACAGTCGGCCGGCAGCACGCGACACATCCGACACCCGGCGTTCAGCGGCATCCTGCATCCGGCGTTCAGCGGCGGCACGCGACGCGGCCGGTACTCGGCGTTCAGTGGCAGCCCGCGCCGACATCGCTGCTGGTGAGCTGGTGACGGGAGTCAATATCGTCGCCGTCGGCAGGTCGGTCTCGGACCGCTCGGGCGAGGCATCCGTGACGGGCCCGGGTGCACGACGTGACGGGCGGCCGGTTCGGAGTGCGCGGCTCGACGGCAGCGCGGCTGCGGCATCGCCCGGGGCGGGTGGGGTGGATCGCATTGCGCGCGAGCTCGTTTCGTTACGGCGTTCGTTTCCGGTGGTGGCGACCCGGATGGTGGGCGGCATAGCGTCCGGATACGGGTCGACCGACCCGAATACTACCGAAGAGACGGAGCGAGCATGTCTGCTCAGAGTGATCTGGTGCTGGTGACCGGAGCTACCGGCAAGCAGGGCGGGGCGACTGCCCGGCAGTTGCTGGCCGCCGGGCGGCCGGTGCGGGCGCTGGTGCGCGATCCGGAATCCGCTGCCGCGCAGGAGCTCCGCGCGGCCGGGGCGGAATTGGCCGTCGGGGACTTCGACGACGCGGCGTCGCTGGAAGCCGCGCTCACCGGTGTGGCCGCACTGTTCCTGGTGCCGCCCGTCGAATACCGCGCCGCCGGCTGGAATACGGATACCGAAGCCGAGCGCGGCGAACGCACCGTCGCCGTCGCGCGGGCGGCGGGTGTGCGGCAGATCGTCTTCACCGGCGTTGCCTCGTTCGAGCAACAGGGCGAATGGGGTTCGCAGGGCAAGCGCCGCATCGAAGAGGCGGTCCGGGCCAGCGGATTGCAGTGGACGATTCTGCGACCGGTCCGATTCATGGAGAACTATCTCCTGGACGGTTCACCGGTGGACGGTATCCGCGCGGGCGGCGTGCACTTCCACATCTTCCCGGCGGATCGCCCGTTGCAGGTGATCGCCATCGACGACATCGCCGCCATCGCGGTGCTGGCGTTCGACGATCCGGCTCGATTCCACGGCCGCACTCTGGAACTGGCCGGCGACGACCGGACTCCCGCCGACGCCGCGGCCGCGATCAGCGCGGTCACCGGCCACGACATCCGCTACCGGGAAGCGACCGAAGCGGAGGCGGAAGCGCTGGGTGGGCAGATCGGCACCATTTGGCGACTGACTCGCGCCGGGGAGGGCTGGCACGCGAATATCGCGGAAGTGCGCGAAATCCTCCCGAGTTTGCGCACGCTAGACGACTGGCTGGCGGAGTCGGGAGCGGCGCGAATCAAGGCGGTGCTGGAGGCATAGCGAGCAGTGGAGTTTTGCTCCACTTTCAGCTCCTTTCAATCAGTTTTCCGACGAAAGGGGGTCGAAAGTGGAGCAAAACTCTGATCACCGGGCGGCTTACGTACCGCTAGCAGGCGTTCCACAGCCGCCAGGCGCTCCACTATCGGGAGGCGGGCAATGATGTTGCGCACCGACATTCCCAGGCGGGTCTTCGGCACCATAAGGCGCAAATTGGGGCCGATCCGATGTTTGCGGGCGACGAGGGGGCGGTGCGACCGCTCGTAGCGGAGGAAGGCACTGGCGAAATCGCCTGCGGCCGCCGCCAATTCGGCAGCCAGGCGGTAGGCGCCGACTATCGCCAGCTCGGCGCCGGCCCCGGAGACGGGTGAAGCGCAGTAGGCGGCGTCGCCGACCAGGACGATGCGCCCCTTCGACCAGGCGTCCATACGCACCTGGGCGAGAGCATCGAAGTACAGTTCGGGATCGTCGAGCGCACCGGCGAGCAATTCCTTCACCTGCCAACCGCTTTCCACACCGAAATGCTCTTGCAGCAGCTGACGCGCCGATTCGCGATCACGATGGTCGTACTCGCGCTCGGGACTGCGGAACATGAAGTACGCCTTGGCTTGCGGATGTGCACCGGAGCGGTAGATGCCCGCCATACTGCCCGGCTGCGGATTGTGCATGGTCACCCAGCGGTCGGGTCCGAGTGCCGCGTCCGCATTGCCGAATGCGAAGTAATGCCCTAAGAAGTGGACGAATTCGTTCTCGGGGCCGAAGGCGAGCCGCCGGACCGACGAGTGCAGTCCTTCGGCTCCGACGACGAGGTCGAACCGCTCGGGCGGGCTGTTCTCGAACGTCACGGTGACGCCGTCGGCATCCTGCCCGAGCGCGGTAATGGAGTCGCCGAAGCGGAATTCGACTGCGGCGGAGGTGGCTTCATGGAGGAGCCGCACCAGGTCGCCGCGCATGATCTCGACTTCGGTGCTGTCGTACTTGTCGCGCACGGCTTGCATATCGATACGGGCGAGTTCGGCGTCCGTGTTGTCCACGAACCGCATGCCCGCGACATCGGTTGCGGCCGCGCGGATCTCGCTCAGCAACCCCATCCGTTCCACGATGTCGACGGCTTCGTCCCGAATGTCAACACCCTGCCCGCCGGTGCGGATGCTCGCCGCGCGTTCGACGACGGTGGGCCGGAATCCGTCGCGGGCCAGCCAGTACGCCAGGGTCAGTCCGGCGATACCCGCTCCGGCGACGAGAATCCGTTCGTTCTTCATGACCACTCCCCATGTGTCTCATAATTTCTGACCATTGGTCAGCGATGAGAACGTAAGTCACTGACCACCGGTCAGTCAAGGGGTTAGGATCGGACGCGTGACCGACGATTCGCGCGCCCGCATCCTGGCGACCGCTCTGGCCCTGTTCGCCGAGCGCGGCTTCCACGCCGTCTCCGTGCGCGAGATCGCGACGCAGGTGGGATTGACGAAAACGGCGGTGCTGTACCACTTTCCGAGCAAGACCGATATCGTCGCAGCGCTGGTGGAGCCGCTGCTCACCGATTCGGAAGCGCTGCTCGAGACAGTGCGCGATCTACCCGATGCGGATGCCCGCCGCTGGGGACTGGTGACCGGCCTGCTCGACGTCTGGCTCGCACACGGGCAATTGCTCCGTATGCACATGCACGATCAGGCGCTGTCCGAGGACAGCGCCACCTATCTGCGACTACGCGATTTCGCCCTGGCCGCGCAGGACCTGATCGCCGGTCCCGGAGCCGATTTCACCGCCCGCGTCCGCGCCGCCCAGGTCTATGCCGCGCTCAGCGACCCGATCACCATCTTCGCCGACCACCCGCCCGCACAGCTGCGCGCGGCGGTACTGGACGGTGTGCAGCGCATATTGGGCAGCGCCGCACCGGACCGGTCACACCATCGACCCCCCGCGACGAACCCCCAGATCACCCCGCCCGGCCGCGGCCGCCCCGCCGCCGTCACCGCCACCATGGCCGAATCCGCCCGCCGCATGCGGGATTCGGGCGAGTACACCATGGCCGAGATCGCCACCGAACTGGGCGTCTCCCGCGCCACGCTGTATCGCCATCTCACCGAACCGAACGAATGAGACAGCGAACCGCTGTCTCGAAAGCCCGATTTTCGAGACAACGGTGGGGTCGCGTCAGTTCAGTGCGCCGTCGTAGTCCGGCAGTTTGAACGTGCGCTCGGCATGGCCGCCGGCGAGATCCGATGCGCTGTTGCCGATATTGGCGACGATGGTGTAGCCCAGGCTTTCGATCTCGGTGCGCGCACCGGTCTTGTACGTCTCCAAAGCGGTCGCGCCCGCCGACCCGGTGGTGAGCCCGCCGCCGTACAGCTTGTCGACGCTGTACCCGACCGAGGTCAGATTGATCTGGGTGTAGATGTTCATGAGCGACGGCCGCCCGGTGACGAAAATGATTGCCGCGCCCTGGCTCTTGGCCCACTGGGTGAGCGCCAGCACCGGCGCGATGGCGGGCGTGATGGGGGCCGGGTTGTAGCTGGTCTCGAGCGAGGTGTTGTCGATATCCAGCACGATGGCCGGCTTGCCGCTGGCGGGCAGGCGGGTGGCCAGGTAGGTCTTGGCCTCGTTGATCACGGTGGTGACGTCGGCGATCCACTGGCTGTAGGACGGCTTGCTGCCGCCGCCGGACAGCGACGAGGAGCCGGAACCGCCCGAACCGGAAGCGGATCCGGTGCCGCCGGACAGCGAGGAGGAACCGGTGTCGGCGAGGGCGGTGGCCGGCACGGCCAGGGCGACGGTGATTCCGAGGGCAACACCTGCGATAGAGCGTCTCATGACTCCGGGACGCTAGCCGCCGCTTACCTCTTACGTGATCATGTTTCAAATTATTCCCGTTGAGCGGGAACCGGTTTGCCCTAGGCGGACGCCCCCACCAGATTCTCCCCGCGCAGGCGCTGCGAGATGACCTGGGTGATGCCGTCGCCGCGCATGCTCACGCCGTACAGCGCGTCGGCGATCTCCATGGTCGGCTTCTGGTGGGTGATGACGATCAGCTGGCTCTTCTCGCGCAGCTGCTCGAACAGGCCGATGAGCCGGCGCAGATTGGTGTCGTCCAGCGCCGCCTCGACCTCGTCCATCACGTAGAACGGCGAAGGCCGGGCGCGGAAGATGCTGACCAGCAGGGCGACCGCGGTCAGCGACTTCTCGCCACCGGACAGCAGCGAGAGCCGCTTGACCTTCTTGCCCGGCGGGCGCGCCTCGACTTCCACGCCGGTGGTGAGCATATCGGCCGGATTGGTGAGCAGCAGCCGGCCTTCGCCGCCGGGGAAGAGCTTGCCGAAGACGCCGACGAATTCGCGTTCCACGTCCTCGTAGGCTTCGGTGAACACCTGCAGGATGCGGGCGTCGACCTCGGCGACCACGTCCAGCAGGTCCTGGCGGGCCTTCTTGACGTCCTCGAGCTGGGTGGCCAGGAAGTTGTAGCGCTCCTCCAGGGCCGCGAACTCTTCCAGCGCGAGCGGATTCACCTTGCCGAGCGTGGTGAGGTCCTTCTCGGCGCGTTTGGCGCGGCGCTCCTGGGTGGTGCGGTCGTAGGGCATGGGCTGCGGTTCGCGGACGTCCTCGCCGCGTTCGCGGGCCTGCTCGTACTCCATCATCTCCAGCGCGGTGGGCGGCATGGGGACGTCGGGGCCGTATTCGGCGATGAGGTCTTCCAGTGCGACGCCGAAGGTTTCGGCGATGGTGGTCTCCAGCTGTTCGATGCGCAGCGCCGCTTGGGCGCGGGCCACCTCGTCGCGGTGCACGGCCTCGGTGAACTGGGTGAGCTGGGCGGTGAGCAGCCGGGCGCGTTCCTTGGTCTGATCCACCTGGGCCGCGAATTCGGTACGGCGGCGCACCAATTCGTCGCGCCGGGCGGCGGCCTGGGCGACCACCTGTTCCAGCTGATCGGCGACCTTCTCGGCCGATTTCGCGACCACCGCGGCGACTTCGGAAGCCTGCTTGCGGGCGACCAGGGCGCGTTCGGCGCGGGCGCGGGTCTCGCGTTCGGCGCGGGCGGCGCGGCGCAGCGAATCGGCTTTGCCGCGTACCGATTCCGCGCGTTCCTCGGCGGTGCGCACCGCGAGCCGGGCCTCCACCTCCATGGTGCGCGCCTCGGCCAGCGCGGCGGCGGCGTCCTCGCGCATGAGGGCGGCGGCTTCGGTGCCGGCGGATTCCGAATCCCCGCCGGCCTGTTCGAGTTCCGCGTTCCGCAGCCGCTCCTCGAGCTCGCGGAGTTTCCCGAGCGTCTCCTCGCGGCCCGCCTCGGTTTGATCGCGCTGCGCGATCAATCGGTCGCATTCGCGCTGCGCATTGCGCGCCGCCTGCCCGAGCCGGCCCAGCCGGTCGTAGATGGCGACCAGCGCCTGATCGGATTCGTGCAGCGCCAGCAGCGCGTGATCGACCGCTTCCTTGCGATCGGTCTGCTCGGCCAGCGCACCCGCCAGCGCCGCCTCGACCTCGTCGGCGGTGCGCTGCCAGGACGCCAATTCGTCCTTGGCGGCATCGATCTCGGCTTGCACCTCGAGCTGGCTGGGTGCGCGATCGGAACCGCCGAGCACCCAGCCGCTGCCGGTGACGTCGCCTTCGCGGGTGACCACGCGTAGCTCGGGGCGCGCGGCGATGACGGCGGCGGCCGCGGCTAGGTCGTCGGCGACGGCGATACCCGCGGTGAGGGCCGCGATCGCGCCGCGCAGGTGTTCCGGGCTGTCGACGACATCCGCCAGCCACCGCGCGCCGCCCGGCAACGGTCCGCCCGCGCGAAGCTGATCCGCCTGCCCGCCGAAGCCGTTCGCGCTCACCGAATCCGGCGTTCCGCCCGCGGCCCCGGACGAATCAGCGCCCGGGTTTCCGAGCGGCTTCGCCTGCGCGCCGAAACCGTTCGCGCCCAGCGAATCCGGCGAGCCATTCGAGGATCCGGCCGTGAAAGCGGACGAACCCGCCGCGCCGCCATGGGGGTGGCGTGCGCCGCCGTAGACCAGCGCGACGCGGCCGCCGTCGGCTTCCTTCAGCGCGCGCACGGCGGCGTGGGCGGAGGGGCCGGTGTCGGCGGCGACGGCATCGGCGAGGGGGCCCAATGCCGCTGCGACGGCGGCTTCGAAACCGCCGTGCACTCGGATCAATCCGGACAGCGGGCCGAGCAGGCCGTCGGTGCGGTGTTCGAGGAGCCAGGCCGCGCCGTCCTTGCGGGCCAGGTTCATGGAGAGAGCTTCGATGCGGGCGGTCAGTGAAGCGACGCGCTTACCGGCCTCACGGTCCTTCTCACGGAGTTCGGTGACGCGCTGGTCGGCGAGTGCGAGGGCCTGGGCGGCGTGCTCGTACTGGTGGTCGAGCCCTTCCTCACCCGCGTCCAATTCGCCCAATTCGCCCTGGACGGACTCGAATTCCTCGTCGGCGGCCGCACCGCGCGCCCGCGATTCGGCGATGGAGGCGGTGATGCGGGCAATCTCGCCGTCCACGGACTGCGCGCGAATGCGCAGGCTGTCGACCTGACCGGAGAGCCGCGCCAGCCCTTCCCGGCGATCAGCGATGGCGCGCACGGCGGCCAGATGCGCCTGCTCGGCGGCCTTGGCGGCCTGTTCGCGTTCGTGCAGCGCCTCGCGTGCGGATTCCAGGGTCTCGGCGGCGATCTCCACCGCGGCCAGGAGTTCCTCTTCCTCGGCCTCGACCCGGTCGGCTTCGCGTTCCAGCTGTTCCGGATCGCGGCCCATGCCCGCGGGCTGTTCGATGGTCAGGTTCCGGGCGCGGTCGCGCGCGATCCGGATGGTGGCGTTGACGCGTTCGGTGAGCGCGGACAGCTGGAACCAGGTCTGCGCGGCCGCTTCCGCGCTGGGCGTCAGCCGTGCGAGTTCGAATTCCTGCTGGGCCAGCGCGGCATTCGCGGCATCGAGTTCGGCCTGCACATTGACCTGCTGTTCGCGTGCGTACGCCTCTTTGCTCTGCTGGCTCTGCAGATCGTTGCGCCGCGACACCAGATCGTCGGCGGCCAGTCGCAGCCGCGCGTCCCGCAGTTCCGATTGCACGGTGGCCGCGCGCCGCGCCACTTCGGCTTGGCGGCCGAGCGGTTTGAGCTGCCTGCGCAATTCGGTGGTGAGGTCGGTGAGGCGGGCCAGATTGGACTGCATGGCGTCCAGCTTGCGGACGGCCTTCTCCTTGCGCCGCCGGTGTTTGAGCACGCCCGCGGCCTCTTCGATGAACGCGCGCCGGTCCTCGGGCCGCGATTCGAGAATGGCCGAGAGCCGGCCCTGGCCGACGATGACGTGCATTTCGCGGCCGATGCCGGAGTCGCTCAACAGCTCCTGCACGTCCATCAGGCGGCAGGAGTTGCCGTTGATCTCGTATTCGCCCGCGCCGTCGCGGAACATGCGCCGGGTGATGGACACCTCGGCGTAGTCGATGGGCAGCGCGCCGTCGGAGTTGTCGATGGTCAGCGTCACCTCGGCGCGGCCCAGCGCGGCACGACCGGCGGTGCCGGCGAAGATGACGTCCTCCATCTTGCCGCCCCGCAACGCTTTCGCGCCCTGCTCGCCCATCACCCAGGTGAGCGCGTCGACGACGTTCGACTTGCCCGACCCGTTGGGACCGACCACACAGGTGATGCCCGGCTCGAGCCGCAGGGTCGTCGCGGACGCGAAGGACTTGAACCCCTTCAGCGTCAGACTCTTCAGGTGCACAGTCGGCCAGGTTACCCGGTCAGCCCGGATTGCCGAAGGTATGCCGGGGTTCGCGTCCCCCGCCGTTGGCGTCGCCGATGACGATCGGGGCGTCCGGACCGAACGCCAGGCCCAGTTGCGGGCGTCCGTCGGCGCCGAAATACATGGGTTGCGCCCGTACGCTGCGGCCCGCCCACCCGGTGTTCGGTTCGAGCCGGGCGTGATAGGTGATCCAGGGCTGACCGTCCACGGTCAGGAACCCGTTGTGTCCCGGTGCGATCGCGCCCGGCCCGCCCGGCAGTACCGGCCCGCCCGATTTGGTCCACGCGCCTGGATCCAGCGGATCCCCGCCCCGGGCCAGTTCCAGCATGCCCAGCCGATAGGTGTCGTCGAAGCTCGCATTGGCCGAGAAGCTGACGAACAAGCGCCCGTCCGGCGCGATCAGCGGTTCGGGTCCTTCATTGATCAGCAGATCGGCGTCATTGGGCACCGTCTCCCAAGCCGCGGTCGGCGTCGCGATATGCACCGCCTCGCCCACCGGCGTCATCGGATCCGACATCTTCACCACGCAAATGTCCTGCACCCGTGTGTCGTTCGGGTCTTTCAAGCAGGACCAGAGGTAGTACTCCTCCCCCGCGTATCGCATATGCACCCCGTCGATGGCCCATCCGCCCGGCAATTCCATCCGCCCGAGATATTCGTACGGCCCCGTGGGATCGTCCCCGGTGGACCGCAACGCATACATCCGATGGCTCTCGTTGCGGTCGTCCTCCTGCCCCGCGAAGTAGATCCACCACCGCTCCCCGATGCGCTGCAATTCCGGAGCCCAGATCTTGGTGCAGGCCGGAGCCGGGCACGCGGCGTGCTCCCACACCACCTTCGGTTCGCTCTCCCCCAGCCCGCCCAAGGTCGCCGAACTCCGGACCACAATATTGTCGTCGTTGTAGAAATCCCCCTGCACCAGATGAAACCGCCCCTGGTAATAGGCGATGCTCGGATCGGCCCCCGCCGCCAGCACCGGATTGGCGAACTCCTCGCGATGCGGCTCGTACGCCCCCGCATCCGACGCACCGACCGTGGTCCCCACACCCAGCACCGCCGCACCGACCAGTCCGAGCACTCCCCGCCAGCCCATCGCCACCGCCTCCAGCAAACGTCGAGAATTCAGTCTCGGCAGTCCTGGACGCAAGTTCAATCACCCCGGGAAAAGGCCAGCACTCCACGGCGATTCGCCGCTCACCGCACGGCGACGGCCCGGACCAGCCGGCACAGGTCGACGGGCGCCAGGCCGTCGGTGCGCCGCCAGAGCGCCGGGTCGACGGCATCGCGCTGGGAGACGTGTTCGACCACGTCGAATCCGTGCCGGTGCAGCAGCGCGGTGAGGGTGTCGGGGGTGAAGAAGCTCAGCCACGGTTCGCCCTGTTCGGCGGTGGCGGCCAGTGCGACGTCGGCGTAGGCGGTCCCGGACGCGTCGCGCAGGGCGGGCGGCAGGGCATATTCCATGACGAGTTCGCTGCCGGCGGGGAAATGGAAGAGACCGGCCAGGGTGCGGCCGACGGCGGCTTCGGTCAGGTACATGCTCACGCCGAGCCAGCTGATCAGAGCCGGATGCTCGGGATCGAGGCCGTGCGCCATCAATTCCTGTGTGAGGTTGTCGGTTTCGAAATCCACGCCCACGAATTCGACATGATCCGTGGGAATTCCCGCGGATGCCAGCAATTCCCGCTTCCATTCCTGGGTCGCGGGATGGTCGACCTCGTACACGGCCGGCCGACCGAGCCCGGGTGACCGATAGCCGAAGGTGTCCAGGCCCGCCCCGAGGATCACGTATTGCGAGAAGCCTTCCCGCAAGCGGCCTTCGGCATAGCGGCTGCGTGCATTGACCTGCGCACGGGTGCCGCGCAGGATGAGATGTTCGCCGTATCGCCGGTGATATCCGATGAGTTCCTCGGCCTGGTCCCCCAGCAGCCGCGCCGCCACGGTGTCCTCGAACAGGTACGGCTCGCGGTCCACGATCAGGTGCGCGGCGCGTCCGGCGGCCGCCATCATCGCGGTCCTGCTGGGCTGCTGATCCATCGAATTCTCCTCCGAAAAACGGTCAGGAAAATCGATGTTAGACAAAAGAATTCATGCTCGCCTTCACCATATCACACGAAAATCAATTCCCGATAACGGAATTCGAGCGCGCGCGACAGGTCAGCGGGTGCGGTATCGCTTGTGGGCGCCTGATTCCCAGCCCATGACGACGCGGAAGGCCAGGACGGCGCCCCAGGGGCCGATTACCCAGAGGGGCCAGGGGTAGGTGAATTCGCCTGTGGCGATGGAGATGGCGGCCCAGATGAAGAGGGTGAGGAGGCCGACGCCGAACCAGGCGGAGCCCTCGATTTGCTGCCAGATGGGGAATCGGGGCGGTTTGCCTTGGGGGGCCGGGGATTTCGAGAGTTTGGGCAGGTCTTTCAGGACCAGGGTCAGGTCTTCGCGGGTGGGGGTGGCGTAGACCTGGGCGACCCGTTCGTTGTACTCGGTGAGGTCCAGGCGGCCGTCGGTCAGGTGGCGGCCGAGCAGGTCGGCGACCTGGGCGCGTTCGGCGTCGGAGGCGCGGGTGCCGGTGGCGATGTCCATGTCGATCTCCTCCTCGGAGATATTCCATTGTGGAACGTGTGAATTCAGTGTCTTACTTCCACTGTGGAATGCCAAGGGCGGGACCGGATCGAGCAAGTGAAGGCGGGTGCCAGCACATTTGCCAGCAGGGGCGATACGGTGAGATGGTTAGGGTCGGTTCTCGTACAAGGAGTCTTCGTGGATCTGGACTGGTCGCCCGACGATCTGGCGTTTCGGGATGAGGTACGCGCTTTTCTCGACGAAAAGTTAACCCCGGGTCTGCGCCGGGCCGGGCAGTTGGCGACGAGCGTCTACCCGGACCACGAAGCCAGCATGGAATGGCAGCACATCCTGCACGAGCGCGGCTGGGCCGCACCGGCCTGGCCGGTGAAGTACGGCGGGTGCAAATGGAGCCTGACCCAGCACTACATCTTCAGCCGTGAGTGCACCCTGGCCGGCGCGCCGAACCTGTCGCCCATGGGCATCCGGATGGTCTCGCACGCCATCATGGCGTTCGGCACCGAGGAGCAGAAGAACTTCTTCCTGCCGGGCATCCTGACCGGCGAAGTGTTCTTCTGCCAGGGCTATTCGGAGCCGGAGGCGGGCTCGGATCTGGCCTCGCTGGCCATGGCCGCGGTCGCCGACGGTGAGGATCTCATCGTCACCGGCTCCAAGATCTGGACCACCCATGCCGCCGAAGCCAATTGGATCTTCGCGCTGGTGCGCACCTCCAAGCAGGCCAAGAAGCAGCAGGGCATCACCTTCCTGCTCATCGATATGCGCACCCCGGGCATCGAGATCCGGCCGCTGGTCATGACCTCCGGCGAGCAGGTGCAGAACCAGGTGTTCTTCGATCAGGTGCGGGTGCCCAAGGCCAATGTGCTGGGGCAGATCGACGACGGCTGGACGGTCGCCAAGTACCTGCTCAACTTCGAGCGCGGCGGCGGCGCGGCGGCCCCGGCGCTGCAGGTGATGGCCGAGGAGCTGGCGCAGGTCGCGCGGACCCAGCCGGGGCCGAACGGCGGCGCGCTGATCGACGATCCGGCCTTCGCCGCCAAACTGGCCGATGCCCGGGTGCGCGCGGATGTGCTGGAAATTCTCGAATACCGCACCCTCGCACTGGTTTCCAGCGGCAAGGACCCGGGCCCGGCGGCCTCCACCATCAAGATCCTGGGCACCGAGCTGAGCCAGGCGCTCACCGAACTGGCCCTGGAAGCCGCCGGTCCGCGCGGCCGCGCCTACCAGCCGCACGCCACCATGCCCGGCGGCCCGATCGCCGACTTCACGGTCCCCGCCGACGGTTTCGTCTCCGGCGCGGAATGGCAGGCGGTCGCCCCGCTGCGGTACTTCAACGACCGCGCCGGTTCGATCTACGCCGGCAGCAATGAAATTCAGCGCAACATCATCGCCAAAGCCACCCTGGGACTGTAGCCATGGACTTCACTTTCACCGCCGAACAAGAACTCCTCCGCGATACCGTCACCGAGTTCCTGGCCGCCCGCTACGACCTGGAGGCCAGCCGCCGCGCGGCCCGCGTCGGCGCGGGCTGGCAGCCGGAATTCTGGCGCGCCTTGGCCGACGAGGTCGGGATTCTCGGTGCGGCCCTGCCGGAATCGGCGGGCGGCATCGGGGGCGGACCGGTCGAGACGATGATCATCGCCGAGGCGCTGGGCGGCGCGCTCGTGGTGGAACCGTACGTGGACACCGTCGTGGTCGGCGGCGGACTGCTGCGCCGCGCGAGCGGCAAACGCGCCGAGGACCTGCTGGCCGGTATCGCCGCCGGTGAGGTCGTCACCGCCTTCGCCGCCCTGGAAGCCCAGTCCGGCTACGACTTCCGCAATGTCGAGACCACCGCCCGCCGCGACGGCGACGACTGGATCCTGGACGGCGTCAAGACGGTGGTCACCTCGGCCCCGATCGCCACCCAGCTGCTGGTCACCGCCCGTATCGAGAACTCCGGCGGCACCGCCCTTTTCGTCGTCGACTTCGATGCCGCCGCCCCGCCGGCCGGCCTGACCGCGAACCCGTTCCGCACCATCGACGAACGCCCGGCCGCAGACCTCACCTTCGCCGGGGTCCGCGTCCCCGCCGACGCGCTGCTGCTGGAGCAGGCCGACGAGGCCATCGCCGCCACCCTGGACGAGGCCATCGCCGCGGTGTGCGCCGAAGCCGTCGGCGGTATGCGCAAGGTCCTCGCGGACACCGTCGAATACACCAAGCAGCGTCAGCAGTTCGGCGTCCCCATCGCCAGCTTCCAGGCCCTGCAGCACCGCATGGTCGACATGCTCCTGGAACTCGAACAGGCCGTCGCCGCAACCTATCTGATCACCCTCAAACTCGATGCCGCCCCCGCCGACCGCGCCCGCGCCGCCTCCGCCGCCAAGGCCACCATCGGCCGCGCGGCCCGCAAGATCGGCCAGGAATCGGTCCAGTTGCACGGCGCCATGGGCATGACCGAAGAACTCGCCATCGGCCACTTCTTCAAACGCCTGACCGCCGTCCAATACGAGTTCGGCACCACCGACCAGCACCTCACCCGCTACGCGGCCCTCACCCGCCCGTAGCCCCATACCGGACCAGGGGCGGTAAAACCGGCCGTGTGCCGCGGGATCTCACCGATCCCGCGGCACACGGCCGTTCGCGTCACCGCCGATGATGCCGTCCCCCACTCGCCACCGGCACCCGCCCAGCACTCCCCCGTTCAACCACCCGCCCGACCTCACTCGCCCGCGCCGCCTGCCGCACCGCCAACACCAGAACCAGCACCAACGCCGGCCCCATCACGAAGAACAGCACACCCAGCGCAATCAAAACCACAGCTCCCACGCCCGGATTATCGTCCCCTACGCCCGCTTTCGCACAATTGCGGCAATCGCCCGGCTCACGTGCGCGAGCTCAGGGCAGACCCGGCCATGACACGTCAGCGGGCGAGAGTGAGTTCGACCAGAGGCACCTCGTCGATGCCGACGCCGGTCGCCTGTTCGATCACACCGCTGAGTTCGCGATAGGCGGCGGGGTGGGCACGGCGGTATTCGGCCAGCACGGATTTCGATTCCTCGGCCGTCAGGGTTCGCGCGGTGGCGGGGACATGATTGCGGAAGCCGATGCTCACGCGGCAGGCCGGATGGGCGCGCAGGTTGCGGTACCACTGGGCGGCCGAGCCGAAACCGGAAGCGATGACGACGGTTTCGGGAGTCGGGCGAGCGACGGTTTCGAGGACCACGTAGCGGGGGCGCCCGGATTTGCGGCCCAGGTGTTCCAGTAGGAGCAGGCGGCCGGCGAAGAGGAACCCGAGGCGGGAGCGGAAGAGTCCGATGGGGGCGCGCACGAACCAGCGGGTGCGGAGCAGCCGGGCACCCAATTGGGCGGTGGACATCTTTCGATCGTAGGACGACGTGAAACGGGGCGACGCCGGGGCTGTGACCGAGCGCACAGCGCCGGGGCCGTTACGGGAGGATGGGCTGTCTCGTCCAAGGGGTATCAGCACAACGAGAGCGGAAGGACGAAGCTCATGGCACGCATGAATCTGGCCGAGGTTGCGCCCGAGGTGTACAAGGGTTGGCTGGCCGCGGAGGTGGCTATTCGGCGGGGGCCGCTGGATGCCACGGTGCGGGAGCTGGTGAAGATCCGGGTTTCGCAGATCAACGGGTGCTTGTTCTGCATCGACATGCATACGACCGAGGCGCGGAAGGAAGGCGAGACCGAGCAGCGGATCTACCACCTCAATGCCTGGCGGGAGTCGGCGCTGTTCAGTGAGGCGGAGCGGGCGGCGCTCGAATATGCCGAGCAGGCCACGGAGTTGGGGCCGCACGGGGTGAGCGACGACGCCTGGGCCGCGGTGGAGAAGCATTTCGACGAGGGGCAGCGGGGCGGGCTGGTGGCGATCACCGCGCAGATCAATATGTGGAACCGGCTGGGTGTGCCGCTGCGGATGGAACCGCTGCCGCACTGATTTCCGCGCCGCCGCCCCCGGCAATGGCGTTGACAGCCCGGCCGAGCTGTGGCTGGCTGACGGGTATGCGGGTGGCGGCGGTCGGGGATCTGCACATGCGGGATGCCGTGCGCGGACGGTTCCGGGACGCGTTCCTGGGGCTGGCCGAGCATGCGGAGGTGCTGCTGCTGGCGGGCGATCTCACCAACAGCGGCACGCTGCGGGAGGCGCAGCTGCTGTGCGACGAGGTGCGCGGGCTGCCGGTGCCGGTGGTGGGCGTGCTGGGCAATCACGACCATGACCGGCGGCTCGGGTATCGAATCGCGGTGCTGCTGAGCGAGATCGGCGTGACCATGCTCGACGGCGACGCGATCACCCTGGAACACAAGGGATTCCGGCTCGGCATCGCCGGGGTGATGGGTGGCGGCGGCGGATTCCCCGGCTACCCCGGCACTCCCGACGAAGGCAGCCCCGAGCATCGGGAACGTCACCGCCGCGGCCCCGTGGACGCGCTCCGCCTGCACGCCGCGCTGGACACCCTCGACTGCGACATGCGGATCGCGCTAACGCATTTCGCGCCCGTGGTGGACACGCTGCGGGGCGAGCCGCCCAAGATCTACGCGGGGCTGGGCTGCCAGGAACTCGCCACGGCCATCGACGCGGGCGGGGCGGAACTGGCCGTGCACGGTCACGCGCACAATGGCGCCGAGTTCGGCCGCACCCCCGGAGGCGTTGCGGTGCGCAATGTTTCGCACACCGTGATCGGCGCCCCCTACCGGGTGTATGAACTGCCCCGCTGACCCGCCCCGCGCGGCCCGGACTATGATTTTTGACGCAATCCTGTCTTGTGGTGTGCCGGGAAGTCTGGTCGGCCGATTCGAAACCTCGAATCGTAGGGTCCGACCTGGGAGTTCCGATGCCGCGCCGCTATTCGATCTTGACGTATTCTCTTCGCGTGATACCCCGGCGCGCCGCCGTATCCTGCACGTATGCGTGCAGCACAGATGGCCGAGGAATACCCGGTGATCGATATGGATTGCGATGCGATGGACGCCGCGCGACTGCTGGCCGAGCATCGGCTACCGGGCATTCTGGTCACCGCGGCGGACGGTTCCCCGCAGGCCGTGCTGCCCGCCTCGCAGGTGGTGCTGTTCATCGTGCCGAAGTACGTACAGGACGATCCCTCCTTGGCCGGGGTGCTGAACGAGACCATGTGCGGTCAGGTGGCGAAACGCTTGCAGGGCAAGAAGGTCCGCGATGTCATTCCGGAACGGCTGAGCGAGATCCCGGCCGCGAAGGCCGACGACAATATCGTCGAGGTGGCCGCGCTCATGGCCAAGTACAAGTCGCCGCTGGTCGCGGTGCAGGACGGCAAACGGCTGCTCGGCGTGATCACCTCCTCGCGGCTGCTGGAAGTGGCGCTGAACAACTGAGCCCGCCGGGGCGTCCGGCATGACCGCCACCGCGATCGCGGTGCTCGTCTTCACCGCGTCCTACGTGCTGATCGCCACCGAACGCGTCCACAAGACCACCGCCGCGCTGTGCGGCGCCGGCATCATCCTGCTGCTCGGCATCGAGAGCGCCGACGACGCCTTCTATTCGCAGGACACCGGCGTCGACTGGGGCGTCATCTTCCTGCTGCTCGGCATGATGATCATCGTCGGCGTGCTGCGCCAGACCGGCGTCTTCGAATACGTGGCCGTCTGGGCGGCCAAGCGCGCCAAGGGTTCCGCGCTGCGCGTGATGATCCTGCTGGTGCTGATCACCGCCACCGCGTCGGGCTTCCTCGACAATGTCACCACCGTGCTGCTCATCGCGCCGGTCACCATGCTGGTGTGCGAACGCCTGGAGGTGCCGCCCGCGCCGTTCCTCATCGCCGAGGTGCTGGCCTCCAATATCGGCGGCGCGTCCACCCTGATCGGGGATCCGCCCAACATCATCATCGGCAGCCGGGCCGGCCTGTCGTTCAACGATTTCGTGCTGAACATGTCGCCGATCGTGCTGATCGCGCTGCTGGTGTTCACGCTGCTGCTGCCGCGCCTGTTCCGGGGCGCGTTCGACGTGGATCCGGCGCGCGCGGCCGACATCATGCTGCTCGACGAGCGCGAGGCCATCCGCGATCCGCGTCTGCTGATCAAATGCGGGGTGGTGCTGGCCGCCGTCTTCGCCGGCTTCTTCGGCCACGGCGTGTTCGGATTGGAACCGGCGGTGGTGGCGCTGCTCGGTGCGGGCGTACTGGTGCTGATCTCCGGTCTGCCGCAACGGGATTACCTGTCGTCGGTGGAATGGGAGACGCTGCTGTTCTTCGCGGGCCTGTTCGTCATGATCGGCGCGCTGGTGAAAACCGGTGTGATCGAACGGCTCGCGCGCGCGGCCACCGAACTCACCGGCGGCGACGCCCTGATCGCCACCATGCTGATCCTGGTGGTGTCGGCCGTCCTGTCCGGGGTGATCGACAATATTCCGTACGTGGCGACCATGAGCCCGCTGGTTGCCGATCTGGTCGCCACCATCGACGATCCGGCACAGAGTGACGCGCTGTGGTGGGCGCTGGCGATCGGCGCGGACTTCGGCGGCAATCTGACCGCCGTCGGCGCCAGCGCGAATGTGGTGATGCTGGGGATCGCCCGGCGGTCGGACCATCCCATCTCGTTCTGGGAGTTCACCCGCAAGGGCGCGATCGTGACCGCGGTGACCGTCGCGGTGGCCGCGCCGTATCTCTGGCTACGCTATTTCGTACTGGCCTGACCCGTCCGAAAACCCGCACTGACCGCGACATAGGCCACATTACGGTCAAGATCTCCGCGCGGATTGGGTAATTTCGAGCAACCGATACGAGAATGGTCGCCGCCATGTTCATATCCAGCACCGCGCAGCCCTCGCCGCCGACTCCGGAGCGCGTCCCCGCCGACGCCCCGGCGTCCGATTCGGGCCGCTCGGCCGCCTATCGGCTGGATCTGGACGGTTTGCGCGGGGTCGCCATCGCCCTGGTGGTGGCGTTCCACATCTGGTTCGGCCGGGTCTCCGGCGGCGTGGACGTATTCCTGGTGCTGTCCGGTTTCTTCTTCACCGGAATGTTGCTGCGCCGCGCCGAGCACGGCCCGGTCGGTGTGTCGGCGACCGTGCGCCGCACCCTGCGCCGCCTGCTGCCTGCGATGGTGGTGGTGCTGGCCGCCGTGGTCGTCGCCACCGTCGTACTGCTCCCCCACACCCGCTGGTCCGATATCGCGGGCCAGACCGTGGCCTCGCTGTTCTACTACCAGAACTGGTATCTGGCCCTGTCCTGGTCGGACTACCTGGCCGCCGACCCGTCCGTCAGCCCGCTGCAACACCTCTGGTCGATGTCGGTGCAGGGCCAGATGTACCTGGCCCTGTTGCTGATCATCGCGGGCGTCACCTGGCTGTGCCGCCGCGCCGGACGCGCCGGCGCCTGGCGTATCGCCCCCGTATACCGGGTCTGGCGGCACACCGGCACCCTCGGCATGATCCGCTGGTGCCTGACCGTGCTGTTCGGCGTGCTGGCGCTCACCTCGTTCTGGTATGCGGCCGAAGGGGTTTCGACCCAGCAGGGCTGGAACTACTACGACACCTTCGCCCGCGCCTGGGAGCCGCTCACCGGTGCGCTGCTGGCGCTGGCGGTCCCGCATCTGCGGCTGCCGAAGCTCGCGCGCGAAGCGCTGGCCTGGATCGGCATCGCCGCCATCGTGGCCTGCGGCTGGCTCGTGCACGGCGCGATGGTCTTCCCCGGCCCGGCCGCGCTCCTCCCGGTCGGCGCGACCGCGGCGCTGATCGCGTCCGGCGCGGGCCTGACCACCGCCGCGCAGCCCACCGTGAACCGGCTGCTGGCCGCCGCGCCGGTGGTGTCGCTGGGCGGCTTCGCCTACGCGCTCTACCTGTGGCACTGGCCGATTCTCATCTTCTATCTGGGCGAACGGCACGAACGCGAGGCCGGGGCGCTGGGCGGGCTGCTCATCATCGTGGTCTCGCTGGCGCTGGCCTACCTCACCCATCGCTTCGTGGAGGAGCCGCTGCGGCTGCGCTCCCGGCCTGCCGCGCCCGCCCGCGCCCGGCTGCTGACCGGCGTGGCGGTGTCGACGGTGGGCGTGCTGGTGCTCGGTTCGGCCATCGCCTGGCAGTGGAGCAACAGCGCCAAGGCGCATGCCGTCGGCGAACTGGATCCCGCCAAATACCCTGGCGCGGAGGCGCTCACCGAGGGCGCGCTGGTGCCGCGCGCGGTCATGCGCCCCACCATCGAGGAGGCGCCCGCCGATATCGCCTACCCGACCCGGGACGGCTGTATCGCCGATTTCGACACCCGCTCGGTGATCACCTGCGAATACGGTGACAAGAACGCGCACCGCACCCTGGCGGTGGTCGGCAATTCCCATGCCGAGCACTGGATTCCGGCGCTGCAGATCCTCGGCGAGCAGTACCGGTTCAAGATCGTCGTCTATCTCAAGATGGGCTGCCCGCTGACCGTGGCCGAGGAACCCATGTACAAGGGCCAGCAGAATCCGGACTGCAAGGACTGGTCGCGCGAGGTCATCGACCGGCTCGGCACCGAACGCCCCGACTGGGTCTTCACCACCGGCACCCGTCCCGCCGACAGCGGCGGCGACGAGACCCCGCAGGACTATCTCGATGTCTGGCAGGAGCTTTCGAGCGAGGGCCTGAACGTGATCACCATCCGGGACACGCCCTGGTTGCGCCGCAACGGCATTCGCTACCGCGCCATCGACTGCCTGGCCTCGGGCGGCAATCGCGTCAGCTGCGGCCTGAAACGCCCCGAAGCGCTGTCCGCGGTGAATCCCGCACTGGCCCCGGCGTCTTCGTTCCCGCACGTGCACGTCATCGATTTGAACGATGCCGTTTGCGAGCCGGACGTCTGCGCGGTGGTCGAGGGCAATATTCTCGTGTATCACGATGAACACCACCTGACCGCGAGCTATTCGCGATCGCTCGCCCCGGAACTGGGGCGACGGCTGCAGCCGATCCTCGGCTGGTGGTAGGCATCCGATAGGGAACCGACACAATAGAATTCGGGGGTTCGGTGGAAGATTTTCCACTCGATAACGTGCTGGGGATCACGGCTATCGCGGTGTCGCTGATGGCGTTCTTCTGGGAATTCCTGCTGGTGGGCGCAAGCGGCTCGGCTACCGGGTACAGATGGACACGCCCGTCACCGGTGAGATCGAGTCGGTGTTCCCGGGCGTGCTGCCGCAGTTGCGGCCCGACGGCGGGGCGGCCGCACCGGATCTGCACGATCTGTCGGTGGTGCTGGTGCGCATCGAGAACAGCGGCCGGTCGAATATCGACGCCTCGGATTACGCCGCGCCCGACCATGATCCGGTCGGTCTGCACATTCATTTCCCGGACCGGCGGGTCATCGGCATGGCGGTCAACGAGCTCAGCGACGACGCGCTCGGCGACAGCCTGCGGCCGGGCAGCGGCATCGGGGCACGGGAGGACGGGCCGCATCGGGTCGGCATTATCGATCTGCCCAAGGTGCCGTTGAATCGCAAGGACCACTACAAGATCCTGGCCATTCTGCAGCGCACCGGCGGTACTGGGGACGCGCCCGCACCGGCCGTCCGAGTCAAGATCAAGGGCGGGCGGGTCGCCGAAACCACCAGCAATACCGGGCTTTCGCGCCGGGTGCTGGCGCTCATCTGCTTCCTCGCCGCGGTGGTGACGGTGCAGTTCGTCATGGCGCTGAACACCGACACCACCCGGGCCGATACCGATTGCGTGGCAGGCACTCTCACCCTGGTCGGCTCCACCGCCTTCGAGCCCGCCGTCCGCGAGGCCGCGAACTCCTATCGCAAGCACTGCGAGAAAGCGAACTTCACCTTCGAATTCGACGGCAGCGAACGCGGTCTCGCCCGGGTGGACACCGACGGCAAGGGCGATCCGGGTCTGCTGGCCATCACCGACGGCTCCAAAGGGGCGGGCTTCCCGAACCTGAAACCCCGCGCCCTGGCCCTGTCCGCGTTCACCATGATCGTGCACCCCGGCATCACCCTGCCAGACCTGAGCGTCCAGCAGCTGCGTGACCTGTACGCGGGCCGGGTGGCCAACTGGTCCCAGCTCGGCGGACCGGATCAGGCGGTGCGGGTGGTGCATCGATCGCTCGGCTCCGGCAGCCGGGATGCCTTCCGAGCGCGCATCTTCGGCGACGAGCAGCCCCCTGCGCTGCCCACCGACCTGTGCCGCAACATCCAGCAGACGAATCCGCCCGGCCCGGCGTTCTGTGAGGTACCGGTCACGAAGGACGTGCTCAAGGCGGTCGCAGAGCTGCCGGGAGCCATCGGATACAGCGAATACTCCGATGCGGTGAAGGCTTCCGGCGTCAAGACGATCACCATCGGCGGGCACGGCGCCAGCCGGGAAGAAGTGCTGGCCCGCGCCTACCCGTTCTGGAGCGTCGAATACGCCTACAGCTACGGCGAACTCCCCGCCGATTCGCTGGCCGCGGCCTTCCTGCGCTACCTCACGGACAAGGCCGGGAAGGACGTGCTGCGCTCGTACGGGAACGCCCCGTGCGGCGAGCTGCCCGACCCGACCTCGTGTACGCCCGGCAGGTAGCTCAGCCCTGGACCGGGAACTTGCCGTCCAGATCGAGGTTCAGTTCGACCACATTGACCCGGGGCTGTCCGAAGAAGCCGAGATCGCGGCCGTAGCTGTGCGCGTCGACCAGCGCGCGCACCTGGTCCTCGGAGATATGACGGGCCTTGGCGACGCGGGCGATCTGGATATCCGCGTACTCCGGGGAGATGTTCGGATCCAGGCCGCTGCCGCTGGCGGTCACCGCGTCGGCGGGCACGGCCGAGACGGCCGGCGCGTCACCGCGGATCGGCACGATACGGCCCAGCGAGTAGTCCTCGCCCTCCGCCGCGCATTCGACCTTCACGCCCTTGTACTCGGGAATGAACGGGGTCGTGGTCACCGAGCAGAACTCGTTGACGCTCACCACCTTCGCCGGACGCTCGACCTCGCCGTCGGCCGCGCGCGGGCCGATGACCGACAGCACCGCGCCCACTCCGCCGGGGGTGCAGAACGGCCGGCCGCCGTCCACGCCCTCGAGCTCGCCGATGGCCTTGCTGCGGGCGCACACGGTGGTCAGCAGCGCGGTCTTGCCGGGTGCGCTGTCCACCAAGGACTCCGGGCCGAGATTGCTCGCACCGGAAGCCGTCGGGTCGTAACCGCCGCTGCCCGCCGCCGACGGCCGGCTCTGGAAGTACCGCGTCAGCGCCTTGCCGTCGGCGTCGGTGAACGACTGCCCGATCAGGCTGGACCCGACGACCTTGCCGTCCCGCTCGATGAGCGAACCGTCCGCCTTGTCCTTCAGTCCCGGCAGCTGCGCCACCGCGAAAACCGCCACCGGATAGACGATTCCGGTGATCACCGTGAGCACCAGCAGCGCGCGCAGGGCGGCCACGTGTTGCCTGATCCAAGTTGACATGCGCATTTCAGGACATCCCGGGGAGGAATTGGACGACGAGGTCGATCAGCTTGATGCCGATGAACGGGGCGATGATGCCGCCCACGCCGTACACGGACAGGTTGCGGCTCAACAGCTTCGACGCCGCCGCCGGCTTGTAGGCCACACCGCGCAGCGCCAGCGGAATCAGCGCCACGATGACCAGGGCGTTGAAGATGACCGCGGACAGAATCGCCGACTGCGGGCTGTGCAGCCGCATGATGTTCAGCAGATCCAGACCGGGGTACAGGGCCACGAACAGCGCCGGAATGATGGCGAAGTACTTGGCGATGTCATTGGCGATGGAGAACGTGGTCAACGCGCCACGGGTGATCAGCAACTGCTTGCCGATCTCGACGATCTCGATGAGCTTGGTCGGATCCGAATCCAGATCGACCATATTGCCCGCCTCTTTCGCGGCGGACGTGCCGGTGTTCATGGCCACGCCGACATCGGCCTGCGCGAGCGCGGGCGCGTCATTGGTGCCGTCGCCGGTCATGGCGACCAGGCGGCCGCCGGCCTGCTCCTTCTTGATCAGCGCCAGCTTGTCCTCGGGGGTGGCCTCCGCGAGGAAGTCGTCCACGCCCGCCTCGTCGGCGATCGCCTTGGCGGTCAAGGGATTGTCGCCGGTGATCATGACGGTGCGGATGCCCATGCGGCGCATCTCGTCGAAACGCTCCCGCATGCCCTGCTTCACCACATCCTTGAGATGGATGACGCCGAGCAGCCGGGCGGTGCCGTCCTTGACCTCCGCGACCACCAGCGGGGTGCCGCCGGACGCGGAAATGCCGTCCACGGCCGCGCCGACCTCGACCGGCACCGAACCGCCCTGCGAGCGCACCCATTCGGTGACGGCGCTGGCCGCACCCTTGCGGAGCTGATGCTTGCCGGCCAGGTCCACGCCCGACATCCGGGTCTGGGCGGTGAATTCCACCCAGGTCGCGCCGGTCAGCTCGCCGGGGGTGCGCTCACGCTTGTTGTGGGCCTGCTTGGCGTACACCACGATGGAGCGGCCCTCGGGGGTCTCGTCCGCGAGGCTGGAAAGCTGTGCGGCGTCGGCCAATTCGTCGGCGCTCACGCCCGGCATCGGCACGAAGTCCGCGGCCTGGCGATTGCCCAGGGTGATGGTGCCGGTCTTGTCCAGCAGCAGCGTGTTGACGTCACCGGCGGCCTCGACCGCGCGGCCCGACATGGCCAGCACATTGCGTTGCACCAAGCGATCCATCCCGGCGATGCCGATGGCCGACAGCAGCGCGCCGATGGTCGTCGGGATCAGGCAGACCAGCAGGGACACCATCACGATGCCGCTGATGCCGTCGTTGGTGAGCGAAATGCTGTCCGGCACACCGGGCAGGCTCACCTTGGAGTAGATGGCGAGCGGCTGCAAGGTGACCACCGCGAACACGAAGATGATGGTCAGCGCGGCCAGCAGGATGTTCAGCGCGATCTCGTTCGGCGTCTTCTGCCGCGAGGCGCCCTCGACCAGCGCGATCATCTTGTCGATGAACGAGCCGCCCGGTTCCTGGGTGATCCGCACCACGACCCGGTCCGACAGCACCGTGGTGCCGCCGGTGACCGCGGAACGGTCGCCGCCGGATTCGCGGATCACCGGCGCGGATTCACCGGTGATGGCCGATTCGTCCACGGACGCGATGCCTTCCACGACATCGCCGTCACCCGGAATGACCTGCCCGGCCTCGACCACGACATAGTCGCCGCGCTGCAGATCCGGTGCGGCCACGCTCTGCTCGACCACCCGCGCGCCCGGCGACCAGTCCACCAGTTTGCGGGCGACGGTATCGGTCTTGGCCTTGCGCAGGGTATCGGCCTGCGCCTTGCCCCGGCCCTCGGCCACGGCTTCGGCGAGATTGGCGAAAAGCACGGTGGCCCAAAGCCATACGACGATCGCCCAGCCGAAAAAGCTCGGATCGGCGACGGCCAGGATGGTCGACCAGACCGCGCCGAGTTCCACGATCAGCATGACCGGATTGCGCCACAGCGAGCGCGGGTCCAGCTTCTTGAAGGCGTCCGGCAGCGATTTCAGCAGCAGCTGCGGGTCGAACAGGCCGCTCGATACCCGCCCCTGCACCGGCGCTTCCGGCGCCGCGTTTTCCATGGTGGGAGCAGACATTTCAGTGAATTCCTTCGGCGAGCGGCCCGAGCGCCAGCGCGGGCAGGAAGGTCAGGGCGACCAGGATGACGGTCACGCCGACGACCATGCCGACGAACTGCGGGCGATGGGTCGGGAGCGTGCCGATCGACTCCGGAGTACTGCCCTGCTGGGCGAGCGAACCGGCCAATGCGAGCACGAAGATGATCGGCAGGAAACGGCCGAACAGCATGGCCAGGCCGAGCGCGGTGTTGTACCACTCGGTATTGCCGGTCAGACCGGCGAAGGCCGAGCCGTTGTTGTTGGCGGCGGAAGTGAAGGCGTACAACACTTCCGACAGGCCGTGCGGGCCGCTGTTCAGCATGCCCGCGCGCTGCCCCGGCATGGCCATGGCGGTCGCGGTGCCGATCAGCACCACCAGCGGCGAGATCAGGAAGTAGGACGCCGCGAGCTTGATCTCGCGCGGCGTGATCTTCTTGCCCAGGTACTCCGGCGTGCGGCCGACCATCAGGCCCGCCACGAAGACGGTGATGACCGCGAGGATCAGCATGCCGTAGAGACCGGATCCGGTGCCGCCCGGCGCGACCTCGCCCAGCTGCATATTGAACATGGTCATCATGCCGCCGAGGCTGGTGTACGAGTCGTGGAAGGAATCCACCGCACCGGTCGAGGTCAGCGTGGTCGCGGTCGCGAAGGTCGCCGAATTCGATACGCCGAAGCGGGTTTCCACGCCCTCCATGGACGCGCCGATGGCGGTCGGCACCGTGCCGTGGTGCTGCAACTGGAACAGATTGGTCAGCATCAGGCTGAGAATCGCCAGCACGCCCATTACCGACACGATGGCGTAGCCCTGCTTCTTCGAACCGACCATGCGGCCGAAGGTGCGCGGCAGCGAGAACGAGATCACCAGCAGCAGGAAGATCTCGATCCAGTTGGTCCAGGTGGTCGGGTTCTCGAACGGGTGCGCGGAGTTGGCGTTGTAGAAGCCGCCGCCATTGGTGCCGAGTTCCTTGATGACCTCCTGGCTGGCCACCGGCCCGCCCGGAATGGTCTGCTGCGCACCGGCGACCGTCTCGGCGACCTGGCTGTGCAGCTGGAAGTTCTGGATGGCGCCGCCCGCGACCAGCACGATGGCCGACACGAAGGCGATCGGCAGCAGGATGCGGATGGATCCCCTCACCAGATCCACCCAGAAATTGCCCAGATCACCGGTGTGCCGGCGCGCGAACCCGCGCACCAGGGCCACCGCCACCGCGATGCCCACCGCCGCGGACACGAAGTTCTGCACCGCGAGCCCGGCCATCTGCACCAGGTGACCCTGGGTCGATTCACCGGAGTAGTTCTGCCAGTTCGTGTTCGTCACGAAGCTGACCGCGGTGTTCCAGGCCAGCGCCGGGGTCATCTCGGTCGCCGGATCGTTCAGGTGCAGCGGCAGTTTGCCCTGAATCAGCTGGAAGAAGAAAAGGAACAGGATGCTGACCGCCGAGAAGGCCAGCACGCTGCGGGCGTACACCGCCCAGGTCATCTCCACGCCCGGCTTCACACCGATCACGCGATAGATGACGCGCTCGGCGCGCGAATGCTTCTCGCTGCTGTAGACGCGGTACATGTAATCGCCGAGCGGCACATGCACCACGGCCAGCGCGATGATCAGGGCCGCCGCGAAGACGATCCCCGCTGTAGTCGTGCTCACTCAGAACCTCTCCGGGAACAACAGCGCCGCAATCAGATAGACGGCGACGCCAACGGCCAGCACCAGACCGATAACGTTCTGCGTCACAACCGCTCCACCCCGCGCTGGATCAAGCCGAGCAGGGCGAAGAGCGCCACCGTCAGCACCGTGAACACCACGACGGACATTTCGAAACCTCTCTACTTCGGTGCCGCATCGCAAGATGCGCCGGAGCGAGTCAAGCGCCCGATCGGGCCGATTCCGAGGTTCTTTACGGCTTCTTAGCGTTGCGCACGACCGCCTTGACACTCCGCTTACGAGATTTCCCGGAGCGTCGCTGCGATCTCGTCAAGGACGCCCGGCTCTCCGTAAAGAAACCGTCAGGACCGGGCGCTCCCGTCTTTACGGCGGTAGACAGAACAGGCCCGGACGCGCGCACCGACTCGCCTGCCCGGGCCCCACTACCGGTGCGAACAAGGAGAAGGCCGTGCCCGACTTAGCGGTCACATTGATGGTGATTGTCGGCTTCGTGGCTGCCGCGCTGTTGCTGCGCGCGCTGTCCGCCGCCGAGGCGAATCGTGACCGCGCCCGCGCGGCCGAGCCCGGCTTCCGCGCGCTACCCGCGATGATGGACGAGTGAAACGCGGCCAACTACGCATCTATCTGGGCGCTGCCCCCGGTGTGGGCAAGACGTTCTCGATGCTCTCGGAGGCACACCGGCGGCTCGAACGCGGACGCGATGTGGTCGCGGCCGTGGTCGAGACGCACGGGCGGGCCAAGACCGCGGAAATGCTGGGCGGGATCGAGCGGATTCCGCCGAAGCTGGTGGAGTATCGCGGGACCACCATGCCCGAACTGGATGTGGACGCGGTGCTGCGGCGGCGGCCGGCGGTGGTGCTGGTGGATGAGCTGGCGCACACCAATGTGCCCGGGGGTAGGCACGAGAAGCGCTGGCAGGATGTGCACGACATCCTGGACGCGGGCATCGACGTGATCTCCACGGTGAACGTGCAGCACCTGGAGAGCTTGAACGATGTGGTGCAGCAGATCACGGGTGTGGTGCAGCGGGAAACCGTGCCGGACTGGGTGGTTCGCGAAGCCGATCAGGTCGAGCTGGTGGACATCACGCCGGAAGCGTTGCGGCGCAGGCTTTCCCACGGCAACGTGTATGCCGCCGACCGGGCGGACGCGGCGCTGCGCAATTACTTCCGGCCCGGGAATCTGACCGCGCTGCGCGAGCTGGCGCTGTTGTGGCTGGCCGATCAGGTCGATGCCGCGCTCGCCAAATACCGTGCCGACCACAAGATCACCGATACCTGGGAGGCCCGGGAACGGGTCGTGGTGGCGGTGACCGGCGGGCCGGAATCGGAGACCATCGTGCGGCGGGCTAGCCGGATCGCGGCCAAGTCCAGCGCGGAACTCATCGTGGTGCACGTGGTGCGCGGGGACGGGCTGGCCGGGGTGTCGGCGCAGCGGCTGGCCCGGCTGCGCGATCTGGCCACCGGCCTGGACGCCAGCCTGCATACTGTCACCGGTGACGACGTGCCCACGGCGCTATTGGATTTCGCGCGCCAGGTGAACGCCACCCAGCTGGTGCTCGGCACCTCGCGGCGCTCCCGCTGGGCGCGCGTGCTCGACGAGGGCATCGGCGCGGCGGTGGTGCAGGAGTCGGGGAAGATCGACGTGCACATGGTCACCCACGAGGAATCCAATCCCGGCTTCCGCTGGTCCTCCCTCGCCCCGCGCGAACGCCTGCTCGGCTCCTGGCTCGCCGCCCTGGTGGTGCCGTCCGCGATCTGCGGGGTGCTGCTGTGGCTGGATCGCTGGCTGGACCTGGGCGGCGAGAGCGCGGTGTTCTTCATCGGCGTCATCTGCGTCTCGCTGCTCGGCGGCGTGGCGCCGGCCGCACTGTCCGCGCTGCTCTCCGGCATCCTGCTGAACTGGTACTTCACCGCGCCGCGGCACAGCCTCACCATCGCCGAACTCGACAACTTCATGACCATCGTGGTGCTGCTGGTGGTGGCCGTCGCGGTGGCGGCGCTGGTGGATGTGGCCGCCAAGCGAACCCGCGAGGCGCGCAAGGCATCCCGGCAGGCCGAACTGCTCACCCTGTTCGCGGGCGCGGTCCTGCACGGCGCGGACCTGCCCGCGCTGCTGGAGCGGGCGCGCGAGACCTACAACCAGACCTCGGTCAGCCTGATCACCGACCACGAGGTGATCGCCTCCGTCGGCGACCGGCCGGCGACCCAGGTGTGCGATGCCGAGACCGCGCTGGAAGCCGGTGACGATATGCACTGGCTGCTGCTGTGCGGCCATCCCCTCACCGCCGCCGACCGGCTGGTGCTCGGCGCGGTGGCGAATCAGGCCGCGGGCATGGTGCATCAGCAGCGTCTGCGCGCGGAAGCCAGTGCGGCGCAGGCGGTCCTGGAGGCCGACAAGCTGCGCCGCGCCCTGTTGTCGGCGGTCAGCCACGACCTGCGCACGCCCCTGGCCGCCGCCAAGGCCGCCGTGTCCAGCCTGCGCAGCGACGATGTCGAGTTCTCGCCCGAGGACACCGCCGAACTGCTGGAGACCATCGAGGAATCGGTGGATCAGCTGACCGCGCTGGTCGGCAACCTGCTCGATTCCTCCCGGCTGGCGGTGGGCGTCATCCAGCCGCAGATGCGGCGGGTCTACCTGGACGAGGTGGTGCATCACGCGCTGATGAGCATGGGCACCCGCGGGTTGCGGCGCAGCGCCATGGACCGGGTGAAGGTCGATGTGGACGCGGTCTCGGTGACCGCTGATCCGGGCCTGCTGGAGCGGGTGCTGGCCAACCTCATCGACAATGCGATTCGCTACTCCCCCAGCGAATCCACCGTCCGGGTGGCGGCCGAGAACACCGGCAAGCGCGTGGCCGTCACCGTGGTCGACACCGGTCCGGGCGTGCCGACCGGCCTGGAGGACCAGCTCTTCGAACCGTTCCAGCGGCTCGGCGATCGCGACAATTCCACCGGTGTCGGCCTCGGGCTGTCGGTGGTCCGCGGTTTCGTGGATGCCATGGGCGGCACCGTGCACGCCGAACCCACCCCCGGCGGTGGCCTGACAATGGTCATCGACCTACCGGCCGGCAACGAACAGGAGTCCGAGTGAGCAATCCGGCGGCAGCGCCGATCAAAGTCCTGGTCGTCGATGACGAACCACAGATTCTGCGCGCCCTGCGGATCAATCTGTCGGTCCGCGGCTACGAGGTGACCACCGCCGCCAATGGCGCGGCCGCCCTGCGCGCCGCCGCCGAGAAGCACCCGGACGTGGTGGTGCTCGATCTCGGCCTGCCCGATATGGACGGCATCGAGGTGCTGGCGGGCCTGCGCGGCTGGACCACCACCCCCGTGATCGTGCTGTCCGCCCGCACCGACTCCTCGGACAAGGTCGAGGCCCTCGACGCCGGCGCCGACGACTACGTCACCAAACCCTTCGGCATGGACGAACTGCTGGCCCGCCTGCGCGCCGCCGTCCGCCGCTCGGCCACCACCACCGAGACCGCCGAACCGGTCGTCGAAACGCCGTCCTTCACAGTGGATCTCGCGGCCAAGCAGGTTACCCGGCACGGCAAGACCGTCCACCTCACCCCCACCGAATGGGGCATGCTGGAAATGCTGGTGCGCAATCGCGGCAAGCTGGTCGGCCGCCGCGAACTGCTGCGCGAGGTGTGGGGTCCGGCGTATGCCACCGAAACCCACTATCTGCGCGTCTATCTGGCCCAGCTGCGCCGCAAGCTCGAGGACGATCCCTCGAACCCGAAGCATCTGCTCACCGAGGCCGGTATGGGCTATCGCTTCCAGGCCTGAAAGCCTCAGCGGGACAGGCGGATCGGCAGGGATTTCAGGCCGTTGTTGAGGTTCGAGCGGATGCGGCGGGATTCGCCGGTCTGCTCGATATCCGGGAACAGGTTGAGCAGTTCCTCGAAGAAGATGCGGCCTTCCAGGCGGGCCAGGTGCACGCCCAGGCAGAAGTGCTGGGCCAGGCCGAAGGACAGGTGCGGATTGGGATTTCGCCGGATGTCGAAGGTCTGCGAGTCGGCGAAGACGTCCTCGTCGCGATTGGCGGAGGTGTACCACATGGCCACCTTGTCGCCGGATTTGATGGGGACGCCGTTGATTTCGGTGTCGGCGGTGGCGGTGCGCCGGAAGTAGTGCAGCGGGTTGGCGTAGCGCAGGATCTCCTCGACCGCACCGGGGATGAGGGCCGGGTGCTCGCGCAGCGCCCGCAGCTGGTCCGGATGCTGGAGCAGCAGTTCCAGGCCGGAGGAGAGCATAGTCTTGGTGGTGTCGTTGCCGGCCGTCACCAGCTGGGTGAAGAAGCTGCCGAACTCCAAGTCCGACATGGGGTTGCCGCCGAAATTGCCGGCCAGGATGAGCGAGGTGAGATCGGCGGCGGGCGGTTCGGTGCGGCGGCGCATGGCGAACTGGATGGCGTAGATGGCCATCTTGGTGACCTCGGCGGTGGCGTCGAAATCGCCGACCAGGTCCGGATCCTGCTGGCTCACCGACTGTTCCGCCCACTGCCGCAGGCTGGGCCAGTCCTCGGCCGGAATGCCGAACAGGCCGCCGACCACCTGGCTGGGCAGTACGCCGGCGATATCGTGCACGAATTCGACGTCGCCGTCGGCGGTTTCGAGCAGCGCCCGGGTGAGTTCGCGGATGCGGTCGGCCATCTCGCCGACCACGCGGGCCTTGAAATGCTCAGCGAGGGGCTTGCGGTAGTCGGTGTGGCGCGGCGGGTCCATCATGAGCAGCATGTTGCGGGTCTGCTCCAGCCGTTCCGGGGGCTGGTTCTCCAGGATGACGCCCTCGCGTTCGGCGGAGAACAGCACCGGATTGCGCGCCACGTGCGCCACATCGGCGTGTTTGAGGATCGCCCAGTAGCCGGGTTCGCCGGGCATGTCCTGCCAGTACACCGGCTGGGTGCTCCGCAGTTCGGTGAAGATCTCGTGGATCGGACCGTCGACATACAGCTGCGGATCGTAGATGTCCTTGACCGTGCTCACGGCCCACCTCGGTATTCACTTGCGCGTGTTCGTCTGCCGAATCCGACGCTAGAGACCGGTCGTGGTTCGCGCGGGGGTTCGGGCGAACCGTCTCAGTGAATGGACACCGCGTCAGTGAGTAGACATGGCGGACAGCGTCATAGGTACGGGTCGGCGATCTCCCGCAGCCGGGTCAGGGCTTCGCGCAACTGCCCCATGCGTTTCGGGCCCAGGTGCGCGGCCCATTCGTCCTGGATCGAGGCGGCGATGCGGTTCGAGAAATCGGCCATGGCCTGGCCGCGCGCGCTGAGCTTGACCAGGCGGGCGCGGCCGTCGGTGGGGTCGGGCACGCGCTCCACATAACCGGCCCGCTCCATCTGATCGACCAGGAAGCCCGCGGTCTGCTTGGTGATGCGCGCGCGCTCGGCGAGCTCGGTCAGCCGGGTGCCGTCCGGATCGATCTGCGCGGCCAGCCGGCCCTGCGCGAGGGTGATGTCGCCGTGCCCGGATTCGGCCAGGGCATCGAAGATCCGGGTCTCCATGGACCGGTGGGCGATCATCATCAGCAGGCCCACGTTCATCTCATCGGCGGCCATTCCACTCCTTGACGATAGTCAGACTCTCTGACTATATTAGTCAGACACGCTGACTAATCCTACGGGAGGCACCCGATGTCGGCACCCACCAAATGCCCCGTCGAACTCTTCGTCGACCCGGCCTGCCCCTACACCTGGATCGCCTATCGCTGGCTCGGTGAAGTCGCCCGGCAGCGGCCCCTCGAACTCCGGCTGCGGCTGATGAGCCTGGCGCGCTTGAACCGAGGCCGCGAACTACCCCGTGACCAGCACCGGCAGATCCGCCGGGCCACCGACGTCACCCGCATCGCCGCCGCGGTCGATCAGCTCTACGGTGCGGAGTCGCTGCGCGACTTCTACAGCGCCACCGCGGGATTCCTGTTCACCCCGGAGCACACCGATGTGGTGCTGCGCGGGCGCGCCGACCCGCGACCGTGGTCGGAACTGCTCGACAAGGCCGTCGCCGCCGGGCTTTTCGAAGCCGGACTGCCCGCCGCCCTCACCGCCGCGAGCCGCACCGACCGCTACGACCCGGGACTGCACGCCAGCCACGACGCGGCCATCGCCGCGGTCGGGACCGATGTGGGCACACCCGTGCTGTGCATCGACGGGCACGCCTGCTTCGGGCCGGTGCTCGCCTCGGTGCCGCGCGGAGCCGCCGCGCTGGCGCTGTTCGACTCCGTGCGCACCCTGTCCGCCTATCCGGACTTCTTCGAGCTCAAGCGAACTCGGCGTCCGGTGCTCGACTTCCATTGACTTCCCCGGAGGTAACCGTCATGGACCGCGAAACAAGCTGGCAGGTGATAGCACAGCAGCGGCTCGCCATCGCCGACCTGCTCGACACCCTCACGCCCGAGGAGTGGGAGACGCCGTCGCTGTGCGGGGGCTGGACGGTGCGCACGGTCGCCGCCCACGTCGCCGGAACGCCCATCGCGCCGCCGCTGATCGCGCTGGTGCCGTTCATGATCCGGGCACGCGGCAACTACAACCGCCTGGTCGACATCCTGACCCAGCATTTCGCCGAACAACCCGGGTTCGACCCGGCAGCGCTACTGCGCGAGCACGCGGCGTCACGAAAACTGCCGAAGCTCACCAACTATCGCAATATCGTGATGGACACCATCGTGCACGGACAAGACATCGCCATCCCCCTCGGCCGCACCCTGCCCGTCACCCCCGAGGCCGCAGCCGCCGGCGCCGACCGTGCCGTGGAAGTGGCACTCCCACTCTGGAAACGCCACCGACTCGACGGCCTGCGCCTGGTCGCCACCGACACCGAGTGGACCCACGGCACCGGCGCGGAAATCCGCGGCCCGATGCTCGCCCTGCTGCTCCTGATCACCTGCCGCCCAGCCGGATTCGATGGGGTGACCGGACCCGGCACAGAAATCCTGGCCGCACGACTGCGCCCCGCGCCCACGCGCTCCGACTCACCGCCTCGCTGACTCGCTGAGAGCGCGGCCGGCCGGTCCGATGACTCCCGGAGGGGTGGCGTCATCGGACCGGCCAGTGCGTAGGCCGGGTCGCCGGGCTCCGTGCGCAGGCTATCGGCGACGATGGGACCTATGCCCGTAGCAGCCATCGTCTTCGATATGGACGGCGTACTCATCGACACCGAACCGATCTGGGAGGAGGTGCGGCGCGGTTACATCGACGAGCTCGGTGGCCGCTGGCTGTCCGACACCCAGGACCGCCTGATGGGCATGAGCACCGCTGAATGGGCCGAGTACCTCAGCGCCGATCTGCTCGACGGCAAGCGCACCCCCGACCAGGTGGCCGACGACGTCATCACCCGCATGGCCGCCCGCTACGCGGACCACCTCCCCCTCATGCCCGACGCCGCCGACACGGTCCGCCGCCTCGGCGCGGCCTATCCCCTCGGCCTGGCCAGCTCCTCCCCGCGCCGCCTCATCGATGTCGTCCTCGACCACATGGGCGTGCGAAACCTGTTCCGCACCACCGTCTCCACCGAAGAGGTCGAACGCGGCAAACCCGCCCCGGACGGCTACCTCGCCGCCGCGGCCGGTCTCGGCATCGACCCGTCCGCCTGCGTAGCGATCGAAGACTCCAGCAACGGCCTGCGCTCCGCCGCCGCGGCCGGCATGACCGTCATCGCCGTCCCTCATCCGCGCTACCCACCCGCCGCCGACGCGCTGGCCCTGGCCGCCCTCGTGGCGGACAACGGGCTGAAGTCCCTCACGCCCGAGGTCATAGCCGACCTGGTGCCCTGAGCCTGCTCTCGACCATCGCCCACCGAGCACCAGCTCTTGTCGGGTTCGGGGCGTCGGCCGCTTTCGGTGGGTGTGAGCTGGGCTACCGCCGCGGAATTCGGCCGTCGGCAAGGGCGTTCCGGTACAGGCGGCGGGGCAGCAGGTTCCGTCGCTGGTCCGGTTCGCCGGTGACGTCCGCTATGTACGGATGACCCTCGTGCCGGTCGCATCGAGCAAATGGGAGGATCGTGGCTATGTCCGAGCAGACCGCCGCACCGCAGACCGCCGCACCCGCCGTATCCGCCGAACCGGTGGAATTGTGGGCCGAGCGCACCGGGACTCGCGCCTACACCGGCCGCAACAATCGCGGCGGCGAGGTGCTCATCGCCTCGCAGGGCGTGCCGGGCGCGTTCACTCCGGGTGAGCTGCTGAAGATCGCGCTCGCGGGGTGCACCGGGCTCAGCGCCGACTTCACGCTGTCGCGCAAGCTGGGCGACAGCTTCGATGCCACCGTGCGGGTTTCCGGCGACGCCGATCGCGAGAACGAGGTGTACCCGGAGCTGAACGAGGTCCTGGAGCTGGATCTCAGCGAGCTGGACGAGGCGACCCGGGAGCGGCTGATGGTCGCGGCGCAGCGGTCCATCGACCGGGTGTGCACCGTGGGGCGGACGCTGAAGGCCGGCACCACCGTCAATCTGACCTTCAAGATCGACGAATGACGGGCGGCCCGGTGCGGCTCAGCGCCTGGGTGCACGGAACCGTCCAAGGGGTTGGTTTCCGCTGGTGGACGCGGTCGCGAGCCCTCGAACTCGGGCTCACCGGGTACGCGCGCAACCATCGCGACGGCCGGGTGCACGTGATCGCCGAAGGCGCGCGGGCGGACTGCGAATCCTTGCTCACCCTGCTACGTTCCGGGAATACTCCGGGGCGGGTGGATCTGGTTGTGGAAGACTGGGGCACCCCACAGGGCGGAATGAGCGGATTCGAGGAGCGTTAGTGCGCGGAGAGTTCAAGGAGTCGATCGTTGGCCGTTGAACGCTTCGGCGGTAAACCGGACGATCCGAACCGCCCCTCCGAAAACGGTCCCGCCGAGGACGATTCGCGCATCAGCGCCGCGGACACCGGGCCCACCGAAACCGAGCACAAGCCGCCGGAAGAGGCGACGCCGAGCGCTCCGGCACCGGCCGCGCCCGGCACGCCGCCGGCCGGCGCGCCCACCACTCCGGGCGTCGCCACACCCGGCGCCCCAGGCTTCGCCACACCGACCGAGCCGATCCCGGGCATGCCCGGCATACCGACCGCGCCGCTGCCCGGCCTGCCGACTCCCGTGCCCCCGCCCGCACCCCGGCGCGGCAGCATGTCGCGTCAGGAGGCCGGGATCACCCAGCCGCGTCCGCCCACGGTGGCCGAGGCCCGCACCCGGGACAAGGCCCGCAAGCGCGCCGAGGAGCAGGAACGCGCGGAAGCCGAAGCGGCCCAGGCCAAGAAGAAGAAACGCAAGAAGCTGCTGATCGGCGGCATCGCGGTGGTCGGCGTGGCCGGCCTGGTCGGCGGCGGCTACCTCGCCTACAGCGCGCTCACCGCGCCCGAGGTCACCGCCTACTGCACCATCATCGCCCAGAAGGGGCAGGTGGTCAGCCTCGGCAACGGCCAGACCATCACCGCCGACCACGACGATCAGGAGATCATCGTGCCGGACGACAACTGCCAGAAGGCCACGGCCTCGGGCACTTCCGGCACGTATCACGGCGGCGGCATCTACATCTTCAACGGCGGCCAGTACCGGTACTACTACGGCGGCGGCAGCAACACCGTCGGCAAGGCGCCCAGCGGCGGCACGACGGTGAAACCGAAGGGCGCGAGCATCACCACCAAGAGCGGCACCACCATCCAGCGCGGCGGGCTCGGCTCCAAGTCGAGCGGCAGCGGGTCGTAATGCGACGCATCCGCAGCACTCCCCGCGCGGGCTGGCAGCAGATCATCGAAAGCCAAGGGCTGGTGTACGGTTCGCCCGGCCGCGACGCCTCCGGGCAGCCGCGCCCGTACTGGGACGAATCGGTGCACTACGAGTTCGACATGGCCGAGATCCTGGCCCTGGAAGCCCAGGTCGAGGTGCTGCACTCGATGTGCCTGCACGCCGTCGAGCAGATCGTGGTCACCGAGCGCTTCGCCGATTTCGGTCTGCCGCAATGGAGTTGGGAACCCATCGCCAATTCCTGGAAGCGCTCCGACCCGCACGTGTACGGCCGCTTCGACCTGCGCTACGACGGCCGCGGTCCGGCGAAACTGCTGGAGTACAACGCCGATACGCCCACCTCCCTGCTGGAGGCGGCGATCGTGCAGTGGCACTGGCTGACCGACACGCACCCGGACGACGATCAGTGGAATTCGTTGCACGAGAAGCTGGTCGAACGCTGGGGCGAGATACGCGACCTGCTGCCGACGGCGGAACTGCACTTCACCTGGTCCGGCGCGGACGCCAGCGGCGAGGACAACGTCACCACCGCGTACATGCAGGAGACCGCCGCCGAAGCCGGGTTCGACACCGTCGCGCTGCCCATCGAGGAGATCGGGTTCGACACGGAGCTGGAACGTTTCGTGGATCTGGCCGAGGCGCCCATCGACTCCATCTTCAAGCTCTACCCGTGGGAATGGGTCCTCGACGACGACTTCGGCAAGCGCGTGGTCGGCTCACTGCCGCAGTCCATGTGGCTGGAACCGCTGTGGAAGACCCTGCTCTCCAACAAGGCCCTGCTCGCGGTCATGTGGGAGATGTATCCGGGACACCCCAACCTGCTGCCCACCTACCTCGACGATCCGCACGAGCTGACCGAGTACATTCGCAAGCCGAAGCTGGGCCGCGAGGGCGCGAACATGACCATTGTGGGCGCGGGCCTGGAAACCGCCACCGGCGGCGTGTACGGCGCCGAGGGCTACGTCTACCAATTGCTGGACCCGCTACCGGAATTCGACGGCATGCGGCCGGTGCTCGGCGCCTGGATCGTCGGCGACACCTCCGCCGGGCTCGGCATCCGCGAAACCGCCGGGCTCATCACCGATGACGGGGCGGCCTTCGTCCCGCACCGCATCCCGCAGTCCTGACCCCGCGACCCCCACCTACTACCAGTTCGACCCACCACCCTGGAGGACCAAGAATGACCACCACTCTCGCGCTCGAAGCGGGGTACTGGAGTTCGCTCGGCCGTGGCGTAGGCGCGATCCTCCTCTACGCGCTGGTGGGCCTGGTGCTCATGCTCGTCGGCTTCTTCGCCGTCGACCTCACCACGCCCGGCAGCCTGCGGAGCCTGGTCGCGCAGGGGCTGCCCAACGCGGTCGTGGTGAGCGCGGCGGGCATGCTGTCGATGGCGTTCATCGTGGTGCTGGCCATCTACTCCTCGGCGGGCAAGCTCGGCGAGGGCCTGATCGCCGCCGCCGTGTACGGCCTGGTCGGCATTGTGGCGCAGGTGGTCTCGGTGCGCGTGCTCGAGCTCGTCTTCGGCATCGATATCGGCGCCGTGCTGCACAAGCCGCAGTTCACCACCGAGGCCCTGGTCGTCGCCGCCGCGCACTTCGCCCTCGGGCTCGTGGTCGCGGTCGCCATTCTCTGAAACGAGCGCACGGCCCGCTCCCGGCCGGAGCGGGCCGCTGTTTCCTCTCCAGCCGGATTCAGCGGATCCGGCTGTACTTGATGAACGCCACGCCGTCCTCGAACACGCGGCTGGTCAGCACGCGGAAGCGGGCGGCGTCGGGCAGGCGGGCGCATTCGCCGAACAGCGGCCGCCCCTTGCCCAGCACGATCGGGTAGAGCTTCAGGAAGACCTGGTCGATCTCCGGCAGCAGCTCCTGCGCCAGCTCCCCGCCGCCGCACAGCCAGATGCCGAGCCCCTTCTCCCGCTTGAGCTCTCGCACCCGCGCCAGCGGATCGCTCGAAATGAGCTCCACATCCGACGCGGGGGCCTCGGGCAGCGTGGTGGAGACCACGAACTGCCGCAGATGCGAATAGGGGCTCGACGTTCCCGTCCGCACCCCGAAATCGTGCGTCTTGCGGCCCATGATCACGGTGTCGAAATTGTGGCTGGGTTTGTCCACCCCGAGTGCTTCGCGCACCTTGGTCGGCAGCGTCTCGGGATACTGCGCGATGATTGCCGGACCGTGATCACCCCCGACGGGGAAGAAATCCACCGAACCCTCGTCGGTAGCAATGAACCCGTCGATCGTCGCCGCGACGTAGTAGGTCAGTTTGCGCATCAGTTCCTCCGGCCGGCATCACCCGATGCCGCTGTGAAAACGGTAGCGCGTCAAGCCCTTCAGTAGGGAGGCTCCGATCGGACGTACCGGTGACCGGATCAGCCGCGCGGGCGCGGCTGGCACCTCGGGCAGGAGAACGACGAGCGGTTCATGAACTTCTCCCGCACCATGGGAGCCCCGCAGCGCCGGCACGGTTCGTGTTCGCGGCCGTAGGCGTTGAGCGAGCGCTCGAAGTAGCCGGACTGGCCGTTGACATTGACGTACAGGGCGTCGAACGAGGTGCCGCCGGCCAGCAGCGCCTCCCCCATCACGTGCTGGGTCTCGACCAGCAGGTTGTGCAGCGCGGGCTTGGTGAGCTTGGCGGCCGGGCGCTCGCCGTGGATCTTCGCCCGCCACAGCGCCTCGTCGGCGTAGATATTGCCGACGCCGGACACCACGGTCTGATCCAGTAGCAGCCGCTTGATCTCGGATTGCTTGCCGCGCAAGGTCTTCACCACGCGATCGGCGTCGAACAACGGATCCAGCGGGTCGCGGGCGATATGCGCCGCCGATTCCGGCACCCAGGTGCCGTCCACCTCGACCAGATCCGACAGCATCCAGCCGCCGAAGGTGCGCTGATCCACGAAACGCAGTTCGCTGCCGTCGTCGAGCCGAGCGATGATGTGCGCGTGCTTCTCGAGCGGAGCGTCGGCCGGCTGCACCAGCATCTGCCCGCTCATGCCCAGATGCACGACGAGTGAAGTATCGGGCTCATCGAAGGTGAGCCACAGGAACTTGCCCCGCCGATTCGCGGATTCGACACGCAGACCGGTCAGGCGGGCGGCGAGATCGTCACCGCCGAGAATATGCCGCCGCACCGAACGTTCGTGCTTGACGGCGATCGAATCGACGACGCGGCCCACCACATGTTCGGCGAGCCCGCGCCGTACGACTTCGACTTCGGGGAGTTCCGGCATCCGGCCCTAGCTCTTGGCCGAATCCGCACCCTCGGACGCGTTCTCGGCGTTCAACGCCTGATACGCAGCGCCCGCGGCTTTCTGTTCCGCTTCCTTCTTGGAGCGGCCCACCCCCTGGCCGTAACCCTTCCCGCCGATCACCGCGGTGGCGGTGAACTCCTTGTCGTGGTCGGGTCCGGTGGAGGTGATCTCGTAGGCCGGCACGCCGATGCCACGCTCGGCGGTCAGCTCCTGGAGACTGGTCTTCCAATCGAGCCCGGCGCCCATGCGGGGACCGCGCTCGAGCAGTGCGGCGAACAGCCGCAGCACCACGCTGCGGGCGACTTCGATGCCGTGCTGCAGATGCACGGCGCCCAGCAGCGATTCCATGCCGTCGGCGAGAATGCTCGGCTTGTCCCGGCCGCCGGTGAGCTCTTCGCCCTTGCCGAGCAGCAGGTGACGGCCGAGGCCGCCCTCGCCCAGCCCGCGCGCGACCTCGGCGAGCGCGTGCATGTTCACCACGCTCGCGCGCAGCTTCGCCAGCTCACCCTCGGATTTGTCGGGATGCTCCAGGTAGAGACGTTCGGTGATGCTCAGACCGAGCACCGAATCGCCCAGGAACTCCAGGCGCTCGTTGGTGGGGAGGCCACCGTTCTCATAGGCGTACGACCGGTGTGTCAGCGCCAGGCGCAACAGATCCGGTCGTACGTCTACGCCGAGCGCCTCGAGCAGGCTGGCGTGGTCTGCTGCGTCACCCACGGCGGGGATGTCGGCAGCGTCCTTGCTGGCGGTCACGTCGGTGAGAATCGGGCGGATCAGACCGCCGCGGTGACCTGACGGCCCTTGTAGGTGCCGCAGGACGGGCACGCGATGTGCGGGAGGGTCTGCTGACCGCAGGCCCGGTTCGGGCAGGTGATCAGGGTCGGCGCGGCGGCCTTCCACTGGCTACGCCGTGCGTGGGTGTTGGCACGAGACATCCGGCGCTTCGGAACGGCCACGACTAGTTCTCCTCTGAATCTGTTTCGGCTGACTGTTTTGGCAGCGTGCCATTGGCACCCGTACCAGGGGATTCGACCGCGAAATTCGCGAGCCCGGCCCAGCGAGGGTCAAGTATCTCATGGGAGTGGCCGGATTCCGCAATCGCCATCCGTATGCCGCATTCCGGGCACAGTCCCGCGCAGTCCTCCTCGCACAGCGGCTGCAGAGGCAGTTCCATGCCGACGGAGTCGATGATCACCGGTTCCAGATCGATGGTGTCCTCGATCAGGCGCGGGATCTCGTCTTCCTCGGTGGTCTGCTCGGTAGCGCTGTCCGGGTAGGCGAAAAGCTCGGTGAGCTGCAGCTCGATCTCGTCGGTGAAAGGCTCCAGGCAGCGCGTGCACTCGCCCTCGATGGGCGCGGTCACGGTGCCGGTGACGAGTACACCCTCGGATACCGACTGCAATGTCAGATCCAGCTCGACCTGCGCACCAACGGGAATCGCGACCAGATCCAGGCCGATCTTCTCCTTGGTGGTGACGGTGCGGCGCAGATCCTTCATCGATCCCGGGGCACGTCCCAGACTGCGCACATCCAGCACGAAATCCGCGTCGGTCGGTACATGACGACGACGCGAACCGGAACCGGAATCAGCGGGCATCTAGGTAATCACCTCGGGGTAAGGGTGGAATGGGCAACCGATCCAGGATACCGAAACGGTCCGGTCTCCCCCAAACCGCCCGCAGCCCGGCGTGAGCCGGGCTGCGGGGCAAAGGGTTCGGTGGCGCTAGCGGCGGAACTCGGCGGCGTAATCCGGCACGCTCGTACCGGATCGCACCTGGTGCCGGCCGCGGCCGATGATGCGCAGGGTGCTCTGCAGGGTCTCCTCGAAGTCGGCCAGCTTGCCGTCCACGTAGTCGTCGCATTCGGCGCGCAGGCGATCGGAGTCGGCCTGGGCGGTGTCGATGAGCCGGGCGGATTCGACGTGCGCGGCGCGAACCACCTCGGTCTGCGAGACCAGGCGTTCCTGTTCCGCCTTACCGTCGGCGACCGACCGGTCGTAACTGGCCTGTCCGGAGGCGACCATGCGATCGGCCTCGATGCGGGCACGGCCGGTGACGTCCTCGTATTCCTTGTTGCCGTCGGCGACCACGCGTTCGGCCTCGGCCTCGGCCGAGCTGACCAGGTGTTCGGCGTGCGCGCGGGCCTCGGCGACCATGCGATCGGCGTGCGCCTTGGCGTCGGCCAGGATGCGGTCGGCCTCGTCGCGCGCGCCCGTCACGGTGTCGTGCGCCTGCGCATTGGCGCTGCCGATGGTCGAATCGGCGGCCGTGCGGGCGTCGGTGACGATCTTGTCGCGATGGTCGAGCACGTCCTGGGCGTCGTCCAGCTCGCCGGGTAGCGCCTCGCGGACGTCGTCGAGCAGTTCGAGCACCTCACCGCGCGGCACGATGCAATTACGGGTGGGCGGAATGCCCCGCGCCTCTTCGATGATGGCCACGAGTTCGTCGAGTGCTTCGAATACCCGGTACATGCTGCTTCCCCACTCTCCTGCCGGTACTACGACTCTTCCGCCAGTGCTGTGCGGCGAGCCGCTCGCCTTGGTGCCAGTCTGCCCCGCCGCGGCCGATGGGGCCCGGTCTTATCCGGCGTGTCGGAGAGCTGTTTCACAGACCACAAAAACAACTGGAGGAAACCCCTCCAGTTAGTGTTAAATTCTTATGAGCAAGAAAGTGCTGGACCGAGGCAGCGCAGCCTCCCGCGGTTGACAGTTCGATTTGTTCAGTCAATACTGAACAAACAGAAGGAAGTGGAACGCTCTGCCGGGCTACCGCCCGACGTGTTCGATGGGAAATGACGATGGCTGTCCTGGACATCCCGCAGCGGGCCGTAATGCCGGTCCCCACCCTGGCGCACACCTACGTGTACGGCATCGAGGCCGCCCGCACCGCCGGGTCGCGCTGGTCCGGACAGCTCGGCGCGTGGCTGCGCGGCGAGGCCGCGTTCGCTCAGCTCATTCGTTTCGCCCTGGTCGGCGGCCTGTCGAACATCGGCTACCTGCTGCTGTTCTTCGCTTTCTACGGCGGCGGGCCGCAGCTGGCCAACCTGGCCGGATCCATCGTCTCGACCGCGGTCGCCAACGAACTGCACCGGCGGCTCACCTTCCACGCGGCCGGGCGGGTGCGGTGGTTCACCGCGCAGCTCGAGGGCGGCGGGCTGGCGCTGGCCGGACTGGCCATCACCGCGGGGGCGCTGGCCGTGCTGGAGAGCACCGCGCCCGGACTGACCGATATGGCGCAGGCCGCGGCGGTGCTCGCGGTGACGGCGGCGGTCGGCACCCTGCGCTTCCTGACCCTGCGGCTGTGGGTCTTCTGATTCCTTCCTGATACACCCCCGGAACTCCTCTCCCGATTCATCGGAACCGTTCGCGGCAGCGCCGCGTCCAAGCACGTAACGGATCCGATCCAGGAGAGGAGTTTCCTTATGCTGCGAGGACGCGGATGCCTTGGGGGACGGCGGGATACGTCCGGCCCCAGACCACCACGCCCGGCCCGCGGGTGCGCGACGGCGGCCCGGACCGGCAGGCGGCCCGGCCGCCCGGACAAGGCGGCCGAATGACCGGTTGTTCGTCGAAGATCCTGGCCCGCAAGCTCACCGACGGCTGTCACACCCCCGCGGTGCACAGCCGGCGCGAGCACCATCGGCTGCTGATCGACGCGGTGCTACCCGAAATGCCGGGCCAGTCCATCGTCAGCCATCAATCGGCGGCCGTGGTCTACGGCACCGCCCTCTGGCGCACCCCGCTGGAGCGAGTCTGCCTGACCCGCAATCGCCGTGGCGGCGGCCGGGTGCGTCCCTTCACCAAAGTCCATGGCTCCCCGGTCGATTCGGCCGCCGAGGTGGACGGCCTGCTGGTCACCACCCCCGCCCGCACCGTCGTGGATCTGGCGCTGTCGCTGCCGTTCGAGGCGGCCGTGGTGGCCGGTGACGCCTTGGCGGGCATGTTCGGCCTGACCCCGGAATCCCTCGCCGAGGAGGTCGACCGCGCCCGCTGCCGGCACGGTATCGCCCAGGCCCGGCGGGTCACCGAACTGCTCGACGGTCGCAGCCAGAGCCTGGGGGAATCCCTGAGCCGCCTCATGATTCACCGTCTCGGCCTACCGGCCCCGCGCACCCAGGGCAATGTGCACACCCCCGACGGCCGTTTCGTGGCGCAGGTCGACTTCTACTACGAAAACGCCGGCGTGCTCTGCGAATTCGACGGCACCGCCAAGTACGGCCGGCTGCTGCGCCCCGGCATGGACCCCGCCGAACTCGCCCACCGCGAGCAGGTCCGCGAAACCTACCTGCGCGCACTCGGTTTCGACGTGGTCCGCTGGACCTGGAAGGACCTGCTCGCCAATACCGCCGGCGCCCGCCTGTCCGCCGCCCTGGCTCGCGGCCACCGCCGCCGCCCCGAGGGCCGCATCATCCCCGCCGCCGCGCCGCCACCCCGCCGAATCCCCGTCCGCCCCTTGTGAAAACGACGGTGGGCGCGCCCCTGCGGCACGCCCACCGTCATCTCACCTCATGTCATTTACGCCGTTCCGCGATCCGCTCCACCAGTCGCTTGTGCACGGCCGGCGGCAGCAGATCGGCGATATCCCCGCCGTACGCCGCCACCTCCTTCACCAGCGAACTCGACACGAACCCGAACAGCGGATTGGTGGCGATGAAGAACGTGTCCACCCCCGTCAGCTTCCGATTCATCTGCGCCATCTGCAGCTCGTACCCGAAGTCGGTAGCGTCCCGCAGCCCCTTCACGATCGCCGTGATCCCCTCCTGCTTGGCGAAGTCCACCAGCAACCCCCGCCAGGACTCCACCCGCACATTGGGAAGATGAGCCGTAACCTCCCGGATCATCTCCATCCGCTCGTCAATCGTGAACATCCCCTGCTTGTTCGGATTGACCACCACCGTCACCACAACCTCATCGAACTGCGCGGCCGCCCGCGCAATCACATCGAGATGTCCATTGGTCACCGGGTCGAACGACCCCGGGCACAGTGCTCCAGCCATGGCCGAACGCTACAACATCAGCCGGGCAGGTATTCGGCCAGATCGATGCGGGTCTCGCCGTAGTCGCGAGACTTCGCGGGGGTGAAGCCCGAGGGCCAGTCGATTGCCGGTGAGCGGGTGGAGCGTTCGACGATGACGAGGGTTTCGTCGTGCAGCCAGCCGTTGTCGGCGAGGGCTTGCAGGTCGGTGTGGACGGCCTCGACCTCCAGGGCGTACGGGGGGTCGGAGAAGACCAGGTCGTAGGGTTCGCCGGCCGGTTTGGCGGACAGCACGGAAGCGACGGGGCTCATGCGGAGTTCGGCGCCGGGGAGGGACAGGTCGGCGATGTTGCCTTTGATGACGGCGGCGGCCTTGCGGTCGGATTCGATCATCAGGGCGTGGGAGGCGCCGCGGGAGAGGGCTTCCAGGGCCAGGGCGCCGGAGCCGGCGTAGAGGTCGAGGACGCGGAGGTCGTCGAAGTCCATGCGGGCGTGGACGAGGCTGAAGAGGGCCTCGCGGACGCGGTCGGAGGTGGGGCGGGTGCCGGCGGGCGGGACGCGCAGGCGGCGGCCGCCCGCCGTGCCCGCGACGATGCGGGTCATCGGGTGACCGCCCGGGCGTGGCCCGGCTGCTGCCGGGCCACGCTGGGATGCCATGCGGTGCGGGTCATTCGGCGGCGGCCTCGGTGAGGCTGACCTCTACCAGCAGGTCGCCGCCTTCGACCTGCTGCACCTTGCCGATGGCGACGCGGCGCACGGTGCCGGCGCGGGGTGCGGTGATGGCGGCTTCCATCTTCATGGCCTCGATGGTGCCGATGGTGTCGCCCGCCGACACCGCATCGCCTTCGGCGACGGCGAGGGTGACCACGCCGGCGAAGGGGGCGGCGATATGACCGGCATTGGTCTTGTCGGCCTTCTCGGCGGCGGGGATCTCGCTGGCGATGGAGCGGTCGCGCACCGTGATCGGGCGCAACTGGCCGTTGAGAATGCACATCACCGTGCGCATACCGCGTTCGTCCGGTTCGGAGATGGCTTCCAGGCCGATGAGCAGCGTGACGCCCTTCTCCAGCTGGACGCGGTGCTCTTCGTCGTGGCGCAGGCCGTAGAAGAACTGGTTGGCGGACAGGCCGGTGGTGTCGCCGTACTTCTCGCGGTGAGCCAGGAATTCCGCGGTCGGGCCGGGGAAGAGCAGGCGGTTGAGGGTGGCGCGGCGCTCGGCCGAGCTGCCGCCCAGGCCCTTCTCGTCCTCGGCGGTGAGCTGGGTTTCCGGCTTGGCGGGACCGCGACCGGCGAGGGCGCGGCTGCGGAAGGGCTCGGGCCAGCCGCCGGCGGGGGTGCCGAGTTCGCCGCGCAGGAAACCGATCACCGAATCGGGGATGTCGTAGCGGCCGGGATCGGAGGCGAAGTCCTCGACGTCGACGCCGGTGCCGACCAGAGCCAGGGCCAGATCGCCGACGACCTTGGAGGACGGGGTGACCTTGACCAGGCGGCCCAGGAGCCGGTCCGCCGCAGCGTATTTCGACTCGACCTCTTCGAACTGATCGCCCAGTCCCAGCGCGATGGCCTGCTGGCGCAGGTTCGAGAGCTGACCGCCGGGGATCTCGTGGTGGTAGACGCGCCCGGTCGGGCCGGGCAGCCCGGATTCGAAGGGGCCGTAGACCTTTCGCAGCGCCTCCCAGTACGGCTCCAGATCGCACACGTTCTGCAGATTCAGTCCGGTGTCGTGCGGCGAATTGGCCGCCGCCGCAACGATTGCCGAGAGCGCGGGCTGAGAAGTGGTGCCCGCCATGGGCGCCGACGCGCCGTCCACCGCATCCGCACCGGCCTGCCAGGCGGCGAGGTAGGTGGCCAGCTGCCCGCCGGGAGTGTCGTGGGTGTGCACGTGCACCGGCAGCTCGAATTCGCTGCGCAGCGCCGTGACCAGCGTGTGCGCGGCGGGCGCGCGCAGCAGGCCCGCCATGTCCTTGATGCCGATGACGTGCGCCCCGGCCTCGACGATCTGCTCGGCCAGCTTGAGGTAGTAGTCGAGGGTGTAGAGGTTCTCGTTCGGGTTCGACAGATCGCCGGTGTAGCTCATGGCGACTTCCGCTACCGCCGTGCCGGTTTCGCGCACGGCGTCGATGGCGGGCCGCATCTGATCGACATTGTTCAGCGCGTCGAAGATCCGGAAGATGTCGATACCGGTCGCGGTGGCCTCGGAAACGAAAGCGCGCGTGACCTTTTCGGGATACGGCGTGTATCCGACGGTATTGCGCCCGCGCAGCAGCATCTGCAGGTTGATGTTCGGCACCGCTTCGCGCAGCGCGGCCAGCCGCTCCCACGGATCCTCGAACAGGAACCGCAGCGCCACGTCATAGGTTGCGCCGCCCCAGCATTCGATGGACAGCAGTTCCGGCGTCATCCGCGCCACATGCCCGGCCACGTCCAGCAGGCCGTTGGTGCGCACCCGGGTGGCGAGCAGTGACTGGTGCGCGTCGCGGAAGGTGGTGTCGGTGACGGCCACGCCCTTGCGATCGCGCAGCCAGCGCGCGAACCCTTCCGGGCCGAGCTCCAGCAGCGTCTGCCGCGATCCGGCCGGCGGCGGCTGGGTCATATCGAGCGCGGGCAGCTTGTCGTGCGGGTACACCTTGGTGGGCCGGGTGCCGTGCGGCTTGTTGACCGTCACGTCGGCCAGATACTGCAGGATCTTGGTGCCGCGGTCTGCGGAGCTCTTCAGCGTGAGCAGCTGCGGCCGCTCGTCGATGAACGAGGTGGTGACCCGCCCGGCCCGGAAGTCCGGATCGTCCAGCACCGCCAGCAGGAACGGAATATTGGTCGTCACGCCACGAATACGGAATTCGGCGACGGCCCGGCGGGCGCGCGCGATGGCGGTGGCGAAGTCGCGCCCGCGGCAGGTGAGCTTGACCAGCATGGAGTCGAAGTAGGCCCCGACCTCCGCGCCGACGTTCGCGCCGCCGTCCAGGCGCACGCCCGCGCCGCCGGGCGACCGGTAGCCGGTGATGCGGCCGGTGTCGGGCCGGAAACCGTTGGCCGGGTCCTCGGTGGTGATGCGGCACTGCAGCGCGGCGCCCCGGATGTGGATCGAATCCTGGCTCAGGCCCAGGTCCTCCAGGGTCTCCCCGCCCGCGATGCGCATCTGCGACTGCACCAGGTCCACATCGGTGATCTCCTCGGTCACCGTGTGCTCGACCTGGATGCGCGGATTCATCTCGATGAACACATGATTGCCGCGCTCGTCGAGCAGGAACTCCACGGTGCCCGCGCACGAGTACCCGATCTGCTTGGCGAAGGCCACCGCGTCGGCGCAGATGCGGTCGCGCAGTGCGGGATCCAGGTTCGGCGCGGGCGCGAGCTCGATCACCTTCTGGTGCCGCCGCTGCAGCGAGCAGTCGCGCTCGTACAGGTGGATGACATTGCCCTGCTGGTCGGCGAGGATCTGCACCTCGATGTGGCGGGGGTTGACCACCGCCTGCTCCAGGAACACGGTGGCGTCGCCGAACGCCGATTCGGCTTCGCGCGCCGCGGCTTCGATGGCCTCGCGCAGCTGCGCCCGGTCCGCGACCCGGCGCATACCGCGCCCGCCGCCGCCCGCGACGGCTTTCACGAAGACCGGGAACTCCATCTGCTCCGAGGCCGCCATCAGCTCGTCCACATTCGCGGACGGTTCGCTGGAGTTCAGCACCGGCAGTCCGGCGGCCTTGGCGGCGGCGATGGCGCGCGCCTTGTTACCGGTCAGCTCCAGCACCTGGGCGGACGGCCCGATGAAGGTGATGCCTTCGCGCGCACAGGCCGCGGCCAGGTCCGGGTTCTCGGAAAGAAAACCGTAACCGGGGTAGACGGCATCGGCGCCGGCCGACTTGGCCGCGTTGATGATCTCCTCGATGGACAGATACGCCCGGACGGGGTGCCCGGGCGTTCCGATCTGATATGCCTCGTCGGCCTTGAGCCGATGCACGGAGTTGCGATCCTCGTACGGGAAGACCGCCACCGTTCCGATGCCGAGTTCGTAGGCTGCACGAAATGCGCGAATGGCGATTTCACTGCGGTTGGCGACCAGGACTTTGGAGAACATTCGCCTAAGGTACCTGCCTCCGCATCTCGTTCGGGCATCGAAGTCCCGTTCGCAGCAATCTTCACAGTCACACCGGGGTAGTTTGCGAATTTGTGTTAATCACCCGGACACATGCCTGCCGGTGAGCACTGTGCTCGAGACGGCCGCGCATTCGCCACCCTGCTAAGCCGCCCGAGTCGGCGGTCCGGCCTGAAACAGCTGCGAGACCGCGGGATTCACGAGGCCCGGCGCGCATTCCGCCACGCCGAGGGTGACGTGCCGGTTTCACGTTTGAATGCCCGGCTGAACGCTTCTTCGGCGTCATAGCCCACCCGCCGCGCCACCGCGGCGACCGACAAGTCGGTATCTCCGAGTAGTTCGCCCGCCACCCGCATCCGCCATTCGGTGAGATACCGGATCGGCGGCCGCCCGAGCACCGTGCGAAATCGCAAGTCCAGCAGCGACCGCGAGACCGCCACCGCGTCCGCGAGCTCCGCCACCGTCCATTTCCGCTCCGGACACCGATGTAGCTGGCCGAGTGCCGGACCCAGGATCGGATCGTGCAACGCCGCGAACCAGCCGTGCGCGGGCAGCGGATGCGAGGTCAGATACAGCCGCAGCACCTCCACCAGCATCAGTTCTGGCAGTCGGCTCGCGGCCGCGCCGCCGTGCACCCCGGCCACCTGGTTCAGCGAGTATTCGATGCTGGCCCGCACCCATGCGGCCGCGGTCGCGTCCGGCCGCACCACGAAAACCGGTGGCAGCGCCCGCAATCCGGCGTCGAAGAGCGGATCGGCGCTGGAGAGGTACCCGCACACCACATCGGTGCGCGCCCCGTCGCGCCCGTGCCGCAGCACCGGCATGGTCTGCCAGGGCGGCGGAATCAGGAACACCGACAGCGGCACCACGTCCGCCTCGTCCGTCCCGCCCATGCGGTGCTGGTCCCCGTAGGGCAGCACGATCACGTCTCCCGCTCGCGCCCAGAGCTTCTCGCCGTCGCCGACCTGGATCCAGCACGCGCCGGTCGCCACCACGTGGAAGAGGATCACCCGGTCCGATCCGGCGCGCAGCGCCCGCGCGGTGCTGACGCAGTCCATCGATTCGTAGGCCCACGGCTCCCGGTACTCGGCCCGCAGGAAGATCGCCCCCGCCAGCCGCAGCCGCGCCAGCACCGCGTCCACCGAACCGTTCGTGGCGTCCCGGTCAACCATTGCGGTGCCCGGATCATGGCTCGAATCTGCGCTGCTCACAACACTGATGGTGGCACAAACGGAAAGGACCGCCATGCCCCTCTTCATGGATATTCACCACCTCCCCGAACCGGTCGATCCGGCCGCGGCGGCCGAGGCGCACGCCGCCGATCTGGCCGTGCAGGGCGCGCACGGGGTGGACTATCAGCGCTATTGGCTGGATCCGGCCGGTACCCGGATCTTCTGCCTGGTCGAGGCCCCCGACGCCGAGACGGCCGCCCTGGTGCATCGTGAATCGCACGGCCTGGTGGCCGATGAGATCCACGAGGTGATCGAAGGCAAGTGAGGCCCGCCGCGCCGCGCACGAGCCGGGTGCGTGGCGCAATCGGGTTGCGAATGGCCTTATGCTTATGAGCGCAGTCGGTTCGCCCGGCGCGGCCGCGGAAGCCTCCGCCCGGCGCGCTCGGCGTCGAAACCGGTTCCCCGCCAAGCGGTTCGGATCGGTTAGAGGGAATCCGGTGTGAATCCGGAACTGTCCCGCAGCGGTATGCAGGAACGACCGCCGTCATACGCACTGGGTGAGCCCACCTGGGAAGCGACGGCCAGTAGGTCGGCCCATCGGAGGCCGGTGCCCGCGAGTCCGAATACCTGCCGAATGTGCCGGATACGCCGTATCCGGCGGTCTCCGCCTCGTGGATTGGGTGGACGGACCGGTGGTGTTCCCTCGTGCCGGTGTACGCCGGTGTCTTCGGGGTACCCGGGTTCGTGCACGCCTATGGCGGTGGCCCGTGGTTTCGGAACACTGGAGACGACACCTGTGACCAACACTTCGCCTTTCACCGCGACGGTTCTCGGCCTGCCTCGCATCGGCCCGAACCGGGAGTTGAAGCGCGCGATCGAGTCCTATTGGGCGGGGCGGATCGGCGCGGAGGAGCTGCGTTCGATCGGCCGGACGCTGCGCACCGAGCAGCTGCTGGCGGCGACCGCGGCGGGACTGGATTCGGTGCCGGTGGGCACCTTCTCCCACTACGACCAGATGCTCGATACCGCCGTCATGTTCGGGGCGCTGCCGCCGCGCGTGGCCGGTATCGCCGATCCGCTGGACCGGTATTTCGCCGCCGCGCGCGGTACCGACACCGTCGAGCCCCTGGAGATGACCAAATGGTTCGACACCAACTACCACTACCTGGTGCCGGAGCTGGGTGCGCACACCGACTTCGCGCTGCACCCGGACAAGCTGCTGGACGAGCTGCGCGAGGCCATGGCGCTGGGCGTTCCCGCCCGGCCGGTGGTGATCGGCCCGCTGACCTTCCTGAAGCTGGCCAAGGACGCCGAGGGCGATCCGCTGGCCCGCATCGACGCCCTGCTGCCGCTGTATCGGGAGTTGTTGCGCCGCTTGGCCGATGCGGGCGCGCGCTGGGTGCAGATCGACGAACCGATCCTGGTCACCGATCTCACCCGCGATGAACTGGCCTTGGTCGAGCGGGTCTATCAGGACCTGTCCGCCACCGACGACCGGCCCGCCATCCTGGTCGCCACCTACTTCGGGCATTCCGGTGCGGCGCTGCCCGCGCTCGCCGCCACCGGAATCGAAGGCGTCGCACTGGATTTCACCTCCGGCACCACCCCGGACTCTGCGACCACGGTCGAGGATGTGGCGGCGGTTCCGGCGCTGACGGGCAAGCTCGTGGTGGCGGGCGTGGTCGACGGCCGCAATGTGTGGCGCACCGACCTCGATCGCGCCCTGACCACCCTCGGCACTCTGCTCGGCAGCACCGGCGCGCTGGTGGTCTCCACCTCCAGTTCCCTGCTGCACGTGCCGTATTCGCTGGATTCCGAACCCGCCGCCGATGCGGCCCTGCGCTCCTGGCTGGCCTTCGGCGCGGAGAAGGTGGTCGAGGTGCGCGTGCTCGCGACCGCCCTGCACGAGGGCCCCGACGCCGTGGCCACCGAACTGTCCGCCGCCCGGGACGCTCTCGCCGCCCGCGGCCGGGATCCCCGCCTGCGCAATGACACGGTCCGCGCCCGCCTGGCCACGCTCGGCCCGGAGGCCGCCCGCCGCACCGATGCCGCGGAACGCCGTGCCCTGCAACGCGATCGCCTCGATCTCCCGCTGCTGCCGACCACCACCATCGGTTCGTATCCGCAGACCCCGTCCATCCGCAAGGACCGCGCGGCCATGGCCAAGGGCGACATCACCCCCGACCAATACCGCGAGCGCATGCGCGCCGAAATCGCCGATGTCATCGCCTTGCAGGAGAAACTGGGCCTCGACGTCCTCGTGCACGGCGAACCCGAACGCAACGACATGGTGCAGTACTTCGCCGAACAACTCGACGGCTTCTTCGCCACCGCCAACGGCTGGGTGCAGTCCTACGGCACCCGCTGCGTCCGCCCGCCGATCCTGTACGGCGATGTGGCGCGGCCGAATCCGATGACGGTGGAATGGATCGCCTACGCGCAGTCGCTCACCGGCAAGCCGGTCAAGGGCATGCTCACCGGCCCCGTCACCATCCTGGCCTGGTCCTTCGTCCGCGACGATCAGCCGATCGCCGACACCGCCCGCCAGGTGGCCCTCGCCATCCGCGACGAAACCCTGGACCTGCAGGCGGCGGGCATCCGCATCGTGCAGGTGGACGAGCCCGCCCTGCGCGAGCTGCTGCCGCTGCGCTCCGAAGCCAAGGCCCGCTACCTGGATTGGGCCGTCGGCGCGTTCCGGCTGGCCACCGCCGGCGTCTCGGACGCCACCCAGATCCACACCCACCTGTGCTATTCGGAGTTCGGTGAGGTGATCGACGCCATCGCCGCCCTGGACGCGGACGTGACGTCGATCGAGGCGGCGCGCTCGCACATGGAGGTCCTGGACGACCTCAATGCGGCGGGCTTCGCCCTGGGCGTCGGTCCCGGCGTGTACGACATCCACTCGCCCCGGGTGCCGAGTACGGAGGAGATCACCTCTTCGCTCGCCGAGGCATTGAAAGCCGTTCCCGCCGAACGGCTCTGGGTGAATCCGGACTGCGGTCTGAAGACCCGCGGCCCGGCCGAGGTGGAAGCCGCGCTGCGCAATATGGTCGCCGCGGCGGTCGCGCTTCGCTGATGCCGAAAGGCCCGCGATCGCTGCGATCGCGGGCCTTTCCGGTTCACGCCACCGGGCGCAGCGGACGCGGCGGCGGGCCGGTGTATTCGGAGAGTGGGCGGATGAGGGCGTTGGATTGGGATTGCTCGATGATGTGGGCGGTCCAGCCGGTGATGCGGCTCATCACGAAAATCGGTGTGAACATGTCGATGTCGAAGCCCATGAGGTAGTAGGCGGGTCCGGCGGGGAAGTCCAAGTTCGGTTTGATGCCGGTGGCCTCGGCCATGGCGGTTTCGAGTTCGCCGTACATCTTCAGCCAGGCGCCGCCGCCGGTCAGGTCGGCGATGTCTTCCAGCGCCGCGCGCATGGTGGGTACGCGGGAGTCGCCGGCTCGGTAGACGCGATGGCCGAAGCCCATCACCTTCTGCTTGCGAGCAAGCTTGTCCCGCAACCACTCCCGCGCCCGCTCGGGTTCGCCGATCTCCAGCATCATGTGCATGACGGCCTCGTTGGCCCCGCCGTGCAGCGGTCCCTTGAGTGCGCCGATGGCCGCCGTCACCGCGCTGTACATATCGGATTCGGTGGAGGTGACGACGCGGGCGGCGAAGGTGGAGGCGTTGAAACTGTGCTCGGCGTAGAGGATCAGGGAGGTTTCGAAGGCCCGCACCAGGCGTTCGTCCAGGTGCCGGCTGCCGGGGGCGGGTGCACCGAAACACATGTAGAGGAAGTTCTCGGCGAACCCGCGCGTCGGATCGGGGGCGATGGGATCGAGCCCGCGGCGGCGGCGCATATCGGCCGCGATGACCGTCGGCAGCACCGCCGTCATGCGTAATGCCTTGTCCAGCAGTGCTTCCTGGCTACGCCCCTGATCCTCGAGCGGGTCCTCCGCGCCCAGGTAGCTGACCACGGTGCGGATCACGTCCATCGGATGGCAGGTTTCGGGCAGCCGGGCGATGAGGGCGAGCAGCGAGCGGTCCGCCCGGCGCAGGGCGCGTTCGCGCTGGCTGAGCTGCTGCAGCTGGGCGGCGTCGGGGAGTTCGCCGAACCACAGCAGATGGGCGACTTCCTCGAAGTGGCAGTGCCGGGCCAGATCCTGGACGGCGTAGCCACGATAGGTGAGGGTGCTGGTCTCGGACACCACCTTGGAGATGGCGGTGGTGTCGACCACCACCCCGGCGAGGCCCTTCTTGATCTCGGACATACGAATCACTCGCTCACGGTGAAATTGAAGATGTCGGAATCGAATTCGTTGTAGCGCTGATATTCGAGAAGCTCGTAGAGGCGGGCGCGGTGCTGCATGCGATCCAGCAGCGCGGATTGGGTTCCGGTGGCGGCGATCTCGCGCAGGCCCGCTTCGACGGCGAACATGGCCAGGCGCAGCGTGGTGACCGGGTAGATGACGGCGTTGTAACCGAGCCGCTCCAGCTCGGGAGCGGAGATCAGCTCGGATTTTCCGAACTCGGTCATGTTCGCCAGCAGCGGGACGTCCACGGCGGCACGGAATTTCGCGAACTCGCTCGCATCCGCGAGGGCCTCGGTGAAGACCAGGTCCGCCCCGGCGTCCACGTACGCCTGGGCGCGATCGATGGCGGCGTCCAGCCCTTCGGTGCCGCGAGCGTCCGTGCGGGCGCAGATGGTGAAGTTCGCGTCACGCCGGGCCGAGACCGCCGCCCGGATGCGCCGCACCATATCCGCCACCGGCACCACGGCTTTCCCGTCCAGATGCCCGCACCGCTTGGGATTCACCTGATCCTCGATATGGCAGCCGGCCAGTCCGGCGTCCTCGAGCATGGTGACCGTGCGGGCCGCGCTCATGGGTTCACCGAAACCGGTGTCGGCGTCGATCAGCACCGGCAGGTCGGTGACCCGGGCGATCTGCCGCCCGCGCTCCACCACCTCGGTGAGCGTGGTCAGCCCGATATCCGGCAGTGCCAGCTCCGCCGACACCACCGCCCCGGAGACGTACGCGCCTTCGAAGCCGAGTTCCTGAATCAGCTTGGCCACCAGCGGGTTGAACGCCCCGGGCAGCCGTTGGATCCGCCCGCTCGCCAGGCCCGCCCGGAAGGCCGCGCGCTTCTCCCCCGCCGTGGCGGTGGACACCATCAGCCCGGTCATGCCGCCCACCGTCCTACGCTGACGGCATGACCGCACCACGCCTGCGCTACCGACTGATCACCGGACCCGACGACGCCACCTTCTGCGAGCGCATCAGCGCCCTGCTCGACGAGGGCTATCAGCTGTACGGGTCGCCGTCGGTCACCTACAACGGCAGTTCGGTCGTCGCGGCCCAGGCCCTGGTGTGGGGCGGCGAGCTGCGTGACGGCGGCCCGCATCGTCCCTGACGGGGCGCCGGCGAGGTCGTCGCGGCTCATCGGAAGATCCCCTCACGAGTTTCCGGGGCGCGGCCGAGCACCTCGGGCGCGACGGTGAAGGTCAGCTGATCCAGTTCGCCCGCACCGAGTTCCGGGGTGCGCTGGGCGGCATCGAGGAACCGGTCCTGTTCGGCCGCGTCGAGGATGCCCTCGGCCAGGGTGCGGAACTTCTCGAGGTACTGCGCCCGCGCGAAAGGCCGTGCGCCCAGCGGATGCGCGTCGGCGACGGCCAGTTCGTCGACGATGGTCTCCCCGCTCGCGAGGGTGACCACGGCGCGGCAGCCGAACGCTTTCTCGGCGGGATCGGTGGAGTGGTAGCGCCGCGTCCATTCCGGATCCTCCACGGTGCTGATCCGCTGCCAGAGCGCGACGGTGTCCGGCCGTTGGGCGCGTTCGGGCGCGTAGGAGCGCTCGTGATGCCAGGTCCCGTCCTGCAGCGCGACCGCGAAGATATAGGGCACCGAGTGATCGAGGGTTTCGCGGCTGGCCCGCGGATCGTATTTCTGCGGATCACCCGAACCACTGCCGATCACCACGTGGGTGTGGTGGCTGGTGTGCAGCACGATGGTGGCGATCTGGCCCAGATCGCCGATGCGGGAACGCATCCGGCGCGCCAGGTCGATGGGAGCCTGGCTCTGGTACTCGGCCGAGTGCTCCTTGGTATAGCTGTCCAGGATCGCTCGCTTGGCCTCCCCCGGCCCGGGCAGCGGCACCTGGTATTCGGCGTCGAAACCGCCCAGCAGCCATGCGATCACCCCGTCCGCGCCCTCCCAGATCGGCGCGGGCGCGCCCTCGCCGCGCATGGCGCGATCCACGGCCTCGATCGCCATCTTCCCCGCGAAGGCGGGCGCATAGGCCTTCCAGCTGGAGATCTCGCCCTTGCGGGACTGCCGGGTCGCGGTCGTGGTGTGCAGCGCCTGCCCGACCGCCTGATAGACGGTGTCGGCGTCCAGCCCCAGCAGCGTGCCGATGCCCGCCGCCGCCGACGGCCCGAGATGCGCCACATGGTCGATCTTGTGCTCGTGCAGGCAGATTCCGCGCACCAGATCCATCTGGATCTCGTACCCGGTCGCCAGGCCCCGGATCAGTTCCGCGCCGGTGCGCCCGGCATGCTGCGCCACCGCCAGGATGGGCGGGATATTGTCGCCCGGATGCGAGTACTCGGCCGCCAGGAAGGTGTCGTGGAAGTCGAGTTCCCGCACCGCGACGCCATTGGCCCAGGCCGCCCATTCCGGTGAGAACCGTTGCGCGACGGGCAGACCGAAGACGGTCGCGCCGGGCGCGTACGGATGCGCCTGCGCCTGCCGCCGCGCCGAGGTCACAGGTCGGCGCAGTACCGAGGCCGCCGCGACGGCCGCATTGTCGATGATCCGGTTCACGATCATCTCGGTGACGTCCGCGGGCACTTCGACCGGATCCACGGCGACTTCCGCGATCCGCGTCGCCAGATGTTCCGAACGCGGGAACGCCTCCGCCGCGGTGCGGGCTCGAACGCTGTATGTCTTCATACTTCGCACGCTACGCAACCGAGGTCAGGGCGGAAAACAGCTCGCTACAGCGTATTTCGGCGAGCGAATACCATCCGATCAGCGAAGTCGGCGAACCCACACCGCCGCAGATAGGGCGGGTACCTGCCCGAACGGCGCGGTGGGAATCAGCCGCCGAACGCCCGGGTAATGGCCGCCAGGTCGAAATAGTCGCGCCATGCGGCGATCAGGCCGTCGCGAATCTCGAACGTGCCCATGACCGGCAGCGGGGTCTCCTTGCCGCCACCGCGCAAGGTGTCGGTGCGCTCGTTCATGACCAGATCGCCGGCCGTCACCTGGTGGTGAATGGCGAAGTCGATACCGTCGAGGGCCCCGGCGAAACCGGCGACGAAGTCGCGGATCGCTTGGCGGCCGACCACCGGTTCCATCGGAATATTGTGGTACACAGCGTCTTCCGTGAAGAAGGACGCGATGCGGTCGGGGTCCGGCTGCGCCCAGGCGGCGCACATTTCGCGGACCAGCGCATCAGGGTCGGACATGGTGATTCCTCTCTGTACCGTCGCCGATCCGGCGCGCGGCCTCGGCGACCTCCGCCAGATAGCGGCGGCGTTCGGCGCGCGTGACGTCCGCGCGCAGCGGGCCGATCTGCAATTCCATGACCGCGTGCCCGGCGGCGTCGAAGACCGGGGCGGTCAGATAGCTCACCGGCAGCGGCACATCCCGCTCCAGGGTCTCCCGGTCGTAGGCGCTGCCCACCACGGTCGCCAGCTGCGCCAGCACCCGGCCGCGCAATTCCTTGCTGGCGGGCAGTTCGGCCAGATGGCTGGCGACCTCGGACAGCACGCGGGCGGTGGGCAGGCTGTCGGGTTCCAGCCGCCAGAGGCAGAAACCGGTGGCGCGCAAGGTGTTCAGCACGGCCTGGAACTCCGCGCGGCGTTCGGGCCCGCGGGTGCCGAGCCAGTCCTGCTGCCGGCCGGGACCGGCGTGCGCGATGATCGCCGCGCCGGCGGGGGCCAGCAGCGGGATGCGCGCCCCGGCCTCGATCCCGGCGGTGTAGCGGTCCTCGGTGACCGCCACGAACTCGAAGAAGTCGCCGCTGATGGCGCTCAGCGCGACCCCGCAGTCGACCCGGTCCGCCAGCCGATCCAATTCGGCCGTGAAGAAACTGCGGTCCCCGGCGGCATCGGCGGCGTGTGCGCCGATGGCGGCCAGCGCGGGGCCGAGCCGGTAGCTCAGATCGGGCAGCCGCCGCACCCATTCCCGTTCGGTGAGCGCCGCCAGAATCGCGCCCGCGGTGGAGCGATTGAGGTCCAGCGCGTCGGCGATCTCGGCGGAGGTGAGCGTGGCGTGCTGGGCCGCGAGCAGTTCGACGATGGCCATCACGCGCTGGGTGGGCGGGGAGGTCTCCGTGGTCTTGCCACCGGGCACGCGGGTCTCCTCAGCCTGTGCGACGATACGAATAAGCAAATCGTTCCGTACAAATACTTGCACCAAGGAGTGGGCGTGGCAACCAGGGCAGACTCGGAGCCGATCGCGTCGTGATCGCCGATTTCACCGAGCACTGGCTGCTGTATCTCTCCATTCCGCTCATCGCCGCGCTCATCGGCTGGGTGACCAAGATCGTCGCGGTGCAGATGCTCATGCGCCCACTGGAATTCGTCGGGATTCCACCGTGGCTGGGCTGGCAGGGCGTGATCCCGCGCTCGGCGCCGCGCATGGCGACCATCGCGGTGGACCTGATGTTCGGCAAGCTCATCGATCCGCAGGACATCATCGCGCGCATCGATATCGCCGAATTGACCACGCGGCTGCGCGAACCCATGGACGCGGGCGTGGACCATATGGTGCGCGAGATGATGCTGCGGCATCAGCCGCGGCTGTGGGTGAACATGCCGGCGGCCGCCCAGCGCGCGCTGATCGAGCGGGTGCAGCGGGAGCTGCCGGGGCTGATCGAGGACATCGTGTTCGATCTGCGCACCAATCTCGATCAGGTGATGGATCTGCGCGGGATGGCCATCGACGCACTGGTGCAGGACAAATCGCTGCTGGTGACGATGGTGCACCGGGTCGGGCGCAACGAGCTGCGGTTCATCGTGCGGTCGGGGCTGATCTTCGGCACCGTGCTGGGCGTGGTGCAGATGTTCACCTGGGCGTTCACCCACAATCCTTTGCTCATGCCCGCTTTCGGTGGTTTCACCGGATTGGTGACGGACTGGCTGGCGCTGCAGATGATCTTCCGGCCGATCAAGCCGGTCGGGATCGGGCCGCTGCGCTGGCAGGGGTTGTTCCACAAGCGGCGCGAGCAGGTGTGCGCCGATTACGGGGATCTGATCGCCACCGAGATCCTCACGCCCGCACGGATTCTGGAAGCGGTGCTGAACGGTGAGCGAGCCGACCGGTTGGCTTCACTGCTCAGCCATCACGTCGGCGAATTCCTGAACACCCAGACCGGGCCGGCCAAGCCGCTGGTGCTGCTGGTGGCGGGCAGCGACAGCCTCACCACCCTCGAACGCGATGCCGTCACGCTGGTGCTGGACCATATTCGCGCCGCCGCATCGGGTTTGGACGGTTTCGACCGGCACGCCATCGAGGCCCTGGACGTGCGGTCGCTGGTGATCGAGAAGACCAAGCAGTTGACCGACGACGAGTACGAGGGCCTGTTGCGCCCCGCCTTCAAACAGGACGAATGGAAGCTGGTCGCCATCGGCGCGGTGCTCGGGTTCCTGGTCGGCGAACTTCAGGTTCATCTGCTGCTGGGCTGATCGACCGTGGTCCCGGCTAACTTCCGGACCGCGGTTTCGGCGCGTCACGCCCGGGGTATGAGTACGATGAGGACCCGCGCGGTAACCGCCCGAGGTACCGAATTCGCATGTTACGCAGCCGCACCGCCGACGCGAAAGCGCTCGCAGAATCACCGAAATAGCGGCGAGTTCAATCCATATTGCAATGTTTGCGAAGCCGAGTCGGTACCATCTCGCACTGTGCGCAAGATGTATGCGGGTGCCCGACTACGGCGGTTGCGCGAGGAACGGCGGATGACCCAGGCGGCCTTGGCCAAATCCCTGGACCTGTCACCCAGCTACCTCAACCAGCTGGAGCGGGACCAACGTCCGCTCACCATTCCCGTGCTGCTGAAACTGAACTCGACGTTCGACCTGGATGTGCAGTTCTTCGCGGCCGACTCCGATGCCCGGCTCGTCTCGGATCTGCACGAGATCCTGGTCGAGGCCGCCGGCGGTAATGCGGCGCCGGTCGCCGAGGTCGAGGACCTGGCCACCCGGATGCCGGAAGTCGCGAAAATCGTTGTGGCCATGCACCGCCGACTACGGGCCGCGACCGACCAGTTGGATCTCTTGTCCTCCAAGGTGGCCACCCCCACCGGTGCGCCCGGGGTGCCCATGCCCTACGAGGACGTGCGCGACTTCTTCTACGACCATCACAATCACATCGCCCAGCTCGACCTGGCCGCCGAGCGGCTGTTCGAGGACTGCGGCCTCACCATCGGCTCGCTGGACCGCCAGCTCGCGCGCGTCGCCGAGGAACGCGCCGGTGTCACCGTCCTGGTGCGCGGCGACGGCGCCGACCCGAATGTGCCCAAGCGCCATTACGAACCGGAGACCCGCACCCTCACCCTGGCCCGCCGCCTGCGTCCCGGCCAGCGCGCCTTCCAGATCGCCACCACGCTGGCCTTCCTGCTGCACGGCGGCCTGCTCGACGAGGTGCTCGACGAAACGCCCTCGCTCAGCGGCGAATCCCGCACCCTGGCCCGGATCGGCCTGGCCAACTACTTCGCGGGCGCGTTGATCCTCCCCTACAGCAAGTTCCTGCGCTCCGCCGAGGAACTCCGCTACGACATCGACCTGCTCGCACTGCGTTTCGAGGTCGGCTTCGAAACCGTCTGCCACCGGCTGTCCACCCTGCAACGCCAGGGCCAGCGCGGCGTCCCCTTCTTCCTGATCCGCACCGACCGCGCCGGCAATATCTCCAAACGCCAGTCCGCCACCGCCTTCCACTTCTCGCGCGTCGGCGGCAGCTGCCCCCTCTGGGTGGTCCACGAGGCCTTCGCCCACCCGGGCCGCATGCTCACCCAGATCGCGTCCATGCCCGACGGCCGCCGCTACCTCTGGATCGCCCGCACCACCACCCCGACCACCACCGGATTCGGCACGGCCGGAAAAGAATTCGCCATCGGCCTCGGCTGCGATATCGAATACGCCGACCGCCTCGTCTACTCCAAGGGCCTGCAACTCGACGACCCGGCCGCCGCCACCCCCATCGGCGCCGGCTGCAAGGTCTGCGAGCGCCCCAACTGCGCCCAGCGCGCCTTCCCGCAGATCGGCCGGCCCCTCGCCATCACCGAAACCACCAGCACCGACCTGCCGTACCCGCGCCTCCCGCGCTGACCGTCAGGACTTGGCCAGGTACTCCAGGCGTTCGCCGTCCACCGCGGCGTGCATCATGCGGGCCAGGCCCGGGTGCTGCTGCAGGCCGGGATCGGCGGCGACGACCTCGCGGGCCAATTGCTGTGCGGCGGTGATGACTTCGAGGTCGTCGAGGAGGGAGAGCAGGCGCAGGGAGCGGGCGGTGCCGGACTGGGCGGAGCCGAGGACATCGCCCTCGCGGCGCTGGCGCAGGTCCAGGACGGCGAGTTCGAAACCGTCGGTGGTGGCGGCCACGGCTTCCAGCCGGGACATGGCGGTGCCCACCGGGTTGGTTTCGGTGATGAGCAGGCAGAGGCCCGGGTGTTTGCCACGGCCGACGCGGCCGCGGAGCTGATGGAGCTGGCTGACGCCGAAACGGTCGGCGTCGACGATGGCCATGACGGTGGCGTTGGGGACGTCGACGCCGACCTCGACGACGGTGGTGCAGACCAGGACGTCGATGTCGGCGGCATTGAAAGCCTGCATGACGCGGTCTTTTTCGTCGGAGGGCAGGCGGCCGTGCAGGAGGCCCACGCGTAGGTCCTTCAGGGGGCCGGTGCTGAGCATCTCGAACATGTCGACGGCCGAGTGGGTGGTGGGGCCTTCCTTTTCCTCCTCGGCCTTCTTCTTGCCCTTCTTGCCGTTCTCCTCCTCGTCGCCGATGCGGGAGCAGACCACATAGGCCTGGCGGCCGGCTTGCACTTCCTCGTGGATGCGTTCCCAGGCGCGGTCCACCCAGGCCGGTTTCACCTTGGCGGGCACCACCTTCGAGGTGATGGGCGAGCGGCCGCGCGGGAGCTGGGTGAGGGTGGAGGTCTCCAGATCGCCGAGGGTGGTCATGGCGATGGTGCGCGGGATGGGGGTGGCGGTCATGACCAGCAGGTGCGGGCTGACGCCCTTTTTGGCCTTGGCGCGCAACGCATCCCGCTGTTCCACGCCGAAGCGGTGCTGTTCGTCGACCACGACCATGCCGAGGTCGAAGAATTCGACATTGTCCTGGATCAGGGCGTGGGTGCCGATGATGAGGCCCGCCTCGCCGGTGACGGCGTCGAGCAGGGCGGCCTTCTTCTGGCCGGCCGACATGGAGCCGGTCACCAGCACCACCTTGGTGGCATTGTCGGCCGCGCCCAGTTCGCCGGCATTGCCGAGATCGCCGAGCATGTTCTTCAGCGATCGATAGTGCTGGGCGGCAAGCACTTCGGTGGGGGCGAGCAGCGCGCACTGGCGGCCGTTGTCGACCACCTGCAGCATGGTGAGCAGCGAGACGATGGTCTTGCCGGAACCCACCTCGCCCTGCAACAGGCGGTGCATGGGGTGGTTGCGGGACAGATCGGCGGAGATCTCGTCGATGACGGCGCGCTGGCCCTCGGTCAGTTCGAAGGGCAGGCGCTTGTCGAAAGCCGCCGCGATACCGTCGGTCCGGGGCGGGGAAGGTTCGGCGCGGCGGCCCTCGGTCTGATGGCGGCGCTCGGCCAGCACCAGCTGCAAAGCCAGGGCCTCGTCGAAACGCAGGCGGCCCCTGGCCTCTTCGATATCGGACTTGCTGTCGGGCAGGTGAATGAGCCGCAGCGCGTCCGACACCGGGAGCAGGGCATGCTCGGTGCGCAGGCTCTCCGGCAGCGGATCGTCGATGGGGTCCAGCTGATCCAGCACCTGCCGCACACAGCGCAGCAGATCCCAGCTCTGCACCTTGGCGGTGGACGGATACACCGGGATGAACTCGCGCTCGAAGAACGAGACGTCCACGCCGCCCGCGCCTTTCGCGCTCTGCGCCAGCCCGCGCAGCGCGCCGCCGCCGCGCACGCTGGTCAGGCTCTCGACCGAGCCGTCCTCCTTGTCCGGGAGAATCAGATAGTCGGGGTGCGAGAGGTTCCAGCGGTCGGGCCGCCACCAGTGCACGGTGCCCGACATCATGGCGCGCACGCCTTCCTTCACCAGGTAGCGCACCTTGTCGCCATTGAAGAAGGTGATCTCCACCGGGCGCGGGCCGCCGGTGTCCAGGTTCACCTTCAGCAAGCTGCCCTTGCGGTTCTTCATGGGCCGCAACTCGGTCTTGGTGACCCGCCCCATCACCGTGATGTGCTGGCCCTCCTCCGGGGCCTCCTCGGTGAGCGGCTGCCCCTGGGTGGCGTAGCGCAGCGGATAGTGCCGCAGCAGATCCTCCACGGTCTGCATGTCGAAATGCTCCAGCAGCGGTTCGGCCGCCTTCACACCCAGCACATGGTCGAGCCGATCAGCCAGTGTCGCCATTGCTATTCCACCCCGATCTGCACCAGATCACCGGCCTGACCGCCGGGATACACGACCACTTCCACACCCGGGAAACCGGCGGCCACGTGCGCGCTCAGCTCCTCCGAAAGTCCTTCGGGCGCTTCCGCGCCCAGCAGCATGGTCACCAATTCCCCACCGAGCCCGAGCATCCGGTCCAGCAGGGTGCGACCGGCATTGCGCACATCGGCGTCGATGACCACCACGTCGTGCCCGACCAGGCCGAGCCCGTCACCCGCCGCGCAGGTGCCGACGATCGTCAGCGCCCGCTCCGGGGCGATCCGCAAAGCGCCCCACCGGGTTCCCGCCGCCGCCTCCGACATGGCGAAGGCATCGTCCACCGCGATCCGGCCCGCATCGTGCATGGACAGCGCCGCCAGCCCCTGCACCATGGACCCGCACGGGAGCATCAGCACCTCGCGCTGCCCATCGCGCGCCGCCACACTCACCGCCACCAGCTCATGCGCGGGCAGAGCGCCGTTCGGCAACACCAGCACCTCTCGATGCGGCAACCGCCGAATCCCTTCCAGCAGCGCCTCGGCCGTGACCTCGCCCTCCAGCACCTCGGCCCCGGCATCCTGAAACAGCCGCACCGCCCCCGCCCCGGACGCCACGGCCAGAATCCCGCGGGCTTGTGCGCCGCCTGGCGCGTGCGCCGACGCCGCCAGCGTCTCGATCCGGATCCCGCTCAACCGTCCCGCCGCCAGACCCGCCTCCACCGCGGCCCCGGCATCGGCGCAATGCACGTGTGCCGACCAGCTGCCCGCCCCGTCGCCGACCACGACGACCGAATCCCCGAGCTCGGCAAGCCGATCCCGCAGCCCGCCCACCCGGGACTCGTCGGATTCGGCCAGCACGTACATGACTTCGTACTGCACCGCGTCGGCCCCCGCCGCCGCCGTTTTCCCCTGTTCGAGAACCGAATCCACGCCCGCGAGCGGCAGACCGCCCGGCGACATCCGCGAATCCCCCGCGGTACCAACAGTATTCGCGGACACGGCGGGCAGCGACCCGGCATCGCGCACATACTCCGGCCGCCGCGTGGCCACGCCTCCGGAGACGGTGACCAATTCGTCCAGCAGCACCAGCAGTCCACGCGCGCCCGCATCGACGACGCCGGCGTCGCGCAGCACTCCCAATTGCTCGGGCGTCTCGCCCAATGCCTTCGCCGCCCCGTCCGCAGCGGCCACCGCCACGGCCGACAATGTCCGATCGGGGCAGCCGGCAGCACTCTCGGCGGCACGATCCAGCACGGTCAGCATGGTCCCCTCGACCGGAGAACTCAGCGCCTCACGCACCAACCGCGCCGCCCGCCGCAACGCCAGCCGCAGCGACGCCTCGGTCAGCGGACCGTCGCGCACCACATCGGCCACCCCGCGCAGTACCTGAGAAAGGATGATGCCGGAGTTCCCGCGCGCCCCGAGCGTGGCCGCCCGCGCCATCACACTCGTGGTCTCATGCGCCGACGGACCCACCGAAGTCTCGATCCCCGGTTCCTCGGCGACCGCCGCTTCCGCGCTGCGGACCGCGGCGCGCATGGTCGCCAGCAGGTTCGTGCCGGTGTCGGAGTCCGGGACCGGGAAGACGTTCAAGGCGTTGATCTCGTCACGATGGCGCTCGAGTCCGGCCAGGCTGAGCTGACCCCAGCGCAGCAGCGCAGTACCGTCGAGCACGTCCCCTTCCCCGGGCACCGTCACCGTCCTTCCGCCACACACCGCGCCGCCACCGGCCCGGCCACCAAGTTGTCCTCGGAAACCCCGGTCGCCAGCCTAGTCGGGCGGACCGACAGCGTGCGGTCAGGCGGCGGGCGCGGAGTGCGTTCCGCGCGCCGGACGGGGGGCGATTGGACACGCCCGGAAGGCGGCGGTTACTCTTGTCCGGTTGCCCGACGCAGGCACGATCCTGTACTCCCAGGAATCGGAAAGCGTTCGCCGGTGCTTCACCGGCAGGCACGTCCAAGACATCAAAGTTTCCGGACTCGCTGTTCTAGAGCGCAGCGGGTCTCTACATGACATGAAGGAGCTCGCGACTATGGCTGCCGTCTGCGACGTTTGCGCCAAGGGCCCCGGCTTCGGTAAGTCGGTTTCGCACTCGCACCGGCGCACCAACCGTCGCTGGAACCCGAACATCCAGACCGTGCGCGCGCAGGTTGCCCCCGGCAACACCCGCCGCATGAACGTGTGCACCTCCTGCCTGAAGGCCGGCAAGGTCGCCCGCGGTTAATTCGCTTTTCGGCAACAGCCCCGGCACCCGGATTGGGTGGTCCGGGGCTTTTGCTGTGTCCGAAGGGGGTCCGGATGTCCGAGTGGCAGGTGGTCGCGCCCGTCCACGAGCAGATGCGCGGCCTGGCGGAATGCCATATCGAATGCTGGCGTGAGGCGTACCGGGACCTGGTGCCCGCGCCGCTGCTGGCCGCCTTCGACCTGGAGCGGCGGACGGTCGCCTGGGAACGGCGGCGCTTGCAGAATCCGGATGGCCTGAAGGTCGCCGTCGCCGGCGACACGGTGATCGGCTTCGCGGTCAGCGGCCGCAGCCGGGACGAATCCCCCGTGGCGGAGTACGAACTCAACGCCATGTACGTGCGCGCGGCCTGGTACGGCACGGGCGTGGCGCACGATCTCATGCGCGCCGTACTGCCCGAGCACGCCGACGTCTCGCTCTGGGTCTTCGAGGAGAATCCGCGCGCCCGGGCCTTCTACACGAAATACGGCTTCGAACTCGACGGCGCCCGCCGAGTCGAAGCCTTCACTCCGGCAATCGAAGTGCGAATGGTGCGCCGCCTCAGCGGTCGCCGGTGAAGCAGTCCAGGTTCTGGCTGATCGTCATCGGCAGGCAGGCGATGCGCGAGGTCACGTTCGACGAGATCCCGGAGAAGCTGTTGGTGTCGAACAGGCTGGCCACCAGCGTGGCGTTCTCCGTCGTCGGGTTGGCGGCGGGAGCGGTGTACGGCTCCAGTTCGAGCGGCGCCGCGTTCGCGGCGGGGGCGGCGGCGAGGGCCGCGCCCGCGGCGAGAGCGACGAAAACACCACGGGCAGTCTTGTTCTGCATGCACAGGCTCCTGAATCGGTTCAACGGATTCGCGTTACGGCAGACGCCAGTCCACCGGCGCGGCCCCCAATGTACCCAGCAACTCGTTGGTTCGGGAGAAAGGCCGGGAACCGAAGAACCCGCGCGAGGCCGACAACGGTGAGGGATGCGCGGATTCGATGTACGGCGTGGAGCCGAGCATCGGCTTCAAAGTGGACGCGTCGCGGCCCCAGAGAATCGCGACGAGGGGCTGATCGCGGGCGACCAGCGCCCGAATCGCCTGCTCGGTCACCGCTTCCCAGCCCTTGCCGCGATGCGAGGCCGCCTGGCCGGGCGCGACGGTGAGGACTCGGTTCAGCATGAGCACGCCCTGATCGGACCACGGCGACAGATCGCCGTTGGACGGGGTGGGGAAGCCGAGGTCCTTGGTGTACTCGGAGAAGATATTGCTCAGGCTGCGCGGCACCGGCGAAACATCCGGTTCCACTGAGAAACTCAGGCCCATGGCGTGGCCCGGCGTCGGATACGGATCCTGACCGACGATCAGGACCCGGACCTTGTCGAAGGGGCGTTGGAAGGCCCGCAGCACGTTCTCACCCTTGGGGAGATAGCCACGGCCCTCGGCGTTTTCGGTTCGGAGGAATTCCCCCATTTGCGCAATGCGGTCGGCCACGGGTTCGAGGGCTTCGGCCCAGCCCGAATCGATGACTTCCGACAGTGGTTTGGCACCCATGTCGGGATAAACTATCGTCCCGATTTTCATGGCGGTAGCGGGGTCTCCTAAGCGAAGGATTCCCAACCGGTAGGTCCGATTCGGGGGGTTCCGTCGAGGGTCACGCCCGCGCCTTCGACCACCCGTCCGATGGGTACCCAACCCGCAGGCAGATCCGCATTCCCGGCGAAAGTCGCGGCGAAGGCGTGGTCCTCGCCGCCGGCCAGAATCCAGTCCAGGGGGTCCGCGCCGAGTGCGTCGGCAAGGGGACTCAACGCCGGATCGCGCAAGGCCGCCGCATCGAGATCGATGGCCACGCGCGAGGATTCGGCGATATGCCCGAGATCGGCCAGCAGCCCGTCGGAGACATCGGTGAGCGCCGTGATGGGCGCGTCCCCGGGCAGCTCCAGCACGGCGTCGTACGGCGGCTGCGGAACCCGATGCGTGGCAAGCGCTTCCGCGATCAGCCCGGCATCCACCCCGGCGAGCGCCGCGGCATCGAGCCCGGCCGACAGCACCGCGAAACCCGCCCCCGACCAGCCGAGCCGCCCGGCCACCGCGACCACGTCACCCGGCCGCGCGCCCGACCGCGGAATCGGCTCGCGATATGGATCCCCGAACGCCGTCACCGAAATCGTCACGACCGGACTGCGCACCATGTCCCCGCCCGCGATGGATCCCCCCGAGCGCCCGATCTCCGCCCACATCCCGTCCGCGAGCCCGGTCACGAACTCGGCCGACGTCTCCGAGGGACACCCCAGCCCCACCACGAACGCACTCGGCCGCGCGCCCATTGCGACGACATCGGCCGCGTTCTGCGCGATCGCCTTCCGCCCGATATCCACCGCGCTCGACCAATCGAGCCGGAAATGCCGATCCTGCACCAGCATGTCGGTCGTCACCACGAACCGCCCCGTAGGCGCGGCCACCACCGCCGCGTCATCGCCCGGACCGAGCAGCACTCCCGGCGACAGCGGACGCCCCGCATTGATCCGTGCGATGAGCGCGAACTCGCCGACGTCCGCCACAGTCCGCGTATCGCGCGCGCCGCCGCCCTGCTCATCCGCGGATGCCGCCGCCCGTTTCCCCGCACTCGGTCCGGCCGCGTCCGACTCGCCGACCTCGCGCGCGTGCGCATCGTCTGCCGCACGCCCACGTTCGGTCGAGTTGGCACGTGGCCTGCTGCTGGCGGTGATGACGATCTCCTTCGCGGTGAGCTGGTTCGGGCGCTGAACTCATCGACGGTACCCTCGAACCCGCAAACGACGACCACCAGCCGCGACGCGCTGCGCCCGGCACGGCACGATCGGGGACCGACGACCGGATGAGCAACGACACCCGCGGCAGCGAACCGGACTCCACCCAGCCCGACGCTCCGGTTTCTCCGGCCGCGTCGGACTCCACCGTCGGTCTCGAGAAGAAAGCCCCGGCCGACGCCGAGGCCGACGCCGCAGAGAAGACCGGCGTCGAACCGGAGGGCGCGACAGCCGCGGCGGGGAGCGCGACCACTACGGAGGCGGAGTACTCCCCCGGCCGATCCCCCGCGCTCATCGCGACGGCGATCGCCCTGCCGGTGGCGCTGGTGGTGGGTGTGCTCGTCATGGGTGTGCTGGCGAACCGGAATCCGGCGCGGGAACCGTTGGCGCTCGGGTCGATTCCCGCGCCCGCCGCGACCGGTCCGGCGTGTGGCGCGCTGTTGCCGGCGCTGCCGGAGCAGATCGGCGACTACACGCAGGCCGAATTGCGGGCTCCCGCGCCGGAGGGCACCAAGGCGTGGCAGCTGCCGGACGGCGGTGAGCCGATCGTGCTGCGGTGCGGGCTGGATCGGCCGCTGGAATTCAATCGGGCGTCGCCGTTGCAGGTGGTGAACGGCGTCAGCTGGTTCGAGATTCGCGATCAGACCACCGGCGTCACCTCCGGCACCTGGTGGGCGGTGGACCGGGGCACCTACCTGGCGCTGACCCAGCCGGACAATGCCGGACCGACCCCGTTGCAGGAAGTCTCGGACGCCATCAAGAAGGCGATGCCCGAGCAGCCCCTGGACCCGAACCCGCTGCCCAACTGACGAACCGCGCGCCCGGCTCCGTCAGTGCGACGGGCCTGGGTCGCGTAGCCTCAGTTTGCCGCCGTCGAGATCCAGATCGAAGTCGTCGCCGTCGCCCGGATTCTCGCGATGCATGAGCACCGAATGCCGCTGCTCGAACTCGTGCTGTTTGCCGGAACCGAACACCGCGTCCAGCCCTTCGAACCCGATGGCGGCGGCACTGCGCTCCCCTTCGAGGTGCCGCATCCACGGCAGCGCGGTGCGCCCGGTCAGCTTGCGGTACGCCACCTCGGCGAACGCCACCGCGATGATCAGCAGCGCCAGGCCGGGAATGGTCATGGCCAGAATCACGCCATCGAGGCTACGCCCGGCCCGGCGGATCGGGCATCACCCGATCGGGGGAGATCCGGCGGTCAGCGCAGTCCGGTGCCCCGCGCCAGCGCGGTGGAGATGAGCGTGTCCACCAGGGTCCGGTTGTCCACCCCGGCCGCTTCCCACATGCGCGGGTACAGCGAGATGGAGGTGAAGCCGGGCATGGTGTTGATCTCGTTGATAACCGGCCCGTCCGCCGTCACGAAGAAGTCGACCCGCGCCAGCCCCTGGCAGTCCAGCGCCCGGAACGCGCGCACCGCCATGTCGCGAACCTCTTGCGCCACATCGTCGTCCAGTTTGGCGGGCACGTCGAACTCGCACACGTCGTCGATGTACTTGGTGTCGAAGTCGTAGAACTCCGGCCCGTCGGCATCCTGCTCGGGCATCCGGATCTCCGCCACCACACTGGCTTCCACCCGGCCGTCCGGGAATTCCAGTACGCCGCACTCGACTTCGCGGCCCACGATCCCGGCTTCGATGATCACCTTCGGATCGTGCTCGCGCGCAAGCGAAATCGCCTTGTCGAGCGCGTCCCAGGCATCCACCTTGGTGATTCCGATGGAAGACCCACCGCGGGCGGGCTTCACGAACACCGGCAGGCCCAGGCGCTCCTTCTCGGCCTCGGACAGCGTGGCGGCGCCGGGGCGCAGCACCACCTGGAAGCCGATCGGAAGTCCTTCGGCCGCAAGCAGTTTCTTGGTGAATTCCTTGTCCATGCCCGCCGCGCTGGCGAGCACGCCCGGTCCCACATACGGGACGCCGGCCAGCTCCAGCATCCCCTGCAGGGTGCCGTCCTCGCCGAACGCGCCGTGCAACACCGGGAACACCACGTCCACGCTGCCGAGCGCGGCATCCGCGCCGTCGACCGGAACCAGATCGCCGGGGCGGGACGGATCGACCGACAGCGCCATGGTGGTGCCGGCCGTGCCGTCCACCGCGGGTAGCGAACGGCCCTGCGGCGCCAGCGTCTGCACGTCCCCGGTGCCGAGCACCCAGGTGCCGTCGCGGGTGATCCCGATCGGAACCGCTTCGTACCGTTCGGGATCGAGGGCGCTCAGCACCGTACGGGCCGAACGGCACGAGACTCCGTGCTCGTTGCTGCGCCCGCCGAACACCACCGCCACCTTGATCCTGTTGGTCATGCCCGGAACCGTACCCGGTCATATATGGCGGCAGTGTTACGTGGTCGGGCCCGTCATGTCCGGCGGGCCAGGCGCGGCCGCCCTTCCGAGCCGAGCGGTCGGTACGGCTACCGCCCCGCGCTCACTCCGACTTCAGCCGGCGACCGAGGAGCTGGCCCACGGCTTCGGCGGCGGACAGGCCGCCGTGGCAGACCTGGTGCACGGCATTGGTGAGCGGCATTTCCACCCCGTGTCGTTCGGCCAGCGCACGCACCGATGTGCAGGACTTCACACCCTCGGCGACCTGCCCATGAGTGGCCTCCTGCGCGGTCTCCATACTGCCGCCCGCGCCCAGCACATGCCCGAAGGAACGATTGCGCGACAGCGGCGAGGTGCAGGTGGCGACCAGATCCCCGACCCCGGCCAGGCCCGCGAAGGTGACCGGTTCCGCGCCCACCGCCACGCCCAGCCGGATGATCTCGGCCAGCCCGCGGGTGATGAGGCTGGCAATCGAGTTGTCGCCCAAGCCCATTCCCGAGGCGATGCCGCAGGCCAGCGCGATCACGTTCTTGCAGGCGCCGCCGATCTCGCAGCCGATCACATCGGAATTGGTGTACGGGCGGAAGTACCCGGTGGCGCTGGCCTGCTGCACCGCCTCCGCGCGCAGCGTGTCCGTGCACGCCACCACGGTGGCCGCGGGCTGACGCGCCGCGATCTCCTTGGCCAGGTTCGGTCCCGACAGCACCGCCACCCGGCTCGGATCCGCCCCGCTCACTTCTGAGATCACCTGGCTCATCCGCAGCAGCGTCCCGGTCTCGATGCCCTTGGCCAGGCTCAGCAGCGTGGCCTCGGCCGGAATGCTGTCCTTCCAGACGGCCAGATTCCCGCGCAGCGACTGCGACGGCACCGCCAGCACCACGATGTCGGCCCCGTCCAGCGCGATCCGGTGATCATCGGTGGCGGCGATCGGCGGCAGCGCGAAATCCGGCAGATACCACGGATTCCGATGCTCGGTGGCGAGCACCTTGGCCACCTCCGGCCGCCGAGCCCACATGGTGGTCTCGGTTCCCGCCTCCGCCAACACCTTCGCGAACGCGGTCCCCCAAGACCCCGCTCCCAGCACCGCTGCCCTAGCCATCCGCCCAATATATGCGGATTGCGAAAAGGCCGTGCCGAGCACCGCACAACGACTCGGCACCACCGGCCGTCCACCGCGTGCACGCCTGCCGCACACCCGCCAGGCCACGACGGCGGCAACCCGGATGGCATCCGCCACCACGCGCGTTGTCTCCCGGCATGCGCACCCACCTCGCCTCCCCGCGCGTCGCCGCGGCCCGCCCGGGACCCCGCGTGTCCCCGCCTCACGATTCGACTCCGCTCACACACGCGTCATCTTCGAGTGGGAGGATTCGGGCATGCGTCCGTCCGTGCACGCGGTGATCGCGGTGAAGACACTCGGGCTGGCGAAGAGCCGCCTCGCCGACCGGCTGGAACCGCCCGACCGGACGCGATTGGTGCTGGCCATGCTCGCCGATACGGTGACGGCGGCGCTCGAAACGCCCGGTGTGGCGTCGGTGACCGTGGTGACGCCCGATCCCGCCGTCAAGGATCTGGTGCAGCAGCTCGGGGGCCGGGTGCATCCGGAACCCGCGGCCCCCACGGGGCTGAACGGGGCGCTGGCGGCCGGGGCCGAGGCGATCCGGCTCGAACACGGCCCGGTCGATGTGCTTGCCCTGCAAGCGGATCTGCCCGCCTTGCGCCCGCACGAACTGGGTGAGGTGCTGGCAGCGTCCGGGCACCCGCGGGCGGTGGTGGCCGATCACGCGGGCAGCGGGACGGTGGCCCTGCTGGTGCGGGGCGGCGCGGCGCTGGCGCCGCTGTTCGGACCCGATTCGGCCCGCCGGCACATCGCGGCGGGCGCGGTGGAACTGCTCGGCGAGTGGCCGGGCTTGCGCCAGGATGTGGACACCGCGGCCGATCTGGATTGCGCGGCCGCGCTCGGGGTGGGTGAGGCGACCGGCGCGCTGTTGAGTGAAATCGGCGTGTCGCGGGCGTGTCTCCCAGCAAAACAAGTCCGGCGAACCGGCTCCCGGCGGTGTTGACCGGGCGTGATCTGCGCTGCAATGGGCGGTGTCAGTTCGGCACCCACAACACGACATAAGGAATGATCGTGAGAGTGAGCGATACGGAAACCGTCAAGCAATCGCCGCTACTACCCGCGGCGCCGCCCGCGGCAACCCCACCGCCCACTCCGACACCGCCGCTGCCGCAGGACCGGTATGTGAACCGGGAATTGAGCTGGCTCGATTTCAACGCCCGCGTGCTCGCCTTGGCCGAGGACCATTCCCAGCCGCTGCTGGAGCGCGCCAAGTTCCTCGCCATCTTCGCGTCCAATCTGGACGAGTTCTACATGGTGCGGGTGGCCGGGCTCAAGCGCCGCGCGGAAACCGGGCTGTCGGTGCGGTCCGCGGACGGGTTGTCCCCGACCGAACAACTGGAGATGATCGCCGCCCGCACCCAGGAGATCGCCGAGCGGCACGCGCGGGTGTTCCTGGACCAGGTGCTGCCCGCGCTGACCGCCGAGGGCATCGCCATCATCCGGTGGAACGAGCTCGACGACGCCGAAAAACAGCGCCTGTCCGGGTATTTCCAGGATCAGGTCTTCCCGGTGCTGACCCCGCTGGCGGTCGATCCGGCCCACCCGTTCCCGTACATCAGCGGCCTGAGTCTCAATCTCGCCGTGACGGTTAAGGATTCGGTGACCGGCGGCGAGCACTTCGCGCGAGTCAAGGTGCCCGACAATGTGGATCGCTTCGTGCGGGTGCGCCGCACCGTGGGCAGCCGCGAGACCGCCGTCGCCGCCACCGGCCGCGAACCCGTCGGCCGCGACTCCGCCGGCGGGCAGTCCTCCATGGCCGCCTTCCTGCCCATGGAAGAGCTGATCGCCGCCCACCTGGATCAGCTGTTCCCGGGAATGGAAGTGGTGGAACAGCATTCGTTCCGGATCACCCGCAATGCCGATCTCGAGGTCGAGGAGGATCGCGACGAGGACCTGCTGCAGGCCCTGGAACGCGAACTGGCCCGCCGACGCTTCGGATCCCCGGTGCGGCTGGAAGTCTCCGACGACATGACCGAGCACATGCTCGAACTGCTGCTGCGGGAACTCGATGTCGACCCGGCCGACGTGATCCAGGTGCCCGGCCTGCTCGACCTGTCCTGCCTGTGGCAGGTGTACGGCGTGGACCGGCCCAACCTCAAGGACGCCCCGTACGTGCCCGCCACGCCCCCGGCGTTCGGCGAACGGGAAACGCCCCGAAACGTTTTCGCGGCGCTGCGCGAGGGCGACGTGCTGGTGCACCACCCGTACGACTCCTTCTCCACCAGTGTGCAGCGCTTCATCGAACAGGCCGCGGCCGACCCGCAGGTGCTCGCCATCAAGCAGACCCTGTACCGCACCTCCGGTGACTCCCCCATCGTGAACGCGCTCATCGACGCCGCCGAGGCCGGTAAGCAGGTGGTGGCGCTGGTCGAGATCAAGGCCCGCTTCGACGAGCAGGCCAACATCAAATGGGCGCGCGCGCTGGAGCAGGCGGGCGTGCACGTGGTCTACGGCCTGGTCGGGCTCAAGACGCACTGCAAGACCTGCCTGGTGGTGCGCCGCGAAGGAGCCACCATCCGGCGCTACTGCCACATCGGCACCGGCAATTACAATCCGAAGACCGCGCGCCTGTACGAGGATGTCGGATTGCTCACGGCCGCACCGGAGATCGGCGCCGACCTCACCGACCTGTTCAACTCGCTGACCGGGTACTCGCGAAAAGCCAACTACCGCAACCTGCTGGTCGCTCCGACCGGGGTGCGAGCCGGGATCGTGGAGCGGATCGAGCGCGAGACCGAACTGGCGCGGCAGGGCGAATCGGCGCGAATCCGGCTGAAGGCCAATGCCATCGTGGACGAGCAGATCATCGACGCGCTCTACCGCGCCTCCCAGGCCGGCGTGCCGGTGGAGATCGTGGTGCGCGGCATCTGCGGGCTGCGACCGGGCGTTCCGGGCATGAGCGAGAACATCGAGGTGCGCTCGATTCTCGGCCGGTACCTGGAACATTCGCGGGTGCTGCACTTCCAGGCGCAGAACGAGTACTGGATCGGCAGCGCCGACATGATGCACCGCAATCTGGACCGGCGCGTGGAAGTGCTGGCGCAGGTGAAGGATCCGCGTCTGGCCGAGCAGCTCAACCAGATGTTCGATTCCGCGCTCGACCCCGCCACCCGCTGCTGGGTGCTGCAGGCCGACGGCAGCTGGGCCGCCCAGCCCGATCCCTCGGTGCCGGACGTGCAGGTGCGCGACCACCAGGAGTACCTGATGCGACTGCGCCGGCCGGATCGCCAGTGAGCAAGCACAAGTCCGACCCCGCCGCCGATTTGGTAGATCCCCGGGTGAACCCCAATATCCTGGCCGCGGGCGCCGTGCTGTGGCGTCCCACCGCGGACGGCAGCGTCGAGATCGCGCTGGTGCACCGGCTCAAATACGACGACTGGTCGCTGCCCAAGGGCAAATTGGATCCCGGCGAGACCGCCGTGGTGGCGGCCGTGCGTGAGGTGGCCGAGGAAACGGGCCTGAATTCGCGTCTGGGGCGTTATCTCGGCCATGTGACGTATCCGGTCACCGGGCACCGGAAACTCAAGCGGGTGGACTACTGGGCGGCCCGGGCGCTCGACGGCGGCTTCGAGTCCAATTCCGAAGTCGATGTGCTCCAGTGGCATCGCGTCGAGGGCATCATGGACGCGCTGTCCTACCCGATGGATCGCACCATCGTCCGCAATTTCCTTCGCCTACCGGCCGATACCTCCACCGTGCTGGTGGTCCGGCACGCCAAGGCCGGGCGCAAGGACCGCTTCACCGGGCCGGACGACGACGCCCGGCCGCTCGAAAAGGCCGGTCGCGCACAGGCTCGCGAGCTGGTGCCGAACCTGCTGCCGTTCGGGGCGGCCGAAATCCACTCGGCCCCACCGGCGCGCTGTGTCCAAACCGTTACCCCGCTGGCCGAGAAACTGGGCGTGACGGTGGAATTGGAGCCGCTGTTCAGTGAATCCGGTTACGCCACAGCGCCGGACGCGGCCCGCAAACGCGCCCGCGACCTGGCCGACCGCGACGTCGTGCCGGTGATCTGCAGTCAGGGCAAGGTGATTCCGGATCTGCTGCGGTGGTGGGCCGAGGAGGACGGAATCACGCTGCCACCGGCCCGCAATCGCAAGGGCAGCGTCTGGGCGCTGTCCTTCCACGGCGGCAAGCTGGTCGCGGCCGACCATCTCGACCGCATCCTGCACCCCACCGAGATCGACTCCCACGCGAAATAGGGAACGGCCGAATTCCGGCCTCCGACATGCGAAACGGCCCGGCGGATGCCGGGCCGTTTCACGTTGTCCTGCTAGCGGGAACCGTCAGCGACGGGCGGTGCGCTTGGCAGCGGTCTTCTTGGCCGGAGCCTTCTTGGCCGTCTTCTTGGCGGTGGCCTTCGAAGCGGTGGCCTTGGTGGCGGCGGCCTTCTTGGCCGGAGCCTTCTTGGCGGTGGCCTTGGCCGGGGTCTTCTTGGCGACCGTCTTCTTCGCGACCGTCTTCTTGGCGGTGGCCTTCTTGGCGGGCGCCTTCGAAGCGGCCTTCTTCGCCGTGGTCTTGGCCGGAGCCTTGGTGGCGGCCTTCTTGGCGGTGGTCTTCTTCGCCGCCTTCTTGGCCGTGGTCTTGCCGCCCGACACCGGGGCAGCCACACCGCGTTTCACGGCCGGGCCGCTCGAGGCGATCTTCTGCTTGCCGGCGATGATCGCCTTGAACTGAGCGCCCGGACGGAATGCCGGCACCGAAGTCGGCTTCACCTTGACGGTTTCACCGGTACGCGGGTTACGGGCCACTCGCGCAGCGCGCTTGCGCTGTTCGAAGACACCGAATCCGGTGATGGTGACGCTCTGACCTTTGTTCACAGCACGCACGATTGTGTCGACCATCTGCTCGACTGCTGCAGTAGCGGTGCGCCTGTCAGTACCCAACTTCTCGGTCAGAACATCGATCAGTTCCGCCTTGTTCATTGAATCCTCCGCAGACTATTTGGCCCGTCGTCGGACCGACTAGGTACCACGGTAAACCTTTCTGCGGCAAGAGTCTACGAGCGACGCGCGAAAAAGCGAGGCACGGCACATGTCCAGCAACCACGTTTGGGGGCGTTCAGCTAACGCCCCCCAATGATTACGTCTGCGAAATACGGGCCGGAATGGTTGCGGGTTTCCAAGTCGGCCTTGCGTTTTCGAACTGCGCGATCTCGTCGCTGTGCCGCAGGGTGAGACCGATGTCGTCCAGGCCTTCGAGCAGCCGCCAGCGCGTGTAGTCGTCAATATCAAACGGCAACACGACCGTTCCGGCGCTCACGGTTCGCGCCTCGAGGTCCGTCGTCAATTCCAAACCGGGCTGTTCCTCGAGCAACTTCCAGAGCAATTCCACATCGCTCTGCGCCATCTTGGCGGTCAGCAGACCGTCCTTGCCCGCGTTCCCGCGGAAGATGTCGGCGAAGCGGGAGGAGATCACGACCCGGAACCCGAAGTCCTTCAACGCCCAAACAGCGTGCTCACGTGAGGATCCGGTGCCGAAATCCGGACCGGCGACCAGCACACTACCCCGGTTGTAGGGCTCGGTGTTCAGAATGAAGTGCTCATCCTGGCGCCAACCGGCGAACAAGCCGTCCTCGAAACCCGTTCGGGTAACGCGCTTCAGATAGACCGCCGGGATGATCTGGTCGGTGTCGACATTGGATCGGCGCAGCGGAACACCGATCCCCTTGTGAACCTTGAAGGCTTCCATTGTGATTCTCCTGAGTCTGTTGGGGCCGAAGGTACTTGCCGAAAAGGACGCTGATTCAGTCCAGATCGGCCGGTGAGGACAGGGTTCCGCGCACCGCGGTGGCCGCCGCGACCAGCGGTGAGACCAGGTGCGTGCGGCCGCCCTTGCCCTGTCGCCCTTCGAAGTTCCGGTTCGAGGTCGAAGCACAGCGCTGACCGGGAGAAAGCTGATCGGGGTTCATTCCCAGGCACATCGAGCAGCCCGCCTGACGCCATTCCGCGCCCGCGGCGGTGAAAATCTCGCCCAGGCCCTCGTTTTCCGCCTGCAGCCGCACCCGCATGGAACCGGGGACGATCAGCATCCGCACCCCGGCGGCGACCTTGCGGTCCTTCAGAATCTCTGCGACGGCGCGCAAATCCTCGATCCGGCCATTGGTGCAGGAACCCACGAAAACGGTGTCCACGGTGACATCTCGCAGCGGGGTGCCCGGCTTCAGGTCCATGTACTGCAGCGCCTTCTCGGCGGCCGCGCGCTCGTTCTCGTCGAAGATCTGCTCCGGATCCGGCACCGAGTCGCCCAGCGGCGCACCCTGTCCCGGATTGGTCCCCCAGGTGACGAAGGGGGTCAGCGCCGAGGCGTCGATGTGCACCTCGGCGTCGAATTTCGCGCCCTCGTCGGTCTTCAGGGCGTCCCAGGCCGCCACCGCCGCATCCCAATCCGCGCCCTCGGGGGCGTGCGGGCGGCCCTTCAGGAACTCGTAGGTGACCTCGTCGGGGGCCACCATGCCGGCCCGGGCGCCCGCCTCGATCGACATGTTGCACATGGTCATCCGGGCTTCCATGGACATGGCCCGGACCGCCTCGCCGCGGTATTCCAGCACGTAGCCCTGCCCGCCGCCGGTGCCGATCTGCGCGATGACGGCCAGGATGACGTCCTTGGAGGTGACGCCCTCGGGCAGCTTGCCGTCGATATTGATGGCCATGGTCTTGAACGGCTTCAGCGACAAAGTCTGCGTTGCCAGAACATGTTCCACTTCCGAGGTGCCGATACCCATGGCGATGGCGCCGAACGCGCCGTGGGTGGAGGTGTGCGAATCACCGCACACCACCGTGGTTCCCGGCTGGGTCAGGCCCAGCTGCGGGCCGACCACGTGCACGATGCCCTGGTCCAGATCGCCCATGCGGTGCAGGCGCACGCCGAACTCTTCGCAGTTCTTGCGCAGCGTCTCGACCTGGGTCCGCGAGGTGGGATCCGCGATCGGCTTGTCGATGTCGATGGTCGGGACGTTGTGGTCCTCGGTGGCGATGGTGAGGTCCGGGCGGCGCACCGGGCGGCCGGCCTGGCGCAGGCCGTCGAACGCCTGCGGGCTGGTCACCTCGTGCACCAGATGCAGGTCGATGTAGATGAGGTCGGGCTGGCGGTGCTCGCCTTCGCCTTCGCCGCGAACGACGACGTGCTGATCCCAGACCTTCTCCGCCAGTGTGCGTGGCGCCACGGCCATGTCTCCATCACCTCTCGATAGACATATCCACGGCCGGGCTGTTGGCCGCGGGACTGCGTCCGCGTCGGGTCTCGGTTTGCAATTCCCAACATGCGAGACGCTAATATCGTTCTATGAGACAGCATAGCGGCATCGGGGTTCTGGACAAAGCCATGGCGGTACTGCACGCCGTCGCCGAGCAACCCTGCGGCTTGAACGAGCTGTGCGCCCGCACCGGACTGCCTCGCGCCACCGCGCATCGCCTGGCCGTGGGCCTGGAGACGCATCGCATGCTGGCCCGCGACAACCAAGGTCTGTGGCGGCCGGGCCCGGCGCTTTCGGAGCTGGCGACAACCGCCAGCGATCCCCTGCTCGACGCCGCCGCCACCATTCTTCCCAAACTGCGGGAGATCACCGGCGAGAGCGTCCAGCTCTACCGGCGCGACGGCAACGCGCGCGTGTGCGTGGCGGCCATGGAACCCGCCGCGGGCCTGCGCGACACCGTGCCGATCGGCGCCCGCATGCCTTTGACCGCCGGTTCCGCCGCCAAGGTCCTGCTGGCCTGGGCCGATCCGGAATTGCAGCGGACCGTGCTGCCGGAGGCCGTGTTCGGCGAGCGCGCGCTGGCCGAGGTGCGCCGGCGCGGCTGGGCGCAGAGCGCGGCCGAACGCGCCGCGGGGGTGGCCAGCGTGTCCGCACCGGTCCGCGATGCGAGCGGCGGGGTGATCGCAGCCGTCTCGGTCTCCGGGCCGATCGACCGCATGGGCCGCCGGCCGGGCGCGCGCTGGGCAGCCGACCTGGTCGCGGCGGCGGACGCCCTGCACAAACGAATCTGAGCGTCCCTGCGGCCCGCTGCGGGATTTTCCGGGCAATGGGGATACCTTGCCCACCCCCGGGATGATCACAGCCGTCACGGCAGCCTCAGCGACCTCCGGCGGCTCAGCGGCCCCGCCCAGCAGGGCGGGGCCGTTCTCGTTTTCCCACTCGAACAGGCACTGTGACCCGCGCCATACGCCGTAAATTACAGTCGGCCTATGGGAGTTAAACAACGCGCGCAGATCGTGATGTCCGAACAGGAGATCACCGAGTTCCTGGAGCGCAGCCGCATCGCCAACCTCGCCACCTTGAGCGCGACCGGCATGCCGCATCTGACCGCCATGTGGTTCGGCCTGATCGACGGTGAGATCTGGTTCGAGACCAAGGCAAAGTCGCAGAAGGCGGTGAATATTCGCCGCGATCCCCGGGTCACCGTGCTGCTCGAAGCCGGTGATACCTACGACCAGCTGCGCGGCGTCTCGATCGAGGGCCGGGCGGAAATCGTCGAGGACGCCGATGCCCTGTTCCAGGTGGGTATCAGCGTGTGGGAGCGGTATACCGGGCCTTACAGCGAAGAGATGAAGCCGTTCGTGGATCAGATGCTGAACAAGCGCATCGCGATTCGCATCATCCCGGAGCGGGTGCGCAGCTGGGACCACCGGAAACTCGGCTTGCCCGCCATGCCGCTGGGCGGCTCGACCATCGCGGCCCAGGACTAGTTCGACGGAAAAAGCGAAGGCCCCCAACCTGTTCAGGTTGGGGGCCTTCGCCTTGTAGTCCCGACGGGATTTGAACCCGCGCTACCGCCTTGAGAGGGCGGCGTCCTAGGCCGCTAGACGACGGGACCAGGACAGAGAAATACGGCGGCCGAAACCGCCGAAGCTTCTCCGAATTTCGAAAGCTTTCGCTCTCGGAGCTGGGGTACCAGGACTCGAACCTAGAATGGCTGAACCAGAATCAGCTGTGTTGCCAATTACACCATACCCCATTGACCTGGGCTTTCGGTCTGCCGCTCTGTGTGGCTTCCCGGTCGCTTCCGGCCGAGAAGAAGATTAGCAGGCCGAAGCCCAGATATACCAAATCGGCTGGTCAGAGCCGGTTTATGAGCCTACTGAACGATGCCGGCGGCGGCCGAACGCAGCCGTTGCAGGGTCAGTTCGCGGCCCAGCAGTTCCAGCGACTCGTAGAGCGGCGGGCTGATGTGCGAACCGGTGACGGCCACGCGCACCGGACCGAACGCCTTACGCGGCTTGAGCTCCAGCTCCTCGATGAGCGCCTTCTTGAGCGCCTCCTCGAGCGCGCCCGCGGTCCATTCCGAAACTCCGTCCAGCGCGGAAATGGAGGCGGCCAGTACCGGAGCGGCATCCGCGCCCAGATTCTTGGCCTTCGCGGACTCGTCGACGGCGAACTCCGAGGCGGGGGCGAAGAGGAACTTCAGCAGATCCCAGGCATCGCTCAGCACGACGATTCGCGTCTGCACCAGATCGGCCGCCGCTTCGAACACCTTCTCGTCGATCTCGGCGCCGATATGACCGTGCTGCGTGAGGTACTCACGCAGCCGGTGAGCAAAATCACCGGGGGTCAGCAACCGAATATGTTCGGCGTTCAGAGCGTCGGCCTTCTTCTGGTCGAAACGCGCCGGGTTCGAATTAACTTTCGATATATCGAACGCTTCGACCATCTCCGCCATGGAGAACAGATCATGATCATCCGCGATGCTCCAGCCGAGCAGCGCCAGATAATTCAGCAAACCCTCCGGAATGAACCCGCGATCGCGATGCAGGAAGAGATTCGACTCCGGATCGCGCTTGGACAGCTTCTTGTTGCCCTGACCCATCACGAACGGCAAGTGACCGAACTGCGGAGTGAAATCCGCGATACCGATCCGCTGCATTGCCTCGTAGAGCGCGATCTGCCGCGGCGTGGAGCTCAGCAAATCCTCGCCGCGCAAAACGTGGGTGATCTTCATGAGCGCGTCGTCGACCGGGTTCACCAGCGTATAGAGCGGATCGCCATTACCGCGGGTGAGCGCGAAGTCGGGCACCACGCCGGCCTTGAAGGTGGTCTCGCCGCGCACCAGGTCGACCCAGGTGAGGTCCTTGTCCGGCATGCGCAGGCGGATCACCGCGGGGCGGCCCTCGGCCTTGTAGGCGGCGATCTGCTCGGCGCTCAGGTCGCGGTCGTAGTTGTCGTAGCCGAGCTTGGGATCGCGGCCGGCGGCCTTGTGCCGGGCCTCGACTTCCTCAGGCGTGGAGAAGGATTCGTAGGCCTCCCCCGCCGCCAGGAGCTTGGCCACCACATCGAGATGAAGGTCACGCCGCTGCGACTGCCGGTACGGCGCATAGGGACCGCCCACCTCCGGCCCCTCGTCCCAGGTCAGGCCGAGCCAGCGCAGCGCGTCCAGGATCGCGGCGTAGGACTCCTCGGAATCGCGTGCGGCATCGGTGTCTTCGATGCGGAAGACGAAGGTGCCGCCGTGATGGCGCGCGAAGGCCCAGTTGAACAGCGCGGTGCGGACCAGCCCGACATGCGGTGTGCCGGTGGGCGACGGGCAGAATCGGACGCGGACGTCAGTCATGTCTCTCTCTCGATCAGCGTTTGGCGGCAACGGGATTGGTGAGGGTGCCGATGCCTTCGACGGTCACCGACACGGTCTGACCGGCCTGGACGGGACCCACACCCTCGGGGGTGCCGGTCAGGATGACATCGCCGGGGAGCAGCGTCATCACGGTGGTCACCCATTCGATGAGCTTCGGAATATCGTGCAGCAGAAGTGAAGTGCGGCTGCGCTGCTTCACCACGCCGTCGAGCTCGGTGACGATCTCCAGATCCGAAGGGTCCAGCGAGGTCTCGATCCACGGGCCCAGCGGGCAGAAGGTGTCGTAGCCCTTGGCGCGGGTCCACTGGCCGTCGTGGCGCTGCTGATCGCGCGCGGTGACATCGTTGGCGACGGTGTAACCGAGGATCACTTCATTGGCCCGAGCGGCCGGAATGTCCTTGCACGGCTGGCCGATCACGATCGCCAGCTCACCCTCGTAGTCGACCTGAGAAGAGCTGGGCGGCAACACGATTTCCCGGTTCGGGCCGATGATGGAGGTGTTCGGCTTCATGAAGATGACCGGGTCGGCGGGGGCCGGGCCGCCCATTTCCTCGGCGTGCGCCGCGTAGTTCTTGCCGATGCAGATCACCTTGCTGGCCAGGATGGGGGCGAGCAGGCGCACGTCGGCCAGCGGCCAGCGGCGACCGGTGAACGTCGGTGTACCGAACGGGTGTTCGGCGATTTCACGGGCGACGGCGTCCGAACCGTCACCTTCGATGCTGACGAAAGCGACTCCATCTGGGCTGGCAACTCGACCTAGGCGCATGCTTGGCATCCTATCGACCGGCCTCGACCTGCCCGAACGCGCCCGACCGCGGGGGTGGGACGCGGCGTCCGGACGGGCCCGGCGCACCGCCCGGCAACGCCGCGCCGGGTCCGGCGTACCCGCCCGCATCGCCCGGCGCAGGATGTGAAAAGCCCTTATACGCAAGGCAACTCGGTACCGCAAGACCATCGATCAAGATCGGCTATCGAGTGTGAGCAAATAGACAGCGTGCCCCGGAAACAGCTTTGCGCATCAGGTGTACCGTAAGGTGCGGGTTCCAAGAAGTAAGATCTTGGTTCCATATAGTGAGACACGAGGTGATGGCGATGGCTACCGTACTGGAAATGAGCTCGACCAAACGGTGGTCCATGCTGGCGCTCGGCGTCTTCGCGCAGACCGCCAGCGCGATCTTCGTCAATGGCACCCCCTTCCTGCTGCCCGCGTTGCTGAGCCGCGGCCTGCCGCTGCCCACCGCCGGTCTGCTGGTGGTGATGCCGCTGGTCGGCCTGTGCTGCACGCTGATCGCCTGGGGCTATGTGGTCGACCGCATCGGCGAGCACAAGGTGCTGGTGGCCGGTCCGGTGGTGATGCTGGTCGCGGGCGTCGCGGCGGCGAACGTGACCGGCTATGTGGCACTGGGCATTCTGCTGTTCATCGGCGGTATGGGCGCGGCCTCCACCAATGGCGCGACCGGCCGGGTCATCGTCGGCTGGTTCCCGCCGAATCAGCGCGGGCTGGCCATGGGCATCCGGCAGACCGCCCAGCCGCTGGGCGTCGGCATCGGCGCGCTGAGCATTCCCGCTGTGGCTGCGGCACACGGCTTCTCGGCCGCGGTGCTGGTGCCCGCGATCATGGCGGGCATTGCCGCGGTCGGCTGCCTGGTCGGCATCGTGGATCCGCCGCGTCCCGAATCCGGCAGCGCGACAGGCCGTCCCGGGAATCCGTATCGCGGCGATTCCACCCTGTGGCGCATTCACGCGGTCTCGGTGCTGCTGGTCATTCCGCAGGCCACCATCTGGACTTTCGCGCTGCTGTGGCTGCACACCGATATCGGCTGGTCGCTGGCGGCGGCCGGCGCCCTGGTGCTGGCGGCTCAGATCCTGGGCGCGGGCGGGCGGATCGGCGCGGGCGTGTGGTCGGACCGGGTCGGCAGCCGGCTGGGCCCGCTGCGCTCGGTGGCCGTCGCGGCGGTGGTCGCCATGGCCGGGCTGGCGGTGGCGTCCTGGCTGCACTGGTGGTGGCTGGCCGTTCCGGTCATGTTGGCCGCTTCGGTCATCACCGTCGCCGACAACGGTCTGGCCTTCACGGCCGTGGCCGAGATCGCCGGTCCGTACTGGTCCGGTCGCGGTCTGGGCATCCAGAACACCGGACAGAATCTGGCGGCGGCGGCCGTGGCCCCGGTCTTCGGCGCCCTGATCGACGCCTCCGGCTTCCCCCTGGTGTACGCCCTGACCGCCCTGATCGCCCTGGCAGCGGTGCCCCTGGTCCCCGCCGCGGCCCGCTGAGCAAACTTTCTCGCAATCAGGAATGACTGCGCCCGTTAAGTTTTCGCATCCGAATGCATGAATGCGATATTGCTCACGGCCCCATCATGTTTGGCAAAACAACGAACCCCTGGGCCCGAATTGCGTTCGGACCCAGGGGTTCTTGAGCGTGGCGAACTAGATCGCGGCGGCGATCCGGGTGCCGATCTCGACGGTGGAGGCGGCGCCGGTGCGGGAGGCCAGGTCCTTGGCGATGGCGGCCTCGATACGGGCGGCTTCCTCGGGCTTGCCGAGGTGGTTCAGCAGCAGCGCGACCGACAGGATGGCGGCGGTCGGGTCGGCCTTGGACTGGCCAGCGATATCGGGAGCCGAACCGTGCACCGGCTCGAACATCGACGGGTTGGTGCCCGAGGCGTCGATATTGCCCGACGCGGCCAGGCCGATACCGCCGGAGACGGCGGCGGCCAGGTCGGTGATGATGTCGCCGAACAGGTTGTCGGTCACGATCACGTCGAAGCGGCCCGGATCGGTCACCATGTGAATGGTGGCGGCATCGATGTGCTGGTAAGCGGTTTCGATGTCGGGGTATTCGGTGGCGACCTCGGCGACGGTGCGCGACCACAGCGAACCGGCGAAGGCGAGCACATTGTTCTTGTGCACCAGCGTCAGGTGCTTGCGACGCTTGCGCGCGGTCTCGAACGCGTAGCGCACCACACGCTCCACACCGAAGCGGGTGTTGGTGGAGACCTCGGTCGCGACCTCGTGCGGGGTGTTCACGCGGATCACGCCACCGGTACCGGTGTACGGACCCTCGGTGCCCTCACGCACGACGACGAAGTCGATGTCCGGGTTGGCGGCCAGCGGGCTGGAGACGCCCGGGTACAGCTTGGACGGCCGCAGGTTCACGTGATGATCGAGCTCGAACCGGGTGCGCAGCAACAGCCCCCGCTCCAGCACGCCCGACTGCACCGACGGATCACCGATCGCGCCCAGCAGGATCGCGTCGTGCTCCTTCAGTTCCGGAATCACGTTCTCCGGCAGGATCTCACCGGTCGCATGGAACCGCTTGGCCCCCAGGTCGTACTCGGTCTTCTCGACACCGGGCACCACCACGTCGAGCACCTTGAGGGCTTCGGCGATGACCTCGGGACCGATACCGTCGCCCGGGATGACAGCGAGTTTCATGAATCAATGCTCCATTCGGAATTAACGCCCGGCTGAACAAAGGCCACCCTAGCCGGTACCCCGATCACCCCTTTCACCAGGGCGAACAGTTCCCATCCACTGAGATATGGCGGATCTCTCGAGACAGCACCGCGCCCCTCCCGGGGTACGGAAGGGGCGCGGTGGCAGTCACTTACGGGCTCGCGCCCGGCGGTTCCTAGTCCAGGTTGACCTGGGCGACCTTCGCCGCGCCGACGGCTTCGGCGATCGCGGCCTGCACCTCGGCCGGGACCTCCTTGTTGACACGCAGGATGACGGTGGCGCCTTCGGCTTCCAGGTCCTGGGTCAGCTGGGCGGCGAGGATGTCGATGCCGGCGTCGCCGAGCTTGGTGGCCAGGCGGCCGAGCTGGCCCGGCTTGTCCTCGTAGTTGAGGACGGCCAGGTTCAGGCCCTCGGCGCGCATGTCGTAGTTGCGGCCGTTGATGTTGACGATCTTCTCGACCTGCGAGGGCTCGGTCAGGGTGCCGGCCACGTTCAGGGTGCGGCCGTCGCCGAACACGGCGCGCAGGTCGACCAGGCTGCGGTGCGAGGGGCTCTCGGTCACGGTGGTGACGGTGGCCTCCAGGCCGCGATCCTTGGCCAGCGACGGGGCGTTGACGAAGGTGACCGAGTCCTCGATGAGGGCGGAGAAGACGCCGCGCAGCGCCGAGAGCTCCAGCACCGCAACGTCTTCCGAGGACAGCTCGCCGCGCACCTGGACCTCGAGGGAGACCGGGAGCTCGCTGGCGAGCGCGCCCAGCAGCGCACCCTGCTTGCGGACGATGTCCAGCCACGGGGCGACGGTCTCGTTGACCGAACCACCGGTGACGTTCACCGCGCCGGGCACGAACTCACCGGCGAGGGCGAGCTGCACCGACTTGGCGACATCGGTGCCCGCGCGGTCCTGGGCCTCGGCGGTGGAAGCGCCGAGGTGCGGGGTGACGACGACCTGCGGCAGGTCGAAAAGCGGGCTGTCGGTGGACGGTTCGGTCTCGAACACGTCGATGCCGGCGCCGCGCACATGACCCGAGGTGATGGCGTCGGCGAGCGCCTGCTCGTCGATCAGCCCACCGCGGGCGGCGTTCACGATGATGACGCCCTTCTTGGTCTTGGCCAGGGTCTCCTTGTTCAGCATGCCCTTGGTCTCAGGAGTCTTGGGCAGGTGAATGGAGATGAAGTCGGCGCGCTCGAGCACCTCGTCCAGGGAGACCAGCTCGATGCCGAGCTGCGCGGCGCGGGCCGGGGAGGTGTAGGGGTCGTACGCGATGATCTTGGTCTCGAAGGCGGCGAGACGCTGCGCGAACAGCTGGCCGATGCGGCCCAGGCCGATGACGCCGACGGTCTTGCCGAAGATCTCGACACCGTTGAACTTGCTGCGCTGCCAGGTCTTCTCGCGCAGGGTGGCGTCGGCGGCCGGGATCTGGCGGGCGGCCGACAGCAGCAGGGTGACGGCGTGCTCGGCGGCGGTGTGGATATTGGAGGTCGGCGCATTGACGACCATGACGCCACGCTCGGTCGCGGCGGGCACGTCGACATTGTCGAGGCCGACGCCGGCGCGGGCGACGATCTTCAGGTTCTTTCCGGCTTCCAGGACCTCGGCGTCGACGGTGGTCGCGGAACGGACCAGCAGCGCGTCGGCCTCGGGCACGGCGGCCAGCAGCTCGGGGCGGTTGGGTCCATCGACCCAGCGCACCTCGACGCCGTCGCCGAGCGCGTCGACGGTCGACTGGGCGAGCTTGTCGGCGATCAGAACAACAGGACGGCCTGCTTGGCTCACTGTGGGGTACTCCTGAGGAAGAGATCCGGGATTTACGGGCGCAAGCTTAGTGGGCGTGAATTCCGCCTGGCTTACCGCCTGGTAGGCGGATGCCATCAATCCCGTGACGTGCGGGTTTTCCCGAACATCGGAACCACTTCTGGTCATTTGACCGATTGCCCTGCGAAAGTGACTCGATCATGGTTAAGTTCCCGCGCATGTCCCGGACTCACCGCATGGTCGCCGCCGCCGCGCTGGCCGCCCTCCCGCTGACCGCCGCCGCTCCCGCCCAGGCCGCGCCCACCGTGAACAAGGTCGTGGTGATCGGCATCGACGGCACGCTCTGGAGCGAGGTCGAGGCCGCCAACGCGCCGAACCTCGGCCTGCTGGCCGCCCAGGGCACCCTGGCCCGGACCTCCATCGCCGGGCACACCACCATGTCGTGCGTCTCCTGGGCCACCGCGCTGACCGGGGTGTGGGACACCAAGCACGGCATCCAGGACAACGACTCCACCTGCACCGCAGCGCCTTTCGCCACCTACCCGACGGTGTTCACCCAGCTGGAGCGCGCGCAGCCGAGCCTGTCCACCGCCTCGCTCGGCACCTGGGACAAGATCGGCATGATCGCCCGGACCGGAAATCCCAAGGCGGACAAGGTAACCGTCACCCAGATCGATCCCACCGGCGCGGGAGTCTGTGAGACCACGGCGGATTCGAATGCCGCGGGGCAGGTCGTCTCCGCGATCGGCGACGGCACCGATTTCACCTTCACGCATCTGGATCAGGTGGACATCACCGGTCACACCCTGCGCGGCATGTGGCCGCAGGCGTACCGGGACGCCATCAACCGGGTGGACGGCCTGGTCGGCAAGATCACCAAGGCGGTGGACGAACGCGCCGCCGCGCATTCGAACGAACGCTGGACGATCCTGGTCACCACCGATCACGGGCACAAGCCCGAAGGCGGCCACGGCGGCCAGAGCGCCTATGAGACAGCCAGCTTCGTGATCGCGCGCGGGGCGGATTTCGCGGCCGGCGCCAAGGACAACGCCTACACCCTCGCCGATATCACCCCGACCGTACTGGATCTGCTGGGCGCCCCGGCCGATCCGAACGCCGACGGCCGCTCGATGCGCCTGGGCGGTTCCGGCAATTCTTCCGCAACGCCGCCGAACACCCCCGCCATCGACTCGGGGATCACCGGTTCGACCTCCGGTTCCGCGCAAATGCTGATGGTGAACAACCCGCTCTGCCTGGTCGCCAGCGGCTCCGGCGGCGGTTCCTTCGGCAAGTAGCCGGTAGTAGCTCCCGCCTGCGAAAAGTGGTCTCCAACACAGCAAAGCCGGTCTCGGGCATAACCCGGGACCGGCTTTTCCGCGCGCGCTGAATTGCCCGATCAGGCGACCGGTTCCTTGGCGGCGATCATCAGATCGGCCACCGCGCCGTAGGCCGCGGCCCAGGTCTGCGCCAGTTCCTCAGTCCAAGCGTCCCCGTGGAAATGCTCCAGCGTGGCCAGCAGCGAAGCACCGGCAACCGGGTAGTGGTCGGCCACCACACCGAGCTGCGCGTGATGGCGGCCCAGCTGCTGCACGAACGACGGATCCTCGCCCAGGGTCTGCACATTGGTGAGAATCCGGCCCAGCCCGGCCAGGAACCGCGCCCGCTGCTCGGTCAGGTCCTCGGCGAACATGCCCCGGACCTCGGGGTGCGCCTCGAACAGGTGGTTGTAGAAGTACTCCACCGCTTCCGGCCCGACGGCTTCGACGTTCTGCCAACTGGCTTGCAACGCTTCGATATTCATGAGGCTGTCCCCCACTTCCGTTCCATGCATGGACGAATCAATTCGGTGACGGGTATCCGGACCCGTCGACCGTCAGCCCGGCGGGCCGGGCCGAATCACCGGGCAGCACACCGGCGGTGGCCGTGGTGCCCGGGAGCGGGAGCAGCGCCAGCTTGTCGACCTCGACCGCGAGGGTCTGGATCATCGCCTGCAATTGGCTGCGCAGCAGGTCGGAGTAGGCGCGCAGCTGCTCGTAGCGCTGGTCCTCGGTCTCCGGGTCGAGGTATCCGCCGAACCGGTTGGCCCCCGCGGATTCCCTTGCCTGCTGCAGCATTTCGCGCTGCTGCCCACGCGCGACCGCCATCAGGTCGCGGGCATGTTGTTCGGCTTGTTCGATAATGGCGTCGGCGGACAGCTGCGCGCGATTGAGCACCGCGACGGCGCGATCGCTGATCCCCAGCTCGTCCTTCTCCAATTCGCCTTGCAGCCGGGCGATCTCCCAGTGCGCGTTGGCCAGCTGCTGTTGCAGTTCGGCGACCTCACCGGCCGACGCCATGGTCTGCATCTGCAGCTGCAGGGCCTCGCTCTTGGCGGCCAGCTGCATGTTCTCCCGCTGCAACCGGGACAGCTCGGCGGAATTGCTGGTCAGCGTGAGCTGCCGGTTCTCCCGCGCGACCCGGGCCATGGCGGCGCTCACCTTGTCCAGGTAGAGCTCGACGTCCTCGGCGTCGTAACCGCGCCGGCCCAGTCGCGAGCCCTTGAACCGTGCGTTTCGGATGTCGTCGGGTGTCACGTCCATTGGTCAACCTTGTCGGCGGTGCGCGGTTCGGCGGCCGGGGCCTGGCCGAACGTCTCGAATCTGATGGCGTGCCTGGGCATTCCGGCCCCGGTCAGCGCGGAGACGGTGGCCGCGACCATGGCCGGGGAACCGCACACCAGCGCGGTGGTCCCGCTCAGTTCGCGACCGCGGGCGGCGACCGCGCCCACGGTGCCCTGCACGCCGTGGAAGCCCGGATCCTCGGAAACCACCGGGGTATAGGCGAACCAGGGGTTTTCGGTGAGCGCGGTCAGCGCCTCGTGGTCGTAGAGGTTCCAGGAGGTGCGCACCCCGTGCAGCAATTGCACGCGCGGCACCGCACCATGCCGGGATTCGCGTTCGATCCGGTCGACCAGCGCGCGCAAGGGCGCGAGCCCGGAGCCGCCGGCGATGAGCAGCAGGTTGTCGACCGCGTCGGACGGGATCACGAAAGCGGTGCCGACGGGCGCGCCCAGGCGAATCCGGTCCCCGGGCCGCACCTGACGGGCGAAGGTCGCGCTGACCTCGCCGCCGTCCACGACCTGGACGTGCAGGTCGAAGGTGCCGTCCGGGCGCGGTGCGTTGGCGGGCGAGTAGTACCGCCACAGTCGCGGCCGCTGCGGGATCTCGACCGCGAGCGATTGCCCGGCCTCGTAGCCGTAGGGCTGCACCGGCCGCACGGTGTGCACGGTGACGTCGATGCTGCGCTTCTCGGTGGCCACGATCTCGGCGTCCCACCAGGCCGGGGTGTCCGCGGCGGCCCGATCGGCGGCGGCGATCATGATGTCGGCGACCGCGAAGTACGCGTCGGTCCAGGTCTGGGCGAGTTCGTCGGTCCAGTGCCGGCCGAGGAAGTGCGCGAGGGTGGCCAGCAGCGAGCCGCCGGCGGCCGGGTAGTGCGCCTGCACCGCGCCGAAGCGCCGGTGGTCGCGGCCCAGCTGGGCGACGAATTCGCTGTCCTCGGCCAGGGTGTGCACATTGCTGACGATGCGGCCGAGCGCGGCGAAGAATTTGGCGCGCTGCCCGGTCATCCGGATCGGGAACATCTCCCGGACCTCGGGGTGGGCCAGGAACAGGTGCGCGTAGAAGTACTGGACGGCTTCGTCGCCGACGCGTTCGACCTGACGCCAGCTGGACTGCAATGCCTCGACGTTCATCCCACTCTCAACAACTCTCCACACTCCCCTCGGGCACGTCGCGGCTGCCTGAGCAGCAGCGCCGAATCCCTGGACGACCGTCCGAATAACGGTCAACATAGGGCATCTCGTGGACGCTGTCGAAACGAAAGTGCGCCAGCCACTTCCGGCTAATAATCAGCGAATCATGTACTCGCGAGGCGGATTTCGAGTCATGCCGAGCGCCTATCACGAGCCCATCACGGATAGCCGAAAGCCCGGCCTCGGAGCTGCGGAGCCCAAGGCCGGGCTTTCGAAGTCTAAATATTTAGACGGTCAGCAAGTTCACTTGCCGAAGGAGCCGGTCCACAGGGTGTCGACCAGGCCGTGCAGCGCGGCGGAACCGGTGTTGATGGTGCCGTTGAACGCAGCAGCAAGGGTGTCCAGGATAACGGGGATCATTTGATGCCTCTCATAAGAACCAATTGAACTCGATGACACCGAGCCTATCGGCGGCATTTCTCGGCCCGTTACCGGCATTAGCGCGTTGTGATGGGCGTCATACACTACTGGACATGTGACCGAGTCCATAGTTTCGCCAATAACCGGTCTATAACGGGCAAATCACGCCCCCAATTCCGGGGGCAGCGGGCCCTATTGACGTGGACCGGAGCCGGCTCCCGGGCTAGCCTCGAGCCCCATGACCCTGCGCTCGATTCCCCCCGAGATGGACCCCGCGGTGGTCGCCACGATCGACGGCGAACTGGACCGGATCGAGCGCGACGACCAGGTCTCCGTCCTGCTCGCCATCGAGAGCGGCAGCCGGGCGTGGGGGTTCCCGTCGCCCGATTCCGACTACGACTGCCGGTTCGTCTACCTGCGCCCGATCCAGGACTACGTGACGCCGTGGCCGGGCCGCGATGTCATCGAGACGCCGCTGATCGGTCTGCTGGATGTGAACGGCTGGGATCTGATGAAGGCGCTGCGGCTGCTCGTCAGCGGCAATGCGGTACTGATCGAATGGCTGATGTCTCCGATCGTCTATCGCGGTGACGCCGAATTCCGCACGGAACTGCGGGAACTCGCCGACACCGTGGCGGATCGCAATCGGGTGGCCCGGCACTATCTGCATCTGGGCCGGCGGCAATGGCAGCTGTTCGATTCGAATCGATCGCTGAAGAAGGTTTTCTACTCGCTGCGCCCGGCCATGGCATTGCGCTGGCTGCACGAGCACCCGGACAAATCCGTGGCGCCCATGCATTTGCCGACCCTGCTGGCGGAATGCGAACTTCCGGCCGAGCTGACCACGGCCGTCGCGGAATTGACCGAGCTGAAATCACGCACCCGCGAAATGGGCGCCGGCAGCGTTCCGGAACCCATCGCTAATTTCATCGGCGCCGAATTCGAACGAGCCGCAGACGAATTCACGAAGGATTCGCCGGAGCAGCGCGAGCGCGCCAAGGCGCTGGCGACGGCCTTCTTCAGAAGCCGCCTGCTGTGATGACGCGCACGCTCACGGCCTCGGGCCCCGGCTTGGTGCGGCGCACCTCGAATTCCACGCGCTGACCTTCCGCGAGGGACCGGAAGCCCTCGCCTTCGACGGCGGTGTACTCCACGAACACGTCGGGACCGCCGCCGTCGGGGCTCAGGAAACCGAAGCCCTTCTCGCTGTCGAACCACTTCACCGTGCCGTGAACCATTCACCGAACCTTTTCGAACGTCTGGACGACCCCCGCGGACCCCGGTCCATGGTGTCATGAGCGTGATCCGCGGTCGCGGTCACCCGGCCCGCGCATCACCGCGACGGTCTGCGTCGCTGTGAGATTCTTCGCCGGAACCGCGCATGGCGTAAACACGTTCGAGGAAATCGCGGTGTGCCCGCAGCGTGGCGTCGAGCAGTTCGCGCCAGGTGCGGCGGTCCACCCGCTGATCGCTGAAGAGCGAGGACAGCGAGGCCGGGCCGAGCCGGTCGATGTGATCGACGATGAAGGTGAGCCGCCGGCGCGGGAACTGCGCGCCGATGCGCGGGTTCTCGTCCAGGAAGCGATCCAGCTCGTAGAGGTAGTTGACGGCGCGGTTGTACTCGTTGTCGGTCAGGTGATAGTCCATGCGCTTGATCTCGACGATCCACAGTTCGCCGGAATCGTGCAGCAGCACGAAATCCGGTTCCCGCTTCTCGCTGCCGATGGCCGAAGTCCGCAGGGACACACCGAATTTCTGCGCGTACCAGCGTTCGAAGCTGGCGCGCACCCGTTTGAGCGATTCGTTCATGCCCAGCGGCGTCCACTCCGGGGCGAGCAGCCACGGCGCGCTCTCGATGAGTTCCTGGAAGGGGCGCTCCAGCGAGCGGCGGTCGTCGATGAGGGCGCGCAACCGATCCACCACGGCCACGCGCTCGCTGGCGATCTGGCCCAGGGAGTAGATCTCGGCGACCCGGGCGCGCTCGAAAAGCGCTACCACGACGTCCAATTCGGGATCGGCCTCGTCCTCGGCGATCTCCTTGAGCGTTTCCAGCAGGCTGCGCTGCGGGCCCAGCGAGAGCGCGAGGCGGAGCATGTTCTCGATGTGCGCGGGATCGTCGAGCGCGGCACGGTCCTTGTTGGCCACCAGGATTCGCGCGGCGTCCACCACGGAATCGCGGAACATCCGGTCCCCCGGCGCGATCGCCTCCAGGGTCGCGTGCAGCCGGGAGCGTTCCACGAACTCCTCCCAGACCCGGCGGCGAATGGATTTCTCCCCGAGCCGGCCGATCTCCTTGATCAGCGCCCGGCCCCACAGCGCCAGCGCCTCCCCGCGCGGCGACCCCCACATGATGTCCTGGCGGTCGGAGCGGACCAGGTCCTCCTCGTCGTCGAGCCAGTCCACGTGCACCGCGCCGACCAGGTAGGAGCGCAATTTGAACTCGCCGGTGAAGCCCGACCGGATGCCGAAGTCCCGGGTCTGCGCGACGATCTTGCCGCGGGCGTAGATCCGCACCCCGGCCATCGCCTCGTCGCGGTAGGGCTGTTTCGAGTAGGCGATCCAACCGCTCACCGGCAGAAACTGATTGCCCAGGCGCACCGGCACCCGGGAGACGTCGACTCGCGTCTCCTCCATCACGTCGATGGGCAGATCGCTGAGCGTGAACTCCTCGTCGCCGATGCTGTTGTGCACCTGCACCCGCCAGTCCGAGCGCTCGATGCCGAAGCGCGCCGCCAGCTGCCGGCTCAGCTCGGAACCGGAGTTGACCCGCTTGCGCGAGAAATTGCGCAGGATGACGGTGGTGCCGCGCTCGGGCGCGAAAGTGCCATCCAGCGCACCGGGTTTCGGGTAGTAGTCGCGTTCGGTGTCGGAGAGCATATCGTCGAGATCGAGCACCAGATGCGCGACCGGCCAGCCCGCCGGGGTGTGGTCGTCGTGGCGGCTGCCCGCCGAGATCACCTCGATGGTGCGGCAGATGCCGAAGGCGGCGAGTTTCCCGATTCCCTTGCGCCCCATCACCGGTCGCCGCCGTTCGCGGGACAGATCCGAGCCGGTGCGCACCCGCCGATCGGAGCCGACCATGAGGTAGTTCCGGTTCACCTCGTCGGCGGTCATGCCGTGGCCGTTGTCGGAAACCACTATCTCGTACGGCGGTTCGTCCGCGGCCCGCACATTGCCGGTGAGCGTGACGCCCCACGGCAGCGTCACGTCGACCTCGGTGGCGTCGGCATCGTAGGAATTCGCGATGAGTTCGGCGAGCACGGCCGAAACCCGGTCGTAGAGCCGGATACCCAGCTTGTCGATGGCGAGGCGGCTGATGCGCATCGTGTATCGATGGTCTTCGAACTCGTGCGCGGCCGCATGCACCTCTTTGTACATGGTGGGCCCCCAATTGCCCTCTCGGCAGCCTTCGTTCAGCTACCACTGAAATCGATGCAACGCTCTTGTTCTAACAAGGGGCTTAACGTTTGCCGACCACTTGATAACGGTGCAATCCCGTAATTCACCGCCGGATTGCCGTATGCAACCGCAAGGTCTCGGCTACCGGGCGCCTTTCGCGATCGCGGCCTGGTAGGCGGCGGCCAGGCGGGCGGTGGCGCGCGGGCGGCCGGTATCGGGAAGCGTTGTGCCCAAATGGGATTCGCGCAGCTCGTCCATGAAGTCGGACCAGAGCTCGGGGCCGCCCTGCTCCAGCAGTTCGGCGCGGACCCGTAAACGCTCGGTGGTGGGGCGATGACGGAGCCCCCACGAACCCAGCGCCGCCATCACCGGCACCAGCTGGATGGCGGGCTCGGTGAGGCGGTACTCGGCCTTCTGCCCCGGGCGCGCCTCGTCGCGGCTCAGCAGTCCGGCGGCGACGAGGCGCTTGAGGCGATCGGAGAGGATGTTGGAGGCGATGCCCTCCTCCGATCCGGCGAGGAGTTCGCGGAAGTGGCGGCGGTTGCCGAACATGACATCGCGCAGCACCAGCAGCGTCCACTTGTCGCCGATCACCTCGATGGTCGCGTTGATCGGGCATCCCGACCTGGGCTCCATCCGTGCCTCCCATACCAATTGCGCGCAACCGATTGCAAATCACAACCGCTTGCTCCTATCATAGCTACCGATTGCAAATCGCAACCAGTTAGGGAGCGCATCATGCCGAAACTTCGCGTACAGAACCTGTCGATCTCCCTGGACGGCTACGTCGCCGGGCCGGACCAGAGCCAGGACAATCCCCTCGGCGTCGGGGGTGAAGCGTTGCACCACTGGGTCTTCGCCACCGACCACGGGCGCGCCATGATGGGCGAGGAGAAGACCGGCGCGGGCGGGCTGGACAACGAGTACGCCACCCGGTTCGGGGTCGGCATCGGCGCGACCATCATGGGGCGCAATATGTTCGGGCCCGTTCGCGGCGAATGGCCGGACTACTCGTGGAACGGCTGGTGGGGGCCGAACCCGCCGTATCACAACGACACATTCGTGCTGACCCACTATCCGCGGCCGTCGGTGGAGATGGAGGGCGGCACCGTCTTCCACTTCGTGAACGACACTCCCGAAGCCGTGCTGAAGCGGGCTTTCGAGGCCGCCGACGGCAAGGACGTGGCGCTGGGCGGCGGCGCGTCGGTCATCCGGCAGTTCCTGCGCGCCGGGCTGGTGGATTCGCTGCATCTGGCGCAGGTGCCGATACTGCTGGGCGCGGGCGAGCGGATCTTCGAGGATCTCGGGACGCTGCCCGGGTACGAGTGCACCAAGCTGGAGAGCTCGGCGGCGGTCACCCACATCACCTTCGAGCGCATCGCCGGGGCCTGAGACGGACGGTGACAAGTAGGTCCCGCCCGGGGCAGAATGCGGAGCGCGGTCAGCCTCGGCCGCTGGCTGAGACAGGGGACGCGGTGGCGAGTATTTCCGGATTGCGCGGCATTGCCGACTTGGGTGGCCGGTTCGCCACGCCGCCGATCGCCGCGCCCACGCTCGCGGAGACCATCGCGGCACGGCGACGGTTCTTCGGTGACGCGGCGGTGGATCCGGAAACCGGTGCGGTACGGGCGGATCAGGTGCTGATGGCGTGGTTCGGGTGCGCGTCGTTCGCCATCGCCATGGACGGGGTGGTGTTTCTCTGCGATGCCTGGGTGCCGCGCGGGGTGACGTCCGGGTACGTGCCGACCACACCCGCCGAGGTGGCGGCGCTGCGGCCGGCGGCGATCTTCATCGGGCACGGGCATTTCGATCATGCGGCCGATGCCGGGCCGATCGCGCAGGCCACCGGGGCGGTGGTGCACGGGACCGCGGAGCATTGCGCCACGGTGCGCGGGCAGGTGCGCGGCACAGCCGAATTCGCCTGCAAGGAACTGGGTTCCGCCGATTCCACCCCGGGCGATCGCTACGATTTCGAGCTCGCGCCCGGTCTGTCGGTGACGGCGATCCGGCACATCCACTCCGCGCCCACGCCGCGTGCGACCGGACCGGACGCTTCCCCGCGCGTCATGCCGACGCCGTGCCTGTGCGATATCCGCACGCACCCACCGACTCTCGCCGACGCCGGTCATCTGGCGCGCAATATCTCCGCACCCGAGGGCGGGGTCCTGCTGTACCAATTCCGTACGGAGAGCTTCACTCTCACCTGGCACGACTCATCCGGGCCGCTGGTGGACAAGGCGCCGCAGGTGCTGGACGTACTGCGTTCCCTGCCGGGTTCGGATGTGCAGATCGGGGCCATTCAGGGGTTCAATCAGTTCCGCAACGGCCTCCGGGATCCGCGGACGTACATCGAGGCACTGCGACCGAAGGTGTTCGTGCCCAACCATCACGACAATTGGTTCCCGCTCTTCACCGCGCGCGGCGCGGCGCTGCGCACACCCTTGCACGACGAGCTGGCGCGCATCCCGGAAGCCGACCGTCCCGAGGTCCGAATGCTGCTGGACCCCAGTGACTATCTCGCGTCCGGGCGGCTCGCTTTCGGCATCGATGGCTGACCGGTCATCGGAAGCGCAGCACCATCGTGACGCTGGTGCCGCCCGCGGCATTGGTGATATCGCTGCCCGGCAGGTCCTCGAACCCCAGCCGCTGATACAACGCGCGGGCCGGATTATCCAGCCGCACACTTAAACTCAGCGCATCGTGCCGGGTTCGGGCCGCGTCGATCAGGCTGGTCAGCAGTGCGGTGCCCAACCCGGAGCCGCGCACGCCGGGCGCGACCGCGATGGCGAGTTCGGGTGTCCGTTCGTCCACGAATCCGTAGGCGGCATTGCCGGCGGTGTACAGGCGCGCCCACGCGGCGCCCCGCGCGCTGCCGTCCGCGCCACCGATCACACCGAAATCACCTGGCGCGCCCCAGTTCTCGACGTAGCGGGCCAGGGCCGGGATCTCACGCAGTTCGTCCGGGTCGGTGCGCCCCAGGTCGGCGGAGTGCGAGGCTTCGAACAGCATCGCCCACAGGAACTTCTCGTCGTCGGCAGCGGCGGGCCGGATAATCAGGTCGGACACCGGCCCGACTATACGAACGCGGGCCGGTTCGGTCACCTCGTTATCCGGTGGGGAGTTTCATCCCCGGCCCCGCTTCGGGCGTCACGTCCCGCGCGGTGATCTCCTGCTCGCAGGCATCGCACACGAGGTGCACGTGCGCCTCGCCGGTGCAATCGCGATGCCGGTAGTAGACGGGCGGCCCGTCCGGCGCCATGTGCGCATCGCCCCAGTCCCGGAACGCCATCAGGATCGGGTACACGTCATGGCCTTTGGCGGTCAGCCGGTACTCCTCGTGCGCACCGGTCTCCGGCCGCTGCTTCACCAGGATGCCGTGCTCGACCAGCCGATCGAGCCGATCCTGCAAGCGCCCCTTGGAAATTCCGAGATACGACTGGAACCCGTTGAACCTGCGCACCCCGGAGAAGGCCGCCTTGAGGATGAGCAGCGTCCAGCGGTCGCCGAATACCACCAGCGATCGCGTGATCGAACACGGCTCGTCGGCCAGCTCCTCATATCGCATCTTCCGATCCTACCCATCTGGTCCTAATATGAGACCGAATACAACCGGTCTCGAAATGAGACCAACCAAGGAGGGGCTTCACCATGTCCGATCGCTACACCGCGCTGCAATCCCTGCTCGACGAGCGCTACACCTGCCGGGCCTTCCGCCCCGACGCCGTCGACCGGGACACCATCGAATCGATTCTGCGGCTGGCGCAGCGCACCCCGTCCTGGTGCAACACCCAGCCGTGGCAGCTGGTCGTCACCGCGGATCCGGCCGCCACCGACCGCTTCCGCAAAGCGCTGCTCGACCACATCGAGGGCACCCCCGCGCAGACCGACATCCCCTTCCCCGCCGCCTACAACGGGGTGTACCGCGATCGCCGCCGGGAGTGCGGCGGCGCGCTGTACCAGGCGGTCGGCGTGCAGCGCGGCGACCACGCGGGCAGCCTGCGCCAAATGCTGCGCAACTTTGAGCTTTTCGACGCCCCGCACGTGGCCGTCCTGACCACCGAGGCCGACCTCGGGGCGTACGGCGCGGTCGATTGCGGGCTGTATCTGACCTCGTTCCTGCTGTGCGCGCAGAGCCTCGGGGTCGCGACCGCCCCGCAGGCCGCGCTGGCCACCTATTCGCCGTTCCTGCACGAGTACTTCGAGATTCCGGCGCAGCGCCAGGTGGTGGCGGGGATTTCGTTCGGCTACCCGGACGCCGGGCATGCCTCGAACAGCTTCCGCACCACGCGCGCGGAGCTCGATCAGGTGGTGACCTGGGCGTGAATATTCGCTTCGGCGCGTCGAAGCGCTGACGTTCCGAAGCGGGCGATCGCTGTGCGACGATCCGTGCCATCAGGACGAACGCCCGACGGGCCGTAGCCCGATTGTGCGCGTCGCTGGCGATCGCGGCCGCGGCGCTGTTCCCGGCGGGTCACGGCACCGCGGACCCGATCTCCGAGCTGATGGATCCGCCGCACGAACTGGCGGCGGTGCTGCCGACGCCTTTGGACGATCCGTTCTATGTGCCGCCCGGCGGCTGGCTGGAACGGCCGCTGGGCGCGGCGCTCTCGGTGCGCTCGGTCGCGAGCTGGTTCCTCACACCGGTGCGCGCGGTGGAGATGCTGGTGCGCTCCACCGATACGCACGGCCGGCCGACGCCGGTGAACGCGACCCTGTACGTGCCGCGCGACCCGTGGACCGGTGCGGGCACCCGGCCGCTGGTGTCGTACAACATCCCGACGTCGTCGCTCGGAAACACTTGTGCGCCTTCGTATCAGCTCAAGCGGGGCTTCCAAGGCGATATGGTGTCGATCCAGTTGCTGCTGTCCCGCGGCTACGCGGTGATCGTGCCCGACCATCAGGGCCCGCGGCAGGCGTACGCGGCCGGGCACATGGGCGGTCACGCGGTGCTCGACGCGGTCCGCGCCGCCCTGCATCTGCAATTGACCGATCTGAGCCCGCGCAGTCCCGTGGTGTTGAGCGGGTATTCCGGCGGCGGGATAGCCACCGGCTGGGCGGCTCAGCTCGCTCCCGCCTATGCCCCCGAGCTTCCGCTGGCCGGAGCCGTGATCGGTGGTCTCCCGGCCGATTACGACCTGCTACTGAAGACCATGGACGGCAATGCCGCGACCGGCGTCTTCCTGGCCGCCACGCTCGGTCTGGCCCGGGAGTATCCCGAACTGCTGTCCCTGCTCAACGACAACGGCTGGCGGATCGCGCACGCGCTGCGCGACGCCTGCGTGGTCTTACAGGCGGCGCTCGGGCTGGCCGCGCCGCTGCCGCTCGACCGATTCACCGACACCGATCCGCTCGAGACGCCGCTGGGCCGGAAAGTGGTGTCGGACAACCGTCTCGGCGTGCACACACCCCGCGCGCCGATATTCCTCTACCACGGGACGGGCGAAATCTGGATCCCGCTCACGGCCGTGGAAACGCTCTACGACGACTGGTGCCGCGGCGGCGCGTCGGTGCGGCTGCAGACCTTTCCCGGCGAGCATTTCACGGTCGGTGCGATGATGGTGCCGACGCTGAGCCGCTGGGTGGACGAAATCATCACCGGCACACTGGTTCCCGCCGGCTGCACTCGTTAATCGGTGCGCCGCTCCAGCTCCGCGAGATAACCGCGCAGCGCGGTCTTCAACTCCCGCAACATCTTCGTGTCACCGTTCGGGTCGATACGGAACGCCTCCTGCATGAGCGCATCGGCCATCAGATGCACCGCCAGGCACGCGCGCCCCACCCATTCGCGATCCGGAAGCATCTTCTGCGCCAGCACGATTCGCCGCAATCCATCGGCCATGCGCCGTTTGTGCTCCCGGTCCGCGACCCGGATCGCCTCCGACACGTGCCGCCCGAACCACAGCGCCCGGAACCCCGGCTCCCGCCGATACACCTCGGCGAACACCTCCACCAGCCCCTCCACCGGATCATCCCAATGCTGTTGCCCCGCAGCCGCTATCAAATCGTCCAGGGTTCCTTCGATCCGCCCCAGATACTCGTCGGCCAGCGCATCCAGCACCGCGTCTCGATCCGGCAGGTACTGGTACAGCGACCCCACCGACACGCCCGCGTCCTGCGCCAGCCGCACCATCCGCAAGGCCTCGACCCCCTCGACGGCCACGATCCGATCCGCGGCCGCCAGCACCCGCGCCACCCGCTCCTTGCTCCGAGCCTGCTGCGGCACCCTCCGCACCGTCGTCTCCACCGCACCCTCTTTTCCCAACCAGAATGCGAATCGCATTCACATTTCGTACATTAACCGCATGCCCACCCCAGCGCTCGCCGACCGCCAACGCGTAGCCGAGGCCTGCCACCGCCTCGCCGCTGCCGGTCTTCTCATCGGCATCGCCGGCAATGTCAGCCTGCGCCTGGGCGACCTCGTGGCCGTCACCGCCACCGGCGCCACCCTCGCCGACCTCACCCCCGCCCAGGTCACCCTCGTGGACCTCGACGGCGCCGCAATCTCCGGCGACTACGCCCCCACCTCCGAACTCCAACTCCACCTGGGCATCTATCGCACCCTTCCTACCGGCGCGATCGTCCACACACATGCCCCCAAATCCACCGCCATCGGGTGCGTGCTGCCCGAACTGCCCGTCCTGCACTACCAGCAGCTCGCCCTGGGCGGCGAGACCCCCGTGGTTCCCTTCCACCCCTTCGGCACCCCCGAACTGGCTGGGGCCGTATTGGATTCGCTGTCCACCGGGAAACAAGCCACCCTCCTCGCCAACCACGGCGCGGTAACCCTCGGCTCGACCTTGGACCAAGCCGTGGAAAACGCGCTCCTCCTCGAATGGGCCTGCGCCCTATACCTCGACGCCGCCGTGCTGGGGACGCCCCGCCCCCTGACTCCGTCCCAGCAACAAGCCGTCATCGAAATAGCCCTCCGCACCGGCTACGGCACCCCCAAACCGCTCACCAAGGACCACCAATGAACGTGATCACCATGGGCGTCCACGTCCTCGACATCCTCGTCCACCCCGTCTCCGAACTCCCCCGCGGCCAGGAAACCGCCCTGGTCGAAACCATCCGCATGTCCCCCGCCGGCACCGCCGCGGGCACCGCCGTCGTCCTGTCCAAACTCGGCGCCGCCGTCCGCACCGCCGGCGCCATCGGCACCGACCCCACCGGCGACCTGCTACTGAACCTCCTGCACCGCTACGGAATCGACACCTCCCTGGTGGTCCGCAAACCCGAAATCCCCACCTCCGCCACCGTCCTCCCCATCCACCCCAACGGCGACCGCCCCACCCTCCACCTACTCGGCGCCAACCCCTTCTACGCCCCCGCCGACATCGACTGGTCCGCCTTCACCACCGCCACCCACCTCCACCTCGGCGGCCCCGAGCTCCTCGGCGCCCCCAACGCGGCACGAATCCTCCAGCAAGCCAAAGCATCCGGCCTCACCACCTCCGCCGACCTCCTGGCCCCCGGCTCCCTCGGCTCCTTGGATGCCATCGCCCCCGCCCTCCCTCACCTCGACTACCTACTCCCCAACGAAGACCAAGCCCTGGGCTTCACCGGTGCCACCGATCTTGTAGCCGCCTGCCACATCCTCCACTCCGCCGGCGTCGGCGTCCTCGCCATCACCCGAGGCCCGCACGGCGCCCTCCTCTCCTCCCCCAACCACATCCGAGAATTCCCCGCCTACCCGACGAAGGTCGTAGACACCACCGGCTGCGGCGACGCCTTCTCCGCCGGCTTCCTCCGCGCCGTATCCCTGGGCCGCGACCTCCCCGCCGCCGTCCACCTCGGCCTCGCCACCGCTGCCTTCGTAGCCCAAGGCCTCGGCACCGACCACGGCGACTACACCCTCGCCACCATCGATGAATTCATTGCGACCCAATCGAATTCCACAACTGAAGACGTATCCACACCCCACCTGTAACCCCAGGTCGCTGAACTCACCTACCTGGCCGGCTCTGCCACCCTCGACATGTGATCCGCACCCGCGCCCAACTGCTGGCCGACGGCATCCCATCCAGCACCATCCACGCCCGCTGCCGCAGCGGCTATTACATCCAAATCCTCCCCGGCGTCTACAGCACCGGCACCCCATCCCTGCTCACCAAGACGCAAGCCGTAATCGCCTGGCTCCCAACCGCCATCATCTCCCACACCACCGCCGCCTGGCTCCAAGGCATGCTCCCCGAACCACCCCTGATCGACGCCACCGTCCCCAAGGAAACGCGCCGCGCCACCCCCGAATGGCTCCGCCTCCACCGCCGCACCTTGGACGCCGCCTGGATAACAGAATTCGACGACCTCCCCATCACCGCACCCCCGCTCACCCTCCTCGACTGCCTCAACTCCCTCCCCCACTCAGAAGCAAACGCCCTGATCGACCACCACATCGACCACACCACCGCCCACTCCCTCCTCACCCTCTCCACCTCCCACCTCCGCGGCTCCTCCACCCTCGCAAAGCAACTCCGAGCAGCCGCCACCCGCTTCGCCTCCGAACCGGAACGCCTCTTCGCCAGAGCTCTCCACGACCGCGGCCTCCACCTCCTCGCAAACCACCCCATCGGCAACTACTACGCCGACTTCGCAGACGAACGCTCCCGCACCATCATTGAGATAGACGGCCGCGAATTCCACAGCGCCCCCGCAGTGTTCCGCCAAGATCGCCGCCGCCAAAACCACTTACAACTCGCCGGCTGGCTCGTCCTCCGCTACGCAGCCGCCGACATCTTCCAATCCCTGAACACCTGCGCAGACGAAGCCGCCACAGTCATCCGCCGCAGAAGGCACAACCGCTGGAAGCCCTAACCTGGAGTTTTCCTCCACTTTCCCCCTCCCCCAATCGGTTTCCCGACAAAACCGCCGCCAAAGCGGAGCAAAACTCCAACCTCACCCCGCCGTCTCGCTCACCAACCCCACCAACGCCGCCCTCACCACCTCAGGCCGCTCATCCACAATGAAATGCCCACACCCCACAGTCTCCAGCCGATAGTCATCCGCCCGCGCCGTCTCCGCCGCCGCCAACGACACATGAATCGCCGCATCCTCCACCCCGAAGACCGCCCGAATCGGCACCACCGCACGCCCCGCCTCCGGACTCCGCACCGCCCGAGGCACCTCCCGCAACAAAAACGTCCGATACGTATCCGTAGCAGCCCGAGCCACCACCGGATCCCGAAACCGTTCCGAATAAACCCGCACCGTCTCGAGATCCACCTCCGACCCCCTCCCGAACAACCACTCCAAATACCGAGTCCGCCGCTGCAACGGCACCCCCACACTCGCCACCAACGGCTGATACAACAAGAACCGCCAAGCATGCCGAGCCATCGTCTTCGCCGGCACCCACGGATGCGCCATATTCAGCGCCAAGTACCCCCGAAACCGCTCCGGCTCCCGCAACACCATCCGATACCCGAGATACGCGCCCCAGTCATGCCCAACCAAAATCACCTCGTCCAACTCCAACGCATCCATCAGCGCCAGAACATCACTCGCGACATCCTCCTTCCCCCACCGATGCGGCGCAGCCCCCGACCACCCATACCCGGGCAGATCCGGCACGATGATCCGAAGGCCAACCGGTGGACTCGCGAGCAGATCGCGGTATGCGTAGTGATGCTGTGGCCATCCATGTAGCGCGAGAACTGGTGTTCCGCTTCCCGATTCAGTGACAAGGAATCGGACTCCGCGCGCCTCGACAACATGCCGTCGCACACCGTGGATGACCGGCGGTTCCAGTTGAGCAGCCATAGCTCACGCTAGCGAATCGCGTCGGAATCCCAAACCTGTCGGAGGCCGCGATTAGTCTGAAATCATGATCGAATCGGCCCGATCGGAGAATACCCACCGGCAGGCTGGTGCTTCACGGTCCAGTTCGACCGAGATTCATGGTTAGGGAGGGAGACCAGTATGGCCCGCATTCGCGAGATCGTTCCTAGCACCCAGAACGTGCGTGCACACAAGATGGAAGATGCGGTCACCTGTCAGTACAAGGTCATCGACGCCCCGGACGGCTCGACGTTGGTCCATCTGTCGACCTTCGGATCGGAGCAGCGACAGTCGGCTCCGAAGAGTAGCCAGTCGATGCAACTCGACCGCCAGAATGCCGCCGAGCTGATCGGGATCCTCAGCGAGGCATTCGGATTCGCGTGGCGTCCGCGGCATGCTTTGGCCCAAGCCGAGGAGCCGGCACCCACTCCGACCGCCGACGTCGCGCCGGAATTCATGCCGGCGACCGACGAGCTCGCGACAGAGTTGTACATGCCCAAGGCTTGGCTCCAAGAGTGCATCGATCTGCTTCGCGAACGCCCACAACTGATCTTCTACGGACCCCCGGGAACGGGAAAGACCTACCTGGCCAAAGCGCTCGCCAATCACCTATGCGGCAAAGAGCACGTCAAGATGGTGCAGTTCCACCCGACCTATTCCTACGAGGACTTCTTCGAGGGATTCAGGCCAGTCGAAACCGAGAACGGCCAGATCGCCTACGACATTCATCGCGGCCCGCTGCGCAGGATCGCCGACGACGCACGCAAGGACCCGGAAAACCTATACGCGTTGATCATCGACGAGGTGAACCGCGGAAACCTATCCAAGATCTTCGGCGAGCTCTACTACCTCCTGGAGTATCGCGACGAAAGCATCAATCTGCTCTATTCGGACAAGACCGAGATGTTCACGCTACCCAAGAACGTCTTGATAATCGGGACCATGAACCGGGCGGACCGCTCGGTGGCACTGGTAGACACGGCAATGCGGCGCCGTTTCAGGTTCGTGCATCTGCACCCGTCCAAGGAACCCACGAAGGGGATGCTTCGCGAGTGGCTCAAACGGAACAACGAGCCGCGTGTTGTCGCCGCGATCGTCGAGGAGCTGAACGAGCTCATCCTCGACGAGGACTTCAAGATCGGTCCGTCGTTCTTCATGCGCCCTTACGCCACGTCGCGAAAAGGTATGGACATCGTGTGGTCGACAGAGGTATTGCCGCTGCTCGAGGAGTACCACTTCGGAGACAGCGGGGTCGACGTGCAGGAGACGTACTCGTTGAGCAAGATTCGTGAGCGCGTGGGTGATCCGGTGACCGCCGATGGCGAGGAGTGAGGCGCGGTCTCGTGGAGCTGACAGAGCATGGCGATCCGCGACTGATTGCGCTCACAAATGACCAACTGAATGCGCTGCGCGCGTTGAAATGCGTCGAAATCACCGCGAGGCCGTCCGGCGACTACTCGGTCAAAGCGCTCCGCAAAGTCGGATCGATCAAGGTCGGCTCGTTGCAGCTCACTATTCGCCCCAAGATCACTGAGCTGCAGCGGATCCTGTTCTTCATCGGCTACTCCTCGAATCCGGCGATCTGGCGCGACGAGTTCGTCCGACTGGAGAAGTCGGATGGCCTGTACCCCGCTGTCGCCGAGTCATTCGTCCGGTTGGCGGACAAGGCGATCGAGCGGGGTGTCGGGCGGGGATACCGGGCCACAACCGATTCCATTCCGATGCTGCGCGGGCGAATCCGGTTCCGTGAGCAGCTGACTCGAAATTACGGGCTGCCGCTGCCGATCGCGGTCGAATACGACGACTACACGATGGACACGGTCGACAACCAACTTCTACTGTTGGCGACGCTGCGACTGCTCGCACTGCCTGACATCCGCCCCGAAGTCCGCAGGAGACTGTCGCGGATCAGAGTGACCTTGGATGACGTCACTCTTGTCTCGAAAAGCCATCCACATCCCAAGGTCACGCTCAGCCGGATCAACACGAGATACCACGATGCCTTGCGCTTGGCGCAGGTCATCCTCGACAACAGCTCCTTCGACCAAGGCGTCGGATCTCTCGCCGTATCCGGATTCCTGTTCGATATGTGGAAGGTATACGAGGACTTCGTCACCGGTGCCCTGAGCACGGCGATGCAACAATACGGCGGAAGCGCCCGGCTACAATCGGTTTTTCATCTGGATATCGAGAAATGCGTGAAACTCAAGCCGGATCTCGTCTGGATCGACGCGGGTGGCGAGCCAGTAGCAGTCGTCGACGCGAAGTACAAGTCTCAGAAGTCGAAGACGTTCCCCGAAGCAGACCTGTACCAGATGCTCGCGTACTGCTCTGCCCTCGGTCTCAAGGAAGGGCACTTGATTTATGCGAAAGGGCAGGAGCCGGAACGAACGCACACGATCGTGCGAGCGGATATCACCATTTATTGCCACGCGCTCGACCTAGGCCTGCCGCCGTCCGAGCTGCTGTCGGAAATCGACATGCTTGCCTCTCGGATTCTTCATAGATAGATGACAATCGATTCGCCTGGCGGCGCACTACCCCGCGTCGTCAACCTCGACAATCGCCTGATCCGAGGAGTCGATGGTGGTGAACCGGACGGTGCGGTCATCCAGGCCGCGAGCTGAGGCGGGTGCTACGAACCCGAATCCAACTACCAGTTTTCCGTAGTCCGTGCGGCCGTCGGAGGTCACATCAGCGGCGAATTTCGGTTCAAGGACCGGATAGAGCATCAGAACGCCCCGACGATCTCCGACCAGTGATTCAGTATTCGAGTCGCCAGAATGCGGGAGTGAACCGGATATCCGTAGCGCGATGGTGCGATGAGGTTGGGAGCTGATGGCGCCGAAGAGGGGGTCGCGGCTACGGATTCGTTCGAAACGAGTGAAAGCCCTCCCGCTGGGGCCGAGGACTATTGGCTTCGGAGCGCCTCGAACGGCTTGAGGAGCGAAGACCACCCAGTCGTCGACTTCCCTCTGACCAACGTGACTGATCGAGTTCAAATATTCGAGATGCGGGACGAATTGGCCCGGGGCGTGCCAGCGTAGGCGGGCGAGGATGTCGATCATTTCGTCGGCGGGGATCAGGCAGGTGTGGGCGTGGACTCGGTGGCGGCCGCCTACCTCGCCGAAGAGGTATTCGAAAGTTGTTGGGGTTTCCGATAGCTGGTCGAAGATCGGGGACCAGAGCTGGGTGTTGTAGCGGAGGTCGGACGCGGCCAGAGGATACGCGGAGGGTTCTTGCCAGCGGCCGGGTGAGCGGATTTCGACCAGCTTGGCGTTGTACATCTTGTTGGGGCTGGTCGGCTTCAACGTTGGGAGGTGCTGGGATACCAGTGGGGGGACCTGGGCGGGAGTAACCTGCGGGCGGCCGTCGACCATGACGGCGTATTGCTCGAGCTCGCTGCGGAAGGTTTCCTCGTCCATGCAGACAGCTTCGAATGCCTTGTAGAGGTCGATGCCATGGCGGCCGTGTTCTTCTTCGCGGCCGATGTAGAGCCGGACGAGGTCCTGGTAGCCCTTGCGGAACCCGAACCAGCGGCCCATTTGCATGAGGGCGGAGGCGTTGGCGGAGCGGCGGCGGAAATAGGAGACGGTCAGGCCTTCTACGGTGAATCCGCGGGAGAGCTTCTGGCCGCCGATGAGGATTTTCCAGATGGAGCGGCGGTCGAAGTCGGCGTCATCGTTGAGATCTTTGTCGCCGTTGATGACGAGGATGGGTTTCTGGTCGCCGCTGATGTTCTGGACGGCTACGCCTACCCAGCGTTGCAAAGCTTCGTAGGAAGGTGGGACGGAGAAGTCGGCGGCACGGGCGGTGGAGACCGGCGCTACGTCGGATTCGAAGAGGGTTCGGAGGCGTTCGTGGCCTCTGGCGCTGGAATAGCCTGCACGCCACCATAGTTCGTTGACCCTGCCGCTGAGTTCGCGGTGAACCTCGACCCAGTTGGATTCGTGGATGAGCATGGTGTGGTGGCGGAAGTAGTTGTCGCCCAGGCCGTCTACTTCTTGGCGGTACAGCTTGATGGCGCCGGCGAGGACGAACATGTCGATGGCGCGTTCGAGGGGTTCGGTGTCGTCTTCGTCTTCGACTATGACGTCGCGGACGTGAGCCAGTTCGTTGGAGTTGGCGAAAGTTCGTTCGCCGTCGAGGTCTTCGGTGTCGAGATCGTGGAAGTCGGCGGCGCCCATATAGCCCTCGGGGCGCGGGAGGGAGATGATGAAGTCCTTCGGGAAGATGTCGGCGGTATCACTGGGGTCGATGAAGACGTTCGCGTACGGGGTAGCGGTGTAACCGACGTATTGGGCACGGGGCAGCAGGGCCAGGAGTTCGGAGATCTTCTGGTTGATCGCCGTGCGCTCGGCATCCGGTTTGGGGCGGGAGGTGTTGACCGAGGCTTCGTCGGATTCGTCGTCGACGATCAGGACGGGAATCTCGTCGAGCGGCGTCGGGATCTTCTTGAGGTCTTTGACCAGCTTGGTGAGGACCGTCTTGTTCTTCTTGACCACCATCAGCCGCGCCGCCGACCGATGCAGATTGCGGGCGTCGTACAGCGGAAGGGCGGGTTCCTGCTTCTCGAATTCGAGGGCGACGATGCCCTGCAGGAGCGCTTTGTAGTCGTCGTAACGGGTGGTCAGGCGGACGATGTCGATGCCGCCGAGAGCCGAAGGCATGCTGCCGAATTCGACGAACTTGCGCTGGATCCATTCCGGGTCGTCGTAGTAGTCGGATTCGAATTCACTGGCACCGCGGAGGATGTTCTCGCGGCCGACCAGCTCCTTGTCCAGACGGCGCTGAGTTTGATCGCGGAGCAGATTCAGCGTGCCACCGAGCACGATGATCAGCCGGTAGCCGGCGTCGACGGCCTTGGCGATGACACCGGTGAAGTTCGCGGTCTTACCGGACTGGACGTAGCCGACGACCAAGCCCTTGGACTGGTAGGCGTCGGAGCGAGTCGGATCGGCGAGGCGTTCGACGACGCTCTCCGACGCGATGTCGAGGGCCGCCACCGCATCCTGTGGCCAGCCTTTGCTCGCCAGCAACTCGCTGTATCGCGGCCAGTACCAATCACGGCCCAGCCGGGAATCCGTTGTACGCCAGGGCTTGAACTCCTTGCTGATCACGACCGGTGCGGCAGCCAGCGACACCGGGCAGGCGGCATCGAGCAGTTTGGCGGTTTCGACCTCGATGGCCAAGGCCGCGTAGACGGCGACGCGGCGCTGTTCGGTCCGCGCATCCGTCGTGGTCCATGCGGGCGACTCCGCGAAATCCCACTGGGCCAGCTGCTTTCGCCACATCTCGAACAGCTGATCGCCGGGATCCGCGACGCGCAGGGCTTGCTGGAAATCGGCTTCAGAGGCGTACGGGTCCGCGCCATCGATATCGTCGGCTTGGTACTGCATGGCACGCACCAGGCGCTTGGGCTTGCTGCCCGCCATATCCGCTAGCACCGCGTGGTGCAGGGCCAGGCGGGGTGCGGCGTCCACGGAATGCAAGTGCTGCACGGTCATTCCTCATCCCGATCGCCGAGGCGATCCATCTCGGCGCGGGCGGCAGCCACCAGCACCGACTGCCACAGTTGCAGATTGTCGCGGTCGCGCGGGCCGAAGCGTTCGCGCTGGAAAAGTTCGTGGACGGTCAGGAAGAGCAGGGACTTGATCATCGGGGCGTCGTCGAGACGACCGCGGCGACCGCCCAGTACCGCGGCGCGGTACCGCTGATTGAGGAGAATGCGATGGCCTTCGCGATCCAATTCGAAGAAGGCGTCGTCTTCGAACGGCTGCCAGGCAATCGTGATCGGATCCTCACCCGGCAGCACCGGCAGTTCCTCCGCGATCACCTCGCGAACGCCCGGATCGAAGCCGTCCCCGGGCGCAATGACCGGTTTACGCTCCACCCCAGCGCGTTTGCGCGCCTCACGGTACGCCGCGTCCGCCTCTGACAGGAATTGCGGGAATGCGGTTCCGGTGTCGTCGGTCGCACGTTCGAGCGCCGATACGAACTCCGGCGATACCTCTACGCCGTCCTTCTTGACAGTCAGCCGGAAGACATCGCTGGCCACTGCGGGCAGTTCGACCGCGACACGCGCCAGGGACAGATACGCCTCGGGCTGCCGGAAGTTGTTCCAGCCGCCGGCCTGCACGAGACGGTCGTTGCGATACAGGTAGAAGCCCTGAGTTTCGGACAGCGCACCGATGCCGCGAAATTGCGCCAGCGAAGACTTCGGCGGCCAGATGTGGGCGTGCATCGGCACCGTGCCGACCGAGGGCAGTTCGACCTTGAAGGTGCGCGGATAGGTCGGGTTACCGGTTACCGGATAGGCGAACGGATCCACCGGCAGCACACCGAACTCCATCACCACCTGTCCGGTGCCGATGTCCTCCACCGCGATGGTGATGTTGAAATCACCGCGCGCCAGATACCGGTGCAGTTGCAACCCGAGATGCATACCGAGCTTGCTGATGGTGCGCGCCAAATAGCGTTCGGTCTGCTCGGGCCCGCCATTGCGCGGAAAATCCTTGACCTCGTCCCAGCGAATCACAGTGCCCTGCCACATGATCGGATTGCCGGCATAGCGGTCGATCAGCGACTGCGCGTACACGGGATCGACGATGTCGCACTCGAACCCGTTCTTGGCGTGCTCCATGTCCCAGCGACGCCCCGCGGGCCGGGTACCGCGGGTACGGCTCGTCACGGTCACCGCCCGCGCATGACTCAAAGACGCCGACTTGAGACCGGTGCCGAACATACCCAGCGCCCCGGGCCGATAGTCCCGCCGACCACCGACGGTCATCGCCACGTCGAGCTCTTCCTCGGTCATGCCCGCGCCATCGTCGATGATCAGCAAACTGACCAGCCGGTCCCCATCCCGGAGGAAATGGATGACAACGTCTTTCGCGCCCGCGTCGATGGAGTTGTCGACGAGGTCGGCGACGGCGGCTTCGAAGCCGTAGCCCTGACTGGTCAGGGCTTCCATGTAGCGCGGGTCCGGTGGAAGGTGTTTGCTCCCGACTGTCGGGACATCGAACTTCCACGCATCCGCCATGACCACCCCTGTGTACGAGAATCGGGTGAGAACTTTAGCGAATGATTCGCGGTGTGGAACGGCTTGTTACGCCGGTGACCGGATTGACCGATTCGGTGACCGATTCCCATGCTTTGGCGCTCAGATGTAGGGGGTCGGGCTAGGGGCGCAGGGGATCTCGGAGACGGAGCCGGGGGTGAAGGTGTTGAGCATCAGCGCGGCGACGGTGGGGTCTACCGAGACGCTGTTGTGGCCGGCGAAGTTCACGGGGCAGACGTCCTGGAGGACGATGTTGGTGGCGTTGGGGGCTTCGCGGAGGCCGCTGGTGTAGGGGACTACTTCGGTGTCGGCTCGGGTGGCGAGGTTGGTGTAGTGGACTTCGGGGGCGTAAACGCCTGCGGCTTGGAGGTTTTGGATGAAGGGGGAGATGGGGAGCATGTCTATGCAGCCCTGGCAGAGGGGGCGGAGGGCGGTGAAGACCGAATCCTGGACGCCCAGGCCGTAGGCGGCGTTGACTATGGGGTCGGCGGCGTGGGTGCCGGCCCAGATGGGGACGAGGTTGAAGGTTTGGTCTACGAGTTTGTTGCCGCCGTCGAAGAGGAGGTAGTGGGCGCCTACGAGGGTGCCTTCGGACCAGGTGAGGAGGTCTACTTTTTCGGCGCCGGTCGCGGCCAGGACTTTGTTGACGAAGTCTCGTAATTCGGTGCTGGACTGGGGGATCGGTTCGAGGCCGCCCATGCCGGCTATCGGACCGCCTTGGCCGGGGTAGATGCCGTAGGTGACGGAGAAGACGCAGTAGCCGTTGTTGTGCAGGAGGGGGGACATGGCGGGCCAGCCGGCGCCGTTGCCGGTGATGCCGTGGACCAGGACCACGGGGCGGGGGTGGGCTGCGGTGGGGGTGCAGGACCAGTCGTTGCCGCCGGGTGGGGTGTAGGGAGGTTTGGCGTTGTTGGTGTCGGAGAACCATTGCAGGACTGAGTAGTTGACGGGGAGTTGGGTTGGTTCCGCGGTGGCGGTCGCGCCGGTGAGGAGTAGGGCGGTGAGTGCTGCCAGGGGTGGGGCGAGGCGACTCCAGATACGGCGCAACACAACCTCCGGGTTCGGGTGCGAAACGGGGTAGCCGAGAAGTCGCCGGGCGACCGTTCGACACCTTAGCGCCGGGTAGGGCTCACGGGCGTGGCAAAACGCCGATCAGATTCCGGCGGCGAGGGCGCGGAGGCAGCGGGAGACGAGGGCGGCGGGAAGATCGGCGGGAGGATCGGTGGCGGCCCACTGCTCCAGGGCGATTCGGATGGAGCCGGCGGCTGCGGCAGCGAGCAGGCGCACGCGGATGGGGTCGGCGTCGGGGCCGGCCAAATCGGCTAGGACAGTGCGCAATTCGCGCTCGCCATTCATGTTGATGCGATGCCAGACGTCACGCAGGGCCGGATCGCCGTCCATGGCGCGGAGCAGGCCGCGGGTGATTTCGAGGTCGTCGTCGGCACCGTCGGTGGTCATGGAGGCGACGGCGGCGGATTCCAGTTCGGCGGGGGTGGGGAGACGGCGGGGGCCCGATGCGATCGCGGACAGCCAGCGTTGGGCGCCGGCGGCGAGCATCGGTTCGACGGCGTCTTCCTTGGTGCGGGCGTAGCGGTAGAAGGTGCGCAGGCCGATGCCGGATTCGGCGGCTATCTGTTCGGCGGTGACGGCCGAGGTGCCGTGTTCGGCGAAGAGGCGGGCGGCGGTGCGGGCGATGTCCAGGCGGGTTTCGGCTTTGCGCCGCTCGGCCAGCGTGAGGCGCGGGGTGTGGGTTGCGGGCACTTCGCCTCCTGTGAGCTGCGGTTTCGAAGACGATCCTAGTCGATGGGATGCCACTATGGCACGTTGTGCCATGTAGGCGTAGCGTGTCAGGTAGAGGCTGAAGAACCAGTTAGGAGAGGTCGCAATGGAGCGTTTCACCGATCGCCGGGTACTCATCACCGGTGCGGGTTCGGGAATCGGGCGGGCCACCGTGCATCGCATTCTCAGCGAGGGCGGGCAGGTCGTCGCGGCGGATATCAACGAGGCGGGGCTGGCCGAGACCGCCAAGCAGGCCGCCGAGCAGGGCAATGGCGATCGGCTGAGCACCGTGGCGGTGAACATCGGCGATGAGGAATCGGTGAAAGCCGGTGTGGCGCAGGCGGTTCAGACCCTCGGCGGGCTGGATGCGCTGATCAACGCGGCGGGCATCCTGCGCTCGGCGCACACCCACGAGATGCCCCTGGAAGACTTCAACCGGATCATCACGGTGAACCTGACCGGCACCTTCCTGATGATCCGCGAGGCGCTGCCTGCGCTGCTGGCCTCCGACAAGGGCGTGATCGTCAACTTCACTTCCACCTCGGCGTTCTTCGCGCACCCGTACATGTCGGCGTACGCGGCGTCCAAGGGCGGCATCATGTCCATGACCCATGCGCTGGCGGCCGAGTACTCCAAGCAGGGGCTGCGCGTGGTCGCGGTCGCGCCGGGGTCCATCTCCAGCGATATGACCGACGGCCGCGGCCCGGGTCTGCCCGCCGACGCCGATCTGTCGCTGTTCATGAAGCTCGCGCCCGGCATCGGGCAGGGCTTCGCCTCCCCCGACACCGTGGCAGGTGTGGTCGCCATGCTCGCCTCCGATGACGGCGCGTTCATCACCGGCACCGAGATCCGCATCGACGGCGGCACCCACTACTGAGTGCGTTCCACCTCGGCCGCGACGCCGTCGAGGACCAGGTTCAGGCCGAAGGTGAAATCGCCTTCGGCCGAATCTGGTTGGGGTGGAACAGCATCGAACACATTCGAGGCCAATAGCGCTGCGACGTCGGGGAATCGAGCCGGATCGACCAGGCCGGTCAGGTCGGCGGTGTAGTCGCGCAGCGCCTGGGTTTCGGTGACGGCGGCGGCGTTCCAGCTCTCGGTCAGCTGCCGATGCATGACGTACGCCTGGCGGACATAGCCGCCGACGACGGTGATGACGCCGATCTTGGCGGGCCAGTCCAGCTCCGTCGCGCGCAGGGTGCGCAGGCCCGCGTCCATCCAGGCGATGGCATGGGGACCGCGGGGCGGGCCACTGACCGGCAGCTGAGCCAGCCACGGGTGCCGGTCGAAGACCTCGCGCTGCGCCAGCGCCCAGCCGGTCAGGGCCGGACGCCACGGGCCGGCCGCGAGTTCGGGCGCGGGGCCGAACGCGGCATCGGCCATCAGACCCACCAGCTCATCCTTCGAGCCGATGTGCCGGTAGAGCGACATCGGCGTAACACTCAGCGCCGCAGCAATTTTGGGCAGCGTCGCACCCGAAAGCCCCGCACCGTCGGCCAATTCGACCGCCGTGGCGACCACCAGATCGACGTCCAGTTCCGCGCGGCGGCCCAGCCCCGAGCCGGTCTGCACCCGCCACAGCCGCGCCAGGTCGTCGGGCCGCTTCCGGTCCGCCACAAACCACCTCCGATCAGCGGGAATACCTGACCGGAAACTTTAACATACCCCTTATAGTATAAGTCTTATACTATTGCCGCCATGGACACGCCAACGCTTCGCCGGGTGACCGGAACAGCCGCCGTCATCGGCGCCGCCTGCACCTTCGTCGTACTCCCCCTGTACTTCGTCTACGACGGCCCGCCGCCCGACTGGAACATCCTGACCCGCACGCTGTTCGCACTGATCGGCATGACGATGACGGTCGTCTTCATCACCGGGTTCGGGTACTTGGTGAAACGAGCCGACCCCGAGCTCGACTTCATCGGCGCACTGGTCGCGACCGCCGGAACACTCTGGATGGCAATGGCTTTCGTGGGCGTCGGACTGGAAACCGGGGCCGCCATCCAGTCGGACGTGGACATCGATCCGACCATCGCCGTCAGCGGCACCTACATCTTGTACGGCAGCATCTCCCGGATACTGGAGGCGCTCTTCTGGACCTGCATCGGATTCGCCGTGCTCCGGACCCGGCTGCTCCCCGCCTGGACGGCCCGGATGACCTACGCCCTCGCGGTGATCAACCTGCTGTTCGTGCCGTCGCTGTTCTTCGGGAACACCCCCGCGAACTTCTACGCCGCCAATGGCTGGGGCACCACCGCCACCGTCGGCGGGCTCGCGTATCTGGCCCTGCTGGCCATCGGGATCACCCTGGTGCGCACCTCATCCCGGAGGACTACCGCACCCTGATCTTTCACCGTATTCGTGGCAGCACCATGGTCTTTCACGCCGAGGATCGGGCAGAGTCGCCGGTATGAAAGCTGCGAAATCGACTCCTCGAAAGCTCTTCGTCAAGGCGGCCGCCGCGGGCCTGCTGGTCGCGATTCCGCTTGCGGCGGTGAGCGTTCCGGCAACGGCAGAGGTGCCGCTGACCGAACCGGGCGCCGCCGACATCGCCCGGCCGGGGCATCACGGCGTATGGGACGACGACTACTCGTACGACCGCTGGAACCGCTGGGACAATCGGCGGCACAACAATGATCGCGATCGAGACCGCGACGGGTGGCGGAACGCGGTGCCCCGGGGCGCATTCGGCAGCTCGTGAAACCCACCGGCCCCCGGCACGTGAAAAGGCCCGGCATCCAAAGGATGCCGGGCCTTTTCGCATCAAAACCTTAGGCGGTTTCGGTGATCGGGCGATCGACCCAGCTCATCAGGCCGCGCAGCTTGGCGCCGGTGACCTCGATGGGGTGCTCGGCGTTGGCCTTGCGCAGACCCTCGAGCTCCTTGTTGCCGCCCTCGACGTTGGCGACGAGGCGCTTGACGAAGGTGCCGTCCTGGATGTCCTTCAGGATGTCCTTCATGCGCTCCTTGGTGCCGGCGTCGATGACGCGCGGGCCCGACAGGTAGCCACCGAACTCGGCGGTGTCGGAGACCGAGTAGTTCATGCGGGCGATGCCGCCCTCGTACATCAGGTCGACGATCAGCTTGAGCTCGTGCAGCACCTCGAAGTAGGCCATCTCGGGGGCGTAGCCGGCCTCGACCATGACCTCGAAACCGGTCTTGACCAGTTCCTCGGTGCCGCCGCAGAGCACGGCCTGCTCACCGAAGAGGTCGGTCTCGGTCTCTTCCTTGAAGGTCGTCTTGATGACGCCGGCGCGGGTGCCGCCGATGCCCTTGGCGTAGGACAGCGCGAGGGCCTGGCCGTTGCCGGTCGGGTCCTGGTCCACGGCGATCAGGGCCGGAACGCCCTTGCCGTCGACGAACTGACGACGCACCAGGTGGCCGGGGCCCTTCGGGGCGACCATGGCGACGGTGACGTTGGCCGGAGCCTTGATCAGACCGAAGTGGATGTTGAGGCCGTGGCCGAAGAACAGCGCGTCGCCGTCCTTCAGGTTGGGCTCGATGTCGTTGGTGAAGATCGACGCCTGCGCGGTGTCGGGCGCCAGCACCATGATCACGTCGGCCCAGGCGGCGACCTCGGCGGGGGTGCCGACGGTCAGACCGGCCTCTTCGGCCTTCGGGCGGGACTTCGAACCCTCGGCGAGACCGACACGAACGTCGACGCCGGAGTCGCGCAGGCTCAGCGAGTGGGCGTGGCCCTGGCTGCCGTAGCCGATGACCGCGACCTTCTTGCCCTGGATGATCGACAGGTCAGCGTCGTCGTCGTAGAACATCTCGACTGCCACTTTGGGTTCTCCTTCTGGATTCTGTGTTTAAAGCTTCGGTGGATCCCGGCCAAAAGCATGCCGGGATGACGGGGCCGGGGCCGCCGCGGCGGCCTGTTACTAGCGAGTTGCGGTGATCGACTTCGGTCCACGACCGACGGCGACCACACCGGACTGCACGATCTCACGGATGCCGTAGGGCTCCATCATGCGCAGCAGGGCGTCGAGCTTGGAGCGGGTACCGGTGGCCTCGATGGTCAGCGCATCGGGCGACACGTCGATCACCTTGGCGCGGAACAGGTTCACGGCCTCGATGACCTGGGTGCGGACGCTGGCGTCGGCGCGCACCTTCACCAGGATCAGCTCGCGGGCGACCGAGGATTCGGTGTCCTGCTCGACGATCTTGATGACGTTCACCAGCTTGTTGAGCTGCTTGGTGACCTGCTCGAGCGGCAGATCCTCCACCGTGACCACGATGGTCATGCGCGAGATCTCGGGGATCTCGGTGCCGCCGACGGCCAGGGACTCGATATTGAACCCGCGGCGCGAGAACAGCGATGCCACGCGCGCCAGCACGCCCGGCTTGTCCTCCACCAGCACGGAGAGGGTGTGGGTGGTGCTCATGCCTCGGTCCCCTTCTGGGCGGCGCGCTCGTGGGCGGTCACACTGGCCTGCTCGTGCGACATGGCCTCGTGGATGATGGCCGGCTCGGCGATCGACTCGTCGTCGTCGAACAGCGGGCGGATGCCGCGGGCGGCCATGATCTCGTCGTTGGAGGTGCCGGCGGCGACCATCGGCCACACCTGCGCGTCCTTGCCGACGATGAAGTCGATCACCACGGGACGATCGTTGATGGCCTGCGCCTCGCGGATCGCGGCCTCCACGTCCTCTTCCTTCTCCACGCGAATGCCGTGGCAGCCCAGGGCTTCCGCGAGCTTCACGAAGTCGGGGATGCGCAGGGTGTGGGTGCCCAGGTCGGTGTTGGAGTAGCGCTGCTCGTAGAACAGCGTCTGCCACTGCCGGACCATGCCCAGGTTGCCGTTGTTGATCAGCGCGACCTTGATCGGCACGCCCTCGACGGCACAGGTGGCCAGTTCCTGATTGGTCATCTGGAAGCAGCCGTCACCGTCGATGGCCCAGACCTCGCGGTCCGGCATGCCCATCTTGGCGCCCATGGCGGCCGGCACCGAGTAGCCCATGGTGCCCAGGCCACCGGAGTTCAGCCAGGTGCGCGGCTTCTCGTACTTGATGAACTGCGCGGCCCACATCTGGTGCTGGCCGACGCCGGCGCAGTAGATGGCATCCGGACCGGCCAGCTCGCCCAGCTTCTCGATCACGAATTCCGGCGACAGCGAACCGTCGGACGGGGTCTTCCAGCCCAGCGGGTACTGATCGCGCACGCCCGAGAGGTAGCCCCACCATTCGGTGAGCTCCAGCAGCGGCTGCTTGCCCTGCGCGGCCGGGTCGGCCTTCAGGGTCTCGATCAGCTCGGTGATGACCTCGCGGCAGTCGCCCACGATCGGCACGTCCGCGTGGCGGTTCTTGCCGATCTCGGCCGGGTCGATATCGGCGTGGATGACCTTGGCATTGGGCGCGAAGGAGTCCAGCTGACCGGTGACGCGGTCGTCGAAACGCGCGCCGAGGGTGATCAGCAGGTCCGACTTCTGCAGCGCCGCAACAGCTCCCACGGTGCCGTGCATACCCGGCATACCCATGTTCAGGGTGTGCGTGTCGGGGAACGCGCCGCGCGCCATCAGGGTGGTGACCACCGGGATGCCGGTCAGTTCGGCCAGCTCCAGCAGTTCGGCCGAGGCATCGGCCTTGATGACGCCGCCGCCGACGTAGAGCACGGGCGCCTTGGCGTCCATGATCATGCGGGCGGCCTCGCGCACCTGCTTGCCGTGCGGCTTGGTGACCGGACGGTAGCCGGGCAGCTTCATCTCCGGCGGCCAGGAGAAGGTGGTCTGCGCCTGCAGCACGTCCTTCGGGATGTCGACCAGGACCGCGCCCGGGCGACCGGTGGAGGCCAGGTGGAAGGCCTCGGCGATCATGCGCGGGATGTCGATCGGGTCGGTCACCAGGAAGTTGTGCTTGGTGCACGCCATGGTGATGCCCGAGATATCGGCTTCCTGGAAGGCGTCGGTGCCGATCAGCGAACGGCCGACCTGACCGGTGATGGCCACCAGCGGCACCGAGTCCATCTGGGCGTCGGCGATCGGGGTCACCAGGTTGGTCGCGCCCGGACCGGAGGTGGCCATGCAGACGCCGACCTTGCCGGTTGCCTGGGCGTAGCCGGTCGCGGCGTGACCCGCGCCCTGCTCGTGCCGCACGAGCACGTGGCGGACCTTGACCGAGTCGAAAAGCGGGTCGTAGACCGGAAGAATCGCACCGCCCGGAATACCGAATACCGTGTCGACGCCGAGCTCCTCGAGCGAACGGACGACCGATTGCGCGCCGGTTACCCGCTCGGGCGGGACCTGGCGACGATTCGGGGTCGCGGCCGGAGCCGCGGTCGGCTGAGTAGCCGAAGGCGCGGGCCTGCGGGCCGAGGGCCCGGGCCGGGCGGTAGGTGCGCTCACCGTCTTGGTTCCTTACTGCTTGTCGTTCCAGTCCATGAGACTTGCCTGAACACAAAAAAGCCCCCGACAGCGCAAGGCTGTTCGAGGGTGGCGCGTCGCAGCTGCGAGCTGACGTAATAGACCTACAGTCGTCGGCTCTAGCGCTGGACGCGCCGGCCGATTACGAGCAACTCGAATCGATTCACGCGCTCGACGGTATGTGCGCGTGGGTCGTTCAGTCAAACTTCTGACCAATTGGGTCCCATTATGTGAGACAGTGCGGTTGTTCGGGTCCGTTCACCATGATGCGAGGATATGGGTGTGTCCTCACAGCATCAGTCCGTGCCACCTGCTCGATCGTCCCATACCGCCGCGCCGGAATCGGACGCGGGTCGCGTGATCCGCCTCCCCCGGCTGGCGCACCTGGGGGTGTTTCTGCTGCTCTTCTCGGTGGCCTTCCCGTTCTTCGGGGCCCCGAAGGTGCTGTGGATCCTGTTCGCGATCCCGATCGCCGCGGCGATCTGGGTCGAGCGGGTGCGGACCACCGTGTCCGCGAAGGGCATCGATGTGCGCTCGATGTTCTCCACGCGCCACCTCGATTGGGACCAGGTGCGGGGGCTGCGCATCCCGAAGCGCGGGTTCCTCCAGCTGCACCTGAGCGATGACACGAATGTGACTTTGCCCGCTGTCGGCTACGACCGGCTCGCGGATCTGGTCGCAGCATCCGGCGGGCGAATCCCGGATCCGTTCGCTGAGCCGGAGGACGCGGACGACGAGGACGAAGCGGCCGCGGAGACCAAGCCCGAGGGCGACACACCGTAGTTCGGGGTGCGCGAGGTTGCTACCGGCGGTAATTGCGGGGTGAGCACGGGAGTAACGTGGACTGGCCGCCGAATCACATCGGCGCAGTCGCCAGACAGCCCCCCTGCGACGAAACCCGAGGAATCATGCCACCGCTTCGCTCACGCACCACCACCGCCGGACGCAATGCCGCGGGCGCTCGCGCGCTCTGGCGCGCGACCGGCCTCACCGACTCCGACTTCGGTAAGCCGATTGTCGCCATCGCGAACTCCTACACCCAGTTCGTACCGGGCCACGTGCACCTGAAGGACGTCGGCGAGATCGTGGCCGAGGCGGTTCGCGCCGCCGGTGGCGTGCCGCGCGAGTTCCACACCATCGCCGTGGACGACGGCATCGCCATGGGTCACGGCGGCATGCTGTACTCGCTGCCCTCGCGCGAGATCATCGCCGACTCGGTGGAGTACATGGCGAACGCGCACACCGCCGACGCGCTGGTGTGTATCTCCAACTGCGACAAGATCACTCCCGGCATGCTCAATGCCGCGATGCGCCTGAACATCCCCGCCGTGTTCGTCTCCGGCGGTCCCATGGAAGCCGGTAAGGCCGTGGTGGTCGGCGGCGTGGCGCAGGCTCCGACCGACCTCATCACCGCCATCTCGGCGAGCGCCTCGCCGAACGTGTCCGACGACGGGCTCAGCGAGGTCGAGCGGTCCGCCTGCCCGACCTGCGGTTCCTGCTCGGGCATGTTCACCGCCAACTCGATGAACTGCCTCACCGAGGCGCTCGGGCTGTCGCTGCCGGGCAACGGCTCCACCCTGGCCACCCATGCCGCGCGCCGGGCGCTGTTCGAGAAGGCCGGCCGGGTCATCGTCGATATCGCGAACCGCTGGTACCGCGACGACGACGCCTCGGTGCTGCCGCGGAACGTGGCCAACGTCAAGGCTTTCCACAACGCCATGGCCCTCGATGTGGCGATGGGCGGTTCCACCAATACCGTGCTGCACACCCTGGCCGCCGCGCAGGAGGGCGAGATCGAGTTCGATCTGCAGTCCATCGACGAGATCTCCCGTCGCGTGCCCTGCCTGTCCAAGGTGTCGCCGAACTCCGACTACCACATGGAGGACGTGCACCGGGCCGGCGGCATTCCGGCCATCCTCGGTGAGCTGCGCCGCGCCGGGCTGCTCGAAACCGATGTGACCACCGTGCACACCAAGTCCTTCGACGAATGGCTCGACACCTGGGACATCCGCTCCGGCAAGGCTTCCGAGGAAGCCGTCGAGCTGTTCCACGCCGCGCCCGGCGGGGTGCGCACCACCGTGCCTTTCTCCACCGAGAACCGCTGGTCCTCCCTCGATACCGACCAGGCCGGTGGCTGCATTCGCGATATCGAGCACGCGTACACCGTCGAAGGCGGGCTGTGCGTGCTGCGCGGCAATATCGCCCCGGACGGCGCCATCCTCAAGACCGCGGGCATCGACGAGGACCTGTTCACCTTCGAGGGCCCGGCCGTGGTGGTCGAATCCCAGGAGGAAGCGGTCTCGCTCATCCTCGGCAAGAAGATCCAGCCGGGCGATGTGGTGGTGGTCCGCTACGAGGGTCCCTCCGGTGGCCCGGGCATGCAGGAAATGCTGCACCCCACCGCATTCCTGAAGGGCGCGGGGCTCGGCAAGGTTTGCGCGCTGATCACCGACGGCCGCTTCTCCGGCGGCACGTCGGGCCTGTCCATCGGGCATATCTCGCCCGAGGCGGCCAGCGGCGGCGCCATCGGCCTGATCGAGAACGGCGACCGTATCCGCATCGACGTGCACACCCGCGCGCTCGAATTGCTGGTCCCCGATGCGGTTCTCGCGGAGCGACGCAGCAAAATGGAAGCGTCCGAGCGGCCTTGGCAGCCCGCGCACCGCGAACGGCCCGTTACCACGGCGCTGCGCGCGTACGCCGCGCTGGCGACGTCGGCCGACAAGGGTGCAGTGCGGCGCGTGCCGTAGACAGAGAGCAGGGGAATGACAATCGAATACGTCGGCAAGACGGACACCATGCTTGCCGAATACACCGCCATGCTGGAACGCGGCGATGCCCGCAATGCGCAGGCGAAGGTGCTGCTGGCCGAAGCCGAGGAACTGGCCGCGCAGAGCCGGGAGCTGGATTCCGCCGAAATCATGGCGGAGCCGGGCGAATTGGCGCAGATCGCCTCGCATCGCGCGCTGCTGAACCAGCAGATCGACATGAAATCGAGCGAAGTGATGCGGTTGCATCAGGAGACGTTCGACGAGTGGCAGCGGTTCAACTCCACCGAATGGTGAGAAACGGGTCGCGGGGGTGAACCCCCGCTGACCCCCTTACCGGAGCGTCCGGTACACAGACGAAGCGGCCGGGATGATCATCGGATCATCCCGGCCGCTTGGTATTTCGGGGGGCAGTTCGTCAGTCGAAGGGACCGATGCCCGTCAGCGGGTTGCCGCCGTGCAGATAGATATAGGTGAGGATGGCGGCCGCGACGGCGGCGACCAGCGCTGCCAGCGATCCCAGGAACGGCCGGGTCGCCCAGCCGCGATTGCGATCGAAGGACAGCCGGCCGGGACCGGTCAGGATCAGCACCGTGGCGATGCCCGCCAGAATCGATTCCAGCTCGGTCGAATTCGCCTTGGCCGAATACTGGAACCCGGGCACCATGCCCTGCTTCCACATCCAGGCGTCGAGGATGACCGCCAGCACCGCGCCCGCCGCGAGCGGGGTGGCCAGGCCGAGCACCACCAGGATGCCGCCGCCGAGCTCGCCCGCGATGAGCAGCGGCGCGGAGATGTCGACGTGCTTCCAGCCGCCGTTCTCCATCGCGGTCTTGATGCCGTCCAGGCCCGGCCCATGGAACCAGCCGGTCGCCTTCTGCAGGCCGTGGTAGATGAAGGTGCCGCCGATGACCAAGCGCAGCAACAGGAGTCCGAGATCCAGGGTGCCGCGCCGGTCGTCGCCGCGCCGGAAGCGCGAGGACCCGTCGGCGGGGACCGCGGGCGCGGGCGGGATGCTGGCGAAGGCATAGGTCGGGGCCGCCGGATCGGGCGTGCTGGCCTTGGTGTCGGCCTGGCGCGGGATCGAGTTCTTCAGCTCCGAGTACAGCGGCACCTCGGGATCCAGGCCCAGTTCCTCGTCGGTGCGCGGCACGTCCGCGGACGCCGGGGCCGGCGTGTCCTTGGTCAGGTCGGGGGTGGTGACCTCCTCCTTGACGGAGGACGTGGCGAACACTTCGGTCGGCGAGTCGAAGGGACTGCGGACCGGTTCACCCACCGGCTTGGGCGCGGGCGTGTCGGCGCCCCCCGCACCTGCGGACGGCTCGTTCGGCTTCTCAGTCACGCGGGTCAGAGTATGCGCCCGGAGCGTTATCCACACGACAGTCGGCGGGCGTGTCCATGTCGCGTTTGCGGCTTGTCGGAGGATGGCCGACCCCCGTTCGAGCGGAGGCGGCGGGTTTTCCGTAACGTCTCAACCATGAGTTTGGTTGCCGCGGGCCGGATCGGGGTGGGCGCACGCAGGGTCGTGCTGGGTGTGACGCTCGGCGCGGTACTGCTGTCCGGCTGCGGACGTTTCGACGATCGCGCGTCGAGCCCGTTCACCACCGAGCCGAGCTGGCAGGACGCGGAACCGGAGACCAAGGATTCCAAGGCCCCGCCGACCTCCGCCAAACGCCCGGATCTGCCGTGCGTGGATCCGGATACGGCCGTGGTGATCTCGTGCCTGGACACCACCGGCGGGGTGGTGGTGCTGCCGGACGGCGTCCACGGACTGGTGGCGGAGCGGCTGACCGGTCGCATTCTGAAGGTGGAGGCCACCGACGAAGGGGCGCCGCCGGATCCGATCGAGATCGCCCGGCTGGACGTGGACGGCAGCGGGGACGGCGGGCTGACCGCGCTGGCCTTGTCCCCCAGCTACCCCGAGGACGGGCTGATCTACGCCTACATCACCACCGGCAGCGACAACCGGGTGGTGCGGCTGTCCACCGAGAACGGCGGCGCGCCGAAGCCGGTGCTCACCGGGATTCCGAAGGGCGCCACCGGTAATCGCGGGTCCCTCGACTTCCACACCGGGAGCAAGATGCTGGTGCTCACCGGTGATGCCGGCAATCCGGGAGCGGCCGCCGACAACGGCTCGCTCGCGGGCAAGCTGCTCGGCCTGGACACCGCCCCGGGCGCCGCCCCCGAGGTGATGGCCAGCGGTATCGGCGTCGCGGGCGGGGTGTGCTCGGACCACGTGGACAGCATCTGGGTCACCGACCGCACCGCCACCGAGGATCGATTGCAGCGCATCGCCCCCGACGGGTCGATCACCAAAGCCTGGACCTGGCAGGACCATCCGGGCGTGGCGGGGTGCGCGGCGGCGACCGACGGCGTGGCCATCGCATTGACGAATCAGAAAGCCCTGGCACTGGCCTTGGCGGACAAGAACACCCACGCGGTGACGGCGGCCCCGTCGCTGCTGGCGCAGGACAAGTACGGGCGGCTGGACGGCGCGTCCCCGGCGGGCAACGGCATCGTCTGGGTGTCCACGGTGAACAAGACCGACGGGCAGCCCAATCAGTACGACGATCGCGTGGTGCGGATTTCGGTCAACCCGCAGGGCGGCCAGGGCAACGGGCCGGACTAGCAGCGGCTTTCGGCAAACCCCGGGCGGTGCGCGCCGGACACCCACCGGTACCAACACCGAACAGGGTTAAATGCCCATGTTTACGATCCCTCCGCGCTGTGCCACGGTAGAGCGGCAAACAGTTAGCAACTTGGAGGAAACATGGGCAGCGTCGACTTGGGCTCGGCCGCTTTGAATTTCGCCGACGTGATCACCTCGATCACCGCGAATATCACCTACCTGCTGCAGTCCTGGGGCAGCGCGTAACCGGCACGCTCGGAAAACGCCTGTGGCGCACGGCAACCGCCGTGCGCCACAGTGCTGTTTCGGCCCTTATTCGCTGACGCCGCAGGCGGCCAGCACCAGTTCCCGCACGCGGGCGGCGTCGGCCTGGCCACGGGTGGCCTTCATGACGTCACCGACCACCTTGCCGGCGGCCTGGACCTTGCCGGAGCGGATCTTGTCGGCGATATCCGGGTTGGCGGCCAGGGCCTTCTCGACCTCGGCCTGCAGCGCGGAATCGTCGCTGACCATGCCGAGCCCCTTGGCCTCGACGATCTGTGCCGGTTCGCCCTCGCCCGCCAGCACGAAGTCGACGACCTGCTTGGCCACCTTGTTGTTGATGGTCTTGGCCTCGACCAGCCCCGCCACCTCGGCGACCTGCTTCGGCGTGATGGGCAGGTCCTCGAGCGAGACCTCGCGCTCCTTGGCCTTCTCGGTCAGGTAGGCGACCCACCAGGACCGCGCCGCGTCCACCGAGGCACCGGCGTCGACGGTCGCGATGATCAGGTCCAGCGCGCCCGCGTTCACCAGGTCGCGGAACACCTCGTCGGACAGGCCCCAGTCGGACTGGATGCGGGCCCGGCGCAGCCACGGGTACTCCGGAATGGTGCCGCGCAGTTCCTCCACCCACGCCGCGTCGGGCGCGATGGGCTCGAGGTCCGGCTCCGGGAAGTAGCGGTAGTCCTCGGCGGTCTCCTTGATCCGGCCGGAGGAGGTGGAGCCGTCGGCCTCGTGGAAGTGCCGGGTCTCCTGGATGATCTCGCCGCCCGCGGCCAGCACCGCGCCCTGCCGGCGCATCTCGAAGCGCACCGCGACCTCGACGCTCTTGAGCGAGTTCACGTTCTTGGTCTCGGTGCGGGTGCCGAACACCTTGGCGCCCTTGGGCATCAGCGAGACGTTGGCGTCGCAGCGCAGCGAGCCCTGCTCCATCTTCACGTCGGAGACGTCGAGGGACTTGAGCACCTCGCGCAGCGCGGTCACGTAGGCGCGCGCCACCTCCGGCGCCCGCTCCCCCGCACCCGTGATGGGCTTGGTGACGATCTCGATCAGCGGCACGCCCGCGCGGTTGTAGTCCAGCAGCGAATGCGAGGCGCCGTGGATTCGGCCGGTCGCGCCGCCGACGTGCAGCGACTTACCGGTGTCCTCCTCCATGTGCGCCCGCTCGATATCCACCCGGAAGACCGATCCGTCGTCGAGCACCACGTCCAGGTAACCGTCGGTCGCGATGGGCTCGTCGTACTGGCTGATCTGGTAGTTCTTGGGCTGGTCCGGGTAGAAGTAGTTCTTGCGCGCGAACCGCCCCCACGGGGTGATGGAGCAGTTCAGCGCGAGCCCGATCCGGATGGCCGATTCCACGGCCTTCTCGTTCACCACCGGCAGCGAGCCCGGCAGGCCCAGGCATACCGGGCACACCTGGGTGTTGGGCTCCGCGCCGAACTCGGTCGGGCAGCCGCAGAACATCTTGGTCGCGGTACCCAGCTCGACGTGGACCTCCATACCCAGCACCGGCTCGTACCTGTCGATGACGTCGGAGTAATCCATCAAGTCGGCGGTAGCTGCGCTCATGCGGACCAGTCTAGGTAAACGGGTCCGCATGTCCGAACGCGGTCGGTCCCAGCTCAATCTGCGGCGATGGCCTCCACGATGGGCAGGCGGGCGGCGCGCACCGCGGGCGGGATGGAACCGAGCAAGGCCAGCAGGGTCGCGACGATCGCGTAGACCAGCAGCAGCGGGCTGGGGTGGTAGACGACGTCGATGGAGGTGGCATGGCCGAGGGCGATAGTGGCCAGGTAGTGGACCGCCGAGCCGACGGCCAATCCCAGTGCGGCGCCCATCAATCCGATGCCGGCGGCTTCGGTGAGCACCGAGCGCAGCAGGAACCGGCGGCTGGTGCCGATGGCGCGCAGGACGCCCAGTTCCCGGCGGCGTTCCAGTACCGAGAGCATGAGGGTGTTGAGGAGCGCGACGGTCGCCACCAGCACCACGATCCAGAGGATGGCGGCGCTGATGGAGGTGCCCTGGCGGACGCTGCTGGAGATGGCGTCCACCGCCGCCCGGCCGGTGTCGACGTGGATTCCGGCGGGCACCACGGCGCGGATGGCGGACATCACTTCCTCGTGGTTCGCGCCCGGGGCGAAATCGATGCCGATGATGGTTTCGCCCGCGCGCTGATACCACTGCTGCATGATGCCCAGGTCCATGACCACGATGCCGGCGATGGCCGAGAAGTAGGGCACCACCCGCAAGATGGTGACCCGGTGCGTGCCGGTCGGCGTCGGCAGGTCGATGGCCGAACCGGCTTCGACGTCCAGTGACCGCGCCACATCGCGGGAGATGACCACGCCCTCACCGCGCGCCATGCGCTCCCGGTCGGAGTCGCTGGTGCCCTCCAGGGCCGAGCTGCGGGCGATATTGCCTTCGTAGGCCTGGAGCATGACGCGGCCGCGGCCCAGGGTGGCGAAAGCCATTTGGGCGGAACCGGTCGCGGAGACGCCGGGGATGGCCTGGAGTTTGGCCTTCAGGTCGGCGGGGAGCAGCGGCCCGGTGGGGAACTGTTCCATGGCGGTGGGGCTGACGAAAACGTCTGTCGAGGCGAGGGATTCGAAGGTGTCGGCGGCCGAGCTGACCAGGTTGCGGCTGGAATTGCCCATGGCCACCACGGCGGCGACGCCGATCATGACGGTCATGGCGGTCGCCCAGACCCGCCGGGGCGCGCGTTCGGCGGAGGTGGCGCCGAGCGCGCCGGGTGCGCCGAACCGCCCGGAGACGGCGGCGATGCCGCGCACGATGGGTCCGGTGGCGGCGAAGCAGAGCACCACGCCGCCGCCGATGGACAGCGAGATCGAGCCCAGCGAGACCAGGCCCAGGTCGGAGTAGGCGAGCACGATCGCGAGGGCGACCATCCCCACGCCCACGACCACCGCGACCCAGCGCCACACCGGCGGCACGGTATCGGCCGCGGAGCCGCCGACCGGGGCCAGCGCCTCGATCGGCGCGACCTTGTAGACCTGCCGGGCGGCCAGCGCCGACGCGGCGACCGAGGCCAGCACGCAGGCGGCCACCGCCACCGGGATTGCATAGCCGGGCACCATGTATTCGGTGCGCGCCTCCACCGACTGCACCATGGCGGCGGGCAGGCGGGTGATGGCGGTGCGGCCCATGAACATTCCGATGACCGCGCCGATGAGGCCGCCGATCAGGCCCAGCAGCGCCGCCTCGGCGATCAGGTCGCGCACCATCGGCCCGCGTTTGCCGCCGATGGCGCGCAGCAGCGACAGCGTCGTACGGCGTTGCGCCACCGCCATACTCATGGCGTTGTAGATCAGGAACGCGGAGACGATGAGCGCCGCCGCGGAGGACGCCAGCGTCGAATACCGCACCAGCTGCACCGCGCCGCCCGCCTGCGCCGCCCGCAGATCCGGGTCGGCGACCACGGCGCGGCCCGAAACCACCTTGGTCAGTTCGGATCTCAGCTGACCGACGTCGGCGCCAGGCGCGGCGATGATCTGCACCGAGTCCAGCCGCCCGGCCCGTTCGGTGATCTTCTGCGCCACCGGCAGCAGCGCCATCACGATGTGCCCGCCATTGAGATCACGGGCGGCGGCCGCGTCCAGCACCCCGGCCACGGTGGCGTTCACCGCGCCGATCTGGAACTTCTCACCTTCGGTGCGCCCCATGGCGGAGCCGACCAGCACCCCGTTGGGAACGGTGAGCAGTTTGGCCGCCTGATCGCGCAACGGCCCGTCCAGGTCGGTGCCGAGCTCGGTCATGGTCTGATCCGCGCCGACCAGCAGCGCCCGCTCGTCGTCCGCGCCGATGGACTGGCGCAGCATCGGCACCGCCACCCGCACGCCCGTGACGGACCGGATCTCTTGCAGCAGAGCCTGATCGAACCCGGCGTCGGTGACGCCGGTGATCTCCAGCGCGGCCTTGCCGCCGAGTGAACGGGTGAGCTTGTCGACCGATCCGGTGATGGAGCCGGAGATGCTGAACACCGAAACCAGCAGTCCCGCCGAGACTCCCATCACCATCATGGACATGGCGGTGCGCCCGCGATGCGCGAGCAGGTCACCGATATTGAACAGCCGTAGCCGATCCCATGCCGCGCGGATCATGCGCGCACCGCCCCGTCGCGCTCGGCGACCTCGGCGTCGGTCACGGTATGCGCGGAGCCGTCCGCCTCGTGCACCACCCGCTCGTTGGATCCGATCCGCCCGTCGCGCAGCGTGATCACCCGGTGGCAGTAGCTCACCGCACCCATGTCGTGGGTCACCATGACCACCGAGTTGCCGGCCGCGGTGATCTCGCGCAGCAGTTCGAGAATCGAGGCCCCGGTCTTGGAGTCCAGGTTGCCGGTGGGCTCGTCGGCGAGGATCAGCGGCGGATCCATGATGAGCGCCCGCGCCACCGCGACGCGCTGCATCTGCCCGCCGGACAGTTCGGCCGGCCGGTGCTCGGCCCGGTCGGACAGGCCGACCAGGTCGAGCAGTTCCAGCGCGCGCGGCTTGGCCTTGCGCAATCCGCTGCCGTCCAGCAGCTTCGGAATGGCGACGTTCTCCCAGGCCGAGAGCGTGGGCAGCAGATTGAAGAACTGGAAGACGAAACCCACCTGGTGCCGCCGGAATTCGGACTGCTGGTCGTCGTTCAGGCCGCCGATCTCCTTGTCCCGGAAGCGAATCGACCCGGAGTCCGGGGAATCCAGCGCACCCAGCAGGTGCAGCATCGTGCTCTTGCCGGAACCCGAGGGCCCGATGATGGCGGTGAACTCGCCCGGCTCGATGCGCAGGCTGATCGAGTCCAGGGCGCGCACGGTCTGCTCCCCCACCCGGTATTCCTTGGTGACGTCGGTCAATTCCAGCATGGGCCTCTCCCCTTGTGATGTTGTGTCAGCTGGCCAGTGCGCGCGGGCGCGGCCGCCGGTACAGCTCGTCGGTACCGTACCGGTCCAGCACCGCGCGCAGCGCGGGCTGTTCGGCGGCCAGTTCGAGCCGCACCTGGTCCACCGACTTCCCCTGCGCCAGTGCGTGATCCAGTTTCACGGTCAGATGGTTCTCCCAGCGATGCCGCAGCGCGAGCAGCAGTCCGTCGACCCCGCCGAAGAGCCGGTCCAGCTCGGGCAGGTCGTGGAAGAGGTTGGGATCGGCGGGATTTCGCGCCGCCCGATCCAGTACGGTGTGCACGAGTTCGGTGCGAGCGTGCAGGTCTGCCCAGGTCATGGCCCCCTACCTTTCGTCGCGCATCCGATTTCGGTGCCGGATGCCGTTGCCCTGAACGCTACGGACGCCCGTGAGCCGTGTCGTCGTGCCGCGGACGCGACTCGAGCTCCTACCCCGGTAGGAGACCGCCCCCTGCCCGCGCACGATGTACGCCGTCATATCCGGCCACTAGCCTGACAGGATGGACGTGACAGACGCCACCCCGCAACCGGTAGGGCGCGCGTTGCGGAGATTGCACGAATGGGCGCTGGCCAGCGGCGCGCGCATCCAGCGGTTCGCGCGGCATCCGGTCGCGGAGTTCCGCACCAATGTGGAGCACTTCGGCTATCCGGTCCCGGTGGTGGCGGTATTCGACGTGGTGCTGCTGGTGATCGCGACGGTCGCGGTGGTGCAGCGCTACGACAGCGGCTATTGGCCGAGCCTGCTGCCGATCCTGGCCATGACGCTCACCTACATCACCGGGCCGCTGTACGCCTTCTTCGGGGTGTTGCCCAAACCGCTGATCATCGCGGTGCTGAACATGTCCGCGGCGGCGGTCTTCCTCTCGCAGCCGGTGCCCTCGGATTCCGCGCCGTTCGTGCTGATCATCGCGGTCGGCGAGGTCGCGGCGCTGACCACGCCGCTGGCCAGCATCCCGGTGGCGCTGGTGATGATCGCGGAGCTGGCGTTCTTCGAATCCATCGGGCATGTCGAGGAGGGCCTGCCGGTCTACGCCATCGCGGTCCTGTGCGGGTGGATGACCGGCCAGTTCATGAACTTCCAGCGCCGCTACCTGTATCAGGAGCGCGAGAACCAAGAGGTGCGGACCGCGGCGGCGGCCGACGAGGAACGCCGCCGGATCGCGCGCGAGGTGCACGACGTGATCGCGCATTCGCTGAGCATCACGCTGCTGCACGTGACCGCCGCCCGGCACGCCCTGCAGACCGACCGGGACGTGGACGAGGCGGTGGACGCGCTCACCGATGCCGAACGGCTGGGGCGGCAGGCCATGGCCGATATCCGGCGCACGGTCGGCCTGCTCGACCAGCGGCCCACGCTGCACAAACCCGAACCCGGACTGGACGATATCGCCGAACTGGTGGCCGATTTCGTGCGCGCGGGCATGGAGGTCGACTACCGGATGAGCGGCGACAGCTCGGCGGTGTCGGCGGGCATGGGCCTGGCGCTGTACCGGATCTGCCAGGAATCCCTCGCCAATATCGCCAAGCACGCCCCGGGCGCGTCGGCGCGGCTGCGAATCGCGCTGTGCGCCAAGGACATCACCGTCGAGATCGGCAATACGCTGCCGGCCGGCGCGGCGGTGCGCCCGGGCCGCGGCATGGGCATCGACGGCATGCGCCAGCGCACCGCCCTGCTCGGCGGCGATCTGCAGGCCGGGCCGGCCGACGACGGCTGGCGGGTGTACGCCCGCATCCCGATGCCCGGGCAGCTGTCCTGTATCGCCACCCAGGCCGAGGATTCGCTGCGCACCATGCTGCACAACATGACCCGTAAGACCCAGACCGACCCGGCCGGACCGGGCCAGCCGCAGGAGAGCATGTGACCGAGCGCCCCGACGAGGAACTCGTCGACGTACTGGTGGTCGACGATCAGGAACTGGTCCGGGGCGGATTGCGCCGAATCCTGCGCCGCCGTGACGGTTTCGTGGTGAGCGAATGCGCGGACGGGGACGAGGTGCCGGCCGCGCTCGCCGCGCACCGGCCGGACGTGGTGCTGATGGATCTGCGCATGAAACGCATCGGCGGGATCGAGGCGACGCGCACGCTGCGGGCCTTCCCGGACGCGCCGCCGGTGCTGGTGCTCACCACTTTCGATGACGACCAGCTGCTTTCGGGGGCACTGCGGGCGGGGGCGGCGGGCTTCATTCTCAAGGACTCCCCCGCCGAGGATCTGATCCGCGCCGTGCGCACGGTCGCGGGCGGCGGGTCCTGGCTCGATCCGTCGGTCACCCCGCGCGTGCTCACCGCATACCGGTCGGTACCGGCGCCCGCGGCGCCCAGCAAGTCCCGCCTATCGGAACTGACCGTGCGCGAACTCGAAGTGCTCGAACTCATCGGCCGGGGACGCGTGAATTCCGAGATCGCGCGCAGTCTGGGCATCTCCGAAGTAACGGTCAAGAGCCATGTGGGACATATCTTCGGAAAGCTCGGGTTACGGGACCGGGCCGCGGCGATCGTCTTTGCGTTTGACCACGGCGTGGTCGCACCCGGAGAATCCAGTCCATAGGGGCGGGCCGCGGACACCTTCGTCGCGACCCGACCGAGAGTTGGAGGTTTGACGGGGTGGATGCACCGCCATCGCGGGCCGGCGGCAGTTTCGGGCCGTACGAGCTGCGCTCGCTGCTGGGCAGGGGCGGCATGGGGGAGGTCTACGAGGCCTACGACACGGTCAAGGACCGGGTGGTAGCGCTCAAACTGCTGCCGTCGGATCTCGCGAAAGACCCCTCCTACCAGGAACGTTTCCGTCGCGAATCGCAGGCCGCGGCGCGCCTGGCCGAACCGCACATCATCCCGATCCACGACTGGGGCGAGATCGACGGTGTGCTCTACATCGATATGCGGCTGGTGCGCGGACAGGATCTGCGCTCGCTGCTGGACTATCAGGGGCCGATGTCGCCGCTGCGCGCGGTCGCGATCGTGGAGCAGATCGCGGCGGCGCTGGACGCCGCGCACTACTCCGGGCTGGTGCACCGGGATGTGAAACCCGCCAATATTCTTGTCACTGATGCGGATTTCGCATATCTGGCCGATTTCGGCATCGCGCGGGCCGAAGGGGACACCACCCTCACCATGACCGGGACCGCGGTCGGGTCCTACGCCTATATGGCGCCCGAGCGGTTCGACGCGGGGCCGGTGACCGGGCGGGCGGACATCTACTCGCTGGGGTGCGTGCTGCACGAATGCCTCACGGGGACCAAGCCGTTCCCGGCGGACAATATGAGCGTGCTGATCCGGGCGCATCTTTCGGATCCGCCACCACGGCCCAGTACCCAATTGCCTGGAATACCGACCGCTCTGGATTCAGTGGTGGCGCGGGCGCTCGCCAAGGATCCGAACACGCGCTTCCTGACCGCCGGGGAATTCGCCCGCGCGGCGCGGATGGCCTTGGCCGGCACCGCGGTTCCCGCCCCGCCCACCGAGATCCTGCCGCAGGGGCGCACGCTGCCGCCGACCGGATCGGGTTTCGCGCCCGTCGGCGGACCGGGCACGCCGAACGCGCCCGTGCAGAACTCGGATCCCACCGTGCGGCAACCCAATACCGGGACTTTCCGGGCGTACGTCACCGGCAGCTTCCCCGCCGCCGAAGCCGACGAACACCCCGCCACCTCCGACCTGCCGGTCATCGTGCCCGCGGATCCGACCGTGGTGCGGGTCAGTGATTTCCACTACACGCCGCTGCCCGCCGACGCGCAGCCGCAGCAGCCGGTCTGGGGCCATCAGCAGCGGGAATTCCCGTACGCGCCCGCGCCCGACCCGTCGCTGTACCCGACCTCGGAGCATCCGCGCGTCGATCCCGCCCCGCCGCGCTCGGCCTACCGGCCGCGCAAGTCGGCGGCGGTGCCCATCTCGATCGGCGTGCTGACCATCGCGGCGGCCGCCATCGCGGGTGCGATCGGCTGGCAAGTCCTCGACGGCTCCCGCAACGAACCATCGAATAATGCGGCTGATGCGACTGCGACACAACAGAATCCAGGCACGGTGAACATGCCGTCCCAGACCAAGGGCGGGACCACGACCACGTCCCCGGCGGCCACCACGGTGCAGCTGCCGGTGGGCGCTTCGCCGTGCTCGCCCGTTTATCCCTCGACCAACGGCTTCACCACCTCCGCGACCGGATCCACGGTCACCAGTTGTCCTTTCGCGGAGGAGGTGCGCCGGGCCTATGCCGCCGCAACTGGGAGCCAGGGCGGATCGGCAAGTAATGTGGTCGCGGTCAGCCCGGTTACCGGCCGGGCGTACACGATGAACTGCACGGCCGCCGGGAAATTGGTCACGTGCATCGGTGGCGAGAACGCGGTGGTGTATGTCTACTGATCCTAATGCGGCCTGTCGCAAGGCCATTGCTCGATGTTTTGCCGTGGCGACGCTGTTCGCGGTGACGGCGTGCAGCGTGCAGGTGAAGACCTCCTCGGGCGCACCGGCGGCCGAACCGGTGCCCGTGGTGCCGGTGTTAGCGGCGGATTCGCCCACCGGCCTGTCCATGATCGCGCCCGAACTGCCCGACCTGTTCGGTTTGCCGAAATCCATTGGCTTCACGGCGGATTTCTCGGAGTTGCAGTCCGGGCTGGACGGTCGGATCGGAATGGCGATCATGCCGGTCGGCGGCGGCGAGGTGACGCTGCTGGGCAATTGGAGCAGCGGCATCGCCTGGTCCACCATCAAGGTGCCGCTGGCGCTGGCGGCGCTGCGCCACGATCCGGACGGTATGCGGTCCATCGCCGAGGCGGCCATCACCTATTCGGACAATGATGCGGCGCAGGAGCTCTGGAACTCGCTCGGCACCGGCACCCAGGCCGCCGAGGCCGTGGAATCGGTGCTGCGCGAGGCCGGGGACGCCACCACCGATGTGGCCGCGCGCCACACCCGGCTCGCCGCACTGGATTCCGATGATCTGCTGGCCTTCGGCGCGACCGAGTGGTCGCTCACCGATCAGGTGAAGTTCGCGGCCAATCTGCCCTGCCTGCCGCGCGCCAATTCGGTCATCTCGCTGATGAGCGAGATCACGCCGAGCCAGAGCTGGGGCCTGGGCAAGCTGATCGGCGCGGAATTCAAGGGCGGCTGGGGACCCGACGACTACACCGGCAAGTACACGGTGCGTCAGTTCGGGCTGGTGCCCACGCTGGCCGGGCCGATCGCGGTGGCCATGGCGGCGGAACCGGAATCCGGCAGCTTCGACGACGCGACCGACATGATGGACAAGATGGCCGTACTGCTCGGCGATCACCTGTCCGACCTACGCAGCGGGCACTGCGGTCACTGACCGCGGGCCCGGCGGTCACCGTAGGGGCGGTGGCCATTAACAAGATCGGCGTGCGCGTCCATGAAATACCGGGACGCACACGCCGACTCGGGGGGACGGCCGTCAAAAGCGGCATTACGCACCGCGTTTGACCCGGTCGCCGCAACCCAGAACAATCCCTTGCGATTGACGGGTTTAGGTGTGTCCGCTAGGAACAGGGACTTACCGGTATCCGGGAAAATGGAGGTGACGGGGTGGACGGAGCGTTTGCGCACACCACGCGGCGATTATGGACGCGCCTGGTCGCGGGCGGTGCGGCGGCACTGCTGACGGGTGTGCTGACCGGCTGCGCCAGCAAGCCGGTACTGGTGCCGGAAACCACCTCGGTGGCGGGGACGAGCGGCGCCGCCGCACCGCTGGTCGCGGCCGTGCCCGGCAGTCTGGCCTGGGACTTCCTCAATGATCTGAAGCCGACGCTGAGCGGCAAGGTGGGACTGGCGCTGATGCCGGTCGGCGGGGATCGCGTAGTCGCCCTGGGCGATTGGACCACGGGGCCGGCCTGGTCGACCATGAAGGTACCGCTCACGCTGGCGGCGCTGCGCGCCAACTCCGGATATACCGGGGCGGCGGCCAATGCCATCACCTATTCGGACAATACGGCCGCGGATACGCTGTGGCAGTCGCTCGGCGGCGCGGATACCGCGGCCCAGACGGTGCAGGCGGTATTGCGCGAGGGCGGGGACGCCACCACCAAGGTGCCGTCGGTGCGCATCCGGTCGGATTACTCGGCGTTCGGGCAGGCCGACTGGTCGCTGTCGGATCAGCTGAAATTCGCGTCCCGGCTGCCCTGCCTGCCCGAATCGGACGCGGTCACCTCGCTGATGGGGAAGATCAGCTCCGGGCAGCGCTGGGGATTGGGCAATCTGGACAATGCGGAATTCAAGGGCGGGTGGGGGCCCGATACCTCCGGAAGTTACCTGGTCCGGCAATTCGGGCTCATTCCGGTGGAAGGCGGCGAATTGGCCATCGCCGTTGCCGCGCAGCCCAATTCCGGGTCCTTCGACGACGGCACCGCCATGCTCACCAAGGTGGCCGCGCTGATCAACGGGCATCTGGAGGAACTGCGCGGCGGCCACTGCGCCCACTAGCTCCGGGGGCGCGGCCCGCGAACGCGCGGGTTCGGGCATGATGGGGGCCATGCGCATCGGAGTCTTGACCGGAGGCGGAGACTGCCCAGGGCTGAACGCGGTGATTCGGGCCGTCGTTCGGACCGCGAACGGGCGCTGGGGGGATGCGATCGTCGGGTTCCAGGACGGGTGGCGCGGGCTACTCGAGGATCGCAAGATCCAGATCCTGAACAACGACCGCACCGACCGCCTGCTCACCAAGGGCGGGACCATTCTCGGCACCGCGCGCACCAATCCCGACGTGCTGCGCGCCGGGCTGCCCCGGATCAAGCAGACCCTCGACGACAACGGCATCGACGCGCTCATCCCGATCGGCGGCGAAGGCACCCTGACCGCGGCGTCCTGGCTGGCCGACGAGGGCGTGCCGGTGGTGGGCGTGCCCAAGACCATCGACAACGACATCGACTGCACCGACACCACCTTCGGCCACGACACCGCGGTCGCCATCGCCACCGAGGCCATCGACCGGCTGCACACCACGGCGGAATCCCATCAGCGCGTCATGCTGGTGGAGGTCATGGGCCGGCACGCGGGCTGGATCGCCATCAATTCCGGTATCGCCTCCGGCGCCCACCTCACCCTGGTCCCCGAGGTCCCGTTCGATGTGGACGAGGTCTGCGCCATGGTGAAACGCCGCTTCCAGCGCGGAGATTCGCACTTCATCTGTGTCGTCGCCGAAGGCGCCCACCCCGACCCCGCCTCCATGACCCTGCGCGACGGCGGCATCGACGAATTCGGCCACGTCCGCTTCACGGGCGTCGCCCAGCAGCTGGCTCCCGAGATCGAACGCCGTATCGGCAAGGAGGTCCGCGTGACGGTGCTCGGCCACGTGCAGCGCGGCGGAACGCCGACCCCCTACGACCGCGTGCTCGCCACCCGCTTCGGCGTCCACGCCGCCGAGGCCGTTCACGCCGGCAACTTCGGCCAAATGGTCGCGCTGCACGGCAACGACGTTGCGCTGGTCCCCCTCTCCGAGGCCACCAAGCAACTGAAACTGGTCCCCGCCGACCGCTACCGCGAGGCGGCGGCCTTCTTCGGCTGAGCGTGGCTGGCCCACAAGACAATTACGACAAATCGGCCCCCGCATCGAATGCGGGGGCCGATTCTCGTTCCCCTCGATTCACCCTTGCCTTGTCCCCGAGGACAATGTTTACCGTCGATCACATGCACACCGAGCACGCCACCCGCCCCGCCGAAATCACCCCGGTCACCGACGAATCCTTCACCCGCGAAGTCCTCGCCCACCCCGGCCCCGTCCTCGTCGACTTCTGGGCCACCTGGTGCCCGCCGTGCCGGATGATCGCCCCGGTGCTCGCCGCCCTCGCGCAGGAGCACGCGGACTGCCTGACCATCCGGAAACTCGATGTCGATCAGAACCCGCTCACCGCGAGCAAATACCGGATCCTGTCGATGCCGACCCTCATCGTCTTCCAGCACGGGGAGCCCATCCGCACCCTTGTCGGCGCCCGCCCCAAAACCAGACTGCTGAGCGAACTCCAGGACATTTTGTGCCATAAAAATTCCTGAGCCCGCAAACCAAAGGCACTGCATCGTAGTGTGATTCGACATCACCGGGGGTGCCGAACAGCGCGGGGGAACAGTCCGTACCCGTATTTGCCGGTGCATGTGATCGGCCGATACGGAAGGGTGCGAACGTGAATTCTCCGATGCTGTCCAAAGGGCAGAACATTCCATTGCCGGACGATGTGGTCCGCATCGACGTGGTGGTGGGATGGACCGAATCGGAGATCGAGGTCGACGCATCGGCGTTATTGCTGGGCGCCGATCGAAAAGTGCGGTCCGACAACGACCTGGTCTTCTACAACCAGCCGGAATCGGCGGACGGCTCGGTACGGATTCTGGGCACCAGCGTGATCGAGGAAGGCGCGCAGACCCGGATCTCGATCGACCTGTCGGCGGTGCCGGCGGATGTGCACACCATCGCGCTGGTGGGGAGTCTGAGCGCCGGGAGCTTCGGGGATCTGGGCAAGATCGCGTTCCGGGTGGTGGACGGCGCCGGGCAGTCGCTGGCCGAATACCTGACCGCCGATGCCACCAGTGAATCGGCCTTCCATTTCGGCGACGTCTACCGCCGCGGCGAGGAATGGAAGGTGCGCGCGGTCGGGCAGGGCTGGGACACCGGATTGGCCGGCCTGGCCAAGGATTTCGGCGTGTCCATCGACGACGACACGGCGGCGGCGAGCCCGGAGATCGTCGCGCCGGTGGAGCCCGCGCCGCAGGGCCAGGCCGCACCGGTCGCGCCCGCGCCGCGCACGCGTGGCGTCCGGACCACCAAGAAGGTGGTCAAGAAGGCCAAGCCGATCGAGTTCAAGTTCGCCGAGCACGACGGCTGGCAGACCGCGCGGCTGTTCTCGGTCATCGGGGTCGGCGCCGGCGAGGAGCAGGAGCGGCGGGCCACCTCGGCGCTGATCGCCACCATGCAGGCGGTCAAACCGTTCGCCCGCGCCCTGTGCGCTCGAATGGGCGCTCCGGCGGGGGCTTTCGAGGGCTACGTCGAAGTCCAATACGAGCGCGGCGATTCCAAGGTCATTCCCGACGGCGTGCTGAAGGTGGTGCGAGGCAGCCGGACCTGGACCGGGCTGTTGGAGGTCAAGACCGGGAACGGCAAGCTCCGCAAGGACCAGCTGGAGAACTACCTCGACGTGGCCCGGCGGAAGAAGTACGACGTGGTGGTCAGCCTGTCGAACGATATTCCGGCCGGGCCCGGGGAACTGCCGGTGGAGGTCGACCGGCGCAAACTCACCAAAGTCGCACTGCGGCATCTGTCCTGGGCGGAGGTCGCGCACGAAGCCCGGATGCTGCTCTCGCACGGCGGCATCGAGGACGATCTGCAAGCCTGGGTCTTGAGCGAGTTCCTGCGCTACCTCGACCATCCCAGATCGGGCGCCACCGAATTCGCCGATATGGGCCGGCACTGGGTCGCGGTGCGGGACGCGGTCACCGCGGGCACGCTGCGCGCCGGGGATCAGAAGGCCCTGGCGGTGGCCGATACCTGGATCTCGCTGGCCCGGCATCTCGCGTTGCGGGTGACGGCCGAGCTCGGGGTGACCGTCAATCATGTGCTGCCGCGCAAGTTCCGCAGCGATCCCGCCGCCCGCAATGCCGCCGTCGCCGAACGGCTGGCCGCGGACGGCAGTTTCGAGGCGGTGCTGCGGATTCCCGATACGGCGGGTGATCTGACCGTGGTCGCGGACGTGCGCACCAATACGATCCGCTGCCGCACCACCCTGGACGCGCCGAACGAAGGCACCTCCGCGCGCCGATTGTCCTGGCTGCTCAAGCAACTGGAACAGGCGCCCGGCGAGGTACGGGTGGAAGTGGTGTTCTCCGAACGCGGCAACGAGGCCTGCGAGCATCTGTCCGTGGCGCGCACCGACCCCAAGCTGCTGACCGCCGGGCGGGCCGGCGAAATCGTGTCTTTCGCGCTGGAACAGTCTTTTCCGATGGCCAAGGGCCGATCCGGCACCGCGGCCGGTTTCGTCGCGAGCGTGAAAACCGCGACCGACGCCTTCTACGGCGCGGTGGTGCAACCGCTGCGCGGCTGGGTGCCCGCCGCACCCAAACAGCCCGAAGGAGTTCCGGCCGAACCCGTACTCGCCGCCGATTCCTGATTACCGGTCGAAAGCGCCCGCTGCTACGGCGGTGGTGAAGCGATCCCATTCGGCGGGGGCGAAGTGCAGGCACGGGCCGGTGGGGTTTTTACTGTCGCGGATGCCTACACCGGTGGTGAGGAATGCTATTTCGACGCATTCCTTGGCGCCGGTGCTGTGGGCGCTTTTGAACCACCGGGCGCCGGCGGGGTCGACGTTCACGTCGCGTACTCCTTCGCTGCCTTTCGTAGGAGGTCTCTGCTGGCGGACTCGTCCAGGGCGCTGCGCTGGAGAGCCCGGTATGCCTCGAGATAGCGGTCCACCGACGCCTGCTTTTCCAGATACAGGTCGCCCAGGAAGTTCTCCAGGTACACCACGGTCGGTTCGACCGGTTTGCCGACGGTGTCCCGGCCGAAATCCAGAATCACGAAGGGTCCGACCGTATGTCCGGTCGGGACGCCCGCGGAGAAGGGTAGTACACGAACAGCGATCGTCGGCAGGGTCGACAGGTCCGCCACGCGGCGGAGTTGCGCGGACATGATGCGCGGACTGCCGACCAGCCTGCGAAGAGCGGTTTCGTGCACCACCAGGTCGAAGGTGGCGGGAGTGCGTTTGCGGGTCAAGAGGGATTGGCGGCGCAGCTTGAGCTGGACCCGGCGGTCCAGGGCGTCGGGTTCGGCATCCGGCCAGTAATCGCCGATCAGGACGCGGGCGTAGTCGGCGGTCTGCAGCAGGCCGGGGATCAGATCGGGCTGGTAGGTGATCAGCGCGCGGGCCGAAGCCTCCAGGCCGACATAGACATTGAAGCCGTCGGGCACCAGATCCTCGTATTCGTGCCACCAGGACTTGACGCTCGCCTGTTGCGCGAGGCCCGCCAGAGCGGTGGTGAACTCGTCGTCGAAGTCGTAGATACGGCACAGTTCCCGGATATCGAGCACCCGGATCTTCTCCGAATTACCGGTTTCCAGGCGCTGGAGTTTCGATTCACTCCATTCCATCAAGCCGGCCGCTTCGGCGATCGTCATATTGCATTGCATTCGGCCCTCGCGCAGATATCGCCCCAGTTGGCGGCGCGGCAGGGTGGAACCATGGTCGGACATCGAACTCTCCCCCACGAAGGCGGTTTTCGGTCGCTGTGAACGATGCTCCCATGCAATATGAATGCTGACCTGGAGGTTTCGGAAAGTTTTTACGGCGTGCGGGTTTCGGCCGCCGGTGCGCCGGCGCGGTGCTGGACTGGAGTCGCGCCCGGTGAGAGCCGGAGCCCCGATACCTCTGGACCCACTCGTCCCCGAGCCGGGCGCACCCACTCCGCGTATTCGCGCAATAATTCCGGCATTGCGGGCCGACCGGTCGGTGAATAATTTGGCTATTCACACGCGAATATCCAGGCGAGCCAACCCATACCGCCGTGCGCGCACACAAACCTCGATACGCTTTCTCACAGGCCCGGTGTTACGCCCGCCGCCCGCCGACAGCCAGCGCCGGACCGCGAATTTGCCTCCCCCCCTGCGCTGATCCGGCGGACACCATGATGTATCTGTTCGATTGCACCGTAGAACCCGGCGACCTGACCCTGTCGCAAGCTCACGAAGCCATGCAGATCCATAGATGCTGCACCGTCGACAACTGCCGAATCCGCCGCCGCGCCCGGCAGATCCTGGTCGAGCAAGGGCTGATGGTGCTCGACCACCGCGCGAGCCCGTGACCGCCGGCTACCCGCCCACCACCAGCACCACCACCGCCAGCAGCACTACCAGCACCACCAACGCCACACCCAGCACCACCAGCGCCGCCACCTGAGACCGCTCCAATCGCTCCGGCCGCTGCGGCGGCGGCATCGAAATCGGCGGGAATTGCCCGGTATTCGGCCCGAACACATTCGGCGGCAACTGCTCCGGGTACCGCGGGAACCCCGCTTCCGCCGGCAACGGCACCCGCTGCGAAACCGTCAACCCCTCCGAACCCTGCGTCAGGCCGGCATCCACCGCACCGGGATCGGCAGCCGGTCCGGCGCTTGCCGGAAGCTCTTCGCCCACACCGGAATCCGCTCCGCCGGGCGGGGCCGGAGCCGAGGGTTCGGTGGGATCGGCGCCCTCGCCGTCGACCGGTTCCTGCGGAACGGCCGCCGACTCCGGCCCGCTCGCCGCCGTATCCGGGGAAGCCTCCTCCGCCGCAGCGATATCGGCTCGCCCCGGAGCCGTCGAATCGGCGCCGTCGTTCGACCCCGGGTTCCCATCGCCACCGCCGTCGTCTTCGGCGGGTGCGGCGTCGGCGGGCGCCTCGACGGTCCGGGCCTCCGGCAAAGTCGTTGCGGCCGGGTCGTTCCGGGCCGGCCGCAGCGGCGGCACCGCGGCCGCCCCGCCTGTGGATCGGCCGCCCGCGTCATGCTTGGCACGCTCCCGCTCGGGAATGAACGCACCGGATTCCGGATGGCGCACCATTTCCGATACTCGATCCCCGACGAACGCCTCCGCACTCGAAGCTCGATGCCGGCCCGGCTCAGCCGCGACCCGAGCCGCCGCCTCGAACGCCGAGCCGCTCGAGTCAGACGCCGCACCGAGATCCGAGCCCTTCGACCCCGCCGCCGATTCCTCGGACGACGCCGCGGCTTCCGGGCGGGACTCCGGCTGGGAACGTGAACCGTCCGCGCGGACCGGTACCGCGACGGTGTGGGTCATGGTGGTGCGCTCGGACTGAGCCTGAGCGGTCACCGGCATCTCGGTGGCGTCCACCGGCTCGGCCATCGCGACCTGCTGAGCGGCGGGTGCCACCGGTTGCGGCAGCAAGTCGGTGCGCTGCCGGGACAACTCGTCGGACATCGATTCCGTCGCCTCCGGTCGTGGCAGCGAGCCCGGCTGAGCCGGCGCGGCCGGATACGCCTGCGGCGAAGGCGAATACACGGGGGGTGGATACGCGGCGGGCGCACCGGCGCCCGGGTAACCCAGCGGCTCCCCAGAACTCGGCTGACCCGGCGGCGCAACCTGCGGGCCGGCTCCCGGAGGTCCTTGGGGCGGCACCTGTCCGGGCACCGGATGACCCTGTGCCGGTGGCGCACTCGGCGCGGCAGGGTATCCCTGGGGCGCGGGCGGTGCCGGGTAGTTCGGCGGGGGCGCGGCCGGCGGGCCCTGATAGCCCGGAAGTGGAGCCGGGTAGGCCGGAGCCTGGGGCACGTAGCCGGGCGGGGCCGGCTGGGCGGCGTTCTGGGGGTAGGGGCGATGGATCGGACCGGATTGCACCGGCGGCGTGGGGATTTGACGGAGCGGGGCGGTCAAGGCGCGGCGGGCGGCCTTGGCGAAATCGGTGCAGGAGGGGAAGCGGTCGATGGGGCGTTTGGCCATGGCTTTGGTGATGACGGCGTCCATGGCGGGTGACAGTCCGGGGCGGCGGAGGCTGACGGGCGGCGGCAGGAGTTGCAGGTGGCCGCGGATCAGTTCGGCGGGGTGGGGGGAGTCGAAGGGGCCGATGCCGATCAGCAGCCAGTAGAGCGCACAGCCCAGGGAGTACTGGTCGGTGGTGTGGTCGAGGTGCTGGCCCGTCATCTGTTCGGGCGAGGCGTACGCCAGCGTGGCGGTGAACATACCGGCCTGAGTGAGGTGGGTGGAATCCTCGCGCAGGCGGGCGATGCCGAAGTCGGTGAGGAAGACGCGTTCACCGTGCCCGGCCACCGCGCGCGCCAGAATGATGTTGGCGGGCTTGACATCCCGGTGCAGCACGCCGCGGCTGTGCGCGTAATCGAGTGCGGAGGCGACGCCTTCGATGATCTGCACGGCGCGTTCCGGCGGCAACTGGGTGACATCCACGCCGGCGGCGTCGACGCCGTCCACGTACTGCATGGAGATCCACAGCTGCGCGTCCTCGGTCCCGCGGTCGTACACCTCGACGATATTCGGATGATCGAGCTGCGCGACCATCTCGGCTTCGCGTTCGAAGCGCGTGCGGATCTCCCTGTCCGCGTACAATTCCCGGTTCAGCAGCTTGAGCGCGGTGAGCTTGCCCAACCGGGGATGCCGGGCGAGATACACCGATCCCATTCCGCCCTGTCCGAGCAGCCGTTCGATGCGGAAACCGGCGAACACGTCCCCGCTGTTCAGCACTTCGACGACCCCCTTCCGGTGACGTACAAGTCCGTGAGCCTACTCGTTTTCACACTGGTCAGCCGGGTCAGCCCGGCGTCACCAGACCTGATTCGTAGGCGAGCACCACGGCTTGCGCCCGGTCCCGCAAATTCAGCTTCGCGAACACTTTGGAGACATGCGTTTTCACCGTCTGTTCTGCCACGAAAAGACTTTCGGCGATTTCCGCGTTCGACATGCCGCGTGCCACCAATTCCAGCACTTCACGCTCGCGTGGCGTGAGCACCGACAGCGCGGGAGCGGGATTCCGGCGCGTCCGGCGACGCGTCACGTCTTCGATGAGCCGCCGCGTCACGGTAGGCGCCAGCAAGGCGTCTCCGGCCGCGACCACTCGCACGGCGCGCACCAACTCCTCCGCCGGCGCGTCTTTGAGCAGGAACCCGCTCGCGCCGATCGTCAACGCCTCGTACACGTAGTCGTCGATATCGAAGGTCGTCAACATGAGCACTCGTACCGGCGGATCCATACCGGCGCCGAGAATGGCGCGCGCCGCGTCCAATCCGTTCATCTCCGGCATGCGCACATCCATGAGCACCACATCCGGCCGCAGTCGCTTCGCTTCCGCCACAGCGATTTTGCCGTCCGGAGCGTCACCGACGACGCTGATATCGGGTTGCGCGCCCAGCAGCGCCCCGAAGCCCGCTCGCACCATCGCCTGGTCGTCGGCGATCAACACCGTTATCGCCACAGTCCCACCTCACGCACGCCACCGAGTTTGCCACGCCGGAGGGTGGATACGGGTGGGCGGAGCAACTTCGCGCACGGGGAGGGTTGGAGTTTTGCTCCACTTCGGGGGCGTTCCGGTCGGGAAACCGACGAGGAGGGCCGGAAAGTGGAGCAAAACTCCAGGTTATGGGGCCGAAACCGGTGCGGCGACCAACAGTGGCAGTTCAGCTCGCACGTCGAAGCCACCATCCGGGCGGGCGCCCGCGTACAAGGTGCCACCGACCGCCTCCGCCCGGGAACGCATACCGGCGATGCCGCTGCCGGGGGTCGCGGACGGGTCCGCCACCGTGAGCGGTCGGTCGTTGGCGACCGTCAAGATGAGGGCGGCGGCTTGGGCGATGTGCACGCGCACCGGCGCGCCGGCAGCGTGGCGAGAAGCGTTCGCCAGCGACTCTTGGACGATGCGGTACGCCGCCAATCCGGTCGTCTCCGGCACTTCCGCCAGATTTCCGTCGATCTTCCACGTGATGGGAACGCCTGCTCGCAACGCGCCTTCGAGCAGCCCTTGTATGTCGGCGGCCCTCGGTTGCGGGGCGTGTTCTGGGAGTTGCCCGTCGCTGCGCAGTACGCCCAGCAAGCCGCGGATCTCGTTCAATGCCGCCCGCGCCCCGGTGCCGATCGATTCGAATTCGGCTTGTGCTTCCGGGGACAGCCCGGTGATCCGGTACGGGGCGGTTTGCGCCTGCACCACCACCATCGACATGTGATGGGCTACGACGTCGTGCAGGTCGCGGGCGATGCGAGCTTTCTCCTCGAGGATGGCTCGGCGGGCGCGCTCCAGCTCGGTTTCTTCCGCGGACTTCATCAGGGCTTGCCGTTGCACCACGACCCAGCGGATGAGCAGGCCGAAGATCACCAGCCCGGTGATGGCGATGGGCCAGCCGAAGCCGGCGTCGGCGAAGCTGTCGCCACTGTTCGCCATGGTGGTGGCGAACAGCAGTGACGTGGCGATCCACACCACGCCGACGATCCGGATCGGCGACCGCACCGCGACCGCGAACACCAGCGCGAACAACGACAGGATGTGCACCACTTGGAAGGGGATGGAGTTGCCCGGTTGATGCGGCACCGCCACCGAGATCAGCAGCGCCGACCCGGCCGATACCGCCCACCCCAGCGCCGGATTGACGCGCACCAGCAGGATCGGGAACGCCGCGAACCCGGCGATGAACGGCATGGCGGCGGCCGGCACCTTGTGCGTCACCTGCAGGGTGGGCCATGCCACCGCGATGAACACCAATGCCACGAACACCGTGACGGCGTCGAACCACATCCGACCTGATTTCGGACGTACTCGCCCGACCGCATCACCGACCATGCCATCGACGGTAGAGAACCGGGGCCGGTGCCACGTCATACCCCCGGGCGATCTCCCACCCCATACCGGAGTATCAGTCCGGTCCGCCTCTCCCCCGTTCCGGCCAGACGGGAACGGTTCGCGGGCGTGAGGCCCAGGTCGGCGGCCGATTCCTAGCGTTCTGAGCCATGAGAGCGTTCCCGTCCAGCCAGGCCCGCACGCCCCACGATCCTTCCATTACGGCAGCCGCCGACGATTCCGCGGCGCCCGGCTCCACCGGCCGTCGCGCCGGGCTGCTGGCCGGAGCCGCACTGCTGGTCGCGTCGGTCGCGGTGGTGTTCGCACCGGCCGCGAGCGCCGCGTCGGCCACACCGGCGCTGCCGGAGAGTCTCGGAGCGCGCCTGGCCGTGGAATCGACGGTGGGACAACAGGATCCGGCGCTCATTCCCGCCGACTTCGCCATCTCCGCCGGATACCGCCCCGTGCTGTCGGACGGCATTCTGGTCAACCCGAACGGTGACTGCTCGTCGCCGGTCCCGCTGCCCGCCGAGTTCGATCTGGCGTGCAAGGCGCACGACCTCGGGTACGACCTGCTCCGTTACGCGGGCGATCACGGTCAACCGCTGGGGCCGTGGGCGCGTCAGAGTCTCGATGCCGCATTGGAACAGCGCATGCACGCCGCGTGTGCGGCCCGCACCGAGACGCTGGCTCGCACGCAGTGCCAGGTGATGGCCAGTATCGCCACCGCGGCCGTGGATCTGAATTCGATCCGGCAGGACTACGGGGTGCCGGTGCACGAGACGCTGCTCGCCGCCGGACCCGACTCCCCTTCCCCGCTCGTGCGCATTCTCCAGGTGAGTGGCATCGCCTTCCTGCTCGCCGGAATCACTTCGGCCATCACGGTTTTCACCCGCCGGATGCGTGCGCGCCGCAATGCACGGCGTAGCTCGCCGGAGGTGCGGCGGTGACCGTCCGGCTGACATCTTCCATCGCAGCAGAGGAGTTGCACATGCCACCGCTGAACGCGGATACCGCCATGCTCGACCGGGCGCCGGAAGGGGCGGCGGGCGAAATATCCATGCGCCGTGTGGATTCCGGCCGAAAGCAAGCTGGAATGCCGGGGGGTGCCGGTCGTGGGAGGCAGGTCGGACGGTCGGTCGCCGCGCGGGTGCCTCGGGTGGGGACGACGGCGGCTGTCACGGCCGGGGTGGTTGCCTCGCTCGCGCCCGGTCTCTTGCCTCGGACGCCGATGGCGCAGGCCATTGTTACCGCATTGCTGGTGGTTCTATCGCTGGCGGGAGCCGGGGGCGTGCGGGTTGTGTTGCGGCGGTTCCGGGGTCGGCGGGAAACGTCGCCGGGATTGCGATTGACGGCGGGCGGAGCAGGGGTGGCCGCGATCGGGGTGGCGATGGCGTATGCGGAGTACTGGCAGAACCGGTTGCGGGAGGTGATGGGGGTCGGCGCTATCGGGCTCGGATACTGGGCGCGATGGGCGTTGACCACGGCGCTGATCGTGGGGGTCGTCGTCGGAATCTGGTTCGGGCTGCGCTGGGCCGTAAGAGGTTTGGGCCGACTACGGAGTGCCTTGATCGGGTTGGTGACATTGCTCGGGGTGCAGTTCGCCGGGGTGCCGATGGTGGTGGAATGGCGGCAGGCGGCTTATGCGGCGGCCGATTCGTTCGTGGATCCCGCTGTGGTGCAGCCTGTTTCGGCGACCAGGTCGGGGAGTCCCGGGTCGGCGGCGAGCTGGGCCGAGCTGGGAGCGCAGGGACGGCGGTTCGTCGCCGGAGGTTCGGGGGCCGGGGTGCGGGTGTATGTGGGATTGCATTCGGCGCGGGATCTACCGGCGCGGGTCGAGTTGGCGGTCCGGGAATTGGAGCGGGCTGGCGGATTCGAGCGGGGGAATCTGGTGCTGATGGTGCCCACCGGTTCCGGCTGGATCGATTCGGATGCGGCGAAGGGCATGGAGGAGAGGTTCGGCGGCGATGTGGCGCTGGCCGGATTGCAGTATTCGGCCGCGCCGAGCTGGGTGACGTTCATGTTCGGGCGGAATGCGGCGACCGAGTCGGCGCGGGCCCTGTTCGAGGCGGTGGAGCAACGGATTTCGACGCTGCCGCGGCGGCCGAAGTTGTACGTGTACGGGCAGAGCCTGGGCGCGGTCGGCGGGAATGCGATCTTCGGCGACGCTGCCGAGCAGGAGCGTCGGACGTGCTCGGTGCTGTGGGCGGGGCCGCCGGCGAACGCGGTGCATCGTTCGGGGGCAGCGGTTCTCGCGAATGCGTCCGATCCGGTGGTGCATTGGTCGCCGTCACTGCTGTGGCGGGCACCGGATCTCAGCGGTACCCGCCCGGATGCGCCGGTACCGCAATGGCTTCCGGTGGTGAGCTTCGTGCAGACCACCGCGGACCTGCTCGGCGCACTGGACGCCCCCGCCGGGCACGGTCACCGCTACGGGACCGATCAGGGCACCGCCCTGCCCGATTGCTGACTTACCCGGGATAGCGTGCGTACCACTCGTCGGAGGGTTCCCCGTAGGCATTGCTCGGCGGGTTCGGCCCGAATTCGGTGCAGAAGTCGGTGGCGAGGCGGTCGATGATCGGCGCGGCGTCCAGGCGGGCATGCCATTCGGCGGGAATGGCTTGCACGCCGAGCCGCGCGCCCAGCAGATTGCCGCAGATGGCTCCCGTGGAATCGCTGTCCCCGGAGTGATTGACGGCCAGCAGTACTCCGTTGCGGAAGATCTGTTCCGGTGTGCCGCCGATGGTTTCGGCACACAGCGCCGCGCAGACCGCGATGGCCAGCGCGTCCGGGCCGATCACCCCGAAGCCCAGCGGATCGAGGATCTCGGGCTCGGGCATGACTCCACCCGCGCCCGCGGCCGCGTCGGCGAGCCGGATGGCGGTCGCCAGCGCCTCGGACGTCTCCTGATGATCGCGATGCCGCGCGAGTTCACTGGCCGCATGGTTGAGCGAGGTGCGCAGATCCAGTCCGCGCGACAGGCCGAAAACAGTGGCGGCCAGAGTGCCCGCGGGCAGCCATCCGCTCGGGTTGCCGTGCGTCAGAGCCGCTGCGTCACAGGCTGATTCGAACGCCGACGGCAGCGAATGCAGGAATCCGATAGGCGCCGCCCGCACCACCCCCGCGCAGCCCTTGGAATCGTTGATGGGCCGATCCCGCGTCCCCAGCGGCGATCCCGGCTGCCGGCGCTCGGCGGCCCGCTGCATGGCGGTGGTGGTGGCGTGCGTCGGCCCCCGGTAGCTCATCAATTCGGGGTATCCGCTCAACCCGCTGCGCAGCGCGAACGGCTGTTCCGGCAGCGAAACCCCTTGTCCCTGCAGCCAAACGAGCAGGTTCTCCTGGATCATGGCGACCGTCGCCCCGCCGATGCCGCGCGCCCGCGCCCGCACCGAACTGCGAATCAGCGCCTCCATGGTGAACAGGGCCAGCTGCGTCTCGTCGGTGATCTTGCCTTTGTAGGTGTCCCCACTCCCGGTCATCCCCCGGGATCCATAGCGCTGCAAGATATTCGGCAGCAGCATCATCTCCACCGGCGCGCCCAGCGCATCGCCGACGGCTCCGCCGAGCATGCACCCGTGCACGATCTCGCGCTGCGAGCGCGCGGACCCGTTGCTCGACTCGGGCGGCGGTTCGCGCCGGGTCACCACGGTCGGCCCGGCGGGCGGGTTCACCGCATCCCAGGCGGCCTCCGCGAATTCGGTGCAGCTGGTGAACCTTTCCCGCGGATCCTTCGCCAACGCCCGCGCCAGTACCCGGTCCAGTTCGGGCGGCAGATCGTGCCGGAAGGAGACGACGGTCGGCGGCGTGCCCTGGATATGGCCCAGCAGCACGGTCGCGATGCTGGGAGCATCGTAGGGCCCGCGCCCGGTCAGCAAGCGGAACAGCGTGCACGCCAGCGAGTATTGATCCGAGCGCGCGTCGAGAGGGTCGGCCGACAGCTGTTCCGGCGAGGCGTAGGCGAGGGTGGCGTTGAGGGTTCCGGTGCGGGTCAGATGCGCGGTGTCGTCCAGCACCCGGGCGATGCCGAAGTCGCTCAATAACACCCGTTCACTGAACCCGGTCGCGGTGCCCGCGGAATGCGACAGCAGGATATTGGCGGGCTTCACGTCCCGGTGCAGCACGCCTTTGCCGTGCGCGTAATCCAGCGCCGCCGCGGTCTGGATGATGATCTCCACCGCACGCTCCGGACTCAGCGCCCGCCAATCCAGCGTGGCGCCGTCCTCACCGTCCACGTACTGCATGGCGATCCACAGCTGATCGCCCTCCGCGCCCCGGTCGTACACCGTGATGATGTTCGGATGGTCCAGCCGCGCCACCACATCGGCCTCACGTTCGAATCGAACGCGGGTGTCGTTGTCCCCGAACATCTCCGGGTGCAGCAGCTTCAACGCCGTCATCCGGGGCAGGCGCGGATGCCGCGCGGCGTACACCGAACCCATACCGCCGCGCCCGACTTCGCGTTCGATCCGGTATCCGGCGAACAGCTCACCGCGACGCAACATCCCCGATCCCCTCCGACACTCCGAACCAGTGCAGCCTACCGGGCGCGTCCCGCGCCTCGCAGCGATTGTCAGGCCGCCAAAACCTATGGCATCCAGGTCCGAACGCGAAACGGCTCCCGCCCATACCTGGGCGGGAGCCGAATTCCGTTCGCGTACTGCCGATCAGGCGATCGCGCCGCGCGCCGCCTCGTAGGCCGCGCCGACCCGGTACAGCCGGTCGTCGGCCAGCGCCGGGGCCATGATCTGCAGACCCACCGGCAGCCCGTCGTCGGCGGACAGCCCGGACGGCACCGACATGGCGCAGTGCCCGGCCAGGTTGGTGGGCAGGGTGCACAGGTCGGACAGGTACATGGCCAGCGGATCGTCGACCTTCTCGCCCAGCTTCCACGGCGTGAACGGGCTGGTCGGCGAGATCAGCACGTCGACGCTCTCGTACGCCCGGTCGAAGTCGCGCGCGATGAGCGTGCGCACCTTGAGCGCCTGACCGTAGTAGGCGTCGTAGTAACCGGCGGACAGCGCGTAGGTGCCGATCATGATGCGGCGCTTGACCTCCGGCCCGAACCCGGCCTCACGGCTGAGCGACATGACCTGATCGGCCGAATGGGTGCCGTCGTCGCCGACCCGCAGCCCGTAGCGCATGGCATCGAAGCGCGCCAGGTTGGACGACACCTCCGACGGCATGACCAGGTAGTACGCGGACAGCGCGTGCACGAAGTTGGGGCAGGACACCTCGACGATCTCCGCGCCCAACTGCTTGAGCTGATCCACGGCGGCATCGAAGGAGGCGAGCACGCCCGGCTGGTAGGAGTCGGAGTGCAGCTCCTTCACCACGCCGATCTTCACGCCGGACAGATCACCGTTCGCGCCTTCGCGGGCCGCGGCCACGACCGGGGCGACCGGCACGTTGCGGGAGGTGGAATCGCGCGGGTCGTATCCGGCGATCACCTCGTGCAGCAGCGCGGTGTCGAGAACCGTTCGGCCGCAAGGCCCGCCCTGATCCAGCGAGGACGCGCAGGCGACCAGACCGAACCGGGACACGGTGCCGTAGGTGGGCTTGGTGCCGACCGTCGCGGTGACGGCGGCGGGCTGGCGGATGGAGCCACCGGTATCGGTGCCGATCGCCAGCGGCGCCTGGTAGGAGGCCAGCGCGGCGGCGGAACCGCCACCCGATCCACCCGGGATGCGGTCCTTGTCCCACGGGTTGCGGGTCGGCCCGTACGCCGAGTTCTCGGTGGAGGACCCCATGGCGAACTCGTCCATATTGGTCTTGCCGAGAATCGGGATGCCGGCCTCGCGCAGCTTGGTGGTCAGCGTCGCGTCGTACGGCGACACCCAGCCCTCGAGGATCTTCGACCCGCAGGTGGTCGGCATATCCGTGGTGGTGAAAACGTCCTTGAGCGCCAAGGGAACACCGGCCAGCGGCGAGGCCACCGTGCCCGCGGCGATCGCGCGGTCCACCTCGGCGGCGGCCACCAGGGCCTGTTCGCCGGCGACGTGCAGGAAGGCGTTGATCTCCCCGTCGACCTCGGCGATGCGCTGGATGTGCGCCTCGGTCACCTCGACCGAGGACACCTCGCGCGCATGGATCTTGCCCGCCAGCTCGGCCGCGGACAGCTGTGTCAGGTCGCTCATTCGCCCTCTCCCAGAATCTGCGGAACCTGGAACCGCTGCTCGTCGACGGCGGGCGCCATGGCGAGCGCTTGCTCCGGCGTCAGGCAGGGCTGTTCCTCGTCCGGGCGCGTCACATTGGTCGCCGGATTCGGGGACGCGGTGGCGGGGACGTCTTCGGCGGCGACCTCGGAGATCTGCGCGACGTGGGTCAGGATGGAGTCCAGCTGACCGGCGTACAGATCGAGTTCGTCATCGGTGAGGGCGAGCCGGGACAACCGGGCGAGGTGTGCGACCTCGTCCCTGGAGATGGCGGGCACCGCGAGACCCCTTTCGACATGGTGAGAGCTTGGTGATTCGACCTGTCACAGCCTAGCGACCTTGCCCGCGCGGCCCGCGACAGGTGTCGGCAGAGCTGGCAGTATCGATAGGGCAACCCACGAGTAAGTGGTGCGCATCACAGGAAACGGTTCGATTCGATAACCGGGTCGCGAGGGTGTAAATATTGCGTACCTCGGGTACCCGTCCGAAAGTTTCGGTCGCACAGGAAAGAAAGGAAGGCACGTGTCATACCTGCTTCGCGTGCAACTTCCGGATCGTCCAGGCAGTCTCGGTTCCCTTGCGCTCGCACTGGGTTCCGTCGGCGCGGACATCCTCTCGCTGGATGTCGTCGAGCGCGGTGACGGCTTCGCGATCGACGACATCGTGGTGGAGGTGCCGACGGGCGCGCTGCCCGACACCCTGATCACCGCCGCCGAATCACTGCACGACGTGCAGGTGGATTCGCTGCGGCCCTACTCGGGGATCCTCGACACGCACCGCGAGCTCGAGCTCATCGATCAGGTCGCCAATGCGCGCGACGATCGGTTGCAGGTGCTGGTCGACGGTGCGCCGCGGGTGCTGCGGGTGGGCTGGTCGACCATCATCGATATGGGCCCGCAGGGCGCGTACCGGGTGGTGGGTTCGCAGAGCGCGCCGTCCACCCAGGCCGGGTCCGCGCCGTGGATGCCCCTCGAGAAGCCGGCCGTGCTGGACGGCGAGAGCGAATGGGTGCCGCAATTGTGGCGCGATATGGATACCAAGCTGGCCGCGGCACCGCTCGGCAACACCGGCAAGGTGCTGCTGCTGGGCCGCCCCGGCGGGCCCGACTTCCGGCCGTCCGAGGTGGCGCGGCTGGGTTACCTGGCAGGGATCGTGGCCACGGTTCTCGGCTAAGTTTTTCTGCTTTCCTTCGGGCCGGTGCGATGCGTTCGCACCGGCCCGAATTGTTGTGCCTTCCGCCACTTTTCGGGCTGTGACCGGGGCTTGGCCGGAATCACAGGCTGTTCTCAGCGTTGCCCATCTACTATCGAGCTCAGTAGATAAATACTATTGAGCTACGTAGATGGACGGAGGGCAACGACGCCCATGCAACGGATACCCACCACCCTCGCAACCCTCGCGCTGGCGGCTGTCGCCGGCGTGATCACCGCCGGAACCGCGGCGGCGGAATCGCTTTCGGGCGGCAGCCTCACCGGCGGCCGCGGCGGCAGTTCGCTCGGCAACGGCAATCTCGGAAGCGGCAATGCGGCGAACAACTTCGGCCCCCGGCCCTACAACGGCGACACCACCGGCGCTCACCACACCGATCCGCAAGGCTTCCACCACTTCGACTCGAATCCCGCACTGCGGAACGAGCATCTGGCCAACCGGCGCGAAAGCCAGCGCACCCCGCAACCCGAAGCGAGCCGCTCCATGGGCAATGACGGCTCCCGCAGCACCTGGACCGCGGTACCGAACGAAGACGGCACCGGCTGGGCCGTCTGCAAGCCGCAGGCCGTCTCGTGCTGACCCGCCGCGCCGTCACCCCGCTGGCCGTCGCCGCCCTCGCCGCCGTCGGCGTACCGCTGGGCGCGGGCACCGCCGAAGCCGAGGAGCGCAGGACTCGCCCCGCCATCGGATGCCTGTGGGCGGGAACGACATACGCGCCCGGCCAGACCGTCGTCGCGGGCGGCGCCGAATTCCGTTGCGGCGAACGCGACGGCGCCCCGTACTGGTTCAGCGGCCAGCGCACCGACCGCGCGAACACCGTCCCCAACCCCGGCGCCGCCGCCAACCCCACCGGCCGATTCAGCGCCGGCGCAAGACAACCCGGCACCAGCTACACCGACTACTGCGTCGGCAGCCAGCTCGTCCCCGGCACCGACGACATCTATCAGGTGCAGCGCCTGCCCGAAGGCCTGCTGCTCTGGAAACCGGTCGCCCCCGCCACCGAATGGGCCTTCGCCGGCGACCGCCCCGCACCCACCTGGCGCACCCAGAGCCTCTGCATCGACGGCGTCCTCACCTGAGGTCGAGCCGCATCACCGTCAACGGCAGCCCCGCCATGGTGAACCAATCCCGTTCCGGCACATGGACGAAGCCCAGCCGATCGTAGATCCGCCGGGCATCGGCCATGGTCGGCATGGTGGTCAGCACGACACCGTCGAACCCCTCCGCGCGCCCGGTCTCGACCACCCTCCGCACCAGCGCCGTCCCGACCCCCAATCCCCGCGCCTGCTTGGCGACCGCCAGCATCCGGAACTCCAGCTCCCCGTCCCGCGCGATATCCGCGAACGGCGTCCCCGGCCGCGCCAGCGTCAACGACCCCAGCACCACCCCGTCCCGCACCGCCACCAGCACCTCCGCCGCAGCCGCCCGCGTAGCGGTATCAGCCAGCTCCGCCCCATACGGACTCTCCGGCGAAACGTGCCCCTCCCCCACATACACCTCGACCGTCAACTCCCCGATCGCCGCGAACTCCTCGGCCCGGGCAGCGCGAATCTCGAACTCCTGAACCACAGCAACCTCCGACTTCCGACCATCGCCAAAAAAACCAAACCCCCATCATTCCCATTCCCCGTGGAACGACCGCGGTCGGCTATTCGCTCGATTCCTCGGCGGTGTCGCCGGACGCCGGTGTGACGGCTTCCGGGCCGCCTTCCAGCAGGAGGCGGAAGCCGTCCTCGTCCAGGATCGGGACGCCGAGTTCTTCAGCCTTGTCGGCTTTGGAGCCGGGTGAGTCGCCGATCACTACGAAAGCTGTTTTCTTGGAGACGGATCCGGCCGCTTTGCCGCCTCGGATGAGGATCGCTTCCTTGGCGCCGTCGCGGGTGAAGGTTTGCAGGGAGCCGGTGACGACGATGGAGAGGCCTTCGAGGTTGCGTTCGATGGATTCGTCGCGTTCGTCTTCCATGCGGACGCCGGCCGCGGCCCATTTGTCGACGATGTCGAGATGCCATGGGACGGTGAACCATTCGGCCAGGGATTCGGCGATGGTGGGGCCGACGCCGTCGACGGCGGCGAGTTCCTCGGCGGATGCGGCGCGGATGGCATCCATGCTGCCCAGGGCGGATGCCAGGGCGCGGGCGGCGGTGGGGCCGACGTGGCGGATGGACAGGCCCACCAGGACGCGCCAGAGGGGGCGGTCCTTGGCGGTTTCGAGGTTCTGGAGCAGGCGGCGGGCGTTCTGGGTGAGCTCGCCCTTCTGGTTGGTGAAGAGGGAGGTGGTGAGGAGTTTGTCCTCGTCGAGGGAGAACAGGTCGCCTTCGTCGCCGATGGCGCCGGACTTGAGCAGGTCGACGGCGGCCTCGTAACCGAGGGCTTCGATATCGAAGGAGCCGCGGCCGGCGACGTGAAAGACGCGCTCCCGCAACTGCGCCGGGCAGTACTGCTGGTTCGGGCAGCGGATGTCGGCGTCGCCTTCCTTGGCGGGGGCGAGTTCGGTGCCGCATTCGGGGCAGTGGGTGGGCATGACGAAGGGGCGTTCGGCGCCGGTGCGCGCGTCCACCACGGGGCCGAGCACTTCGGGAATCACGTCACCGGCCTTGCGGATGGTGACGGTGTCGCCGATCAGCACGCCCTTGCGCCGCACCTCGGACGCGTTGTGCAGGGTCGCCATCGCCACCGTGGAGCCCGCGACGGTGACCGGCTGCATGACCGCGAACGGCGTAACCCGGCCGGTGCGACCGACATTCACCTGGATGTCGAGCAGTTTGGTGGTGGCTTCCTCGGGCGGATACTTGTACGCGATGGCCCAGCGCGGCGCGCGCGAGGTTGCGCCGAGCCGCCGTTGCAGCGAGAACTCGTCGACCTTGACCACCTGGCCGTCGATCTCGTGCTCGATATCGTGCCGGTGCTCGCCCCAGTACTTGACCCGATCCACCACCGCGTCCGCGCCCTGCACCCGCACGGTGTGCGCCGACACCGGCAGCCCCCAGGCCGCCAGCGCCCGGTACGCCTCGTACTGCGATTCCGGGTTGAAGCCTTCCAGCCGCCCGAAACCGTGGCAGATCATCCGCAGGCGGCGGCGCGCGGTCACCGCCGGATCCTTCTGCCGCAGCGAACCGGCCGCGGTATTGCGCGGATTCGCGTACGGCGGTTTGCCTTCCGCGACGATGGACGCGTTCAGCGCTTCGAAATCCTCCAGCGTCATGAACGCCTCGCCGCGCACCTCCAGCAGTTTCGGCACCGGGAAGTCGGCACTGGCGCTGAGCTGATGCGGAATGTCCTCGATGGTGCGGGCATTGAGCGTGACGTCCTCGCCGGTGCGGCCGTCGCCACGGGTGGCGCCGCGCACCAGCTTCCCGTCCTCGTACACCAGGTTCAGCGCGACGCCGTCGATCTTGACCTCGCACACGTAGTGGATATCGGTGCCGGCCTCGGCCTCGACGCGGCTGATCCACTGCCGCATCTCGTCCTCGCTGAACACATTGTCCAGCGAGTACATCCGTTCCAGATGGTCCACGGGCTGGAAGTCGGTGGTGAAACCGCCGCCCACCACCTGGGTCGGGGAATCGGGCGTGCGTAGGTCCGGATGCGCTTCCTCGAGCGCGAGAAGGCGATTGAACAGCTCGTCGAATTCGCCGTCGGTGACGATGGGCGCGTCCCGCACGTAGTAGCGGAACTGGTGGTCGCGCACCTCTTCGGCCAGCCGCTGATACTCGACGCGCTGGTCCCCGCTCGCGGCGGCCTGCCCGTCCCCGTCCGTCTGGGTGATGTCCATGCCCGATTCGCTCACCCCAGGAACACTAGTCGAGCCCACCGACACCTTTGCGCGACATTCGCGCACGTCGCGCCATGAATCGCCGAGATTTTCACGATCGCGCGACGGGTCCGGGAACAGCCCTCGCGCGGGCCGGGTTGCAGCACACATGAACCTGGAGACGGCCGTCGAGTTCGCGCGCTCCCACCCCAAATCCGTCCTCGCGACGATCCGCCGCGACACCCGCCCGCAGCTGTCCAATGTGCTGCACTGGGTCGGCCCGGACGGGGTCGTCCGCATCTCCATCACCGCGGACCGCGCCAAGTATCACAATCTGCGCCGCGAACCCTGGGCGGCGCTGAACATCAGCAGCGACGACTTCTGGTCGTACGTGGTGCTGGAGGGCGAGGCCGAGATCTCGCCCGTCGCACAGGATCCCGCCGATGCCACGGTGGACGAACTGGTCGACTACTACCGGGCGCTCAGCGGCGAGCACGAGGACTGGGACGACTATCGCCGCGCCATGGTGGCCGACCGCCGGGCCGTCGTGCGTCTCACGCCGACCCGGGCCTACGGCCTGCTGCGCTGACTCATTCCGCCGGTTCGGGCAGCACCTCTCCGGTCTCGAGCAGGGTCTTGAGGCTGGAGAGGATGGCGGGCCAGCCTTCGGTGATGCCCGCGAGCATGGCGCTGCCCGGGTCGAAGCCGTTGTGCACCACGGTGAGTTTGACCGTCTCCCCCACCGGTTCCAGTTCGAAGGTGACGATGGAGCGGGATTCGGTGGACAGCTGTGCGAAATCCTCGGCGCTGAAACCGAACTGGTCGGCGAACGCCTGATCGACGGTGTGCCAGGTGTAGGACAGGGTGCGGTACGGGTCGGCGGTGACGACCACCTGTTCCGGATCCTTGCTGACCCAGCCCTGCTGCTCCCAGGTCATGGGTGAGCCCGGCCGCCAATCGGTTTCGAAGGTGGCGCCCCAGTAGCGCTTGGTGAAGGCCGGATCGGTCAGGGCCTGCCACAGCTTCTCGGGGGTGGTGCGGATGTAGGTGGTGTAGACGAATTCCTCGCTCATGGTCGCGCTCTCCAATGCGGATTTGAGGTCGGCGAGGGCGTGTACCCGCGCTCGGTCGTATCGATTGATCCAGCGGTCGGCGATGGCATTGACGGGTTCGGCATTGAGATAGTGCAGTTTCTCGCGGCCGCGGCGCACGGTGGTGACCAGGTTGGCCGCTTCCAGCACGGCCAGGTGCTTGCTCACCGCCTGCCTGGTCATGGCCAGGCCGGTGCAGAGTTCGCGCAGGGTCTGACCATTGCGTTCGTTGAGGGCGTCCAGCAGTCTGCGCCGATTCGGGTCGGCCAGCGCCTTGAACACCTCGTCCACCTGGCACCTCACACCATCGCTATAGGCAACCCTTTGGTTGCGTAATCGAGAATAGGCAACCTTTAGGTTGCATGTCAAGGTTTGCCGACCGGTTTCCGCGCCTCGCGGAACATGACCGAAAAGGGCGAGTCGCAATTCCGTGCGCCGACCGGCATGATTTCGCTTGTGTTGCGCAGTTTTCAGGTGACGAATCATCGATCTCTCGCCGAACCGCAGGAATTGCGGCTGACCCGCGGTAGCGGGGCGGTCGCCACGCCCGTCACCGCCGTGTACGGGGCCGCCGCCACGGGCAAGACCGGATTGGTCGACGCCCTGGACCGGATGCGCGACGCCGTGCTGAACTCGGTCACCGGGTGGGATCCCTACTCCGGGCCGGTCCGCACCCCGCACATCGGATTCGCGGATCGCCCTTCGGAATTCGTGGCGCACTTCGTGGCCGAGGGCTGCCCGTACACCTACGGGTTCAAGCTCGACAACGCCGATGTGAAAGCCGAATGGCTGCACTCTCATCCGCACAATCGCAAGCGGGTGGTGTACGAGCGTTCCGGTGACGAGGTGCGCATCGGGCCCATGTTCGAGGCCACCCGTTACGGTCTGGGCGCGGTCGTCCCGCTGGTGCGCCCGAATGCCTTGCTGCTCAGCCTGTCCGGCCAGCTGTACGCCGAACCCCTGGTGCCGGCCTACCGCTGGTTCCAGTCGCTGCTCGAAGTGCAGTGCGGCCAGCCCGATCCCGCCGAGATCGCGCACCGGGTGGGCGCGCACATCTCCCGCTCCACCGATCACGCGGTCCGGCTGCTCACCCTGCTGCGCGCCGCCGACCTCGGCATCACCGATCTGCTGCTGCCGACCGACGACCCCATGTACGCCGACTACCTGCGCGATCTGGACACCGATATCGCCGCCACCACAAAGGAAATCGAGAACTGCACCATCTCGGCGAACTACGCCGAGGAGATGTTCCTCGAACACGGCATCACCGTCACCCTGCTGCAACGCGAACTGGCCAACCTGTACGCCGCCCGCGATGCCCTCTACTCCCGCATGGTGGCGCGCCGCGGCGTCGGCCTCGGCCTGTCCCACGAAGGCATCGAGACCGCCTTCGACATCACCGACGAATCCAGCGCCACCCTCGCCATGCTGCGTCTGCTCCCGCCCATGCTGGACGCCCTGGACACCGGCGGCGTGTTGGCCATCGACGATATCGACGCGCACCTCACCCCCGAGACCGCCGACAGCCTGATCCAGCTGTTCCAGAACCCCGAAACCAATACCCAGGGTGCGCAGCTGGTCTTCACCACCGCCAATCGCACCCTGATCGATCGCGGCAACGGCCGTTCCCAGTCCAAGCGCACCACCGTCTGGCAATTGCGCCGCGCCGAATTCGGCATGTCGGAACTGATGCCCCAATAGCGGCGCGACACCTCAGGGCGGCCGCTCCCCGACGACCTGCGCCTAGCATGGTGCTCATGCTGATGCAGTTCGTGTTCCTACTGCTGATCGGTGGCGCGCTCGCCGCGACCCTCGCCTACTACTTCCGCGCCCGCAAAGGCGGCGGCCCGGTCACGAACGCCGAATCCGGCATCCTGCACGTCACCGGCGTCAGCCCTCGTCCCGACGTCCCCGGCGAACAGTACGTGACCCTCAGCGGCAGCATCTCCGGCCCGACGGTTTTCGCCCACGAGGTCTACGGGCGCTTCGCCTGGGACACCGGCCAGTGGCCGTCGACGGGCGATCAGATCCCGGTCGTCTACCCCGCGGGCAAACCCGACAACTGGCAGCTGGACCATCCGGGCGCCCGCCCGTACTTCGGTTCGAAGCCGCCGCGCGATCCGCGGTAGTCAGTCGAAGTTCAGGGCTTCGGGCTCGTCGGCGTAGGCGTGCGCGGTTTCGGCGGTCAGGGCCAGGGCCGTGCGGGCCCAGGACAGCGAAGCGCCGGAAAGGCCGCAGGCTGGGGTGACCAGGATCTGGTCGGCGAGGCGGCGGCGGGGGAAGCCGAGGCGGTCCATCAGCCGGACGCCGGGTTCGGCGATTTCCTTCCACGTCGGGGGCTTGGCCGGGGCCGTGGTGGGGACCAGGCCCAGGGCCAGGTATTTACCGGCTTCGAGGGCTTCGCCTACCGCGTCCAGGTGCTTGGTGGCGATGGTGGCCAGGTCGAAACCGATTGCGGCGGCACGGGTTTTGCGCAACACGTCCAGGGGTGGGGGTTCGGCGCAGGAGTGGATCAGCACCGGGTGGTCCTGATGGCCGATGAGCGTGTCCAGGACGTGCAGGGCTTCGGGTTCCGGCAGGGCGCGCACGGTGTTCATGACGCTGGGGCCGCGCAGGGAACCCTCGAGGACCGCGTTCAGCAGGGGTTCGTCGAGCTGGATCAGGACGTCGGCGGCCAGGCGTTTGGCGACCTCGGCGGCGTGGTTCGCCAGGCCCTCGGCGAGGGATTCGGAAAGGTCGCGCAGGGCGCCGGCGTCGGTGAGGACGCGGTGGCCGTGCGGGAGTTCCACTTCGGCGGCCAGGGTGAGAGGTCCGCTCACCTGGAGTTTGACGGTGCGGCCGGTATTGGTGAGACCGGCTGTCTCCCAGGCTTCTTCGAGGGCGTCGAGGTCGGTGCGCAGGAGATCGCGGGCCCGGCGGGCCACGGCGCCGGGGCGCGGGGCCAGCCGGTAGCCGCGGGTGGTGCTGTCGAACCGCATATCGACCAGGAGGCCCGAGACGCGGCCGATCATGTCCGCGCCGACGCCGCGGGCCGGCAGTTCCACCAGGTGCGGGAGGTCGCCGAGTTCGCCGACCACGGTCGCCGCGGCTTCGCGGGGGTCGGTGCCGGGCCAGGAGCCGACACCGGTCGCGATGCCGCCGCGCAGGCCGGGCGTGGTCCGTTCGTCGTGATCAACCACGCCACTGCTCACTCGTGCGTCCCCGTTTCGCCGTGCTGTTCCCGCGACGGCTGTTCATCCGATGCGCTCGGCAGCTGATTCCATTGTTCGAGCGGAGGGTCCTGCCATTCCGGATTCCGCCGCGCCCGGGCCTGTTCGGCCGCTTCCCGGCAGCTCACTCCCGGATCGGTGACGGTTCCGGGCAGTATCCGGCGTTTCGGCCGGACCGGCCGTCGTCGAATTCGTGCTCCCATACCAGAATCCGCTGCCCGCACCAGACGGGACGCGAGGGCTACCCGCATCCCCGGTGCGACGAATCGCCGCACATCCACGGCTCCCAAGTTACCCGCGCGCGGCGGCCGAGGTTCGGTGGTCGCCGATCGCAGGCAGCGTTCGGCGCTCACCGGGCGTTATCCGCGACCAGTTCGCTTGCCCGCGTGTGCGGTTCGCGGCCGGTGCCGGAGATGGTGCCGCTGCCGAGCACTTCGTCGCCGGCCGTGTCGGGGCGGTAGAGCACCACGGCCTGGCCCTTGGCGACGCCGGTGAGCGGTTCGCGCAGGTGCACCACCAGGCCGCCGTCCACCGGTTCGGCGACGGCGGGCGCGGTGCCGCCGTGCGCGCGGACCTGCACGATGCATTCGATCGGGCCGTCGGGGGTCTGACCCGAAGTCCAGATGGCGCGGTCGGCGAGCACGGTCCAGACCTCGAGGTCCTGCACCGAACCGACGCTGACCGTGCCGGATTCGGGATCGATGCCGGTGACGTAGCGCGGCTTGCCGTCGGCGGCCGGACCGGGCAGGCCCAGGCCCTTGCGCTGGCCGATGGTGAAACCGTGCACGCCATCGTGATCGCCCAGCTTGGTGCCGTCGGCGTCGACGACCGCGCCCGGGCGGATGCCGATCTTGGCGCCCAGGAAGGCGCGGGTGTCACCGGAGGGGATGAAGCAGATGTCGTGGCTGTCGGGCTTGTCGGCCACGGCCAGCCCGCGCTCGGCGGCTTCGGCGCGGATCTGCGGCTTGGGGGTGTCGCCGACCGGGAACATGGCCCGGGACAGCTGATCCGCGGTCAGCACCGCCAGCACATAGGACTGGTCCTTGTCGGCGTCCACCGCGCGGCGCAGCACGCCGTCCTCGAGGCGCGCGTAATGGCCGGTGACCACGGCGTCGAAGCCGAGCGCCACCGCGCGATCCGCCAGCGCCGAGAACTTGATCTTCTCGTTGCAGCGCAGGCACGGGTTCGGGGTCTCCCCCGCGGCGTAGGCGGCGACGAAATCGTCGATCACGTCTTCCTTGAAGCGGTCCGCGAAATCCCAGACGTAGAACGGGATTCCGAGCACATCGGCGGCGCGGCGGGCGTCGCCGGCGTCCTCCTTGGAGCAGCATCCGCGCGATCCGGTGCGCAGCGTGCCCGGGGACGCCGACAGCGCCAGGTGCACGCCGACCACCTCGTGTCCGGCGTCCACGGCGCGGGCGGCCGCCACCGCGGAATCCACACCACCACTCATCGCGGCAAGTACTCGCATCTAGAAGCCTCCCTTCGCTCCGGCCAGTCCGGCCGCCTTCGCCCGCTCCACCACCTGCGGCAACGCGGCCAGCAGGGCATCGATATCGGCGTCGGTCGAATTGTGTCCCAATGAGAATCGCAAGGATCCGCGCGCCAGCGCCGGTTCCACGCCCATGGCCAGCAGCACATGGGAGGGTCCGGCGACACCGGCATTGCAGGCGGATCCGGTCGAGCATTCGATCCCGGCGGCGTCCAGCAGCATGAGCAGCGAATCGCCTTCGCAACCCGGGAAGGTGAAGTGGGCGTTGCCCGCCAGCCGCCGGTCGCCGGTCGCGCCGTTGAGCACCGCGTCCGGGAACAGGTCCTGGACTCCGGCGATCAGCCGATCGCGCAGCCGCTCGAGTTCCACGGTGCGCGCGGGCAGCCCGGCGACGGTCTCGCGAATGGCAGCGGCCAGTCCGGCCGCGCCCGGTACGTCCGAGGTCCCCGACCGCAGGTCGCGTTCGTGCCCGCCGCCGTGCAGCAACGGCACCACGCCGACCTGCCGGCCCAGCAGCAGCACCCCGACGCCGTGTGGGCCGCCGACCTTGTGCCCCGCGAAGCTCGCGGCGGCCAGCCCGCTGCGCCCGAAGTCGATGGGCAGCTGGGCGGCGGCCTGCACCGCGTCGCTGTGCATGGGCACGTCGAATTCCTGTGCCACCGCCGCCAATTCGGCGATCGGCTGGATGGTGCCCACCTCGTTGTTGGCCCACATGATGCTGACCAGCGCGGTGTCCTCGGCGTGCGCGGCCAGGGCGTCGCGCAGCGTGCGCGGCGAGACGACGCCGTCGGCGTCCACCTCCAGCCACGTCACCTGCGCGCCTTCGTGCTGTTCCAGCCATTCCACGGTGTCCAGCACCGCGTGATGCTCGACCGCGCTCACCAGGATCCGGTTCCGCTTCGGGTCGGCGTCCCGCCGCGCCCAGAAGATCCCCTTGACGGCGAGATTGTCGCTCTCGGTCCCGCCGCTGGTGAAGATCACTTCCGAGGGCCGCGCCCCCAGCCCCGCCGCGATCGACTCCCGCGATTCCTCGAGGCACCGCCGCGCGGCGCGCCCCGACCCGTGCAGCGACGACGCATTGCCCACCTGCCCCAGCGCAGCGCACATCACCTCGATGGCGACCGGGAACATGGGTGTAGTGGCCGCGTGATCGAGGTAGACCGTCTGGGCACCGACCGGACCCGGGAAAGCCGACTTCATGACCGATAAAGCCTATCCCATCGTTGACCTGCGCAACCTTGGGGTATCTCCCCGCAGTACGCGCCGACGCGCGGGCGTGCACGCCCTGTGGGCAACCCACTTGGCGCCGTGCGCATTCCCGGCCGCGCTGTCCGGTGCTACGACGCCGCGGGGCACTCGGCTAGGCCGGGGCGCGTTGCGCCACGATGGCGGCGGCGGCCGAGCGGCCCATGCGGACGGCGCCGTCGACGTGCTGGAATCCGTGGCCGGCCAGGTCCGAGCAGGCGAAGTGCATGGGGCCGACCGGGTCGCGGTGGTCGTGGCCGTAGCGGGTCAGGCCGCCGAGGTCGAAGCTGACGCCGTAGGCGCCGCGGGTCCATTCCTCGGCGCCCCAGTCGGATTCGTAGAAGACGATCGGGTCGGCGGCTTCGGGGCCGAGGTAGCGGACCAGGCAGTCGAGGGCGGTGCGGCGGCGTTCGGCGGGGTCCATGGCGAAGTAGGCGTCGGCCTGTTCGTGGGCGATGAAGCCGACCATGGCGCCGTTGCCCGCGCCGTGATTGGTGTTGTCGTAGACCTCGGAGACCATGTCGGTGTCGCTGAAGCCGGTGCCGGACAGGCCTTTTTCCCGCCAGAACGGGGTCGGGTAGACCGCGTGCACCTTGACCACGAATCCGAACGACATGTGCTGGTACATCTGGTGCCGGCGGCGCGGCAGCGGCGGATCGAAACTGATGGCGGAGTACAGGTTCGGCGGCACCGCGAGCACCAGGCGGTCCGCGCGCACTTCGAGATCGCCGTCGGCGAAGACGGTCACGCCGTCCTCGGACCAGCGCACCCGGCGCACCGGCGATTCGAGATGCACGTCCGCGCCCAGTGACGCGGCCAGTCGCTGCGAGACCTGCTGCATGCCGCCGACCACCCGCTTGTCGAGCATGAAGGTGTCGGTGGCCAGCGCGGTGTAGGAGCCTTGGGCGGCGGCCATGTGCAGGGCCTGCAGCGCGGAGAAGGTGTGCGCGGGTTTGGTCAGCATCGCCCCGGCGACGAAGAAGGACACGGTCTCGCGCGCGTATTCGTTGTCCGAGTGGCGCTCCAGCCAGCTGCTGAACGGCACCGAATCCAGTTCCGCCGCGCGCGGATGCGCCCACGGCGTCTCGGCGCCGACCTCGGCCGCCAGTTCGTCCAGCAATGCCAGCAAGCGGTCGATCTCGGCGGCGGTCTCGGCGGGCGCGGGGAACACGTCGCCGATGAACTGCTGCCGGGTGCCGTCGGCGGCCAGGTACACGGACTCGCCCTCGCGGTAGCGCGAGAAGGTCTTCAGCCCCAGCTCATCCACCAGTTCCAGCGCCGCGGTGTGATGGGGCGAGAGCCACTGCCCGCCGATCTCGATCATGGCGCCGTCGATGTCGCCGGTCCAGGTACGACCGCCGACCCGATCCCGGGCCTCCAGCACGGCCACCGTCAGACCGGCCTTCCGCAATTCCACTGCGGCGGTCAGACCGGACGGCCCCGCGCCCACGATCACGACATCACGAGCAATGGCCACCATGCGAACTCCTCAGCCGCCGATTCGAAGACCCTCCGGATAGCCCGAAGGTAGCGGTATCAGTATGTCCGAGCCCACACCGATCCCGCGCGCGCCATTTCGGCGCACCGGACCACCCGCGAGCGCCATATCGGCGTGGCGGACGTCACCCGAATCGAGTGTCAGGTTCCGCCCGGCCGCGCGGTCAGACGATCGTCACCCGCGAGCAATCGGCTCCGGGGACGGCTATCGGAGAGATATGGGCATGGAGATTCCCCGGATCACCCACGGATTCGCCACGGTCGGCGAGGTACGGGTCTTTTACCGGGAGGCGGGGCCCGCGGATGGGTTGCCGCTGTTGTTACTGCACGGCTTTCCGAGCGCTTCACACCAGTTCAGGCGGTTGATGGATGCACTGGGCACCCGATTCCGGTTGATCGCGCCCGACTATCCGGGATTCGGGCACACCGAGGCGCCTGCCGATTTCGAGTACTCCTTCGATCGGCTGGCCGAGGTCGTCGAAGGCTTCGTGACGGCGCTCGGGCTGCGGCGGTTCGTGTTGTACGCCTTCGATTTCGGTGGGCCGGTGGGGTTGCGGCTGGCGGCGCGGCGGCCGGAAGCGATCGCGGGGCTGATCGTGCAGAACGCCAACGCCTACGCGAAAGGGCTGTCGGAGCTGGCGCGGGAGACCATCGGGGAGCCGGCCGAAGCGCTCGGCGACCTGTTCACGCTGCCGGTCACCCGGAGTCAATACGAAGGCGGGACAACCGATCCCGGCTCGATCTCGCCGGACGGCTGGACCTTGGACCAGCATTTCCTCGAGCTGCCAGGCCGTAAGGAGGCACAGCTGGCGCTGGCCTTGGACTACCGCTCGAACGTCGCTCGCTATCCGGAGTGGCAGGCCTGGCTGCGGGAGCAGCAGCCGCCCACGCTGATCCTGTGGGGCCGCAACGACGCCTTCTTCCCGGAGGCCGGGGCGCGGGCGTACCTGCGGGATCTGCCCGCCGCCGAACTGCACCTGTTCGAGACGGGCCATTTCGCGCTGGAAGAGAAGCTGCCGGAGATCGCGCCGCTGATCGCCGGATTCATGGAAAGGGTCGGCTCGATGAAGCTCGCGGTGATCGGTGCGTCCGGCAATCTCGGCAGTCTGGTGGTGGCCGAGGCGCGCTCTCGCGGCCATGCGGTGACCGCGCTGGACAGTACGGATGTGGATGTCACCGATGCCGTTTCGGTCGAGAAGGCGGTGCGCGGGCACGACGCGGTCGTGGTCGCGGTGAAGGGGCCCGATCATCTGGTGCCCCGCGCGGCGAAGGCTCTGCTGGAAGCGCTGCCGGCGGCGGGCGTGCGGCGGCTGGTGTTCCTCGGTGGCGGCGGCAGCCTGCTGTCCGAGGACGGGACGCCGTTCGTCGAATCCCCGCATTTCCCGGCGCAATACCTGGAGACCGCCCTCGACCAGTCCGAGGCGCTGCGCCTGCTGCGTGCCGCCGACGGGGTGGTCGACTGGTCCTATGCCAGCCCGCCGCCGGTGCATCTGATTCCGGGCGCGAAGACCGGCGGCTATCGGGCCGAGGCCCGGGACACTCCGCTCACCGATGCGGCGGGTGAAAGCCGGATCAGCACCGGCGATTACGCGGCCGCCATCATCGACGCCGTGGAGCGCGGGACGTTCGTGCGCGAACGCTTCACCGCCGCGACCATCGACTGAGGGACGGCGGCGTCACCGTGGGTTCCGGTGACGCCGCCCGCTCGCGGCCGCGCCCCCGAATCCGGGGGTGGAGGAATTGGGGGACGGTGAATGCGGCCGGAGTCGCCCGCGAGCGGGACCGTGGTGCTTAGACTCACGGGCCAGATGAAAGCGTTTCGTTTCAGTTTGTTGGGCGGTTGTGCCATGAGGTCTTGGATCGCGGTGGCGTTGGCGGTCGTGGCGTCCACGATCGGGGCCGGGCCGGTGACGGCCGCGCCAGCCGCAGGCAAAGCGCTTGTGGTGCTGGGGGATTCGTTCAGCGCCAACCAATGGGTGGTGGATTCGCAGGCGGTGGAATGCCGGCACGGGGAGACTTCCTGGCCGACCCGGCTGAGCCGCCTGATGGGGGTCGCGGACAGCGCCGACTATCTGGATATGTCGTGCCCGGGGGCCGCGCTCGACACCCCGCCGAGCCATACCGCCGCGTGGGAGGCCAAGCAGGCCGACGAGAAGGGGGCGTTCGGGCCGCGAACCAAGGTGGTGGCCTTGCAGTTCGGGCTCAACGATCGCTGGGGCGGCAACGAGGCGACGCTGTGGTACGCGCTGCAGCAGTGCGTGCTGGATCTGGTCCGCGGGTGCGGGGCGGATGCCGCGGTGCCGAGCCGCAGCATGGATTCCAGCGACATCACCCCGGAGCGGTATGCCGAGCGGCTGCGGAACGTGATCACGTACGTGAAGTACTACGCGCCGAACGCCCGCATCGTGCTGGTCGGCTATCCGGAACTGTTCCGCGCCGGACAGGATGCGGTGTGCTTCAGCGCTTTCGGCGTGCTGCGGTTCGTGCAGCCGCGCGGGCAGGCGGCCATCGATTCGGTGAATCGGCTCGATCAGGCGCAGCGGGCGGCGGCGCGGCTGCTGGGCGTGGAGTTCTTCGATGCCCGGGCGGCGACCGCGGGCCACGGGCTGTGCTCGGAGCAGTCGTGGATCAACGACTATCAGGATCCGCGCGATCCGGGCGCGATTCCGTTCCATCCGTCCGCGCGCAGCGACGAGGTCGTGGCGAACGGGATCCACGCGCAGGCCGGCCGCTGACAATCCAGCGACCGGCCGTTCACGCCCCTGCCCGGGCAGTTCACCGCAAATAGGCTTCGATGGCTCGCACCGACGCGCCGATACCGTCCTCGGCGTCGATGAGCGCGCCCAGCCGAGCGGCATTGGCGCGCAAGGCCGGATCGGTGACGGCGGCGCGCAGCGCGTCGGCGAGCGCGTCGGCGGTCAGCTCCCGCAACGGGATCGTCCTGGGACTGACCCCGAGGTCGAGCAGCCGCTGCGCCCAGTACGGCTGATCGACGCCGCCGGGTACGGCGACGGCCGGTACGCCCGCGCGCAGACCGGCCGCGGTGGTGCCCGCACCGCAGTGGTGGACCACGGCGGCCATGCGCGGGAACAGCCAGTCGTGCGGCACGCTGTCGACGGTCAGCACATCGGCAATCTCGACATCCAGCTTCAGCCAGCCCGATTGGACGATGCCGCGCACGCCTGCCAGCCGCAATGCCTCGGCGACCACGGCCGACAGGTCCTCGCGCTGATCGGCCCCGTCGGTGGTGCTGCCGAATCCGATGAAGACCGGCGGCGGCCCGGCCGCCAGGAAATCCACCAGTTCGGCGGACGGCTCCCAGCCCAGCGGGCGCGGCGTCCACCAGTAGCCCGCAACCATCCGGTCCGGCGGCCATTCCGGCGGCAATTGCATGACGTGCGTCGAAAAGCCGTGCAGCACGAACTTTTCGGACTCCCGGAACCGTTCCTCGAGTTCCCGGGTGGAGATCTCGGGCAGTCCCAGTTCACGCCGCACCGCGTGCCCGGCCTCGGCGGCTCCGGGATGCATCGGCCCGTTCCCGAAATCGCCGGTGGGAAAGAACCGCAACCCGATGACCGGTATGCCCTTGAATTCGGCGAGCGAGTAGCTCGCGAGCTCCACCGCCATACCGGTCAGCAGGGCGTCGGCGGGCTGATCGCGGACCGCTTCGATCACGCCCTTGCTGAGCACCCGCAGCGTGTACGCGAAGTCCTGCGACGCGGTTTCGTGCAGTATCGGATTGTCCGGGTCGAACTCGAAACCCGAAGCCATGTACAGGTATTCGAGCCCGCATCCGGTGACCAGGCTCTCGAAGAGCGGGTGCGCGGCGAAGGCGACGTCGTGCCCCGCCGCCTGCAAGCCGACCCCGAGCCCGACCAGCGGTGCGACATCCCCGTGGGTGCCGACGGCGATCATGATCAGTCGCATGGGCTAGCCCCTGCCGAGCGCGGCCATATGGGCTTCGATGGCCTTGACCGCGGCTCCCGCACCGTCCTCCTGCGCGATGGCCGCCCCGAGCCGTGCCGCATTGGCCCGGTAGGACTCGTCCTCGGTGAGCGCCCGCAGCGTGCCGACCAGGTGATCGGTCGTCATCTTGCGCAGCGAAATGGTGCCCGGGCTCACCCCGTGATCGATCAGCCGCTGCGCCCAGAACCCCTGATCCGCCTGCCCCGGCACCCCGGCCGCTGGAATCCCCGCGCGCAGACTCGCCGACGCAGTGCCAGCCCCCGCGTGATGGATGGCCGCCGAGATGCGCGGGAACAGCCAGTCGTAGGGCACGGTGCCGATATTGAGCACGTCGTCTCCGGCGATATCGAGTTCCAGCCACCCGGATTGCACCACCGCCCGCCCGCCGAAGCGCCGCAGCGCCGCGTTGACGATGGCCGACATCTCCTCCTTCTTGCCGGAACGTGCGGTGGTGCTGCCGAATCCGATGAACACCGGCGGCGGCCCGGCGGCCAGGAAATCCACCAGGTCGGCGGGCGGCTCCCAGTCGGCGGGCCGGGGCGGCCACCAGTAGCCGGTCACCAGCTCATTGCGCCGCCAGTCGTGCGGGCGCGGTGACACGGCGGGCGAATAACCGTGCAGGATAAGCCAATCCGCCGCGTCTCGCCGCCGCCGTAGCTCCCGCACCGGCACCTTCGGCAGCCCCAGATCGCGGCGCAGATCGGCGATGATATTGCGGAAGATGAAGTCGTAGAGCCCCGCTCCGACCTCGGCGATCCGCCGATTGCCCCAGCCGCCGAGCGAACGCGCGCCACCGCACAGCGCCGGCTGGAACTCGGCGGTCGCCGAGGTCGGGGCCAGTCGCATGCCGATCGCCGGAATCCCCTTGGCCTCGGCCAGTGCGTGTCCCGCCGCCTCGGACATGGGCGTGATGAGCAGGGCGTCCGCGGGTTCGTCGATGAGCGCCTCGATGACGGTCTCGTTGAGGAACCGCTGCCCGCTCGGCCGGGCCAGGGTCTTGGCCTTCTCGTGGTGCAGGAAGTTGGGATCGGCCGGATCGATCTCCAGGTCGGCGCCCATGACCCGCAGGTCGAGTCCCGCGTCCAGGACCATCTCCTTGTAGATGCAGTGCGCCGCCATCACCACCTCGTGGCCCGAATCCCGCAGGCGCAGTGCGACATCCAGCAATGGCGCGAAGTCCCCGCGGGTGCCGATGGGTGCGATGATGAATCTACTCATCCGAGTTCTCCGCTCAGGCGTGCTTCGATGGCCTTGACCGCCTGTCCCGCACCGTCTTCCGTGGCGATGGCGGCGGCGAGCCGGGTGGCGTTGCGGCGCAGGGTCTCGTCGGTGGTCACCCGTTGCAGCGCCGAGGCCAGCCGTCCCGCCGACAGTTTCGGATGCGGGATGGTGGCGGCGCTGACCCCGAGGTCGAGCAGCCGCTGCGCCCAGAACGGCTGATCGGAGTACACCGGGACGCCGATGGCGGGCACTCCGGCGCGCAGTCCGGCCGCGGTGGTGCCCGCGCCGCAGTGGTGCACCACGGCCGCCGCGCGCGGGAACAGCCAGTCGTGCGGCACCTCGCCGATGGTGAGGATGTCGTCGCCGCTGACATCCAGTTGCAGCCAACCGGATTGGACGATGCCGCGCACCCCGGACCGGCGCAGCGCCTGCCCCACCACGTCCGAGATCTCGGCGCTGCGGGTGGCGCTGTCGACCACGCTGCCGAAGCCGATGAAGACCGGCGGCGGCCCGGCGGCCAGGAAGTCGAGGAGTTCGGCGGGCGGCTCCCAGGCGAGGGGTTGCGGCGGCCACCAGTAGCCGGTCACTTCCAGCCCCGGCCGCCAGTCGGCGGGCCGGGGCAGCACCGAGGTCGAGAAACCGTGCAGGATCAGCCATTGCGCGGCGGTGCGCCGGCGCCGCAGTTCCCGGGCGGAGGCCGCGGGCAGCCCGAGTTCCTTCCGGAACGCCGCGACCGGCCCGGCGTAGAACTTGTCGAGCACCCAGCCCCCGAGATCGGCGGCGAGGCGGTTCCCGAGCGGCCCGAACGAGCGCGGTCCCAGGGCGCTGGGCGGGTGCGCGCTGGTCGCGGACATGGGCTGGAATCGCAGGCCGATGGCCGGGATCCCCTTGGCCTCGGCCAGCTGGAAGCCCGCGAGTTCGGTGAGCTGGCCCAGCAGCAGCGCGTCGGCGGGTTCGTCGCGCAGCGCCGCGATCATCCCCTCCCCCATGGCCCGGACCCCGGCGGGCGATCCGAAGGTCCATTCCATCTTGCGTTTGTCGGTGATGTCGGCGCTGGTCATATCGAAGTCGAGATTCGTTGCCATGGGCCGGAATTCGAGCCCGGTGCCGGTGATCAGCTCGGCGAACATGTCGTGCGCGGCCATCACCGCCTCGTGCCCGGCGTCGCGCAATGCCGCACCCAGTCCGAGCAGCGGCGCGATATCGCCGCGGCTGCCGATGGCGGCGATGATCAATCTGCTCAAGACAGCTCCACCGTCTCGAGAATCTCTCGCCAGCGCGTCACGATGGCGTCCACCCGCACCGCGCCCAGCGCCCCCTCGGGCGAATGCACCGAATAGTGCACCTGGTCGGTGCCTTCCGGTTTGCTCGCGCCGAGGAACATGCTCAGGTCGAACATGGTGAGCCGCGCCTGTTCCCGTGAGTGCGCGTCCGGAATCCACACGCCCAGATCACCGAGGAAGTTGAAGTAGAACTTGGGGAAGTTGAATTTCACGAACTCCGGCCAGCTGTCGGGATGATGCCAGCACAGCAGCGTGAAGTCCTCCGGATGCTCGGGGTATCCGGCGATGGAGTCCCGTAGCCGCGCCGCGAGATCGCCGTCGAAAGGCCGCACCAGCCAGGGGTAGTCGTCGGAGAGCCAGGCCACGGTGCGGGCCAGGTCGGTGCCGGGCCGCAGCCGGCTGTAGCGTCCGTGCTTCTGCACCTGGATGGGCCGCGCCACCCCGGTCACGTCCTCGATGGCCAATCCCAGTGCGACGAGCAGGATCCGGGTGTAGGTGGCGTCGAAGGCGGCGGGAAGCGCGGTGAACAGGCGTTCCGCCAGCGCACCGTCGATCACGCCGTCGACGTGCGCGGCGGCCGGAGTCGCTTCCCGCACCGGAAGATTCGGTTCGCTGTCGGTGCTGGCCAGCCAGTACCCGAGTTCGCCCGCCCGGCTGGGGGCGAGCTCGTCGAGGAAGGTCGCCCATTCCGAGCCGGTGGTGGCTTCCGGTTGCAGCGAAATCGGTTCGCCCGCAGCCCATTGCGCGGTGTAGGTGGCGACGTCGTCCCACAGCACCCACATGGCCACGCCGTCGATGGCGATGTGATGCGCGGTCAGCAGCAGAATGCTGACGTCGTAGGAGCGGGTGAACAGCACCGCGGTCACGATCTTGCCGGCGGCGGGGTTCAGGCGCAGATTGTTCTTCGCGCCTTCCTCTTCCATCAACGCCACCAGCTTGTCCGGTGCCAGGCCCTCGATATCGACCTGCCGTACATCGACCCGCTCGAGATCGACCACCCCGCCGGATGCGCCCTCGATCAGGCAGGCGGCGGCTTCCCCGTAGCTGTAGCGGCTGCGCAGGGATTCGTGATTGTCGATGATCGCGTTGACCATCGCCCGCGCATCGTCCACGGTCATGGCCACCGGCACCGGACAGGGAATGGTGATTCCGAAGACGTCGGGGTTGGAATCCCAGACGAGGAATCGTTTGGCGGCGGCGGTGAGCCGCCCGGGACGCAGTTCGGTCATGTCTTTCCTGATCTTTCGAAGGTGCGGCCGGTCAGACCGCGGTGATATTGACGGGCCGCCGGTCGGGCATGAGCGCGTTGTCGAGCGCGGTCACGGCTCCGGCGGTGAGTTCCTGAATCCGTCCGGCCCGCCACAGTTCGAGGGGTGTGTGCGCGCCGAAGTAGGCGCTGGCCAGCTCGACCGGGCCGACCCGCACATCCGGCGGAGTGCCCGCGGGGGCGGGTTCCCAGCGGCCCTCCCCCGCGCTGACGTCGAACTCGAACAGCCCGGAACCCATGCCGTAGGGATCGGTCACCTCGATGACGCCGTGGAAGTCGGCCCGGTAGGCGCGGCGTTCGAAGGCCTTGGGCGCGTTGAGGACGAACATGCGCAGTTCGGCCCCGACCCCGGTGACGGCGGTGACGCGTGGATCCTCGAAGAGCAGCGGGGTCGGGTCGTCGAGCGCGGTCTCGAGCTGGATTTCCGCGTATTCGGTGTGCCCGAGCAGGCAGCGCAGCAGTTCACGATGGGCGGCGGGGGTGACGGCGCAGAAGTCGCGCACCCGCACCACGTCGCCGATCAGGTCGTAGAGCACGTATCCGTCCGGGTGCACGATGACGAAGGATTCGTCGTCGAAGGTCGCCGCCCAGAAATGCGCGCTGCGATCCAGTGCCCCGGGCGTGCCGCGCTGCCAGCGTTCGTAGATCTCCCGGATGAGCGGCCGGGCCGCGCCGGGGCGCGATTCCCGGCACCAGCCCGAATCGTCGGCTCCGGCCAGGAGTTTCGCGCGCCGCCGGTCGATGCGCAGGGAGCGGGTGTGCGCCGCCGGGCCCGCGTAGCCGTAGTGCGCGCCCGGCCCGGGTGCGCCGCCGAACACGTCGGCATCGAATTCCTGGGCGATGTACAGGGTTTCGGCTTGCAGCCGGGCATAGATGCCGCGCTTCTGATGCGTCGGCGCGATCAGCCCCTGCGCGCACACCGCGGCGCGCAGTTGCCCGCCGCCGGGCGCGGTGATCCGCATGCGCAGCACCGCCAGGCTGCCGACCAGGAACGGCGCGTCCGGATCCGAGACGTCCTCGGCGACAGCGATATCGGAGAGCCGGAACTGCCGCCGCCAGCTCGCGACGTCCTTGGCGCGAATGCCGCCGAAGGCCCGGTCGTAGGCATCGTGCAGGGCGTCCCAGTCGTCTTCGCGCGCCCGCCGGACGTGCAAGCCGTCCATGGACACGGTCTGCCATCGGGCCATCAAATCCACCGTGGTCATACGCCAACACCTTTCGTCGTGAGTGAATCGGCGTGGAAGCGCACCTTTTCCAGGGCGGTGAGGATGTCCTCGACCTCGGTGCGCGCCCCGAGCAGCACGCTGTGATGCAGCAGCAGGGTGTGGTCGCGGTAGTGGTCGGCCGCCGGGAAGGCGCGGCCGCCCGCCCGCTCGACGGCGGGATTCCAGAAGCGGGCGAAGCGCGGCTTGGTGTGCGGGCGCAGTAATTCGCTGCGGTGCAGGGGAACCCGGGGCGGATAGACCTTCACGCCCAGTTCGGCGGTCAGCGCGGCGGCCACCGCCTCGATCGAGGCTGCACCGAAAGTCCCTGCCCGGAACCGGATTCCGTACTCGTACACGGCGCGGCGATCCACCTGGGCGGGCACCGGGATCGGGCCCAGCCCCGGGATGGCGGCCAGCCCGGCCTCGAGTTCGGCGGCCCGCAGTTCCCGGTGTTCGTGCTGGGCGTCGAGCCGGGGCAGCTGATCCAGCAGCACCGCCGCGGTCAGTTCGGACATGCAGTAGTTCGCGCCCATGATGTCGCCGCGTTCGACCAGCTCGTATTCACCGGGCACGGGATCGTGTTCGGTGTAGCCGCGAGAGTCCGCGCGCAGCAACAGCATCCGCTGATACAGCTGCCTGCGGTCGGTGATCACCGCGCCGCCTTCCCCGCCCGCGAGGGTCTTGGCCGCGCCGAGGCTGAACACCCCGGCATTGCCGAAGGTGCCGACCATCCGCCCGGCCCACCGGGTGCCGTGCGCCTGCGAGCAGTCCTCGATGAGCGGGATGCCCTCGGTGCAGGTGGCGGCCAGCACGTCGTCCAGATCGACGGCGGTGCAGGCCAGATGCACGGCGATCACCGCGCGGGTCCGGGAAGTCACCGCCGCGCGAATGGATTCCCCGGTGACGCAGCCGGATTCGGCGTCCACGTCCACCAGCACCGGCACCGCGCCGACCCGCAGCACCGCGGTGGCGGGCGCGACCCAGGTGAGCGCCGGGACGATCACCTCGTCGCCGGGGCCGATGCCGAGCGCTTCCAGGGTGATCACCAGCGCGCTGGAACCGTGATCGACGCTCACCCCGTACGCGGCCCCGTTGTAGCGCGCGAATTCCGCGCCGAACAAGCGTTCCCGGGATTTCCCGCCGCGCGGGCTGTACCAGCTGACCGACCAGCGATCCGACCGCAGGGCCGCGAGCACCGCCGCTTCGGTGCGCGCGTCGTGCTGCGGCCAGCGCGGCCACGCCGCCGTACGCACCGGCTTCCCGCCGTCCATCGCCAGCATGATCGCTACCCCGCCGCCGGGAGCGCGGCCGGTCGCCGCGCGAGCACGTCCAGGGCGGCGCGAATCTCACCGTGGGACACCGGAACCAAAGGCAGGTCGCCCGTCATGGCGGGTCGCCCGAGCGCCCGCAGCAGCACGAACGGCACACTGTCCGCGCGCGGCTCGAGGTAGCCCTTCTTGTTGTCGTCGGCGATCACCCGCAGCACGTCGTCCACGCCCACCCGGTCCGGCAGGCCCGGCTGTACGCCCAGCCCGGTCACGATCTCGTAGTGCGTGCGCACCGCGTCGTCGGACAGCCACCCGCGAGCCTGCGAGATGTGCGCCGCCACCAGCATTCCCAGCGCGATGGCCACCCCGTGCGGCAGCCCGTCCGCGCCCCGGGCCCGATGGTCGCACAGCTCGATGGCGTGCCCGGTGGTGTGCCCGTACTCCAGTACCAGCCCGGCCCGCCGCTCGAAGGTGTCGTCCCCGGTGACCGCCGATTTGGCGTCGATGCTGGCGTCGAGGAGCCATTCCAGGGCCCGCGGCGCACCCAGGTCACCGCCCGCGATGACCGCGCGCAGGCCCTCGATCGATTCCGGTCGAATGGCGAGGCAATTCTTGGCCATTTCGCACAGCCCGGAACGCAATTCGCGAATCGGCAGGCTGGTGAAGAAACGCACATCGGTATACACGGCGACGGGTGCGTAATAGGTGCCGAGACCGTTCTTGCCGACCGGACTGTTTATCGCCTGTTTCAGCGACAGCACCGAATCCATGGCGGCGATGGTGGTGGTCGGCACGTGCACCAGTCGCACGCCGCGGAAGAGCAGGCTGGCCATCAAGCCGGCGAGATTGCCCGGCACGCCGCCGCCGAAGGACACCACCACCGACCGCCGGGTGGCACCGGCCGCCAGCGCCGCTTCGAGGTGTTCCGCCAGGCAGGACAGGGTTTTCATGGATTCGCCGGCCGGATGGGTGAGCACCACGGACGGGGTCCGCTCACCCAGCCGCGCCAGCACCCCGGAGTACAGCGCGCGGACCTGATCGTCGGTCACCACCACGAGCAGATCCGCGCCCAGCCCGGCCAGCCCGTCGGCGATTTCACCGACGCAATCGGCCCCGAAGAAATAGGGAAACGATCGGTCACCGATTCGAATGGTGCGCGAATGCAATCCCGAGCGTTCCGGCCACTTCGTATTCACACAGCAAGAATCGAATGCGAAGTCGCACAGGGCAACCGCTCGGATGCCCCAGTCATGACCTCACCTATTGCCCGGTACCACCGCCCGGAACGCCGGGCGCGGCGGTACCACCGGCAGTGGTGGTGCGAGATTCGGCACACCTTCGGAAGTGTCGAACCGGCGGACAGAACCACCCTCGATGCTTATCCTGGCGAATGATCTTGCGAGAAGGGAGATCCGTTGGTAGACAGCACTGTTGGCGGCGATATCCGTGCCGCGCTACGCGCACCGACGCTGGCCGAGTTCGTTCGTGAACGCCGGTCCCGGCCCACCGGCCGCCATCCGGCCGGGCTGACCCGCAAGGAACTCGCCGAGGCCACGCACGCCAGCCTCGGCTATATCGCGAAGATCGAGCAGGGCGAGGCGCTCAATCCCAGTGCCGCCATTCTGGATTCGCTCGCCACCGTGCTGGAGCTGGATACCGCGGCCCGGGTGCACCTGTATCACCTGGCGCAGCAACGTCCTTCGGCGGCGGTGCCGCCCTTGCGCGCGCCCGACAGCGCCATTCGCGCCACCTTGGACGCGCTGCAACCGCATCTGGCGGCGGCGCTGGACAACGGCTGGCGGATCATCGACCACAACAACGCTTTCGGCGACGCGCTACCCGGCCTGACCCCGGGCAGTCATGTGCTGCGCTGGATGTTCACCGATCCGCGCGCCCGCATCGTGGTCGAGGAATGGGAACGCGAGGCCACCCTGCTGGTCGGCCGGTTCCGCTCCTACGCCGCCATGGCGTCCGGCCGCGACGAGGCCGAAGCGGTGCTGCGAGATCTGGAGCGCCAGCCCGACTTCCGGCGCATGTGGGCCGCCGGGCACGTCCGGCTGGGCCGACCCGATCCGGACTTCGCGCTCCGGGATCCGCGCACCGCAACGGTTTCCGAGGTGCGCGTACAGCGCTACCGCGGCACCGCGCCCGGTCCCGCCCACCAGCTCTTCATCGGCCTGACCGGCCCCGCCTCAGCCGGGTAGGTCGGCCAGGAACTTCCGCAGCAGCGCGTTGACCTGTTCCGGATGGGTGAGGTTCGGCGTCATGGCCGCCCCGATGATGGTGTGCGTCTGGACCGGCCCGCCGAATGCCGCCGCCAATTGGTCGGTTTCGAAGGGCCGCGCGGAATGATCGCTGTCGCCGCGGATCACCAGCGCCGGGCAGGTGATCTCCCCCAGCAGCTCCACCACCGAATCCCGGTTGATGGAGCATTCGGCCGCCATCCGCGTCCGCTCCCGATCGCCGGTCAGCCATTTGTCCCGCCACGGCTGCTGATCCTGCGCGGTCCCGCCGATCATCAGCGAGGCCACCATGCGCGCCGTCGCCGCGAACGGCGTGCCGATCGTCCAGGCATCGATCACCTCGGTGTAGCCCACCCGGCGCTGCGCGTCCATGGCGACCGCCGTGGCACTGAGCGTGATCACCCCCTCCACCCGCGGCCGCGCCAGCAACGCCATCCGCAGCGCCGTGAACGCCCCGTGCGAAACCCCGCCCACCACCACCTTTTCCAGCCCCAGCTCGTCCACCACCGCCCAGGCGTCCCGCGCCAGATCCCAGTAACTGAACGGCCCCCCGTCATCCCGGCTGGCCCCGTGCCCCCGCGAATCGATCGTAATCACCCGATACTCCGGCGCCAGCTCCGCCACCTGCGCCGCGAACATCTCCTGATCCATGAACAAGCAGTGCCCCAGCACTATCGCCCGTTCCCCGCCCCCGCTATCGCTGTAACTGACCTGCACGCCCCCGCGCGTGACGAACGGCATCTACCAACTCTCCAGTGTCGCTTGCGGACCCCCACGCTATCTGAAAACGAAAGCTTCCACATGACACCATTATTCGGGTCGAACTAGACCCGCTCCCACCCGCGCCGGGGCGGCGTCGCGCCGAGCGTCCTGGCATCCCGGCTGCGGTACACCACGTACGGGCGGGACAGGTAACCGATGGGGGCGGAGAAGACGTGGACCAGGCGGCTGAAGGGCCAGAAGGCGAAGAGGGCGCAGGCGGCCAGGGCGTGCAGTTGGAAGCCGAGGGGGGCTTCGGCCATGAGTTCGGGTTCGGGCTGGAAATAGAAGATGGAGCGGAACCAGGGGGCGATGTCCGCGCGGTAGTTGTGGGGGTGGCCGGTGAGGTTGCCGTAAAGGGTGGCGCCGAGGCCGAGGGCCAGGGTGAGGCCGAGCAGGACGTACATGATCTTGTCGTTGCGGGTGGTGGCGGAGAAGACGGGGCCTACGGTGCGGCGGCGGTAGATGAGGATGAGCAGGCCGAGGACGGTGGCTATTCCGGCGATCGCGCCGAGGCTGAAAGAGGCGGCGTGGTAGACGGATTCGCTGATGCCGATCTTCTCGGTCCAGGATTCAGGGATGACCAGGCCGATGACGTGGCCGAAGAAGACGAAGACGATGCCGTAGTGGAAGAGCGGGCTGCCCAGACGGAGCAGGCGGTTCTCGTAGAGCTGGGAGGAGCGGGTGGTCCAGCCGAACTTGTCGTAGCGGTAGCGCCAGATCAGGCCGACGACGCAGACGGCCAGCGCCACGTAGGGTACGGCGACCCAGAGCAGATAGTCCCTGGCGCTCAATGTCATCGACGTCCTCCGCTGATTTCGGGCATGTAGGTGGGCGGGGCGAACGGTTCCAGGCCGACGTCCTCGCCCTGTGGGCCGGCGGCGATGAGCTTCGCGACGGCCTCGCGGTCGGTGCCGCGCAGTGGGGACAAGCTGGCGCTGACCGAGTCGAGGACGCCGGTCCAAGGGGAATCGTTCTCACGCAGCGCCATTCGCATGACTTCGATGCCGGCGCGATGCTCTTCGAGGAGTTCGCGGCCGGGGACCGGGTGGGCAGCGGCGAATTCGAGCACGACGGCGAGGTGATCGGACAGCTCGCCGTCGTCGAGCGCCAGCCCGGCCGCCTTGTAGACCTGTTTGAACCGCAGCAGGGCCATGCCGCGTTTGCGGGTGTCGCCGTACAGGAACCAGGTCAGGTATGGGCTGAACCTTTTGCGATGGTCGAAGGTGTCGACGTATTCCGTTGTGACCGTGATCGATTCACCGGAATCCAGGTATTCGACCACCGGTCGCAGGGGCGCGCCGATCGGCTCCGGCAGCGCGTCCGCCACCCGCCGCAGCATCGGCAGCATGGCCCGCAACGCCTCGTCGGGATAGCCGAGCAGCAGCGATTGCGCCTGCCATGCCGCCGCCCGGTCGGCCTCGTTCACTTTCATTTGCGATGCCTGCCACCGGTTTTGCGCGGCATGAGCCCGTCGGGATTGCCGCGCCCGTCCCAGTTGAGCAGGTTCACCCGTCCGCTGCCGCGCACCGGGACCGGTTCGTCGGCCGTCTGCCGGTCCCGCAACATGCGGAAGTTCTCCACCGCCACCGGCGTCGGCGCGCCGGAGCTCTCGCCGAACGGGCCGTTCATGCCGGGCCCGCCGTCGTAGTCCAGGCTGCACTCGGTGGCGAGCTCTTCCAGCCCGTGCGCCTGTTCCTCGTGCGCGGACGGAATCACATAGCGCTGTTCGTATTTGGCGATGGCCAGCAGCCGGTACATGTCGTAGATCTCCTCCTCGGTCATACCGACCCGGGCGGGGATCTCGGGGCGGGTGGCGCGGCCGAGATTGATATCGCGCATGTAACTGCGCATGGCGGCCAGCCGGCGCAGCACGTCGTTGACCGGCGCCACGTCACCGGCGGTGAACAATTCCGCCAGATACTCCACCGGAATCCGCAGCGCCTCGATGGCGGCGAAGAGATTGCCGTGATCCTCCGCGTCGTGCCCGGTATCGCGCAGCGCGTCCACCACCGGCGACAGCGGCGGGATGTACCAGACCATCGGCACCGTGCGGTATTCCGGATGCAGCGGCAGCGCCACCCGGTACTTGCGGATGAGCGCGTACACCGGGGACTGCTGGGCGGCCAGCACCCAGTCGCGCGGCATCCCGGCGCGCTCGCAGGCCGCGATCACCTCCGGATCGAACGGATCCAGGAACGCATCCCGTTGCGCCGCATACAGATCCCGCTCGTCCGGGGTCGCGGCGACCTCGGCCACCGTGTCGGCGTCGTAGAGCATGACGCCGATATAGCGCAGCCGCCCGACGCAGGTCTCCGCGCACACCGTCGGCAGTCCGACCTCCAGGCGCGGGAAGCAGAAGGTGCATTTCTCGGCCTTGCCGGTGCGGTGATTGAAGAACACCTTCTTGTACGGGCAGCCCGATACGCACATCCGCCAGCCGCGGCATTTGTCCTGATCCACCAGCACGATCCCGTCCTCGGACCGCTTGTAGATGGCACCGGACGGGCAGGCCGCGGCGCAGGCCGGATTCAGGCAGTGCTCGCAGATGCGCGGCAGATAGAACATGAAGGTGTGCTCGAACTCGAACTTCACCTTGTCGCCGAGCTTCCGGACGATCGGATCCTGCGCGGCCAGTTCGGGCGCACCGGCCAGATCGTCGTCCCAGTTGGCCGACCAGGTGACCTTCGTATCCTCGCCGGTGATCAGCGATTTCGGCCGCGCCACCGGGGTGTGCTGCTGCACCGGCGCGGTGGTCAGCGTTTCGTAGTCGTAGGTCCAGGGCTCGTAATAGTCCGACAGTTCGGGCAGCAGCGGATTGTCGAAGATGGTGAACAGCTTCTTGAACCGCCCGCCGCCGCGCAGCCGCAACCGGCCCTTGCGATCGAGCGTCCAGCCGCCGCGCCATTTCCGCTGATCCTCGTAGGTACGCGGATAGCCTTGCCCCGGACGGGTTTCCACATTGTTGAACCACACGTACTCGACCCCGGCCCGATTGGTCCAGGTCTGTTTGCAGGTCACCGAGCAGGTGTGACAGCCGATGCATTTGTCGAGGTTCATCACCATCGCCAGCTGCGCCATGGGTTTCATCGGTACCGAACCTCCTGGCCGCGACGGCGGATGACCGTCACTTCATCGCGTTGATTACCGGTCGGGCCGAGATAGTTGAAGGCGAAGGACAATTGGGCGTAGCCGCCGATCAGATGGGTCGGCTTGATGAGCAGCCGGGTCAGCGAATTGTGGATGCCGCCGCGTTTGCCCGAGGTCTCCGAGAGCGGGACGTCGATGAGCCGGTCCTGGGCGTGATGCATGTACACCGTGCCCTGCGGCATGCGCGAGGACACCACCGCGCGCGCCACCACCACGCCGTTGCGATTGACGGCCTCGATCCAATCATTGTCCGCGACACCGAGTTTCGCGGCATCGAGGTCGGACATCCAGATGGTCGGGCCACCACGCGAGAGGCTCAGCATGAACAGGTTGTCCTGGTATTCGGAGTGGATGGACCATTTCGAATGCGGGGTGAGATAGCGCAGGGTCAGGCCCGCCTCGCCGTGCTCGCCCAGCGGCGGTTCGGCGAACAACGCCGTCATGTTCAGCGGCGGGCGATAGATCGGCAGCTGCTCGCCGACCTCGGCCATCCAATCGTGGTCGAGATAGAAGTGCTGGCGTCCGGTCAGCGTATGCCAGGGCTTGTTCCGCTCCACGTTCACCGTGAACGGGGAGTAGCGCCGGCCGCCGGTCTCCGAGCCGGACCATTCCGGCGAGGTGATCACCGGCACCGGCGCGATCTGGGTGTCGGCGAAGGTGATCTGCTTGCCCTCGTGCTCGGCCGCCAGATCCGCCAGCTGGGTGCCGGTGCGCTGTTCCAAGGTGCGGAAGCCCTGGGTCGCCAGGTGACCGTTGGTGGTTCCCGACAGCGCCAGGATCGCCTCGCAGGCATCGATATCGCGGACCAGCGACGGCCGCCCGTCCGCCGGGCCGCCGCGCACCACGCCGTTCTTGCGGGCCAGATAGTCGATCTCCCGCTCGACGTTGTAGGTGATGCCCTTGGTGGTCGCGCCCAGCGAGTCCAGCAGCGGGCCCAGCGCGCTCATCTTGGCGTAGACAGCGGTGTAGTCGCGTTCCACCACCGTGAGCCGGGGCATGGTCTTGCCCGGAATCGGTTCGCACTCACCGGCTTTCCAGTCCCTGACCACCCCGTGCGGATTCGCCATCTCGTCGGGGGTGTCGTGCAGCAGCGGCGTCGCCACCAGATCCCGGCGCACCCCCAGATGCCCGCGCGCCAGCTTCGAGAACTCCTTGCCGATGGTCATGAAGGCATCCCAGTCGGTACGGGTCTGCCACGGCGGGGCGATGGCCGGGCTGAAGGAGTGCACGTACGGGTGCATATCGGTGGAGGACAGGTCGTGCTTCTCGTACCAGGTCGCCGCGGGCAGCACCACATCGGAGAAGACGGTGGTGCTGGTCATGCGGAAGTCCAGGGTCAGCAGCAGATCCAGCTTGCCGACCGGCGCTTTCGCGTGCCACACCACGTCTTTCGGCCGGCGGCCCGGCTCGGCTTCCTCGGCGCGCAGTGAATTGGTCGCGCCCAGCAGGTGTTCGAGGAAGTACTCGTCGCCCTTCGCCGAGGAGCCCAGCAGGTTCGACCGCCAGATGGTGAGCAGGCGCGGGAAATTGCGCGGCTCGTCGGGATCCTCGCAGGCGAACCGCAACTCGCCCGACTTCAGTTGGGACACCACGTAATCCGCCGGTTCGAGATCGCGGGCGCGGGCCTCCTCGGTGATCTCCAGGGGATTGCGATCGAAGGTCGGGAAGGACGGCATCCAGCCCATCCGCGCCGATTGCGCCACCACATCCGCGGTGGTCATGCCCGCGAACCGGCCGGTGCCGGTGGTGGTGGTGGTGAGCTGGTCGGCGGTGAACGGGTCGTAGCGGAACTGGTCGGTGTGCAGGTACCAGTAGGCGGTCTGGATCATCTGCCGCGGCGGGCGCGACCAGTCCAGCGCATTGGCCACCTGCGCCCATCCGGTCACCGGACGGCATTTCTCCTGGCCCACGTAATGCGCCCAGCCGCCGCCGTTCACGCCCTGACAGCCGGTCAGCGTGGTCAAGGCCAGGAAGGCGCGGTAGATGGTGTCGGAGTGGAACCAGTGATTGGTGCCCGCGCCGAGCAGGATCATCGACCGGCCGCCGGATTCCTCGGCATTGGCGGCGAATTCGCGGCCGATGCGGGCGGCCTTGTCGGCGGGCACGCCGGTGATCAGCTCCTGCCAGGCGGGCGTGCCGGGCTGGCTGGAATCGGCGTAACCGAGCGGCCATTCGCCCGGCATGCCCGGCCGCGCCACCCCGTACTGGGCGAGCAGCAGATCGAACACCGTGGTCACCAGATGGCCGCCGATGGTGCGGGCCGGGACGCCGCGCTTCAGCTCTGCGGCCGCACCGTCACGAGTGTCGAAGCGCGGCAACGACACCGCCACCGCGCCCTGGCCGTCGACGGAGAGCAGTGGTTCGATATCGCCCAGCTCCAGATTCCACCGGCCCGGGTCCGCCTCCCCGAACCGGAAGCCCAGGGAACCGCCCGGCACCACCGGATTTCCGTGCTGATCCAGCAGCACCGTCTTGAAATCGGCGTTCGGTTCGTGCGCGTGCTCGGGCAGATCGGCGGCGGTGAGGAACTTGCCGGGCCGGAATCCGTTCTCCGCCTTGTCCAATCGGACCAGGAACGGCAGATCGCTGTACTTGCGCACGTAGTCCTGGAAGTACGGCACCTGCCGTTCCACGAAGAATTCGCGCAGGATCACATGCCCCATGGCCAGGGCCAGCGCGCCGTCGGTGCCCGGATGCGGGGCCAGCCATTCGTCGGCGAATTTCACATTGTCGGCGTAGTCCGGGGCGATCGACACCACCTTCTGCCCCCGGTAGCGCGCCTCTGCCATCCAGTGCGCGTCGGGGGTGCGGGTGACCGGCACGTTCGAACCCCACATGATCAGATAGCCCGCGTCCCACCAGTCCCCGGACTCCGGCACGTCGGTCTGATCGCCGAACACCTGTGGCGAGGCCACCGGCAGGTCGGCGTAGAAGTCGTAGAAGGAGAGCATGCAGCCGCCGAGCAGCGAGATGAAGCGGGAACCCGCCGCGAACGAGGCCATGGACATGGCCGGGATGGGAGAGAAGCCCGCCACCCGATCCGGGCCGTAGGTTTTGATGGTGTGCACGTGCGCGGCGGCGATCAGCTCGACCGCTTCCTCCCAGGTGGCCCGCACCAATCCGCCGCGCCCGCGCAGGCTCTTGTATTTGCGCGCCTGCTCCGGATCCTCCACGATCGATGCCCACGCCAGTACCGGATCATTGGTGCGCGCCTTGGCTTCTCGATACATCTGCAACAGCACCGCGCGGATGTACGGGTAGCGCACCCGGGTCGGCGAATAGGTGTACCAGGAGAACGCGGCGCCGCGCGGGCAGCCGCGCGGTTCGTACTCCGGGCGGTCGGGGCCGGTGCTCGGATAGTCGGTGGCCTGGGTCTCCCAGGTGATGATGCCGTCCTTGACGAACACCTTCCACGAGCACGATCCGGTGCAGTTCACCCCGTGCGTGGAGCGCACCACCTTGTCGTGCGACCAGCGGTCCCGGTAGAAGTCGTCGGCCTGGCGGCCGCCGCGCAGGTATTCGCTGCGCAGGTCCGGGGCGACGTCGGCGCGGGTGAAGAATCTGCGGGCCCGGATGAGCGATGCGGTCAGCTCCCCGTCCACCAGCCCGCGCGCGCCATTGCGTGCCATCACCCCTGCCTCTCCGTAACGAGAAACCAAGCAGTACGAAGTACCGGCTCAGTATGGGCAAACATGGCGGGCCAGCCGGGACGCGACACGGTACGGCAGCCTTCGGGGCGCGCCGAAACGCCGACTCGAATCTATTCACCAGTGCTTCTGCTAGAAAAAGCGCATGAACGCGAGAAACTTGACGCTCGCTACCGCAGCCTTCGCGCTCACCTTCTGGGCCTGGAATCTGATAGGTCCGCTATCAAGCAGTTACACCAAGGATCTGGGACTCTCCCCCGGGCAGACCTCCCTGCTGGTCGCCACCCCGGTCCTGGTCGGCTCGCTCGGCCGCATCCCCGCCGGCGTGCTCACCGACAAGTTCGGCGGGCGGCTCATGTTCGCGATCATCTGCTTCCTGTCGATCGTCCCCACCTTGCTGGTCGGCTGGTCCGATTCCTATGGGGCGCTGATCCTCTGGGGCTTCTTCCTCGGCATCGCGGGCACCTCGTTCGCGGTCGGCATCCCGTTCGTGAACGGCTGGTACGAGCCCGCCCGGCGCGGCTTCGCCACCGGCGTCTTCGGCGCGGGCATGGGCGGCACCGCGCTCTCGGCCCTGCTCACCCCGCGCCTGGTCGACCACCTGGGCCGGGCGCAGACCCACATCCTGATGGCGGTGGCGCTGGCGAACATGGGCGTCGTCATGCTCGCGTTCGCCCGCAATGCCCCCGGCTGGCGGCCCGCCACCGAACCGGCGCTGCCGCGCATCCGGGATGCCTTGCGGCTCAAGGCGACCTGGCAGGGCGCGCTGCTGTACGCGGTGGCGTTCGCCGGCACCGCCGTCATGGCCGTGGTGCTCGGTTTCGAACCGCCCCCGGAGATCCCGGCCGGCCTCAGCCTGATCGTGATGGCCTTCTTCCTCGGCCTGGGCACCGGCGGCGTGTTCGCGCTCATCGCCGAGCTGGTGGATCCGGCCCAGGTGGGCACCGTGACCGGTCTGGTCGGCGTGGCGGGCGGGCTCGGCGGCTATTTCCCGCCGCTGGTCATGGGCCTGGTCTACAGCTCGCGCGGCGACTACACGGTCGGCTATCTGCTGCTCGCCCTCACCGCGGCCGCGGCGCTCCTCTATACCTTGAAGGTCGGCCGCGAATTGCCGGCCAAGGGCACGTCACCGGTGGGTTGACCGCCGCTCGCGGCATTGACAGACCGCGACCTCGGCAATACCGTCAGCATTCAAATACCGACGGTATCTGACGAGGAGGTCAGGCATGCGCAGTCCGCGTATCGTGATCATCGGCGCCGGGGTGTCCGGCATCGCGAGCGCGGTCACCTTGCAGCGCAACGGATTCCACGATTTCGTGATCCTGGAGAAGGGATCCGATGTGGGCGGGGTGTGGCATTGGAACCGCTACCCCGGACTGACCTGCGATGTGCCCTCGCAGTTGTATCAGTTCGGGTTCGCGCCCAAGCCGGATTGGTCGCATGTGTTCGCGCCCGGCGCGGAGATCCAGGAATATCTGTCCGACGTGGTGGATCGGTTCGAATTGCGGCCGCACGTGCGGGTGAATTCCGAAGTGGTGCGGACGGAATTCACCGGGGCGGGCTGGGAGGTGGAGACCGCCGCCGGGGAGGTGCACGCGGCGGACTTCGTCATCGCGGCCACCGGCGTGCTGCATCATCCGGCGTGGCCGGAGATTCCGGGGCTGGAGGAGTTCACCGGCGATATCGTGCACACCGCGCGCTGGGACGAATCGCTGCGCACCGAGGGCCGGCGCATCGCGGTCATCGGCACCGGATCGACGGGCGTGCAGGTGGTTTCGGCATTGCAGCGCAAGGCCGAGCATCTCACGCATTTCGTGCGCAGCCCGCAGTGGGTGATCTGGGCGCCCATGCAATTGCCGCAGCCGGCGGTCGTGGGCGCGGTGCTGGATCGGCTGCCCATGGTCAATCAGGCGCTCTATCGGGCGGGTATGACCGGCGCGAAACTGTTCACCGATGTGGTCACCCGGCCCAGCTGGCGGCGGCGCGTGGTGCAGGAGTACGCCAAGCTGAGCTTGCGGGCGCAGGTGCTCGATTCGGAGCTACGGGAACAGCTGACGCCCGACTATCAGCCGCTGTGCAAGCGACAGGTGTTGTCGGGCACCTACTATCGCGCGCTGCGGGCTCGCAATGCCGAACTGGTGAACACCCGGATCGAGGCAGTCACCCCGACCGGCATCCGCACCGCCGACGGGCGTGAGCATCCGGTGGACCTGATCGTGTTCGCCACCGGATTCCGGGCGCACGATTACATGCGGCCGATGAATCTGACCGGGCGCGAAGGGATTTCGATCGACGACGCCTGGGCGAAGGGGCCGCGCGCCTACCGCATGACGGCGATTCCGGGGTTCCCGAACTTCTTCACGGTGCTCGGGCCCAACTCCCCCACCGGATCCATTCCGCTGCACCACGCCGCCGAAGTCACCGCGCGGTACATCACGGCATGGATCAAGCGTTGGAGCGCCGGCGAATTCGATACGGTCGAGGTCACCGAGGCGGCCACCGATCGCTTCGGGGCGGAGGTCGCCGAGGCGCTGGGGCCGACGGTGTGGAATACCGGCTGCAATTCCTGGTACTTCACCGACGGCGGCACTATCGACCTGCTGCCGTTCGACCGGCGCACCATGGAGGAGATGCTCGCCGCGCCGGACGACGCGGACTTCCGGCTCAGCCGCCGGTAGCGCGCGCACGGTTGTACCCGGCCCTGGATCAGGGCCGGGCACAACGTTTTTCAGGTGGATTCAGGCGTGCACCGGGTGCTGTACGGCGGTGGCGTGCCGGACCGCGCCGGAGCCGATGGCCTCGACCTGGTCCGCGCCGTCGATGACATCGGTGAAGGCGCGGTCCATGCGATCGCCGTCGAGGGCGCGCCGGCAGCGCCGGGCCAGTTCGTGGCGGCCACCGGCCGGGAATTCCAGTGGCAGCAAGGTGATTTCGGCCGTGACGCCGCGCGAACCGAGAATGCGGCGGATGGAATCGGCCATGGAATCGGTGCCCACGAAGCCGGGCACGGTGGACAGTTCGCCGTGCCGGTCCACATAGCGGATGCGGATGGGCTGCACCGGAACGCCGGTGTCGATGGACGCCTGGAACAGGGCGGGCCGCAGGCTGCCGTGCGCGCGGCCGCACCAGGTGGTGCCCTCGGGGAAGAAGGCGATGCGCTCGCCGGCGGTCAGGCGGGCGGTCATGTTCGCGATGACGTCCGGGAGGGTGCGCAGGCGTTCGCGATCGATCGGGATGACCCGCACGGCCTTGGCGACATTGCCGAGCATCGGCCAGTCGACCAGGTCGGCGCGGGCCACGAAACCCATCGATTCGAAGGCGGAGAGGGCGACCACATCGGTCCAGCCGACATGGCGGGCCGCCACCAGGACACCGCCCGCGACCGGCTCCGGGCCGCGCTCGTCGATGATCCGGACGCCGATGCCCAAGCAGCCCAGGAAGTTCCGGGCGTAGCGGCGGTTCATGGCGGCGCGGTAGCGGCTCGGGGTGGCCAGGCGGGCGAACGGGAAACTGAGCAGGACCCCGGCCACGCCCAGCACGCGGGCGGTCACCCGCAGCGCGCCGGCCTCGGCGGGGACATCGACGCACGACGAGCCGCAGGGGCTCGCGGGCATCCAGGCGTGGGCGCTAGTCGCGGCGGGGGGACACGGCAGCGCGACCGCGTCCGGGGAGAGGAAGGCGGGCATCATGATTCATCACCGGGCGTCCATGGTGGCGGCAGCGCCCTGCAGGCGCTCCAGGTAACGGGTATTGATGGTCGAAAGGCCGAGCAGCGCAACGAAATCCGCGACCGCGAAGTCCGGGTCGTGGGCGGGTTCGCCGCAGATCTCGGCGCCCAGGCGCAGGTAGCCGTTGAGCAGCGGGGGCAGCTTCGGGCGGCCGGAGAACTCCAGCTCGTCGAGCGTGCGCCCCTCCACCACCACCGGGTTGTACGGGCGCACATGGCGTTCCGCGTCCAGAGCGTGCTTGGACAGCAGCAGGTCGCGCACGCCGCGCACGTTCACACCGGGGGCGTCGGCGGGCGTCATCCGCATGGGCACGGACACGCAGCCCATCACCCACTCGTAGCCGGTGAGCTGGATGTAGTGCAGGATGCCGGCCCACATGAGGGTCAGCACCGAGCCGTTGCGGTGCTCGGGGACCACGCACGCCCGGCCCATCTCCACGATCCGGTTGCCGGTGGGATCCATTCCCGCCAGGTCGAATTCGGTGGCGGTGTAGTAGCCGCCCGCGGCGGCCACCTTGTCCGGCGGCAGCATCCGGTAGCAGCCGACGAACTGTTCGGTGAGCTCGTCGCGCACCAGCAGGTGATCGCAGTGGTCGTCGAAACGGTCGGCATCCAGACCGGCTTCGTTCGCCGGAATGTTGAAGCCGGGCTCATTGGCGAACACCTGGTAGCGCAGGCGCTGCGCCGCCTCGCGATGCTCGGCATCGGACGAGACGACCAGGGAGTACTGGGACTTCCCGGTGGTGCGGGGCGGTTCCGGGGCGACATATGACGCGGGGGCGAGCAGGTTTGCACTCGACACTGCCGTGGTGGTCATAACGATGATCAAGCCAGCCGCAGACTGCCTCGGCGCAACCGCCAGATTGCCACTCGATGCCAGTCCGGTGAACGCGATCTGGACCGCACCCGGAGTTCATCCGAGCGCCCCCAAACGTTCCCTACCAGGACAAACGCTCGTATCCCGTCTGGGTACCGGGGCCTCGCGCGAGTGCCCTCGCCGCCCCGGCGGAGTGGAAAAAGTCAGCCTAGAACACGCCCCGCGAGCCGTCGACGCGGGGGTTGTCCATAGGGCTTGTCACCGCGAACCCGCACGGAACAACAACGCCGTATCCCCGAATTCGTGCCAGAGATAACCGGAGTCGAGCGCCGCCCGGTCCGCGGCCCGCACGGTCCCCGCCCCCGCCACCGATTCCAGCAGATGCAGATGCGAAGCCCCCGGCGCATGCCACCCGGTAATGAGCCCGTCCACCGCGCGCGCCGGGCGGCAGCCGTCCAACACCAGATCCGTCCAGCCCGCTGCCGCCCGCACCGATCCGTCTGCATCGGTGGCGGATTCGAGCGCCCGGGTCACCGTCGTCCCCACCGCCACCACCCGCCCACCGGCCGCATGGGTCGCATTCACCAGCCGCGCCGTCATCTCCGGCACCTCGAACCGCTCCGGACTCGGCGGCTCCCCCGCCTCCGGCGACGACACCCCGGTATGCAACGTGATCGGCGCCAACCCCACCCCACCCGCCACCAACTCGGTAACCAGCGCCTCGGTGAAAGGCCGCCCCGCACTGGGCATCTCCGCACTGCCCGGCCGCAAACCGAAAACAGTGCGGTAGTACGAGGCCGACCAGCGCTCGGGCACATAGGAATACGTAATGGGCCGCCCGTGCCGAACAAGCAGCTCCGCCACCACCGAATCAGGCGCGGCCGCACCGATGCCCCACCGGCCGCCACCACCGCTGGTCATCGCCCCGCCCGCGGGGCGCGCAGGCGACGGCGGCGGGTTCGAGGGGCGCGGCGGTTCGATGTTCGCGACCCAGAGGCGGTTCGAGCGAGACAGCCACGGGTTGCGCAGCTGCGCGCGGACGCCGTCCGGAAGCTCCACCGTGGCATCGTGTTCCGGTGCCGGGCCGGCCCACGGCGTTCCTCCGGGGTCACGTATTTCGACCACCCACTCGCCGCTGTCCAGGCGGGTCGAGAAGTGCAGGACGGCGGGCCGGTCGCGGTAGCGCGCGTCGACGGCGGCCGAGAGCATGGCGGAGTTGTTGACCACCACCAGGTCGCCGGGGCGTAGGTAGGCCGGCAATTCGCGAAACCGGGCGTGTGTCACGGTCCCGCCGTCGCACACCAGCATTCGCACCTCGTCGCGCGCCAGCCCGCGTGCCTCCGGCGGACGGGTCGCCGACAACTCCTCCGGCAGCGTGAATTCGATTCGCTCGAGTTCGATCGTCATCACGCCGCCGTTCCGGTGACGGCCATCGGCGGCGCCTCGTAATTCATCGGCACGTGCGTTTCGAACGGCCGGGCAGCCCGGAATGCCAAGGGCAGCGCAGAGCCTCGACGTCGCCGATGCGCTGTCATGACGTCACTCCGAGTGCCGAGGCAATGTATCTGCCGCTGGGCGGGCGGGTTTCGAGGAGGTGGAGGAGGGCGGGGACGACGGTTTCCGGGTCCGGGCGGTCGGAGATGTCTTCGCCGGGGAAGGCTGCCTGGTGCATTTCGGTGCGCATGTCGCCGGGGTCGAAGGCGTAGATGCGGAGGTGTGGTTGTTCGGCGGCCAGCACATTGGTGAGCTGATCGAGTGCGGCTTTGGATGCGCCGTAGCCGCCCCAGCCTTCGTAGGCGCCGAGGGCGGCGTCGGAGCTGATGTTCACGACGGTGCCGCCGGTGGCTCGGAGGGTGGGGAGGGTGGCTTGCAATACCGCCAGTGGTGCAACGACATTCGTCTCGAGGACGGTTACCAGGTCGGCGAGGGGATACCGCTCCAGCGGGGGCAGCGGGCTCGGGCCGAGAGCGCTGGCGTTGTTGACCACGAGGTCCAGGCGGCCGGTGCCGGCTATGCGGGCGAGTTCGGCGCGATGCCCGGGGTCTGCGATGTCTCCGGTCAGGGCGGTCGCGCCGGTGTCGGCGCGTACCTGTTCCAGGCGCTCGCCGCCGCGGGCGGTGATGATCAAATCCCAGCCGCGGGCCGCCAGCGCGAGGGCGAGCGCCCGGCCGAAACCGGCTGATGCCCCGGTGATCAGGGCTCTGCTGTTCGCTGTCATGTTCCCAGCGTGAAACCTGAACCTCACTTCAGGTCAAGCGATTCGCGGCGGTTCCGCCCAGAGCGAATCGCCCCGACCCCACGGCGGGGCGATTCGCCCCGTGCTCACGCGTTCTCGCGGGCGAACCCGCGCGCTCCGATCACCATCAGGACCAGCGCCAGCGCCAGCGTGACGGCGGTACCCACGTACACGTCCGAACCGCTGAACTCGCCACGGAAGAAGGCCCGGGCCGCATCCACGGTGTGCGAGAGCGGGTTCGCCTTGGCGATGTTCTGCAACCAGGCCGGCCCGACCGTCATCGGCAGCAGGATGCCGGACAGCAGCATGACCGGCACGGATACCGAGTTCAGCACCGAGGCCAGGGTGCCTTCCTCTTTCGCCCACAGGCCCAGCGCATAGGACGCCGAAGCCAGTCCGGCCGCCATCACCGAGATGAGCAGGACCGCGAGCACCAGGCCCAGGGGATCCGGGCGTAATCCGAAGGCCGCCATGGCCACGCCGACCAGCACCAGCGCCTGCACCACGAGCAGGGTCATGTCCTTGAGCACCCGGCCCAGCAGCAGCGCGCCCCGGGAAGCGGGCGTGACGCGCTGACGTTCGATGACGCCCGCCCGCGCTTCGGAGACGATGGCGAAACCGGCGAACAGCGAACCGAACAGGGCGATCTGGATGACCAGCGCCGGCGTGAGGATCTTGTAGGAGTCGCCCGAGCCCAGCGCCGGGGAGATGCCCTTGACCAAGGGGCCGAACAACACCAGGTACAGGATCGGCTGCATCAAGCCGATGATCACCCAGACCGGATTGCGCAGGTTGGCGCGCAGCTGCGCCCAATAGATCAGCCCGGTTTCCCGCAGGAAAGTCATGACCGGTCTCCTTCCCGGAGCGAACGCCCCGTGAGCGTGAGGAACACGTCGTCGAGGCTGGGACGTTTGACGGTGAGCGCGCCCGGCCGGATACCGCGCTCGCCGAGAGCGGCCAGCAGCGGAACCACCGCGGCGTCACCGTGTTCCACGGTCAGATGCACGAGCGCCTTTCCGGCATGGCCGTTCTCGTGCCCTTCGGTGCGCAGCCGCTGCCGCACCTCGAGCACCTCCGACGCCACGTCCATGGCGAGATCCGCACTGCTGGCCTCGATTTCGAGGCTGATCACATCGCCGGAGATGCGCCGTTTCAGCTCGTCCGGCGAGCCGGTGGCCACGATGCCGCCGTGATCCATCACCAGGATGCGATCGCACAGCGCGTCGGCTTCCTCGAGATAGTGCGTGGTCAGCACGACGGTCGTGCCCTCGTCGCGCAGCCGCCGGATGTGCTCCCACAGGTTGGCGCGGCTCTGCGGATCGAGTCCGGTGGTCGGCTCGTCCAAATAGATGAGCGTCGGCCGGTGCACCAGCCCGAGCGCGATATCGACGCGCCGGCGCTGACCACCGGAGAGCTGCCCGCACTTGCGGCGCTCCAGGCCGTCGAGTTCGAGCGCCTCGAGCAGTTCCCCCGAACTCGCCGTGGCATCGGCCTTCGACAGACCGAAAAGCCGTGCCTGCAAAATCAATTCGTCCTCGACCAGCTCCAGTTCGTTGGTCGATCCGCCCTGCGGAACGTAACCGATGCGCGAGCGCACCGTCCGAGCCTGGGTGCGCAGGTCCGCACCGACGACGGTGGCTTCCCCCGCGGTGGGTTGCAGCAGGGTCGAGATCATCCGCAGGGTGGTGGTCTTGCCCGCGCCGTTGGGCCCGAGCAGACCGATGATCTCACCGTAGTGAACGTCGAAGTCGATACCGGTAACCGCTTGCACGGCACCGGTTTTGGCGGTGAACGTACGCGCGAGTCCGCGAACCCGGATGACCGGATCGGTGGGCTGATCGCGCACGACTGAAGTCGTTTCCACCTCACTTACGGTAGAAACGACTTTTCAAATAGTCAAGCTTGACTATTAAAACTTGATTACCGAACCGGCGGCGGCACCACCGAGCTGCCCATGGTCCCCGACCACACGTCCAATTCCCCCGCTTCGATGCGTCCCAGGGTCCGGCGCGTCCACTCCAGATCCGCCCGCAGATGGTCGGCCTGCAGCCGCATGGCATCGGCCACGTGATGCGGTTCGATCTCCGCGGGATCGCCGCTGCCCGCCAGAATCCGCTCCTGCTCGCGCTCCAGGAACAGCAGATCCGCCTCGAACTTCAGCAGCCGCGCCCGCAGCGCGGCCACCACATCCGCCTTCGGCGCGGACGGAAACAGCGCCACCGGAACCACATACGGATGCTTGACCTGCTCGGCCGAGAACAGCGCCGTTCGCAGCATCTCCCCGAATTCCTTCTCCCCCTCCGCGGTCAGCCGATAGGTGACGCGCTCAGGCCGCGCCCCGTCCCGCTCGGTGCCCTCGGCGCTGATCAGGCCATCGCGCTGCAAGGTGTTCAAGGCCCCGTACACCGAACCGGGCTTGATGTTCGCCCAGTCCTCGGCATGCCACGACAGCAGTTCGCGGCGGACGTCGTACCCGTGCACCGGTTGCAGCAGTCGCACCACCGCCAGCACCAGCAATCGCGTTGTAGGAACAGCCATATTCGCAGGCTACGCGGCGGCCGGGGCGAATCCGGCAGGGGTGCGCCGGGCCCGGAAAACACACGAGCCGCCCGGAGAGGACACCGGGCGGCTCGGAGGAAGCAGCGGTCAGGCCGCGCGCTGTTGCGCGAGAGCCTTGGGCTGCGTGGTCTTTTCGACCTCGTCGAAGCCGGGGCGGCCGGTGCCGATGAAGGCGATCAGCCAGGAGAAGACGGCGGCGAAGCGATTACGGAAGCCCACCAGGTAGAACAGGTGGACGGCCAGCCAGATGAACCAGGCGATGGTGCCGCGGAAGGTGACCTTCTCGGTCAGCTTGGTGACCGCGGCGAACCGGCTGATCACCGCCATGGAACCCTTGTCCCAGTACTCGAATTCGGTGGCCGCCCGCTTCTTGCCGCGAATGATGTCGGCGACGTGGCGGCCCTCCTGCATGGCCACCGGCGACTGGCCCGGGTAGCCCTTGAGCGAGGTCATATCGCCGATGGCGTAGATGTCGGCGTGCCCGCCCACGGTGCAGTCCGGATTGATGAGCAGCCGTCCGGCACGGTCGGTTTCGCAGCCGGTGGCCTCGGCCAGGATCTCGGCGAAACCGCCGGCCTGCACGCCCGCCGACCACACCACGGTCTCGGCGGCGACGCCGCGCTCCACGCCGTCCTTGCTCTTGACGGTGACCTTGCCGGCCTCGATATCGGTGACGAAGGTGTCGACCAGCACCTCCACGCCGCTCTTCTCCAGCGAGCGCTTCGCGTACTCCGACAGCCCGCCGCCGAACGGGGGCAGCACCACGCCCGCGCCCTCGACCAGGGTGACGGTGTCCTCCAGGTGGTAGTGGCGCTTGGCGAGTTCCTTGAGCTGGCCCGCCACCTCGACGCCGGTCGCGCCCGCGCCCACCACGACGAAACTCAAAAGCCGACGCCGGGTTTCCGGGTCGGCGGTCTTGGCCTCGGTGAAGACTCGATCGATCTGCGCGCGTAGTCGTCTGGCGTCGTCGATGGTCTTGAGCGAATAGGTCTTGTCCGCGAAATCGTCACGCCCGAAATAGGACTGGCTGGCGCCGGTGGCGGCGATGAGCGAGCCGTAGCGGATCTTGCGGAGCCCCTCGGGGGTCTCGTAGGTCAGTACCGCGTTCTCCGCGTCGAGGGCGACGGCCTTGCCGACGCGGGCCTCGCCGTGCTCGTGATGCTTGACGATATCGGCGATGGAAGGGGCGATCTCGTGGGAGGCCAGCACACCCGTCGCTACTTGATACAGCAGGGGCTGGAAAAGATGCTCGGGGGTGGCGGAGATCAGGACATAGCCGACCCCCGACTTGTTCAATTGCTTCGCGGCAGCGAGCCCGCCGAAGCCCGAACCTACGATGACGACCTCTGCGGTTTCGATTCCCGCATCCACGTGTTGCATGACAGCTCCCTTCTGTCATGACTAACCGTGATTCGGAACGCGAATGTTCCAGGGGTCAGGGCGCATAATCAAGATGACTCTTATCTAGCTTGATCATGAATGGGAGAGGTGCCGTGGAGCTGCGCCAACTGGCCTACTTCGTAGCGGTCTGCGAGGAGCTCAGCTTCAGCCGTGCCGCCAATCGCTGCTACATATCGCAATCGGCGATCAGTCATCAGATCGCCAGACTCGAACGCGACTTGGGGATACCCCTCTTCGAGCGCTCCACCCGCTCGGTCGTACCCACCGACGCGACCACCCGGCTACTTCCGCTTGCGAAGCAAATGCTGAGCCTGGAATCGGCCATTCGCGCAGCTGTACGGGCTTCCGGACCACGGATTCGCCTGGCAGCCAATATGAGCTTCGCAACAAGATCGCTCTCGGCCATCGCCGGAGCACGCGAGGCGCATCCCGGCGCGGAGATCGAATTCGTCATCAAGCCCTTCCGCCAGCGCATACAGGCGGTGGCGGACGGTGACTGTGATCTTGCTCTCATCCGGGGCAGCGTGGATCAGCCCGGGCTGGTGGTGGAGAAGCTCTGGGTGGAGGACTTGGTCATCGCCACCTCCACCGCGCATCCGCTCGCCGGGCGCGAGAATGTGACGCTGTCGGAGCTGAGCGCGTACCCGCTGCTGCTGCCGCCGGAGTCGGATCAGGTGCTGTTGCACAACGTGGTGCGGGCCGCGTTCGCGGATCTGCCGACCGGTCCTTCCTTCGGGCCGCCGATTCCCCTGGACCACACCGCGACCATGGAGCTGATCAACCGGCCCGACGCGTGGACCATCCTCTACGCCGACAGTCAGACCGAGGGCATCGCCACCCTGCACCTGGCCGGAAACCCGCTGCGCGTCCCCGTTTCCGCGGTGCTGCGCGCCGACGCCCGCCGCTCCCCCATCCTCGACACCCTCCTGGCGGCCCTGCACTGCTCCTAGCTTCACCCCGCGGACCGGACAATTGGGGCAGCGCGGCTGCGGTGCGGGACCTACGCTGACACTCGTGAGCCAGGAGAACATGCGGGCCTCCGATGCCGACCGCGAGCAGATCATCACCAAACTGCGGACGGCCATGGACGAGGGCAGGATCAGCCTGCACGAATTCGACGAGCGCCTGCAGCAGGTGTACGCGGCCAAGACCTACGGCGAACTGGTGCCGGTGCTGTCCGACCTGCCCGCGCAACGCAATTCGCGCCCCGGGGCGCCCGCGAAGAAGGGCGGCATTCCCACCTGGGTGATCATCATGTGGATCCCGTGGGTGTTCGTGAACCTGCTGGTGCTGGCCATCTATCTGGCCACCGGCGCGGGCTACTTCTGGCCGTTCTGGGTCGAAGTGCCGTGGGGCCTGGCGCTTCTCATCCCCACGACCATCGGCATCGTCGTCAACCGCGACAAATAACCGGGGCTAGGCCAGCGCCGCCGCCACCGCCAGATGGAGCCGGAGATCCTCCGGCTCTTCGTCTTCCACCGCCCACACGACCTCTTCCATGGCGCGCATGAAGGCCCAGGCGCGCGCCCGGTCCGCGGCGACCCCGAGCGCGGCGGCCGTGCGCTCGACCACGGCGCGTGCGTGTTCCGGCTCCGGGGCGCTCTGCACCTGGATCATCACCAGGAATCCCGCGTCGAACGCCGCCTCGCCCAGATACCCCTTCGGGTCGATGAGCAGCCACGGTTCCCGCTCCGCCGCAACGATATTGCCCAGATGGGTGTCCCGGTTCACCACCAGCAGCGGTCCGTCCGGCACCGCCAGTTCCGCGCAGCGCTCCAGCGCCCGCTCGCGCAATCGCTCCGGAAGATGCTCGGCCACAACGGCTTCCGGTTCGGTGAACATCTCCACCCATTCCGCCACCATCCCCGCGGCGGGCGGCAGCGGCGGCAATCCGTCCGGCAGCGTCCCGGGCTCCCGCCGCAGCCGCCGGTACAGCACACAGGCCTGCTCGACCTTCCCGATGTGCTCCGCCCGCCCCTCCAGACTCGGAAACCCCGGCTGATACAGCAATTCCGTCCCCGGCCGCGCCCACTCCAGCAGCATGGCGTGGCTCTCGGCATCGAACTCGAACAACCGCACCGCACCGTCCCCGCCGTAACAGTGCAACGCCGCCGCTTCCCCCAGATTCTCCGGATCCACCACCGGAACCTTCAGCACCGCGACCGACCCATCGGCCCGCTCCACCGGCGCCACGAACGAATGCGTCCCACCCCCGAACGCCTTACCGATGACCCGCAACCCCCAAGCCCCGCACCGCTCTTCGATCACCCCCGGCAGCTCCGCCAGCCACCGCCGTCCCCGCTCCTCGAACACCTCGGCAATATTCTCGGCGACATCCTCCGGCAGCAGATTCGGCATGCGACCACCCTATCCAGCCGCCTCCGGCGCATTCGTCTCGTGCACCGTCCGCCATCGATAGGTCCGCCCGTCGGTCACGATCACCGCCGTCACCCACCGCTTCACCCGCGCCTCCCCCAGCACGTTCTCCGCCGCGAACCGCACCACGATCAGGTTCCCGCTCCGCGCGATCTCCTGGATCTCCGACACCTCGATCTCCATGCCCGGCTGCGCATTCCGCGCCGACCACAACCCCGCCAGCAAGGTCTCCCGATCGACGGCCTGCCCGGTGGTCACCACCGACGTGAACTGCTCGTCCAGGGCCACGGAAATCCGGTCGAACACCTTGGGCAACGCATCGGAGCCCAGCCATTCGGCGAGGTCCCAGTGCAACGCGGCGACCACATCCGGCAGGTCGGGATTCGAAGGCATACCGGCAATCTAGAGGGCGGTAGCCGAATTCGGACACACGAGCCCGGACAAGATCGTGGCGGATGCTGCCGGAAACGCCGATGACCCCCGGCCGTTCCCGGCCGGGGGTCATCGAATGTACTACTGCCGCAACGGCGAGGCTCTTAACCCTTGTGGGCCTTGACCGCCTCGGTCAGCTGCGGGGCGACGTTGAACAGGTCGCCGACGATGCCGTAGTCGCTGATCTCGAAGATCGGGGCTTCTTCGTCCTTGTTGACGGCCACGATGGTCTTCGAGGTCTGCATGCCGGCGCGGTGCTGGATGGCGCCGGAGATGCCGAGGGCGATGTACAGCTGGGGGGAGACCGTCTTGCCGGTCTGGCCCACCTGGAACTGGCCCGGGTAGTAGCCGGAGTCGACGGCGGCGCGGGAAGCGCCGACGGCGGCACCGAGGGCGTCGGCCAGCGGCTCGACGACCTTGCCGAAGTTGTCGGCCGAGCCGACGCCGCGGCCACCGGAGACCACGATGGCGGCCTCGGTGAGCTCGGGGCGGTCGCCGCCGACGTTCGCCTCACGGGAGACGACCTTGACGACGCCCTCTTCCTGGGCGGGCAGCTCGACGGCGACCTTCTCGCCGGCCGCGGCCTGCGGGGCGGCCTCGATGGCGCCGGGGCGCACCGAGATGACCGGGACGTCGCCGGTGGCCTTGGCATCGACGGTGAACGCGCCACCGAAGATGGAGTGCTGGGCCGAGCCGTCGGCGTTCACCGCGATGACGTCGATGAGCAGACCGGAACCGATGCGGGCGGCCAGGCGACCCGACACCTCCTTGCCCTCCGCGGTGGCGGCGACCAGGATCGCGGCCGGGGCGGCGGACTCGGACAGGCCGGCGAGGACGTCGACCTTCGGGGTCACCAGGAAGCCCTCGGCGTCGTCGGACTCGGCGACGTAGATCTTCTCGGCGCCGGCGGCGGCCAGCGCGTCACCCAGCTTGTCGGCGGTGCCGGGGGCGGCGACCACGACGGCGGCCGGGGTGCCCAGCGAGCGGGCGGCGGTGAGGAGTTCGGTGGTGACCTTCTTGGGGGCACCTTCGGCGTGCTCCACGAGCACGAGTACTTCTGCCATTGTTCTTTCTCCTGAAGTTCGTTCGGCTCGGGGGCTTTAGATGATCTTCTGACCGACGAGGTAGGTGGCGATCTGGTTGCCGCCCTCGCCCTCGTCGACGATCTTCTCGCCCGCCGTGCGCGCCGGCTTCGGGGTCACACCGGTCACCTGGGTGCCGGCGTTCGCAACGCCCACGGTCTCCGGGTCCACGCCCAGGTCGGCCAGGGTGAAGGTCTGAACTTCCTTCTTCTTGGCGGCCATGATGCCCTTGAAGGACGGGAAGCGCGGCTCGTTGATCTTCTCGGTGACCGAGACGATGGCCGGGAGGGTGGCCTCGAGCTTGAAGACGCCTTCGTCGGTCTCCCGCTCGCCGGCGATGCGCTCACCGTCGACGGTGAGCTTGCGCAGGTGGGTCAGCTGCGGCAGACCCAGGTACTCGGCCACGATGGCCGGCACCGCACCGGCGCGACCGTCGGTGGCCTCGTTGCCCGCGATGACCAGCTCGACGCCCTCGATCTGGCCGAGAGCGGCGGCCAGGATGTAGGCGGTCTGCACGGCATCGGAGCCGTGGATGGCGTCATCCTTGATGTGGATGGCCTTGTCGGCGCCCATGGACAGCGCCTTCCGGATGGCCTCGGTGGCACGCTCCGGACCGGCGGCCAGCACGGTGACCTCGCCGCCCTGCGCCTCCTTGATCAACAGCGCCTCCTCGACGGCGCGCTCGTTGATCTCATCCAGGATGGCGTCGGCGGCCTCGCGGTCGAGGGTGTAGTCACCGCTGGTCAGCTTGCGCTCGGACCAGGTATCGGGAACCTGCTTGATCAGTACGACGATGTTCGGCATTGGTCTTCGTCGACCTCCTGTTCTGGTGGCACTGGGTGTGGCGGTCGCACGATGGTTGGCCGTACGTCCACATGTAGCTCGTTCGGGAGATTACCCTACGTTAAGTTACTCGTGGGTAACTTAGCGTGTGATGTTCTCCATGGCCTGATCCGGTGGTCGCTGTGATATGGCTAACCGCTAACGTCGGAGCCATGAGCGAGGCCGTGACACCAGTCGAAAACCCTGCCGATCCCCTGCCTTTGACCGGCGAGCGGACGGTGCCCGGCATCCCCGAGGAGAACTACTGGTTCCGCCGCCACGAGATCGCCTACACCGAACTGCTCGAGCAGTGCCGCGACAAGGTCGTACTGGAGGCCGGCAGCGGAGAAGGCTACGGCGCCAACATGATTGCCGGGGTCGCCGCCAAGGTGATCGGCCTGGACTACGACGACAGCGCGGTCGCGCACGTGCGCGCCAAGTACCCGCGGGTCGAGATGATCCAGGGCAATCTCGCGGACCTGCCGCTGGAGCCCGGCTCCGTCGACATCGTGGTGAATTTCCAAGTCATCGAACACCTTTGGGATCAGGCCCAGTTCCTGCGCGAATGCCTGCGGGTACTGAAGCCGGGCGGCAAGCTGCTGATCAGCACGCCCAACCGGATCACCTTCTCCCCCGGCCGCGACACGCCGTTGAACCCCTTCCACACCAGGGAACTCAATGCCGCCGAGATGGACGAACTGCTTGTCGAGGCCGGTTTCCAGGTCGAGCTGATGGCGGGCATCTTCCACGGCCCGGGCGTGGTCGCGCTGGACGAGAAGTGGGGCGGGTCCATCATCGACGCGCAGATCGAGCGCGCACTGAAGGGTGAGCCGTGGCCCGCCGACCTGGCCGCCGATGTGGCCGCGGTGCGCACCGAGGACTTCCTGCTGCTGGCCGACAAGGACGCCGATATCGACGCCAGCCTCGACCTGGTCGCCATCGCGGTGAAGCCGTGAGCCCGAAAGACGCTGTCCCGGGCCAGTTCACGCTGGTCCTGCACTCGCATCTGCCGTGGCTGGCCCATCACGGGCGCTGGCCGGTGGGTGAGGAATGGCTGTACCAGTCCTGGGCGGCCTCCTACCTGCCCGTGGCGAAGGTGCTGAGAACCCTTGCGGCCGAGGGTCGTTCGCATCTACTGAGCCTGGGCATCACGCCGGTACTGGCGGCGCAGCTGGACGATCCGCATTCGCTGCGCGGTATGCATCACTGGCTGGGCAATTGGAAGCTGCGCGCCGACGAAGCCTCCATGGCGGGCAATACCGCCCTCGGCGCGCACGAACACCGGCTCGCCACCGAAGCTTTGGCCGATTTCGAAGAACGCTGGATGCACGGCGCGTCGCCGGTGTGGCGTTCGCTGATCGATGCCGAGGCCATCGAATTGCTCGGCGGTCCGCTGGCGCATCCGTTCCAGCCGCTGCTCGATCAGCGCCTGCGCGCCTACCAGCTGAGCGAGGGCCTGGCCGACGCGCAGCACCGCTGGGGGCACACCCCGGTCGGCATCTGGGCGCCGGAATGCGGTTTCACACCCGGTATGGAGAAGGACTACCAAGCCGCGGGCATCGGGCATTTCATGACCGACGGTCCCGCCCTGCGCGGCGACACCACCCTCGGCCGTCCCGTGTGGGACTCGGACGTGGTGGCCTTCGGGCGCGATCTCACGGTGAGCTACCGCGTCTGGTCACCCAAATCCGGCTACCCGGGTCAGCCCTACTACCGTGATTTTCATCACTACGATCACGCCACCGGGCTCAAGCCCGCGCGGGTCACCGGCAAGACCGTCGCCGGGCCCGACAAAGCGCCATACGATCCGGAACTCGCTGCGGCGGCCGTCACACGCGATGTCGAGGACTTCGTGGCGACCGTGCGGGAACGGCTCCTCACCGAGTCCGCGCGCATCGGCCGGCCCGCGCTCGTGGTGGCCGCGTTCGACACCGAACTGTTCGGCCACTGGTGGCACGAGGGCCCGCAATGGCTCGAGCAGGTGCTGCGCGCGCTGCCCGAAGCCGGCGTCACCGTCGGCACGCTCGCCGATGCCCGGGCCCGCGGCTACGTGGGCGAACCCGTCGAATTGGCCGATTCCTCATGGGGTTCGGGCAAGGACTGGCGGGTGTGGGCCGGGGACCAGGTGGCCGATCTGGTCGAGCTCAACGCCGACATCGTCCGGCACACCCTCGACACCCTGGACAAGGCCCGGGTGGACGCCGACGGCCTGCGCGATCCGGTCGCCGACCAGTTGCTGCGCGAGGCCATCCTGACCATCTCCAGCGACTGGGCGTTCATGGTCTCCAAGGATTCGGCGGCCGGCTACGCACGCGACCGCGCCCATGAACACGCGCACGCCGTGCGCGAACTCGCAGCCGCCTTGACGAGCGGGCAACTCGCCAAAGCACGGCAGTTGGCGGCAGGATGGAACGCGGCCGACGGACTCTTCCCCGCGCTCGACGCGCGCAGGCTCGGCCCTGCCCCAGAAGGACCCTAATGAAGATTTTGATGGTGTCGTGGGAGTACCCACCCGTCGTTGTCGGCGGATTGGGCCGCCATGTGCACCACCTGGCGGTCGAACTCGCCACCGCCGGGCACGAGGTCGTGGTGCTGGCGCGCCGGCCCATGGGCACCGACGCCACCACCCACCCGACGCACTCCTTCATCGAGGAGGGCGTGCTCGTGGTCGCCGTCGCCGAGGACCCGCCGGCCTTCGACTTCGGCGAGGACATGCTGGCGTGGACGCTGGCCATGGGGCACGCCATGGTGCGCGCCGGGATCGCCCTGGACAAGCCGGGCATCGGCGAGGGCTGGGCGCCCGATGTGGTGCACGCGCACGACTGGCTGGTCGCGCACCCCGCCATCACGCTGGCCGAGTACTACGACGTGCCGCTGGTTTCCACCATTCACGCCACCGAGGCCGGGCGGCACAGCGGCTGGGTGTCCGGGCGGGTGAACCGTCAGGTGCATTCGGTGGAGTGGTGGCTGGCGCACGAGTCCGATGCGCTCATCACCTGCTCGGAGTCGATGAAGGACGAGGTCGAGCGGCTGTATCACCCGGAGCGGGTGCCGATCACGGTGATTCGCAATGGCATCGACGTGGGGTCGTGGACGTTCCGGGAGCGCGCGCCGCGTTCGGGCCCGCCGCGGCTGCTGTACGTCGGGCGACTGGAATACGAGAAGGGCATCCAGGACGCCATCGCCGCGCTGCCGCGCATCCGGAAGGCGCATCCCGGAACGACTTTGACCGTCGCGGGCATCGGCACCCAGTTCGATTGGCTGCGGGAGCGGGCGCGGGCGCACCGGGTCGCGCGGGCAGTGAATTTCGTCGGGCGGCTCGATCACACCGATCTGCTGGGCTGGCTGCACAGCGCCGACGCGATCGTGCTGCCCAGCCGGTACGAGCCGTTCGGCATCGTGGCCCTGGAAGCCGCCGCCGCGGGCACCCCGCTGGTCACCTCGAACGCGGGCGGTCTCGGTGATCTGGTCACCGACGGCGTCACCGGTCGCTCGTTCGAACCGGCCGATGTGAGCGGCGTGGCCGAAGCGGTCTGCGCAGTGCTCGACGATCCCGCCGCCGCGCAGGATCGCGCCTGGTCCGCGCGCGAACGGCTGACCGCCGACTTCGCCTGGGACGTGGTGGCGCAGGAGACCGCGCTGGTCTACCAGTCCGCCAAGCGCCGGGTGCGCACCCCGATCGGGCGGCCGGTGATCGCGGAACGGCCACTGCCGGAACGGGATCCGAACCAGCCGTACTGACTCCGACACGCCGGGACCGCTCGGAATCACCGGGACACCCTTTTGCCTTGAATTAGAACGTGTTCTAATTCAAGGCGTGACAGGGCAGGTGTCCGGGCAGGTCGATCCGGCGTTCCAGGGCGTACGCGAGGTGTTCGAGGCGAGTTTCGCCGACGGGCAGAATCTGGGCGCGGGCGTCGCGGTGTACGTCGACGGCGAACCGGTGGTGGATCTGTGGGGCGGTGTCGCCGATCCGCACACGGGCCGGGCCTGGGAACGTGAGACGCCCGTCGTCGCCTTCTCGTGCACCAAGGCGATCACCGCGACCGCGGCCCTGCGGGTGATGGCCGACGCGGGTCTCTCCGCCGAGGCTCCGGTGTCGTCCTGGTGGCCCGAATATGCCTGCGCCGGAAAGGAATCCACCACGACGGCGGATTTCTTCACACACCGCGCGGGCCTGCCGGTCATCGATCGCACCGTCACCGCCGCCGAGGCCGCCGATCCGGAACTCATGGCGAAATACCTGGCCGCGCAATCGCCACTGTGGGAGCCCGGCACCCGGCACGGCTATCACGCGCTCACCTACGGCTGGCTCACCGGCGAGATCGTGCGGCGGCACACCGGCCTGTCCGTCGGCGACTACACCCGCCGCCACCTCTCCCCCGACCTGCATGTCGGCGCACCGGCCGCACTGTTGGAACAGATTGCGCGACTGAGCTTTCCGCCCCTCGAAGAGCAGAAGTGGACGGGCGATCCCGCGCCGATCGACGCCGCCAGCGTCGGCCGGATGGTCGCGGCCTTCCGCGATCCGGAATCGCTGATCATGCGCTCGGCCACCAATCCGCGAACCGCGTTCGGCAAGCCGGAGGTGGTCACCGGCGGCTGGCCCGCCGTCGGACTGGTCGCCACACCGCGCGCCCTGGCATCGTTCTACCGCGACCTCATCGCCGGAAAACTCCTGCCGGAGCCGATCCTGCATGATGCGATCCGCGAACGGGTACGCGGCGTCGACGAAGTGCTCGGCAACATCTCCGCCTACGGCCTCGGCTACACCCGGGCCTCCCACAACATGATCGTCCCGGAAGCCGCCCGCCCCAACGCTTTCGGGCATCCGGGCGCAGGCGGATCGATCGGCCTCGGGGATATCGAGAATCGGGTGGCGTTCGCGTTCATCCCGAACCTGCGCCGCGATTGGCTGGCCGGAGACCGGCGCGCGTACCAACTCCTCGAAGCCGTCTACGCGGCCCTCTGACCAGTTAGTTTGCCACACCCTAGCCTTGCGAGCCGCACCCGGACAGGGCCGTGGTGGAGCCGTGACCGAATCCGAATTCCAACCCGGGAACACCGATTTCGACGCCGTCTACCGTGGTGACGGCCCCGGTGGACGCCCGCGCGGGCGGTGCCGTCATTGACCGCCGATGAGCTGCGTGCGGGTTTCGCCGAGGGCTGGGTGGCAGAAGCGCTCGCCGAGACCGAGTTTCGGGTGCGGCTGCCCGTCGGGCCGGGCCCCGTCGACGTGCCCGGCTGGCTGGCCCGGTTCCGCCGTGTGTGAGGGTGCGCCGGGCACGGCCAGTTCGTGTTCGATAGCCTTTGCGGCGTAATGCATTCCGGTGATGCGCAGCCGCTCGATGCGGCGCATCACCGTTTCCATGCCGTAGGCCAGGACGACCTCGGCCATTCCGATCCGGTCCCGGCGTTCGCGGTCGGCGATCCGGGCGGTGTGCTGACTGTTCATGGCGGCCCCCAACAGAGATCCGGGCTGCTCCCGGTGGCGCTGATCTCCGCGGTAAGGATACCGTGCTGCACGTGCATCGGCACGTGCAAGATTTCAGCGGGTGCGACGTAATGGGTTGTGGCACACTCTGGTACGCGAAGGGCGGGGGAATCAGGAGTGGCAAGTGATCGAGAACCTGGCGGTCGCCGGCGGTGGCGCCGGCGCGGGTGATCGCGCGGCGGATCCGGCCCTGGTGCGGCGTGTCCTCGGGGTGCGTTTGCGCCGGTTGCGGGAAGCGGCCGGAATCAGCGGCGAGACCGCGGGACTGGCCATCCGCGCCTCGCATTCCAAGATCAGCCGCCTGGAGGCCGGGCGGGTCGGTTTCCGGGCCATGGACATCGATGATCTGCTCACCCTCTACGGCGTGCACGACCCCGAGACCCGCGCCGAATACCTGGGGCTGGCCGAGCGCGCCAATGCGGTCGGGCAGTGGCAGGGCGGCGCGGATCTCACCACGGCGCGGCCCGACACCTATCTCGCACTGGAGGACGCCGCCGCGCTGATCCGTTGTTACGCACCGGGTTTGCTGCCCGAGCTGGTGTGGACGCCCTCCTACGCGCACACCGCGTTCGCGCTCGCGGGCAGCGATCCGGCGGCCGAGATCCAGCGCCGGGTGGAACTGCTGGTGCGGCGCCAGCGCCTGCTCACCCGCGCCGATCCGCCCCGGGTGTGGTTCGTGGTGGAGGAGGCGGCGCTGCGGCGGCCGCTCGGCGGGCCCGAGGTGCAGCAGGCGCAGCTCGACCATCTCGCCGCGCTCACCGAGCAGCCCAATGTGACCGTGCAGATCCTGCCCGACCACGTCGGCGGCCCCGCCATCAGCGAGACCGCTTTCACCCTCTTGCGTTTCGCCGCACCGGAATTGGGCGATATCGCACACCTGCGTCACCCCATCGGCGCGCAATTCCTGGACCGCACCGGCGAACTGGATCGGCTCAATGCCATCTGGGATCGGCTGTGCGTGTGCGCCGCCCCGCCCGAACGGACCGCCGGCTTCATCGCCGCGCTCCGGCCCATCGAACAGAACTGAGCACCCATGTCCGAGAGCACCGCCGGCACGCCCCTGCCGATCGAGATCGACACCACCGTCCCGCACGAGGCCCGCGTCTACGACTACTGGCTGGGCGGCAAGGAGAACTATCCCGCCGACCGCGCTCTCGGCGACGCCATCGCCCAGCACGTGCCCACCATCAAGACCATGGCCCGCGCCAACCGCGCCTTCCTGACCCGCGCCGTCCGCTACCTGGTCGCCGAGGCCGGCATCAAACAGTTCCTCGACATCGGCACCGGCATCCCCACCGCCGGCAACACCCACGAGGTGGCGCAGGACCTGGACCCCAACACCCGCGTCGTCTACGTCGACAAGGACCCCATCGTCCTGGCCCACGCCCGCGCCCTCATGGCCAGCACCCCGCAGGGCCGCACCCGCTTCATCCACGCCGACCTGCACGACCCGGCCTCGATCCTGGACAATCCCGATCTCACCGGCACCCTCGACCTGAACGAACCGGTGGCCATCATGCTGGTCGCCATCATGATGTACTTCCGCGACGAGGATCAGCCCCTGGAGATCATCACGCGCCTGCTGGACGCCGTCCCCAGCGGCAGCTACCTCGTGATCACCCACCCCACAGCCGATTTCGCCCCGGAAGCCATGGCGGGTGTGAAAGCCGCCGCCGAATCCTCCGGCATCGTCTTCCACCCGCGCAGCAAATCCGACACCGGTGACCTGTTCACCGGCACCACCCTGGTAGACCCCGGCCTCGTCCCCGTGGCCACCTGGCGGCCCGAACTCACCGATCGCCCCACCGCGGTCGCCGACGCCGAAAGCGCTTGGTACTGGGCGGGTATCGGCCGCAAGCCCTGAGGCTTCAGGACTCCAGCTTCTTCAGCGCCTTCTGGACGGTGAGGAAGGTGCGGGTGGTGATGTCCTTGCCGTAGAACTTCTCGACCACCGCCATGAAATTGGTGGTGGACGGGTTGGTGTTGTCGATGACGCTGAGCAGGGCGGCGGCGTCGCGGTCGAAGCCGACGAGGCGGATGGCGTCCATCTTGCCGGCCACCTCGTCGGGCACGCCGGCGGCGGGATCGCGGACGAAGGTGACGGTCAGATAGGTTTCGCGGCAGTGGGTGAGGCCGGCGAAGGGATCGGAATCGACCAGGTCGCGGAGTTGCTCGCGGGTGCGGATCAGGGTGCCGCCGGGGATGCCCAGTTCGGCGTTGAGGGCCCGCTGGATGCGCGATTCCAGGTCGGGGACATCGGATTCGGGGCTGTGGAAGGTGACATTGCCGCTGGAGAGCAGGGTGTTCACCCGCTCGAAGCCGAGGCCCTCGAACACGCCGCGCAGCTTCTCGTTACGCATGTTCGGGTTCGAGGGCATGATGCCGCGCAGGAACGCCGCGTAGCCGTTCACGACGACCGGCCCGTCACGACGCGACCGCGCCGTTCTTCTTGCGTTCGATGTCCGCCAGGGCGGCAAGGTATTCGGCGCGCTGGTCCGCGGCGGCGTCCCAGGCGTCCTTGCGGTTCTTGACGGCGCGGGCGGGGGCGCCGACGCAGATGCTGTAGTCGGGGTAATCGCCCTTGACCACGGCGTGCGCGCCCAGCACGCAGCCGCGGCCGACGCGGGTGGAGCGCAGCACGGTGACCTTGGCGGCGATCCAGGTGTCGGGGCCGATGCGCACCGGGGACTTCACGATGCCCTGATCCTTGATGGGCATATTGATGTCGTCGGTGACATGGTCGAAATCGCAGATGTAGCACCAGTCGGCGACCAGGGTGGATTCGCCGATCTCGATATCGAGGTAGGTGTTGACGACATTGTCCTTGCCGAACACCACCTTGTCGCCGATGCGCAGCGAACCCTCGTGGCAGCGGATGGCATTGCCGTCGCCGATGTGCACCCAGCGGCCGATCTCCAGGCGCGCGAACTCCGGCGTCGCGTGCACCTCGACGTTCTTGCCGAGGAAGACCATGCCGCGCAGCACGATGTGCGGGTTGGCCATCTTGAACTTCCAGAGCCGGTAGTACCGGACCAGATACCAGGGGGTGTAGGCGCGGTTCGCGAGCACCCATTTGAGCGAGGCCACGGTCAGGAAGCGGGCCTGCTCGGGATCCCGGCGACGCGAACCCTTCCACCGCGAGCGCAACGGTGCGCCCCACATGCTCGTCACGAACTTGCTCCTACAGTCCTCGGGCCGTTTAGACGAGGGTATCGGTCCCCGCCTCGGGGCACGAACGTAGGCTATGCCCCGGCTGTGTGAGCTCGAGTGTGACCATCCCGTCCGGCCGCGCGTGAACACCGCACCAGCCCGAGAGCAAACCACAGACTCCGTACTGGCAGAAGGGACATCGGCAAGTGCGAATGGGGAGCGGTATCCGGGCATTGGCGATCGCCGCCGCGGGAGTGTTCGCGGCGAGCGCCTGCGGTAGCACCACGGTCGACGATATCCGGGTCGGGCCGGGGGACGGCTGGCCGCTCGCCATGCACGATGCGCGCAACAGCGGCAGCAGCCCGGTGACCGGGTCGCGGGCGCTGGCCCTGAACTGGCAGCGGCCGATCGGCGGGCCGGTGGCCGCGCCGGTGACGGTCGGGCCGGACGGGCAGCTGTTCGTCACCACGCGCACCGGATCCTGCAATATCTTCTCCTTCCAGATGCCGACCGGGCGCAAACGCTTCTGTAACCCGATGGGGTACAACGCCATCGACGGCGGGGCGGCCGTGGACGGGGCCACCAATGTGTATGTCGGCGACGACGGCGGGGTGAACGCCTACAACGCGCTCGGGCAGCCGCGCTGGCGCACCCAGGCGGCGGGGGTGCCGGTGTCGGTGCAGTTCACCGGCGACGGGAACGTGCTGTCGGTGACCCAGCTCGGGCAGGTGGACGTGCTGAGCCGGCAGACCGGCGAGCGGCGGGTGTCGAGCTTCCAGCTGCTCGGCGAACCGGACTTCATGGCCAATCCGGGATTGAACCGGCCGCCGGACGGGCAGGGGCTCGAGGACTGCGCCGAGGGCGGGCCGCAGTGCCCGGTGGCGAATGTGTCGGCGGTCGACGAGAAGTCCGGGCGGTTCTACGCGACGGTGTGGCGGCCGGGTCAGGGCACGGCCGAGCTGGTCGCGCTGACCTACGACGGCAAGGAGATTCGCCGGGACTGGAGCGCGCAGATGCTCAACGGCGGCAGTGCTACCTCCCCGGCTCTGTCCAAGGACGGGTCCACGCTCTACGTGGGCGACAACAGCAATCAGCTGCTGGCGGTCGATACCTCCGACGGGCGCACCAAATGGGTGCAGAAACTGGACTTCGCGCCGCGCGGAGCCATCTCGGTCACCGACGGCATGCTGATTCCCGCCGGTGACGACGGGCATCTGATGGCGATTCACGATCGCGGCGACAAGGCCGAGATCGCTTGGGAGCGCAAGGATCTCGCGCTACGCGGGCGGCCGGTGCAGACCGGCGGCAATACCGGTTACACGGTCGCCCCGATCGGCGACGGCCTGACCCTGGTCACCTTCGACACCCGTTCCGGCGCGACCGTCGACTCCGATGACATGCCGGGCGCGGAAGGCACCACGGTCGGCACCGCGATCAGCAAGGACGGGGATGTCGTGGTGACGACCCGCATCGGCGAACTGTTCGTCTTCAAACCGGAGAAGTAGCAACAACTCTCGCAGCTGTCAGAGGCTTCGCCGCCGGCGGTGATTACTGCCGGGCGGCGGCGATGGCGTCCACGTTGGTGGCGATGCGGCGGAGCTGGTCGATCAGGGTGTCGTAATCGGCGCGGGTCAAGCCTTCGATGGTGGCGGCGCGTTCGGTGTCGATTCGTTCGGCGAGGCCGGTGTATTCGGTGCGGCCGAGGTCGGTGAGAGCGTAGGCGCCTGTGGGGTCGAGGACCAACCAGCCGCGGGCCGCCAGGGGGTCGAGCAGGCCGGCGACGGTGGGGGTATCGGCGTCGAGGAACGGGGCCAGTGCGTGGTCGAGGTCTGGCAGGTGGAGGGGGCCGCGGGCGAGCGTGTTCATGATCTGCCATTGGCGGCGTACCACGCCCTTCGATTCGAGGAGGGCGGCGAAGTTGGCTTCGAGGCCGTTGTGGATGTGGATCAGCCAGTAGCCCAGGGGTTTCGGGGTGTCGGTCATGACCGTGCTCCAATACTTGTCAAATTACATTTATATGTAGTTTAGCAAGTACTTGTAGGATGACAAGGGTGAGCGATCCCGCCATCGAAGCCATCGAGCGCGCCATGGTGGCCGTGCGCCGCAATCAGACTCGCCGGGCGCTCAATCGGATCGGCGCGCAGACCGGTGGGCCGGGCATCGACCCCACGCTCTTCGCGGTGCTCGATGCCGTCGAGGCGCGGTCCGAGGAAGCGACCGTGTCCGATATCGCCACGGCGCTCGGGGTCGATCAGCCGCGCGCCAGCCGGCTGGTGGCCAAGGCGGTCGCGGACGGATTGCTGGAACGGCATGCCGATCAATCGGATGCGCGGCGGGTGCTGCTGCGGCTGACGCGGCGCGCTCGCGGGGTGCTCGAGCACGCGCATGCCACCCGGCAGGCGGTGTTCGCACGCACCACCGCGCACTGGAGCGCCCGCGATCGCGACGAATTCGCCCGGCTGCTCACCAGATTCGTGGCCGACTTCGAGACGACCGTGGGGACGCCCGCCGACGACTAGTCGGGGCGCTGCGCCTCGTAGACGGCGGTGGCGCGGGCGAGCAGGTCGACCAGGGTCGCGAATTCCGCCGCGGTGAACTCGGCGGCGACGGCGCGTTCTACGCGGGTGCCCGCGCGGTCGGCTTCGCGCAGGACCTTCGCGCCCTCGTCGGTGAGCCGGGTTTCCAGCACGTTCTTGTGCCAGGCGTGCTGGGTGCGCTCGATCAGGCCGCGGTCGCGCAGATTGGCGAGCACGGTGTTCATGGTGGGCGGGGTGACGCCGCATTGACGCGCCAGGGCGGCGGCGGAAATGCCGGGGTTGTCGCTGAGCACGAGCAGGGCCGCGTACTGGGGGACCGTCACCCCGGCCGGTTTGAGCACCGCCGTCTTCGTCGCCTGCAAAGCCTGCTCGGCGCGCTTGATGTGGGAGCCCAGGCGCTCTTCGGCAGGCATCGTCATACGCGCATCCTATTCGACCCTCACGATGGTTCGTACATTGACAATCATTAGAACTCTAATCTACGTTAGCCATCGTTCGATGATGTCGCCTCACATGAGGCGCTACCGAGAGGTCCGAGATGTTCTCCGCCAACCGCCGTTTCGCCGGGCTGTTCGCCGCGGCCACCGCGCTCGCCCTCGCGGCCTGCGGCAATACCGATGCCACCGGCGGCAGCCCGTCGGCCACCGCCACCGCGCCCACGATCGGCACGGCGTTCGAACTGCCCGAGGAACGCGCCTATCCCGAGGGCATCGCGGTCGACGCCCGCACCGGGGACACCTATGTCGGTTCGTTCACCAACGGCGCGGTCTATCGCGCGGCCGCCGGGCAGCAGCGCGCGGAGGTCTTCCTGCCCGCCGGAACCGACGGGAGGCAGACCGCCAACGGCTTGCGGGTGGATGCGGCCGGGCGGCTCTGGGTCACCGACCACACCGCCGGGGTCGCGGTGTACGACACCGGGACTCGCAAGCTGATCGCGCGGTTCGACGCACCCGCCGGGGCGCAGCCGTTCATCAACGATCTCGCCGAAACCCCGGACGGCAGCATGTATCTCACCGACAGCGTGCGGCCGGTGGTGTATCGGGTGACCGCGCAGCAGGTCACCGAGGCCGCCGCGCAGGGCGGCCGGGGCGTATTGACCCAGTACGCGGATCTGAGCGCCGCGAACGGGGCCGGTGCGCCGAGTCCCAAGCTGCTCAACGGCATCGTGGCCGATCCCTCCGGCCGCTTCCTGCTGGTGGTGGATATGGGCCCGGGCGAGCTGTACCGGATCGGATTGGGCGAGCAGCCCGCGATCGGCAAGGTGAGCTTGCGCGGCGCGAACATGGTCGACGGCGACGGCCTGGAACTGCGCGGCGACACCCTCTGGGTGGTGCACAACAGGTCGAACGCGGTGAGCCGCTGGAAGATCGACGCCGACGGGACCGCCGCCGAACAGCAGCAGCGGGTCACCGACGAAGCCCTGCGCATTCCGACCACCATGGCGCACAACGGGAATCGCCTGCTGGTGGTGGTCTCCCAGTTCGACCGCGGCGGGCCGATGGGCGAAGGCGCCCCGAGCAATCCGTTCCGCGTGGTCGAAGTCTCGGGCATCTGACCCGCGAAACAAGCCGACAGTTCAGAAAGTTGCAGACGAAATGACCGACGCAGTGATTCCCGACAGCCACACCGACCTGCTCACCCGTCCCCTGTTCGCGCATCTGGCCACGCTCAATCCCGATGGCACGCCGCAGGTTACACCGATCTGGCAGGTGTACGACGGCGAGTTCATCCGGTTCACCACGACCACGAACCGGGCCAAGCACCGCAATACGGCGGCCGATCCGAATGTCGCGGTGAGCATCAACGATCCGGACGCCCCGTACCGCTATCTGGAGGTACGCGGCGTCATCGAACGGATCGAACCGGATCCGGAGGGCGACTTCTTCGACCTACTGGCGCGGCGCTACGGCCTGCCGTACGACCGGCCGGTCCCCGACCATCCGCGCCGGGTCGTGCTCGTCATGCGCCCCACGCACGCCACCTACCAGTAGGCCGCGCGCTCGCCGCCATCAGCCGGCGGACGGCGTGGCGCAGAGGAAAACCGTTGCCGTGCGGCCGATTCGGGTGATGACCAGGGTATGCGGGGTCGCGCCCTTCGGCTTCAGTTTCGCGCGCAGTGCGTCCGGGTCGAGATCGACTCCGCGCGTGAGGATTTCCAGCGGACCGCAGTCACGGCGATGCAGTTCGGCACGCAGCGGCTTCTCCCGGAATTCCATCCGGTCGAGAATGCGGAAGCCGCGCACGCCCTCCGGGACCGTGTCGCCGGTCAGATAGGCGATCCGGGGATCCAACTGCCACAGGCCGTGTTTCGCGGCGTAGTGGCGCACCAGGCCCGCGCGCACGACCGCCCCGTCCGGGTCCACGATCCACTCCCCCGGCTCCCGTTCCGGGATGTCGTCGGGATCGGCATCGGTGAGGTGCCAAGGCTTTCCGGTGGACGACAGCACGCTCGCCCGGCGGGTGACGCCCGGCTCCGCCAATCCCGGTGACCACAGGCAGGCTTCGCGGACCGCGCCGTCCAGGGAGACGATCTCGACTTCTCCCGCCCAGGCGAGTTTGTCGAAATCCAGTCCGGGAGCGCATTTCACGGCCAGATCCCGGCCCGCGTACGCGTCCAGGAGGTCCGGCAGCGGGGGTTGCAGCTTCGCCGGGTCATGCGTGCGGCGGCCGTCGGCGCGGCGGGCCGGATCGGCGATCACCACCTCGGCGGTGCTGCACGGCACGAGCGCATCCGCCTTCGCCAGCATGACCGCACCCCTCGCCATCCCGGCCTGCTGCCAGCCGGGATCCACTGCCGCCGTGTGGATTCCGGATCCCGCGCCGAAAGGCGGTACGCCGAGGTTGTGAGCAGCCATGGCCAGGCGGATTTCATCGAGGTCACTGCCGATCACGGCGGGGCAGGTGCGGGACAACTCCGCCAGTTCCGCGCCGATCGAGCAGGTGACGTCGTGGACGGTGCGGCCGGCCAGTCGTTCGGCGCGATGCCGGGCGACGGCGCTCGGCGTCGCCTGCTGGAGCGCGTCGTCGGTGAACAACCACTCCCCGGCCCCGGCGAGTTTGGCGGCGGCACGGCGGCGCAGGCGGACGGTTTCCACCAGGGCGGCCGCGTGCTCGGCGTGGGTGCGGCGGATCTGCTCGAGATCGCGCAGCAGCGACGCCGGGGTGAGCGCGAATCCGTCGAGCTCGGTCAGCGCGGCCGAACCGGCCGCGCTGCCGAGGAAGGCGACGTCGTCGCGAGAGAAGGCGTAGCCCAAGGGAATTCGCCGGTGCTCGGACTACTTCGCGGAAGCGCCGGGCTTCACGCCGGTGATCATGGCGTTGTAGAAGAACTGGCGCGGCACCACGTGGCGCAGCACCTTCTCGTCCAGCTTCGACAGCGCCAGCCAAGCCTTGTACTGCGCCATGCGGTAACCGATGGTCAGCTTCTCCTCCGGCACGGCGGCCTCGAAGGTGCGCACCGGCCAGCCCCACAGCGCGGCGGCGAACTCTTCGGTCTCGGCGTGCACGTCGACCGCGCCCGCGCTGGTCGCCATGCGCTCCAGGTCGGCCGGATCGAAGGTGTGCAGGTCGACCACGGCCTCCAGGGCGGCGGCGCGGGAGGACTCGTCCAATTCCTCCTGCGGGCGACGCCAGCCGGACAGGAACGGCAGCTTGGTGACGTTGGTGGTGATCTTCCAGGTGACCTGGCCGAGGCGACGGGCGTAGATATTGCCGATGGTGGTCGGCTCGCCCGCGAACACGAACCGGCCGCCGGGCTTGAGCACCCGCAGGCATTCCTTGAGCGCCAGCTCGACGTCCGGAATGTGGTGCAGCACAGCGTGACCCACGACGAGGTCGAAGGTGTCGTCCTCGTAGGGGATGGTCTCGGCGTCGGCGACGCGGCCGTCGACGTCCAGGCCCAGGTTCTGGGCGTTGCGGGTGGCGACCTTGACCATGCCCGGGGACAGGTCGGTGACCGATCCGGTCTTGGCCACGCCGCCCTGCATGAGGTTCAGCAGGAAGAAGCCGGTGCCGCAACCGAGTTCGAGAGCCCGCTCGTAGGGCAGGTTGGCATCGGGCGCGACGGCGTCGAAACGGCCGCGCGCGTACTCGATGCAACGCTCGTCATAGGAGATGGACCACTTGTCGTCGTAGGTCTCCGCCTCCCAGTCGTGATACAGCACCTGGGCGAGCTTGTTGTCGGAATACGCGGCCTGGACCTCCGCCTCGGTGGCGTGCGGGTTCGGCGCGGGGTCTTCAGGACGAGCTGTCATAACAGGGCAGCCTAATGAACGCCCCGGTAGGCAGTGTTATCGGGCCGGTTATCGGCCGGTGAAGCGGGCCACTCCCGGGCCATTGTCCAAATAGGAACGTGTTCCAACCTGCTGATCTTCGGTGCCGAACAGCCGCACCCACTCGGTGCGGGCCCGGTCGTGGCCGTGCGTACCGGCCTCGAAGACGCGTTTCGCGGCGGCCAGCGCGAGGGTCGGGGCGCCGGTGAATTGCCTGGCCCAGCGCAGTGCGGCCTGGAAAACGTCGTCCGGTGCGACGACCTCGTCGACCAGGCCGATGCGCTCGGCTTCCTTCGGGTCGACGAAGCGGCCGGAGTAGACCAGATCCTTGGCCTTGGACGGGCCGACGAGCAGGCTCAGGCGGCGGATGCCGGAGAGGGGGATCAGTCCGGCCTTGATCTGCGGCAGGCCCAGTTTCACGTTGTCGCCGATGATGCGATGGTCGGCGCCGAGGGCCAGCTCGAGGCCCGCGCCCAGGGCGTAGCCGGAGATGGCGGCGACGGTCGGCTGCGGGAGCTTGGCGAGGGCGCCCAGCGCCTGCTGAAAATCCTTCACGATGGCTTCGGCCTGTTCGGGGGTGAGGTCGGCCAGCTCGGCCATCTCGTCTCCCGCGGAGAACACCCGCTCGTCCCCGTACACGATCACGGCCGAGACCCCCGGATCGTTGCCGATCTCCTCCGCCGCGGCGGCGACTTCCAGCGCCACCTGCAAGTCGATGAGGTTCAACGGCGGGCGTGCGATGCGCAGGACGGCGATCCCTTGCTCGACACTCCGGTCCACGGTCACGAATTCGGCCACAGCTGAACACAGTAAGGGAAGGGAATGTGGGGGCTTCGCCCCCACACCCCCAAAGGGAGGGAGGTTACGGGGGCGCTGCCCCCGAACCCCCGATGAGTGGGCCGGGGGCGCCCCGCCTTGTCATACGCGGTCGGACCCGGCACCACTGCAACTAGGGCAAGCGGGCGGCGGCCGCGCGGCCACCCGCATGCCACGCGGCCACCCGCATGCCGCGGGGCTGACCCGCACACCGCAGGGTTGATCGCCGCGCCGGTACCCGCGTGCCGCAGGGTGCTACTCCGGGCGCTGGGAGCCGCGGAGGCGGGCTTCCTTCGGGAGGTCGGCGAAGTACTGTTCGGCGTTCGGGAAGGCGAGGGCGGGGCCGTCGGCTTCCGGGTCGTAGATGGGCATGATGGGGGAGATTTCGCGGGTGGCGGCGAGAATCTCTGTGGTGGAGGGGAATTCGGCGATGGCGACCAGCTGGGTCCAGGTGGGCGGGAGCAGGACGTCGAGGCCGTCGCGCCAGCGGGTGATGGCTTCCTCGGGGGTGGACCAGGTGACGACTTCGGCTTCCGACGTCGCGCCGTCGGCCAGCTGGCCTTCTGGGAGCACCGCGACGAAGAAGCGGGTGTCGTAGCGGCGGGGCTCGACTTCGGGGGTGATCCAGTGATCCCAGGGGCGCAGCAGGTCGGCGCGCAGGACCAGATGCTCGCGCTGGAGGAAGTCGGCGAACGAGAGCTCGCGGCGTTCCAGCTGGCCGCGGGCCGCGGCGTAGACCGAGGTATCGGAGACGACCGTTTCGGCGGTGGGGCCGGCGAGCAGGACGCCGCATTCTTCGAAGGTTTCGCGGACGGCCGCGCAGACCAGTGCCTGGGCGCGGCCCGCATCGGTACCGAAACGCGCTGCCCACCAGGCGGGTTCGGGGCCGGCCCAGTCCAGGGTGGCCGCCGCGTCGGACGGATCGACGCCGCCGCCGGGGAAGACGGTCATGCCGGCGGCGAACGCCATCGCATTGACGCGCCGCTGCAGGAAAACTTCGGGTCCGCGCGCTCCGTCGCGCACCAGCACGACCGTGGAGGCGTCCTTGATGGGCGCGACAGCGGGCTGGGAAACGGTCTCACTCACGCTTCGCACCATAACCGGTGCCACCGCGCAGGGACAGAACCTGGTTCGGTCAGCACCGACCACGGTTCGCGCGGCGGGTCAGGCGGGGACGGCGGCGAGGTCGGCGCGGCGGGCGGCGGAGCGCGCGAAGCCGGCCCACAGCGCGGCGGCCACCAGCATTGCGGCGCAACCGATTCCGCACACCAGGCCCCAGCCGCCGGCCTGGTAGGCGACGCCTGCGGTGACCGAGCCCGCGACTCCGCCCAGGAAGTAGGTGACCATGTACGCGGTGGTCAGGCGGCTGCGGGCGGCCGGATCTAGGGCGTAGATGGCGCTTTGATTGGTGAGATGCGTGGCCTGGATGCCGAAGTCGAACACCACCAGGGCCAGGATCAGCACGATCACCTGGTGCGCGCCCGCGGCGAGCAGCACCCAGCCGAGCAGCACGGTCGCCAGCGCACCGGAGGTCACCGCGCGCAGGTAACCGCGATCGGCGAGCCGGCCCACCAGCGGCGCGCCCAGGGCTCCGGCGACGCCCGCGAGCCCGAACAATCCGATGGCGAATTCCGAATAGCCGTAAGTGCTCCCGTGCTCACCGCTGAGCAGGAACGCGATGGCCGTCCACACACCCGAGAAGCTCGCCATCAGGAAGAACCCGAGCAGCATGCGCTGCCGCAGCACCGGATGCACGCGAATCAGCCCGAGGATCGAGGCCAGCACCTCGGGATACCGCTCCTCGGCGGCGGCCCGTCCCGTCGTGGGCACGAGCAGGTACACGCTCACCGACATGAGCAGCTGGATGCCCGCCGCGACCACCAGCACCGCCCGCCAGCCGCCCAGTTCCGCGACCGCCCCGGACAGCACCCGCGACAGCAGAATGCCCAGCAGCAGCCCGCTCATCACGGTGCCGACGATCTGCCCGCGATGCTCGGGCGCGGCCAGCGCCGCCGACCACGGCACCACGATCTGCGCCGCCGACGCGCTCACCCCGGTCACGAACACGGCCGCCAGCAGCAGCGGCAGATTCGGCGCGGCGGCGGAAACGGCAAGCGCCGCAACCGAAACCGCGAGCAGTGCGGGCACCAGCCGGCGGCGCTCCAGGAAATCCCCGAGCGGCACCAGCAGCGCCAGCCCGCTCAGATAGCCGATCTGCGCGGCGCTCACCAGCAGCGCGGCGGTCGCGGAGGAGACGCCCAGGTCGCTCGCGACCTGCGGCAGCAGCGGTTGCAGGTAGTAGAGGCAGGCGGCGGACGAGCCCGCGGTGACGGCGAAGACCAGCACCGTGAGCCGGGACAGGTGGACGCTGGGGGCGGCGGAAACACTCACGTCATCCATGGTCCGACGGCGGCGGAATCAATGGAAGCGATGAGTTTCGATACACCCATCTACAGCTCAGATAGTGCCAGCTAGGCTCGATGCCATGGAGATTCGCCAGATCGAATGCTTCCTGGCCTGCGAGGACAACCGCTCCTTCACCGCCGCCGCCCGCGCCCTGAACCTGGTGCAGTCGGCGGTCTCGACGAGCGTGGCGAAACTCGAGCACGAACTCGGCGCGCGCCTGTTCGACCGCACCCCCGGCGGCCTGGAGCTGACCGAGGCGGGGCAGGCCGCGCTGGGTCCGGCGCGCGATATGCTGCGCGCCCGCCACGACATCGTCGACGGAATCGAGTTGTCGCGGGGCCGGATTCGCGGCGAGGTGGTCGTCGGCAATCTGCTCCATGCCCACACCGTCGACCTGGCGGCCGCCATCGCGGAGTTGCGGCGGCGGTATCCGGAGGTGACCTTGCGGATGCGGCAGAGCATGACCGGCATGGCGGGCAATATCGCCGGATTGCGGGACGGCAGCCTGGAAATCGCGCTGCTGGCCGGTATGACCACGGAGCTGGCTGGGCTCACCCAGCACGCGATCAGCGCGGAATCGCTGGTGCTGTGCACCGCCCCGGAGCATCCGCTGGCCGGGCGGGCGTTCACGTCCGCGGACCTCGCGGGCATGCGCTTCATCGACTATGCGCCGGGCTGGGGCATTCGCGCGATCGCCGACGAGCTGTTCCCCGACCGGAATCCGGTGATCGAAGTGGCGGACCAGGTATTCGCACTGGAATTGGCGGCCAAGGACTTCGGCGTCACCCTGGCCCAGCGTTCGGTCGCGGAGCGCGCCGCGGGCATCGCGTTCGCCGAGCGCGCCGATGCGCCGATCCCCTGGCTGGTGACCGTCGGCCACGATGCCCGGCGCACCCCCTCCAATGCCGCCCGCACCGTCATCGCGATCCTGCGCGCATACGGCGCCCGGGTCAGTCGGTGAGCCGCACCGACCCCAGCCGCGAGTCGATCACGAAGGGCGCGTTGGCATCCGAGCGCCGCGTCCAGGTGCTCCGCACCTTCCCGGTCCGATAGTCCTGCACCTGACTCACCACCGTCCCAGTGTCGTCGTCCGCCCAGGTAACCAGGAAAATGCCGGCTTCGATGGGTTCGATCACCACCGCGGCCGTGGTCTTGCGCCCGGTATCGGCGGCCACGTACGTGAGATGGCGGCCGTCCTCGGCGAAAACGGCGGTGCCCCCCGGACCACTGTCATAGGTGAGCTGCACCGTCCTGCCGCGTAGATCCGGCGGAATCGCGGCCGGACTCATGCCCTCCGCGGACTCGGAAGCCGAAACCCGGTGCGGCGGTGCCGGATCCGCGGAGCAGGCCGTCGTGACGAGTGCGACGGCCATGAGTAGCACCGCGCCGACCATGCGTCCCAACCCCTGCTCCCTCCACCCATCGCCCATTTGCCGACAGTTTGCCCGCCGCGCGCCACAGATGCAATGGCGCACGCCGCAACAAACCCGCGAACCGATGCGAGCAAGCGGAATCCCAACCTGTCCGGGGTTTCAGGGGCTTGCCCCTGAGGACCCCAGGAGTGGGACCTACTCAGCGGGTGCGGTGCCGTCCGAAACGCTGTGAGCGGCGGGCGAAATAGCGGCCGTCGATGCGGTCGAGGGTGATCGACTGGTGGAATGCCTCGCTCAGGTTCTCGGCGGTGAGGACGTCCTCGAGCAGGCCCTGCGCAACCACGTTGCCCTCTTTGAGGAGCATGCCGTGGGTGAAGCCGGGCGGAATCTCCTCGACGTGATGGGTGACCAGGACGGTGGCGGGCGCGTCCGGGTCGGCCGCCAGATCACCGAGGCGTTCGACCAGTTCCTCCCGGCCGCCGAGGTCGAGCCCCGCGGCGGGTTCGTCGAGCAGGAGCAGTTCCGGATCGGTCATCAGCGCCCGGGCGATGAGCACCCGCTTGCGCTCCCCCTCCGACAGCGTCCCGTAGGCGCGATCGGAAAGATGTTCCGCCCCCAGGCTTTCCAGAATATCCACGGCCCGGTCGTTGTCGATCTCGTCGTAGCGTTCCCGCCAGCGCCCCATCACGCCGTATCCGGCCGACACCACCAGATCGCCGACCTTCTCGTCCACCGGCACCCGGCTGGCGATGGCGGCGGAGGACAGTCCGATGCGCGGGCGTAGCTCGTTCATATCCACTTTGCCGAGCGTCTCGCCGAGCAGGTTGGCGTTCCCCGAGGTCGGGAACATCTCGGCCGCGGCCATGCGCAGCAGTGACGTCTTCCCGGCGCCGTTGGGGCCGAGCACAACCCAGCGTTCGTCGAGCTCCACCTGCCAGGTGACCGGCCCGACCAGGGTATGGCCGGAGCGTCGGACGGTGACGTCACTGAAATCGATGAGCAGATCTGGATCCGGTTGCGGCACGGGGTCCATCTTGGCTCACCGTCCCCGGCGATCGTCAACGTGGTGGGAAAACTTGCGATAGATCGTCGCTGCGGTCTTGTTTGCCGCGAGCATCCGAGCTCGTGGACCGGAACATTCGAGCCAAGAGCAAGGCCGCCGGGATGGAGAGCAGCACCCACACGATGAGTATCACGATCAATGTAGTCATTTCCGTGTTTCCTCCGTCGGAAACTCGTGGCTCCGATCCTGGACCTGTCACTGCTACAAGTCGATACCCACAGCGCACATAAGCCAACCGCCCAACCGAACGGTCTGTCTCATGGACACCGGCTCAGCTCACCGCGGGCACCGCTATCACCGTCATGGATCCCGGAGCCACCTCGGTGAATCCGGCATCGCGCACCGCCACCGCCGTCCCGTCCTGCACCCGGCGGACCAGACCGGCCCAGTGCTCGGGACCGGATTCGGCGACGGTGCACCGGAAGCCCTGCGCGGCCCAGGAATACGCCTGCCCCACCGGCATGGCGCCGGCCAGCAGCATGCTCGCGTGCCCGACCTGCGCAGCGGCCTTACCCACAGTCATACCCAATTCGGCCTGTACCCACAGGACCGGATACCGCGTGTCGATCGAATCGAGTTCATCCGGCGGCAATTCGGTGCCGCCGATCTGCAACCGCCGAATGCGCGGATCGATGGCGCCCACCGGTCCCGGCACGAACGCACGGGCTTGCGCGCCTTCGTGTTCCACCGTGATGCCGTCCACCTCCTGGGCGGTCAGCCAGTGCGCGCCGCGCGCCCGCCGGGCCACCTTGCGAATCCGGGAGCGTTTCCAGGCCAGGTAGCGCTGCTCCCATTCGCCGTCCGGTCCCACCCGCGGATCCAGGCAGACCGCGACCGCGGCGGACGCGGCGGCGGCCAGCAGCGCGCTGCGGCGCGGCGGATCCTGTTTGGGTATGTGCAGCACCATCTGCATGGCCTGCACCAGGTCCGGATCGTCCGGATCGCCGCTGCCGCCGTAGCCGCGTGCCAATTCCGCGTGCCGGGCCGCGAATCCGGGATCGACGAGGGATTCGATGCTCGACACGCGTTGCTCCTTACTACTTCACGTTCACCGTCACCTGGAAGCGCTGGGCCGGTTCGACGCCTTGCTCCCAGGCCCGACGGTACTCGAGGGTGAGCCGGGTGGCACCCGGCCCGGCGGCCACGAAGTTCCAGATGGCCTTGCCGCCGACGCCGACCATGCCGTCCGGGCTTGGGTCCTGCTGATATTCGGGGCTGCCGTTGCGTTTGAGGATGTTCTGGTCGAGTTCGGTGAGTTCCCAGGCGAATCCGGTGGAGGGGTTGGCGTCCAGGGTGACGATCAGGCCTTGGCCGGGGACCAGGTCCACGTCCTTGCCGTTCGCGTCCTTGCCGATCTTCACCGCCTCGTGCTCGGCGGAGGTGGTGGTCAGCGGCGGGTTCGAAGTGGTCGGAATCGGTCCGGCGGTGCTGGAGCCGGCGGTGACCGTGACGGTCTCCGGGGTCGAGTTGTCCGAATCTTTGCCGCAGGCGGTCAGCGCCAAGCCGACCATGAGTACCGCCACTGGCGTCCGCACCCGCACGAACCGTCTCCTCTCGTCGGCAATCGCTGTCCGGACCACGGTACCGACCGGCTGGTTACGGTCGGTGCAGGTGAATCGGACGCGTCGCGCGGAGGGCTCAGTGCGGCAACGGCACTCGGCGCACACCACCGTCGCGGGCGTCGGCCGCCTCGACCTCGTCGCGGGTGACGCCGAGGATGAACAGGATGGCGTCCAGGTAGGGGTGCGAGAGGGCGGCGTCGGCGACCTCGCGCAGCGCGGGCTTGGCATTGAAGGCGATGCCCAGGCCGGCCGCGTTCAGCATGTCGATATCGTTCGCGCCGTCACCGACCGCCACGGTCTGCTCCATCGGCACACCGGTCTCGGCGGCGAAGCGGCGCAGCATGACGGCCTTGGCCTCGCGATCCACGATCTCGCCGACCACCTTGCCGGTGAGCTTGCCGTTGACGATCTCGAGCGTATTGGCCTGCACGAAGTCCAGTTCCAGCTCTTCGGCGAGCGGTTCGATGACCTGCCGGAAGCCGCCGGAGACCACGCCGCAGCGGAAACCGAGGCGGCGCAGGGTGCGGATGGTGGTGCGCGCGCCCGGGGTCAGCTCGATCTGATCGGCGACCTCGTCGATGACGGAGGCGTCCAGCCCGGCCAGGGTGGCGACGCGCTGCCGCAGCGATTCGGCGAAGTCGAGCTCGCCGCGCATGGCGGCCTCGGTGACCTGCCGGACTTCCTCTTCCACGCCCGCGTGCGCGGCCAGCATCTCGATGACCTCGCCCTGGATCAGGGTGGAGTCCACGTCGAACACGATGAGCCGCTTGGACCGCCGGGCCAGGCCCGCGCGCTCGACGGCCACATCGACGCTCTCCTTGGCGGCGACGGCGGACAGCGCGGTGCGCAGCTGGGTCTCGGTCTCGGCGTCGAGCGACGGAATCGTCACCGTCAGCTCCAGACCGGTGACCGGGTAGTCGGCGATGCCGCGAATGGCATCGATGTTCACGCCCTGCTCGGCGAGCTTGCGCGAGATGGCGGAGAAGGCGCGGGCGGTGACGGGGGAACCGAGCACCACGACCGCATGGGTCGAAAGCTTCGCCCCGGAGACCGAATTCGCGCCGATCTCGACATCGACATCCATGCCGACGGTGGCCATCGCGTCTTCCAGCTGATCCTGGAGGGCTTCCGGATCGGTCGGACAGGAAACCAGCACACCCAGGGTCAACCGCCCCCGAATGACCACCTGCTCCACATCCAGCAGACTCACCGCGTTATTGCTGAGTGCCGCCAGTAGCACCGACGTCACGCCCGGCTTGTCGGGTCCGGTGACCGTAACCAGAACCGTCGTCTCAGACGTGCTCAATCGATAACTCCGTTCTCGGGACTGGCGGCCCGGATGTCGGCGGGCAGCCCGCTCATTCTGTCAGGTCGGGCCCTGGGAGCCCGCGCCGACCACCGACGTGGTGGTCGGTATCACCCGGCACAAACGACCGCGGCGGCCGTCGTCAGACGGCCGCCGCGAATCCTTGCCTGCGTCAGGCTACTTCGAGAGCTTCTCGAGTTCCTTGACGGTGTGGGACTTGGAGCCCCAGCCCACGTGGGCCTCGGCGCGCATGCGCTCGACCATGTGCGGGTAGTGCAGCTCGAACGCGGGACGCTCGGAGCGGATGCGCGGCAGTTCGTAGAAGTTGTGCCGCGGCGGCGGGCAGGAGGTCGCCCATTCCAGGGAGTTGCCGTAGCCCCACGGATCGTCCACGGTCACGACCTCGCCGTAGCGGTAGCTCTTGAAGACGTTCCAGATGAACGGCAGCATCGACGAACCCAGGATGAAGGCACCGATCGTGGAGATGGTGTTCAGGGTGGTGAAGCCGTCCGAGGGCAGGTAGTCGGCGTAGCGACGCGGCATGCCTTCGTTGCCCAGCCAGTGCTGGACCAGGAAGGTGGTGTGGAAGCCCACGAAGGTGGCCCAGAAGTGCCACTTGCCGAGGCGCTCGTCCATCATGCGGCCGGTCATCTTCGGGAACCAGAAGTAGATGCCCGCGAAGGTCGCGAACACGATGGTGCCGAAGAGCACGTAGTGGAAGTGCGCCACCACGAAGTAGGTGTCCGACACGTGGAAGTCGATCGGCGGCGCGGCCAGGATGACGCCCGAGAGACCACCGAAGAGGAAGGTCACCAGGAAGCCGATGGACCACAGCATCGGGGTTTCGAAGGTCAGCTGACCCCGCCACATGGTGCCGATCCAGTTGAAGAACTTCACACCGGTCGGAACCGCGATGAGGAAGGTCATGAACGAGAAGTACGGCAGCAGCACGGCGCCGGTGGCGTACATGTGGTGCGCCCACACCGCGATGGACAGCGCCGCGATACCCAGCGTCGCGTACACCAGCGTGGTGTAACCGAAGATCGGCTTGCGCGAGAAGACCGGGAAGATCTCCGACACGATGCCGAAGAACGGCAGCGCGATGATGTACACCTCGGGGTGACCGAAGAACCAGAACAGGTGCTGGAACAGCATCACGCCGCCCGAAGCCGGGTCGTAGATGTGCCCGCCGAGATGCCGGTCGTAGGCCAGCGCCATCAGCGCCGCGGTGAGCAGCGGGAAGGCCAGCAGCACCAGCACCGAGGTGACGGCGATGTTCCAGGTGAAGATCGGCATCCGGAACATGGTCATACCGGGGCAGCGCAGGCAGACCACGGTGGTGAGCATGTTGACGCCACCGAGGATGGTGCCCAGACCGGACACGGCCAGACCCAGGATCCACAGGTCCGCGCCGACGCCGGGCGAGTGCACGATGTCGGTCAGCGGGGTGTAGGCGGTCCAGCCGAAGTCGGCCGCGCCACCCGGGGTGATGAAGCCGGCGGTCGCCATGGTGCCGCCGAACAGGTACAGCCAGTAGCTGAACGCGTTCAGACGGGGGAACGCCACGTCGGGGGCGCCGATCTGCAGCGGCAGGATGATGTTGGCGAAGCCGAACACGATCGCGGTCGCATAGAACAGCAGCATGATCGTGCCGTGCATGGTGAACAGCTGGTTGAACTGCTCGGGCGACAGGAACTGCATGCCCGGGCGCGCCAGCTCGGCGCGCATGAGCAGCGCCATCAGGCCACCGACGAGGAAGAAGGACATGGCCGTCACGAGGTACATGACGCCGAGCACCTTCGGGTCAGTCGTGGTGACCATCTTGTAGATGAAAGAACCCTTCGGACCCGTCCGTTGCGGGTAGGGCCGAGCCGCCTCCACTTGGCGGACTGGCCTCGGTTCTACGGCAGTCACGAAACCTCCACAGGTATGCCATCGTTCGTACGCTGCTTACCGCGTCCGGTTCGGCACTTTGACGAACGACGGTGGCTTGCGCTTCAGGCATCGTAAACGTTGTCCCGACGGGCGACGCGCCTAGGTCCTACTCTGTGTCGTAATTGGGCGCGGGGGTGCCCGAAGGTACGCTGCCAGCCATGCCGGTGCGCGAGTCCGCTTCCACCCGAATCCAGTTCGCTTCCAGCCCGTCCCGTTTGCGACGTTTGCGCACCTGGGGAGTGGTGCCGGGGGTCGCCGCGGCCCTCGCGGCAAGTCTGCTGTCGGGTTGCGGAGCCCCCAGTGATGACGCGCTCTCCTCGATTGTGCGCACCACCACGAATATCGCCGGGGCGGGCGTGGTGGGTATCGAACGCGATACCCGATCCGCTTGCGCGCTCCCGGGTTCGGCCGATCCGGCCTCCGGTGCCACCCGCACCGTCTCCGGCGTCGCCGGGACCGCGGAGGTGCCCAGCGATCCCAAGCGCATCGTGGTGCTGTCCACCGCGGCCCTGGACGCGGCCTGCGGGGTCGGGGTGTGGGAGCGGGTGGTCGGCGCGGCAACGGTTTCCGGGCTCACCGACGATGCGGGCAAGGCCACGCCGCAGCCCTCCTACCTGGGCACCGGCATCGCCGCCATCCCGTCGGTGGGTCTGGTCGGCGCGCCGGATCCGGCGAAAATCGCTGAGCTGAAACCGGATCTGATCATCGGCGGCGCGGGCGAGGGCGCGGCCTACGAATCCTTGAAGGCGATCGCGCCGACCGTGCTGTTCGGCACGGACGGCGGCTGGCAGGCCCAGTTCACCGGTATCGCGGAGGCCATGGGCCGCAAGACCCTGGCCGCCAAGGCCCTCGACGACTACCGCACCGCCGCGAAAGACGCCGGGATCGCCGCCAATTCGAGCCTGACCCAGGCATCGGTGGTGCGCTTCGGCGCCGACGACATCCAGGTGCAGGGCGGCAACAGCTTCGCCGGCCAGGTGCTCGGCGACGCCGGCGTGCAGCGCCCGGCGGCGCAGCGGGTCGATTCCTACGACGTCGGTTCGAATCTCGGCGCCCAGGCCACCCGCAACAAGCTCGAGGGCGACATTCTCTACGTCATGTTCGACGGCCCGGACGGCCTGAAGTTCGGCAAGTCCACCCTGAAGAGCGACGACTGGAAGGAACTCGGCGCGGTCGGCGACCATCGCATGTTCGCGGTGGACGACAGCATCTGGCACGGATCGGGTGTGATCGCCGCCCGTGCCCTGCTGGTCGATATGAGCAAATCGCTCAATGCCTACGTGGGCGACTGACGCTCAGTCCTTCAGGTACAGATTCCAGGTGTCGTCGATGCCCTGGCGGCAGTCGAAGGCGGTCCAGCCGGGATGCGCCTGGGTGTTCTTGCCGTCCGCCTCGCAGGCGGCGCGGGTGCGGTAGTTGCCGTAGAAGATCTCGTCGGCGTGCGCGATCGGCGCGACGGCGGCGGTGATGCCCGCGGCGAGAGCGGAACCGATGAGCAGAGACTTGAACTTCACGATGGAACTCCTTCGTACCCAGCACTTTTCATCCGAACAATCACCAGTACCACGCTGGGCATAAGGTTTTCGTCAATGAAACGGCCCCCGGCGCGAATGCGCCGGGGGCCGGATCTTTTCGGGCCGGGAAGCCGGGAAATTCCCTAGAACTCCCAGTCCTCGTCTTCGGTGTTCACGGCCTTGCCGATGACGTAGCTGGAGCCGGAGCCGGAGAAGAAGTCGTGGTTCTCGTCGGCGTTGGGCGAGAGGGCCGACAGGATCGCCGGGTTCACCTCGCACTCGTCCTTCGGGAACAGGCCCTCGTAGCCGAGGTTCATCAGCGCCTTGTTGGCGTTGTAGCGCAGGAACTTCTTGACGTCCTCGGTCAGGCCGACCTCGTCGTAGAGATCCTGGGTGTACTCGACCTCGTTCTCGTACAGCTCGAACAGCAGCTCGAAGGTGTAGCTCTTGAGCTCTTCGCGCTCGGCCTCGGAGACCAGCTCCAGGCCCTTCTGGTACTTGTAGCCGATGTAGTACCCGTGCACGGCCTCGTCGCGAATGATCAGGCGGATCATGTCGGCGGTATTGGTGAGCTTGGCCCGCGAGGACCAGTGCATGGGCAGGTAGAAGCCGGAGTAGAACAGGAACGACTCCAGCAGGGTGGAGGCCACCTTGCGCTTGAGCGGGTCCTCGCCGTTGTAGTACTCGAGCACGATCTCGGCCTTGCGCTGCAGGTTCCGGTTCTCCTCGGACCAGCGGAAGGCCTCGTCGATCTCGCGCGAGGAGCACAGCGTGGAGAAGATCTGGCTGTAGCTCTTGGCGTGCACCGACTCCATGAAGGCGATATTGGTGAGCACCGCCTCCTCGTGCGGGGTGAGCGCGTCCGGGATCAGGCTGACCGCGCCGACGGTGCCCTGGATGGTGTCCAGCAGCGTCAAGCCGGTGAAAACCCGCATGGTGAGCTGCTTTTCGCTGGGGGTCAGCGTGGCCCACGACGGGATGTCATTGGAGACCGGCACCTTTTCGGGCAACCAGAAGTTGCCGGTGAGCCGATCCCAGACCTCGGCATCCTTGTCGTCCAGCACTCGGTTCCAGTTGATCGCCGATACCCGACTGATCAGTTTCACGCCCGCTCACTCACCCTTCCCAACTCACCGGCCCGTTGCGGATTTCCCTATCAAGAACACTACTACTTGGGGCCTGAAACGCACTCATGCACAAGATGTCGTGTCTCCGCGTCGTGCTCGCGCTGTGCTGCGCGAATTCCGGCGCGGGGTGCCCCGGACCGAAAAATTACAGCCGTGCAATCTGTCACAACGAGGCGGGGCGGCCACTCGGACCGCCCCGCCAGATGTTTGCCGATCAGAAGCTGAATCAGATGCCGAGCACCAGTTTCGCGGTCATGAAGTAGATGATCAGACCCGTGGCGTCCACCAGCGTGGTCACCATGGGCGCGGAGATCACCGCCGGATCGATGCGCAGCTTCTTGGCCAGCAGCGGCATGGTGCCGCCGATGGTGGCCGCCCAGCCGCAGATGACCACCAGCGTAATCGCCACCACCACCGCGATTTTGGCCTCCACGAACACCGCGCCGATGACCAGGCCGACCACCGCCAGCATGGCGCCGAGCAGCAACCCCACCCGGCATTCGCGCCAGATCACCTTGAACAGATCGGAGACTCGCACCTCCCCCACCGCCAGCGCGCGCACGCACGAGGTGGCCGCCTGCGCGCCGGCATTGCCGCCCGCGCCGATCAGCAGCGGAATGAACAGCGCCAGATGCGCCGCCTGTTCCAGGGTGGGTTCGAAGTAGTCGGTGACGGTGACCGTGAGGGTGGCCGCGACCAGCAGCAGCATCAGCCACAGCGCCCGGTAACGGGCCAGCTGGAATACGCCCGCGGCCATGTAGTGACCGGCCCACGGGGTGGTGCCGGCCTGCCGCGCCACGTCCTCGGAGTCGGCCGCCTCGATGACCTCGACGGCGTCGTCGATGGTGAGCAGCCCGACCAGTCGGTCCTCGCTGTCCACCACCGGCAGGTTGATCAGGTTGGCGCCCTGCATGAGCCGGGCCGCCTTCTCCGCGGAATCGGTGGCGCGGGCGCGCATCGGTTCCGCCTCGACCAGATCCGCGATCATGGCGTCGGGCGAGCTGAGCACCAGATCCCGCAGTTCCACCACGCCGATCAGCCGCCGGCCCGCGTCCACCACCGGCAGGGTGTAGACGGTTTCGGCCTTGCCGCCCTCGGTGCGCACCATCTGCAGGGCCTGCGCGATGGGCAGATTCCGCGGCAGCGCAATCACTTCCGGCGTCATGTAGAAACCGACCGAGCCCTCCGGGTAGCCGAGCAGGATGGCCGTCATGCGGCGCTCCTCGGCGCTCAGCCCGGCGAGCACCTTCTTGGCGACCTTGGCCGGGGCCTCGCGCAGCATGCGGGCGCGATCGTCGGGATCCATCTCCTCGACCAGATCGCGGAAGCTCTGATCGCGCAGCCCGGTCAGGATCTGCTGCTGGTCGATGGGCTCCAGCTCCTCGAACACGTCGAGGGCGCGGTCCTTGTCCAGCAACCGGAAGGCCATCCCCGCCGAGACGGCGTCCATGCGCGCGAGTTCGTCGGCGATGACGTGCGGCGGATGGTTGTCCAGCCATTCGGTGGTAGCGGCCAGGTGATGACAGTCGACGATATCGCGCAGCGAATCACCTTGCGGGCGAGCGGAATCGCCCGCGGCGTCACGCGGGTCGAAGTCGTCGGGCAACACGGCCGCCTCGGTCAGGGGTGCGACGGGCAGCGGCCGGAGCGCGGGCAGCGTCGAGACAACGGTCAGATCGGTCTGCGTCATGGCGGAACCTCAGCCGGAATTCCTCAGCCGGAACGGCGAGTGTGGGGGTGAACGGATGGAAACACCAGGTCACACCGCGGGGCACCGCCCCTACCGCGACAGCGGAGACTATCGGCAGGAGGAGGGGGCGGCGCCGCGCGGCCTTCGACTGGGGGGTTCGCTACGCATGCAACCCACCTCCTCGAAGCCGTCGCGCACCGTATAGGACACCCGTCGGTCGACGGGCGGAGGTCGTGCCCGGGATCATCCCGTGGAACGACGCAAAGCATCCTCGTGCAGGATACCCTTATCTGCGAAACCACGCTCGCACCGGGGGTTATTCCGGGAAGGTTCCCGGCGGAATCATTTTCCGATCATTTCCGGGTAACGGCCGGTCCGTACCAGTTGGGCGGCGGTCCAGCGGCGTCTAATCTCTGCCTCTGTGCGTGTTTTGGTGATAGAGGACGATCCACAGCTCAATCGCGAGGTAGCCGACGGGTTGCGCGCGGCGGGCTTCGCGGTCGACCTCGCCTTCGATATCGCCGACGGCGATTTCAAGATCGCTATCAATCGGTACGACTGCCTGGTGGTCGATCGCGGCCTGCCCGACGGCGACGGCCTGCACCTGGTCGCGAAGGTCCGCCAGAACGGCCACACCGTGCCCGCGCTCATGCTCACCGGGCGCGACGGGCTCGACGACCGGCTCGCCGGATTCGAGCACGGGGCCGACGACTATCTCACCAAGCCCTTCGCGCTACCGGAGCTGGTCATGCGGGTGCGGGCGCTGTGCCGCCGCCGGCAGCAGCCGACCGCCTCGCGAATGAGCCTGGGCGACATCGATATCGACCTGATGCGGCGGCGGGTGACGCGCGGCGGGGTGATGCTCATGCTCACCCCGAAGGAGTTCGCGGTGCTGGAACTGATGGCCGCCCGGCGCGGCAGCGTGGTGACCCGCACCGAGCTCATCGAATGCTGCTGGGACGAAATGGCCGAGCCCGCTTCGAATGTGGTGGACGCGGTGGTCGCGAAGCTGCGCCGCAAGCTCGGGGAACCGTGCGTGATCGAGACGGTGCGCGGCACCGGATTCGTGGTGCCGGCTTGAGTTCGCACAGGTCCCCCGCCGTGGCGCGGCTGCGCCGGGCGCGCTGGATGATGACCGGGCTGGTCGCGCTGATCACCCTGTCGGCGGTGCTGGTACTGGGGTGGGTGGCGGCGACCATCGACGCGCGGGCGCGCACGACCGACGCGGACCGGCGAGTGGAATTGGTGGCCGGGTCGCTGGCGCGGGCCATTCAGCACGACGGGACGCAGCTCGATTTGTCCACGGTCACCGAGGATCCGGCGTCGTCCGGTGATATCGCGGTGGTGGTGGCGGTGCGCAAACCGGGTGAGCAGTGGCGGCAGGCGCATATCTATCAGCGCTCGTACATGCCCAGCGATACCGATATCTCGACCCTGGCCACCCAGACCGAGGACCATGCCGATCAGCAGATGTACACCACGCTGCTGACCACCACCACCGACATCACCGGACGCTCGGTCCGGGTCGCCGGGACGCCGATCTTCTGGACCGATTGGGACGCGGTGGTGGTGATCCTCGCCAGCACCGACACCATGACCGGGGCGGGCGATCACCGGAATCTGGTGTGGGCGTTGACGATCGGCGGGGCGGCGCTGGTCGCGCTGGCCACCGCGGCCGCCTATCTGCTGTCCGGGCGCAGTGTGCGCGCGGCGCTGCGCATGCTCGACGAGCACGAACAGTTCCTGGGTGACGCCGCGCACGAATTGCGTACGCCGCTCACCACTTTGAAGCTGCTCACCGAATCGCGGCCGAAGAATCCGCAGGAGGTGGCGCAGACCCTGGGCGAGGCCCGGCGGCTGGCGGACCGGATGGCCCGCCTGGTCACCGGCCTGCTGGCGCGGGCGCGGGCGCAATCGGGCATCGCCGCCCCGGAGCGGACCATGCTGCGGCTGGATCAGCTGGCGGAGGCGGTGGCCGAGGAGGCCGGGGATCCGCGCATCACCGTCGCCGCGCATCCGACCGTGGTGGTCGGCGATCCGGAACTGCTGACGCTGGCCATCAAGAACATGCTGGAGAACGGGCTGACGCACGGTGCGGTGAATCGCGCCGCGCCGGTGGAAGTGCATGTGGCCGAAGGGCGGGTCAGCGTGCGCGACCACGGGCCGGGCGTGGATCCGGTGATGTCGGCGAATCCGTTCGATCGCGGGGCGGCCGGGCGGTCCGGGCGCAATGGGATCGGGCTGGCGCTGGTGGCGTGGGTGGCGCAGGTGCACGGCGGCAATGCGTCCATCGAACCGGCCGTCGGGGGCGGGACCATCGCCACCTTGTGGCTGCCGCCCGCCGATATCACCGCCGGCGCGCCGTCGGGGGCTCGCCGGTAGCGGTCACCGGCGCGCCGCACCCGGCACACATGCCCGGCTGCGCATATTTACATCCGGATATTCAGGTCGAGATGCGCTTGATATCGCTGATCAGCCAACGGCCGTCGGGCTGCTCCTCCGCTGTCACCGCCGCGGCCGTCAGGGAGATCTCCGCGCCCGCGGTGAGGTCGCTGGCGGTGGACTGTTTGACGTAGCCGATGCCGAGCGCGGTCCCGCCGGTGATCGCCCGCAGGCCGCAATTGAATTCGAGCACCTCGCTGCGGCTGTTGGTGGCGAGAAAGTACTGACGGGTCGCGTTCTGGGTGTCGATCAATTGCTGGCGATATGTCCCGGTTGTCGAATCTATAGCGCCCGCGAAATACGCGTCCAGCGAATTCGGGTCGTAACTCGACATATGGTTCAGGAAATTGTGAATGGCGTGCAGAGCCGCGATGTGCCGACTACCGATCTTGGAAATCTCGGGGGCGAGACCCGGCGCCGGTTCGCTCTGCGTCGGGAGCCCGCCGGTGCCGGTCTGGCTCGCCGCCTTGGTGGCCGGCACGCCGGCTTGCTGGGCGTCTCCGCCGTTCTGGGTGGCGTAGACGGCGCCGGCCGCGGCGGCGCCGAGCAGCGGCAGGCCCGCGAGCGCCGCGAGTTTCCGCCGGGAAATGCCCTTGCCCTCGGACTGCGAGCCGGGAAAAGCCGGCGGTTCCGCCGGCGGGAAGGACAGCGCTACTTTTTCTGTATCGGTCACATTCTTCCTCCCTGTCGTGCGGCCCTGCGAGACGTTACCCGCTGTCACAGTTCCGGGCGGGGGATTGCCGCGAATTCGAGGCCCCGAACCGAATAGTTGCCGGAATTAGGCGAATTGCGAATTCACGCGGGCGGTGGCGCGGCCCGCCGATGCGTGCTGGGCTGATTCCATGGGACTGGAATCGCTGATCATGGTGCGGCACGGGGAAAGTACGGGCAATGCGGCGAAAGCGGCCGACGATGCCGCCGGACGGGAGCGCTTCGACGAGCACGGACGCGACGCCGACGTACCGCTGTCCGACCTGGGACGCAGTCAGGCGCGAGCACTCGGGGCTCGACTGGCCGCCGATGGCCACACCTTCGACACGGTGCTGTCCTCCCCCTTCGTCCGCGCCCGCACCACCGCCGAGATCGCACTGAGTTCTCTTCCAGCCCAGCGCATCCGGCAGGACGAACGCCTGCGTGACCGCGACGTCGGCATCCTGTGGGGCCACACCGAACTGGGCATCCGCCGCCTGCACCCGGAGCAGTACCGGGAACGAGAACGCCAGGGCCGCTTCTACTATCGCCCGCCCGGCGGCGAATCCTGGACCGACGTCGCCCTGCGCCTGCGCACCCTGCTCCGCGAACTCGACGGCCACGTCCTGATCTTCACCCACGACGTGGTGATCGTCATGGCCCGCTACATCCTCGGCGACCTCGACGAAGCCACCATCCTCGACATCGAGAGCACCCAGATCGGCAACGCCTCGCTCTCACACTGGCAGCGCACCGAATCCGGCTTCCAGCTGCTCACCTACGGCGACACCACCCACCTGACCTGAGCCCGCGGGCGGCTCCGTCCGACGCCTCGCACCAGCCGATTCGAACGTCTTAGACATTTGTCTTGCACATTTGTCTTACTTCGGGTTAGAGTCGTGTCACACACTCGGAAGGGATGAAAAATGGTTACTCGCAAGAACTTCGACATCGACGGCCGCACCCTGTCCTACCTGGACTTCGGGGGTGACGGGCAGCCGGTGCTGGCGCTGCACGGGCACATGTCGGAGGCGGCGAGCTTCACCGGGTTCGCCGCGAGCCTCTCCCCTGAATGGCGGCTCATCGCGCTCGATCAGCGCGGGCACGGCCACTCCGATCGGGCCGCGGACTACAGCCGGCGCGGGTACGTCGACGATATCGTCGCATTGCTCGACCACCTGGGCCTGGAAAGCGCTGTGGTGGTGGGGCATTCGCTGGGCGGCATCAATGCCTACCAACTGGCGGCCTGGTTCCCGGAGCGGGTGCGGGCGTTCGTCGACGCCGATGGCGCGGCCGCGCTCGGCCTCGACGGCAGCAATCCACTGGAGTTCGTGCTCGGCCTGCCGCACGAGGGGCCGAGCCGCGAGCAGTTGGTCACCGAAATGGGGCCGTTCGCAGGGCATTTCGGCGCGCTGGTGCGGGAGCGGGCGGACGGGAGCTGGGGTCTGCCGTTCCATCCGGCCGATATGGTCGAGTCGGAGCATCACGTGCACGGGGACCACTGGGCCGAATGGCTGGGCAGCTCCTGCCCGGCGCTGCTCATCCGGGCGACCGACGGGGTGATTCCGGCCGAGCAAGCGGCGGACATGGTGGCGCGGCGACCGCATACCCGCATGGTGGAGCTGAACACCGATCACTTCGTCTATGTCGCCGACCCCGACGGTTTCGCCAAGGCGGTGGCGGAATTCCTGGACGAGCTGGTGTAAATCAGGGTTGCAGGCACTGTGGGGAATCACGATCGGCGGGGTCGTGGCCGGTGGCGTGGGATTCCGGGCCGCTGGCTATCGGCGAGCGCCTTGTGACGCCTCACAATCGGGCCGCCGCAAGGCTGCGCGCGATCACAGCAGCTGATCAACCGGGCACCCGCCTCCGGCGCATGGGTTAGCGTTCTTCAGTCCCCGGGGCGGTCCTGCCCGGGGCGGAAGGAGTCGCCGATGTCCGTCGATATGCCGGGGCGCGGAGGGCTCACCGTATCGGGCTCGCCGATGTCCTCACCGCTCAAGGATGTGCGCGGCATCGCCCAGCACATGGTCGGGCATTTCGTGGAGACCGTCGCGCCGTGCGGGACGCTGCCGGGGGACGCCATCCACGGGGATGTCACCACCATCACCCGCATGTGCCTGGAGCTGGCGGTGGGCATGCTGGACGGACGCGATATCCCCGAGAAGACCAAGCGGCTGGAACAGGCGGCGGCGCAGTGGGCGCGCGAGGGGATCCCCATCGACACCATTCACCACGCCATCCACGAAGGGTTCAAGATCGGGTCGAATCTGGTGATCACCGGTGCGCTGTCCCGGCATCGCAGCCCGGACGGGCCCGAGGGCACGCTCGTGATCGCCGCCGCCGATATGGAGAACATCCTGGACGGCTCGAAACTGGTGGTGGAACTGCTGGACCGGATGACCTCCGCGGTGTCGCTGGCCTACGTGCGCGAGATGCGGGCCGTGGTCGCCGAACACCACACCGCCGTGCACACCCTCACCTCGGCGCTACTGGGCGGGCACAGCACCTCCACCATGGCGCGCGAATGCGGGATCGAGATCGCCGAGTCGTATCACGTGCTCGCGGTGTCGATTCCGGAACATCCGGAGGAGCACTCCCCCACCGTGGACGGCGCGGTGGTGGCGCGGCGCAAACTGCGACGCGTACAGGCCGAGCTGGCCACCCACTACACCGACAAGGCGCTGTCGCTGCTGAGCGTGGACGGCGGCACCATTCTGCTTCCGGCGCAGGAGATTCCGGACGAGCAGCTGGACGAACTGGTCGAGGAGCTGTCCCGGGCGGCGCGGGTGCCGATCACCGCCACCTTGATTTCGGCCACGCCGCAACAGATTCCGGACGCCGCCGACCAGGCGCACGAACTCCTCGACATCGTGCACCGGCTGCGGCTGGTGCGCGGGCTGTTCCGATTCGACGAACTCGCCCTGGAATACCAGCTGACCCGGCCGGGACCGGGCCGCGACCATCTCGGATCGGTGCTGGATCCGCTCGACGAACATCCGGAACTGCTCGAGACCCTGCAGACCCACATCAGCAACAATCTCAATCGCCAGCGCACCGCCCGGCTGCTGCACGTGCACACCAATACCGTGGACTACCGGCTCAAACGCATCGGGCAACTGACCGGATTCGATCCCGCGCAGGCCTCCGGATTGTGGTACCTGCGTTCGGCATTGGTGGCGCGCACCTATCGCGCCGGCTGACAGTTGCTCGGCGCGGGCTCACCGCGCAACCGGGCATCGAGCCAGGCCAGGGCGGCGGGCAGCCCGAGCACCGCGGCGGTGAGATGGTCGGGCACCGGTATCTGCTCCGACCACACATTGGTGCCCGCCGCGCAATAGCGGGCCACGGTGTGCACCACGGCGTCGATCGGAATCAGGCCGTCGATCGGCGAATGCCATTCGAAGACCGGGATATTCGGCACGCCCGGATACAGCTCCAGGCTGTTCTCCTCCACCACCGCGCGCGCCACCGGATCACCCGTCATCACCGTCGTCTTGGCCACATCCATCACGCCCTGCCCCGCGGCGGCGGTGAGAATGTCGTTGGTGCAGCTGTTGGCCAGCTTGGCGCGCACCGCCAGCCCGCGATCGTTGAGCTGATCGCTGAGCGGGAAACGGTCCCGGTACTCGCGTTCCAGGCCCAGCCCGGCCGCCAGCGCCAGGCCGAACACCGGATGCCGGCCGTAGCCCAGGCCCTCCAGCATGCTCACCAGATTCATCGGCACCCCGCCCATGGCGGCGCCCGCCAGCCGCAGTTCGGGGGCATAGCTGGAAGCGAGCGCGGCGGCCCAGGCGGTGGCCATCCCGCCGCCGGAGTAGCCGACCATGGCGACCTGGCTGTGCTCGACCTTCAGCGCGGGCAGCCGCTGGGCGGCGCGGATACCGTCCAGGGTGATCTGGCCGCCGAGTTTGGCCGCGCCGTAGGCGAATCGGGGTCCGAGATGGTCCGGCAGCGCCAGGCTCCAGCCGTGCTGCAACAGCGCGTTCCAGGCCGGGGCCTCGCGGACCATGAGATTGGGGTCGCTGGTGTAGAGGACGTGCGAGACGGCGCACTGCGCACCCAGGCCGTTGATGATCTGCTGCAACGACAGCAGCGGGGCGTCGGCGCTGCGATTGCGGGGCGAGAGCACGGTGGTGGTGGCCGCGATCGGGTCGCCGGTGGATCCGGTGGAGCGGAACTTGATGAGGGTGATGTCGGTATCGGGGAAGGTCGCCAGTGCGGGCAGGGCGCGTACGTCGAGCACATCCCCCGGGGCGTGGTCGGCGATATCGGCCGGTGCCGCGTAGAACGGATCCGGGTCCGGGGTCGGGTCCAGGGGTTGCGCGCTGACCACCCCCGGCGCGCTCGCGATCAGCAACGCTCCGAACAGTGCCGTCAACCGCGCATGTCGTAATCGAATCCGCATGGGGCCGTATTCCTTCCGCCGCCTGCCGCCGACTCCGCTGCGGGCAGGTACTCTCGGGCAGCGTAGAAATTCGGCCGGGGTGCGGGTAAGGCGCGGGGAAAAGCTTGCGATAGTTCACAACGGCGGGGACGAGATCTTGTGAATACGAGGTTTTTCCGTTCCCTCGGGTAACAATAATCGCGATACATCCCTTGTGACTTGTCCAGTCAGGCCGTTGGAACACGTTCCTGCACAACCGGTTCCGCTTAGCGTCCGAGGTGAGATCAGCCCGGACGAGGAGCGCGAAATGACCGGCACCATCGACAGCGAAGCTCTGACCCACCGGATCACCGTGTACGCGGGCGGTCCCCACGACAATGCCGAACTGGTGATGGAGTACGCGGCCACCTGGTCGGAGGCGTCGGCGTTCACGGTCGCGGCGGTGCAGGCCGGACTGGTGGTGACCGTGGACAATCGCATCCGCCCCGGCCTGCGGCGGCTGCCCCGATACGGCTTGCGGCACTGAGCTTTTCGGTCACCCCGATTTCCGGGCGAACGCGCCCGCGATGGTCTGCCACGCGGCGTCCAGCTGCGTCCCGAAGTCCTCCCAGGTGTGCAGGCCCGCGGCTTCGTAGTGCACGGTGGCGGGAATTCCCAGCTCGCTCAATCGTTTCGCGAACCGTTCGGTGCAGGCGCGGGCGCCCGCTTCCAGGGCCGCCCCGCCGCCGGCCAGTTGCAGCGCCGCCGCCACGTCCGGGGCGCGCGCCACGTTCAGCAGATCCGCCACGGTCGGGATCCCGGTCGCCGCGGACAGGTGAATCACGGTGCCCCGCAAGGCTTCCGCCGCCACCGTGCTGTCATGCGCGGCCCACTCGCCGGTGCCCGGCGGGCCCCACAGGTTCAGGACGTTCCCGCCCCGAGAGGCCACCGTGATGGTGGTGACCGCGCTGCCGGTGCCGTCGACCGTCGAATAGCATCCGCTGATGCCGGCCACCGCGCGATAGAACCCCGGATGCCGGTGCGCGAGCATCATCGCCCCTTGCGCACCCATCGACACCCCCGCCACGGCGCGCTCGCCTGTGCCTCCCAGCCGGTTCTCGATGACGCCGGGCAGTTCCCGGGTCAGGAACGTCTCCCAGCGATTCCAGCCGAGCGCCGCGTCCGGCCGCTCCCAATCGCTGTACATGCTGCCCGTACCGCCCGAGGGCAGCACCACGTCCACCGCTTTCCCGGCGAAGAACTCGGCGGCTCCCCCTTTCGTCAGCCAGTCCGAAACCCCTTCGGCGTCAACGCCGTCCAGGAGATACAGGGTCGGCCGGGGCCCGGTGCCGCGGCCGCGCAGCACGTCCACGCCGACCGCCCGGCCCATCGACTCGGACGTCACGTACATCCGCTCCCACCCGGCAGTCTCCGCCCGCGCCCCCGCCGGCATACCCACCACTCCCACCACCAACGCCACCACGGCCACCATCCAGCGCACGGCCACGGCCTGCCTCCCATCGATCCGAGATTCGCGACCGAAGCTAGGTCCGCACCCCCGCGCGCCCACCCCGTTTCCCCGACCACTGGACCGTTCACCGCCGCACCGCCGTTCCCACTGTTCCCCGTCACAACCGCCGTCACCTGCCCGAACGCCGAAAGGCCCACCGGGCGGACACGATTCGTCCATCCGGTGGGCCGGTCTTTCGTCGCAGGAAAACGAAGGCTGAACATCACCTCCAAAACCACTGTGGGCTATCGGTTCTCGTCCCGGCGACCGTGCCGCGCATCTCGGTTCCACCGCCGGGACTCCCCGACCCTAACCATGCCCGCGCGCCGAATCCCCGGTCCGCGGCGGCTTCTGGAGACTTCACAACCTCCGCCCCGGCCGTCCTTGGATCGGTCACACCGCCCCCGGATACGCCGAAGGCGCCCCCGGGGATCGGGAGCGCCTTCGCGTCGGTGCGGGTGCGCCGCGTCAGAGCATGCAGCTCACGCAGCCCTCGACCTCGGTGCCTTCCAGGGCCATCTGGCGGATGCGGATGTAGTACAGCGTCTTGATGCCCTTGCGCCAGGCGTAGATCTGGGCGCGGTTGACATCGCGGGTGGTGGCGCTGTCCTTGAAGAACAGGGTCAGCGACAGGCCCTGATCGACGTGCTGGGTGGCCGCCGCATAGGTGTCGATGATCTTCTCGAAGCCGATGTCGTAGGCGTCCTCGAAGTATTCGAGGTTGTCGTTGGTCAGGTAGGGGGCCGGGTAGTAGACGCGGCCGATCTTGCCTTCCTTGCGGATCTCGATCTTCGACGCGACCGGGTGGATGGAGCTGGTCGAGTGGTTGATGTAGGAGATCGAACCGGTCGGCGGGACCGCCTGCAGGTTCTGGTTGTAGATGCCGTGCTCCATGACCGAGGCCTTGAGCTCGCGCCAGTCGTCCTGGGTCGGGATGTGCACGTTCGCATCGGCGAAGATCTGGCGCACGCGCTCGGTCGCCGGCTCCCACACCTGCTCGGTGTACTTGTCGAAGAACTCGCCCGAGGCGTACTTGGACTCGGGGAAGCCGCCGAAGTAGCTGCCGCGCTCCTGGGCGATCAGGTTCGAGGCCCGGATGGCGTGGTAGGCCACGGTGTAGAAGTAGATGTTGGTGAAGTCCACGCCCTCTTCGGAGCCGTAGTGGACCCGCTCGCGCGCCAGGTAACCGTGCAGGTTCATCTGCCCCAGGCCGATGGCGTGGGATTCGTTGTTGCCCTGCTCGATCGACGGCACCGAGTAGATGTGGGTCTGGTCCGACACCGCGGTGAGCGCGCGGATGGCGGTCTCCACGGTCTTTCCGAAGTCCGGCGAATCCATCGACTTGGCGATGTTCAGCGAACCCAGGTTGCAGGAGATGTCCTTGCCGACCTTGGAGTAGGACAGATCGTCGTTGAACTCCGACGGGGTGGAGACCTGCAGGATCTCCGAGCACAGGTTGGAGTGGGTGATCTTGCCCTTGATCGGGTTCGCCCGGTTCACGGTGTCCTCGTACATGATGTACGGGTAACCGGACTCGAACTGCAGCTCGGCGATGGTCTGGAAGAACTCGCGCGCCTTGATCTTCGACTTGCGGATGCGCTTGTCGTCGACCATCTCGTAGTACTTCTCGGTCACGTTGATGTCCGCGAACGGCACGCCGTAGATGCGCTCCACGTCGTACGGCGAGAAGAGGTACATGTCCTCGTTCTTCTTCGCCAGCTCGAACGTGATGTCCGGGATCACGACGCCGAGGGACAGCGTCTTGATGCGGATCTTCTCGTCCGCGTTCTCGCGCTTGGTGTCGAGGAAGCGGTAGATGTCGGGGTGGTGGGCGTGCAGGTAGACCGCGCCCGCGCCCTGGCGCGCACCCAGCTGGTTGGCGTAGGAGAAGGAGTCCTCCAGCAGCTTCATGATCGGGATGACGCCCGAGGACTGGTTCTCGATCTTCTTGATCGGGGCGCCGGTCTCACGAATATTGCTGAGCAGCAAGGCCACGCCGCCGCCGCGCTTGGACAGCTGCAGGGCGGAGTTGATGGAGCGGCCGATCGACTCCATATTGTCTTCGATGCGCAGCAGGAAGCAGGACACCGGCTCGCCGCGCTGCTTCTTGCCGGAGTTCAGGAAGGTCGGGGTGGCGGGCTGGAAGCGGCCGTCCATGATCTCTTCGACCAGTTCGGAGGCCAGCTGCTCGTCACCCGCGGCGAGGGTCAGCGCGACCATGCAGACGCGGTCCTCGAACCGCTCCAGGTAGCGCTTGCCGTCGAAGGTCTTCAGCGTGTACGAGGTGTAGTACTTGAACGCGCCGAGGAAGGTGGGGAACCGGAACTTCTTGCCGTAAGCCTGCTTGAACAGCTTCTTGGTGAAGTCGAAGCTGTACTTGTCGAGCACCTCGGTCTCGTAATAGTTCTCTTTGACGAGGTAGTCGAGCTTCTCCCGCAGATTGTGGAAGAAGACGGTGTTCTGGTTGACGTGCTGCAGGAAGTACTGGTGCGCGGCCTCGCGATCCTTGTCGAACTGGATCTCGCCGTTGGGACCGTACAGGTTCAGCATCGCGTTGAGGGCGTGGTAGTCCATGCCCGAGGTGTCGGTGCTGCTGACGGTCCGCTCTACGCGGGCAGCCTTTCCGGCCGGTGCTGTTGTCGTTGCCAAAACAAGTCCAATCCCTCTCGGACGCGCTCGACGTCCTCGGCAGTTCCCATGAGTTCGAAGCGATACAGGTACGGCACCCCTGCCTTGCGCGAGATGACCTCTCCCGCAAAGCAGTACGTATCACCGAAGTTGGTGTTGCCGGCCGCGATCACGCCGCGCAACAGGGCGCGGTTGTGGGGATCGTTGAGGAATTTGGCCACCTGACGGGGGACGAATTCCTTTTCGGATCGGGTCCCTCCCAAAACATGCCGACCACCCCCGTAGGTGGGGACGATCAGCACGTAGGGTTCGTCGACGCGAAGCGAGTCGGCAGTATGAAGCGGTATGCGAACGGCGGGGACGCCCAGCCGTTCGACGAAGCGGTGCGTGTTCTCCGAAGCACTGGAGAAGTAGACGAGATTGCTTGTCGTTTCGGACATCTCGGCCATCTCCCTCCTTCCGGGTTCGGACAACCTGCTGGAGCGGGGAGCCGCTCCGGGGCCGCTAAGCGACGGCGACGGCGTCGGCCAGGGCCTTGATGCGGTCCGGGCGGAAGCCGGACCAGTGGTCCTCACCGGCGACGACGACGGGGGCCTGCAGGTAGCCCAGGGCCATGACGTAGTCGCGGGCTTCGGGGTTCTCCGAGATGTCGATGACGTCGTAGGCGACACCGGCCTTGTCGAGCGCGCGGTAGGTGGCATTGCACTGAACACAAGCGGGCTTGGTGTAAACGGTGATGGTCATTGGTATCCCCTTCTCCTGGCCTTCGATCCGTATGCAGTGCACGGCTGAAAACAAGATCCACATAGTTCCTGCGCAAACCCCTGGAAGTGGGACCGAAGCCCCTGGTCGCGGAGACCGGAACCGTGATTTCTCCGGTTCATCTCTCGCGGCGTTCCAGCTCCCAAGACACTACACCTAGTGGCCGACAGAATCTTCCAACACGACATGTTGCGACTCACAAAGGTGAAATTCTGGTGCCGTAAGTACCTGGACAGTCGATTCGCAACTCGACACGACTGAGGCACAGATCACAATTTGGACCTTCAGCACATTTTCAGCAAACCCACCGTTCCCCCTGATCAACTGGCATCACAGCAGTCACAGGAGTCTCGGGCGAACAGGGGGTTCGGCGCGGGCGCGGGCGGTGCCCCGAATTCCTGGGGCACCGGATCGCTTCGGCGTGTCGCGCTCAGGAGAGCGTGAAGCTCGAACCGTCCACCGGGCCCGGGTACAGCACCCGGTTGGTGGCGGCGATGCCGTAGACCTGAGCGTCATAGGCGGACAGCGGTTTTCCGTCGATCTCGATCTCGGTGAAGGTCACCGGAGTGAAACCGGGCAGGGCGGCGTCGAGATGGCCCTCGATCACGATCTCCGCGGTGCGGGCGGGGGCATCGGAGACCTGGGAGGCGACCTTGCGCCAGTTCCGGGTGCGGTTCTCCAGGGTCATCGTGTAGACGTGGCCGTCCCAATCCACCGCGGCGTGCATGACATCGCCGGCGTTCACGTTCACGTCCTCGTAGATGACGGGCGGGTCCGGATAGCCCTCCCACCATCCGTCGCTACCCTGCTCCGGCACGCAGGCCGCGCCGAGCGCCCCGGTCGCGCAGAGGCCGTCGGCGATGCCGCCGAGCGTGTTCGACAGATCGTCCCCGGCCGCCATGACCTGATTGGCCAGCCACGGACTGGTGTAGACGAGCCCGGCCGCCACATTCTCCAATTGCAGGCCGGGCATGGTGGCGTAGACGGCGGCATCGCTGATGCATCCGGTTTCGGCGCCGGTCTGCATGAGCGGCAGCGTCACCCTGTTGTCCGGGCCGTTCGCGCCGTTCAGGCCGACCCAGGGCACCACGCGCTGGAACACACCGGGATTGGTGCAGGTCACGGCCGGCTGCACCCAGGTGGCGCTGACCGAGCGGAAGTCGCCCTTGATCACGTACCCGGCCCAGTTGCCCAGGTGCACAAGGACGTTCGATTCCGCGGCGGCCTCGGCGGCGCTCACCGTCGCGGTCGACAGGGCCAGCAGGCCCGCCGCGCAATACCGGCTCCAGGCGCGTTTGCCTGCTAGTAGCTTCATGAGCTGAAGTTAGCCGATGAAGGGCCCGAAAAGCGCGAGGCCACGGCTGGAAAGCCTTGGCCTCGTACTGGATTCAGCGAGTAATCAAATTGTTTGCCGGTTGCTCGCTCCCCTGGCTAGGCGGTGCGTCCGCGCGCGTTCAGGCGTTCGCCTTGACGGCCACGGCCGCGTCGGCGAGCAGGCGCACGGTGGCGGCCAGCTGGGTCAGCGCCTCGGCGTCGTCGGCCGGGTGCGCGTCGCCGAACCGCTGGCCGATGGTGCCGAAGTTCAGCGAGGCTTCCTTCAGCACATCGGCGCCGGCCACGCCCAGCGCCTTCACGGCGTCGTCATGCGACCACTTGGCGGCGTTCGGCGAGATGGAGGCGCTGACCACCGCGACCGGCTTGGTCTTCAGCGCGCCGACACCGTACGGGCGCGAGGCCCAGTCGATGGCGTTCTTGAGCACGGCGGGCAGGGTGCCGTTGTATTCGGGGGTGACCAGCAGCAGACCGTCACTGGCGGTCACGGCTTCCCGCAGGGCGAGGGCGGCAGCGGGTACCTTGCCTTCGACATCCAGGTCTTCGTTGTAGAAAGGAATATCGGCGAGGCCCTCGTAGATGGCGACCTCGACACCCTCCGGAGAGGTCTGCGCGGCGGCCTCGGCCAGCCGGCGGTTGATCGAGGCGGCACGGAGGCTGCCGACCAGAGCGAGAAGGCGGGTCTGCGACATGGTGATCACTCCTGGGAATTTCTGATCCAGTGGCTAACTTGCATGAGACACTAACCGGACTACGGTCCGCTTCCATTCCCGGCTTGGGAGAACCTGCACTGTGAACCCCGACACACCGCCCGCCAGCCACTCCGACCGGCCCGCACCGGCGGATCTGGCGCTGAACCTGTCCATCGAAGCCGTCGGGCTGCCGGTCGAACCGGTGCCCGGCCAGATCTCGCCGGCGCACGCGGTCCAGCTGCTCAATCCCGGCGGCACCCACGAGCGCAGCGATGCCGCCCGCAATCGGCAGCTGCTGCTCGACGCCGCCGAGACGCTGGTGCGCGAACAGGGGGTGGGCGCGGTGACCATGGACGCGGTCGCCAAACGGGCGGGCGTCGGCAAGGGCACCGTGTTCCGGCGGTTCGGCAATCGCGCGGGGTTGATGCTGGCGCTGCTCGATCAATCCGATCAGAAGTTGCAGGCCGCCTACATGTTCGGGCCGCCGCCGCTGGGTCCGGGCGCACCGCCCGCCGAACGCCTGATCGCCTTCGGCCGCGCCCGCCTGGCCGCCGTCGAGGTGGAGGGCGACGTGCGCAAGGCCGCCGATCTGCAACGGCATTCCAGCGCGCCCTACAACATCTCCAAAACCCATGTGGCGCTGCTGCTCCGGCAGGCCGGCACGCCCTGCGATCCGCGTCTGCTCGCCGACACCCTGCTGGCGACTCTGGACGCGGCGCTGGTGCTGCATCAGATCCGGGCGCTCGGCTACACCCTGGAACAGATCGGCGACCACTGGGAGACGCTCGTCCGCACGGTCACCGCCACACCCGCCCCGTTAGAGTGACGGGCATGGGGAACCTGCGCGCACAGATCATCGCCGAATTGGGCGTCTCGCCGACCATCGAACCGAAACTCGAAGTGCGACGGCGCATCGATTTCCTCAAGGACTACCTGCGCTCCACTCCCGCACAGGGTTTCGTGCTCGGCATCAGCGGCGGCCAGGACTCCACCCTCACCGGCCGCCTCTGCCAGCTGGCCGCCGAGGAACTGCGCGCCGAAGGCCGCGACGCCACCTTCGTGGCCGTCCGCCTCCCCTACGGCGTGCAAGCCGACGAGGAGGACGCCCAGATCGCGCTGCGTTTCATCCAGCCCGATCGCTCGGTCACCGTCAACGTCAAGCCCAGCGCCGACGCCGGCGCGGACGAAGCGGCCCAGGCCATCAGCGAGATCATCGGCGCCGCCCCCCTGCGAGACTTCGTGCGCGGCAACATCAAAGCCCGCGAACGCATGGTCCTCCAATACGCCATCGCCGGCCAGCTCAACCTGCTCGTCGTCGGCACCGACCACGCCGCCGAAGCCATCACCGGCTTCTTCACCAAATACGGCGACGGCGGCGTGGACCTCACCCCCCTCACCGGCCTCAGCAAACGCCAAGGCGCCGCCCTCCTCCAAGAACTCGGCGCCCCGCCGAGCGTCTGGCAGAAGGTCCCCACCGCCGACCTCGAAGACGACCGCCCCGCCCTCCCCGACGAGGAAGCCCTGGGCCTGAAGTACTCTCAAATCGACGACTACCTCGAAGGCCACGAAGTAGCCCCAGAGGTAGCCGAAAAACTCGAAACCATCTACCGCAACACCCGCCACAAGCGCACCGTCCCGGTCACCCCGCTCGACGACTGGTGGAAGTAGCTCCACCCGAACGGTTTTCGCGACGGCGCGCCGCTATCTCGGTGCGCCGTCGCTCTTCATCACGCTGGTGCCGCAGGTCAGCTTGGGAATCGCCGAGCCCTCGGCGAGGGAATGCAGGGCGGTGAAGACTATCGCCGTACCGAAGAGCAAGGCGAGCAGGGGCCGCGTCATGCGCTACCTCCGGGGGGAGGGATGTACCGGACACCTGGGGTATCCGTGCGCTCGGCTATAGCGTTACCGAATATTTGCGGAGGGGGTTGCTAGCCGCCGGCGAAGGGTGGGAGGACGTCTACGCGTGAGGGGAGGGGGACGGTGGCGTCTCGGGTGAGTTCGTCGCCGATGAGGTAGGCGCAGACCTTGAGCATGGGGTCGAGGTCGGGGCCGTAGGTGGCGGCGAGGGTGGTGCGGAGGTCGCCGATGGTGGCGTCGGCGGGGAGGTCCAGGTGTTCGCTGGACTTGCCTACCGCGTCGGCAATGGCGGCGAAATAGCGGACCTCAACCACCGATGGCTCCCATCGTTCGTTCGGGCGGGACGAAGCCGGCGGCGTCGATGCCGTGGCCGGCCCATTTCTGCCACATGGCGCCACGCCACAGGGTGGCGATATCGGCGTCGGAGGCGTTGGCGCGCAAGGCCGCTCGCACGTCGTACTCCTGATCGCTGAACAGGCAGGAGCGGATGCGGCCGTCGGCGGTGAGCCGGGTGCGGTCGCAGTCGCCGCAGAACTTGCGGGTGACCGAGGCGATGATGCCGACCGTGGCGGGGCCGCCGTTCACCAGCCAGCGTTCGGCGGGCGCGGAAGGGTCCTCGCGGCCGGTTTCGGTGAGGGTGAAGCGGGCGCCGAGGACGTTCAGGAGCTCGGCGGCGGTGATCATGTTGGCGCGCGCCCACTCGTGGTCGGCGTCCAAAGGCATCTCTTCGATGAAGCGCAGTTCGCAGCCTTCGTCGAGACACCATTGCAGCAGGTCGGCGGCGCCGCCGAGGGTTTCGCGCATGAGCACGGCATTGACCTTGATGGGGGCCAGGCCGGCCTGCCGGGCGGCGCGGATACCGGCGAGCACCGAATCCAGGCGATCGCGGCGGGTCAGTTTGGCGAAGCCGTCGCGGTCGACGGTGTCGAGGGAGATATTGATGCGGCTGAGCCCGGCCTCGACCAGTTTGCGGGCGCGATGCTCGAGACCGACGCCATTGCTGGTCATGGACAGCGGGATATCGGGTAGCTCGGCGCGGCACCCGGCGATGATCTGTTCCAGATCGCGGCGCATGAGCGGCTCGCCGCCGGTGAATCGCACTTCCTGCACACCCAGTTCGCGAACCGCCAGCACCACCAGGCGCACCAGTTCGGAAGTGCTGAGCAGCTCGTCCGCGGGGATAGCGGGCAGGCCCTCCTCGGGCATGCAGTAGGTGCAGCGCAGCGAACACTTCTCGGTGATGGACACGCGCAGATCCCGGGCCACACGGCCGAAACGGTCCACCAGGAACGGGGTATCGGGGCGGCCGTCCATCGAGGGCTGCCCGGTTCGAACTGCGGGCATGCCCATCGCGACCACGGTCATCCGACCATTATTGCCCCATGCGCAACCCCTCGCGCCAGTGCGCGGCCGGGGTTTCTTCACCGGAACCCGCGTATAGGCTCACCGGCATGAGCTCCCGGCACGCCGTGGCCCCGGCCCGTTCCGTCGACGACCACCGGCGCGAGATCGAGGATCTGCTGCGGCCGACCGCCGCACGCGACCCCGAACTCGTGCCCATGGCGGCGGCACTCGGCCGGCGCCTGGCCGCGGATGTGTACTCCCCCCTGGATCTGCCGGTGTTCCGGAACTCGGCCATGGACGGCTATGCGGTACGGGCGGATTCGGTGGCGATCGTGCCGGTGCGGTTGCGGCTGGCCGGCGTGGTGGCGGCCGGGAACCCGGGCGAGACCCAGCTGCCGGAAGGCGCGGCGCTCAAGGTGATGACCGGCGCGCCCATGCCGCCCGGCGCGGATTGCGTGGTGCCGGTCGAGCACACCAGCTTCGACGGCGAGTCGGTCACCATCGAGAAGAGCCGATCCGCAGGCGATTTCGTGCGCGAACCGGGCACCGATGCGCGCACCGGGCAATTGCTGGTCGCGGCGGGCACGCTGCTGCGGCCCCGGCACATCGCGGCGCTGGCGGCGGTCGGCCTGCCGGAGTTGCCGGTCGCGCCCCGGATCCGGGCGGCCGTGCTGACCACCGGCGACGAATTGATGCCCGCCGGAACGCAACTGCTGCCGGGTCAGATCTACAACTCCAACGGTCTGGCGCTCGCGGCCGCGCTCGCCGACAACGGCGTGGAGGTGGTGTCGGTCGCGCACGCCACCGACGATCCCGCCGAATTCCGGCAGCGGCTGGACGAGGCCACCGCCGGCGCGGACGTGGTGTTCACCTCCGGCGGCGTCTCGCAGGGCGACTTCGAAGTGGTCAAGGACGTGCTCGGCCCGCTCGGCGGCCGCTTCGGCGCGGTCGCCATGCAGCCCGGCGGCCCGCAGGGATTGAGCGTGGTCGACGGCGTCCCGGTGCTGAGCTTCCCGGGCAATCCGGTGAGCACCATGGTGTCGTTCGAGGTGTTCGCCCGGCCGATCCTGCGCGAACTGGCGGGACTGCCCGAAGTCGCGACCGCCGAACTGCCGCTGCTGGATTCGGTGCGCTCCCCCGCCGGAAAGCGCCAGTTCCTGCGCGGCCGGGTGACCGACGCGGGCGTCGAGATCACCTCGGGTCAAGGCTCGCACCTGATCGCGTCGATGGCGCAGGCCGAGGTGCTGATCGAGATTCCGGCCGAGGCGACCGACGTGGCGACCGGAACCGTGGTGCGGATCAGCCGGCTCTGAACCGCGGCGCGCGGCCGAGACGGCCCGCGGGATCGGGTGACGCGCGTGGACCGGCCCGGTGCTTCGCTCACCGCGGAGCGTCGCTCACGGTGAGCGGCGGCGAGCTCGGCGGTGAGAGACACGGCGCCAGTGCCCTGGCCTGGGCGGCAGCGCTGCCGCGGGTCGGCGCGGCGCCGGAAACCAAGGCGGACGCGGGTGCTTGCCGGACGTTGGGGTGATCCTCCAATAACGGTGCCCGCACCCGGCGTGGCAGGCTTGGGCGCATGAGTGAGTTGTCGCATGTCGATGCCGAGGGTCGCGCCCGCATGGTCGATGTGAGCGCCAAGGCCGATACCGCGCGGATCGCGGTGGCGGCCGGGGAATTGCGCACCACTCCCGAAGTCGTGCGATTGGTGCGCGCGGACGATATGCCGAAGGCGGATGTACTGAGCACGGCGCGGCTGGCGGGGATCAACGGGGCGAAGAAGACCTCGGAGCTGATTCCGCTGTGCCATCAGCTGGCGTTGTCGTCGGTGAGCGTGACGTTCGGGTTCACCGAGGACAGCATCACGATCGAGGCGTCTGCGAAGACCAAGGGGCCGACCGGGGTCGAGATGGAGGCGCTCACCGCGGTCGCGGTCGCGGGGCTCACGCTGCACGACATGGTGAAGGCGGTGGACCCGGCGGCGACCTTGAACGGGGTGCGGCTGCTCACCAAGGACGGCGGCAAGCGCGGGCACTGGGAACGACCGGAAGGCGTTGCGCGGCAGCCGCATTCGGACTCCGCTGCGCACGGGTCGCCTTCCGGGCAGCCGCACGCGGACCACGCGCGGCCCGTCGAGGCCGAGGTGAAAGCGCCGATCGGGACCGGGCGCGAGGCCGTGGTGCTGGTCGCCTCCACCGGCACCGCCGCGGGCACCCGCGAGGACACCACCGGCCCGGTACTGGCGAAATGGCTGGACGCACTGGGCTTCTCGGTGCGCGGGCCGCTGGTCTACGCGGATTCCGATATCTCGTACGGGCTTTCGGAATCGCTGTCGAGCGAACCCGCCCTGGTGATCAGCACGGGCGGTACCGGCGCCTCCCCGACCGACGCCACCCCGGAAGCCACCCTCGCCGTCCTGGACCGGGAATTGCCCGGCATCGCCGACGCCATCCGCCAGCGCGGCACCGCGAAATTCCCGCTCGCGGCGCTCAGCCGCGGGATCGCGGGACTGGCGGGGCGTACCGTGATCGTGAATCTGCCCGGATCGCCGGGCGGTGTGAAGGACGGAATCAGCGTGCTGGAGCCGATGCTCGGGCATCTGCTGGACCAGGTGGCCGGAGGAGGCAGCCATGAGTGACGGCGGCGAACTGCTGGCGCGGATCAGCGATCAGCCACTGCATCCGGACGAGGTCGAGAAGGCGGTGAGCGGTCCGGAGCACGGGGCGGTCGTGGTGTTCACCGGCAAGGTGCGCAATCACGATGGCGGGCAGGCGGTTTCGACGCTGGAGTACTCGGCGCATCCGCAGGCGGAGGTGTTCCTGCGCAAGGTGTGCGCCGAAGTGGCGAGCGAATCCGGGCTGCCGGTGGCGGCGATCCACCGGGTCGGGCCGCTCACCATCGGCGACCTCGCCATTGTGGTGGCGGTCGCCGCGCCCCACCGCGCCGAAGCCTTCACCGTCTGCGCGAACCTCGTCGACCGCATCAAACACGAAGTGCCCATCTGGAAGAGGCAACTCTTCGCAGATGGGCTTTCCGAATGGGTCAACGCCTGCGGGTGACCAGCCGGTGGTCAGGCGGTGACGGGATCCTGGGGTTCCGGTTCGGCTGGGGATTTGGTTGCGGCACGGGCGATTTCGCCGAGTTTGGTGTGGTTGAACAGCAGGTTCAGGGTGAATGCGGTAGCTGCTGCGAGTGAGATGCCGCTGTTCAGGAGGATCTGGGCGGAGGAGGGGAACTTGTCGAACATGCCCTTGGTGAGGACCGGCACCAGGCCTACGCCGATGGACACCGCGATGATGCTGAGGTTCACGCGATCGGACAGATCGGCTTTGCGCAGCGTGTCCACGCCGATCACGGCGATGGTCGCGAACAGCACCAGGCCGACGCCGCCGACCACCGGTTTCGGCACCGCCGCCACGATCGCGCCGAAGCGCGGCACCACGCCCAGCACCACCAGGATCGCGCCGCTGACCGCGGTCACGTAGCGGCTGAAGACCCGGGTCTGGGCGACCGCGCCGACATTCTGGTTGAACACGGTGTCGATGAACGAGTTGAAGACGCCGGCCAGGACCGCCGACAGGCCGTCGCCCACCAGGCCGCGCGCGATGTCGGCGCGCTCCAGCTTCTTTCCGGTGATCTCACCGATGGCCAGCATGCTCGCGGTGGATTCGGCGAACACCACCGCCATCACGATGCTCATGGCCACCACGGCCGCGATCGGGAACTGCGGCGCACCGAAATAGAAGGGGTGCGGCGCGCCCAGCCAGCTCGCCTTGGACACGCCGTCGAATTTCAGCAGGCCCATGGGAATCGAGATCAGCACGCCCGCGATGAGCGCGATGAGAATGCCCAGCTGCGACCACACGCCGCGCCCGAGCACGGTGAACACCAGCGCGATCACCAGGACCGCCGCCGCCAGCGCGATATGCGAGGGCGAACCGAAGCCCGGCGCTTTCGGATCACTGCCGACGATGAGCCCGCCCGCCACGCCGATCAGCGAAATGCCGACCACGGTCAGCACGGTGCCGGACACCAAGGGCGGGAAGAAGCGCACGATGCTGGCGAACGGCCAGGCCAGCGCGATGCCGATGAGACCGCCCACCAGCATCGACCCGTAGACGGCCTGCAGCCCGTACTCCTTGGCGATCAAGATCATCGGGCTCATGGCCACGAAGGTCGCGCCGGTGATCAAGGGCAGTCGCGCACCCGCGAACCGCCCCAGCCCGAGGCTCTGCACCACCGTGATGATGCCCGCGACCAGCAGGTCCGCGCTGATCAACAGCCCGACGGTGGCTTTGTCCAGGCCGGCGGCGGCGCCGAACACCAGTGGGACGGTGACACATCCGGTGTACATGATCAGGACGTGCTGAATGCCGAACACCAGCAGCCGATGCCAGGGCAGCCGGGTGTCGACGGGATGGGGCGTGGTCATGGTGGCTCCTTGCGGCGCGTGAATACATGGTCAGGCTAGGCAGGCGCGCACGTCCGGAGGTTTGTCGAAAGTGCCGAACGCGTGTCGCGATCCGTCCGGCGTTTTGGCATCCGAACCAACGGCTCCGGCGGGCGGCATGCGCGAGAGTGGGGCGAGATGTTCCGTGACCACGGGAGGCGAAACGTGACCGAATTGTCCGGCAAGATCGTGCTCGGGCCCAACCAGTACGGCAAGGCCGAGAACCGGGTGGTGCGGGTGTACCGCGACACCGATCGGCACGAGATCCGTGATCTGAACGTATCGTCCTGTCTGCGTGGCTCTTTCGAGGCGGCGCACACGGTGGGCGATCAGGGGTCGGTGCTGCCGACGGATTCGCAGAAGCAGACCATCTTCACCTATGCCAAGTCGCACGGGGACGGCAGTATCGAGGATTACGGGCTGGCGTTGGCGCGGCATTTCGTCGATGACGTGGAGCCGGTGGATTCGGCGCGCATCGAGGTGGAGGAGTTCGCCTGGCAGCGGGTGCCGGTCGGCGCGGAGGGGCACGCGCACACGTGGACGCGGGTCGGGCCGGAGGTGCGGATCGCGGCGATCACGGTGCAGGGCAAGGGGTCCGCGCAGCGCGAGTGGGTGATCGGCGGCATCAAGGATCTGGTGATCCTGAAGTCCACCGGTTCCGAGTTCGCGGGCTTCCTGACCGATCCGTTCACGGTCCTGCAGCCCGCCTACGACCGTGTCCTGGCCACCAGCCTCACCGCGCACTGGCGGTTCGCCGCGCCGCCCGCGGACTGGGATGCCGCCTACGCCGGCATCCGCGCGCTCATGATCGAGAAGTTCGCCACGCTGCATTCGAAAGCCTTGCAGCAGACCCTCTTCGAGATGGGCCGTGCGGCGCTGGAGGCCTACCCCTGTCTGGCCGAGATCCGCATGTCCGCCCCCAACAAGCACCACTGGCTGTTCGATCTCTCCCGCTTCGACGCCGAGAACAACGGCGAGGTCTTCTACGCCGACGACCGCCCCTACGGGTTGATCCAAGCCACCGTCCAACGCGAGGACGCCCCTGACCCCGGTATCGCGTGGGAGCCCTACACCGGCGCGGTCTGACCACCCAGCGTCCGCATGGCCAGATACAGATCGAGCCGGTCGTCGAGCCGCCCGAGGTCGCGGCCGGTGAGCTCCTCGACCCGCCCGATCCGGTATCGAACCGTATTGAGATGCACGTGCATCCGCTCCGCCGCCACCCGCCAGGACCCCTCGCACCCGAGAAACACCTCCAACGTCTCCAGCAATCCGCCCCCGTTCCGCCTGTCGTACTCCACCACCGGCCCGAGCACCCGCTCCGCGAACCGCCGCTGCAACCCTCCCGGCACGGCGGTGAACAACCCGACCGCCGAATCGATATCGGCCACCCGCACGCTCACCTGCGCCGCGTCGTCCCGTGCGGCGGTACACGCGGCCTCGGCCGCCGCCACGGCCGCACTCCACGTCTCCTCCGCCTGCCGCACGCTGACCCCGACGGCGAGCCGAATACCGTACGCCGCGAACGCCATCCGGCCGAGCCGCTCCCGCAGCACCGCCGCCACCCGCGACGCATTCGCCTCCGGCTTGGACCCATCCCGTTGCTCCGGGCGCATCGCCTGCAGTGAGGCATCGCCTTCATGCCCGGGCGCCGTCCGCCCTCCGTCCCGGACGGCCATGATGATCCGGCCCTCCGTGTCCACGCTGGTCTCGACCTCCGGCAAAAAGTCGTGCAGAACCGCCCGCACGACCGCGACTTCGCTTGCCGCCGCGCCGTTTTCGACGTTCGGCGCGACCGCCGGGCGAATCCGCGCCGGTGCGCCGGGTTCGCCTCCGGATCGTGGGGCCGCGGTGACGCCGGCGAGGTCGGTCGAGTTCGGTGCGGATTCCGCGCCTACAGCGTGCACCGCGCAGACCACCGCGACCAGCTGTTCCCCGGCCCGCTCGGACGGCGGTGCCGGGAAGCGGTCGGCAAGTTCCCAATTCAGGTGCAGGCGGTCGGCGGCACGCTGGCGGTAGAGCTCGGCGACGGCGGCCAGGTCGGGGCCGAAGGGTTCCGGATCGGGAGCGGCGGGGCGCAGGACGAGATACCAGGCGGTGCGGCGGTCGCCGGCGCCGACTTGCAGGACGCGCATCGCGCCGGTGGTCACGGCGGGCAGGCGAGGGGCGGTAGCGGCGGTGATGACCGCGTGGTTCAGATCGGCGTCGGACAGGGGCGCGGTGCCGGCGATCACGCTGCCGGTGGCGGTGATCAGCCAGGCGGAAATGTCTTGTTCGGCGGCGATTTCGGCGAGGATGTCGTCGATGGTCTTGCCGGCCGCGACGGCTGCGAGCATGCGGCGCTGGCGGTCGGCGCGGCTCTGCACGCGCTGCCAGCGTTGTTCGGCGGCCTGGTCGGCGAGATGTTCGATGATGCGACTGAAGGGCATGCTCTGCGGGGCGGACAGCAGCGGCAGGCCGTGCTTCTCGCAAGCGGTCACCACATCCTCGGGCACATGCCCGTGCAGCGCTTGACCAGCCACAACCCCAGCGACACCGGCCCCAGCCAATTGGCCGATATAACGATCGGAATCACCGGAATCCTTGCGCCACACCAAGCCCGTGCAGACCAGCGCACCCGGGGTCACAAAAGGCCGGGGATCAGGCATATCGGTCGCACAGACTCGAACGACCGGTCGGTCCAATGCTTCAGCATCGCCGTGCAGCAACCGCATACGCAATTGCGGCGCGCCGAGTATGTCCCGCACCCGCACGGCGCACCTCCGTCAACTCGTCCGCTAAGAGCCGTCGCGACTCGCACTGCCACCCGCCACGACTCGCACTGCTACCCGCCACGGCCGCTACCACCACGACCTCGAACCGCGAGCCCCGGCGACGATTGCGGCAGTCCGCCACGACGCCTACCGTCGTCCGCCGTGAATCGCGCAGTCGCCGTCGCGGCTCACCGCCGTCGGACGGCAGGCAGCCGCCGTCCTACTGCCGGTCACAGTAGGACGCGGGTATTTCCGCCGAGTTTCGTTCATGCTGCAGGCGACGCATTTCCGCTACACCAGGAAACAGTGCGGGTAGCGGTGCCGGCGCGGGCGGTCGGTGGGGGTCGGTACCCTGGTGCGCGTGAGTCGGCGCATTCCTGTCCTGGTCGTGGCCGGTTTCCTCGGAGCCGGGAAGACGACGATGCTCAATCGGCTGCTGCGTGATCGCAATGCGCGGATCGGGGTGGTGGTCAATGACTTCGGGGCGGTGAATATCGACGCCATGCTGGTGGCGGGGCAGGTCGATGCCATGGTGTCGCTGGGCAACGGGTGTGTGTGCTGTGCGGTGGACGTCAGTGAGCTGGACGAATTGTTCGACAAGCTGGCGCATCCGAAGCAGCGGATCGATGTGATCGTGGTGGAGGCCAGTGGGCTGGCGGAGCCGCGGAATCTGATTCGGATGATCGCGCAGAGCGACAATCCGCGGATCCGGTACGGCGGGCTGGTCGAAGTGGTGGACGCGGAGCATTTCCCGCAGAGCCGGGTGCAGCATCCCGAGCTCGCGAGTCATTTGCGGATGGCCGATCTGGTGGTGCTGAACAAGGCGGACCGGGTGGAAGCCGCAGCCCTCGAAGCCTTGCGGGCGGAGATCAGCGAACTGGTCGGGCAGGTGCCGGTGTATCCGACCAGCCACGGGCGCGTCGATCCCGGTCTGCTGTTCGATATCCCGGAGGTCGAGAAACCCGACGACGGCGACCAGCTCAGCTTCGACGATCTGCTCTTCGGCGAGCCGGAGACCGAGGACGAGCATCACCATCACGACGACTGCGACTGCGGCGAACACCGGCATCTGCACGACGGCTACGACACGGTGTCCTTCACCAGCGCCGTCGATCTGAACCCGCGCTCGCTCATCGCCTACCTGGAGGATCCGCCGGCGGGCCTGTTCCGCGCGAAGGGCGTACTGGCGTTCGCGGTGCCGACCGATCCGCGAAAGTTCGTGCTGCACATGGTCGGCCGCCACCTCACCATCGAACCCACGGCCTGGTCACGCAACGAACCGCGAGAGAGCAACCTGGTGCTGATCGGCGCGGGCCTGGACACCGAGCAGGTGCGCGCGCGGCTCCAGGCCACCGTGCACGACGCGCCCACGCCGCTGGACGATCACGCCCTACTGCCCATCTGGCGCTACACCGTCGTCTTCGCCGACCGCGACCCGGCGGAAAGCGCGGCGATATCCGGCGGGGCCGAGGCCGACGGCGCGCTTGAAACGGTCCCGGAAAACAGCTGGTGACCCGAAACCCGTTGCGGCGGCAATGCGTTCCACCGTGTCGTCGGTGGTCTCCAGCAGCAGTTGCGCCCGCCGGATATCCGGCGGCATCTCCGCCGCCGCGTACTGCGCCTGTCCGCCTTCACGTTCCAGCGGCATGACCGCCGCCCGCGCGGCCTCCAGCGCGACCTCCGAACCGTAATCGCGCGCCACCAGTTTCAGGCACAGATCCAGCCCTGCCGCCGATCCTGCGCAGGTGAACAGCCGGTCCTCTTCGATATGCAGCGCCGACGCGTCCACCTGCACCCGCGGATAAGTGGCGGCCAGCAGTTCGGCCAGCGACCAGTGCGTGGTCGCCCGCCGGCCGTCCAGCAGCCCCGTCGCGGCCAGCTGGAACACCCCGGAACCGATGGCGGCCAACCGGATTCCGTCCTCGGCCGCCGCCAGCAGCGCCTCGCCCACCTTGGGCGGCAGCGGGCTGAGCGGATCGGCGGTGCCCGGCACGACCACGGTGTGGGCCGCGTCCAGCCCGTTCAACCCCCACGGCACCCGCAGCGTGAGCAGCCCCGCCTCGACGAGCGGGCGCTCCCCGCACAGCCGGACCCGGTATCCGGCGTGGCCGTCGGGCAACCGGATCCGGCTGAACACCTCGATCGGCGTGGACAAATCGAACGGATTCACGCGGTCCAGGGCGAGGACTGCGACGGTGTGCATGACCGCACCTTAGCCAGCCGGGCGGTCTCCCCGTGGCCGATCCGCCACGCCGAGCGACCCGCTACGCCTTGCGCACCGCCGCCAGGATCAGCTCGGCCACCGCGTCCGGCCGGGACACCGAAACCGCATGCGAAGCCGCGATTTCGGTGCTGTCCGCATTGGCGCGGGCGGCCATGAAACGCTGGGCCTCGATCGGAATGTTCTTGTCGTCGGTGGTGAGCAGCGCGTATGCCGGAATGCTCGTCCAGGCCGCGGCGGCAGCCGGTTCCTGCAGGGCGGCCAGCGCCACCGGACGCTGCGTCACCGCCATCGCCGTGACAGCCGGAGCCGGCACATCGGCGGCGAACTGCCCCGGGAATTCGTCCTGCCGGATGTACAGCTCGGTGCCTTCGCTCCCATCGGCCAGCGGATAGGTCGCGGGCCGGGTGGTCGGACCGAGGGTGGACCCCGGGAACTTGTCGGTCAACGCCAGCGCGCTCTCCCCGATCTCGGGAATGAACGCCGCGATGTAAACCAGCGCCGAGACATTCGTCTTACCCTGCGCCGCAACGCTGATCACGCTGCCGCCGTACGAATGCCCGGCCAGCACCACCGGCCCCTCGACACTATCGAGCACCGAGGCGATGTAGGCGGCGTCGCCGCTGAGGCTCCGCAACGGATTGGCGGCGGCGAGCACGGGCACGCCCGCCGCGGTGAGCTTTTCGACAACACCGTTCCAGCTGGACGAATCGGCGAAAGCGCCGTGCACCAGAACGACAGTGGGAGTGGTCATGCGGATAGCTCCTAAGAAGATGTGGGCGAGATGGACTGCTACCGACCGCACGGCTGCGGGCCGGAAGCTGTCAGGCCGGGTGCAACGCCGCCCGCAGCGTCGCGACCGCCTGGGCGACAGCGGCTTTCGCGGCATGGGTGTCGTGCAGGGCGTTGACCATTACGAAGTCGTGCACGATGCCGCCGTAGCGGACGGCCGTCACCGGCACGCCGGCGGTGCGGAGCTTGGCGGCGAAGGCTTCGCCCTCGTCGCGCAGGACGTCGGCTTCGGCGGTGATGACCAGGGCGGGCGGCAAGCCGGTGAGCTGGTCGGTGCTGGCGCGCAGGGGCGAGACGGTGATGCGGGCGCGGTCCTCGGGGCTGGTGGTGTACTGGTCCCAGAACCAGCGCATGCCGTCGCGGGTGAGGAAGTAGCCTTCGGCGAACCGCTCATAGGAGCCGGTGTCGAAGTTGGCGTCGGTGACCGGGTAGAACAGCACCTGCTGGGCGAAGGACACGTCGCCGCGTTCCTTGGCCATCAACGTCAGCGCGATCGCCATATTGCCTCCGACCGAGTCACCCGCGACGGCCAGGCGAGCGGCGTCGAGGCCCCTGCTCGCGCCCTCGGTGGTGACCCACTGGGCGACCCGGTACGACTGCTCGTTCGCGACCGGGTACCGCACGTCCGGCGAGCGATCGTATTCGGGGAACACAGCGGCCGCGTGCGCGCCGATCGCGAGATCCCGCACCAGCCGATCGTGGGTGTGCGCGTCGCCGAACACCCAGCCCGCGCCGTGCGTGTACACGATCACCGGCAGCGGCTCGGTGACGCCCAGCGGCTTGACGATGCGCGCCCGCACCGACCCGGTCGGCCCGCCCTCGACGGTGATCCACTCCTCGTCGATCTCCGGCTTGAAGATGGGCGAATCCTGCACCGAGTCAACGGCTTTGCGGCCCTCCTCGGGCGGCAGCTGGTACAGGAACGGCGGCTGCGAGGTGGCGTCGACGAACTCCTGCGCCGCCGGTTCGAGCGAGATGCCGTGCGGGTTTCCGGACATGGTGGTGCCTTTCTCTCAGGGGTGATGGATGGCGAACGACGGCGCGGCTCAGGCGATTTCGGCCGCGGCCGCGGTGATCACGGCGGCGACCTCGGCCGGATGGGTCTGCATGACCAGGTGCGGGGCGTCGATCTCGGTGACGGAGCGCAATTCCGCGCGCCGGTAGCCGAACCGCTGCACCTCCGGGTTCAGGGTGTGGTCCGCGCTCGACACGATGCCCCAGCCCGGCTTGACCCGCCAGGCGGCCGCCGAGGCCGGTTCACCGAACGCGGCCGCCGCCAGCGGACGCTGCGAGACCGCCAGCACCCGGGCCCGCGCCGGATCCAGCCCGCCCGCGAAAACCGCCGGGAAGGCCTCGATCTCGACCGAGACCTCGATCCCGGGTTCCCCGCCCGCGACCGGGTAGGGCGCACGAACCAGATGCGCGGCCAGCTCCGAATCCGGGAAGCCGCCCTGCAACTCGCCCAGGCTCTCGCCCTGCTCCAGCGCGCAACCGGCCACGTACACCAGCCCGGCCACGTTCTCGGCCATCCCGGCCACGGTGATGACCGCGCCGCCGTAGGAATGCCCGGCCAGCAGCACCGGCCCGTCGACGCGCTCGACGAGTGCCCGCACGTAGGCGGCGTCCGCGGCGAGACCGCGATTGGACACCGGCGGCGCCAGCACCCGGTGGCCCTGTGCCAGCAAGGTTTCGGTGACCGGAGCCCAGCTAGCGGCATCGGCGAAGGCGCCGTGCACGAGCACGATGGTCGGGGTTGTCACGGGGAATCCTTTCCGCGACGCGGGGAGGGGCAATGCCGTCGCCCCCTTATTTTCAGCCGGAAGCATTGCCCGCCGCCCCGCTCGACGGGCCGTGAAAACCCCGATTCAGGACACGGCGGCGATGGCGGGTTCGGCCAGCTCGGCCCAGCCCGCCGACCCGGTGGTACGGAAGCGCTGCTGGTATTTGCGCGGCGAAACGCCCAGGCGGGCAATGAAAGCGCGGCGCAGCGCCTCGCTGCTGCCGAATCCGGCGGTCATGGCGGCCTCGGTGACCGAGCAGCCGGCGTGCAGCAGATCGCGGGCCACGCCGAACCGGATGAAGGCCACGTATTCGGCCGGGGAGCGCTCGAGTTCGGTCCGGAACAATCGCGTCAGATGCCGGACGCTCACCCGAGCGTGCGCGGCGAGGGTCTGCACCGTGTGCGGGAAGGCGGGATCGGCGCAGATCAGGTCGACGACCGTGCGCACCAGGGGACTGCGCGGCGTGGGTCCGGTGAGGGAGGCGGAGAACTGCGATTGCCCGCCCGCCCGCTGCATGTAGACCACCAGCAGTTGCGCCGCCCGCCGCGCCACGTCCGCGCCGTGATCCTCCTCGACCAGGGCGAGCGCCAGATCCACGCCCGCCGCGACTCCGGCTGAGCTGTACAGGTTTCCGTCGCGCACGAAGATGGCGTCCGGATCGACCGTGACCTTCGGGAAGCGCCGCGCCAGTTCCGGCGCGTACTTCCAGTGCGTGGTCACCCGCCGCCCGTCGAGCAGCCCGAGTTCGGCCAGTACCGCCGTCCCGCTGCAGATCGACACCAGCCGCCGCGTGTGCGCGGACAGATGCCGCGCCGCCTCCAGCACCGCCGGCGTCACGAACACCGCGGCGGGCAGTTCGCTGCCCGGGATCACCACGGTGTCGAACCGCCCGGCGTCGGCCGCCGCGCCCGCCACCGCCACCCGCGCCCCGATCGAGGTCTGCACCTCCCGCCCGTCGGCCGACAGCAGCACCACCTCGTAGTCGTGCACCGCCTGATTGGCCTCCATGAAGACCTCGGCGGGACCGACGAAGTCGAGCATCTTCACACCATCGAAAACCAGGATCCCCACCCTGCGCCGAACACCGGAAGATTTGGATGACATGACCACCAGTATTCTGGAGGCACGGCTCCATAACAAGTGGAGTGCGCCAGATCGCAGATTGATACGGTGAGACCATGGGTAGACCGCGCCAGTTCGACGAGCGGGCACTGCTCGACGCCGCGGTCGAGCTGTTCTGGACCAAGGGGTTCGACACCACCTCGGTCGAGGACGTCTCGCGGGCGAGCGGTATCGGCAACGGCAGCATCTACGCCGCCTACGGCAATAAGCGCGGCCTGTTCCTGGCGGCGTTCGAGCGCTATTGCGATCAGCGCGCGCGGTTCGTCCGCACGGTGATCGAATCCGCGCCGGGTTCGGCGCGGGCGGCGGTGCGGGCGCTGTGCCGGGCGGTCATCGACGATTGCGCCGCGTATCCGGATCGCCGCGGCTGTCTCATGATCAACAGCATTGCCCACCTGGGCACCCGCATTCCGGAGGTGGCGACCATCGGCGCGGCCACCACCGCCGGTATGGAAAACGCGGTGGCGCAACGCCTGCGCCGCGCCATGACCGCGACCGGCCCGGCCGACGAGGAATTGCTCTCGGCCCTGAGCGCCAATGTGGTCATGACCACCCAGGGGCTGATCCAATTGAGCCGCATGGGCGTGAGCTCGGACCGGCTGCGCGAAATCGCCGATGTCGCAACGGAAGTCCTGCCGCCCGCGTGGGCGGCCGATACTCCGGCCGGTGCGCGCTCCTAACTGTTGCCGGTGGGTTCGGCGGCCTGCTCGTCGAGCCGCGCGTGCAATCGATCCCGCACCTGATCCGGCGTGTAGGCCCGCCGCTTCCGCTCGGACCGCACGATGACCACCCCGGTAGCCGCCACACCCGCGGCCCCGGCCAAGCCGAGCACCTTCCACCATCGCATGCGCCTAGGCTAGTCGCCGTGCGCGAAGAACCGCTCTCGAGTATCGATCTGGATCGAGCGATAGACCTCACCCGAACCGGCGACCTATGGCTGTTCCGTGGGCATTCCGGCGCCGACCGCGCCATCCGCGGCCTCACCAACAGCCCCGTCAACCACGTCGGCATGGCCATCGTGATCGACGATCTGCCCGCCCTCATCTGGCACGCCGAACTCGGCAAGGCCCTCCCCGACATCTGGTCCGGCAATCACCACCGCGGCGCGCAACTGCACGACTTGCGCGCCGCCGTGCTGCGCTGGACCCACGAATACGAACAGCAGGCCTGGATCCGGCAATTGGATCGCCCCGTCACCCGCGACATGGAGGACGCCGCCCTTCGTACCGTGGCGCGCTTGGACGGCATGCCCTTCCCGTCCACCAGCGCCCTGGCCGGCCGCTGGCTCCGTGGCCGGGTCCCGCTCCCGAAACGCCCGAAAACCGATGCGGCGGACCCGAATCTGGAGAACGCCTACTGCGCGGAGATCGTCGCCCTGACCTACCAGGCCATGGGCCTGCTGCCGCAGAAGCGCCCGAATTGGTATGACCCGGGCCGCTTCTGGAGCGGCGACAACCTCCGCCTCAACGACGGTTACGCACTCGGCGGCGAGATCGCGGTCAAGGTTCCCGCGAACTGAGCCGCCGTCGCGCTCAGGAAACGGGCAGCTCGGGGATGCGGGTGGCGCGGGCGTAGACGGTCTCGCCTTCGGCCAGGTGCAGAGCCTCCGCGTCGCCGCGGGTGACCTGTGCGGTGAACAGGTCACCGGTGGCGGCGTTGCGGAGCTCGACGCGAACCTCGAAGCCCAGGTGGACGACTCGCTCCACGGTGGCGCGGGTGACGCCCGCCGACTGCGCGGTGCCTTCGTGGGCGGCGAGCGCCATGCTGGGATCGCGGCCGACGCGGATGTCGTGCGGGCGGACGAGATGGCCGTTGAGCTTGGCCACCGCGCCGAGGAACGACATGACGAAATCGTTGGCGGGGCGGTCGTAGACGTCCTCGGGGGTGCCGACCTGTTCGATGCGGCCCTTGTTCATGACGGCGATGCGGTCGGCCACGTCGAGCGCCTCCTCCTGGTCGTGGGTGACCAGGACGGTGGTGACGTGGACTTCCTCGTGCAGGCGGCGCAGCCAAGTGCGCAGATCCGCACGGACTTTCGCGTCCAGCGCGCCGAAGGGCTCGTCGAGCAGCAGCACCTGCGGGTCCACCGCCAGGGCGCGGGCCAGGGCCATGCGCTGGCGCTGACCGCCGGAGAGCTGAGCCGGGTAGCGGTGCTGGAAGCCGTCGAGGCCGACGATCTCCAGCAGCTCGTCCACCTTCTTCTTGATCTCGGCCTTGGGGCGCTTGCGGATCTTGAGACCGAAGGCGACATTGTCGCGCACGGTCATGTGCTTGAACGCGGCGTAATGCTGGAAGACGAAACCGATATCTCGCTTCTGCGGCGGCACCCGGGTGACGTCGTTGCCCGCGATGGTGACGATGCCGTTGTCCAGGGACTCCAGGCCGGCGATGGAACGCAGCAGGGTCGACTTGCCGGAACCGGACGGGCCCAGCAAGGCGGTCAGTTCGCCGGAGGGGATCTCCAGGCTGACATTGTCGAGGGCGGCGAAGGAACCGTAGTTCTTGTTCGCATTGGTCACGGTGATCATTTGGCGGTCTCCCGTTTGCGTTCGAGGAGGGTCATCAACAGGAGGACGACGAGGGCGATACCCATGAGCAGGGTGGCCGCGCAGTATGCGCCGAAAGTGTTGTGGTCGTTCATGTACCGGCCGTGCACCAGCAGCGTCAGCGTCTGCGACTTGCCGGGCAGCGCGGTGGAAACCATGATGACCGCGCCGAATTCGCCCAGGGCGCGCGCCACGGTGAGCACGATGCCGTAGGTGAGGCCCCAGCGGATGGCCGGCAGCGTGATGCGCCAGAAGGTCTGCCAGCGCGACGCGCCGAGGGTGGCGGCGGCCTGCTCCTGATCGTCGCCGATCTCGTGCAGCACCGGCTCCACCTCGCGCACCACGAACGGCATGGTGACGAAGATGGTGGCCAGCACCATGCCGGGCAGCGCGAAGATGACCTTGAACCCGGAGTCGTCGAGCCCGCCGAACCAGCCACCCGCGCCCCACAGCAGGATCAGCGACACGCCGACCACCACCGGGGACACCGCGAACGGCAGATCCACCAGGCCCTGAATCAGATTGCGGCCGGGGAACTTTCCGCGCACCAGGGCGATGGCGGTGATGACGCCGAACACCACGTTCACCGGCACCACGATCGCCACGATGAGCAGCGACAGCTGGAACGCCGACTGCGCCGCGGGCGTGGTGATGGAATCGAAGAACGGGCCGATGCCCTTCTCGAAGGTGCGCCAGAGAATGATGACCAGCGGCAGCACCAGCAGCACGGCCAGATACAGCAGCGCCACCGAGCGCAGTGAGATCCTGGTCCAGGGCGAGAGTTTCATCGGGCCTCCTGCTCCTTGCGCGACAGGCGATCCGACGCCGTGCGCAGCACCAGCAGGGTCACGAACGAGATGGCCAGCAGCGCAACCGAAACCGCCGCCGCGTTGACCGGCCGGTCGATCTCGATCTGCTGCTGGATGTACTGCGAGGCCATCTGCGTCTCGCGCGGGATATTGCCGCCGATCAGCACCACCGACCCGTACTCACCGATGGCGCGGGCGAAAGCCAGGCCGCCGCCGGAGATGATGGCCGGGGTCAGCGTCGGCAGGATGATGCGCCGGAAGGTGGTCCAGTTGTCCGCGCCCAGCGACGCGGCGGCCTGCTCCACTTCCTTGTCCACCTCGATGAGCACCGGCTGCACCGACCGCACCACGAACGGCAGGGTCACGAACGCCAGCGCCACGACCAGACCCGGCTGGGTGGCATTGAGATGGATGTCCAAGGGACTCTGCGGCCCGTACAGCGACAGCAGCACGATCGAGGCCACGATGGTGGGCAGCGCGAACGGCAGGTCGATGAGCGCGTTCACGATCCCCTTGCCCGGGAATTCGTCACGCACCAGCACCCACGCGATGAGCGTGCCCATCAGCACGTTGATGACCGCGACGATGATCGAGACGAACACCGTCACCCGCAGCGCGTCCAGGGCGGCGGGCGCGGTGATCGCGTCCCAGAAGCCGGACCAGCCTTCCTCGAAGGAATTGACCGTCAGCGCCGCCAGCGGCAGCAGCACGATGATGCTGAGCCACAGCACCGACGTTCCGATGCCGACCGGTCCCACCGACCCGGTCACCCGCAGCCAGGACCAGCGGTCCCGGACGGGTTTCTTGTCTACCGAAACGCCGGGACCCGAATCGGTCCCGGCGCTCGTGCTGCTGTCACTCACGGTATCGAGTATCGCTTGTGTCCCAGGTCACCCGGCTACTTGGTCGCCTTGTCGTAGATGACCGCGACCGAGCCGGTGTCCTTGGTGAACAGGTCCTTGTCCACGGTCTTCCAGCCGCCCAGGTCGGCGATGGTCCACAGCTTCTGCGGGGTCGGGAAGGACTTGGCGTAGTCGGCGGCCACCTTCGGGTCGACCGGGCGGAAACCGGCCTCGGCCCAGGCCTTCTGGCCGGCGGTGGTGAACAGGAAGTCCTTGAACGCGACGGCCTTGGCCTGGTTCTTGGCGTTCTTCAGCACCGCGACCGGGTTCTCGATCTTGAAGGTGGTGGGCGGGACGATGTGCTCGATCGGGTCGCCGTTGCGCTCGGAGAAGATGGCCTCGTTCTCGTAGCTCAGCAGCACGTCACCGGTGCCCTGCAGGAAGGTCTCGGTGGCTTCGCGGCCGGACTTCGGCTGCACCTTGACGTGTTCCTTGGAGATCAGCTGCGACAGGTAGTCCAGACCGGCCTGGGGGTTCTTGCCGCCCTCGGACTTGGCGGCGTACGGGGCCAGCAGGTTCCACTTGGCCGAACCCGAGGAGAACGGGTTGGGGGTGACGACCTCGATGCCCGGCTTGAGCAGGTCGTCCCAGTCCTTGATGCCCTTCGGGTTGCCCTTGCGGACCACGATGGCGACCACGGAACCGAACGGAATGCCCTTGTTGGCGTCGGCATTCCAGCTGGCGTCGACCAGGCCGGCATCGACCAGGCGGGTGACGTCGGGCTCCACGGAGAAGTTGACGATGTCGGCCTCGGCGCCGTCCTTCACCTTGCGCGACTGGTCACCGGAGGCGCCGTAGGACTGCTCGACCGAGACGCCCTTACCGGCCTCGGTCTTGTTGAACTCCGGGATCACCTTGTCGAAGCCCGGCTTCGGGACCGCGTAGGCGAAGAGCTTGATGGTGCCGCCGCTGCCGTCGGCGACCGCGCCGCCGGTGGTGGAGTCGGACGCGCCACCGCCGCAAGCGGTCAGCACGGTGGCGGCGACGGCCGTCAGCGCGACGGCGAGAGTGCTACGGCGAGCCAGGCGGGGGTTGCGAGACATCGGAGTGGACCTTTCCGGTAACCCGGCGGCGGACTGTCGACCGACGGGAGATTGTGCGTAGTGCCGTAGACCCGTCGCGGGGAGAGAACGCGACGGTGGCGCAAGGCCCATTACGGACCGCCGGGGATCGAACACAGACTGCGAAAAGGTGCGCGCGCCAGTCTACTCAGACGTGCAGCAGTGCCCGGTCGGCAATCAACGACAGTGAATGTCCGCGACCGCGAGGCAGCCCACAGCGATCAACGCCAATTCATGGCGGACCTGGGGCACAACACTCGATGACACGCGGCAGACTGTAGCAGAGCGGCCGCAGCGGCCGCGAATCAAAGTGAATATCCACACGGGGGAAAGATTCATGACCACACCAGCTCGTCTGCGCCGGGAATTCCCGGGTATCTCCACGCGCGCCTGGGAGCATCCCGCCGATCGCACCGCCCTGGTGGCGCTGCGCTCGCTGAGCGGCTTCGACATGGTGCTGCGGACGCTGTCCGGACTGCTGGCCGAGCGGCAGCATCGGCTCATGTACCTGGCCACGGCCGTGCGCGTGGACGAGCGGCAGTTCAAGAACGTGCATCAGCTGCGCGCGGACGCGGTGCGGATTCTGGACGCGCGCACCACGCCGGAGATGTTCGTGCTGCAGGATCCGGCGGTGAACGCCTTCACCATCGGGATGGATCGGCCGTTCGTGGTCATCACCACGGGGCTGCTGGATCTGCTCGATCACGAGGAGCTGCGGTTCGTGGTGGGCCACGAGCTCGGGCACGCGCTGTCCGGGCACGCGGTGTATCGGACCATGCTCATGCATCTCATGCGATTGGCGGCCAATATCGGGTGGATGCCGGTGGGCGGCTGGGCCTTACGGGCGATCGTCGCGGCCCTGATGGAGTGGAGCCGCAAGTCCGAACTGTCCGGGGATCGCGCCGGGCTGCTGGTCGGGCAGGACGTGGAAGCGTCGGTACGGGTGCATATGAAGCTGGCGGGCGGCTCGCGCGTGGAGCAGATGAGCCATGCCGCCTTCCTCGCGCAGGCCGATGACTACGACCGTTCCGGGGATCTGCGCGACGGGGTGCTGAAGCTGCTGAACCTGGAGCTGCAGACCCATCCGTTCTCCGTGCTGCGCGCCGCCGAGCTGCGCCGGTGGATCGCCTCGGGGGAATACGACCGCATTCTGGACGGCCGCTATCCGCTGCGTGAGCACGACAAGACCGCGCGCGTCACCGACCAGGTCCGCGAGGCCGCGCGCGCCTATCGCGAAACCTTCGACCAGTCCGAGGATCCGCTGATCAAGACCGTGCGCAATCTGGGGCGGGATTTCGGGGCGGCCGTGGGGACGGTGGGTCAGGAAGTGGGAGAGACTGTTTCGAAGATCGGTAAGCGATTCGACGACTGGCGCAAGGGAGAAGACGCGTAGTGCGCCTGGAAGTGAACGACACCTTCGCCGGGTACCGCCTCGCGCGGCTGCTCGGCGAAGGCGGTATGGGCACGGTGTATCTGGCCGAGCATCCGCGGCTGCCGCGGCAGATCGCATTGAAGCTGCTCAATCTCGATATCGCGGTGCAGCGGGAATGGCGGGACCGGTTCGAGCGGGAAGCGAATCTGGTTGCGCGGCTGGACCATCCGAACATCGTGGCGGTGCAGGACCGCGGCGTGCAGGACGGACGGCTGTGGATCGCCATGCAATACGTGCACGGCACCGACGCCGCCCGCCTGGACCCGCGCACCGTGTCGGTCGAACGCGCGGTGCGGATCATCGCCGAAACCGGTGCGGCCCTGGACTACGCGCACGGCCAGGGCATCCTGCACCGCGACGTCAAACCTGCCAATATCCTGCTCTCGGCCCCCGAATCCGGCCGCGCCGAACGCGCCGTGCTCACCGACTTCGGCATCGCCCGCCTGGCCGAATCCAACACCCAGCTCACCACCACGGGCACCTTCTCCGCCACCCTCGCCTACGCCTCCCCCGAACAACTCTCCGCCGAACCCCTCGACCATCGCAGCGACCAATACTCCCTGGCCTGCACGCTTTTCACCATGCTGGCAGGCCAGCCACCGTTCGCCGCCACCAATCCGGGCCAGGTGGTGGCAGGCCACCTGAACAAGCCGGTGCCGTCACTGCGCCCGATGCGCGCGGACGTCCCCGAGGCCCTGGACGCCGTGATCGCCCGCGCCATGGCCAAGAACCGCGAACACCGCTTCACCTCGTGCACCGAATTCGCGCACGCGGCCTGGGCGGCCGTGCACGGATCGCAGTCCGCTCCGGCGCCCGCGCACGATCCGCGCCGATCGCCGACCCAAGTCGCCCCGCCGGCAGGCCAGGGTTGGCCGAATGCGGCCGCACCCGCCGATCCGCGATCAGTGCTGCCGTCGGCGAGCCCGCCGCCACCCGCGGTGAATCAGGGGCCGCATGCCTCCGCTCCCCGGGCCGCCATCGCGTCCTTGGCTGCCGTCGCGGCGGGCGATCCGATCGCCAAGGCTCGTCCGCGCGGTCGGCGCGGAGCGATCGCGGCCTCCGTTCTGGCCCTACTGTGCGCGGCCATCGTCGCCAGGGGTGTGCAACGGCTGCATGCCCGTTTCGAGCAATTCGTCTCGGGCAGGTACCCGCCGACCATCGTCGACTCGGCCCGCGTCAGCCTGACGGCGGCGACCGCCTATGCGGCCGTGATCGGCATATTGCTCATCGCCGGCGCGCTGCTGCTGTGGCTCCATCCGCGCACCGGCCGGGTACTCGCGGCACTGGGCAGTCTCGGATTCATCGTGGGCATCGTGGGCGGGCAGCTGTATGTCCACGGGTTCGCGTCGTTCACGGCCTCGCTCACCCTCGGCCCGCTCCGCGAGCCGCTGGCGATAGGACTGTGCGCGATCGGCATCGCCCTCGGTATCGCCACCCTGGTCTGCGCGATCTCGGTCCGGCGGCGCTAGTGCGGGTGGGGCCTGGCTGTGCGATCGGCACAGCCAGGCGGGGTCTGGCCGCTTTCCGAATTACGGGGGTTCGGGGGCTTGCCCCCGAACAATCTTCCGTGGCAAGCCCGCCGGGCTTACTCGTCTTCGACGACCGGCGGGGTCTCGAGGATGTCGAGGATCCATTCCTCGGTGGCCGACTCGGCATCTTCCTCGTCGGGGCGGATGCGGTTGCTGAGGCGCACGCCCAGGCCCAGCAGCTGGGCGGCCTTCACCATTTCGAGGGCTTCCTCGGGCCCGGCGAGGTGGGTGGCGATCAGACGGGGTTCGTCCTCGAAGTCCTCTTCGGACAGCAAGGTTTCCAGTTCCAGACCTTCATCGGTTGACATGGTGCAGCACAGTACGCGGCGAATTCGCTCAGCGGGTGAACAACCAGGCCACGACAACGAGAACAAGCAGTGCGATCAGCGCGAGCTGGACGCGGGAGCGGGGCATCAGGCGGCTTCCTTCCGGATGCGGCGGGGCGAGGTGACGGCGGCGGCGGACTCCTGGGCGGCCACGCGATCGCGGCCGAGCACCCGCAGCGCGAGGCGCAGGGTGCGGTCCAGCAGGTACGCCAGCGCGAAACAAACCGGCACCATGGCGGCCAGCACCACGGCGAACTGGGGAACGAAGGGCAGGCCGGCCACCCACAGTTCGACGCCGTCCCACCATCCTGCAATCCGATGCACGGCACCAGCCTAGGCCGAACCCGCGATGGTGGACGATTCGGGCCGATCGGACCGATCATGGTTGGCATGGAGTCCTACGACGAACCGGAATCCTACGATCGCCCGCTCGGCAGCGATACCGGCGATCCAGGCTCCGATACGACGCTCGAAGCGCCACGTGAGGCCCTAGACCGGCCGGACGCGCAACTCTCCGACGGCTACATGCTGTCGGCCACGGGCGGGATGCGCCATTCCATCTACCCGCCCATCGACGACTACGCCTTCCTGTCCGACTGCGAGACCAACGCGCTCATCGCCCGCAACGGCTCGGTCGAATGGATGTGCGTGCCGCGCCCGGACTCCCCCAGCATCTTCGGCGCCATGCTGGACCGCAGCGCCGGACACTTCCGGATCGGCCCGTACGGGCGCAATGTGCCCGCCGCACGGCGCTATCTGCCGGGCGGGCTGATCGTGGAGACCACCTGGCAGACCGAGACCGGCTGGATCATCGTGCGCGACGCGCTGGTGCTGGGCCCCTGGCACAACAACAAGCAGCGCAGCCGCACCCACCGCCGCACCCCGATGGACTGGGACGCCGAGCACATCCTGCTGCGCACCGTGAAATGCGTGAACGGCGTGGTGGAACTGGAGATGAGCTGCGAACCGGCCTTCGACTATCACCGCGGCCCCGCGCTCTGGGAGTACAGCGGCGACGTCTACGAAAGAGCCTCCGCCACTTGCGATATCGAAGGCTGCCCGACGCTCACCCTGACCACCAATCTGCGGCTGGGCATCGAAGGGCGGGAGGCGCGGGCGCGCACCCGGATGAAGGAGGGCGACGAGGTGTTCGTGGCCCTGTCCTGGTCGGACCTGCCGCCGCCGCGCACTTTCGCCGAAGCGGCCGAGAAGATGTGGACCACGACCGAATCCTGGCGGCAGTGGATCACGCTGGGGCGGTTCCCGGACCACCCGTGGCGGGGTTATCTGCAGCGCAGCGCGCTCACCTTGAAGGGGCTCACCTACGCCCCCACGGGCGCGCTCCTGGCCGCCGCCACCACCTCGCTGCCGGAAACACCGGGCGGGGAACGCAATTGGGACTACCGATACACCTGGGTGCGTGACTCCACGTTCGCGCTCTGGGGCCTGTACACCCTCGGCCTGGACCGGGAAGCCGACGACTTCTTCGCCTTCCTGCACGATGTGGCGACGGACGGGAACGGCAAACCCGTTCCGCTGCAAGTGCTCTACGGCATCGGCGGCGAACGCGAGATCACCGAATCCGAGCTCACCCACCTGTCCGGCTACGACGGCGCGCGACCGGTGCGCATCGGCAACGGGGCGTACAACCAGGAACAGCACGATATCTGGGGCACCCTGCTGGATTCGGTTTACCTGCACGTGAAGTCGCGCCAGCAGGTGCCGGAAACCCTGTGGCCCATGCTGGAACGGCAGGTGCAGGCGGCCATCGAGAACTGGCGCAACCCCGATCGCGGGATCTGGGAGGTGCGCGGGGAGCCGCAGCACTTCACCTCCTCCAAGGTGATGTGCTGGGTGGCCCTGGACCGCGGCGCGAAACTGGCCGAACTGCACGGGGAATACGACTACGCCAAGAAGTGGCACGACATCGCCGACGAGATCCGCGCCGACATCCTCGACAACGGAGTGGACGAGCGGGGCGTGTTCACCCAGTCCTACGGCAGCGAGACCCTGGACGCCTCACTGCTGCTGGTGGTGCTGCTGCGGTTCCTGCCGCCGACCGATCACCGGGTGCGGGCGACCGTGCTCGCCATCGCCGACGAGCTGACCGAGAACGGACTGGTGCTGCGGTATCGCACCGAGACCACCGACGACGGGCTCTACGGCGAGGAGGGGTCGTTCACCATCTGCTCGTTCTGGCTGGTGTCGGCGCTGGTGGAGATCGGGGAATTGCAGCGGGCGCGGCAGTTGTGCGAGCGGCTGCTGGGGTATGCCAGCCCGCTCAAGCTGTATGCCGAGGAGATCGACTCGCATACCGGACGGCATCTCGGCAATTTCCCGCAGGCGTTCACGCATCTGGCGTTGATCAATGCCGTCATGCACGTCATCCGGGCCGAGGAACAGACGCACGCCGGAACGTTCAACCCCGCGCACGCGGGACGCTGAAACCCGCCGCCGCCCACGCGAAACAGCGTGGGCGGCGGCGGTTTTCTCAGTAGGAGGGCTCTTCGCCCATCGCGTCCGCGCGCTCGCGCACCTCACGCAACCGCACCAGCGCGGTCTCGATCTCGGTGAGCCGCACCTCCCGCCGCTGCGGCGAATGCACCGCCGCGGCCTCCTCGGCGGCCCGCAACGAGGCGTCCACCGAACGCAGCGTGGAATTGGCGATATCGGTGAAATGGTCACGCAGACTGCGCTGTACGCCGCGCAGCCGGTACCGCGACTCCTTGGACACCTGGAAGATCACATCGTCCATCAGCCGCGCCACCGCCACCTTGGCCTCGGACTGCCGGCGCTGGGTGCGGGTCTTGCGGTCGTCCCACAGCGCGTTCACGCCCAGCAGCACGCCCGCGCCCGCGGAATACCAGTTCACCAGCGACATGCCGAGCAGGCTGGTGGCCAGGCCGACCATCAGGATGCCGCCGTAGGAGCCGCGCAGCGCGGACAGCACCTGTTGCGTCACACCGGCTTTCGCGCTGTCCAGGGTGTCCAGCGCGGCCACCGGTTCCAGTACCGCGCCCACTTCGCCGGGATCGTCGAGCTTGAGATCGGCTGTCGGCACGCCGCTTTCGGGGAATTTCGCCGCCACCTGCTCGGCCAGTTCCACCGACCGGTAGTGCGCGATGACGAAGTTCTCCTCCACCGCCTCGCAGATCTTGGCGTCCAGGTCGACGCCGAAATCGTTCCAGCGCTTCACCGGATCGCGCTTCATGATGTCGGCTTCGGCATCGCGGATCAGGCTGCGCAGGCGATGGCGCAGATCGTGTTCGGTGTCGGCCATCAGTTCGGCCGCGCCGTCGGCCAGGGTGACCTGCCAGTTGGCGGAGCGCTGGCGCAGCTGTTCGGCTTCCTCGCGGGTGCGGCGCAGCTGCTCGGTGATGACGCCGAAGCGGCGCGGATCGCGCAGCGTCTCGGCTTCGGTGCGCAGGGCCAGCGCGAGATGATCGGTGATCAGCTGGATATCGCGGACGGCGGCCTCGGCGGCGACGGTGTCGGCGCGGCCCAGCACATAGGCGCGCAGATGGTCGAGCAGTTGCGGCACACCGGATTCCAGATCCAGCTGCTGATCGCCGGTGGCCTGCGCGCGGGTGTGCAGCAGCGCCGAGGCGGGAGCGACGGCGAACGCCAGCCCGGCCTGATCCAGCAGCCCGCGATCCTGCTGCTGCACCTGCGGCCACTGCGGATATTCATCGATCTTGTTGAGGACGCAGACCACGGTCGGGCAGACCTGCTGGATGCGCTGCAGCTGCTCGATCTGGCCGGGCGTGAACGGGGCGTCCGCGGCGGCCACGTAGAGCACCGCGTCGGCGGCGGCCAGCAGCGACCAGGTGGCGGGCGTATCACCGGGCGAACCCGGCGCGTCCAGCACCACGAAACCCTCCGCCAGCAACGGGCTCGGGGCGGTGACCTCGGCACGCACCACACCGTCGGAGGGCAGGGCGGCCAGCGCCGCGGCCGGATCCACCGCCTCGCGTTCGGCCCGGCCGCCGACCGCCTTCACCAGGATGGCGGCGGGCTGCGGGCCGTACTCGGCGATCACCGGCACGCTGTGCTGGGAATCGGTGGCGCTCACCGGCATGCCCACCAGGCCGTTGACCAGGGTGCTCATTCCGCTCTTGGAATCGCCGACCACCACCAGGCGCACCCGGGGATCGGCGATGCGGGCACGGGCGATGCCGAGGCGACCGGCCAGGTCGGTACGGCCCAGCGCATGGGTCTGCTCGAGCAGCTCGTCGAGCAGCTCGAGCAGGGGGCCCATCACATCCGGATTCTTCACGGCGGTCAGGCTCTCCGAGCCGCTCACAGGAGCATGGTGTGATCGAGTACGCCGTGCGACGGGAACTGGTCGTCAGTGAGCGCGGAGCCGGGCAGCAACTGACTGTTCAGCGCACTCGCGCCGTACAGCGACGCGGTGGCGTGCCAACCGGCGTCACCACTCAGCGAATGCACCGAACCGTCATCGCCCGCATACCCGTTCACTCCGCTCACGAACGACGCGGACGAATCGCTCGCCGCGTAGATGTTCGAGTCGCTCACGAACGCGGACGAATCGCTGCCCACGTACGTGTCCGAGTCGCTCGCGAACAATGCGGACGAATCGCCGTGGGCGTAGACGTTCGAATGATCCGCGAGCCGCGCCGCGCCGAAACCGTCGGTATCGCTCGCGTACAGGAGTGCGTCGTCGACCGGCAGCACGGACGAGCCGCTGACCGCGGCGAGAACGTGCGGGGCCGAATCAGTCGTGTCGGCAATCGGTTTCGCCGGGGCGGGCTTCGGCACGGTGGGCTGGGTGGCCACGGTCGGCTGCGGGGCCACCGACGGGACCGTGATCTCCTGGCTGGGCAGATGCGGCTGGGTCACCTGCGGCTGGGTGGTCGGGGCCACGGTCGGCACCGTGACGTCGGGGGTCGGCACGCTCGGCTGGGTCGTCGGGACGTGCGCGGTGGTGCCGCCGTCGGGGTCGCTGGGCACGGTGACGCCGCCACCGTGCGTACCCGTCGGGTCGCTACCGCCCGGGCGGGTGCCGCCGGGAGCCGTGGTGGCTCCGCCGGTCGGGCCGTCGGTATCGACGCCGCCGGCCGCGCCGCCACCGGTCGACGCGCCGCCGCCCGTGGTCGCACCACCCGTGGCTCCGCCGTGGGTACCCCCACCGGCGCCGGGAGTGATTGTCGCCCCGCCGGTTTCGACCGCGGGCAGCTTGGTGGGAACCGGCAGCGAAGGCACGGTGGTCACCGCGACCTCCGGCTTGGCCGGCACGCTCACCTGCGGCACGGCGGTGCCGGGCGTAGCGGCGGCCGGGGCCGGCTTGGCGACCATGGTGGCCGAATGTCCCGCGTTGCCCGACCCGTCCGCCGCCAGCACCGGAGCGCGATGATCGGCGAAGAGTGAGGGCGCGTTCACCGCGGGCACCGTCAACGGCGAGGGGCCGCCGGACGCACCCAGCAGATTAGCGATCGGATGCTGCGCGGCATCCGGCTGAATCGTGGTCTGCAACGGCGTGGCCACCACCGGCTGCGCCACCGCGACCGGCGCGACGGACACCGGAGCGACCGCGGCCGGAACCACCGGAGCGACCGCGATGGGCGCGACCGGCGCCGTGAACGCGGGAGCCGCCGGAGCCGTGACCGCCGGAGCGGGCGAACCCGCCGGAGCACCAATAGATCCGGGCATGGCGGTGCCGGGAGCCGAAGCGCCGGAACCGAATCCGCCCTGGGGAGAAACACCACCGGAACCGATGCCGCCGGGAGCCGAAGCACCACCCGCACCGATACCACCGGGAGCGGAAGCGCCGCCCGCACCGATACCACCGGGAGCCGAAGCACCACCCGCACCGACACCGCCCGGTGCCGAAGCACCACCGGATCCGGGCGCGTGGCCGCCAGCGGGCTGGCCGGTGCCGGCGGATCCGTGCGCGTCGTCCGCAGACTTGCCGAAGGTCTGGCCGCCCAGGCCGTTCACCCCGGCGAGCGCCGGATTGGCATCGGCGGCAGCGGGATTGGCGGCGCCCGCGGTCGCGGGGTTGGTGGTGCCACCGGCGGCGGGGTTGCTCGCCCCGGCGGTGGCCGGATTCGCGGTCGCGGCGGCCGGGTTGGCAGCTCCGCCAGCGGAATCACCGTTGGCGGCAAACGGATTCGTGCCGGCTTGGGCGCCGGACGCCGAGCCGACCGGCCCGCCGTCCTTCATGTACTGCCCGATTTGCTGCTGGTATTCGGTGTACTGGTGGCCGACGTCGCCGACGTTGAACTCCACCTTCATATCCGACTTGAACCAGACGCCGTCCAGGCCGACATGGGCGTCGACATTCCATTGCGTCTTGACGAACAGCCCGATGCCGGAATCGCCGACGCCGTCGAAATCCGTTCCGGGCGCAGGGTTCGCGGGTGCGGGGCCGACGCCGGACGGGAGCCCGGCATCACCGAGACCGCTGGGCAGGAAAGCGCCCGGCAGGCCGGGTAGGTGGCCGTCGACGCCGGGGATCTTCAGTCCGGGCAGGAAGTCGGAGGGTTCACCGTCGAAGGACGGCAGGGTGGGCACGGGCAGCGACAGCTGACCGTCGCCCCACGGGATCGTCACGCCGGTATTGCCGTGATGCCCGTCCAGCACACCGCTCTGCGGGTTGTACCCGTAGGCGGCCGAGTAGTCGGGCTGCGGGATCGAGTACCCGCCGGACTCGCCGAAACCGCCGCCGTAGTAACCGGACATGGCGGCGTCGGAGGGCAGGCTGCCGAAGGTCCCGGGGAAGAATCCGGCGTCGGTGCCGTAGTGGTGGTTGTCGTGCTGGTCGTCGGACACCGCGACCACGGCCGGGCCCATCTTGACCGGGGGCGTGACGTCGGCGGCGGTCAGGTCCGGGAAGGTGACGGTCGGGCTGGGCTCGTCCGCCTTGGGATCCTCGGCTTCGGACCAGCCGACGATGCGGCTGTCGTGATTGGCGTTGTCGGAGGCGCCGCGTGTGCCGCCGGCCGCGAGGAGCGCGCCGCCGGTAACGTACGCGCCTGCCCTCGCCACGCGCGCGACTCCGGTGGCAATGCGGTACGCGGTGTCTTCCACGTAGTTGTCGCCGGCTGCGGAATCGTCGTCGTAGGGCAGATCACGTGTCATACAGGCTCCGCTCTCACTGATCGGCGGCCCGCCGAATGGCAGACCGCCGCTCTCAAACTCGTTTCACACCCTATTTCCGGATAACCGGTCTGTCACATCCACCAGGTCGGAGGCAGTGTGCGCAGAGGTGCGCCCATTAGCTTGTCACCCTGCATATCAGTACGGAAGCCCCATTTTTTGGTGCGTAACGGACCAAAGTTACAAAACATGACAACCGGTCTGACGGCAGAGCCGGAGCATACTCCCGCGGACCCGCCCCGCACCCGAAAAGAAGCAACGGGCCCGCCGCCAGCAGGCGGCGGGCCCGAGACCCGGCTGGAAGAGGAAGCGGCGCGCCCCGCTTCGAGACAGCGCACCTGCGAGGTCGGTGGCAGCGCTTGGCGGCCGAGCTCTGTGGAGTCGTCCGCGGCCCCGAGATATCGAGTAAGGCGACTGCGGCGCGCCCGATTTGAGACAGCGCACGGCGGCAGCGCAGAGCGGCGAGTCAGCCGCGGCTTTGGGGTCTCGAGGTAAGGCGAGTGGCAGCGCCCTCGGGCGGAGCAGCGGGCCCGTCAACTACCACCGTGCCCCGCTGCCATCAGGCAGCGGGGCACGTTCAAACCAGCGGTGGTACCGCCTACTTCTTCTTGTCCGAGGCGGACTCGGTGGACAGCGCCGCCACGAAGGCTTCCTGGGGGACGTCGACGCGGCCGATCGTCTTCATCCGCTTCTTGCCTTCCTTCTGCTTCTCGAGCAGCTTGCGCTTACGCGAGATGTCACCGCCGTAGCACTTGGCAAGCACGTCCTTGCGGATGGCGCGGATGTTCTCGCGGGCGATGACGCGGGAGCCGATGGCCGCCTGGATCGGCACCTCGAACTGCTGGCGCGGGATGAGTTCGCGCAGCTTGGTGGTCATCTTGTTGCCGTACGCCTGGGCGGCGTCCTTGTGCACGATGGCCGAGAACGCGTCCACCGCCTCACCCTGCAACAGGATGTCCACCTTCACCAGCTCGGCTTCCTGCTCGCCGGCCTCCTCGTAATCGAGGGACGCGTAACCGCGGGTGCGCGACTTCAGCGAGTCGAAGAAGTCGAAGATGATCTCCGCCATGGGCAGCGTGTAGCGCATCTCGACGCGGGTCTCGGACAGGTAGTCCATGCCGAGCAGCTCACCGCGCCGCGACTGGCACAGCTCCATGATGGTGCCGATGAATTCGCTGGGCGCGATCACGGTGCACTTGGTGATCGGCTCGAAGATCTGCTTGAGCTTGCCCGCCGGCCAGAACGACGGGTTGGTGACGATCTGCTCGGTGTTGTCCTCCTGGATCACCCGGTACACCACGTTGGGCGCGGTCGAGATGAGATCCAGACCGAACTCGCGCTGCAGGCGCTCGCGCGTGATCTCCATGTGCAGCAGTCCGAGGAAGCCGCAGCGGAAACCGAAGCCCAGCGCCACCGAGGTCTCCGGCACATAGGTCAGCGCGGCGTCGTTGAGCTGCAACTTGTCGAGCGCGTCGCGCAGGTCCGGGTAGTCGGAGCCGTCGACCGGGTAGAGGCCGGAGTACACCATCGGCCGCGGATCCTGGTATCCGGCAAGCGCTTCGGTGGCCCCGTCGCGCGCGGAGGTGACGGTATCGCCGACCTTCGACTGCCGGACGTCCTTCACACCGGTGATCAGGTAACCGACCTCGCCGACGCCGAGGCCCGCGGTGGGCTTGGGCTCGGGCGACACGATGCCGATCTCGAGCAGTTCGTGGGTCGCGCCGGTGGACATCATCTTGATCTTCTGGCGCGGGGTGAGCTTGCCGTCCACCACACGCACGTAGGTGACGACGCCGCGGTAGGTGTCGTACACCGAGTCGAAGATCATGGCGCGCGCCGGGGCATCGGCCTCGCCGACGGGCGCGGGCACCTGCTTGACGGCCTCGTCCAGCAGCTCGGCCACGCCGACACCGGTCTTGCCGGACACCCGCAGCACGTCCTCGGGCTCACAGCCCACGATGTGCGCGAGCTCGGCGGCGTACCGATCGGGGTCCGCGGCCGGCAGGTCGATCTTGTTCAGGACCGGAATGATGGTCAGGTCCTTGTCCAGCGCCAGGTAGAGGTTGGCGAGCGTCTGCGCCTCGATGCCCTGCGCGGCGTCGACCAGCAGGATCGCGCCCTCACACGCCTCGAGCGCCCGCGACACCTCGTAGGTGAAGTCGACGTGACCCGGGGTGTCGATCAGGTGCAGGACGTAGTCCTCCCCGTCGACCTTCCACGGCAGTCGCACGTTCTGCGCCTTGATGGTGATACCGCGCTCGCGCTCGATATCCATCCGGTCGAGGTACTGCGCCCGCATGGCGCGCTCCTCCACCACTCCGGTGAGTTGCAGCATGCGATCGGCCAGGGTCGATTTCCCGTGGTCGATGTGCGCGATGATGCAGAAGTTCCTGATCCGGGACGGATCGGTGAACGTCGTATCGGCGAAGCTGCTAATCGGAGTCACTCCTCGGCATGGCGAAAAGGCGGCATGTCAACCCAGAAGTCTACGGTGTGCTCCCGGATGAACTTCCGGCCCACCGCCGTTAGGCTGCCGTTCATGGCGGGCAGGTGGAACGCGCTGGGGAAGACATTGGGGAACATGGCTAAGGAACAGGGTTCGCAACTGGTCAGGCAGCAGGGACCGAAACTGGTCGACCGGGTGCAGAAGTCCTCGGTGTGGGATCGCGCGTTGCGCACGGTGAGCACGCCCAAGAAGGCGGCGGGGGTTTCGGTGCGGCCGACCTCGTCGGCGGGCGTGCCGTCGCGGGAACGCGCCCGGCAGATCGTGTACTCACCGCAATTGGACGGCCGTGCCGATCCGGGTGAAATCGTGTGGACCTGGGTGCCCTACGAGGAGGACCCGTCCAACGGCAAGGACCGACCGGTCTTGGTCGTCGGCCGCGAAGGCAAAACCCTGCTCGGGCTCATGCTGTCCTCGAATGCCGACCACGCCCACCACGACAATTGGGTGGGCATCGGCGACGGACCGTGGGACAACGCCGGACGCGACAGCTGGGTCCGGCTCGATCGCGTCCTGGACGTGCCCGAAGCCGGGATCCGCCGCGAGGGCGCGATCCTGGCCCGGAAAACCTTCGATCTGGTGGCGCACCGTTTGTGCGCCGAATATCACTGGTACTGAAGCTAACTGACCATGTTGCGGGAGCGTCCGAACAGCAGGCTGTAGACGAGCGCTCCCAATACACCGCCGACCAGCGGGAACACGATGAACACCCAGAGCTGGGCGAGTGCGCCGTCCTGGTAGAAGGCGACGGCCAGGCTGCGGGCCGGGTTGACGGAGGTGTTGTCCACCGGAATCGAGATCAGGTGGATGACGGCCAGGGTGATGCCGATGGACAGCCCGGCCAGCGGCACATCCGAGAGCTGATCGGTGGAGGCCAGCACCACGAAGACCAGCAGCGCGGTCAGGATCACTTCGACGGTGATGGTGGCGGCCAGGCCGTAACCATTGATGACGATGCCGCCCAGCTCCAGCTTCGAGGGGCTGTGCGCACCCCAGCCGTTGGCGCCCAGACCGTCCCGGGCCCGGTCGTAGGACGGCAGATTGTGCGCGATGGCGTAGATGGTCGCGCCCGCGAGCAGACCGCCCACGATCTGCGCCACCCAGTACAACCCCGCGACCGCGGCCGAGATCCGGCCCAGCAGGAACTGCCCGACCGTGACCGCCGGATTCACATGGCAGCCCGAGATCGGCCCGATGGCGTACACCAGGAACAACAGCGTGAACCCGAAGGCCAGCGCCACGCCGAGCGCACCCACCCGGCTCCCGGCCAGCACCGCGGTGCCGACGCCGCCGAGCACCAGCACGAAAGTGCCCAGGGCTTCGGCGAAGAGCTTGCGTCCGAGGGACGGCACTTGCAGTTCCGCTAGATCCTCGGCGACTTCCTGTGCTGTGGGAGACATCGGTTACCTTCCGCTCAACTGGATACCGCACCGACCAGACGCGGCCCGGAAACCTCAGGCGAGGCGGGTGATTTCCACTACCACTTCGAGATCGGTCGAGCCGCTACCGGAGAAGATACCTTTGAGCGGCGGCACATCCGCGTAATCACGGCCCACCCCGACTGAAACGTGTTGCTCCGTGACGGGGATGTTGTTGGTCGGGTCGTAGCCCCACCATTGCCCCGTCCACGCTTCCACCCAGGCGTGCATCTGGCCCGCCACGGTGTGGCCGACCTCACCGGACGGGTCCGGATGCAGGTAGCCGGAGACGTAGCGCCCGGGAATCCCCATGGTGCGCAGCAACAGCAGGGTCAGGTGCGCGAAATCCTGGCAGACGCCCTGTCTTTCGGCGAACGCCTCCACCGCCGAGGTGTGCACGGAGGTGGTGCCGGGCAGGTAGCTCATCTCGCGGTGCACCCATTCGGCCGCGCGGACAACGGCTTTGGCGGGCGGCACCCCGCGCGCCAGCTGCCGGGCCACCGGGGCCAACCGGCGTTCGCGCGGCACATAGCCGGTGGGGCTGAGCAATTCGTCGAAGCGGTCGGCGACGGCATCGCCGCGCAATTCCTCCCAGGCGAGCTCTTCGGCGGGCCCGGCGAAAGGTTCGGTCTCCACCACCGAGGAGCTGGTCACCTCCAATTCGGTGTGCGGCGCGTGCAGATCGAACGCGGTGACGATGGTGCCCCAGTAGTCCATGTACCGGTAGGACCGCGTGGACGGCACCGTCTCGACCCGGTTCAGGATGACGTTCTGCCTGCTGTCGGCGCGCGGGGTCAGCCGGGCCTCGTTGAACGACCGGGTGACCGGGCCGTCGTACACGTATCCGGTGGTGTGCACCACCCGCATCCGCCAGCTCATGCCGTCACCTCCACGTGATCGCCATTGCGGCCGTGCAGCCCGGTCCAGGCCACCCAGGATTCGGCGTGGAAATACTGCAGCGCCACCGCCTCCCCCACCTCGCGGCAGGTCTGCTGCAACCACAGCAGCCGGCTGGGCAGATCCTCCAGCAGTACCGCGGACGGCAGGAACTCGAGTTCGCTGCGCGCCCGGCCGAGTAGTCGATGCGCTTCGTGGCGGGCGGCGAAACGGCTGTTGGGGCGCTGATCCAGTTCCTGCAGGCAGGTTTCGGCGACTTTGAGCGAATGGAAGACCGAGCGCGGGAAAAGCCGGTCCAGCAGAATGAAATCCGCGATCTGATTGGCGTCCAGCACGCCGCGATGGGTGCGCAGATACGGGTCGTGCGCACCGGCCGAACGCAATACCGTCACCCAGGCCGGCGACGAGGTGCGATCGCCGGCGCGCGAAAGCAGCAGGCGCACCGTCATATCCACGCGTTCGATGGATTTGCCCAGCAACAGGAAGCGATACCCGTCGTCGCGGCTGAGCGTGGAATCGGAGAGTCCGGCGAACATGGCGGCGCGGTCGGTGATGTAGTGACAGAATTCGTGCGGCCCCAGCGCGCGGGCGGCGCGTTCGGCGGCGGCCAGGCCGTTGTAGGTGGCGTTCAGGCACTCCCACATTTCGGTGGAGGTGACTTCTCTTGCGCCCCGGGCGTTTTCCCGGCCGCGAATGATCGAGTCGACGATCGACCCGCCATTGTCCCGGCCGAAGGCCACCAGTTCGGTCACCGACCACACATCGAGTTCCCGTTCGGGCGGTTCGATGCCGAGCACCGTCAGCAATACCCGGGAAGTCCGATCGGGATCGACCGTGGCGTCCTCGAGCAATTGATGGACCGCGACGTCCAGGATGCGCGCCGTGTACTCGGCGCGTTCGATGTACCGGCCGATCCAGAAGAGGGATTCGGCATTGCGCGCCAACATGATTGGACCTGCCTAACGCTGTATTCACCTACCGAGTCAGAGCGTCGTTGCTACCGCTTGTCGAAAGTGTTCCGGTTATTGCTGTTGCTGATTGGATCGAGTGACGGAGGGTTCCCGGGCCTGGTCGTGTTCCCGGGTGATGTGCATTTCGCTGACCAGTTGAGCGCCCGCGAGTTCGCGCTCGGCGCCCGAGGTGCGCGGGGCCAGCACCCAGGTGTCCTTGCTGCCGCCGCCCTGACTGGAATTGACCACCAGTGAGCCTTCCGGCAGTGCCACCCTGGTCAAACCGCCGGGGAGCACGAAGATATCGTCACCCTCATTGACGGCGAACGGCCGCAGATCCACATGACGGGGCGCCAGTACCCCGCCGATTTTCGCTGGGACCGTCGACAATTGGACGACCGGCTGGGCGATCCAGCCGCGCGGATCGGCACGCACCTTGCGGCGCACCGCATCCCGTTCCTTCTGCGAGGCGTCCGGGCCGATCACGATGCCGTACCCGCCCGAACCCTCCACCGGCTTGACCACCAGTTCCGCGATCCGGTCGAGCACCTCGTCGCGTTCGGCGGGCTCCCAGCAACGGTACGAATCCACATTGGGCAGAATGGGTTTCTCGCCCAGGTAGTACTCGATGAAAGCGGGCACATAGGTGTAGACGAGTTTGTCGTCGCCGACGCCGTTGCCCACCGCATTGGCCAGCACCACGGTGCCCGCGCGGGCCGCGTTCAGAATGCCCGCCACACCCAGCATGGAATCCGGGCGGAACTGCATGGGATCGAGGAAAGTGTCGTCGATACGGCGATAGATGACGTCCACCTGCCGCTCCCCCGCCGTGGTGCGCATATAGACGACATTGTCGCGGCAGAACAGGTCCCGGCCCTCGACCAGTTCCACACCCATCTGCCGGGCCAGCAGCGAATGCTCGAAATAGGCGGAGTTGTAGACGCCGGGGGTGAGCACCACCACGGTCGGATCGGCTTCGTTCGGGGCGGCGGCCGCGCGCAGCGCCTTCAGCAGATGACTCGGATAGTCGCCGACCGCGCGCACCCGATGCGAGGCGAACAGGTCCGGGAAGACGCGCGCCATGGTGCGGCGGTTCTCCATCACATACGAAACCCCGGACGGGGAACGCAGATTGTCCTCCAGCACCCGGAAATCGCCGTGCTCGTCGCGGATCAGGTCGATGCCCGCCACATGAATACGGACGCCGTTCGGCGGGATCAGCCCGGCGGCCTCGCGATGGAAATGCGCGCACGAGGTGACCAAGCGCTTCGGAATCACCTGATCGCGCAGGATGGTCTGCTCGCCGTACACGTCGGCCAGGAAGGCCTCCAGGGCGCGCACCCGTTGTTTGATGCCGCGCTCGAGTTTGGTCCACTCGGTGGCGGCTATCACTCTCGGCACCAGATCGAGCGGGAACGGCCGCTCCTGGCCCGAGAGGGAGAAGGTGATGCCCTGATCCGCGAAGGCCCGGGCCAGCGCCTCGGCCCGCGCCGCCAGATCGGCGGCGTCGATGGTGGCGAGCGCGGCGAAAATGCCCCGGTAGGCGGGGCGAGCCCGGCCGGCGGCATCGAACATCTCGTCGAAAGCCCGGTCGTAACGGCCTGGTCCATATCCCGCGAACACCCCGGCCGCCCCATCATCGATGGCGGCGTGGCCGATCGGTGCTGAGACGGCCACGGCCGAACGCGCGGCAGCGGCGGGAGTCATGGGAAAATGGTCCATCACGCGGCCGCAACACGTGCTTCGACCGGGATAAATTTCTGGTTTCAGCCAGATGGCGGATGGGGTCGATTTCATACCGGGACCCGTGGCCTGGTAGCCTCGATCGTCGGTGCTCCGCTACCCCTCTCGTAGTGTGCACGAACAGACTTTGCATCCCGCATACACCACTAAACGAAGGAACACGAGGAAACCGGCGTGGCCAACATCAAGTCCCAGATGAAGCGGATTCGCACCAACGAGCTGGCGCGTCAGCGTAACCAGTCGGTGAAGTCCGCGCTGCGCACCTCGATCCGCAAGTTCCGCGAGGCCGCTGCGGCGGGCGAGAAGGACAAGGCGCTCGAGCTGATGCAGTCCGCTTCCAAGAGCCTGGACAAGGCCGCCTCGAAGGGCGTCATCCACGCCAACCAGGCTGCCAACAAGAAGTCGGCGCTGTCGCTGGCTTTCAACAAGCTCGGCTGATTCACCCCGGAAGTCATTCCGGACAATATGCTTCGCACAACCGCCGTGGCCACGATGACCACGGCGGTTTTTGTGGTTTTCGCGGATGCTGACTTGCCTCCGCAACCGGTTCGCAGCAGGATGGCTGGCGAACAGTCGGGGGCTGTCGGATATCACCTGCGTTGGGAGTTGTAGTGGCGTCGCTGCGTATGAACCGTTTTTCTTGGGCTCGGGGCGGGGTGGCTGCGGGGGCTGTCGCGCTCGCGCTGACCGCCGGGCTGGGAGTCGCTTCGGCGCGGCCGGTCGGGCCGTTCGAAGTGGGCGGGGCGATCGAGGTCGAGTTCGATCGGGCGGGCGGGCCGGAGTTCTTCGGGGATCCGACCGGGCCGGAGCTGGATGCCGCGGGCGGGGGCAAGAAGCAGGAGTTCGCCAACAACCTGTCGATCTACTGGACGCCGGCCACCGATGCGCATGCCGTGGGCGGGTTCATTCGCGAGAAGTGGCGCAACCTCGGGGCCGAGTCGGGGACGTTGAAGTACCCGCTGGCCGATGAAGGGGCGACGGCCAAGCCCGGGCGGTATCAGCTGTTCCAGGGCGGGTCGATGTACTGGTCCGTGGGAACCGCCGCGCACGCGCTGACCGGGGTGATTCTGGACAAGTACGGCAAGGTGGGCTGGGAGAACAGCCCGCTCGGGTTCCCGCTCACCGATGTCGCCAAGACCACCAAGGGCGAGGGCTACTACACGCTGTTCGAAGGCGGGGCCATCTTCTCGACCACCAAGACGGGCACCCATGTGACGTGGGGTTCGATCCGGGACGAGTGGGTGCGCGCGGGCGCGGAGAACGGGTCCTACGGGTTCCCGACCAGCGACGAGTACGACTACAAGGACGGTAAGGCGCAGGACTTCCAGGGTGGGAAGATCACCTGGTCGCCGAACTCCTGAGTTTCGCGGGGAACCGCGCACCGGTCGGCCGGTGCGCGGTTTTCTTTTGCCTCAGGCGGCTTCGCGCAGGTCCAGAATGCGGGAAAGGGCATGCTCCAGTGCGTAATTGGTGTCGGCGGCCTGGCCTTTCACCTCGCCGTTGAGCGCGGCCACGATCTGCAGGGCCTGCCCGATGGTGGCGCCGGTCCAGCCGCGCACCTGCTGTTGCGCCTTCTTGACTTTCCACGGCGGCATGCCCAGATCGCCCGCCATCTTGAACGGGTCGCCGCGTCCCGCCGACCCGACCCGGGCGATGGTGTGCACCGAGTCGGCCAGGGCGTCGGCGAGCAGTACCGCGGGCACTCCGCGATCGATGGCCCAGCGCAACGCCTCCATCGCGGCGGCGCGATCCCCGGCCACCGCCAGGTCCGCCACCTCGAATCCGGTGACCTCGGCCTTGCCGGAGTAGTACTGCCGTACCGCCGCCACATCGACCTTGCCGCCGGTATCGGCCGCCAACTGCGAACTGGCCGCGGCCAATTCCCGCAGATCCGACCCCACCGCTTCGATCAGCGCCTGCACCACATCGGCGGACACCTTCACGTTCGCGGCCCGGAACTCGTTGCGCACGAACTCCACCCGCTCGCCGCCCTTGCTGAGCTTGGCGCAGTTGTGCACGACCGCCCCCAGCTTCTGCAAGGCCGGTGCCAGCGCCTTCGCCCGCCCGCCCCCGGTGTGCAGCACGATCAACACCACCCCGTCCGGAGGCGCCGCGGCGGCATCCTGAATAACGGACACCGCGTCCTTCCCCGCCTCCGCGGCGGACTCCAGCACGATCACCCGGTCCTCCGCGAACAGCGAAGGACTCAGCAACTCCGCCAACTCCGAAGTACTCGCATCCCCCGCCCGCAACCGATCTACCGGCAAAGCCTCCGGCGCCGCACTGGCAGCCCGAGCCTGCGCCGTCACCGCCGCCACCGCCCGCTCGATCAGCAATTCCTCTTCACCGAGCACAAGATGCAGGGGCGCAGGTCGCTGGTTCACGCCCTGAATCCTACGAGGCCCCGCCGACACTCCCGCCACCCGTCTCCCGCCACGCCCGGCCCGACCGCAGCGCCGGAGTTATCCGGCTGTAGGTCCCGGGTGATCGGGCGACCGCCCGGATCGAGGGTGTAGTCCGATGACAACGAGCGTGCACACCACCGTGGCGAGGATCCCGGACCACAAACCGGTCGGCAGCGTCACCGATGCGCCGAGGGCGGCGGCGCGGCCGGAGACGGTGAGCAGCCACCACAGTGGTGGTGCGACGCAGTGCAATACGAGTTCGGCCGCCGGCGACCACAGGCACGACAGCAGCGCGCCCACCGCACCCAGCACCGTGATGGGCGCGATGACCGGCTCGACCAGGACGTTCACCGCGATACCGACCAAACTCAAGTGGCCGGTGACCGCGACGATGACGGGTGTGGTGACAACGAACGCCGCCGCCGATACCGCGAGCGCGTCGGCGGGCGCCCGCCACCAGCCGTGTGCCCGAAGCCAATCCGACCAGCCGGGGGCGAGCACTATCAATCCGGTAGTCGCGAGTACCGACAGCGCGAACCCGACATCCACCGCAAGTTCTGGCGACCAGCCCAGTAATCCGATCACCGCGGTACACAACGCGGGAACCGCCTGCTTGCGACGGCCGACGCACAGCGCGAGCAACGCGACCGCTCCCATGACCGCCGCCCGCAACACGCTCGGCGACGGCCGCGCCAGCACCACGAACATCACCAGCGCGACCCCCGCCACCACCGCCCCGATTCGCGGGTCGACGGTGAGCGCCCGCATAGAAAGCAACACCGCGCCCAACAAGATCGTTATGTTCGCCCCGCTAACAGCGGTCAAATGCGACAAATCGACCTCTCGGAAGTTCTCCCGCACCTGCTCTGGCAATCGTGACGTATCCCCAATCACCAAGCCGGGCAACAGCCCCGCCGCATCCGCCGACAATGCCGCATCAGCAGCCCTGGCGAAGTCCGCCCGCATGCGCCCCGCGATGCGCTGCCACCAAGGCGGCTCACCCACCGCGCCCGGCGGCCCTTCCGCCCGCAACACCGCAACGGTCAGATCCGCCCGCCAAGGCCGATCCACCTTCCCCCGAAACGTAACCCGCTGCCCCGGCAAAAGTTCCCGCCACCCCACCGCCGGCGCCAGCACCAGCACCGCTCCCCCACCCTCGACAACCCGCCCACCCTGCTCAAACTCCACCAACTCCCCCCGCACCAACACCTTCCGCCCACCAAACCCCTTCCCACCCACCGCCTTCGCGTCATCGGTCGTCACCAACGTGACCAACACCCGCCCCTCCCGCACATGCTCTCGCAACGGATGCCGCTCCACCCGATACGAATCCCAAGCAGCCGCCACCGCATACCCACCCCCGACAACCACAGCCGCCAACAACACGAACGCCATCCCCCGCCGCCGCTTCGAAGCGTCATCCCCAGCCCCAAACTCCGCATCCAGACGGCGCCCCGTGCGACGAACGAACCAAAGCAACCCTCCCGCCACCACCGCACACACCGCCGCCAGCCCCAGCCCAGCCCGCCACCCGAGCACAATGCCGACAATCGTTGCGCCCCAGCAACACAACGCCGCCGGAACCAGCCGAACATCCAGCGGCTCCGACATATCCAGCGCGCCGCGTTCCTTCGCCTGCCCGTCACTACCGTTTCGGCCGGCCGAGGCGTCGACCTTCGAATCGCTCATCGCTCGCTCACCACGATCCCGGCCACAGCGGTCGACGCACTCAGCACTGCCGGGATGCCCAGCGGCTCCAACGAACCCGATATTGTCTGTGCGCCAGGTTCTTCCACTACACGGCCGCGATCACCCGCGGCGGTGCGCACTTTCGTCGCTGGGCATTGCCGTCGCAGATGGAACAGGTCCGTCGAACTCGACTCAGGGGCAACGCTCCGCGAACCGGTCTCATAGCGCAGCTGGTCCCACGCGCAGCTGGCGACAACTTCGATCCAGTAGTTCCTTTGTGCTGTCTCGCCACCATGCGTCACCGGGACCGCGCAGAGATCGGCGATCGGGCTCAGTGACGGCAATGCGAGTTGCAGAGAATGTGGTTCGAGGCGGCGGGCGGTCATATCGTCACCACTGATTTCAGGCGGGCGAGGCGGGTGGGGCCTATGCCGTCTATTTCGGAGAGTTGGTCTATGGAGGTGAAGCGGCCGTGTTTGGTTCGCCAGGCGAGGATGGCTTTGGCGGTGATGGGGCCTACGCCGGGGAGGGCGTCGAGGTCGGATTCGGTTGCGGTGTTGAGGTTTACCTTTGCGGTGGGGGTGGAGGGGCGGGGTTGGGCGGGTTGGGATGCCCGAGTGGAGGGCGGTGTGGGGGCTGGGCCGTTCACGATGGTGCTGCCTACCTGTTGGACGGTGGGGCGGGAACCGGTGCGGCCGATCACTATTTGGTCGCCGTCGCAGAGGGGTTGGGCGAGGTTGAGGCCGGAGAGGTCGGCTTCGGGTTTGGGGGTGGCGGCTTTGAGGGCGTCGGCTATGCGGGCGCCGGGAGGGAAGCGCAGCAGACCGCCGTGTTCCACTACGCCGACGACGCTGATCACTATTTCGGGCATGGGTGTGCGGGCGGACGGTGCGCCGCCGGGGGCCGCTGGTCCTGCTGCGGCGGAGGCTGCGGGCGGGGTAGCTGCTGCCGGTCCGGATTGCCTGGAGCCGGGTGATCTCGGTGTGCCGGCGGCGGCGTCCGCCGGTGCGGGGAATGAGGCATCACCGGGCACGGAGGTCGAGGGATCGCCGGGACGCGGGACCGGATTGTCCGCTCCGGCAGGGCCTTCCGTGCCTGAGACGGTGCTCATGGCGGGGGTGATCGGCGGGACGGCGTGGACGGTCGGGCGGTCGCGCATCGTCATGGTGGCGGTCAGAGCTATGACGATGGCGGCCACCGCGGCGAGGACCAACACGCCGCGCGGGCCGGGGTCCCAGCGGGTGCCGCGGAAGCGTTCGGGGACCAGACGTTCGTGCCAGAGGGACAGGGGGCCGGTAGGTTCGGAGAGCCAGGCGGGTGGGGATGGGTCGGGGTTGCGGTCGGCGGCTGCGCCGAAGTCGGCGGTGTGGTCGAGGGACTCGTCATCCCAGCGTGCCCGGTGTGGCGAGGTGGGGGTGAAAGCCGTCGCGGTCGAACGGGGTTCGAGGGTGGACGGCACAGGTTCGGGGACGGGTGGTGTGGGTTCGGGGGCGGGTGGCATGGGTCGACGGTAGGGGTGAAAGGAGTCGTTACCGCGGGGGCGACCTGGGGTTTCGAGAAGTCTGTGGATGGCGTTTCGGTTGTGGAGAAACGCCATCCACGCAGGTCAGTAGACGGTGCCCATGGCGGTGCGGACTTCGGTGAGGGTTTGGTCGGCGATGGCGTTGGCGCGCTGGTTTCCGGTGCGGAGGATGTCGGTGACCAGGTGGGGATCGCGGGCCAGTTCCGTGCGGCGGGCGCGGTGGGCGGCGAGGTAGGTGTTGACGGCTTCGGTGGTGAGTTTCTTGAGGGCGCCGGAGCCTTGATCGCCGATCTCGGCCGCCAGGACCTCGGGTTCGGTTCCGGTGCAGAGGGATGCGGTGGTGAGGAGGGCGGAGACGCCGGGGCGGAGGGCCGGGTCGAAGGTGATGCGGCGTTCGGAATCGGTGGGGGTGCGGCGGATCAGGGCCGCGGTTTCGTCGGCGGTCATGGCCAGGGAGATGGCGTTGCCGTAACTCTTGGACATTTTGCGGCCGTCCAGTCCGGGGACTTCCGGGGTGGAGGTGAGCAGGGCCTGCGGTTCGGGGAAGACCGGTCCGTAGCGTTCGTTGAATCGGCGGGCGATGACGCGGGTCTGTTCCACGTGCGGGAGATTGTCCTTGCCGACGGGAACCAGGTTGCTCTTGCAGAAGAGGATGTCGGCGGCCTGATGCACCGGGTAGGTGAGCAGCAGGGCGCTCAAAGCCCTTCCCGCCGCGGCGTGTTCGGCCTTCACCGTCGGATTGCGGTGCAGCTCCGCCTCGGTGACCAGACTCAGGAACGGCAGCATGAGCTGGTTGAGCGCGGGCACGGCGGAATGCGTGAAGATGGTCGCGCGCGCCGGGTCGATCCCGGCGGCCAGGTAGTCGAGCACGGCATTGTGCACGTTCTCGCGGACCGCTCCGAGCCCGTCCCGATCGGTGATGACCTGGTAATCGGCGAGGATGATGAAGGTTTCGACGCCGAGGTCGTGCAACCGGACACGTTCGGCGACAGTGCCGAAGTAGTGCCCGAGATGCAGTGCCCCGGTGGGCCTTTCACCGGTCAGGATGCGGTACCGGCCGGGGTGCGCGGCGACGTCGGCGGCCAGCGCGCTGCTACGGGCGGCAGTGGCGGCGAAGGAATCGGAGATGGTGGTCATGGTGGGCTCCTGGGAAAAGGGGCTGCACCGGGACCGGTTCCGCGGAAAGCGAATTCACGGGCTGCGTACAGCCCGCGGACATGAGTGATCGGGCTACCGGAGCAGCCGCCACCATGCCTGTCGAATGCGGATCACCCATTCACCGTAGCAGCGCCCCCACCGGGCGCGCCCATGACTTATGTCCCACCCCGGTCAGCCGCAACCACCGGGCACGACCAGCGCACCGACCGCGCCCATGCCCAGATGCACGCCCAGCGTCGGCCCGAACTCGGCCACGATCAGCTCACGAATCCCGGGAATCAGATCACGCAATTGCCCCGCGATGGTGTTGGCCGCGTCCTCCGCCCCCAGATGCTGCACCGCCACCGCGGCCCCGTCCTCCCCGGCCGCGTCCACCGCCGCCGCAACGAGTTTGATGAACGCCTTGGACCGCGTCCGCGCCTTCTCCCGCAGTTCCAGCCGCCCGTCCACCATCTGCAGAATCGGTTTGGTCACCAGTTCGGTCCCGAAAAACGCCGCGGCAGTGCTCAACCGCCCACCCCGCCGCAACTGCTCGGTCCGGTTGACCACGATGAACGCCCGCCCACGCCCGGCCGCCGCCACGGCCGCGTCGTACACCACATCCAGCTCAGCCCCGGTCCGCGCCCGCCGCGCCGCCGCCAGCACCGGCAACCCGGTGCCGAGCCCGGCGCTCAGCGAATCGACCAGCCGCACCCGATCGGAGGCGTCCATATCGCGCACGGCCTGCCGCCCGGCTTCCCAGGTCCCGGACAGCTGCCGCGAAATGTGCACGGCGACAACGCCGTCCCCGCCGCTGAGTTCGAGCGCCCGCTCGTACGCCTCGCGCAGGTCACCCGGCGAGGCCGCCGACGTGGTGACCTGTGAGGACCCGTAGTCGATCTCCCCGGTGTCGATGCCTTCCCGCAGTTCCCGGTCGTCGACCAGGACGTGCAGCGGCACCGCGATCACCCCGAGTTCGGCGGTGAGTCCGGCGGGCAGACTGGCCGACGAGTCGGTGACAACCACCACGGCCATGGGCTAGCGGACCTTTCCGGGCCCGCGGACCGGCGCAGCCCTCATGCAGTCCGGACCTGGCGGGCCGGGAGTTCGGCGAGCACCTTCACCATGGCGCGCGCGACGGCGGTGTGCCCGTCCCAGCCCCAATGGATGCCGTCCGGATTGGCGGGCCCGTTGAACACGTTGTCGTGCACGGCTTCCCCGATGTCCACCAGCGGCACGGAGTGTTCGTCGGCCCACTTCCGCACGGCTTTCACCATGGGATCGCGCCCGGTGTGCACGCGCGCGTACGCATCGCACTGGTGCACGGCGGGCAGCGTGCCGACGAACGGCAGCTCGGGCCGCAACTGCGCCAACGCGTTTCGCGCCTGCTCCAGGTAGTCGACGCTCACCGACGGCGGCAGCGCCACCGGCCAGCCGAGCGGGGACAGCTTGGGCTGCAACCAGTTGTACGCGGTCCGCACCTGCCGGCGCAGCCCGGACGGCCGCACGTAGCGGATCATCTCGCGCAGCGCGGTCGGCAGCGGGGAGGGCAGCGAATCCATTCCGCCGGTGGCGAATACGACCGCCCCGGCCCGCGGCACCGTGGCCCAGATGCGCGGATCGTTGATCAGCGCCCAGTACCCGTCCCGATTGGTCCACCCGATCCGCGCGACCAGCTCCACATCCCAATCCAGTTCGGCCGCAACCAGGTTGGGCCAGATCCGGGGATGGTCGGCGGGCAGCCCGCCCTTGGGGCCGAAGTAGGCCAGCGAATCGGCGATGACGAGCAGCACCGGCCGCTCGCCGGGAGCGTTCTCAGAGGACATCAGGGGCAACCTTCGCCAACGCGTTCCACACATCCAGGCGCCAGCCGGGTTGTTCGAAGCTCGGACCGTGGCTGGTGAGCTGCACCCACGAGGTATTGGCGAGTCCACCCAGGGCCGGCCAGTTCGAAGGCGGCAGTTCGAGCAGTGCCGCGGTCAGCGCCGCGATCAACCCGCCGTGCGCAACCAGGAGAATGGTACGGCCGGGCCAATCCTCGCGCTCGGCGAAGAGTTCCCGCACCACCGGCAGCGCCCGCGCGCCGACCTCGAGCTTGGATTCGCCGCCGGGCGGGGTCCAGGTGGGGTCGAGCCGCCAGGCTTTGCGCGCGCCCGGGTACAGCTTGTCGACCTCGTGGTGGTCCATGCCTTCCCACTGCCCGAGGTCGGTTTCGCGCAGCCGGGCATCGGTGGTCACCGGGAGCGCGGCGTGCTCGGCGACCGCGCGGGCGGTGTCGTGGGCGCGCTTGAGATCCGAGGACACGATGTGGATCAGGTCGGCGCACGCCATATCGGGGGCGCAGTCCTTGGCCTGCCGCCGCCCGATTTCACTGAGTTCGGTATCGATCTGGCCTTGCATGCGGTCGGAGGCGTTCCATTCGGTCTGCCCGTGCCGCAGCAGGATCAACCGGCGGACGCCGGCCATCTTGCTCACTCGTCGTCCCCGGCCTCATCGTCTCCGGCCTCCGCAGAGGCAGTCTTGCGCGGATCCCCCAGCCCTTCGACGGGCACCTGCGGGCAGTCCTTCCACAGCCGTTCCAGGCCGTAGAAGTCCCGTTCGTCATTGTGCTGAATATGGATCACGATCTCGACGTAATCCAGCAGCGCCCAACGGCCTTCGCGAGTGCCTTCGCGACGCACCGGCTTGTGCCCGGCCTCGCGCAGCTTCTCCTCGACATTGTCGACGATCGCGTTGACCTGACGTTCGTTCGGCGCCGACGCGATCACGAAGCAGTCGGTGATCACCAGCTGCTCGGAGACGTCGAGCACGACCACGTCGGAGGCCAGCTTCTCGTCGGCCGCGAGTGCGGCCACCTTCGCCATCTCCAGAGCTTCGACCGATGCGCTCACCCTGCTACACCTTCCCGTTGCTTCCCGGCACGTAGAGGTGCCGCTTCGATATGTATTGCACGACCCCGTCGGGGACGAGATACCAGACCGGTCGGCCTTCGCCCGCGCGGCGCCGGCATTCGCTCGAGGAGATGGCCAGGGCCGGTATCTCGATCATGGTGACGGCGTCGGCGGGGTAATCACGGAGATGGTCGGCCAGGTGGTCGATGTTCAATTCGTACCCGGGCCGGCTCACTCCGACGAATTTCGCCAGCTGGAACAGTTCCGACCAATCCTGCCAGGTGAGGATGCTGGCCAGTGCGTCGGCACCGGTGATGAAGTACAGATCCGCGTCCGGATGCAGTTCGGCCAGGTCACGCAGGGTGTCGACGGTGTAGGTCTCCTTGCCGCGGTCCACGTCGGCGCGGCTGACCGAGAAGCGCGGATTGGAGGCGGTGGCGATGACCGTCATGAGATAGCGGTCCTCGGCGGGCGAGACGGCGCGATCCGCCTTCTGCCAAGGCTGACCGGTCGGTACGAAGATCACTTCGTCCAGGTCGAAGCGATGCGCGACCTCGCTGGCCGCGACCAGATGCCCATGGTGGATGGGATCGAAGGTACCGCCCATCACCCCCAGCTTGCGGCGCCCGTTCGTATGCACGAAACGCGAGCTTACCGGGGGCGATGGGCGGCGTGTCGGACCGGCGGGCGGCGGCCGGTCCGCATTCGGGGGAAATTCGCTGATTTTTCCGGATTCCGTTCACCGTGACCGCAAACAGCGACTTTGCCCCGGACTCGAGTTGCCATGTGTGTGCTGTCCGAAAAGTTGGAGTTCATCAGCACCGATTCGATCGAGGTAAATCGTCATGGGACGCAATTCGTACCGGTTCGCCGCCGTCGCGGCCGCTTTCGGCCTGACCGTGCTGGCCGCGCCCGCCGCACACGCGGAACCCACTCCGCTCAACGGTCTGTTCGCGCTCGCCCCGGGCGTGTGTGCCAATGGCGCGGTCACCGGGAGCTTCTTCCGGATGATCCTGCCGACCGGTGACGCGAGCGGCCCCTACCTGCAGAACAGCGATTCCGGGTGCAGCGATCAGTCGGTGACACCGCTGTCGGCGGGCAGTGACGGCGGCCTGCTCAGCGGTAGCTATCAGCCGCAGCCCGGGGCGGCGTTCGACGGGGCCGGCAATGCGCAGTCGGGGCGGGTGACGACGCCGGTGCGGTTCTACGGGGTGGATTTCGCGACGGCCACCAATCCCACCGATCCGCAGACCGGGTCCGCGACCGCGCTGCCGCAATTGTTCTCCGACGGTGGACGGTTGAGCGGTGATCTGAGCAGCCTCGGGGTCACCTGGAACAACCAGGTGTTCAATCAGGGCGCGCCGAAGCCGGGCGGCGGCTTTCCGGGCAAGACCACCGCGGTGAACGGAACCATCGACGCGGCGGGCAATTTCGTCATCGAGTGGACCAGTCAGATCGTGGGCGGGCCGTTCAACAACTTCACCGGGCTGTGGCATCTGTCCGGGCAATACCGGCGATGACGACCGTGTCGCCGCGTTCGGAGTTGCCCGCCTACTCCGATTTCGTATCGCAGATCGAACGGCCGCGCACCGTGCCGCGGGTGGCGGCGCGCTGGCCGTTCGTGGTGTTCATCGTGCTGGGCGCGGTGCTGGTGATCGCGCCGATCGTGAGCGGGATGTTTCCGCGAGCGGTCAAGGGCGAGGCCATGATCGAGGCTTTCCGGCCGTATGTGACGGAGCAGAGTGTCGCGGAGTTCCGGGATGATCTGGGAGTGCTCGACGGGGCGCGGGCGAATGTGCTCGCGCTGCGCGAGAGTGGGCAGCAGCCGGGCAGTTTCGAACGGGTCGATACCTTCGTCCGCGACTATCCGGGGATTCGCGCCGATATCTCCGGCATGGTCGATGCCATCGACGCGAACCGGGACAACTACCGGAAGCTCTCCAGTACAACGTCTTTCGGCGAACTGCCGTGGCTGCTCGCCCTGCCGGGCCTGTTGCTGATCGCGATAGGCTGGTTCGGGCTGCGCTCGGTCCGGCACGGGCGGCGCGCGCTGGGCTGGCACGCGACCGCCGCGATCATCGGGCTGGGTCTGGTGCTGCTGCCGTTCACCGGCGGACTGTTCCGGGCCGCGCCGACCGCGCAACCGCTGCTCGACGGCTTCCGGCCGATCCTCACCCAGGAGCAGGTGCGCCGCGTGCAGGGCTATTTCGTGACGCTGGTGGCGGCGGACGGGGAACTGAACAGCCGGTACGTGGGTGCGGTGCGCGGCGCGCATCCCGGGGCCGACCTGACCGGGGTGACCGCGCTGGAGCAACGCTGGCAGCCCATGACCGCGCGCTTCGCCGGGCTGGTCGGTGTCATGAACGACAATGTCGAGAATTTCGATGCGGTGGTGGCGTTGAACGATGCCACCCGGCCGCTCGGGTTCACCGCCTTCCGGGGCCTGGGCTGGGGGTTCCTGATTCCCGGCGTGCTGGTGCTCGGAACCGCAGCGGCCGGGGTCCGGCCGCGCCGTACGGCCACGGCCGAATCCTCCGTGGGAGAAGAAGAATGAGCATGTTCCGATCGAAGACGCGGCCCGCGCTGGCCGTGCTGCTGGCCGCGACCACCGTGCTGGCCGCCGGTTGCAGCGGCGGTGAGTCCGGTGAAACCGCCTCCGCCCCCGAACAATTGACCGGACTGCTGCGGTTCACGCCGGGCGCCGTGAACGGGGATGCCTTGTCCGGCACCTGGTTCCGTATGGTGCAGCCGGGCGGTACGCCCGAGCACGGGCCGTATATGCCCAATGGGGATTCGCCCGCCCAGGGCGGCTCCACCACGCTCCTGAAGCCGGGAACGGCCGGTGGACTGCGGGTCGGCGGCTACCAGAGTGAACCGAACCCCGGCTTCGCCCAGGGCAATTCGCTGTCGGCGTCCATCACCGAACCGACGAAGTTCTTCGCCGTCGAATTCGGCATCTCCACCAATCCGGTGGATCCGCAGACGCAGCGGGCGGTGCCGCCTCCGACCGTGGTCAACGATCACGGCAAGCTCACCGCCGATCTGTCGTCGTGGGCGGCGTCCTGGAACGATCAGGAGTTCAACCAGGGCGCGCCCAAACCGCCGGAGAAGCAGGGCGCGCAGGTGGCGGGCGCGGAACAGGTGCAGCGCGTGTGGGATTGGGTCTCGCAGCGCTGGTTCGACCGCCCCGCCGCCGATGCCGCGCGCGGGCCCGCCGCCACCGGCACCTACGACGCGAAGACCCGTGCCTTCACGCTCCAGTGGACCAGTGCGATCGCGGGCGGTCCGTTCAACGGCTTCACCGGCGTGTGGCATCTGGAGGGCGTGTACGAACCGGCCGACGCCGCACCGGCCGCAGCGGCTCAACCCAACGGCGCGGCCCCGGGTGGATCCGGGACCACCGGCGGCTCCACGCCCGCCGCATCCGCTCCCTCGGGCTCCGGTGGATCGGTCCCCGGCGCGTCGGTGCCGCTGAACACCGGCGGATCGGCTCCCGCCGCGTCCGTGCCGCTGAACACCGGCGGGTCCGTCCCGTCCGCCTCCGTGCCGTTGAACACGGGCGGATCGGCTCCGAGCGCGGCCGTTCCGGTGGGCACCGGTGGCGCGCCGAGCGCTTCGGTGCCGCTGTCGCCGGGTGCGGCCTCGCCCGCGGCCGGGGATTCGACGCCGTTGACCGCCAACCCCTTCGCCGCCCAGACCGTGAACACGCAGCCCGCGTGCCCGCTCGGCTGGCCCGCGCCGAAGCAGCAGGGCGGTTTGGCCTCGCTGATCGGGTTGGCGCCGCTGGCGGGGCCGTTCTCGTCGGAGGCGTTCGCGCTGGGCTCGGTGTATCAGCCGATCCTGCAATTGGCGGGGCCGGTGCTGGCGGAGATCTCGCCGGTCATCGCGCGCTATCAGCCGGTGCTCGATCCCGTCATCGCACAGGTGCAGGGCATCGAAGCGATTGTGCTGGAGGCGATTCTGCCCTACTACGGCCCGTATCGCGCCCAGCTCATCGCCGCCGAGGGTGAGCTGGCGCGCACCCTGGCCCCGATCCTGAACAATGCCTACAACTCCGAGGCCGCCTCCTGCCTGGTGGCCTGGCAGGGGCAGCTGATCGATCAGGCCAAGGGCGGGCGGATCACGGTGGCCTCACTCGCGCATCCGGGCACCGTGGTCACCCTGGGTCCCGAAAGCTGAAGAAGCAGGCGGATATCCGCGCCGTCGGCGACAGTACTTCCATGAACAACAGCACGGCACAGGAAGTTTCGGCGGACGCGGATATTCCGCACGGCTTGCCCATGGATCGCGACGCGGGTCCGTTCGACCCGCCGCTCGCGATCACCCGGCTGCGGGAGCGGCGGCCGGTCAGCCCCATGGTGTTTCCCGACGGCCATCGGGGCTGGCTGGTTACCGGCTATGACGCGGTGCGAAAGGTGCTGTCGGACAGCAGGTTCAGCTCGCGGCGCGACCTGGACATCGTGCATGTGCCGTACGCGACCCCCGGGATGCCCGTAGCAACCGCTCCGGCCCCGCAGTTCCCGGGCCTGTTCCTGTCCATGGATCCGCCGCACCACAATCGGTTGCGGGGCAAGCTCACCGGCGCGTTCACCATCCAGCGCATGAAACAGCTCCAGGACCACATCGCCGAGATCACCGAACGGCAGCTGGACGCGATGGCCGCCCTCACCCCGCCGGTCGATCTGGTCCAGGAGTTCGCGCTCCCGGTCCCGTCCCTGGTGATCTGCGAGCTGCTCGGCGTCCCCTACGCCGATCGCGAGAATTTCCAGGCGAATTCGGCGCAATTGCTGGTGCGGGATCAGCGCCTCGAGGACAAGACGGCCGCGTTCGGCGCGATGACCGCCTATCTGGCCGGACTGGTCGCGCGCAAGCGAGCCGAGCCCGGCGAGGACATCCTGTCCGATCTGGCGCGGGACGAGGATCTGGGCCTGGACGAACTGACCGGCATCGCCTTCCTGCTGCTCCTGGCCGGCCACGAGACCACCGCGAACATGCTGTCGCTGGGCACTTTCGCGCTGCTGGAGCATCCGGATCAGCTGGCGGCGCTGCGGGCCGATCCGGAGCTGATCCCCGACGCGATCGAGGAGTTGCTGCGCTATCTGACCGTGGCGGACATCTTCTCCCGCTACGCCACCGAGGATCTGGAGCTGGACGGCGAACTGATCCCCAAGGGCTCGACGGTGGTGATCTCGCTGCTGGCCGCCAATCGCGATCCCCGGCGCTTCGACGACCCCGACACCCTGGACGTGCACCGCAAGGCCCGCGGCCTGGTCGCCTTCGGCCACGGCGTCCACGTCTGCCTGGGTCAGCAACTCGCCCGGGTGGAGATGCGCGCCGGTTTCGCCGGACTGCTGCACCGCTTCCCGACGCTGCGGCTGGCCGTCCCCGCGGCGGACGTGCGGTTGCGGACCGATATGAACGTCTACGGCGTGCACGCCCTGCCGGTCACCTGGACCGCGCCCGCCGAGTGAATCTCAGCTCGGCCGTTTGGATTTCGGCAGTTTGCTGACGATCGCCTCGTAGGACAGATCGATGAGCTCGCGCACCTCGTCCTCGGGCACCGCACCGCCGCGCCGGACGCTGTTCCACCCGTAGCGTCCGATGTAGGCGGAGGCGGTGACGTCCCCGGGGTAGACGCGCACGAGCTCATCGGCTTCCTCGCGATCACGCCCGCATTTGAGCCCGATGGACTCCCCCGTGCTCCCGAGGAACGCGAAGATCTTGTCGCCGACCTTGGCGACGACATCCCCCTCCCACGGTTCGTCCTGCCATGCGCCGGGTTTGGCCAAGCAGTAGGCCAGCAGATCGTCCATCGTTCCTTCCTACCTCGAGCGGCGTGATCAGGCCGGATACGGCTCGGATGCCCGTGTCAGGGCCGTGTCAGGCCGATATCAGCGCCGCCCGCGACGGTATTCCCATGAACCGCACCGCAATCGCAGTGGACCGGGAGCGATGCATCGGCGCCGGCATGTGCGCCTGGACCGCTCCCGGCATTTTCGATCAGGACGACGAGGACGGCCGCGTGCTGTTGCTGCGTCCCGAGGTCGAGCCCGAGCACGAAGCGGCGGTCCGCGAGGCCGTGGCGGCGTGCCCGTCCGGCGCGATCCGCCTGCTCCCCACCGTCTGACCCGTCCAATCCCGCAGCCCCGAAAGGCCATCCGATGAGCACCACCGTCCCCGTCCCGCACGGCCTCCCCATGGATCGCAATGCCGGCCCGTTCGACCCGCCCCGTGAGATCACCGCCCTGCGCGCCGCCCGCCCGGTCAGCCCGCTGATCTTCCCCGACGGCCACGAGGGCTGGCTGGTGACCGGCTACGACGCGGTCCGCCAGGTCATGTCCGACACCCGGTTCAGTTCCCGCCAGGATCTCGGCATCGTGCACGTGCCGTACGAGACCCCCGGCATGCCGGTCGCGACCGAACCGTCCCCGCAGATCCCCGGCCTGTTCGTGGCCATGGACCCGCCGGACCACACCCGCCTGCGCCGCAAGCTGACCGGCGCGTTCACCGTCAAGCGCATGAAGGAGCTGCAGCAGCACATCGCCGACATCACCGAACGGCAGCTGGATGCGATGGCCGCCATGACCCCGCCGGTCGATCTGGTCAAGGAGTTCGCGCTCCCGGTCCCGTCCCTGGTGATCTGCGAATTGCTCGGCGTGCCTTACGAAGACCGCGAGACCTTCCAGGTCAATTCCGCCAAGTTCCTGGTCAAGGACCAGGAACTGGAGGAGAAGATGGCCGCTTTCGGCGCGATGACCACGTTCCTGGCCGGCCTGGTGATCGGCAAGCGCGCCGAGCCCACCCAGGACATCCTCTCCGACCTGGCCCAGGACGAGGATCTGAGCATCGAGGAATTGACCGGCATCGCCTTCCTGCTGCTCCTAGCCGGTCACGAAACCACCGCGAATATGCTGTCGCTGGGCACTTTCGCGCTGCTGGAGCATCCGGATCAGCTGGCCCTGCTGCACGCCGACCCCGACCTGATCCCCGACGCCGTCGAAGAACTCCTGCGCTACCTCTCGGTCGCCGACATCTTCTACCGCTACGCCACCGAGGACATCGAAGTAGCCGGCGAACTCATCACCGAGGGCTCCACCGTCGTCATCTCCCTACTGGCCGCCAACCGCGACCCGCACCGCTTCGCCGACCCCGACGCCCTCGACGTCCAGCGCGGCGCCCGCGGCCTGGTCGCCTTCGGCCACGGCGTCCACCAATGCCTCGGCCAGCAGCTGGCCCGCATCGAAATGCGCGCCGGCTTCACCGCCCTCCTGAACCGCTTCCCCACCCTCGAACTCGCCATCCCCGCAACGGAAGTCAAGCTCAAGTCCGATATGAACATCTACGGCGTGCACGAACTCCCGGTCACCTGGTAGCGCGCTACACCGGCAGCAGGCGGCCGACCACGGCCGTCAGCTGTTTGGCCGAACGGCATTCGTGCATTTCGATGATGTCGGCGTAGCGGTTGGCGGCGGAATCGCCGGTACCCCACATTTTCTCGGCTTCGGGATTGAGCCAGTGGGCGTGTTTGGCGGTGGCCACCAGGCGCTGGAGGGTGGCCAGGGCCGGATCGCGATAGTTGGTGCGGGCGTCGCCGAGGATTAGGAGGGAGGTGCGGCTGGTGACGGCGTCGGGGAAGTTCTCGGCGAAGCCTTCGAGGGCGGAGCCGTAGTCGGAATGGCCTTCTATGCCTACGACTTTGGTTTCGGTGAAGATGCGGCGGGTGATCTGGTCGAGCGGTGTGATGGAGTCGAAGATCTGGGTCACTTCGTCGGCCTGGTCGACGAAGGCGAAGATGCGGACGCGGGAGAACTGTTCGCGTAGGGCGTTGACCAGGAGCATGGTGAAGCTGGAGAAACCGGCCACCGAGCCCGAGATATCGCACAGCAGAACGAGATCGGGGCGGCCGGGGCGGGGTTTGCGGGTGACCAGGTGGACCGGGACGCCGCCGGTGGACATGGATTTGCGCATGGTCTTGCGCAGGTCGATCTCGCCGCGGCGGGAGCGGCGGCGGCGAGCGGCCAAGCGGGAGGCCAGGATTCGGGCCAGGCGCTGGCTGCTGCGGCGCAATTCGTCCAGTTCGTTCTGGGAGATGCGCAGGAAGTCGGCGTCCTCGGCTTGGCGGGCGACGCCGTAGTTGGCGACGCGTTCGCGGCCGATGCGTTCGGCGACCCGGCGGCGGGTCTCGGCCTCGACGGCGCCGCGGAAGGCTTGAATGCGCTGGCGGGCGGCGCGTCTGGCGACCTCGGTGTCGAAGTCGGAGTTGTCCATGCCCTGGGCCAGGCCGGCCAGCAGTTTGCTGACCAGCAGTTCGGGTTGCAGGTCCTTGAGGGCCTGATAGGCGGAGAACGAAGGGCCGCTGCCGGATTGGTACTGCCCCAGCTGCTCCACGATCTGGGCGGCCAGATCCTGCAACTGCTGGGACTGTTCGCCGGTGGGGTCCTGAGCGAGCAGATCGGCCAGCATCTTGCGCAGTTCGAGAATGTCGACCGTCCCGTCCGCGCGACGCGGCAGCTCGACTTCCTCGGCGCTCACCCGTTCCCCGAGCGCCGCCGGGAACCACAGGTCGAACAGTCCGTCGAAGGTTTTGCGCTGGGTGGTGCGGCGCACGAGCGCACACGCCAGACCCTCGCGCACGGCTTCGCGATCCATCAGGTCGAGGACGGTGAGCACCTGGGCGGCGTCCACGGTTTCGGACGGGCCGACCGAAATGCCGCGCGCGCGAAGCGCTTCCACGAACCCGACGAGATGCCCGGAGATACCGTGCTCGGCCGTCGGATCCTGCGGCTTGGGCAGACCCGGCCGGGCGGGCGTACCGCTGCCGGTGACCGCGCGCACGGCGGCCGAGACCAGCCCACGCGAACTGCCGCCCCGCCCGCCGGATCCGCCGCGCGGAATATTCGGTCCGCCGCTCATGGCGTCAGGCCAGCTTCAGCTCGGACAGCGCCCGCACGTGGTCGGCCTGATGCTTGAGCACCACGCCGAGCGTCGCCTGCACCGTCTTGTCGTCGAGATCCTTGGCGCCCAGCGCCAGCAGCGTGCGCGCCCAGTCGATGGTCTCCGCCACCGACGGCAGCTTCTTGAGCTGCATCCCGCGCAGCACGTGCACGATCCGCACCAGCTGCGCCGACACCGCGGGCTTGAGCTCGGGCACCCGGCTGGCCAGGATGCGCCGCTCCAGTTCCTCGTCCGGGAAGTCGATGTGCAGGTACAGGCAGCGCCGCTTGAGCGCCTCGGACAGCTCGCGGGTGGCATTGGAGGTGAGCACCACGAACGGCTTGCGGGTGGCGGCGATGGTCCCCAGTTCCGGCACGGTGACCGAGAAATCGCTGAGCACCTCCAACAGCAGGCCCTCGATCTCGACGTCGGCCTTGTCGGTCTCGTCGATGAGCAGGACGGTCGGCTCACTGCGCCGGATGGCGGTCAGCAGCGGGCGTTCCAGCAGGAATTCCTCGGTGAAGACGTCGGCTTTGGTTTCGGCCCAATCGTTCTCCGAGGACGCCTGGATGCGCAGGATCTGCTTGGCGTGATTCCACTCGTAGAGCGCCCGCGCCTCGTCCACGCCCTCGTAGCACTGCAGGCGCACCAGTTCCGCGCCCGCCACCTGCGCGACGGCTTTGGACAGCTCGGTCTTGCCGACGCCGGCCGGGCCCTCGATGAGCAGCGGCTTGCCGAGCCGGTCGGCCAGGAATACCGAAGTGGCGGTGGCCTTGTCGGCCAGGTAGCCGGTGCCGGCGAGACGTTCGATCACATCGTCGACCGACGAGAAGATCGGCTCCTGGATAGGTGCGGAGCTAGGAGCCACGACCTGCTTCCCTTCTTCCGGGGCCGGGGGCACGGCCCCCGGTTCCCATGCTGCTGGTACCGGTTCTACACCGGACGAATCTGGCCGTCGCCCCACACGATCCACTTGGTGGAGGTCAGTTCCGGCAGGCCCATGGGCCCGCGGGCGTGCAGCTTCTGGGTGGAGATGCCGATCTCCGCGCCGAAGCCGAACTGTTCACCGTCGGTGAACGCGGTGGAGGCGTTGACCATGACCGCGGCGGCGTCCACCCGATCGGTGAATTCGCGTGCGGCCTTCAGCTCACCCGTCACGATGGCCTCGGTGTGCCCGGTGCCCCAGTGATTGATGTGCTCGACGGCCGCATCCAGATCTTCGACGACCTTGAGCGCGATGTCGAGAGACAGATATTCGTCCGCCCAGTCGGTCTCGGTGGCGGGCACCAGCCCCGGCAGGTCGCCGTGGATGGTGACCGACGCGCCCTCCAGGGCCTTGATCAGGCGCGGCACCGCGACGTCGGCGATGGCGGCGTCGATGAGCACGGTCTCGGCGGTGTTGCACACGCTCGGGCGCCGCGTCTTGGCGTTCAGCAGAATCGATTCCGCCATATCCAGGTCGGCGGCGCTGTGCACGTACACGTGGCAGTTGCCGGTCCCGGTCTCGATGGTCGGCACCGTGGCGTCGCGCACCACGGCATTGATCAGCCCGGCCCCGCCGCGCGGAATCACCACGTCGACGAGCCCGCGCGCCTGGATCAGGTGCGTCACGCTGGACCGGTCCTCGGCGGGCAGCAGCTGCACCGCGTCGGCCGGGATCCCCTGCGCGGCAAGCGCTTCCCGCAACACCTCGACCAGTGCGGCATTGGAGGCCGCCGCCGAGGACGACCCGCGCAGCAGCGCCGCGTTGCCCGACTTGAGCGCCAGCCCGAAGGCGTCGACGGTGACGTTCGGCCGCGCCTCGTACACCATGCCGACCACGCCCAGCGGCACCCGCACCTGGCGGATCTCCAGGCCGTTCGGCAGCGTCGAACCGCGCACCACATCGCCGACCGGATCCGGTAGCCCGGCGACCTGCCGCAGCCCGGAGGCGATCCCGTCGATCCGCGATTCGGTCAGCCGCAGCCGGTCCAGCTGGGCGTCGGCGGTCCCGGCGGAACTGGCGCGCAGAATGTCCTCGGCATTGGCCGCGAGCAGCGCGTCCTTGGCCGCGAGCAGCGCGTCGGCGGCGGCGTGCAGCGCCTGATCCTTCTGCGCGGTGGTGAGCCGGGCCAGCGCGCGCGACGCCACCCGGGCCCGGCGCGCCGCCTCGTGCACCGTCTCGCGGACGTTGTCCTGGTCGGCGGCAGGTGAAGCAGTCATGGGTACAGCCTACTGACCGGTCATAAGCCACCGGCGGCGTGGATGCCCTGTCGAATTGTCCCGGTCGGTCTACCGTGGGGCGCATGAGTGTCCGGGTGTCGTCCGGTTCCGGGCGTTGGGTGCTGCTGGCGACCGTGCTCGGTTCGGGTATGGCCATGCTGGACGCCACCGTGGTGAACGTGGCCCTGCCGCGGATCGCCGAGGATTTCGGGGCGTCCATGGCCGGTCTGCAATGGACCGTCAACGCCTACACGCTGACGCTGGCCGGGTTCATCCTGCTGGGCGGTTCGCTCGGGGATCGCTACGGGCGGCGGCGCATCTTCATGATCGGCGTGGTGTGGTTCGCCATCGCGTCCGCGTTGTGCGGTGTGGCGCAGGATATTTCGATGCTGATCGCGGCGCGCGCGTTGCAGGGCATCGGCGGCGCGCTGCTGACGCCCGGCTCGCTGGCCATCATCCAGGCCTCGTTCGCGCCGGAGGATCGGGCCAAGGCGGTCGGCGCCTGGTCCGGATTGGGCGGCGTGGCGGGCGCCATCGGCCCGTTCCTGGGCGGCTGGCTGGTCGACGCCGCGGGCTGGCGCTGGGTGTTCCTGCTGAATCTGCCGCTGGCCGCGGTGGTACTGGCGGTGACCGCGCGGCACGTGCCGGAGACCTTCGACGAGGAATCGCACGGCCGGTTCGATGTGCTCGGCGCGGTGCTGGCCGCGCTGAGCCTGGCCGGAATCACCTACGCGCTCACCGAGGCTCCGGAGAAGGGCGCGAATCTTCCCTTGGTGATCGCCGCGGCCGCGCTCGGCGTCGCGTGCGCGGTGGCCTTCGTGGTGCTGGAACGCCGCCGCACCGCCCCGTACGCCGATCCGCCCGCCATGCTGCCCGTGGATGTGTTCGCCTCCAAGCAGTTCAGCTCCATCAACGCGGTCACCTTCGTCATGTACGGCGCGATGAGCGTGGTGTTCTTCCTGCTGGTGCTGACCCTGCAATTGGTGTCCGGCTTCAGCCCCATCGCCGCCGGCACCGCGCTGCTGCCGGTCACGGTGCTCATGCTCTTGTTCTCCGCGCGGGCCGGTGCGCTCGCCCAGCGCATCGGTCCCCGCTGGCCCATCACCATCGGCGTGCTGCTGGCGGCGGGCGGCATGCTGCTCATGACGCGGGTCGGCGCGCACACCTCCTATCTGCGCGATGTGCTGCCCGCCGCACTGGTTTTCGGCGCGGGCCTGGCCCTGGCCGTGGCCCCGCTGACCGCGACCGTGCTGGCCTCCGCGCCGGAACGGCACGCGGGCGTGGCCAGCGGCGTCAACAATGCGGTGGCCCGCGCGGCCGGTCTGCTCGCGGTGGCCGCGGTGCCGCCACTGGCCGGTTTGACCGGTGACGCCTACAACGACCCGGCGCGCTTCGGGGACGGCTTCCGCACCGCGCTGCTTTTTTGTGTAGTACTGATGGTGGCCGCCGCGGCGCTGGCCTTCCTCACCGTCCGCGACGATGCCCTGCGCACCGCCCCGGCGGCGGCAGCACCGCAGTGCAAGATCAACTGTGCGGTCGGGGCGCCTCCGCTGGAACCCGCCGCGAGCCAATCCAATCGACCGAGCACCGGAAGTGAGCAGTCATGACCGATCCGATCGTCACCCAGGTCACCACCGGCCTCCCCACCCGCTACGAAATCGGCGTGGACGGCGTCCGCGCGGGGCAGACCGACTATGTGGACACAGAGAAGCAGCGCATCTTCTTCCACACCGAGATCGGCGAGGAGTTCGGCGGGCGCGGCCTGGCGAGCACGCTCATCCGCGCCGCCCTCGAGAGCACCCGCGAGCAGGGCCTGCGCATCGTGCCGGTCTGCCCGTTCGTGAAGGCGTTCGTGGAGAAGCATCACGACTTCGACGACATTCTCGACAAGGTCACCCCGGAGTCCATCGCCACGGTCGAGGCCGCGCTGAACTGACCGGGGAGCGAACAGCCATGGCGCGAATCGTGGTGGTGGGCAGCATCAATATGGATCTGGTGACGACCGTGGCGGTGCGCCCGGAGCCCGGCGAGACGGTGGCCGGGGAGGGCTTCGCGCTGGTGCCCGGCGGCAAGGGATCCAATCAGGCGATAGCGGCGCGGCGGGCCGGGGCCGAGGTGGATTTCGTCGGCGCGGTCGGCGCGGACGTATTCGCGAATGCCCTGCGCGGGGTGCTGTCCGAGGCGGGCGTGGGTGTTTCGCGGCTGCGCACGGTCGAGGGCCCGAGCGGCGTGGCGACCATCGTGGTGGACGGGTCCGGTGAGAACACCATCGTGGTGGTGGGCGGGGCCAATGCCCGCATGACCGAACTCGACGCCGCCGATCTCGACACCATCGCCGCGGCCGATGTGCTCATGTGCCAGTTGGAGATTCCGTTGCGCACCGTCCGCGCCGCCGCCGCGCACGCCCGCGCCCACGGCACCGTGGTCATGCTGAATCCCTCACCGGTGCGCGAACTTCCGGCCGCGGTCTGGGCCGATGTGGACGTGGCCGTGGTCAACGAGGGCGAGGCGGCCCGCTTCGGCGCGGCGCTGGCGCCCGTCCCGCACGTGATCACCACGCTCGGCGCGGCCGGGGCCGCCTACCGGGATCCGGACGGCCGCGTCCTGACCCAGCTCGGCGTGCCGGTGGAGGTGGTCGACACTACCGGCGCGGGCGACACCTTCACCGGCGCGCTCGCCGCGCACTGGCACGAGGGCGCCGATACCGCGCTGGCCTGGGCCTGCACGGCGGGTGCGCTGGCCACCACCAAACTCGGGGCCAGCGCGGCCATTCCGACCCGGGCGGAGATCCTGGCGGCACTCGCCGGCATCGCCTGACGGGCGGGTGTGATGATGGGTCCGGGGTTCGAGGAAAGGTTCCGACATGTCGCTGCGGCACGGTCTGCTCGGGTTGCTCGCCGAAGGCCCGGCCAGCGGATACGACCTGGCGCAACGGTTCCAGGAGGCCCTGGGCCCGGTGTGGCCCGCCCGGCACCCCAAGATCTACTCCGAACTGGCGCGCCTGCTGGACGCGGAATTGATCGAGCTGGAGAGCGAGGGCGCGCGCGGGCGTAAGTCGTACCGGATCACCCCGGCCGGGCTGGCCGAGGTGCGGCGCTGGCTCGGCGAGGACGAGGTGGATCACACGCTGCGGCTGGAACCGCTGCTGCGCTCGTTCTTCTTCTGGCTGATGGAGCCCCGGGCGCTGGACGCGCATCTGGAACGCGAGGCCAAGTTCTTCAGCGATACCGCGGCCATGTACCGCGAGCTGGCCGATGCCAAGGATCGCGGGGACTTCGGTGTGGAACCGCACAACAAGTCCAAGCGGATCGCGATCGAGGCCGGGATTCGGCTGTACGAGGCCCTCGCGGAGTGGGCGGAATGGGCGCGCGACGAGATCGACGAACAACCGTAAACGGCTGATTTCCATGGGAATTCGCGATCGTGACGGGTATTCGCACGCCTTGACATGTACCAAGGGACATGTACGCTGATTCATGTACCCGGGTATGCGTAATGGCACCTACTCGATCCGAGGCTTCTCATGACCACAGCCACTCCCCCTCCCGCGATCCTGCTCACCGGCGCCTCCGGCGGCATCGGCTCGGCCTGCGCGAAAACGCTGGCCCACAAGGGCTTTCACGTCTACGCCGGAGTCCGCGCGAGCACCCCCGCGCTCGACGCCACCGGCATCACCCAGATCCCCCTCGACGTCACCGACCCCGACAGCGTCACCGCGGCGGCCGAGGAGGTCGGCAAGCGGCAGGACGGCGCGGGCCTGTACGCGCTGATCAACAATGCCGGCGTGCTGGTCCAGGGCCCGGCCGAACTGGTCCCCGACCGGGAATGGCAGCGCCAGTTCGAGGTCAACGTGCACGGCGCGGTGCGCGTGACCCAGGCCTTCCTGCCCGCATTGCGCGCGGGCGGCGGGCGGATCGTGAACATCAGCGCCGCCAGCGCCCGCGTCGCACTGCCGTTCCTCGGCCCGATCGCGGCGAGCAAGGCTGCGCTGGAATCGATTTCGGACGCGCTGCGGGTCGAGCTGGCCCCGTGGGGGATTCCGGTTTCGGTCGTCCAGCCGGGCGCGATGCGGACCGCCATCTTCGACAAGGCGAGCGCGGCCGCCGAAGACGCACTGGCGCACGGTGATCCGCGCGCGGTCGCGCGCTACGAGCAGCAGCGCATCGCCTTCGAGAAAGCGGTTGCCGGGCAGCGGTTCTCGCCCGTCGAGACAGTGGTGGAGGTCATCCGCAAAGCGGTCGAAGCACGGCGACCCAAGGCGTATTACACCGCCGGACCCGATGCGCGGCAAGCGGTTTGGCTCGCTCGCATCCCGCCGCGCCTGCGCGACGGACTGCTCATCCGCGCCCTCGGCCTGTCCGGTATCGAACCGGCCCGCGCGCACTGACTCCCCGGAGGACAATCTCATCATGGATCTCGGACTCACCGGCCGGACCGCGCTCATCACGGGCGCGTCGGCGGGCATCGGCGCCGCCATCGCCGAAGTATTCGCGGCCGAAGGCTGCCATCTGCACCTGGCCGCCCGCGACAAGGACCGGCTCGACGAACTCGCCGGCCGCTTACGCGCGAAACACGGCGTCGACATTCACACGCACCCAACGGATCTGCGGCGATCCGAGGAACTGCACCGGCTGGCCGAAGTGGTCGGCGCACCCGACATCCTGGTCAACAATGCCGGTGACATTCCCGGCGGATCGCTGGACGTCATCGACGAACAGACCTGGCGGCATGCCTGGGATCTCAAGGTCTTCGGCTATATCGACCTCACCCGGCTGATCTACGCGGCCATGAAGGAACGCGGGCGCGGGGTCATCGTCAACGATATCGGGGCGGCCGGTGAACGCCCCGACCCGAATTACCTTGCGGGCAGCGCGGGCAATGCCGCGCTCATGGCGTTCACCAAGGCGCTGGGCAGCCAGAGCTGGCGCGACGGCATTCGCGTGGTGGGCATCAATCCGGGACCGGTGGCGACGGCGCGCATCGCCCAGCTCATCGATTCCAACGAGCGATTCCGGGCCATGGCGGCCGAATTCCCGTTCGGCCGCCCGGCCAGTCCCCGTGAAATCGCCGATGCCACCGCGTTTCTGGCCTCGGACCGCTCGGCCTACACCTCCGGCACCATCCTGACCATCGACGGCGGTCTCAGCGCCTCGTGAATCAGACGGCGGCGGTCGGCTTCGTGCCCGTGTAGAGGGCGACGAGGTCGGCCAGCTGCCGGCCGGTGCGTTCCAGCGGCGCGATGGACCGGGAGGCCAGCGACATGACCACCGCGCCCTCGACCGCCGCCACGATGGTGGTGGCCAGCGAACGCGCGGTCTCGGGCGCGACGTTCTCGGCTTCGAGGCGTTCGCTCAGGATGTCCTCCCACTCCCCGAAGGTCTCCCCCGCCACATCGGCGGCCTCGGGCGATTCGGAGCGGCCCAGCGCGGCGGCGACGATCGGGCAGCCCGCGGTGAAGTCGCTCGACACCAGCACTTCCCGCCACATCCCCGGGAAGGCCGCGATCGCGCTGGCGATATCGGTGGTCCCGGTGACCGCGCGCATGAGCGCGCTGGAGGCCTGCCCGGCGGTGCGGGTGGCCTCGGCGACCAGTTCGGATTTGCCTCCGGGGAAGTTCAGGTACACCGAGCGCCGCGAGATGCCGCTGTGCTCGAGTAACTGCGCGATCCCCGTCCCCGCGATGCCCTGGCAGCGCATGAGTGCGATGGCGCTGTCGATGAGGCGGTCCCGGGCTCCCATGGCGTGTCTCCTCCTTGTCGTATACCGATCGGTGCTCTACCGTTCTCGATATACCGATTGGTCTACCTATGAATGATAGACCGCCGCCCATCCCACCGACGAGGAATCGGGGCCCAGCGATGCCGACCCTGCACGATCCCCTGCCCCTGGCCAGCGGTCAGGTCCTGCCCAACCGACTGATGAAGTCCGCGCTCAGCGAGGGCCTCGGCAATGCCGATATGGCTCCGGACGAGCGTCTGCAGCGACTGTACGCGCGCTGGAGCAGCGGCGGGTACGGACTGATCGTCACCGGCAATGTGATGGTCGATCGCCGGCACTGCGGGGAACCGGGCAATGTGGCCATCGAGGACGAACGGCACCTGGACGCGCTGACCCGCTGGGCGAAGGTGGCCAAGGAGGGCGGCAGCAAGGTCTGGGTGCAGCTGAACCATCCCGGGCGGCAGTCCAATCCGATGGTGACCCGGAACCGGGCGGTCGGGCCGTCGGCCATCGGGGTGAGCATTCCGGGCTGGCCCGCGCCGCGCGCGCTCACCGAGGAGGAGATCCTCGATATCGTGCGCCGGTTCGGGACGGCGGCCCGGGTGGCGGAGGCGGCCGGTTTCGACGGCGTGCAGATCCACGGCGCGCACGGCTATCTGGTGTCGCAGTTCCTCTCGCCGCTGTCCAATCAGCGCACCGATGCCTGGGGCGGCGATCCGCAGCGGCGGCGGCGCTTCGTGATCGAGGTGGCGCGCAGCATTCGCGCGGCGGTGAGCCCCGGGTTCGGGGTGGGCATCAAGCTGAATTCGGCGGACTTCCAGCGCGGCGGCTTCACCGAGGACGAATCGCGGGTGGTGATCGAGAAGCTGTCCGCCGAGCAGGTGGATCTCATCGAAATCAGCGGCGGCAGTTACGAATCGCCCGCGATGCTGAATCGCCCGCAGGTGTCCGAGCGGACCCGGGCCCGCGAGGCGTACTTCCTCGACTACGCCGAAACCGCGCGGCAGGCGGCGGGCGCGGTGCCAATCGCGGTCACCGGCGGCTTCCGTTCCCGCAGCGGTATGACCGAGGCGGTCACCGGCGGCACCTGCGATGTGGTCGGCCTGGGCCGCCCCACCGCCGTATTCCCCACGGCCGCAGCCGATCTGCTCGCCGAGCGCACCGACGAACTCCGCCCGCCGCTGGTCACCCTGGGCCTGCCGCCGCGCCTGGCCGCCAACAAGAACCTCAAGTCGGTCGAGGGCGCGCTCGACCTGCAATGGCACACCGACCAACTCGCACTGCTGGGCGCGGGCAGCGACCCGGATCCGGCCCGCTCGCCGTGGCTGACCGCCGCGAACATGCTGCGCCACCACGGCATCGACGCCTTCCGCAGCAAGCGCGGGCAGTCCGACGCGAAGAAGGACAAGACCGTGCGCAAGTTCCAGCGGGAGCGGGCGATCGGCCGCTATGTGATGAACCCGTTGGTGCGCGGCCTGGACAAGGTCGGCGTACGCACCGCCTTCGCCACCGAGATAGAAACCGTGGGCCGCAAATCCGGCCTGCCGCGCCGGGTTCCGGTGAGCGTGCTCTTCGACGAGGGCGGCGCCTGGGCCATCTGCCAGCACGGCACCCGCTCGGGCTGGGGCCTGAACCTCACCGCGAACCCCAGCATCCGGGTCCGCCAGGGCGATACCTGGCGCACCGGCACCGCCGAATTCCTGCCCGACGACGATGTGGTGGCCCGCGCCCGCACCTTCGCCCCGCACCCACTGCTCGCCCCACTGGCGCGCGGCATGTTCGCGGCGCTCGAGACCACCCCCGTCACCGTGCGCATCACCTTCGACAACTGACCGGGGCGTGATGTCGCCCCGGGGCGTCCCGGCGCGATGGTGGCCGGGATCCATTGCGCGCGGGACACCGCTTTCGCTGGATTCGGCCCGCGAGCATCCCGAAGTGACGGCGCGGGGGCGACATCACGCCGTGGCGGAGCGGCGGATACCGCCCCGAGATGCGCGGGCGGGTATCTCGTTCGAGCGAATTCCTTGCACCTGACATTAATGTGAGGGTTGACCATGCCCGCATGGTGAATCGAACACAGGTCGCCGCACCGACGGCCACCACGAAAAACGCTCCGGGACTGCCGATTCCGTCGCTGCTGGCCTTGACCACGGCAGCCTTCATCACGGTGCTCACCGAGGCGCTGCCCGCCGGAGTGCTGCCCGGTATGAGCGCCGGCCTGCGGGTCGGCGAATCCGCGACCGGGCAGCTGGTCACCGTTTACGCCATCGGCACGGCGGTATCGGCGATTCCGCTGTCGGCCGCCACGGCCGGGTGGCGGCGCAAGCGGCTGTTGCTGGCCGGGGTGGCCGGGTTCGCGGTGGCGAATACCGTGACGGCGGTGTCGCTGTCGTATCCGCTGACGCTGGTGGCGCGGTTCGTCGCCGGTATCGCGGCGGGCGTGGTGTGGGCGCTGCTGGCGGGGTATGCCGGGCGTTTGGCTCCGGAAGCGTTGCGGGGCAAGGCGATCGCGATCGTGATGGCGGGCATTCCGCTGGCTTTGTCACTGGGTATCCCGCTGGGTACCTTCCTCGGCGACGCGGTCGGCTGGCAGGTGACCTTCGCGGCCATGTCGGTGTTCGCGGTGGCGCTGCTGGCCTGGATCTCGCTGGCGGTACCGGACTTTCCCGGACAGGCGGGCGGTGGCCGCATCCGGATGCTGGCGACCGCGCGCATCCCCGGGGTCGGTGCCGTGCTGTTCGTGACGTTGGTCTTCGTGCTCGCGCAGACCATCCTCTACACCTACATCGCGGCCTTCCTCGATGCGGCCGGACTGCCCGGGATCACCGGCGTGGTGCTGCTGGTCTACGGCATCGCGTCGATGGCGAGCATCTGGTTCACGGGTGTGCACATCGACCGCCGGCTGCGCGGATTGACCATCGCCGCAACGATTCTGGTGGCCGTGGCGACCACCGTGCTGGCCGTCCAGTCGCACAATACGGCGGTCATCTATGCGGCGGCCGTGCTGTGGGGGCTGGGCTGGGGCGGCGTGCCGACGCTGTTGCAGACCGCGGCGGCGATCGCCGGTGGCGACGCCGCCGACGCGGCCCAGGCCATGCTGGTCACGCTGTGGAATCTCGCCATGGCGGGCGGTGGCGTGCTCGGTGGCGTGCTGTTGACGATGTTCGGCGCGACGGCATTGCCATGGACCGTCCCGATCCTGCTGGCGCCCACCCTGCTGGTGGTGCTCGGCGCGCGCCAGCACGCCTTTCCGGCCCGGCCGAAGGGCGGCGCGTGAATCACGCCGCCCGGGGGCCGATCGGGTGTCGTTAGAGGTTGGGTCGCACCAGGATCTGGATGTGGTCGTCGGGATTGCGCAGCGATTCGATCGCCCCGGCGACCCCGTCCAGGCCCACCTCGTCGGTGATGAGCGAGGCGGCGTCCACCGTGCCGTCGGCGATGCGGTGCAGGGTCTTCGCGTATTCCTCGTGCGGGTAGACCATGCACATCTGCAAGGAGATGTCCTTGTAGATGCCGACGATCGGCCGGATGACGTCATCGGTCATGACCGCGCCGATCTGCAGGATCGCCGTCTCGCGGGGCACCTTGTACATGAGGTCGTTGAGCAGGCCGGGCACCGAGGCGCACACCCACACGTGCAGTTTCTGGCCCGGCGAGGCCAGTTCCTGCCAAACCTCCACCGGGTCTTCGGCATTCGGGTCCACCACCCGGTGCGCGCCCAGCCGCAGCGCGGCCTCGCGGCGCAGCTTGGACGGATCCGAGGCGACGATGGGCGCGACGCCGCGTTCGACCAACGCCGCCACCGCGCCCAGACCGACGGGGCCGCAACCGATCACGATGCCGGTCCCCTCCGGACCGATGCCCGTGCGCGCCACATTGCCGAAGCCGACGGCCAGGGGTTCGGTCATGGCGGCCACGTGCGGCGGCACATGCTCCGGGATCGGTTCGAGCGCCATGGCCTGCAACACCATGCGCTCTCCGTAACCACCGGGGAAATCATTGGAATACCCGACGCCGTGGATGCCGCCGGCCGCGTCCAGCGCCCACGGCAGGGCGACCACGTTCTGGCCCTCGGTGAACGGCGTGTCCGGTCCCGCGCCGATGACCCTGGCGGCCAGTTCGTGTCCCATCACCAGATCGCGGTGCGGGTCGAACAGGAAGGTCGGCACGCCGCTGTCCCGGGACGCCTGCAAGAACTCGTCGGTGTAGTCCAGGGCCTGCTTGTCGGATCCACACACCCCGCAGGCGATGGTCTCGACCAGCACCTGACCGGGACCCGGTACCGGTTCGGGCACCTCGTCCACGACGAGCTTGCGATCGCGCATGACTACCGCGCGCATGTCACTTCCCTTCCTCGGGGGCGAAAGCGGCCTGGAGAGCGGCGGCGTGGCGCTCGAAAGCGGCCTCCACGCCGGCGCGCATACCCGACATGAGCCGTTCGCTATTGGCATTGGCCCAGTCCAGCGAGGCCGTGCGATTGCGGTTGGCGCCGGTGAAATGCGGAATCACGTGCTCGGCGAACAGTTCCACGGACCGCCGGGTGGCCGCCGGATCAGCGATGTTCAGCGCCAGCACCAGGAAGGTGCCGAAGCCGCCGGACTGCTGGGCCAGCGCCTCGATGGTGGCGATGGCGTCCTCGGGGGTGCCGATGGTGGCGCGGCCGAAGGCCGGGAAGCCCGGGCCGGTCCATTGTTCGACGGCCTCGGCGGCGGTGTCGCCCCACGGGACGTCCATGCCGGACAGCCGCTTGATGTAGTCGACCAGATGCCCCACGCCCCATTCGGCTTCGCGGCGCGCCTGCTCGCGGGTCTCGGCGATGTGCATGGGCGCGACCAGCCGCCATTTGGCGCGATCGACGGTGAACCCGTTGTCGCCCATGGTCTTCTCGTAGATCTTCCAGTTCGGCAGCAGCGCGTCGTAACCGCTGGGATCGGAAGCCGCGAGCGAGAGCAGGCCCGCGCCGTGCCGTCCGGCCAGCACCGCGCCGGAGGGCGAAATGGTCGAGGCGACAGCCATTTCCAGGCCGCCCTGCTGATACGGCAGCAGTTGCAGCCGGGCCTCGTTCAGCTCGAACCAGTCGGTCTTGGCGCTCACCACCTCACCGCGCAGCAGCTGGGCGAGCACATCCATGGATTCGTGCATCATGTCGCGCTGACGCGGTTGCGGGACGCCCATCATGGAGGCGTCGGAGGCCAGCTGGCCCGGCCCGATGCCCATCATGACGCGGCCCTTGGTGAGATGGTCGAGCAGGCACAGCCGGTCGGCCAGCATCATGGGCTGGTGGTAGGGCAGGGAATTCACGCCGGTGCCCAGGCGGATCTGCCTGGTGCGTTCGGCCGCGGCGGCCAGGAACACCTCGGGCGCGGCGATGATCTCCATGCCGGCCGAATGGTGTTCGCCGACCCAGGCTTCGGCGTAGCCGAGTTCGTCGGCGAGCTGCACCAGCTGCAGATCGCGCTGGATCTGCAGGGTGGGGTTGCCGGTGAGCGGGTGGTACGGGGCGATGAAGAAACCGAACCGGGTGGGTCCGGCGGCCACGTTCGAAACGGGGTTGGGCTGATTCAACTTTCGACGCTCCTTTGCGGGGATATTCAGTTGTGCTCCGAACTGCCCCGTCTCCCCATCGGCTCTGAGTGGAGACGCGACGACTGGCCCGCCGCCTCGCGTGTGACGGCGGACCGGTTCTGTCAGCCTCTAGCCCACTCGTGGCCCCAGTAGCTGTCGGCTGTCATTTCCTCCGCCACGTAATCCGCGCCGACCAGCATGCCCTCGCAACCGAATTCGAGGTCCCAGCCGCCGGGAGTCCGGACGTAGAAGGAGATCATCTTGTCGTTGGTGTGCCGGCCCAGCGTGGAGGACAGGTGGTAGCCCGCCTTGTTCACGCGATCCAGGGCCCGGCCGACATCGTCGAGCGCGTCCACTTCGACCATGATGTGGACGATGCCGGGGCCGTCCGGGCGGCTGCCCGGGATCAGCGCCAGGCTGTGATGGCGCGGGTTCACGCCCATGAAGCGAATCCAGATGGGATGTTCCGGCGGGCCCACGCGGAACGAGCCGCGCGAGGCGAACCCGAGCACCTCGGTGTAGAACTTGCGGGCTTCCTCGATATCGCGCACCGGCAGCACCACGTGCCCGAGGCCGAGATCGCCGGTGACGAAACGGTTTCCGAACTTTCCGACCACCGGCGAATGGTCGAGCAGCGGGCCGTGGAAGACCTCGATGGTGAAGCCGGACGGGTCGACGAAGCTGATGGCCTCCTCGACGTGCCGGTTCACGGCCTCGGCGACCGAGAGCGTGGCGACGGCGATGCCCGCTTTCTCCAGGGTCTCGCGCACCAGTTCCAGGGAGCGGCGGTCGGCGACCTGCCAGCCCACCGCGATGACCTCGTCGCGTTCGCCGGGCACCAGTTCCAGGCGGTAGGTGTGCTCGTCCACGCGCAGGTAGATCGAATCCTGGTTGGGGCCCGAGCCTTCGGCGAAACCGATGACGTCGAAGGCGAACTTGCGCCAGGCGTCCACATCGGCGATGCGGGCGCGGACGTAGCCGAGCGAAGCGAACGCGGCCATGGGGTTGCTCCTTAGCTGAATCAGGAATAGGTGACGGAGACGTCGTCGGTGACCGGAACGGCCTGGCAGGCGAGCACATAGCCCTCGGCGATGTCCTCTTCCTCCAGGATCTCGTTGCGGCGCATGGAAACTTCGCCGGACACCACCCGGCAGACGCAGGCGCTGCACGCGCCTTCCTTGCAGGAGTAGGGGGCGTCCAGGCCCTTGGCCAGCAGCACATCGAGCAGGGTCTGCTGCTTGGGCCAGGTGACCTCGTGGTTCTCGCCGTCGAGTTCGACCTGGACCGTGGCGTTATCGCCCTCGGCCGCCGCCGCTTCGATATCGGCCGCACTGGTGTCGGTCTCGAACGGATTGCCCGACAGCGACACGAACTTCTCCATGTGCACGCGCTTGCGGTCCGCGCCGAGGGCGGTCATGGCATTGCCGACGGCGTCCATGAACGGGCCGGGACCGCAGACGAATACCTCCCGGCCCGCCCACGGGCGCGCCAGCGCGGCGAGCTGTTCCACGCTGGGCAGACCCTGCACCGACTGCAGCCAGTGCACGACCAGCAGCCGATCAGGGTGTGCGGCAGCCAATTCCGCCAGTTCGGTCGCGAAGATGACCGAGTTCTCGTGCTGATTGGCATAGATCAAGGTGCAATGCCCGGTGCCGCGCGCCAGGGTCTCCTTGAGAATCGACAGCACCGGCGTAATGCCGCTGCCGCCCGCGAACAGCAACAGGTCGGTGTCCAGCGACCCCGGCACGAAAATCCCCGAAGGCGGCAGCACCTGCATGCTCATGCCCTCGGCGGCGTTGTCGCACAACCAGTTCGAGCCGTAGCCCTCCACGGTGCGCTTCACCGTCACCTTCAGCGGACCGCCCTCGTGGGGTGCGCTCGACAGCGAGTAGCAGCGACTGACGGACCCGGTGCGGTCACTCGGAATCCGCAGCGTCAGGAACTGACCGGGCTTGTACCCGAACCGATCCGCGTGTGCCTCGTCCGGAGTCAGCTCGATGGACACCGCGTCATCGGTCTCGCGAACCACCCGCACGATCTGCATGGTCGCGATGCCCGCAGCGGCGAGCTCCGCCGTATCCGGCTCGATATCTATGACCGTCATCCGTTCCACCAGTCCTGTTGCTCAAAGTCTTTCGGCCCTGCGGGCCGGGTAGAGGGGGTGGGGGCTAAGCCCCCAAACCCCCTTAGCCCTGCGGGCGGCTAGGCGAGAGTCCGGCCACGCGTTTTCACGTCCACGTCGCGGGTGCTGACGCTGACTTCGCCCGCTGCTACTGCGGCGTCGATGCTGGCTCGTAGCGCGTTGCAGGTGTGCGAGACGAGTCCGGTGCCGGACAGTTCGGTGCATGCCGCTCGTGCGGCGGCGTTCCACTGCACGCTGGTGTGCTGGTCGCTGAATTTCTCGACGAGCACGCACGTTCCGCAGGAGCGGCATGAGACCTTGTCCATCGCGGTGCCTTTCAGGCGTTCGCCGCGGCGCGCTTGGCGAGGTTCTCGGCGACCTCGGCTTCCCAGGCGGTGACGGCGCGGGTGGTGTCGACCTCGTATTCGAAGCGGTCGGTCATCTCGTCCTTGACGTCGGCGGCGTCGGTGTAGAACTGCTCGTACCAGCGGCGGAGCTGGTAGACGGGGCCGTCTTCCTCGCACAGCAGCGGATTGTTGATGCGGGACTTGCGCTTCCAGATGTTCGCGTCCTGTTCGAAGCCCTTGCCGAGGCCGCCGACGAACTTCTGGGCGATCTCCTCGGCCTGCTCCGGCGAGACGCCTTCGGGCTTCTTGGCGATCGCGCCGTACATCAGCACGAACTGGTTCTCGTTGATCGGAAAGTGGCAGTTGATCAGGTAACCCTCGACGACGAGACCGTTCGCGCTCTCGCTCTTCAGGTAATCGATCATGTAGGAGGGGCCGTAGTAGGACGCCTCGGACTGCAGCACGTTCTTGCCGCCCAGCGCTTTCGCGGTCTCGCCCATCATGTCCTCGCGCGAGACCGAGGTCATGTACTGGCTGGCGGTATGGCCCTCGAAGACGTTCTTGAAGAAGGTCGGGAAGCCGTAGTGCACGTAGAAGAAGTGCGCCATGTCCACCACGTTGTCCACCACCTCGCGGCAGTTGGCGTCCACGATCATCGAGTTCCAGGTCCAATCGGTCCACTGGTCGTCGAAGGCGGCGTCGATGCGCGGAATGGCGAGCTCGGCCGGCGGCTGCTTGTTCTCCGGATCGTGCCAGACGAACAGCTGCTTGTTCTCCTCCATGGTCGGCCACGCCTTGGTGCGCGCCAGCGGGGGAACGCGCCGGGCGTAGGGAATGCCGGTGCACTTGCCCTTGCCGTTCCAGCGCCAGTCGTGGAACGGGCAGGCCAGCGAATCGCCCTTGACGGTGCCGTCGGCCAGATTGCCGCCCATGTGCGGGCAGTAGGCGTTGAGCACATTGAGGGCGCCGTCCTCGGCCGCGAACACCACGATCTCGGTCCCGAAGGCCTTGATGGCGTGCGGCTTTCCGTCACGGAAGGAGTCGGCCAGGCCCAGGCAGTGCCAGCCCCGCGCGAAGCGGGCCGGCGGCGCGCCCGCGTCGATGACACGCACTTCGCTGTCCGTGGTGGTCATGTGAATTCCTCTCCCTTGCCTTGCTTCGATGGTTGCGGCCGATGTGACGCCGACGACAATGGCTGTCCCACTGGCCGGGAGGTAGCTACTGGTGTGCGAGACGCCCGAAGGCGGCCCGGTAGAAGAGCAGCGGGGTGGCCTCGGAGTGCTCGTTCAAACCGCTCACCCGGGCGATGACAATGGTGTGGTCGCCGCCGTCGACCTCGTCGTAGAGGTAGCAGTCGATGGAGGCCATGGCCCCGGTGAGCAGCGGCGACCCGTTCTCCGACGGTGTCCACTCGACGCCCGCGAACTTGTCCGCGCCGGGCCGGCCGAGCTGCCGGCAGATGTCGTTCTGATGGTCGGCCAGAATGTTCACACAGAACTTGCCGACCTCCCGCATCCGCGGCCAGGTGCTCGAGGTGCGCGCCGGGAAGAAGCTCACCAGCGGCGGGTCGATGGACAGCGACGCGAAGGACTGGCAGGCGAACCCGATGGGCTCGCCCTCGTCGATCGCGGTGATCACGGTGACGCCCGAGGCGAAGCGACTCAGCACGGTCTTGAAAGCGGTCTCGTCGATCGCCGGGGCTGACTGGAGCACCGGTTCCACGGGGCCTCCTTATTTCGATCCGAAATATAGCTGTCAGTCATGACAGCAGGTCGCGGCCAGGAGGCGTCAACAACAGGGTTCGGTCACCGAGACATGGATCCGTAGAACCTACGTAGTTCTCCCGATTTCTCCGGGTGTGGGCCAGGGCACTGTGATGGGTAGCACAAGGTCCGGCTTCGTCACATGCCTAGTCGGAATACTCCTAGACTGGATATGAACCAACGGAGGTACATATGTCCGTCGCCCTGCTGCCTTCGGCGGAGACACGTAAGACCCACACCCCCATGCGCGCCAAGGACTCTCGCGCCAGCGCCGAGGTTCCCGTCTCGATGATCGAGCGAATGACCTTGATCCTGGACGCTTTCGACGCTTCCACCCCCACCCTCACGCTGCTCGGCCTGGTCGAGCGCACCGGGCTGCCGCGGTCCACCGTGCACCGGATCCTCGATCAGATGATCAAGCTGCGCTGGCTGGCCCACACCTCGGGCGGCTACCGCCTGGGCATGCGCGCGCTCGAGCTCGGCGGACTCACCGCCGACCACAACGAGATCCGCGACGCCGTGAGCCCGCTGCTGCACGAGCTGAGCCAGCGCACCGGCATGGTCGGCCACCTGGCGGTGCTCGACGGCCGCGACGTGGTCTACCTGGACAAGGCCGGCGGCCGTTTCGCCGCCAGCCTGCCCACCCGCCTGGGTGGCCGGATGCCCGCGCACGCAACGGGTGTCGGCAAGGCCATGCTCGCCTGTCTGGAGCCGAATATCGCCGAGGCCGCGCTGCGCACCCGGCTGCCGCGGCTGACCCCGCGCACCATTTGCGAGCCGGAAGCCCTGGCCCGCGAACTGCAGCAGATCCGCATGCGCCAGGGCGTCGCCATCGACCGCGAAGAGGCCGTCGTCGGAATCGCCTGCGTGGCAGCGCCGTTGCGGGGCCGCGGCACCGCGCCGGCCGCGCTGTCGCTGTCGGGTCGCGCGGACGGCATGAGCTACGACCGGCTGGCCCGCGTCGTGCTCGAGGTCGCGCACGAGGCCGGTCGCACGCTGTTCCCGCGTCGTGCGCACTGGCGTTGAGCGGAGCGGGAATTTGCGGGGGCGATACAGTTCGATGATGACCGATGGTGTCGCTGAATCCGACGCGATTCCGGAGCTGCCCACCACGGCCTGGGCCGTGCTCGGAATGCTCTCGCACGCAGAGGAACTCTCCGGTTACGACCTGAAGAAGTGGGCCGACTGGAGTTTGCAGTTCTTCTACTGGAGCCCGTCGTTCAGCCAGATCTACGCCGAGCTGAAACGGCTCGAGAAGCACGGCTTCGCGGTATCGCGAACCGTGGTGTCCGAGGACGGAATGCGCGGCAAACGCATGTACGCCATTACCGAGAGCGGCCGGGAAGCCGCCTCGCACTGGGTGAATCATTCACCGGTGGAGGCGCCGGTGCTGAAACACAGTGTGATGCTGCGGGCCTGGCTGGGCCATCTGGCCGAACCGGAGCGCATGCGCGAGATCCTCACCCAGCACATCGAATACACCGAGAAGATGCGCCGCCGGGCGCAGGCCGACGCCGACGGCGCGGAAGCGAATCCGGACTGGGCGTATCCGAGCGCGGTATTGAAGTGGTGCGTAAGGCATTACGAGGCGGAGAAGGAATTCGCCGAGGACTTGCTCGCCGATATGGAGAAACTGGCCAGGAAGCGTAGCCGCCGAAAAGCCGCCGGCAAGCAGTTTTCGGAAGATTCCCACTGAATGGGCACAGCGATAGTCGGCTAAACCAGGGTGTGACACGGTTCACGAATCGTGTTACCTACCCATTGGAGGACGCAATATGTCCACCTCCGTCGACACCGCGGTGCCTTCGGGCCCCGTTGACGACACCGGCCGTCTCGACGGTGCGTCGAAGCTGCGGATCTTCTCTGTTCTCGCGGTGATCGTGCTGTTCACCGAGGTCGCGCCCATGCAGTACGTCATGGTCTCCGCGGCGCTGCGCCAGATCGCGCCGACCTTCCCCGGTCACGGCGCGAACATCAACTGGGCCATCATCATCTTCGGCGTCATCGGCGCCGCCGCGTCCCCGTTGATCGGCAAGCTCAGCGACATCGTGGGCAAGAAGCGGATGTTCCTGGTCTGCGGCGTGCTGTTCATGATCGGCTGCGCCATCTGCGCGGTCACCAGCAACTGGATGCTGTTCCTGGTGGGCCGCGGTCTGCAGGCGACGGCCATCGCGACGGCGGTCATCTCCTACGGCCTGATCCGCGATCTGATGCCGCGGCATCTGGTGCCGGTCGGCCTGGGCGTCGCCTCCACCGGCCTCGGCGTCTCGGCGCTGGCGGGTCCGCTGATCGGCGGCTGGATCGTGGAGCACTACAGCTGGCGGGCCATCTTCTGGTTCCTGTTCGTCTTCACCGTCGTGATGATTCCGCTGGTGATCGCGATCGTCCCGGAGTCGAAACTGCGGGTGCCGCAGAAGCTGGACTTCATCGGCGCGGCCGTGCTCGGCGCGGGCCTGGTGCTGACGCTGGTGTACCTGGACAACGGTCAGGCGTGGGGCTGGACCAAGCCGTCCTCGCTGGCGTACCTCATCGGCGGCCTGGCGCTGCTGGCGCTGTTCCCGGTCATCGAGCTGCGGGTCAAGCAGCCGATCATGGATATGAAGCTGCTGTTCACCCCGCGCGTGAGCGTGGTGCTGTTCATCGCGCTGCTGGCGTCCTTCACCATCGGCTACCAGTCCTACGCGGTCGGTTACATGACCCAGTCGCCGCCGGCCTCCGAGGTGGTCGAGCAGGTCAAGGCCGCCACCTGGGAACAGGTGAAGACCGGTGCGCTGCAACAGGCTCAGGCACAGGCCGAGGCCGCCGCCAAGGCACAGCTGCCCCCGGGCGTGGAACTGCCGCCGGGCGCGGTGAAGGTGCCGGAGGAAATGGTGCTCTCGCAGCTGCCGCCGGACATGGTGAAGGTGGATCTGAATCCGGGCTACACCTACGGTGACGGTTTCTCGCTGCTGAAGTTCGCCACCCATATCGCCCTGTTGCAGTCGATCATCTCCATGGTCTTCGGTTTCCTCGGCGGTCTGTGGATCCGCAAACTCGGTGCGCGCCAACCGCTCATCCTGGCGCTGGTCATCTTCGTCGGCTCCTCCATCGCCTACGCGCTGCTCGCCCACACCTGGGGCGTGCTGGCCATCGTGAGCGCCGTGTTCGGCATCGCCTTCGGCCTCTATTACGCGGCCACGCCCAACCTCATAGTCGAGGGTGTGCCCGCCGAACAGCAGGGCATCAGCGCGGGCATGCTGGGCGTCATGCAGGCCATGGGCGCGGCGATCGGTCTCGCGGTGGCGACGGCCTTCCTCAATGCCAATCCGGTCAAGGTGGATGTGGCGGTGATGGGCGCGCCCACGGTCACCAAGGACGTGGATCTGCTCTACGCCGACAAGGGCTATGAGATCAGCTTCTACTTCATCGCGATCGCGGCGGTCGTCGCCCTGATCGGCACGGTGATCATGAAGCACGGCCGCACCCCGGCCACCGGCGGTACGGCCCACTAGGTCGCCACTGCCTCGTCCAAGGCCCGGAAGCTTCGGCTTCCGGGCCTTTTTCGTACCGGTGAGCGGGACCCCACCTCGTTGTTCTTCGTCAGTCATATTTCGATTAGAAGTACTGAAGGAGGTGGTCGACGATGACCGGTGAACTCGACAGCATCGCAACCGCGGTGGCCGCGATCGCGCGCGGCGGCATGGTGCTCGTGGTGGACGACGAGGACCGTGAGAACGAGGGCGATCTGATCCTCGCCGCAGAACTGGCGACGCCGGCGAACATCGCCTTCCTGGTGCGCCACACCAGCGGCGTCATCTGCGTGCCGATGACGGGCGAGGACTGCGACCGGCTGCACCTGCCGCCCATGACCGCGGTCAACGAGGACCCCAAGGGCACCGCCTACACCGTGTCGGTGGACGCGGTCGCCGGGGTGAGCACCGGCATCTCGGCCGCCGACCGCGCCCGCACCATGCGCGTGCTGGCCGATCCGCGCACCACCCCGGATCAGCTGTCGCGGCCCGGGCACGTGTTCCCGCTACGCGCCAATCCCCGTGGGGTGCTGGGCCGGCCGGGTCATACCGAGGCCGCGGTGGATCTCATGCGGCTGGCCGGGCTGCGGCCCGCCGGGGTGATCGCGGAGGTGGTGAACGACGACGGCACCATGGCGCGCCTGCCCGAACTGCTGGTCATGGCCCGCGAGCACGAGTTGCCGATCATCTCCATCGCCGACCTGATCGAATACCGGAAACAGTTGGAGCACGGCATTTCCCGGGTCGTGGAGACGCGGCTGCCGACCCGCTTCGGTGATTTCCGGGTCATCGGGTACAGCGACGAGCATTCCGGCGCGGAGCATCTGGCGCTGGTGTACGGCGCGCCATCGGGCGAAAGCGTGCTGGCGCGCGTGCATTCCGAATGCCTCACCGGCGATGCCTTCGGCTCGCTGCGCTGCGACTGCGGCGAACAGCTGGACGCGGCGCTGGAAGCCGTTGCGGCGGAGGGGCAGGGCGTGGTTGTCTACCTGCGCGGGCAGGAGGGCCGCGGCATCGGACTGCTGAACAAGTTGCGCGCCTACGAACTTCAGGACGGCGGGGCCGACACCGTGGACGCCAATGTGCGCCTGGGCCTGCCCATCGACGCCCGTGACTACGGTGCGGCCGCGCGCATCCTGCTGGATCTCGGCGTGAATTCGGTTCGGCTGCTGAGCAACAACCCCGCCAAGCAGTCGGGGCTGACCGCGCACGGGGTCGACGTCACCGACCGTATTCCGCTGGTCACCCAGCCCACCGAGCACAATGTGCACTACCTGCGCACCAAGCGCGACCGGATGCGGCACGAGCTGGCCGAGGCGGATGTCGCGGTCGGGTTCCGCTGACGCCCTCGCCCGAAAACGACTGTGCCCCGCCACGATTGCTCATGGCGGGGCACAGCGCTGTCTCAGCAGGTGGTGGTCACCGGGTCACCGCGGAAGCGGGCCTCCACGTACTCCCAGGCTTCCGGGAAGCCCGCGACGGCCGTGGTGAGATGCTCGGCGATCTCGTACGGCTTGAAGGTGAGCGGAACACCGGCCTGGCAATAGCGTTGCGCCACTTCCTCGACCGGGCCGAAGAAGGTCATGGTGTCGAAACGGCCCTGCCAGAAGAAAGTGGGCACCGTCGGCAGCAGATCGGAGTAGCGCAGGCTGTTCTCGCGCAGCACGGCGTGCGCTTCGGGGCTGCTCATCATGTCGCGGGAGGCGGCCAGCTGCGCGGCATTACGGGTGACGCCGTGGAAGAGCAGGAAGCGGCGGCAGGCGTCCTTGGTGAAATCGCGGAACCAGAGCCCGTTCTCGTTGAGCTGATCGGAGACCGGTAGTCGATCCGGGTACTCCCGCTCCAGGCCCATGGCGGCGGCGAAGGCGAGACCGAAGCCGGGGTGCGGGTCGAAACCCAGGGCCAGGGCCATTTCCCGCAGATCGGCCGGGATGCCACCCGCCACCACGGCGGTCAGCTTCAGATCCGGCGCGTAGGTCGGCTGCATCGCGCCCGCCCACGACGTCGCCATCCCGCCGCCGGAGTAGCCGGCCAGCACGGTCGGCACATCGGCGAGACCGAGTTCGCTGACCTGCTTCACCGCCTTGACGCTGTCCAGGGTCACCATGCCGCCGAGCTTGGCCGCGCCGTAAGCGACCGTGGGACCGAGATAGTCGGGCATGGAGATGGCCCAGCCGCGGCCGATGGGCAGCATGGCGCCCGCCGAGTCCTGCAGCTCGCCGTTGAACAGCGAACGCGACGGACTGCATTGCGTGCCCAGGGAATTGATCAGCGCCTGGTAGGACACCAGCGGCGGGTTCTTCACGCCCTGCGGCATGAGCACGGTGGTCATGCCCATGATCGGATTGCCGGCCGAATTGGTGGACCGGAAGGCCACCTGCCAGCCGTCGGTGTGGACGTAGAAGCCCGGGTCGATGCGGCGCACCCGCACCACGTCACCCGGCTTCTTGTCGGCCAGGTCGCTCGGGGCCTGGAAGAACGGGTCCGGATCGGGCGTGGGGTACAGCGGATTCGCGCCGGCGGGCGCGCTCAGCAACGCGGCGGACGCGGCAACGGTCAATACCAAGATCATGATCTTGATAGCGGATCTCAACATGCCAACCTTCGGAAACAGCGGGAACACCCTAGGGGGACTAGCGATCCGGTGCACCGGTCGACAGTGACCGGCGCAACAGGACGCTGTGAAAATAGCGTTCTTCTGTCAAAGTGCCCAATCCAGGGTGCGGGAACTTGGCGAAACGACAATGGCGACCCACCGCCGATGTCATCGATCACAACGGAAATGCGGCGGGAGCCGCCTTCAACGCGTCCGGCGCATCGTCTATCTTTCCTGCATGAGAATCGCAGTAGCCCAATTGTCCTGCGTTCCAGTCGACATCGAGGCCAATGTGGAGCAGATGGCGGCGCTGGCCAAGGAGGCGGCACAGCTCGGGGCCGAGCTGGTCGTATATCCGGAACTGGCGCTGACCGGATACGAGCCCGACGATCTCGCCCACGACCCGACCCGGTGGACGCATCCGAAGGATCCGCGCCTGACGCCCTTGCGCACGGCAGGCATCGCCACCGTCGTCAATGGCGTGGCGGCCACCGAGAACGGCCCGGCCATTACGACTTTCGTGTTCGGACCGGACGGCGACCTGCTGACCACCTATCGCAAACAGCATCTGTACGCCGAGGAACGCTGGGTGTTCACGCCCGGAAACACCGACGGCCGCTTCGAATTGGGCGGTGTCCGTTTCGGATTGGCGACCTGCTTCGACAATCACTTCCCGGAACTCACGGCGCGCGCCCACGACGACGACTGCGATGTACTGCTGGCCAGTTCCCTCTACGGCTCCGAAGCCGGGATGACCGAGCGGGCGACCGTGTACCCGGCCATCGCCGAGCGGGATCGGATGTTCGTGGCGCTGGCCAATCACGTCGGCGCGGCCGGGGAATGGATCGGCTGCGGGCGCTCGGCCATCTGGGCGGCGGGCGGCGAACTACTCGCCGAGGCCGACGGGACCAGCGCGATGGTGGTGGCGGCCGATATCGGCTGACCTCACCGCATCGAATGCTCGGCCAGCCATTTGCGGCCCCGGGTGGCCGAGGCGCGCGCGAGCCAGGCGTCCTGGACGACTTCGCTCAGTTCCGCCAGGGACACCTGGCCGACGTGCGCGCCGCGCAGCAGGACCGACAGGTGTCCGGCGAAATGCGGGGTGGTGAAGAACGGCGAGTCCGGGTCCTGGGTGAGGGCCAGCTTGTCGGCTTCGGACGGCACCCAGAAGATGATGACGTCGTCCCAGCGCTCCCCCGTGTGCGGATCGGCGGCGTCGCGGCTGGGCGTGCGGAAGTAGACGAAGGACTTGCCGCCCACCTGATAGACGGGATTGCCCTTCGGACCGTGGATCAGGGTCACGTGCGGCATGCCCAGCGCGAGCTGATGCACGTCGTCGAGGCGGGCCCGGCGTGGTCTCGGCACGGAATCGAGTTTAGGGCGACCCGAGCCGGTCCCACTACCACCCGGTAATAGCTGTAAAGCATGGTTGTATTGGGCGTTTTAGGCCCGGGCGCTGGCTTGGAACCGGGCAAATCACATAGGTTGGAGCACATGGCGCGGCGTGTCAACGGAAACCTCCCCGAAGAGGTCACTAGTTTCGTCGGCCGCCGCGACGAACTCGCAACCGCCAAACGGCTGCTGCCGACCACGCGGGTGCTGACGCTGCTCGGGCCCGGCGGGATGGGCAAGACGCGGCTCTCGCGGCAGATCGGGCAGCTGGTGTCGCGGGCCTTCCCGGACGGGGTGTGGCTGGTCGAACTGGCCGATGTGCAGGACCCCAATCTGGTCACGCTGAGCGTGGCCGAGGCGCTGCTGCTGCGCGACGAATCGACCGCGCCGCTGCCCCGGCTCACCGAGTTCCTGGCCGACAAGCGGCTGCTGCTGATTCTGGACAATTGCGAGCATCTGATCGACGCGTGCGCGGCGCTGGTCGGGCGGATCATCGCCACCACCCCGGACGTGCGGGTGCTGGCCACCAGCCGGGAAGTGCTCGGTATTCCCGGAGAACAGGTGATGACGGTGCCGCCGCTGTCGGTGCACGACGCCGACCCGGGCGAGGACAGCGACGCGCTGCGGTTGTTCATCGAGCGCGCCACCGCGGCCAATCCGGGCTTCACCGCGACCGCCGCGAACCGGGCCACACTGGAGGAGATCTGCCGGCGGCTGGAGGGCATGCCGCTGGCGCTCGAACTGGCGGCGCTGCGGTTGCGGGTGTTCACCCCCGAGCAGATCGTGGCGCGGCTGGACGACACCATGGATCTGCTCAGCGCCGGACCGCGCACCGCGCCGCAGCGGCAGCAGACCATCGAGGGGGCGATCCGCTGGAGTTACGACCTCTGCACGCCCGGCGAACAGCGGCTGTGGGAACAGCTTTCGGTGTTCGCCAGCGGTTTCGACATCGATGCCGCCGAGGCCGTCTGTGATCTGGGCGGCGCGTCGCTGATGGAGGCGCTCACCGGGCTGGTCGACAAGTCGGTGCTGATGGCGCGCTATGACGATGCGGTGGGCCGGTATTCGATGCTGGAGCCGATCCGCCAATTCGGCGCGGACCGTTTGACCGAGCGCGGCGAGGCTCCGGCCGCCCGGGCCCGCCATCACCAGCACTACCGGCGCTTGGCGCTGCGCGGCAATGCCGCCTACCCGACCGGCGACGATGTGGCCTGGTTCCGCGACCTCACCCGCGAACACGCGAATCTGCGTGCGGCCCTGCGCTCCGGCCTCGCCGACTCCCCGCTCACCGCCATGGAGATGGCCTCCGTGCTGCGCCCGTTCTGGGAGCACAATCGCTTCCTGTCCGAGGGTTACCGCTGGCTCACCGAAGCCCTGGACCGCAATCCGGAACCGACCGCGGAACGCGCCCGTGCGCTGTCCTCCGCGGCTTCCCTGGCCGCGTTGCTCTCCGATGTGGAGGCGGCCAGCGCGCTGCTGGTCGAATGCGTGGAACTCGGTGCGTCCGTGGGCAATACCCACATCATGGCCGAGATGACCCTGGACGAGGCGCTGCTGGCCTTCTCCGAGAACAAGCCGGTCTCCGCGCTCGAGTTGGCCCGCAACGCCATCCGCTTCGCGGCCGACAGCGGTCAGCTGGCCATCGAAATGGACAGTCTCGCTTTCGCTTTCATGTGCGCCCAGATCACCAAGGCGGGCGACAGCAGCGAATTGGCCGAACGTTTCCTGAAACTCACCACCGCCTCCGGCTCCCACCTGCTGGGCGGCCTGGCGCTGTGGACGGTCGGCATCGACCACTGGCGGCGCGGCGAGAACGACGTCTCCGCCGACTTCCACACCCGCGCCATCGAACAACTGGCCCTCTTCGAACGCTGTATCTGGCTCGCCTCGGGTTTCGAGGGCCTGGCCTGGACCGAGGCCGCCCGCGGCGACCTGGAGCGAGCCGCCCGCCTCATGGGCGCCGCCGAATCCCTGCAACGCAGCACGGTCCGCCTGGCCCACTCCATCACCGGCGTCATCGCCGACAAGGAACTCCAATCCGTCCGAGAAGCCCTCGGCGAGAAACCCTTCCGCGAAGCCTTCGGCGCCGGCGCCAACCTCCGCCTCGAGGAAGCCATCGACTACGCCCTCCGCCGCGAGTCCGCCACCCCCGCCGCAGATCCCGCTCCGCCCCGAAAACCGCTACGCGCCAAACAATCCCCCTCCCCCATGGCCGCCGACGTCCTCACCCGCCGCCAAAAGGACGTGGCCCGCCTGGTAGCCGCCGGCCACACCAACAAACGCATAGCCACCGAACTCGTCATCTCCATCCGCACCGCCGAAACCCACGTCGAACACATCCTCACCAAACTCGGCCTCACCTCCCGCACCCAACTGGCCGCCTGGGCCCACGAACACGACCTCTGAGCAATCTGCACTCGACCAGCGCTAGCTTTGGTATATGGCCGCTATCCACATCCGCGACGGGTCGGAGCGAACGCCGCATGCCGCCCCGGAACCCGTTTCCGGTCGAGCGCCTGAGCCCGTCGGGTTGACCACAGCGCACACCTCGGGCACCGGCACCTGGCACCGGGAGGAAATCTACGACGAGAACGTGCGCTCCACTGCCACCACTTGATCGGACGGCGGGCCGGTCAAGACGGTGTCGGCCATGCCGCCGGCTTTGAGATAGCTGTTGAAGAAGGCGGCTGAATATCGCATGTAGGCATCGGCTTTGGCGGCGAACTCGGCGGGCTGGTGGTTGCGGGACGGTAGTAGGGAACGCAGCAGGGGGTTGAGGGAGACGGTGTCGCAGGCTACGGCGTGGTCGGTGTTCTTGATCTCGACGAAGTATTTCGGGCCGGCGGCGGCGGAATAGATGGCCCACTGCGGGTCTCGCGGGGTCTCCATGTAGGGATCGTCACCGTTGATGAACATCACGGGGATACGGAGATCGGCGGCGCTGCGCGCGATGTTCGACTGGCCGATGAAGGTCGGGGGCGCCATCGCGAGAATGGCCTTGATGCGGGGATCGCGCATGGCAGCCGGATCGGTCAGTGCACGGACGGACGGCAGGGTGCAGGGGTCGATGCGAGCCATCGCGCCGCTGTTCGCGTCCGCTCGCTGCGCGGTGTCGGTCGCCTCGCAGCGGATCGACATACCGCCTGTGAACAGGGAGTAGGTGGCGCCGAGGGAGTGACCCGACATGCCGATTCGATCCGGGTCGATGAGCTCGGCGAGCGGGGAGGCCGGATCGCTGTTGCGGGCGAGGGCGGCATCCAGCGCGAAGGCGGTCTCCTGGGCACGGTAGGTCAGGCCGAAATCGGTGCGGCGGAACCAGTCGCTGAAGGCCGAGAAGACCGAATCGCTCATATTGCGAGTGGGAATGCCGCTCAGCAGCGTGGGTATGTCGGCGAGGCTCCAGCCCGGTGTGGTGGCCGCGGCATCCCAGTGATCGATGCCGATCACCACGTAGCCCTCGCTCGCCAGGTTCTGGGTGAAGAAGTAGTAGCCGTCGCCGGGAGTTCCCAGGCCGGGTGAGAACACGATCAACGGGTAGGGGCCGCCGGAACGATCCGCGGGCGCGTCTTCGATTGCGGCGCCGGTGATTCCGGTCGGGGTGACGTAGGGGTCGCGCGCGGTGGCGGTCGCCGGATACCAGGTGGTTATCCGCATCGGCCGGTCCTGGTAGGTGAAGGTCTGCACGTGCACGCCGACGGCATGCGGGCCGAGCGGGGCGGCCGTGGGCACGGCGGCCGCCGGGACCGGGATCGGGAATCCGGCGACCGGGACGGTGCCCGCCCAGGCCAGTCCGCAGGCCGTCGCGAGGGTGAGTGGCAGGCGAACGAGCCACCCGAGAGCTGTGCTGCGGCGGCTGCGCCGATCCGGGGAGAACATGGGCCAACCGTGATCGATCCCGGATCGGGCGGGCAATACAGTTCTGCTGTGCGGAAAAGAGCGCCGATCGAGCGTCCGGCCTATGTGCTGGAGTCGGTCGACAACGCCCTGCGACTGGTGCAGATGCTGCGGGACGTCGGCGCGCTCCGGCTCACCGATGCCGCCCGCGAACTCGGCATCGCGCCCTCCACCGCCCACCGGCTGCTGGCCATGCTGGTGTATCGAGGATTTGCGGTGCAGGACGAGAAGCGCGTCTACCACCCGGGGCCGGCGCTGGAAGCCGTTCCCGCGCAAAAAGATTGGACCCGGGCGTTCGCGGATCGGTGCCGGCCGTTCCTGGAGACGCTGGCCGAGCAGGTCGGCGAGACCGTCAATCTGGTCATCAGGGTCGGCACCCAGGTGCGCTTCCTGTGGTCGGCGGAAGCGGACCGGCCGCTGGGCGTCGGTGATCGGCGGGGGCAGGTGCTGGACGCGGAACTCACCGCCGGCGGCCGCATCCTGCTCGCCGAACTTCCCCGCGACGCCCTGGAGCGGCTGTACCTGCGTCCCGAGGAGAGTGCGCCGGAACAACTTCCGTGGGGCGATCGCCGGCTCCCGCCACCGGAGTTCGAGCGGTTCCGGCGCGATCTGGCGGCTGCGGCGGCGGTCGGTTTCGCACTCAATGTGCAGCGCACGGAGGAGGGCATCGCGGCGTTCGGTGTCGCCATCCACAATCGGCGCGGGGAGCCGCTCGGTGCACTGGCCGTGGCGGTCCCGCTGGCCCGATTCCAGGACCATGCGCAGGGACCGCTGGTGGCGCGCATGAAGCACATCGTGCGCGACCTCGAACTCGAGGTCGCCGATATCGACCCCTAGCTCGCCCCGCCGAGGTTCTCGACGGTGACGGGGTCGATCTTCTCGTCGGCGGGCAGGTCGAAGCCGAATACCTGGGCGTAGAAGCTCAATTCGGAGTCCAGGGCCTTGCGGATGTTGTCGGCTTGGCGGAAGCCGTGCTGTTCGCCTTCGAAGAGCAGGTAGGCGACCGGGATGCGGCGCTCGCGCAGGGCGTCGACGATCATCTGGGATTGGTTGGGCGGCACTACCGCGTCCTCGGTGCCTTGGAGGACGATCAAGGGGCTGCGGAAGCGGTCGATCTGGTGGATCGGGGACAGTTCGCGGTAGCGGTCGCGCTGGGCGGGGTATGCGCCGATCAGGCCGTCCAGGTAGCGGCTCTCGAACTTGTGGGTCTCGGCGGCGAGGGCTTCCAGGTCGGCGACGCCGTAGTGGTCCGCGCCCGCGGCGAACGGGGTGTCGGGGCGGGCCAGCGCGGCGAGGGTGGTGTAGCCGCCGGCCGAACCACCGCGAATGGCGAGGCGGTTCGGGTCGACGCGGCCGTTGTCGGCGAGCCAGCGGGCGGCGGCGATGCAGTCGGCCACGTCGACCACGCCCCAGGCGTCGCGCAGCAGTTCGCGGTAGGCGCGGCCGTAGCCGGTGGAGCCGCCGTAATTGACGTCCACGACGGCGAATCCGCGACTGGTCCAGTACTGGGTGGCCGGGGACAGCACCGGCACGGCGTGGGCGGTGGGGCCGCCGTGGATGAGGACCAGCAGGGGCGGCAGTGCACCGCCGGGACCGCGGTAGCCGGCGCTCGCGGGCGGGTAGAACAGCGCGTGAGCGGTGCGCGGCGCACCGGTGCGATCCGTCGACGGGAACGAAATCGGTTCGGGCGCGGAGACATCGGCGGTCTCGAGGCCGAGTTCGCGGGGTGCGCACAGTGTTTCGGTCCGCACCACCGGGCCGTCGAATTCGATTCGGTAGATGCCTGGTTCGGTGGTCGGTGCGCCCGCCACCACGACCACCGCGTCGTCGGCCGCCCGCTCGATCGCGGCGATCGCGGAGAACGGCAGGTCCAGCTCCGTCACCGAACCGTCCGCGTGACGCACCGCGAGCCCGTCGTAACCGTCGCGCCAGCGCGCGAACACGATGCTCCCGTCGCCGAGCACGGCGTAGCGAGCGGACCCCAACTGCCATCCCGGAACACCGATTTCGGCCTCCACCTCGATGAGCGCCTCGATCGCACCGCCCGGCGTCCAGCGGTAGAGGTTCCACCACCCGTTGCGATCGGACAGGAACAGCAGGGACCCGTCCGGCTGCCAGCGCGGCTCCTGCACCGACTCCCCCGGACCGCCCGCGACCACCGTGTCCGCACCGGTCGCGAGCTCCCGCACCCGCAGCACGGTGTCGTCCCACGGCATCGAAGGATGGTCCCAGGTGACCACCGCGAGCCGGGTCCCGTCGGGGCTCAGCCGGGGCGCGACGGCGAAATCCGTTCCGCTGAACAGGATTTCCGGCTCCGCGGGCCGGTCGGTAGCCAGCCGCACGATCTCGTTGCGCACATCGATCGCACCGCGTCCGCCGACCGGATGGTGTTCCCGGACGGCCACCATGGTCCGCCCGTCCGGACCGACCGCGCCGTCGCCGTAGCGATCCCCGCGCGGCGTCTCCGGCTCCGGGGTCAGCGCGACCGGCGCCCCGTCCCGCTCGATCCGGTACACCCGCTGATCGGCCCAATTGACGAAATAGAGCACGCCGTCGCGCACCCACCATGCGGCCCCGCCGTATTCGTGCACGGCGGTACGGGCGTTCATGTCCTCCGGCAGCAGATCGACGCGCACGCCGTCGACGCCGCGCCGCACGATCTGGGTCCGCCCGCCTTCGTCCGGCCGCCCCTCCGACCAGTACACGTCGGCCCCGTCCACCCGCACCTCGCCCAGCCGCACCGCGGCACTGACGACGCTCTCGGAGGTGATGGAGGTGGGCCAGGACCCGAACGGCAACTCGGTGATCGTCATCCGGCCAGGTTAGCCCGCGCGCCGGAAGTGCGGGTTCGGGCCGCTACCGGTATTCGGGGTTCTCGTAGTCGAAGCGGCAGCCCGCGTCCCATTCCGAACGCTGGTTGCCGTACACCGGGAAACCGTTGTTGTCCTTGAAGATCCGGGCCAGATGCATCAGGTTCCAGGTCATGAACGTGGTGTTGCGGTTGGTGAAATCGTTCTGCGGGCCCCCCGAGCCGGGATCGAGGTAGGAAGGCCCGGGCCCGGCTTCGCCGATCCAGCCGGCGTCGGCCTGGGGCGGAATGGTGTAGCCGAGGTGCTGCAGGCTGTAGAGGACGTTCATGGCGCAGTGTTTGATGCCGTCCTCGTTGCCGGTGATGAGACAGCCGCCGACCCGGCCGTAGTAGGCGTACTGTCCGGCGGCATTGAGGATCGAGGAGTTCGCGTACAGCCGTTCGATGACGCGCTTGGTGACGGAACTGTTGTCCCCCAGCCAGATCGGGCCCGCCACGACCAGGATGTCGGCCGCCATCACCCGTTCCTGGAGTGCGGGCCATTCGTCGCTGGCGGCGCCGTGCTCGGTCATATCCGGCCACACGCCCGGCGCGATGTCGTGGTCCACGGCGCGAATGTGATCGACCGTGACGCCGTTCTTCTCCATGATGTGGGCGCTGGCGTCGATCAGCCCCTGGGTATTGCTGATCTCCGGGGACGGTTTGAGCGTGCAGTTGATGAACAGGGCGCGGAGGTCGTCATAGGTCGGCATGGACCCAGTGTCCGCGCGATCCCGCGCCCCCGGGCGGTTCCGCGCGTCCGGTCAGTGTTTCGTCATGCCTCGCACCGATCGGCGCGGAAGTGGCGGGAGAACGAGAGGATCGTGGCCCCGGCCGCGGCGGCCGCGCACGCCAGCACCGCCCAGCACAGCGAACGCGTCGACGCGGCGCCCCCGAAGGCCAGCAGCACGCCGGTGGTGAGCGCGATACAGAAGGTCGCCGAAAGTCGTTGCGTGAGTTGCAGGAACGACGCCGCCACGCCGTGCAATGAGGAGGGCGAGAAGGCGAGGGTGACGGCGCGCAGCGGCGGTTCCACCACGCCGCCGGACAGGCCGGAGCCGATCTGGAGCGCCGACAGGACCAGGAACAAGGTCTTCCCGTCCCAGTACAGCGCGGCGGCGGCACTGACCGCCAGGCACGCGGTCTGCCCCGCCAGGCCGTAGGTGACCAGGGCCGGACCGTAGGCGGCGAAGAGCCGCTGGCCCCAGCGCGCCGCGATCATCCGCGCCAGCGCGGAGGGAATGAGTCCGAGCGCGATCACGAAGGCGAGCATGTCGCACACCTGCAGGAAGTAGATGGTTTTGATGGTGGCGAAGGCCAGCACCGAGCCGAACCACAGCGACGCCACCGCATTACCGGTCACGTACCCGCGCGACCGCATCAACGGCGGCGCGAACAGCGGCAGCCGGCCGCGCCGTGCGTAGTGCCGCTCCCACCGGACGAGTCCGGCGACCAGCAGCGCGCACGCGGCGACCACGCCCGCGATGGCGAGCCCGGGCAGCCCGGGATCGATCACCGGGACCGTCACCAGGACCACGAGCAGGCCGAGCGCCACGATGGCGGGCAGATCCAGGTCGACGGCGCGGCCCGGGCGCGGCGCCCCCGGCAGCCCGCGGATGCCGAGCACGATGGCGGCGATCGTGAAGGGTATCGGCAGCAGAAGTATTACCCGCCAGGCGATTTCAGCGGGCAGCAGCCACAGCGCACCACCGGCCAGCAGCGGTCCGGCAATGGCCGCCGCGCCGCCCGCCGCCGTGTATCCGGCCAGCGCCCGCAGCCGGGCCGGACCGGTGAAGACGTCCTGGATGACCGCGAGCACCTGGGCGCTGATGAACCCCGCGCCGAAACCCTGTACGAGCCGGCCGCCGATCACCGCCCATGCTCCGGAGGCGACCGCCGAGCCGATCCCGCCGACCAGGAACAACGCCAGTCCGGCGATGAACAGCCCGCGCCGCCCGTAGGCGTCGCCCAGGCGTCCGGCCGGGGCGAGCCCGAGCCCGAACATGAGCGAGAACGCGGCCAGGAACCATTGCACGTCGGAGTCGGCCAGCTGGAGCGCGGACCGCACGGAGGGCGCGGCGAAGGCGACCACGGCGCCGTCCAGCAGGGTCGCGAAACCGGCTGCGTAACAACACAACAGCGCGGCCCGCTGGGTGGGGGCGACGGCCGCGCCGGCAATCGCGGAGCGCTCGGCGCCGGTGGCGGCCGCCGTATCGGTCATCCCCGCACCGCCGCCACCCGAACCTGATTCATCGGACGATTCTGCGATCCCGGCTCCGCCGACAACAGATTTACGCTCGCCATGATCGTTGCGCCGGCGCAATTCGGCTCGCGCTGTGCCTAATACCTGACTACGCGGCGTTCTGCGGCCACGCTGTCTGCCATGACTCAGACCGCACCCGCACCGGATCAGACGGTGGCCCAGCGCTACGGCGACCCCGTACCCACCGCGCCCGCGGCATGGAATCCCGTACTGCAGGTGCTGCACGAGCACCGCTCGGTACGGCGCTACCTGCCCGATCCTATCCCGGATTCGGTACTGCGCCTGCTGGTCTCAGCGGCGCAGTCCGCGCCCAGTTCCTCCAATCTGCAGCTGTGGAGCGTGATCGCCGTCCGCGATCCGGAGCGCAAGGCCCGGCTGGCGGCGCTCGCGGGCGATCAGGACCACATCCGGCAGGCGCCGGTGCTGCTGGTATGGGCCGCCGATCTGGCCCGGGTACGCGAGCTGGCCGCCGAACGCGGGACGCCGCTCGACGGCGCCGACTACCTGGAAACCAGCTACGTCGCTTTCCTGGACGCCGCGCTGGCCGCGCAGAACGCGGTGGTGGCGGCGGAATCGCTGGGCTACGGCACCGTCTACATCGGCGCGCTCCGCAACCACCCGGAGCAGGTGGCGGCCGAATTGCACCTGCCGCCCGGCGTTTTCGCGGTCGCCGGACTGGTGGTGGGCGTGCCGGACCCGGCGGAGGACGCGCGCGTCAAACCCCGCCTGCCGCAGGCGGCGGTCCTGCACGAGGAAACCTACGATCCCGCCGGGCAGCTGGCGCACATCGCCGACTACGAGACCCGCATCGTGACGTTCTTCGCCGAACAGAACCTCACCCGCTCCTGGATCGACCAGACCCTGGCCCGGCTGGCGTCCGCCGAGTCGCTGAACGGCCGCCACCGTCTGCGCGAACAGCTGACCGCGCACGGCTTCCCGCTGCGTTAGCGGAGCTCGTCACCTCCGGGCGCGGGCCAGTTGTTCGACGGCAGCGATCATGCGGTCGATCTCCGCGCAGGTGTTGTAGAAGGCGAACGACGGGCGCACGGTGGCCTCCAGGCCGAAGTGCCGCAGGATGGGCTGGGCGCAATGATGCCCGGCCCGGACCGCGATCCCCTTCTCGTTCAATGCCTTCCCGACCTCCAAGGGCTCGTACCCGGCGAGCACGAACGACAGCACGCTCGCCTTGTCGGCCGCCGTGCCGACCAGCCGCACGCCCGGCACGGCCGCCAGCCGGGGCGTGGCGTAGGCCAGCAGCCCGTGCTCGTAGCGGGCGATATTGTCCATGCCGAGCCGCCGCACATAGTCGATGGCCGCGCCCAGTCCGACCGCGTCCGCGATATTCCCGGTGCCTGCCTCGAACCGGCCGGGCGCGGGCTGGAACAGCGAGCGTTCCAGGGTGACATCGCTGATCATGTTGCCGCCGCCCTGCCAGGGCGGAAGATCCTGGAGCACTTCGGATTTGCCGTACACCACGCCGATGCCGGTCGGCCCGAACAGCTTGTGCCCGGAGAACACGAAGAAGTCGGCGTCGAGCGCCCGGACGTCGATGCCGGTGTGCGGCACCGACTGCGCGCCGTCGATCAAGGTGACCGCGCCCGCCCGGCGCGCCGCCGCCACCACCTCCCGGACCGGGGTGATGGTGCCCAGCGCGTTCGAAACATGGGTCACCGACACGAGTTTCGTGCGGCCGGACAGCAGGCGGGTGTATTCGTCGAGCCGCAGCTGCCCGGTGTCGTCGACCGGAATGACGCGCAGCACCGCACCCGTCTCGGCGGCCAGCAGCTGCCAGGGCACGATATTCGCGTGATGCTCGAGGTGCGAGATGAGGATCTCGTCGCCCGCGCCCAGGTGCTTGCGCCCCCAGGTCTGCGCGATGAGATTGATGCCTTCCGTCGCACCGCGCACGAAGATGATCTCCTCCGCCGAGCCGGCGCCGAGGAAGCGCGCGACCGTGGCCCGCGCGTTCTCGTAGGCGTCGGTGGAGCGCGCCGCCAATTCGTGTGCGGCACGGTGGATATTGGAGTTCTCGTGCTGATAGAAGTGCGCGATGCGGTCGATCACCGCGCGCGGCTTCTGGGTGGTGGCGGCATTGTCGAACCACACCAGCTGATGCCCGTTCACGCGCTCGCGCAGGATCGGGAAATCGTTGCGCACCGCGTTCACGTCGAACGGGGGATGCGGATCGGGCGCGAGCCCGCCGGACTCCGCGCCGAGGAAGTAGAACGGCGAATCGGCCGGAGCCGCCGGGGCTTGCGGCCGCTCCAGGAAGTAGAACGCGGGTCCGGCCGGTGACGCCGGGGGCGCGGTGAAGCGGGTCGGCGTCAACGGGACGTCCAGTGACGGGAGCACCGGCAGCAGCGGATCGTTGTGCACCGCTTCGGCATACGCCGGGGCGGCGTACCCGGCGCCGGCCGCCGGACTCGGATCCCATTGGGGCACGGTGGGTTCGGGCGTCGGTCCGCCCGGCGGCACCGCGCCCGCCCCGGCTGCGGGCAGGTCGCCGACCGAGACGACCGGGGCCCCGGACGGTGCGGCGCCGGCCACGGCCGAGAAGAACTGCCCGGCAAGCCGATTCAGGGTCGCCTCGTCGGGCAACAGCGCCGCCCATTCCGGCCCCGCCGGGACCACCGGCTCCGGCGGGACCGCGGCGTCAGCGGTAGGTCGGCGCGTAGTCATGGAACTTGTCCACCTCGACGCCCTCGAGCAGCCCGACCGCGTCATCGGTCAGCACCGCCAGCGAGCAGTACAGCGACACCAGGTACGACGCGATGGCGCTGCGATCGATGCCCATGAACTTCACCGAGAGTCCCGGCCCCTGCTCCCCCGCCAGTCCGGGTTGATACAGCCCGACCACGCCCTGCCGTGATTCACCGGTCCGGATGAGCAGGAACTTGGTCTTGCCGTCCACGACCGGAACCTTGTCCGAGGGAATGATCGGCAGGCCGCGCCAGGTGAGGAACTGCGAGCCGAACAGGCTGACCGTCGGCGGCGGCACACCGCGCCGGGTGCATTCCCGGCCGAAGGCGGCGATCCCCTGCGGATGGGTCAGGAAGAAGCCCGGCTCCTTCCACACCTTGCTGATCAGATTGTCCAGATCATCGGGGGTCGGCGGCCCGGCGATCGTCGAAATCCGTTGCTTGGCGGCGGCATTCGCGATCAACCCGTAGTCCGGGCTGTTGATCAGCTCGCCTTCCTGATGCTCCTTGATCGCCTCGATGGTCAGCCGCAGCTGCTGGGCGATCTGGTCGTGCGGGCTGGAGTACAGGTCGGAGACCCGGGTGTGCACATCGAGAATGGTGTGCACGGCCTTGAGCCGATATTCGCGCGGATCCTTCTCGTAGTCGATGAAGGTCTCCGGCAGCGGGGACTCGTCGAAGTTGTCGCATTTGATATCGACGGTCTGCTCGTGGGTCACCCGGTTGCGCCGGTAGATACCGGCCTCGACCGGCACCCAGTTCAGCAGATGGACCAACCACCGCGGAGTGATCGACTCCATCTGCGGCACGGTCTTGGTGGCATTGGCCAGCGTCCTCGCGGCCTCGTCACCCAGGGCAACCGGCTGGGGTACAGCGCTCGTCATGGAAACCGCCTTCAGATAGGCAAATTAACCGTTACCGGCGCTCGCTATGCTAACGCCGCGACGAACCGCTGTCCTGCTGAGCTCACGCGCTGGGCGTGTCATTCCAGCTAACAGTGAGGGAACCGAAATCCATCTTAATCCCGCCGGTTTCCGACGGTAAGAGTGCCACGGTGGTGTCCAGGAACGACTGCGCTCCAAGCCATTCCTGGACATGCGACCGCTACAGGCCGTGGGTCAGGAAGTCGATCACGGCGCGTTCGAAGGCGTCCTTGCGCTCCACCTGCACCCAGTGGCCGCAGCGGGAGAAGATGCGCAGGTCCGCGTTCGGGAGCTGGCGGGCGGGGAAGAGCGAGCCTTCCACGGGGGTGACGCGGTCGTCGCGGCCCCAGAGCATGAGGACCTCGTTGGTGAGGCCCTTCAGGCGCGCCCACAGCGGGAGCGGTTCGGCCAGCTTCGGGTTGTAGAAGGTGGCGTAGGCGTCCCGCACGGCCGCGATGGCGTTCGGGTCCGAGGCGGTGGCCAGGCGCTGCTCCACCAGTTCCTCGGTGAGCACGGCCTGGTTGAAGACCATGGTCTTCAACCACGCCAGCACCCGCTCCTTGGTGGGGTCGGCATTGAACTCCATGAGGCGCGAAATGCCCTCGGACGGTTCGGGTCCGAGCACGTTCACGCCGACGCCGCCGGGGGCCATCAGCACCAGGCGGTTCACCCGGTCGCGATGCTCCAGCGCGGTCAGGGTGGCGACCGCACCGCCCATGGAATTGCCGAGCAGATGCGCCTTGCCGATGCCGAGCTCGTCCAGCAGGCCGACCACGGCGTCGGAGGAGATGCGCAGATAGTTGCGGTCGTACACCTCGGCGCGGCCGCTCTCGCCGAAACCGGGCTGATCCACCACGATGCAGCGGAACCGCTCGGCCAGCACCGGCAGGTTGTTGCCGAAGTTGGCCCAGCCGGTGACACCCGCGCCCGAACCGTGCAGCAGCACCAGGGGTTCGCCGCTGCCGGCCTCGTGATAGCGGACCTTGTGGCCGCCGACCGTGGCGAAGCGAGTGGTGTTCTCGGCAGTCAAGGTCATCTAGAGCATCCGATCCGTGACGGTGAGGCCCATCGCGCCCTTGCCGAACATGGCCAGCGCGCGCTCGACATCGTTGATGGCGTGGACGCTACCGGCATGCGCGTCGCGCCAATGCCGTTCGATCGGATTCGGGCGGCGGATGGAGTGGCCGCCGGAGTTCTTGAACAGCAGATCGATTGCCTCCAAAGCGCGTTCGGTGCCGCGCACCTGATCGCGGCGGGCGCGCAGGCGGGAATCGAACGGGATCTCCTCCCCCGCTTCGGCATAACGCAGCTGCTCGGAGATATTGCGCTCCATCTGCAGGATGGCGGCGTCGATCTCGCTGGCGGCGCGAGCGATTCGCACATGCGCGAACGGATCCTCCGACACCTTCTGGCCGCCGTAGGACAGGCGCACCCGCTCGCGCTGCCGCTCCAGATGCGACTCGTACGCGCCCTCGGCCGCACCGATGATGGGCGCGGTGATGGTGTTGGAGAACACGCTGCCGAACGAGATCTTGTACAGCGGCGCGGTATTCACCTGCTGGCCGGGACCCACCAGGTTGGCCTGATCGGCGGCGCTGTAGGTGCGGTAGGCCGGGACGAACGCCTTCTCGATGACGATGTCGTTGGAGCCGGTGCCGGACAGGCCGGACACGTGCCACACGTCCTCGATGACGTAGTCGGTGCGGGGCACCAGGACCGTGTAGTAGTCCATGCCGCCGTTGCCGTTCGGCGTGATCGCACCCAGGAACACCCACTGGGCGTGATCGCAGCCGGAGGAGAAGCTCCAGCGGCCGGTGATCTCGTAACCGCCCTCGACCACGGTCAGCTTGCCGGTCGGCGCGTACGAGGACGACACCAGAACGTCCGGGTTCTCGCCCCACACGTCGGCCTGGGCGCGATCGTCGAACAGCGCCAGCTGCCACGGGTGCGCACCGAGCACCGAGGTCACCCACGCGGTGGACGGGCAGGCGGTCGCCACCGCCCGCACCACCTGGTAGAAGTCCACCGGGGAGGCTTCCGCGCCGCCGTAGCGCGCGGGCTGCAGCATGCGGAACACGCCGGCCTCGGTCAGTTCGGCAATGCTGGCGTCGGGCACCCGCCGCTGCTCTTCGGCCTCCACCGCCCGTTCCCGGATCGCGGGCAGCAGATCCCGAACCCGATCGAGCACCTTGTTCGTCATGCGGGTGTTTCCTCCTCGTGCGTACGGTCTCCCTCGACGCTATGGTCGGGGCGGCCCGGCGAGGCGGAAAAGTCCCGGTCAACGGAATAGCGCTCCCACTGGCTATTTGTGGGCGTACTCCCAGTCGATGTCCTCGTCGAGGGCCGTGCGGATGCGTTCGGCGAGGTCGGGGTTCCAGTCCGCGGGCTGTGCGACGGCCACCCAGCCGTCCAGGACGAGGGTGCCGTAGCGGTGGCCGTGACCGGACGGGACCTTCTGGGCGTGGGCGAGGTCGGCGCTGACTTGCCAGAAGGTGACGATGGGCCACCAGCGAATGGATTTGGAGACGTCGCTGCCGCGCGGTTCCCGCAGCCAATCCGGTTGTTCGAACAGCAGATCCGGCGACCACCACACGATGGGGTCCGAGGCGTGCTGCAGGTACACCACGCGCGGGTTCACCCACGGGCGATCGGGGCGTTCCAGATCGGGAGCGGCGCCGGCGAATCGGACGATGAGGCCGTCCGCGTAGATGGGCAGGATCTGCGGGGTGCCCGGATCCCGGCGCTGCTCGAGCTGGGTCCAGATGCGGTTGGAATTCGGCGGGCCCACCCACAGCACGCCGTCCACCAGCGTGCGAATGTCATCGAGTCCGGTGAACGCGCCCTCCGAACCCTGCGAGCCGAGACTTTCGCCGTAGACCAGGAACTTCGGCCGCTGATCGGCGGGCAGGCTCGCCCATTTCTCGTGCACCGCGTGAATGACCAGCCGTCCCGATTCGGTGGCTTTCGCCTTGTCCGACAGGAACGACAGCACGCTCGGCAGATACGAGTACTGCGTGGCCGCGATGGCGGTATCGCCGCCGTACATGTACTCGAGCGATTCGGCCGTGGTCGAATCCACCCACCCGGTACCGGTGGTCGTCACCACCACCAGCACCTTCCGCTCGAACGCATGCGTGCGCTCCAGCTCCTGCACGACCAACGCCGCGATGTCCTCCGGCGTCTGCGCCGACTCCAGCCCGGCGTACACCCGGATCGGTTCCTTCGCGGGCTTGCCCGTCACCCCGGCGATCCGATCCGAACTGGGCGCATTGGCCACGAACCACCGCCCCTCCGAACCGAGCGTGTCCCACCCAGCCAAAGACATTGGGCTCCCGGACCTTTCGGGAATCTGCGGCTGCACCGCATACTCCGACGTCTTCCCGTTCCGCAGGCTGAACGCCGAATTGGCCACCGAGAAGAACGCTTTCGCCAGCACGCCCTGGAACAGCAGCACCGCCAGCACCACCACCACGACCACCGCACTCGGCACGGCGACCACGCGCGGAATCCGCCAATCGATATTGAGCACCCGGATCACCGTGCGCAGCAACCACCGCACCAGGCGGTACAGCGCGATGACGAACGCCAGCGTCCCCGCCGCCACCAGCTCGGTCCGCAGATAGCTCGACGTCGTATCGGGCGTCATCCCCATCAGGATCTCCAGATCCCGCTGCCACCGCGCCGACCGCGCCAGGATCAGCGCCGCCAGCACCGGCAGCGCCACCAGGATCACCAACCGGCTGATCTCCCGGGTCCGCAACGGCGGATGCCAGAACTTCCCGATCGCCCCCGCCTCCCGCGGAAACCGCGGCAGCACCCACTTCTGCACCGCCCAGGCCAGCACGCACCCCACGCCGTACCCGATGGCCGCGCTGACCCCACTCACCAAACCTTGAAAGATCCAACTGCGCGGCAACAGCGAAGGCGATACCGACCAGGCGAAGAACACCGCCGCCACCAGCAGCCCGGGATAGCTGGGCCGCAGCTTCCGCTCGACCCGCAGCACCGCACCCCAGGCCCGCGCCCGGCCCGATATGCCTGCCGTGGAGATCGCTACGGCTGATGCCGTTGCCGGCTCCTCCGGTGCCTTCTCCTCCGGCGGCTCGGAGGGCGAATCGACCGGCGGGGCAACGATGTCCGCGCCGGACTCCGGGATCAGCTCGTCGCCGGGGTGCGGTCGCAGGTCGTCGTGAGATTCGGGCACGGGCGAATCGCTGGAGCGCGGCTCGTTGCTCATCAGGTGAGTGTTACCGGCGAGTGGGGGCTGGATGGACAGCGACACGCCTTGTTCGAGGGCGTCGGTGGGCGGGTCGCGGTGGGGTCCGCAGAGCGGAAACGAAATAGTGTGGTTGCGTCGGGTGCCGTCCCCGGCTGTGGTCCCCCTGACGGGTGCCGTTCTCTCGCCTTCCGGCGTCGTTACGGCCGTTGTCGACTTCTCGAGCAACAGAACGAAAGACGTTCGAGGTTGAGTGGCACATGAGTGAGGGGGTTTCCGGCGTGTCGCCTCACTCATGTGCCACTGATCATGAAGGGCAGGGTTTCCCGGGTTGGCGTTTCACTTTCCGGGGGCGTGAGCAGAGGAACCGTCAGGCGTTTCGGGCAGCGGCGGTGCCGGCTCGGCGGCCGAAGAAGGTGCCATCGCCGAGGGAGGTGCCCGAGATGTAGCCGAACCCGTGTAGGCCGCTGGCGGCGCGGCCTGCGGCGAAGAGGCCGGGGATGGGGCGGGCGTCGAGATCCAGGACGTGGCCTTCGAGGTCGGTGTGCAGGCCGCCGAGGGTGAAGACCGAGGCGCCGGTGCCACGGCGGTCGCCGGATTCGGCGGGCGGGCGGATACCGGCCTTCACGTCGATGGCGGCCAGCGGCGGAACCAGTGGGCGCAGCCAGCGCGGGGATTTGTGGTGGTCGAGATCCGTTCCGGCAGTGGCGAGTTCGTTGTAGCGGCGGATGGTGTCGACCAGGGAGCCGGTGGGGAGGCCGGTGAGTTCTTCGAGTTCCGAGGGGGTTTCGGCGACGTGGGTGGGCTGGACGCCCCAGCGCTGGGGTTCGGGGACGTCTTCGAAGCCGGTTTCGTCGACGATCACCCAGACGGCGGTGTCGGTGCCGGCCCAGCTGCCGCCCATATTGTTGCGGTAGAGGGCGGATTGGCCGATGCGGCCGGGGTAGGTGTCCTCGTTGATGAAGCGGCGGCCGAGGCCGTTGACGACCATGCCGCGGGCGGCCAGGCCGGGGATGAGGGACATGCCGATCTGGCCGGCGTTCATGTGTCGGACGGCCGCGCCGAGGGCCTGGGCCATGCGGATGCCGCTGCCGTCGTCGGTACCGGCGCTGACCTTGGTGTGGCCGAGGAGTTCGGGGGCGTGGTCGGCGAGCATGGGGTCGTTGTCGACGAAGCCGCCGGTGGTGAGGACGACGCCGCGGCGGGCGCGGATGGTGAGTTCCTTGCCGTAGCGGCGGGCCACCACACCCACCACGCGCGGGGCGACGGCCGGGTGACGCCCGGCGGCCTGGTCGGGGTCGCCGGCAGCGGCAGCGGCAGCATCGCCGTCGGCGACGATGAGCGCGGTGACGTAGGTATCGAATTGCGCTGTCGCACCGGCCGATTCGGCGGCGGCGGTGAGGCATTCCATCAGCAGTTTGCCGCCGAAGTCGTTGGCGGTGGGGCGATGGCCGCGCGGGGCGGGATGCGCGAGTTCGGTGAAGGGCCAGCTGTTCTCGCCCAGCCACATGAGGCCGTCGTCGGTGGGCGGAACCCAGGTGGGGGCGTCCCACATGCTCGGCTTGAAGGGGACGCCGCGGTCGACCAGCCACTGGAAGTGCTCGACGCTGCCCGCGCAGTATTCGTCGATCTTGACCGCGTCCGCGCCGGTGCCTAGAGCGGCCTTCAGGAAGGCGGCCATGGCTTCGGGGGTGTCGTTGTACCCGCAGGCGATCTGGATGGGCGTGCCGCCGCCCAGGTAGATCTCGCCGCCGGACATGGCGGAAGCGCCGCCGGGCCCGCCCGCACGGTCCACGACGAGCACCCGGGCTCCGGTGTGAGCGGCCTCGAAGGCGGCCGCCGCGCCCGCCGCGCCGTAGCCGACGACCAGCACGTCGGTCTCGAGGTCGTAGCTGTTCACCGTGCTCGCCGCGCGGGGCGTCACCGAATTCCGCACTGTCATGGGTACGACGGTGCCCGCCCGACCGGGGCTGCCCTAGCGCCGCATCTTGCTGAGCGACTCGGTGATCCCGTTGACCGGGACTGCGACCCGTGCCGGGCCTGCCTACCACCGATGGTGTGTGAACGGCGTCACTTGTGGTTGGGGGCGCTTCATGAGGAGGAGAGTCAATGCGGATTCTGGTCACCGGGGTCACCGAGCCCAGCGGAAAGGCCGTGGCGCGCATGCTGCTGGCGGCCGGGCACGAGGTCACGGGGCTGGACCGGCAGCGGGATCGCTATGTCGATCCGCGGGTCGAGCAGACCGTCGGCGATCCGGCCGACGCCCGGACCTGCGCGCGGGCCGTCACGGGCGTGGACGCCGTGGTGCACCTGGCGGGCAATGCGGTGGCCGGTATCGCGCAGGCGGCCGCCGAAGCCGGGGTGCGGCTGGTGGTTCCCGTTGCGGCGGGCCAGGATTCGGTCGAGCGCGCCGTCACCGCGAGCGGAGCCGACGCGCTGATCGTGCGGACCGCGCTGGTCGCCGGTCGCCGCATCGACGGCGCCGGCTGGCGCACGCTCGAATCGCTGACCGCCGGCAAGGACGGCTTCCAGGTGCTGCACTACGACGATCTGGAGCGCTTCCTGGTGCAGGCCGCGCTGTCGCAGCGCAGCGGCATCGTCGAATTGGCCGCTCCCGGTGAGGTTTCCGGCGTCGAGGTGAAGCGGATCCTGCGCGAGGCGGGCGTGAAGTACACGCCGTGGCTGCCCAAGTCGGCGGCGAACCGGCCGCGCCTGGACACCACCGCGGCCCGCGAGGAGTGGGGCTTCCGCTACGGCTGGACCGCCAACGAAGTGATCGTCGATGTGGCGCGCGGCCTGCACGGGCGCAAGGCGGCCGGTTCCGGGTTCCGCAGCCGCACCGGCGCGATCCCGCTGCCCGCGCACGTGGTGCCGCAGAACGCGCCCACCTCCGACGGTTACGCGCTGAAATCCGGTGCGCCGGAGGGTCTTCAGGGCGAGTTCGACGATCTCATCGACGACCGCATCCCGGTGTTCACCGCCACCAATACCTCCGAGGCGCTGCCCGGCCCGCTCACCCCGCTGACCATCGATCTGCAAGCGGGTGCCATCCGGCTCGGCAACGAGGCCATGGGCAATATGATCGCCATCGAGGGAATCGCGTTGGAGCACTGGGTTTCCCGGGTCACCGGCGTGCTCGGGCATCACATGTACATCAATGCCTCGATCGGCGTCTTCTCGGCCGAGAACATGCCCGGATGGGACGAGGAGAGCGTGCGCCGCGACGTGTACGGCGCCATCGGCGATGTGGAGCTACACCCCAAGGGCCGCCCCGCCATGCCGACCGGAATGGCCAAGCGCGCGGGCACTTTCAAGGCGATGGGCCGGGTCGCCCGCACCGCCATGAGCTACGCCAAGACCGCCGAGCTGATCAATGCCGCCGCGCACGCGGAGGCCATCGACCGCGACGGTATCGCCGAGCTGACCGATGAGCAGCTGCACGCCCGCGCCCTGCTGTGGCGCGACCGCCTGAACCAGGCGTGGCAGGCCGCTTCCATCGGCGTCATGATGACCGGCGCCGCCACCGCCGCCCACAAGGGCGAAGTCAAGATCAACCTGGAGCGCCTGGAGTCGGCCAAGACCATGCTGGCCGTGGAGCGCCTGGCGGCCCTGTGCCGCAAGGATTCCGGTCTGCAGGGCGTCGCCAAGTCCGGTGACGTGGCCGCCGCGCGCGAGAAGTCGCCCGAGTTCGCCCGGGCCCTGGACGAGGAACTGGCCCGGATCGGCCATCGCGGCCCGGGTGAGTGCGAGCTCATCAACGCCACCTTCGGCGATCGCCCGGAACTGCTGGTGACCGCCGCCGGCCGGGCCGCGGAAATGCCCGCGCCGCACCGCGAACCGGTGCCGGACCCGACCTCGCGCACCGCCAAGATGGCCGTCGGCGCGACCGTCTACCGCGAACGCGCCCGCGATGCCGTGGTGCGCGTCACCAACTGCCTGCGCCTGGCCACCCAGGAGCGCGCCGCCCGCCTGATCAAGGCCGGCAGGCTCACCGAGATCGAGGATTCGGCGTTCCTGACCCTCGACGAGATCCTGTGGGCCCCGGCCGATCTGAAGGAACGGGTGGCCCGCCGCCGCGCCGAGCGCACCCGCTACCAGGGCGTGCGCATGCCCGATGTGGTGAACGGTGAATGGGAGCCGGAAGAGGTCTCCGGCGCGCTGCCGATCGGCGGCACCCTGACCGGTCTGGGCGTCAGCCCGGGCGTGGTGGAGGGCACCGTCAAGCGGGTGCTGTCCCTCGACGACGATATCGAGCCCGGCGACATCCTGGTCGCCTCGGTGACCGACACCGGCCACACCGCCATGTTCGGCTACGCGGGCGCGGTGGTCACCGATATCGGCGGCGCCGCCTCGCATGCCGCCATCGTGGCCCGCGAGTTCGGGGTCCCCTGCGTGGTGGACACCAAGACCGCGAGCACCAGCCTCAGCGACGGACAGCGGGTCCGGGTGGACGGCGCCGCCGGCACCATCACCCTGCTGGCCGACGCCGACTGATGCGGGCCCGGGCGGCGATCCACCGGGGTCACCGCCCGATCCGCAAGAGCGACACCGCTCACCGGGACCCGCGCCGGGAGTTCGCCCGCTGTATCCCGTTCCGCTACCCCGCGGCGGCAATGTCGCCGCGGCCGACTTCGAACGCCGCGCCGCAATCCGGTGCGGCGTTCGGTTGTGACCCGGGCCGGGCACCCACTGCCCGGTCCGTTTTGGAAAGGAATATCGCTAGTGACGTATTCGCGCGCTGTACGCGGCACCCTCACCGGTGTTGCCGCCGTACTCCTGGCCGCGGGCCCGATCGCGGTCACACCCGCGTTCGCCGCCCCGGCCGTCCCCGGCATCGCACACCAGGCTCCGGCCAATGCCCCGCTGGCGTTGCAGGCCGCCCCGAACGCCCGTGACATCGGCGGGGTTTCGGCCACCGCGGGCAAGATCAAGCCGGGCCTGGTGTACCGCACCGACGCCCTGAACCGCCTCACCGACGCCGATCAGCAGGCGCTGGTCTCCGCCGGCATCACCAACATCATCGATCTCCGTTCGCCGACCGAGCGGGCGGCCAACCCGGACAAGATCCCGGCCTCGATCCCGGTGCAGACGTTGCCGATCTACGATCCGGCCAACGACTTCTACCTGTTCTTCGCCAAGGCCGTGCAGGGCGGCCCGGCGTACCAGCAGCAGGTGCTCGGTGACGGCAAGGCCGTGAAGTACATGGTCGACTACTACAAGTGGATGATCACGGACGCGACCACGCGGCAGCAGCTGGCGACCGCGCTGCGGAGCATCGCCGACGCCAACGGCCCGGTGCTGTACCACTGCACGCAGGGTAAGGACCGCACAGGCGTGCTGACCGCGATCCTGATGAGCATCCTGGGCACCTCGAACAACGACATCTACGCCAACTACCTGCTGTCCAACGACAAGCTGGCCGCCAGCAACAAGGCCACCCTGGACGCGCTGGTGGCGCAGGGCCTGGTGCAGGACCGGACGCTGTTCGAGCCGGTGCTCGGCGTGCAGCGGGAATTCCTGGACGCGGCGCTGAACCAGATCAACGCCTCCTACGGTTCGATGGCCACGTTCGTGCAGCAGGGTCTGGGCCTCAACGGCGATGTGACGGGCAAGCTCACCTACCGGCTGGTCGAGCGGTCCGGTCCGTTCGGATAAGCAGCCGGTTCGGATGCCGGTGTCGCGTGTGGGGCGGCGCCGGCATTGTCGTGTTCTGGCATGTCCGCAGACATATAGCCGATGCGCATGCGAAAATTCGCATGGTGCACGAGATCTGGCAGCTCGATGGGCGGCGCACCCGCTCGGTCAGCGCGGAGAATCCGACCGGCGCGCCCGGGGCGGGTGGCCGCGCCATCGCCGGTACCGGGGCGTTCGCGGCGGCGGGATTGGGCCGGGGCTGGAAGGTTTCACCGTCCATCGACCTGGCGCCGGGTGAAACCGCCACGCTCGCCGATATTTCCGGCCCCGGTGTGATCCGGCATCTGTGGCTCACCACCGACCGCACGCTGCTGCGGCACTTCACCCTCCAGATGCATTGGGACGGCAGCCCCGAACCCGCGGTGGCGGTGCCGCTGGGCGACTTCTTCTGCAATGGCTGGGATCAGCTGGCGCTGGTGAATTCGCAGCTGATCGTGGTGGCCCCGGCGGGCGGCCTGAACAGCTACTGGCCCATGCCGTTCCGCTCGCACGCCTTGATCACCCTGCACAATGGCTCCGACCGGTCGGTACCTGTTTACTATCAGATCACCTATCTGGAAGAGGATGTTCCGGACACTTCCGGCTATCTGCACGCACTCTGGCGGTGCAGCGATCCACTCGGAAATCCGGCCGTGCATCCCATCGTCGAAGTCGCCGGCGGTCCGGGCCGTTATGCCGGAACGTATCTCGCCATCGAACCCCGCGTTCCGGGCTGGTGGGGCGAGGGCGAGCTGAAGTTCTATCTGGACGACGACTCCGAATTCCCGACCATCTGCGGCACCGGCACCGAGGACTATTTCGGCGGCGCTTGGAATTTCGATCTCAACGGCGCGCAACTGCCCTACTCCACCCCATATCTGGGCCTGGTGCAGGTGCAGCCGCGCGACCGCATCTACGAACCGCACCAGCGATTCGGCATGTACCGCTGGCACATTCCCGACCCCATCTGTTTCGACACCGGACTGCGCGCCACCGTGCAGGCGCTGGGCTGGCGCGAGGACGGGCACTACCTACCCCTCGATCACGCGCACGTGGCGACGACCGCCTTCTGGTATCGATCGCTCCCCTGATCCCCTATTTCCCTGACCATTCGATTGCTATTGGGTAAAAAGCGCCGGTTACCCGGGAGTCGGGTGCATCGTTATTACTATGCGCGCGTTGGTCGTCGAGAAGCCGGGCCGGTTCTCGGTCGAAACTGTCCCAGATCCCGCACCCGGTCCGGGCGAAGCGGTGATACGAGTGGACGCGGTCGGGATTTGCGGAACCGATATCCATATCACCGAGGGGGAATTCCCGCCCACGCCCTATCCCATCGTGCCCGGACACGAATTCGCCGGGGAGGTAGTGGCACTCGGCCCGGAAACCGCCGGCGTACGGGTGGGCGATCGGGTGGCGGTCGATCCCTCGCTGTTCTGCGGCCGCTGTCATTACTGCGCGATCGGGCGCGGAAATCTGTGCGAGAACTGGGGCGCCATCGGCGATACCGTCGACGGCGCCATGGCGGAATACGTGAAAGCGCCCACCGCCAACTGTTATCGGCTACCCGGGCATATCCCGGCCGCGCACGGCGCATTGGTGGAACCGCTCTCCTGCGCCGTGCACGGATTCGACCGGCTGCCCCGGCAACTGGGCACGCACTATCTGATCTACGGGGCGGGCACCATGGGCCTGCTCATGACGCAATTGGCCGTCGCGGCCGGGGCGGCCTCGGTATCGGTGGTGGACACCAATCCCAACCGGCTCGCGGTGGCGCGCACGCTCGGCGCGGACGCCGCCACCGTCGGCGCCGACGATCTGGACCGGCCCGAGGGCTGGGAGATCGTCATCGAATGCAGCGGCTCGGTGGCCGCTATGGAGGACGGGCTGACCCGGGTTCGGCGGGGCGGCACCTATCAGCAATTCGGCGTCGCCGCGGCGACGGCGCGGGCGGCGGTCTCGCCGTTCCGCATCTACAACGACGAGATCACCATCGTGGGTTCGATGGCGGTCCTGCACAGTTTCGGCCGGGCCGTGGATCTCATGGGCGAAGGCGTCATCGACGCGGAAACCATGATCACCCACGACTTCTCGCTCGACGAGTTCGACGAGGCGCTGCGCACCTTCCGCGCGGGCACCGGCCGCAAGATTCAGCTGCACCCCGGGCGGCGGGCGGCGCGATAAGACGGGTAGGGGCCAATGACGGTCGTTGCCGGAGTGGATTCGTCCACGCAGTCCTGCAAGTTGGTGGTGTGCGACGCCGATACCGGAACGGTATTGCGGCAGCGGCAGATTCCGCACCCGGACGGGACGGAGGTGCCGCCGTACCTGTGGTGGGACGCCTTGCGCACCGCCTGCGACCGCATGATGCGGGATGTGGAGGCGATCGCGGTGGCCGGGCAGCAGCACGGCCTGATCGTGCTGGACGCGGCGGGCAATCCGGTGCGGGACGCGCTGCTGTGGAACGACACCCGCTCCGCCGAGGCCGCCGCGCAATTGGTGGCCGAGCTGGGCGGCCCGCAGGCCTGGGCGGACGCGGTCGGTTCGGTGCCGCTGGCCGCGCATACGGTGGCCAAGCTGCGCTGGTTCGCCGACCACGAACCCGAACTGGCCGACCGGACGCAGCGGGTCATGCTGCCGCACGACTATCTGACCTGGCAATTGCGCGGCGGCGATCCGGCCACCGAGCCCACCACCGATCGCGGTGACGCCTCCGGCACCGGCTACTGGTCACCAGCGGGCGGGCACTATCGAACCGATCTGCTGTCCTTGGCTTTTCGCGGCCGCACGCCCGCGCTGCCGCGGGTGCTGGCGCCCGCCGAGGTGGCCGGGCACACCCCGGGCGGCCGGTTGGTCGCGGCGGGCACCGGCGACAATGCCGCCGCCGCACTGGGTCTGGGCATCGAGGACGGCGATGTGGTGGTGTCGCTGGGCACCAGCGGGACGGTCTTCACCCGCGCCGCGCAGCCCAGCGCGGACGCCTCCGGCGCGGTCAACGGTTTCGCCGATGCCACCGGGGCGTATCTGCCGCTGGTCTGCACGCTCAATGCCGCGCGCGTGCTGGATGCCACCGCCGTGCTGCTGGGCACCGACGTGTCCGGGCTGGAAGTGCTTGCGGCGCAATCGCCCGCGGGGGCCGACGGGTTGATCCTGCTGCCCTATCTGACCGGTGAGCGCACGCCGAACCTGCCGCACGCCACCGGCAGCCTGCACGGGCTGCGACCGCACACCATGCGCCCGCATCATCTGGCGCGGGCCGCCATCGAGGGCATGCTGTGCAATATCGCCGACGCCTTCGACCGGCTGCCCACGGTGCCGCGCCGCATTCTGCTGATCGGCGGGGCGTCGCGGTCCCGGCTCATCGCGCATGCCGCGGCGACCATTTTCGGGCGCACGGTGGCGGTGCCGAATCCGGGTGAGTACGTGGCGCTGGGCGCGGCCCGCCAAGCCGCCTGGGCGCTGCGCGGCGGTCCGCGGCCGCCGCGCTGGCTGACCCCGCCCGCCGTCGAATTCCATTCCGCGGCAGCCGGTCTCGGGGCGGCGATCCGGCAGCGCTACGCGGAGGTGCGGGATACCTACTATCCGTAGACGACCGGATCGTCGGACAGGAAATCGTCCCAGGCGCGCTGCCGTTCCAGATAGGTCCGGAGGGCGTCGCGGACGATCTCCTGTTTGGATCGCCCTTCCATCACCGCCTGCGCGGTCAGCGCAGCCTCTTCACTCTCGCTGAGCCGCAAAGTCCATGCCACCGGCAAGTAATACCATCCCGGCGGCGGTGTGTCCCGGGGATGAGCGCCGGTCGGCCAGATGTTGAAACAAATTCACTTCACATCACGCCGAGCCGGAAGAGCAGCCGCGGATACCAGCCCACCGGATGCGGTTTCCGGACCGCGCCGGTGAGTTCGCGCTCGACGCGGTCCAGCAGCGCTTCCAGGCAGGCGTCGTGCAGCGCGCGAATCGCGATCGGCCACAGCAGCGGGAAGAGGCCGCGCAGGCGCATGGCGGTGGTGTGGCGCAGTTCGGTGGTCTGCTCGTCGATGGGCTCGATGGTGAACTCGTGGAAGCCGGCCATCTCCGGAGCGCCGGTGAAGCGGAAGCGAATCCAGCGGCCCGGCTGGTAGCCGACCACCGTGTAGGTGCCGCCGCCGTGCCCGCCCTCCGCGCCGATGCCGAGGGGCTGTTCGACGCGCATCTCCGGGAACGGGCGGCCCGGCCAGACCCGGTCGGCGTCGCCGCTGCCGAAGGTTTCCAGCAGGTCGGCGACCTTCCCGGCGGGAACGGGGAGCTTGCGCGCGTGCACATTGACTACGTCCATCACACAACGCCTTTCAATTGGAATGTTCGCTTCACATCAATTGGAGCACCCCTTCCAATTCGGCGGTAGGTGGGGGCGCTCACTATCGTGGAGGCGTGGGCATCATGGGCGAACTCTTCGGGAAGAAGATCGAGAAGGACGACAGCTCGGACAGCACCGGCGAACCGGTGCGCCCGCGGCTGGACCTGGACCTGGACGCCGGGGTCATCCGCGTGACAGGCAAACCCCCGGCCGCGAAGACCCGCGACGACGACTGACCCCTCGTCATTCCGGCATGCTTTCAGCCGGAATCCATACGGTTCGCCGGGATGACTAGTGCGCCGCGCGATGCTGCTCGGCCGCCAGGAAATGCGCGGTGGCACGGGTGGATTCGTAGAGGGCGCGGTAGTGGCGGTGGTACGGCTCGTAGCGGGCGGTGTGCGCGGGATCGGGCTGAATGGTGTCGATCACCGGATTCCAGTGCGCGGTGCCGAGGCCGATCGCCTCGGCCGCCAGCAGCGCGTCGCCCAGCGCCGCGCCGACGGTATCGGCCGGAAGTTGCTGCGGCAGACCGGTGATATCGGAGACGATGCGGGTCCACAGGCCACCCTTGGTACCGCCGCCGACCGCGACCAGGCGACGGGCCCGGCCACCCGCGGCGGTCATGGCCTCCAGATTGTGGCGGACGCCGTGGCCGATGCCTTCCAGAACGGCCCGGTACAGGTCGGCGCGGGTGTGGTTGAGGGTGAGCCCGGCGATCATGCCGCGCGCATCCGGATCGAACAACGGGGTGCGCTCACCGGCGAAGTACGGCAGCACCAGCAGACCGCGGCTGCCCGGCGGCACCAGGGCGGCCTCCTCCACCAGTTCGGTGTAATCGCTGCCGGTGAGGGTGCGCAGCCAGTCGGTGACCGCGCCGGAGGTGGCCATGCCCGCGGCGGAAGTGTATGTGCCGGGCCAGGTTCCGCAGGTGCTCCAGAGTCCGGGATGCGGGCGCGGGGCGGTGAGCACCTGGGTGAGGAACAGCGTGGTGCCGTACATGATCATGACGTCGCCGGGGTCGCGGACGCCCACGCCCGCCGCCTCGGCCCAGGCGTCGATGGTGCCGGTGGTGACCGGCAGTCCTGCGGGGAGACCGGTGGCGGCAGCGGCCGCGGCCGTCACGCGGCCGACAATCTCGGTGGGCCAGGCCAATTCGGGCAGCGGCAGACCCGGGGCCACCGATTCGGCCCAGTCGCGAGCCCAGTCCCGGGCCATCAGGTCGTACATGGGTACGCATTGACTGGCGGATTGGTGATCCAGCACGTAGCGGCCGGTGAGCCGGTGAACCAGAAAGGAACTGGCCATCAACAGCATCCGGGTGTCCTTCCACACCTCCGGTTCGTGCCGGATGAGCCAGCGTAGTTTCGGCCCGACGGCCTGGCTGGTGAGCGGCGAACCGGCGCGTTCCAGCACCGTCTCCGGCCCCAATTCCGCTTCCAGTTCGGCGATTTCGACGCCCGCGCGGGTGTCCACCCCGTATAGGATGGCGGGCCGCAGCGGCCGTCCGGCGGCATCGGCCGGTAGCAGGCACGGTCCGATACCGCTCACGGCGAGCGCATCGATCAGCTCACCGCCGGCCGCGGCCACCAGTTCCCGGGCGATGGTCACGAAGTCGGCCCACCACACCTGCTCGGCGTCGTGCTCGAACCAGCCCGGCCGCGGGGTCGAAACCCGGTGCGGGCGTTCGGCTCGCATGGCGACCAGGCCCTCGTGATCGACCAGGACGCCCTTGGATCCGGAGGTGCCGATATCGATGCCCAGCAGCATGTCAGCTCGCCCTGGTGAATTCGTCGAGGGTGACGTCCAGCAGCGCGCAGGCCGCGCGCACCGCGGCGCGATGATCGCCCGGGACGGCGTGAATGTGGTTGGCCCCGAAGCGGGACAGGAAATCGCCCGCGTCGGCGTCGAGTCTGGCGAAGGCGTGCGGCCATTCCCAGGTGGACCGGCGCATGAGCTGTTCGTTGGTGCGATCGTCGTAGTTCTCGAACGCGCCCAGCATCAACTGCATTCGATACGCGCCGTTCTTGCGGGTGAGCCGGGCCAGCGTCATCTCCCCGGGCGCGGCCAGGTGATGCACCGACGCGCCGCCGGCCGGAAAGAAGAACACCTCCGGATACAGGTGCACCTTGGCCAGGTTCTCCTCGGCGTCCGCGCTGCGGGCCGCGTACCAGGTGGCGTGCTGGCCGGAATTGCACAGATCCCAGATGTCGCGGTCGGCGTGATAGTGGCGCACATCCGCGAAAAGCACCGGCGTACCGGCGATCTGCTTGAGCAGCTGCATGGTGAGCGCGCCGTCCATATCGGCTTCGGTGGCGCAGACGTGGGTCTGTTTGGGGCCGTTCCAGTCGTAGGGATCGTTGAGGAACGCCTCGGTGACGTCCATCGTGGCGAAGTACTGGGTGAGCTCCGGCTGGCCCTTGATACCGGTGAAGTCCAGATGCCATTCGGCGATCAGGTCGCGCATGGCCAGGTACGAGCGGATCTGGCGTTCCAGGATTTCGGGGGTGAGCTTGCGGCCGTCGTAGTGCACCCCGGCGGCATTGCGCTCCAGCCATTCTCGCGCGCCCTTGGCCTCCCCCGCGTCGGCGAGTTCGGCGCGGCGTACGATCTCCCACTGATCGATCTCCTCCACGTCCACGCCGAACACGCGCTGCCATTGGTCGGTGGCGGCGACGGCGGTGTTCATGCCCATGGGGCGGCCGCCGATGCGCCCGAAGGTGCTGCCGCGCAGGCTCGTCACGGCCGCTGCGGCCCGCGCCTTCGCGCCGATTTCGGCGATCAGCTCCGGATCCTCCGGGTCGCCCCAGAGCCGGGCGTGGTCGCGGCCGATCTGATCGAGCGCGCCGCCCGCGGCCAGCATGCCCACCATGCCCGGTTGGACCGGATCGATATTCGACAGCAGCAGAAGCGGACTGGTCAGTGCACCGGCGGCCAGCATGGTGAAATGCGGGAAGGCCCAGACCGCGTAGTGCAGTACGGTCAGGTCCACGCCGGAGGCCTGCACCCGTCTGGCGACCGCCACCGCCTGTTGATTGGTGCCGACCGGTTCTCGACCGCGGACCACCGTGTGCCCGGCCGTGGTCAGGGCCGCGACCAGGCGATCCTCCGCCGCCCGAATGAATCCGACGATGCCCCCGTGCACATAGTCGCGGCCGTCGGAAACGCTGATGACACCGATACGGGCCATTGCCTGCCTCCCCGCACTGGGTGGACTTCCGTCTCAAGAATCCCAGCTCAGAGATTGCGCCGGGAGGGAATGGCGAAGATCGGAGCCAGCGCCACGCCGCCGCGGTCCCAGCCCGCCGTGGTGACCCACAGCCGGCCGTCGGCCTCGATCACCTCGGCGGCGTGCGCGTGGATGCGGCCGACCAGGTCCTGCGGATGGAAGCGAAACGGGTTGTCGCTGCGGAAGATCTCGGTGCCGTCGTAGTCGGGGCGCGGGCCGATGAGCAGATACCAGTGCCCGTCGTGGCGCAGCACGAAGGGCGATTCGGTATTGCCGGCTTCGGTGCCGGTGGTGGGATCGGTGTAGGCGACGCTGCGCTGGCTCCAGTACACCAGGTCGGTGCTGGTGCGGTAGGCGACCACGTGATTGCCGCCGGCGGCCTTGCGGGTGGCGCAGTAGTACATGACCCAGCGATTGCCCAGGCGCAGCACCATGGGATCGCGGGCGTCGTAGCCGTCGCGGAAGAGCGGGCCGTCGCCGTGGCGCTGCCAGTGGAAGAGGTCGTGCGACACGGCCAGATACATGCCGGTGGCGGTGCGATCCGCGCCCCCGCCGTCGTAGAACATGAAGTAGCGCGCGCCGTGGCGGACCACGAACGGGGCCCACAGGTGCGTCTCGCCGTGCGCGGCGGAGGCGGTCAGCACCGAGGGGTGCTTGGTCCAGGGACCGTGCAGGCGCTCGGCGGTCGCGTGCGCGAACTCGTGCTCGTCGAACGGGTCGGCCGGTTCCGGATGGGTGATGCCGAACAGGTGCCAGCGGTCGTCCGGTCCGCAAATCACGGTGTGGTCGTTGATATACCAGCGTTCACCCGGTTCACTGGGATCGTAGATGCGCCTGAATTCCCCGGCCCGCAACGGCTGCTGCACGGTGACCTCCGTCTCCTCGCGACAACATCCAATGCTCCCACCACTAGGACAGGAACAGACCTAATTCGGTCGCAGACTGGGCGCATGACGGAAATCTCGCTGCGCGCCCTGAACCGCACCCTGCTGCTGCGTCAGCATCTGCTGGAACGCAGCGATATGCCCGCGGCGGATTTGATCCAGCACCTGGTGGCCGTGCAGGGACAGGAACCGAACTGGCCGTACGTGGGGCTGTGGACGCGCCTGACCGGGTTCCGGCACGAGGAGCTGGCGAAGCTGCTCGACGATCGAACGGTGGTGCGCGCCACCATGATCCGTCGCACCGTGCACCTGGCCACCGCCGCGGATTTCCGCTGGATGTACCCCACCGTCCGGCCGGTGCCCGGTTCGGCGCTGCAAGCCGCGTACTTCCGCGAGGCGGTGGACGGGGTGAACCACGACGAATTGGCCACCGCCGGAACCGAACTCCTCGCCGGGCGCACCCTCCCCCGCGCCGAACTCGGCAAGCTGCTCGCCGCGACCTTCCCCACCGATCATCCCAGCCGCCTGGCCTACGCCGTGGGCGTCATGCTGCCGTTGATCCACGACGCCGCGGCCGGGACCTGGGGCGGCTGGAGCAACCGCCGCGTCTCGGTCTCGCTCGCCGAGGATTGGCTGGGCGTACCCGTCCTGGACACCCCACAGCCGGAAACCCTGATCCTCCGATACCTGGCCGCCTATGGTCCCGCCACGGTGGCCGATGTCCAGAACTGGTCCGGCACAACCCGTCTCGCCGAGGTGATGACGCGCCTGCAACCGCGACTCCGAGTCCTGCACGACGAATCCGGCCGCGAACTCTTCGATCTCCCCGACGCCCCCCTGGCCGACCCGGACCTCCCCGCCCCGGTCCGCTTCCTGCCCGCCTTCGACAACTCCGCCCTCGGCCACCAGGACCGCCGCCGCATCATCAGCGACCCGGACCGCGCCCGGATCAACAAGATCGCCTCAGCGGGCGTCCCGATGTACTTGGTCGACGGATTCGTCCACGGCCGTTGGGATCTCGAAGGCTCCACCCTCCGCATCACCCCGTGGCATCCCCTGTCCGCAGCCGACGAAGCCGACGTGATCGCAGAGGCCGCCCGCCTGCTGCCGGTGATCACCACCGATGCCGAGGCCGAGATCGTCATCGCGCCCCACTGATACCGAAGGCCCCGGCATCGCCATGCTCGGAAACAGCCCCGGTCAACTCCGATGCCGGACCGCCCCGGCACGGTGGAACCGGCCGCACCATAATGCGATGCGGCCCGCGAGCGGTCTGGATACGCTCGCGCCATGACCGCAGCAGAAGACGCACCCTGCCCCGAATGTGGTTCGGGCGCACACGAAATCCGGTACGGGTTTCCGACACCGGAGCTCATGGAGCTCGAGGAGCTGGGCGAGGTCGCGCTGGGCGGCTGCTGCATCGACGGCGACTCACCGCGCTGGCAGTGCCGGGAATGCGGTACGCGCTACGGGAAAACACTCGCCTGACGTAGCCCAATTGGTCCGGCGCTGAATGACGGAACACCGCCAGCAGTCTCAGCGGAACTCCATGCGCCCTCCGGATGCCGCTCCCCTCCGTCATTCCGGCGTGCTTTTGGCCGGAATCCACACGGTTCGCTGGGGTGTGGATCCCGGCTAAAGCATGCCGGGATGACGAGGGCGGCACCGCAGTGCCTGGGAGCGCCTCGGTGCCGGGCGCGCCGCAGTGCCAGGCAGCGCCGCAGTGCCGGGCGCGCCGCGCTGCCAGGGAGCGCCGCGGTGCCGAACGTCAGGCCACCAGGGCGCGGCGGAGCTGTTCCAGTTCGGCTTCCGCAAGCCCCTGCGCCAGTAGCCATTCGGCTGCTCCGCCGTGTTCCGCGTGCAGGTTCTCCAGGAAGCGGAGCATGGTTTCGGCGGTGACGGCGAGGATGCCGGTGTTGGCCTGCGGGAGTCCCTCGTAGGAGGGCAGGGCGTCGAGGCGGTCGCGGACGCGCTGCATGCGCAGGTTGGTGAGGGCGTAGTCGTCGGCGATCGCGGCTGACGGGACGCCTACCGCGTCGAGCAGGACGGCGGCGAGCACGCCGGTGCGGTCTTTGCCTGCGGCGCAGTGGAACAGGACCGACTGCTGGGTGGGGTCGATGATGAGGCGGACCGCTTCGACGATGTGCTCGGTGCTGCCCGCGAGGAGCTGGCCGTAGAGTTCGGTGAGGTCTACGCGGGTCTTGTCGGGGACCAGATCCCTTGCGGCCAGGGAGGATTGCGGGGACTTGCGGATCGGCAGGTTCGCGATGTTCAGGTTCGCGTCAGCGATCAGGCCGTAGCCCTCGCGCTCCACCTCGTCGGGCAGGCGCAGGTCGATGACCGTGCGCAGGCCGAGGAATTCGGTGAGGTGCGCCAGGTCCTCGGGGGTGGCCTGTTGCAGGGTGCTGGAGCGGAACACCACGCCGAAACGGGTGGTGCCGCCGCCGTGGACGGGGAGCCCGCCCAGATCGCGCACATTGTCGATCTGGGCGAACTCGATCCAACGCTCGCCCGCTGCCGGGTTGTGCGAAATGCGGGGAGCGGAGGTCACGGGATCAGTGGGCACGGCCGGCCGCCGCTTCCTCGGCGCGGGTCAGGCCGCACAGGCCGATCAGGTCTTCGTGCAGCTCGAACCAGACGGTGTGATAGCTGTCCATGATCGGGCGGGCCACCCAGGTGTGATCACCTTCGGCGATCTTCTCCACCGCGCGATCGAGCCGGGCCAGGTAGCCGGACAGCCGCGGTGCGATACCGCCGATACGGGCGATGAGCGGGCGCAGGCTCGCGTGCGTGGCGTTCAACCGCGCCAGCACACCCGCGTCGTACTCGGCGTCCGCGTGATCGTTCACGGTGGCCGGGTCCTTCATCTGCCAGTCGGTGATGATCACCTTGAGATCGGCGTTGTACACACAGAACTCGTCGTAGGCGGCGGTGACGGCGGCATGGTCGATACCGTCGCGCTCCGCGGCGAGCAACTGCTCCAAACGCGGCCGCCCCTCGGGGGTGAGGCGGAACCCGGCCGGGGTCGCCGCGGCCAGCCCAGCGCTGACCAGATCGGCACAGCACGAATCGATTTCAGCAACCTCGGCGAACAAGCTGGCGGCCAGATTGTCGGCCTTCACCCGCCCCTTGATACCGACCAACCGCAGCACGGCCAGTTCGGTGACGGGAGCAGGCGCGGATGCAGCCAGATCGGCCGCGGCATCGGCCTGTCCCGTGGTGGAGCTGGCGGCGTTGCCGTTCGCCTCGGCCGCATCGGCGGAGCGGTTTTCGAGGGCGGCGGCGAGTTGCTCGCTGTCCACGCCGGCCCAGTCGGCGAGGCGGCGCACGTCGTCTAGTACGGACTGTTCGACCGGGTTGGCGGTGATTTCGCCGAGCAGTACCAGGCCCGCCCCGCCGTCGACGGTGACGGTCTTGCCGGTGAGGGCGGCCACGACGCCGGGGCCGCAGCCGACCACGCAGGGGCGACCGAGTTCGCGGCTGACGAGTGCGGCATGCGAAGTGGCGCCGCCCAATTCGGTGACGATGGCGCGGGCGGCGATCATGCCGTGCAGGTCGTCGGGGCTGGTGGTGGGGCGCACCAGGATGACGTCCTCGCCCGCTTCCGCGCGCGCCTCGGCCTCGTTCGGGTCGGTGACCACGATGCCGGAAGCCAGTCCGGGGCAGGCGGATTCGCCGCGGGCGAGGGGCTCGAGTCCGGCGGTGTCACCGGAGGCGGGGCGCAGGACTTCGCGCACCTGCTCGGGGGTGAGGCGGCGCAGCGCCTCGGCGGCGGTGATCAGGCCCTCTTCGACCATGGCGACGGCGGTGCGGACGGCCGCCCGCGCGGAACGCTTGGCCGGACGCGACTGCAACAGCCACAGATTCCCGGATTCGACCGTGAACTCGATGTCCTGCAGATCGCGGCCGTCCCGCTCCAGCAGTTGCGCGGCGGCGATGAGCGGCGCGTGCACGGCGGGCTGGGTGGCGGCCAGCTCGTCGAGCGGGCGCGGGGTGAGGCGGCCGGAGACCACGTCCTCGCCCTGCCCGCCGACCAGCCATTCACCGTAGACGGGACCCTCGCCGGTGTTCGGGTTGCGGCTGAAAAGCACACCGGTGCCGGACAATTCGTCCAGATTGCCGAACACCATGGCCTGCACGGTCACCGCGGTGCCGAGCGTGTCCGGCACGCCGCGATGCGCGCGATAGGTCTTGGCGCGGGCGGAATCCCACGACCGGAACACCGCCTCGACGGCCCCGCGCAGCTGATCCCACGGATCGGCCGGCACCGTCCCGGCCGCGTCGCCGAGCACCGTCTCCCGGTACTGGTGCACGAACCGTTCCCGAGTGTCGTTGGCGTAGGCCGGATTACGCGTCTCATCGGCCAGCGCCCGCTGCACCTCGTCGGTCATGCCGAGGTTGAGCACGGTGTCCATCATGCCGGGCATGCTGATCGCCGCACCCGAACGCACCGACACCAGCAGCGGCCGCTCCGCCGACCCGAATCGCCGCCCGGTCCCGGCCTCGATCATGGCGATGCCGGCCCGCACCTGCGCCCAGATCTCCGCCGCGATCTCCCCGCGTACCGTGTAATCGGCCCACGCGTCGGTGGTGATCACGAATCCCGGCGGCACCGGCAATCCCAGCGCCCGCATGTGATTGATGCTCCACGCCTTGCCGCCGATCTTCTCGCGCGACAGCTTGCAGGCACCGTCGAGTTCGACGACGGTGACGGCGTCGGCCACCGGTCGCTGCGCTAGCTCCGCTCCCGCGCTCATGTCACTCCTCCGAGGTCTTGGATTCATCAACCGCTCCAGCGTCCGCCGCACCGTTCCGGCGGCCGGCCGGGCATATCCGTCCCACCACCGGGACCACTACAACGAGCGTGCCCGGAGTCACCCTCCCGCCCCAACCCCCGTCCCGATCAGCGGAACCCTGAACCCGCATATGCCGAGCCGGTATATGCGGGACCGGCAGAAATCACCGGCCCGACAACCAGAACCGGCAAATCACGAACGTTTCCAACTCGACAACCGATTTCGTACCGACCGGGGTAACTCCCCGGGCACGCCCGAATTCGGCTCCGCACCCAACCGCCGGCAGGCGTACGAAACCGGCGGCTCCCGAGCCGTGCGCTGAAGCCGCGGAGCGGCGGGCAGGCACGCCCGGTCAGCGGGATGGCACTGGGAAAAGGGGCATCGCGCGGGGGTGGGTGCGGCAGGATGTTCCCATGGATCGGCGGCATGCGGCAGCCACGGGCAGGCATCCGGCGGCTGCTCCGATCGTGACGATTCCGGCCCTGCTGGCGGATCGGGCGCGACGGTATCCGGAGGCGGTGGCCATCGCCGGGCCGGCGGGGCGGCTCACCTTCGCCGAGCTGGCCGAGGAGGTCGGTGCGGTGACCCGGGCGGCCATCGCGTCGGGCATCGAGGCCGGGGACCGGGTGGGCATGTGGGCGCCCAACGGGATTCGGTGGATCACGGCCGCGCTGGGGATGCTGGGGGCCGGTGCGACGCTGGTGCCGATCAGCACCCGGCTGCGCGGGGCGGAGACGGCCGAGGTGCTGTGCCGTAGCCGCGCCAAGGCGGTGTGCACGGTGCAGGAGTTCCTGGGCGTCGACTATCCGGCCATGCTGGCCGAGCACAGCGTGACCTTGCCCGAGCTGGAACATCTGATCCTGCTGGACGATTCGCCGGGCGAGAGCATCGACGACTGGGATATCAGCTCCTGGCAGGGCTTCCTGGCCCCGGGCACGGTGGTCCCGCCGGAGTACGCGCGCGAACGCAGCGAGTCCGTAGCCCCGGACGCCATCTCCGACATCCTGTTCACCTCCGGCACCACGGGCGCGCCGAAAGGCGTACTGGCCACCCACGAACAGACCCTGGAGGTCTTCGCCGCCTGGGCCGACGCGGTCACCTTGCGCCCGCGCGACCGCTACCTGCTGGTGAACCCGTTCTCACACACCTTCGGCTACAAGGCGGGCATCATCGCCTGCCTGCTGAAGACCGCGACCATGGTCCCGATCGAACGTTTCGAGACCCGCGCGGTACTGCGCCTGATCGAGAACGAGCGCATCACCGTACTCGCCGGTCCCCCAACGCTTTTCGATGATCTGCTGCACGCCGACCGCTCGGACTTCATGCTCGGCTCACTGCGCCTGGCGGGCACCGGCGGCGCGACCGTCCCCGCCGAACTGGTGGACCGGATTCGCGAAGAGCTGGGCGTTCCTTACGTTTTCACCGCCTACGGCCTCACCGAGTCGATCGGCGTGGTGACGGTGTGCCCGCCCGCCGCGCCCACCGAGCTGGTCGCGGGCACGGCCGGAAAAGCCCTGCCCGGCACCGAGATCCGCATCACCGCCCGCGACGGCACGCCGGTCGCCCCGGGCGAGGAAGGCGAGATCACCGTCAAGGGCCCGAATGTCATGCTCGGCTATCTCGACGATCCGGAGGCCACCGCCGCCGTCATCGACCCGGACGGCTACCTGCACACCGGCGATATCGGCACCTTGGACGCGGACGGCTACCTGCGCATCACCGACCGGCTCAAGGACATGTTCATCGTCGGCGGCTTCAACGCCTATCCCGCCGAGATCGAGCGAATCCTGCTGCAGCACCCCGATATTCGCGATGTGGCGGTGGTCGGCGTACCGGACCCGCGCCTGGGCGAGGTGGGCCGCGCGGTGGTGGTCCCGCAGACCGGCATCGATGACGCCGAGGCCATCGCGGAAGCCATCATCGAATGGTCCCGGGACAAACTGGCGGGCTACAAGGTGCCCCGCGAGATCGTCTTCACCGACCAGCTGCCGCGCAATGCGGGCGGCAAGGTGCTCAAGGGTCAGCTGCGCAATCCGGCCTGAACGCGTGCACCGATCGCGGGGGTCTTGGCATCCCCGCGATCCGGCGCTAGCGTGCACCCTGGATATGCAATTAGTTGACTATGAGAGGTGGGGCCCGATGCATCCCTTCCGTGCCGCCGTGGAAGCCCGCGACGAAGCCGCCATCGAAGCGCTGCTGGCCGACAATGTGGTCTTCACCAGCCCGGTGGCCTTCAAGCCGTATCCGGGCAAGGCCATCACCGCGGCCATCCTGCGCGCGGTCATCCAGGTGTTCGAGAACTTCCGCTACGTCCGCGAGATCGCCGACGCCGGCGGCCGCGATCACGCCCTGGTCTTCGAGGCCACCGTCGACGGCAAACAGCTCACCGGCTGTGACTTCCTGCATTTCGACGCCGACGGCAAGATCGACGAACTGATGGTGATGGTCCGCCCGCTGTCGGCGGCGAACGCCCTGGCCGCCCGCATGGGCGAACGGTTCGAGCAGATCACCGCCGAGGCCACCGCGCAGCTGCAGCGCGAGGCCGCGGGAGCCTGAGCGCTCAGACGCCGAGCACCGGCCCGTCCGCCTACCGGTACAGGTGCGCGATTTCCGGCCGCACGATGGACCCGGGCATCTCGGCGTCGAACCACCTGTCCACATGCGTCCAGTGGTACGGGTGCAGCAGATAGTCGCCGTTGAGCCCGTCGGGATCGGCGAATTCCTGTTCCCAGACATGGGTGAACCGGTCGTCGCCAGCCACCCGGCTCAGGGCCCAGGACTTTATGGCGGCGATGTGGGCGGGCATGGCCATCAGGTCGGCTTCGAAGCGTTGCACCACCTCCGACGGCGTGCCGGGCCGCACCCCGAGCAGCAGCGTCCGCTTCACCCGGCGCTCGTGCGGGAGGCGGGCGATGCGGGAGTTGACCGGGGACAGCGGCACCACCCGCGCGCCGTCGGGCAGTTCGCCGAGCGCCTGCACCGGTGCGATATCCGCGGTCAGATCCCACACCGCGCCGAGACCGCCGGTGCTGCCGGGCAATTCGGCTCCGGCCGAGCAGTGCGCGACGCCCGGCGTGGCGGTGGCGGCGGCCGCGCGGGCCGTCAGTTCGGGTTCGCCGCCGGGGAGCGGGCTCAGGACTATCCAGCGACTCATGCCCGGACCTCCGTCTCGACGGCCGCCGGTGCGGCATCGACGGTCTGTTGCGCGGCCAGCACATGCCGTTCCCGCGCCAGCGCGACGGCGTCGGTCTCGGCCCAGAACCGGGTCACCGCGGCATCGGCGCCGGCCATCCCGCGCATACCGTAGAAGTCGTAGATCCCCGGCAGCTCCCAGATGATCTGCCACGCAACCGAATCCGCCCCGGCATGCTCGCGCCACACCTGCGGATCCCGCATACCGCGCGCGGTCGCGCCCGGCACGTAGTCGGCACGCCAGCGCGCCAGCCAGTCATCGGCGCGATCGGCGGGCAGCACGACGCGATCGAGAATGCGGACCGCGTTCACAGCTTCGCCACCACGTCGTTGCGGTACCGCTCCACGTACCCGGCCAGCGATTCCACGCCGTTCAGCAGCGATTCCGGCCCGAAAATGGGCGGGGTCAGCACGATTCGGCTCGCCCCGGCGGTCACGTAGGGGCGCACGTAGTCGGCTTCGAACTCGCGCACGAAGTCGAACGACCCCGGCCAGATGGTCATTTCCACGGCGTCCCCGGAACGTCCTGCCGCCGTGGCGATCTCGCGCACCTTGTCCGCGCCGCGCGCGAAGTCCTCGGAGCCGATGGTGTACGGGAACCACCCGTCGCCGACCTTGCCCGCCCGGCGCACTGCCGGTGCGCTGTTGCCGCCCAGCACGATCGGCACCGACCTCGCCGGCTGCGGCAGGCAGAACTGCCGCTCGAACGATACATGCTTACCGCTGTAGCTGGCCGGGGACTGCGTCCACAGCGCCCGCATGGCCGCGATGCAGTCGTCGAGTTGCCCGCCGCGATCGGCGAACGAGGCCCCGATCGCCGCGTATTCCTCTTTCTGCCAGCCGATTCCGAGCCCGAGCAGCAGGCGGCCGTCGGATTGGATGTCGAGGGTCGCCGCCCGCTTGGCCAGCACCACCGGACTGTGCAGCGGCGCGACCACCATCGCGGTGCCGAGTTTGAGGGTGCGCGAGGCGGCGGCCAGGAAGGCGAGGGTCTCCAGGGGGTCGGTCATCGGCACGCCGAGATCGCCGCCGGGCATCTTGCCGTCGGGTGAGTACGGGTAGAGCGGTTCGTAATTGTCCGCCACCACCACGTGCTCCACGGTCCAGATCGATTCGAGCCCGCATTCCTCGGCGGCGGCGGCGAATTCGCGCAGGAACGCACCCGACGTCACCAAGCCGTCCAGGTACGGCATGAGCATGCCGATACGCATCAGGCACCTCCAATTCTGTTGTCCACGACCGATTTCAAAGGCCGATAGCCCCGCGCACTGGAATGCGGGGCTATCGGCCGTAGGTCCGGGGCCGGATCGCGGCGGCTCCGGAGCCTAGATCTCCTTGCGCATCTGCGCGGTCAGCGGCTTCATGTAGCCGGAGCCGAGCAGGCGGCGCATGACGTTCATCGCCTTGGCGTCCTTGCCGATCAGGATGAGCGGCTTGTTCTTGCGGATGCCCGCGAGCACGGTCTTGGCGCAGTCCTCGGGGCTGGTCTGGGCCAGCCGGTCGAAGTTCTCGGCCAGCGCGTCCCGGTCGCGGTTGGCGGAAGCGCGTGCCTTCCAGGCGATCTCGGTCTTGATCATGCCCGGGTGCACGGAGGAGACGCCCACATTGTGGCCCGCGATGATCATTTCCTGGCGCAGCGCGTCGGTGAAGCCGTGCATGGCGTACTTGGACGAGCTGTAGCCGCCCTGGCTCGGGCAGGCCACCAGGCCGAACATGGACGACACATTGGCGATGTGCCCGTCCCCGGAGGCGATCACGTGCGGCAAGAACGCCTTGGTGCCGTGCGCGGTGCCCCAGAAGTTGATGCCGAAGATCCACTCCAGGTCTTCCCAGGTGACGTCCTCGATATTGGCGGTCAGCGAGACGCCGGCATTGTTGATGACGATGTTCACCTTGCCGAAGTCGGCGACGACCTCGTCGGCGTGCGCGTACACCGCGGCCCGATCGGTGACGTCCAGCTTGTAGGCCTTGGCCTTGACGCCTTCCTTCTCGCACAGGGCCACGGTCTCGGCGACGTTCTCGAGATTGCGGCCGGACAGCGCCAGCTGCGCGCCGTTGCGGGCCAATTCGATGGCCAGCGCCCGGCCGATACCGGCGCCCGCACCGGTGATGACGGCGACCTTGCCGCGGAAATCCTTCATGGGCCTGTTCCTTACTGAGTGGTGAAGCCGCCGTCGGCGATGAATTCCGACCCGGTGCTGTAGGAGGATTCGTCCGAGATGAGGAACAGCACCAGGTTGGCGAGTTCCTCGGGGGTGCCCGGCCGGGCGATGGGCTGGTTCTTCGCGATGCTCGCGGACCGCTCCGAGGCGGCGACCATCTCGGTGGCGACGATGCCCGGGTGCACGGAATTGGCGCGGATATTGTCCGAAGCCAGCTCCTGCGCAGCGGTTTTCGTCATGCCGCGCACCGCCCACTTGGACGCCACGTAGCCGAGGATGTTGGAGTAGCCGATGAGCCCGCCGGTCGAGGAGATGTTCACGATCGACCCGACGCCCGCGCGCCGCATGGAACCGATCACGGCCTTCATGCCCAGGAACACGCCGACCTGATTGACGTCGATGACCTTGCGGTAGTCGGCTTCCGACAGCTTCTCGATCGGATCGACGTGCACGATGCCCGCATTGTTGACCAGGCCGGACACCGGCCCGAAGGTCGCCTCGGCCGTGGAAACCACGTCGTTCCAAGCGTTTTCGTCGGTCACGTCGAGCGCCTGGAACAGCGCGCCGTCGCCGAGTTCGGCGGCCAGCTCCGCGCCCTCGTCCACCAGCACATCGGCGATGACGACCTTCGCGCCCTCACTCGCCAGCTTGCGCGCGAACGCCGCGCCCATGCCGCGCGCGCCGCCGGTGACGATCACGACCTTGGTATCGACCCGTCCCATGTCACTGCTCCTTCTGCGCGGCGGGCTTGCGGGCCGGGCGCTTGGCCGGGGCCGCCGAAACCGCTTCCGCCGGTTCCTGATCCGCCAGGTGATTGGCCGCGATGTAGCCGAACACCATGGCCGGGCCGATGGTCGCGCCCGCGCCGGCGTAGTCGTTGCCCATGACGGCGGCCGAATTGTTGCCCGCCGCGTAGAGACCGGTGATGACGTTGCCCTGGTCGTCCAGCACCCGGGCGTGCTCGTCGGTGACCAGGCCGCCCTTGGTGCCCAGATCGCCCGGCACCATCTCGACCGCGTAGAACGGACCGCGCTCGAGCGGGGCCAGGGTCGGGTTGGGCTTGACGGTCGGATCGCCGTAGTAGCGGTCGTAGGCCGAATCGCCGCGCAGGAAGTCCTCGTCGCGGCCGGCGCGCGCGAAACCGTTGAACCGCTCCACGGTGGCGGCCAGCTTGTCGGCCGGGATGTTCAGCTTGGCGGCCAGTTCGGCGAGGGTGTCGGCCTGCTTGATGATGCCCGCGTCGAAGTACTTCTGCGGCAGCGGGCGCTTGGGGAAGTTGCCCAGGAACAGGTACCGGTCGCGGAAGTTCTGGTCGAAGATGAAATGCGCCGGAATGCTGCCCGGCACCTTCTCCTCTTCCTCGTACATGGTGTGCACGACGTTCACGTACGGCGCGGACTCGTTGACGAACCGCTCGCCGTTGGCATTGACCACGATCGCGCCCGGCTGCGAGCGCTCGGCCAGCATGAAGAACGGCGGGCCGTCGGGGTTGCGCACGGACGGGCCCCACCAGGCGTCGTCCATGAGATCGACCGCGCCGCCGGCCTTCTGGCCCGCCACGATGCCCTCGCCGATGTTCTCGGTCGCGCCGACGGTCCAGGCAGTGTTCTGCGGTCCGGCGATGTACTGCTCGCGCATTTCGAGGTTGTGCTCGAAACCGCCGGCGGCCAGCACCACGCCGCGCTTGGCCTTGATGGTGACCGGGCGGCCCTCGTGCTCGGCCTTGACGCCGACCACCACGCCGCCTTCCACGATCACCTCGGTGAGCGGGGTGTTGAGCCACACCGGCACGCCCGCGTCGCGCAGCGACAGCCACAGCCGGGCCGCCAGGGCCTTGCCCAGGCTCAGCGGCAGCGCGCCCTTGAGCATGTTCAGCGCGGTCTTCGCGCCCACCTTGATCGCGGTCTTCTTGCCCGCCCAGGTGCGCGCGATCATGTTCAGGTCGTGGAAGTCCTTGACCGTGATGGCGATTCCCGCGGGCGCGGACATGGTCGGCTTGTTGATCTTGTGCAGATCGCCGCCCAGCAGCCGCCCGTCGATCGGCTTCGGCTCGATGCTGCGGCCCTGCGCCAGACCGCCCGGGTACTCCGGGTGATAGTCGGAATAGCCGCGGTCGTAGGCGAACTCCCAGTACTTGGAGCGAGCGCCGATGTAGCGGAACATCTCCGGGCCGTGCTCCAGGAACGCCTGCTGCTTGGCGTCCGGGACCCGGTCACCCACAACGGCTTTGAGATATGTGCGCGCCATGGTCTGGCTGTCCGGCACCCCGGCCGCCTGCAGCACCGGATTGTTCGGCACCCAGATGCCGCCGCCCGAACGCGCGGTGGAACCGCCGAACAGGTGGCTCTTCTCGATCAGGGTGACCGACAGGCCACGATAGGCGGCGGTCAGCGCGGCGGTCATGCCCGCCGCACCGGAACCCACGACCACGACGTCGAATTCGAATTCCATGAGAGTTCAGTCCTTAGTAGCCGCAGCTGGTCAACATGCCGCCGTCGACGACGAATTCGCCGCCCGTGCAATAGCTCGAGGCATCGGAGGCCAGGAACAGCGCCACCTCGGAGACCTCGACCGGCCGGCCCCAGCGCGGAATGGGCAATTCGGAGAAGAAGGTATTGCCGTCCACCCCGGACGCGCCCGCGACAGCGGCGGTCATGGGGGTGGCGATACCGCCGGGGTGCAGGGAGTTCACCCGGATACCCGAGTGGCCCAGCTCCCGGGCGGCAGACTTGGTGAGCCCGCGCAGCGCGAACTTGCTCGCGCTGTAGGCGGAGAGCCCGGACGCGCCGACGAAGCCCTCGACCGAGGACACGTTCACGATGGCACCGCCGCCGGCCGCGGTCATGGCCGCGGCGACCGACTTGATGCCGAGGAACGCGCCGGTCAGATTGATGTTCATGATCAGCTGGAACTCGTCCAGGGTCATGTCGACGATCTTCTTGAACCGCAGGATGCCGGCATTGTTGACCAGCACGTCCAGCTTGCCGAAGCGCTCGACCGCGGCGGAAACCGCGGCGGTCCAATCGCTTTCGCTGGTCACGTCGTGATGCACGTAGGCGACCGCGTCGCCGAGTTCGGCCGCGAGGGCCTTGCCCTCGTCGTCGAGCACATCACCGAACACGACGCGCGCGCCTTCGGCGACGAAACGCCGCACATGCTCCGCGCCCATGCCACGCGCACCGCCCGTGACGAGGGCTACCTTGCCGTCCAGCTGTCCCACGGATTCCCGTCCTTCCGATTCACCATCGCCCGACGCGGGGCCTCACCTACTCGCGACACCCTGCGCCGCGCGTACAGCTCGGCGCAGCGATGGAAGTGGCTGTGGAACCGACGGTAAGTCTGCGGAAACCGGGCGGCACGGTGTGGTCCCGGCCACTGAGACAACTCGATGACCTGCCGGTATGAGTGCAGAAGTATTTCGGTTAGGCATTGCCGCCTGGACCGGCCGGAAGCAGGAGTCTCTGATGAAGTTCTCGATGATCTTCGAAGCGCAGATGACCGATCCGACCGCCGAGCACGAGGCACAGGTCTTACGCGACTCCGTCGAGCAGGCCGTGCTGGCCGACGAGATGGGGTTCGACACGGTCTGGGCGGTCGAACACCACGGGCTCAAGTGGTACGCGCACATGAGCGCCCCGGAGATCTTCCTGACCTGGGTCGCGGCCAAGACCTCGCGGGTCCGCATCGGGCACGGGGTCGTGTGCATGCCGTTCAACTTCAATCACCCGGTGCGGGCGGCCGAACGCGCGGCCATGCTGGACGTGCTGTCCGGCGGGCGGCTGAATCTGGGTGCGGGGCGCGGGTCCACCGAGGTCGAAACCTCCATGTGCGGAGTCGATCCGGCGCGGACCTATCAGGAGGTCGAGGAATCGCTGCGGATGATCGCGTCCGCATGGCAGGACCCCGAGGCCGAATTCGAGTATCACGGTGAGCTTCTGGATATCTCGCCGCACCATCTGCTGCCGCGCCCGGTGCAGCGGCCGCATCCGCCGCTGTTCATGGCGTGCACCAAGAAGGACACGCTGCAGCTCGCGGCGGAGTACGGAATCGGTGCTCTGGTACTGGGTTTCGCGGGCGTGGCGGAGATCGCGGAACTGCGGCGCATCTATGACGACGCGATCGCCGCGCGTACCGGGGAGCGGTTCGTCTCGACCGTCGTCAACGATCATTTCGCGGCGCTGTGCCCGACCATCGTGCTCGACGATCGCGAGCAGGCGATTCAGATCGGCGCACGTGGGCAGCGGTTCTTCGCGCAGGCCATCAAGCACTACTACGGTGCGGGGCCCATCCCGGACGAGGCCGTCGACCCCACCGCCGACGCCGTCGCCCAGATGCGCGAAGCCGAAGCCGAGCACGTCGCCTACCTGCACGAAGCCAAGATTCCGGTGAAGACCGGCGCGACCGCCATCTTCAATACCGAGCACGCCTACGGCACCGCCGACGACGCCATCGCCTACGTGGAGCAGCTGCAGGCGGCCGGGGCCGACGAGATCCTGTGCCTGATCCAGATGGGCACGGTCCCCCAAGAGGCGTGCCTGGAAACCATTCGTCAGTGGGGCGAGAAGGTCATCCCTCACTTCCGTAACAAGTAGCAACGACAGAAGGAACCGAAATGGCTGATCTGACCGGCAAAGTCGCCCTGATCACCGGCGCCGCCCGCGGCCAGGGCGCGGCCGAGGCGCGCCTGTTCGTGGCGCGCGGCGCCAAGGTCGTCATCACCGACGTGCTCGAAGCCGAAGGCAAGGAACTGGCCGACTCCCTCGGTGACGCCGCCGTTTTCGTGCGCCACGACGTCACCGACGCCGAGAGCTGGCAGGCCGCCGTCGACACCGCCGTCGACACCTTCGGCAAGCTGGACGTGCTGGTCAACAATGCCGCCATCTACATCATGAAGCCGCTCATGGAGACCACTCCCGATGAGCTGGAACGGATTCTGAAGGTCAACCTGATCGGCGCGTTCCTGGGCATTCAGGCCGTGGTGCCGGGCATGACCGAGAACGGCGGCGGTTCCATCGTGAACATCTCCTCGCAGGCCGGGCTCGAGGGCCTGATGAACCACTCCGCCTACGGCTCCTCCAAGTGGGGGCTGCGCGGCCTGTCCAAGATCTCCGCGCTGGAGCTCGGGCCCGCCCAGATCCGGGTCAACTCGGTGCATCCCGGCCCCATCGCCACCCCGATGGTGCCCTATCTGACCACCGGCCCGGGCAGCTTCCCGACCCTGCCGCTGGAGCGCACCGGCCTGCCGGAGGAAGTCGCCGAACTGGTCGCCTTCCTCGCCTCGGACGCTTCGGCCTACATCACCGGCGCGGAGGTGACCGTCGACGGCGGCCTGGCCGCCGGCAAGTTCATCCCGCGCGGAATGTAACTCCCGCAAGGCAACTCAGGAAGGCTCGTCATGTCCCTGTCCCCCGAATGGCAGACGTTCGTGGACGCCGCGTCGGCGGCGTTCCCGGCGCTGGGCACCGAGGTGCTCGACGCCGCCGACGCGCGGGCCTTCCTGGCCGCCCGCCCCGCCGTCAAAGCCGAACCGATTTCCGTTGCGGCGGTGGAGGAATGGCTGGTGCCGGGACCGGCCGACGCCCCCGAGATCCCGGTGCGGCTGTACCGGCCGCTCGATGCCGAATCGACTCCGGCCGTGGTGGTCTTCTATCACGGCGGCGGATTCGTGCTGTGCAACTTGGAAAGTCACGACAAGTTCTGCCGCATGATGGCCAATGCGGCCGGGGTGATGGTGATTTCGGTGGATTACCGCCGCGCCCCCGACGCCCGCTTCCCGGCCGCCGCCGACGACGCCTACGCCGTGCTGCGCTGGGTGGCCGACAATGCCGAATCCCTCGGCGGCGATCCCACCCGGCTCGCGGTGGCCGGGGACAGCGCGGGCGGCAATCTCGCCACCGTGGCCGCATTGCAGGCCCGCGACAACGGCATTCCCGACGTGGTCTTCCAGCTGCTCCTGTACCCGATGCTGGACCCCGCCACCGACAGCGGCTCCTACACCGACAATGCCGAGGGCTATTTCACCACCGCGGCGCACCTGCGCTGGTATTGGCAGCAGTACCTGAATTCCGAAGCGGACAAGGCCAATCCGTACGCCAATCCCATGGTCGCCGACCTGTCCGGCCTGCCGCCCGCCTATATCGCCACCGCCGAATTCGATCCGCTGCGCGACGAAGGCGAGGCCTACGGTCAGCGGCTGCGCGACGCGGGTATCGAGGCGGAGATCCATCGCTGGAACGGCACCGTGCACGGCTTCATGTCGATGGCCTTCCATCTGCGAGAAACCCAGCGCGCCAATACCTCCGCCTTCGCCGCGCTGCGCAAGGCGCTGACGCGCACGCCGACGGAAGCCCGCTGAATCGTTTGCCTGGAATTCCCAGCCGGTTCACAGGGCGAGCGGTTAGCATCGCCGGAGTTCGTCCATATGAAACGTCAGGGATTCTCTTGTCGGTTGCACGCCTTCTCACGCCGGTGCTCGGCACCGCCGCCGTGGCCATGACCATCACCACCGGGACCGCCGGGGCCGCGGGCCAGTCCTTCGGCACCATCGCGATATCCCAGCTCAGGAATACCGCGGTGGTGTCCACCGGATCGGGCAAGGTCTCGGCCGACGCCGCGGCCATCCGCGACTGCGCCAACTACGACTGCGAGATCGTATTCCGATTCACCGCCGGGTGCGGGGCCATCGCGCAGGGCGCGGACGGCAAATGGGGCTGGGCGGCAGCGGGTTCCCGCGAGGAAGCCGAACAGAACGCGGTGAGCGGACTGGGCGAGAGCGCCCCGGCCTTCCCCGACCTCGGCAGTGCGTCGCCGCGGGCGGCCAAGGTCGTCAGCTCGGCCTGCACCAGCTAGCGCTCAATGGTGGTAGCGCGCCTCGTAAGCGGCGCGCTCGGCCGCCCGCCGGCTCGCCCGGTGCGGGTTCTCCAGGTCCTCCGGCAGCCCGTGCCGGACCAGGCGGTGCGCGCGATTCATCGGCATGTAGGCGACGATGTAGAACACCGCCAGCAGCACGCCGAGCAGGATCACCGCCAGGCGCAACCACAGTTCGCCGGGCAGCAGCAGGAACAGCGCGAAGATCGGCAGCATGGGAACCAGGCCGCGCACGATATGGCGCGGGACCGCCCAGGCGCCGGTCAGGTCGTTGCGCACCCAATCCTGTAGCTGGTCGGGGAGTTTGCGGCCGAAGGCGTAGCCGATCCACTGAATCGGATTGGGGCGCTTCATTATCGAGATCCCTTCTGCGGTTCCGGCAGCACCGAGCGACGTGCCGCGTCGTTCACGCGGGTGAGCACGTCACGCAGTTCCTCCAATTCGGCGAGCGTCACACCGAGCCGTTCCACCACGGCCGGCGGAATCTTCTCCGCCTGCTTACGCAGCGCCCGGCCCGCGTCGGTGAGGTCGACCACGAGGTTGCGTTCGTCGTTCACGGCCCGCCGCCGGGTGATGAACCCCGCCGCTTCCAGGCGTTTGAGCAGCGGCGACAGCGTCGGTGAATCCAGCTGAATGGCCTCGCCGATGGCCTTGACCGACATCGGGGACTCGCCCCACAGCGCCAGCATGACCAGATACTGCGGATGGGTCAGGCCCATCGGTTCCAGCAGCGGCCGGTAGACGGCCAGCACCGCGCGATTGGCGACGGCCAGCGCGAAGCACACCTGGCGGTCCAGCCGCAGCATGTCCTCTGTTTCCGGTTCCACGAAACACCTCCTCGCCACCGAAGCTTAGCGTACAAATACTTCATGCACTAACTATTCGAGGGCGAGGAGTATTCCGGGCGGGATCGTTGCAGGTCAGTCGCGGGGCAGCGACATCAGACGCGCGGTGTTCATGTAGTCACGAAAGAGCGTCACCAGGCCGTCGTGGACATGCACCACGTTCACCGACGAGCGCACCTGCTCGCGGCCGCGGTCGGGGCGGGTCACATCCACCTCGTTCTCGACCACGAAGACGGCCGGGTCGGAGGTTTCGTGCACGAAGGGGTGGATGCCGTGCACCTCGATGCTGGACATGGAACCCCAACGGGCGGCGAGGAATTCGCGGATCTGCTCGCGGCCCTCGAGGCGTTCGGGCAGGCCGGGGACGGTGAACGGCATTTCGAAGACGGCGTCCGGGGCCAGGTGCGCGGCGAAGGCATCGGCGTCGCGGGCGGGGAGTTCCTTGAACAGCTTTTCGACCAGGTCACGGGCGGTTTCGACGGGGTGGGACATGGGAGCCTCCAGAAACGGAACGTATGACCCGGTTAATATTCGGGGCGTGCGCCCCGGTTGTCAATGGGCGGTACGCTCCTGAGGTGACCGAACGACCCCTGCGCGCCGACGCCCGCCGCAATCGCGAACGCGTACTGGCCGCCGCGCAGGAAGCCTTTGCGGCCGAAGGGGTTTCGGTGCCATTGGACGAGATCGCCCGACGCGCGGGGGTGGGGCCGGGGACCGTGTACCGGCACTTCCCCACCAAGGAGGCGCTGTTCGAGGCGGCCATGCTGGATCGCATCGAGCGCATGGCCGAACGGGCGCGCGCGGCCGCGAGCAGCGCGGAGCCCGGGGCGGCGTTCTTCGAATTCCTGGATCGCATGGTCATGGAGGGGGCGGCCAAACGCGATCTGGCGGCCGCGCTCGGGCCGCATGATCCGGCCACCTATGCCGGGCCGACCGCCGTCATGAAAGACGCCATCGGCGAACTGCTTTCGCGCGCTCAGGCCGCGGGGGCGGTGCGCGCCGATATCGGCATCGGCGATCTCATGACGCTGCTGCAGGGCCATTTCCTGGCCATGCACGCGGCGGGCTCCGATCCCGGGCTGCGCGATCGCACCTTCGCCGTGCTCGCCGACGGGCTGCGCCACCGGTAACTGCGGTCGCCAGGAAATTGCGGGTTGCCTCGGCTCCGGGGTTTAATTGCGCGGAGATTCGGCGATGTCCCCCATGTTTTGGCGCGGGTGATGCTTTGATGCACACGTGTGCTCAGCGGTTGCCGAAGCGGCGCCCGAGCCGTTGCTCTGCTTCCGGGTTCGCTCCGATCGGCCGACGTGAGGGAGATCAGATTCGATGAAGCGTGTGCTGCGCAGCGCCGCGGTGGCGGCCGGACTGATGGTGGCTTCCTGCGCCCAGGACCGTGAACCCGAACCCGCCCCGCAGCCGCCGCCGCGCACGCTCACCATCGGCATCAAATTCGATCAGCCCGGGCTGTCCACTCGCACCGCCGACGGCAAACCGACCGGCTTCGACGTCGATACCGCCGTCTACATCGCGGACCGGCTCGGCGTCCGGCCCGAGCACATCACCTGGCGGGAAGCCCGTTCCGAGCAGCGCGAGGAGCTGTTGAATTCCGGCACAGTCGATTTCGTGGTGGCCTCGTATTCGATCACCGCGGGCCGCCAGCAGCTCGTCTCCTTCGCCGGGCCCTATCTGATCGCCGGGCAGGATCTGCTGGTCCGGCAGAGCGAAACCGGCATCGAGCGGCCCGAGGATCTCAACGGCCGCACCGTCTGCACCGCCGAGGGCTCGACCTCCGCCGAGAAGATCCGCAGAAGTTTCGCCCGCAATGTCAGACTCAGCACCCGCGACACCTACGCCCAATGCGTCGCCGACCTGATCTCCGGCACCGTCGACGCCGTCACCACCGACGACGTCATCCTGGCCGGCTACGCCCGCGAGCACCCCGGCACCCTGCGCGTCGTCGGCCATCGTTTCACCCGTGAGCGCTACGGCGTCGGCGTCCGAAAAGGCGATCTGGCCTTGCAATCCCAGATCACCGCCGCCATTCGCACCATGATCGCCGACGGCACCTGGCGCCGCACCATGGCCGCCAATCTCGTCACCACCGGCTCCAAACCCTTCACCGCCCCCGTGGTCTTCAACGCCCCCGACCAGCCCCTCACCCCCGGCGACCCCACCACCCTCGACCCCGACCTGGTCCGCGTCACCAAAGCCATCTCCGCCACCTCCAACGCCCGCGACTGGGAAGGCTTCCGCTCCCTCGTCTGCCCCGAAACCGCCGACGCCATAGACGAAATAGTCACCACCTACACCCCCCAATACGACAAAACCCTCGGCCCCGAAGTAAAAACCGCCGGCTTCACCAACACCGTCACCGGCGTCACCCAATCCGACCCCGACACCGCCACCTTCGTCTTCCACGAAGCCTTCACCAACGTCCCCGAAAAATACCGCCACTACTTCAAGGACATCGACTACACCGGCAACCTCGTCCGCCGCAACGGCGAATGGAAACTCTGCTCCCTCGCAGCCGATTTCGTGGAGCCGTGAACCCCTGAGTGGCCGCTACGGGCCGCTCTGCCAGGTGCCGAGCGAGCACATCACCGCGAGCCCCGAGAAATCGCGTCCCACCGCCTGGGTGTCGGGATCGCACGCGGTGCCGGCATTGTGCACACCGGGCGCGATCGTGCCGGCCATGGCGACCCAGCGGGGTGGGTTGGCGCTACCCATCGACGCGCAGACCAGCGTGCTGCCGTCGGATGCCGTCCCGAAGCTGCGGACCTGCGCCCGGGTGCACGTGGCGCCCTGAGCCACCGTGGCGGGCGGTTTGGTCGTCGTCACCACCGGGGGTTCGACCGTCGTCGGTGCCGGGGGTGGCGGGGGAACCACCGTAGATTCGATGGTGGGTGCAACCGAAGTGCTTGTCGTCGTGGTTATTTCGATACGCGGCAAGGCCGTGGCCGACTCCGTGTCGTTGCTGCCGCCTACCAGCACCGCGAAGAAGCCGAGTACCGCTACGAGTTCGAGCGCCCCGAGCACCAGCGCGGAGATCGCCATGCCACGGCCGCCCCGATGGCGCAGCGCCAGCACGCCGAAGACGATCGCGACCGGGATGATCCCCAGCAACGCGGCCACCAGCGCGATCACCGCCAGCGGGTTGATGATTCGGTCCGGCGCGTCCGGCTGCCGCTCGGCGCCTTTGGATAGGTCCATGTGTGCACTCCCCTGTTCGTCGTAGCGAATATTCACATGCGCTCGATCGATCCCGCCACTTACCGTGTGTGGCAGTAGAGAGAAAGGACAGCCGATGTTTCCCGTCGAGCTGCGCGGAGCACGAGCGCAGACGCTCATGTGGGCCCACGAGCACGAGGTCGAAGCGGCCGCGTTGCAGCAATTGCGGAATATCGCGCGCCTGGAGTGGGTGTACGGAGTGCGGGTCATGCCGGATGTGCACCTGGGTAAGGGCGCCACCGTTGGATCTGTGATCGCTATGAAGGATGCGGTTGCTCCCGCTGCGGTGGGTGTGGATATCGGGTGCGGAATGGAAGCGGTGCGGACTTCGCTGACGGCTCCCGATCTGCCGGATGATCTGCATTCGCTGCGGT